>NZ_JBIBEQ010000029.1:0-1000 GCF_042955215.1 Streptomyces sp. NPDC012466 | reverse complement strand
GGCGGGGGTGATGGTGACCCAGGCCAGGAGGGCGTCGGCGCCGGGGAGGAGGTAGGGCAGTTCCTCTTCGGTGGCGTAGACGGTGTCGGTGAGGCGTTCGATGAGTGCGGTGGCGGGTGGGCGGTTGCCGCGGTGGAGGATGACGAGTCGGTCGGGCATGTCAGGCTCCGACGGGGACGGCGATGTACTTGTATTCGAGGAACTCGTCGATGCCGACGCGGCCGCCTTCGCGTCCCAGGCCGGACTGCTTGATGCCGCCGAAGGGTGCGGCGGGGTTGGAGACCAGGCCGGTGTTGAGGCCGATCATGCCGCTTTCGAGGCGTTCGGCGACGCGCAGGGCGCGGTCGAGGTTCTGGGTGAACAGGTAGGAGGCCAGGCCGAATTCGGTGTCGTTGGCGGCCGTGACGGCTTCGTCCTCGGTGTCGTAGGTGATCAGGGCGGCGACGGGTCCGAAGATCTCGGTGTCGTTGATGGCGGCCTCGGCGGTGAGGCCGGCCAGGACGGTGGGCGGGTAGAAGCAGCCCGGGCCTTCGGGCAGTTCACCGCCGGTCAGGACGGTCGCGCCGCGCTTGACGGCGTCCTGGACGAGGTCGTGGGCTTTGCTGCGGGCGGTGGCGTCGATGAGGGGGCCGACGTCGGTGCCCGGTTCGGTGCCGGGGCCGACGCTCAGGGCGGCCATGCGGGCGGTCAGGCGGGCGGCGAACTCCTCGGCGATGGAGGTGTGGACGTAGATGCGGTTGGCGGCGCAGCAGGACTCGCCCATGTTGCGCATCTTGGCGACCATGGTGCCCTCGACCGCGGTGTCGAGGTCGGCGTCGTCGAAGACGATCAGGGGGGCGTTGCCGCCGAGTTCCATGCTGGTGCGGATGACGGTGTCGGCGCACTGGGCGAGCAGGATGCGGCCGACGGCGGTGGAGCCGGTGAAGGAGAGTTTGCGGATCTGCCCGCCGCGCAGGAGGGGTTCGATGACGCCGGCGGCGTCGGTGGTGGTGACGATGTT
>NZ_JBIBEQ010000028.1:0-1104 GCF_042955215.1 Streptomyces sp. NPDC012466 | reverse complement strand
CGAGCCGTTGCCGCTGCTGGTGGAGCGGGAGCGGGCGCTGTACGGCTCGTGGTACGAGTTCTTCCCGCGCTCGGAGGGCACGCGCGAGCAGCCGCACGGCACGTTCCGTACGGCGGCGCGCAGGTTGCCGGCGATCGCGGCGATGGGTTTCGACGTGGTGTACCTGCCGCCGATCCATCCGATCGGCACGACGTTCCGCAAGGGGAAGAACAACACGCTCTCTCCCGGTCCGGACGATGTGGGGGTGCCGTGGGCGATCGGCTCGCCGGAGGGCGGGCACGACGCGGTGCACCCGGATCTGGGCACGCTGGAGGACTTCGCCTGGTTCGTGCGGCGGGCGCGGGAGCTGGGCATGGAGGTGGCGCTGGACTTCGCGTTGCAGTGCTCCCCGGACCATCCGTGGGTGCAGAAGCATCCGGAGTGGTTCCACCACCGCCCGGACGGCACCATCGCGTATGCGGAGAACCCGCCGAAGAAGTACCAGGACATCTATCCGATCGCCTTCGACGCCGACATGGACGGGCTGGTCGCCGAGACGGTGCGGGTGCTGCGGCACTGGATGGACGTGGGGGTGCGGATCTTCCGGGTGGACAATCCGCACACCAAGCCGGTGGTGTTCTGGGAGCGGGTGATCGGGGAGGTCAACGGCACCGACCCGGATGTGATCTTCCTGGCCGAGGCGTTCACGCGGCCGGCGATGATGCACACCCTGGCCCAGATCGGCTTCCAGCAGTCCTACACGTACTTCACCTGGCGCAACACCAAGCAGGAGCTGACGGAGTACCTGACGGAGCTGTCGGGTGAGGCCGCCTCGTACATGCGGCCGAACTTCTTTCCCAACACCCCCGACATCCTGCACGCCTACCTCCAGCACGGGGGCCGGCCCGCCTTCGAGGTCCGGGCGGTGCTCGCGGCGACGCTGTCGCCGTCCTGGGGCATCTACTCCGGTTACGAGCTGTGTGAGAACACCCCGCTGAAGGAGGGCGGTGAGGAGTATCTGGACTCGGAGAAGTACCAGCTCAGGCACCGTGACTGGGAAGCGGCCGAACGCGAGGGCCGCACCATCACCGCGCTGCTGACCCGGCTCAACACCGTCCGGCGGGA
>NZ_JBIBEQ010000027.1:0-1289 GCF_042955215.1 Streptomyces sp. NPDC012466 | reverse complement strand
CAGCTGCATTTCGCCGACCACGACATCCTCACGCCCGGGGATGCGCCGAACGTGCTGGTGGCGATGAACCCGGCGGCTTTGAAGGCGAACATCGGTGATCTGCCGCGCGGGGCGGAGGTGATCGTCAACACGGACGAGTTCACCCGGCGGGCGATGCAGAAGGTCGGCTACGAGACGTCTCCGCTGGAGGACGGGTCGCTGGACGGCTACCACGTGCACCCGGTGCCGCTGACCACGCTGACGGTGGAGGCGCTGAAGGAGTTCGATCTGAGCCGCAAGGAGGCCGAGCGCAGCAAGAACATGTTCGCGCTGGGTCTGCTGAGCTGGATGTACCACCGGCCCACCGAGGGCACGGAGAGGTTCCTGAAGTCGAAGTTCGCCAAGAAGCCGGACATCGCGGCGGCGAACATCGCCGCGTTCCGGGCGGGGTGGAACTTCGGGGAGACGACGGAGGACTTCGCGGTCTCCTACGAGGTGGCGCCGGCGGCGACGGCGTTCCCGCCGGGGGTGTACCGCAACATCTCCGGCAACCTCGCTCTGTCCTACGGGCTGGTCGCGGCGTCGCGGCAGGCGGATCTGCCGTTGTATCTGGGGTCGTATCCGATCACGCCGGCGTCGGACATCCTGCACGAGCTGAGCCGGCACAAGAACTTCGGGGTGCGCACGTTCCAGGCGGAGGATGAGATCGCCGGGATCGGGGCGGCGCTGGGCGCGGCGTTCGGTGGTTCGCTGGCGGTCACGACGACGTCCGGGCCGGGTGTGGCGCTGAAGTCGGAGACGATCGGTCTTGCGGTCTCTTTGGAGCTGCCGTTGCTGATCGTGGACATCCAGCGGGGTGGTCCGTCGACGGGTCTGCCGACCAAGACGGAGCAGGCGGACCTGCTGCAGGCGATGTTCGGGCGCAACGGTGAGGCGCCGGTGCCGGTGGTCGCGCCGCGCACCCCGGCGGACTGCTTCGACGCCGCGCTGGAGGCGGCGCGGATCGCGCTGACGTACCGGACGCCGGTGTTCCTGCTGTCCGACGGGTATCTGGCCAACGGCTCCGAGCCGTGGCGCGTCCCGGACCTCGAGGAGCTGCCCGACCTGCGGGTGCGGTTCGCGCAGGGCCCCAACCACACGCTCGACGACGGCTCGCAGGTGTTCTGGCCCTACAAGCGTGACCCGCAGACGCTGGCCCGCCCGTGGGCGGTTCCGGGCACGCCGGGTCTGGAGCACCGGATCGGCGGGATCGAGAAGCAGGACGGCTCGGGGAACATCTCCTACGATCCGGCCAACCACGACTTCATGGT
>NZ_JBIBEQ010000026.1:0-1743 GCF_042955215.1 Streptomyces sp. NPDC012466 | reverse complement strand
TCGCCGGTGGCCGGGTCGTCGACGGACAGCGTCCGGCCGGACTCCGCGTCCTGCCAGCCACCACCGATGAACAACTGCTTGGGAACATCACGGACGACAGTCATCGTGGGTATCTCCTTGTACGTGTAGAGGGGCTGCCGACCGGTCAGCGGATGCGGTCCAGCGTCTTGTAGTAGGCGCCGGCGAAGGGCAGGAACCAGGCGGTGCCGTTGTAGAGGGGAATGCGGGGCGGGGCGATGTCGCGGACGGGGCTGACCTCGGGGTGACCGTCCATCACCTCGGCCATGACCCGCCCCATGTGAGTGGCCATCTGCACGCCGTGGCCCGCGTAGCCCATGGAGTAGTAGACGCCGTCCCCGGTCTGCCCGGCGTGCACGATGCGGTCCATGGCGAAGCCGACGGAGCCGCCCCACACGTACTCGATCTTGGTCCGGGAGAGCTGGGGAAAGATCTCGCACATCTCACGGAACAGGACCGCTCCGCTCTTCTTGTCCGAGGTGGGGTCGGAGGGCGCGAAACGGGCGCGGCCTCCGAACAGCAGCCGGTTGTCCGGGGTGAGCCGGAAGTAGTGGCAGACCTTGTTGGAGTCGACGATGAGGCGGGCCTTGGGGATGATGTCCCGGGCAAGCTGCTCGCCGAGCGGCTCGGTGACGATGATGAAGCTGCCCACGCAGACCTGTTGGCGGCGCAGCCACGGGAAGTTCTTGTCGGTGTAGGCGTCGGTGGCCATCATGACCTGCCCGGCACGGATGACACCGCGCTCGGTGCTGACCTCGAACCGGCCGGCGGCGGTACGCCGCACGCCGATGGCCGCGTTGCGCTCGTGGATCTCGACACCCGTGCGCTCGCACGCCTCGGCCATGCCGCGCACGAAGCGGCCGACGTGCAGTGCGGCGCTGAACGGGTCGAGCAGGCCGCCGTGGTAGGCGTCGGAGCCGATCTCGGAACGCAGCTCGGCCTTGCCGACCAGGGTGGTCTCGTGTCCGAAGTACTTGGCCAGGTCGCGCTGTTGGGCCTTCTTGCTTTCGAAGTGGGCGGGGCGGGAGGCGACTCCGAGGCGTCCGACGCGACGGAACTGGCAGTCGATGGACTCCTCGTTCACGAGCCGCTCGACGGTGTCCACGGCCTCGCCGTAGGAGTTGTAGATCTCGCGGGCCCGTTCGAGGCCGTACCGGCGGATGGCCTGGCCCACGCCGATGGTGAAGCCCAGGTTCGCCATGCCACCGTTGCGGGCGGAGGCACCGGAGCCGATCTGGCCCTTCTCGACCAGGGTGACCCGGGCGCCCTTGCGCGCGGAGTGGAGGGCGGTGGACAGGCCCGTCAGGCCGGCGCCGACGACCACGAGGTCGGTGTCCTCGGTCAGCGGCTTGCCGGACCGGTCGGGAAACGCCCCAGCGGTTTCTATCCAGTAGGGAATCGTCTTCATGTCGGGTCCTTAGCGGGGAGTTTCGAAGTGAGGGCGGCCGGGCACCACCAGGGGCCCGGCCGACGGCGCTGTCAGCGCTGTGACGGTCGGATCGACGTCGAACTGGAGGGCGTTGAAGACCGGGACCGGCAGGGTGCGGAAGTCACGTCAGCCGCAGCGGCCGGCGTCTTGTCCGGACGTGCTGCCGGAGCCGCTACCGCGTGTCCCAGCCGCTTTTACAAGACCCTTTCGAGGAACGCCTGGGTTCGTTTCTCACGGGGATTGCCCAGCACTTCACGGGCGTCGCCGCGTTCCACCGCGACGCCGCCGTCCATGAA
>NZ_JBIBEQ010000025.1:0-2272 GCF_042955215.1 Streptomyces sp. NPDC012466 | reverse complement strand
GGGCAGCAACGGCTCGATCAGCGACCACAGTTCATCCGAGACGATCCACGGACGCGACTCCCTCTTTCCCACGACCAGACCAACGAGCAACCAAGTCGACAGTCACATGATCAACAGCTTCTGTTAGGACCTCTAAGAGCATGTCTCACGTGGTGAGTTTGGCGAGCCTCTCGATCACGAGCGGTGGCCGCCCTGGCACGACCCGCCGAGGCTGATCACACCCAGGAAATGAGTATGCGGCTGCGCGGCGTCAACCGATCATGTGAGTATGACCGATCAGCTGGCGATCAGTACCTTGACTTTGCAGCATAGGATCCCGGACGACTGGGCGGCGGACCCCTGGGCCGAGGTGCGGCCTTTGATCGACGGCGTAGACGTTCTGAAGGAAGTCCACCCGGAAGGGGTGGCACTCAGTTGCCGACACTGGACAGGCCCGGCCGAGAGCTGGCCGCTGGCGGTCACGGAGGAACCGCGCAGGGCCATGATCACCGAGCCCACCTGCACCGCCGGCTGCTGCGGCGCCCTATACGTCACCATGCGCCGCGAGGGCGACCGGGTGATCTGGGACGCCTGGGAAAACACCAGCGATATCACTGCCTTGCCTGCGAACATCCGCTTCGATGCTGCCCAGTACGAAGCCGAACTCGTGCGGGCCGCAGCAGACCGCAGCTGGGAAGAGCCGGTAGACACCGTTGCCCGGCTGCTCGAGCAGACCCTTGCGGGCAGCGGCTGGTTCGAGCAGTGGGGCTGCGTTCTCACGGGTGTCTGGCCACGACGCGAGGAGCCCGACGTCCCCGAGGAGCTCACCAGCCCCGAGGGCGTCGATGTCGAGTTCCACCAGGTCCAGGCACCGGGGGAGCGTACATGTTCCTACGGGTACGAGTTGTTCGTCACCCGCGATCAGTCCGTGGAGCAGCAGGTACGGCAGCTCGCGGCCCGCATTCTGGCGGACGATCCGCGGAAGACTGCTGAGCTTCGAGAACGCTGAGGACCAGATGCAGGAAGGCGCGAGTTGAGAGTGGCCGCATCATTGACGGGGTCCGCTCTTTGCCAAGGCAGCTTCGCCTTGATCGTTTCCTGAGAGCGCGTCTCACATGGTGAGTTTGGCGAGCTTCGCGAGAAAGTGGGAGCCCTTGCGCTCGTATCGCACGGTCAGCCGGCGGTAGCCGAACAACCACGAAATCGACCGCTCGATCTTCCAGCGGTGCCGCCCGAGCGCTCGCTCGACTCGATCCCAGGGCGGGCGATACGCGGGACGATGCCACGGCTCCGCAGCCAGGCGAGGTGTTCGGCGGAGAAATACGCCTTGTCCGCGGGGAGTTTGGCTGGGCACCTGCGGGGCCCACGCCGGGACCGGGGGGCCGGTATGCCGCGCACCAGGGGCTCGAGGGCATGGATGTCGTGAGTGTTCGCCGCGGAGACAGCGACCGCCAACGGGATACCCCGGGCCTCGGACAACACGTGCAGCTTGCTGCCCTTCTTGCCGCGATCGACCGAATTTCGGCCGGTCTGCGAGCCCCCCGCTGCGCCCGCACCGAAGCGGCATCGACGATCGCCGAGGTCCAGTCCAGCTCACCCCTGGCACCGAGCTTGTCCAGCACCTTCCGGTGCAGCCGCCGCACACACGCCGACCGTGGTCCAGGCGGTGAACCGGCGAGGCGCGTGGCCGGGGAGACCCCGAACGTCTCCGGCAGATGCCGCCAGGCGCACCCACTGGTGAGCACATACACCGCAGCGGTGAACACCGCCCGCTCATCACGCGGAGCGGTCCCACGCGCCCTGCGGACGCGCAGAGAACGAAGGCAGCAGAGGATGGCGGGGTAACTACGCTGGCGCAGCAGCCCAAGTGAAAAGGTCTGGGGGTGGAGTATGGTTCCAGAGTCAATCTGAGAACGCAGTTTGAAGCAAAGGAGTGGGGCGGTTCCGCCAAGCTACACACTGCATCACCTGATGCAGTGTCACCGGCCCCGACCACCCCTCTCCTCGCTGCACGGGCCGTAGGCCCGTTGGCCGCACCGCGCAGCGGGGCCGGCCTTTTGGCCGCGTAGCGGCTCGGGTGGCTGGAGCGCAGTGTAAGCCACCCTTGCGGGGCCGCAGGCCCCGGAGCTCCGGGAGCGCAGCGGACGGAGCGTCACCGGCCCGGCGCAGCCGGGCCGGTGGGCTGCTCGCGCAGCGAGCAGCAGCGCTCACGCGGAGCGGGAGCGCAACACCCGCGCGCAGCGCGGGTGTTCGCTTGCCCATCGCGCAGCGATGGGGTACCCGCTCCGCGGGG
>NZ_JBIBEQ010000024.1:0-4207 GCF_042955215.1 Streptomyces sp. NPDC012466 | reverse complement strand
GGCATGGTCTTCCAGCAGTTCAACCTGTTCCCCAACATGACCGCCGAGAGCAACGTCATGTCCGGACCGGTGCTGGTGCAGAAGAAGGACCGCGCGGCCAGCCGGGAGCAGGCCCAGGAACTGCTGGCCAAGGTCGGCCTCGAGGGGTGCGGCCACAAGTACCCCGCCCAGCTCTCCGGCGGCCAGCAGCAACGCGTGGCCATCGCCCGCGCCCTCGCGATGGAACCCACCATCATGCTGTTCGACGAACCCACCAGCGCACTGGACCCCGAACGCGTGGGCGAAGTACTCGCCGTCATGCGCGACCTCGCCGGCAACGGCATGACCATGCTGCTCGTCACCCACGAGATGGGCTTCGCCCGCGAGGTCGCCGACGAGGTGCTGTTCATGGACGGCGGCGTCGCGGTGGAACGCGGCGACGCCCGTGAAGTGCTGGGCAATCCCCGTGAGAAACGAACCCAGGCGTTCCTCGAAAGGGTGCTGTAACAGGGCACGGACCTGCGCCAGCGGTTCGGCAGCGTGGCTGCCCGGCTCTTGCTCCGGTCAACGCCGTCGTCTTCGGCGCGCTTGTGGGCCTTGGCCGGGGTGAGGCCGATGCTGCGACGAGTGGCCCCTGTCCAGACCGCGGGCGGCGACCGGACCGATGCACGGCGGGTGGTGTCGCGCCGGACGACCTCGTAGCCGCCTTCGTCCACGACCGCGACGGAGGTGAACCAGGCCGGGTCGTCGTCATCGGGCTGGATGACGGCGAACGTGTTGTCCGAGTCGTTGAGGTCCTCGATCAGCATGAACAGCGCGTCCTCGGACGGGTCGTCGATGTGGTGGCCGTTCTCACTCTCGGCCCGGTAGTACGCAGCCCCCATCGGCCCTGGCTCCCCTCAACCCGCTGACTGATCGCGGCAAGAATGACATGCGGGACCGACACTTCCGGCAGGTACAGCCATTCGTTGATCGCGGCGACGAGCACAGTGGTCTCACAGCGGACCGCGAGTTTGTCGAACCGGGTTGCCACCGCCCGGTTCCGCTTCAGCCGGTTGATGCCGCACTCGACCGCGTGCCGAGCCTTGTAGTCCTCACGGTTGAAGGCCGGAGGTCGCCCGCCAGTTCGAACTCGTCCCCGGAATCAGTGTGACCGTTCGCAACCAGTGGGACTACTTCTCATCTGAGGAGATCGACATCGCCTTCTGGAACGAGGGTGATCCCAAGGGACTGCGCCAGTTCGACAAGATCATTCCGGTGGAGTGCAAGAACTGGTCGAAGCCTGTGGGGGCGGCGGAGGTGACACTCTTCAGCTCGAAGCTGGAGGGACGGGGCCGGCCCTTGGGCATCCTGGTTGCCGCGGCCGGGATTACCGGGGAGGCGGTTGATCGCAGTGCCGCGCACCAGATCCTCGCTCGCGCCCTGGGGCAGAAGCGGGAGAGTCTCGTGGTGACACGCAGCGAGATCGAACAGCTCTCAAACACCGACGATGTGGTGCGGCTGTTGAAGCAGAAGCGGCTGCAACTGGCTGTGTCAGGCACCATCTACGGGGTGTCGTGAAGACCCGGCTGCAACCGCGACGACGGCTATGGCGCGGATGGCTTCAGTGCGGGTTTCTCCACCTGGTACTCGTGAAGCCTCTGGTTTCAAGCTGCGCTAACGTCGCGCTTTCACGAGGTGGGCTGTCCAAGCGCTGATCAGTAACACAGAAAGTCCCTTGACCTGCAACGATAGGACTTGCTGAGGGGGCTGTTGGCTACAAGGAAGACAGCACTTTCCAGGCGAGGGAGCCAATCGGGTCGCACCCACGCGTCCGTGTCCAGGGCGACCGCCGTCAGGTCGTCTCACAGGCCGGTTCGGTTCTGCTCGTCCAGAAATCATGAAGAACGGTCCGCCGACTCCGTCGGCAGACGCTCACGCAAGATCGAGGAGCGTGGGTCAGTAAGCAACTCCTGGGATGTCGAGCCTCGTGGTGAAGTGCGGCGGCCCAAGCGCTGCTCTTGAAAAGGCGTGGCTGCCGGGCAGCCGTGATGGGAAAATCAGGCCGACACTTGATCCACATCCGCCTGCGGAGGTCCGGTTGGACATCGTCCCGCTGCTGCCGTTGACCACGTCCCGGTTGTCGCTGCGTCTGTTCACTCCCGACGACGCCGATGACCTGTACGCCTACCAGAGCCTGCCGAGCGTGGCACGCTACTTGTACCGGCCGACGCACACGCGTGAGCGCAGCGGCCAGGTTGCCGCCGAGCGCGCGGCGCAGACGGTCTGGCGCGCCGACGGGGACAAGCTGGCGCTCGCTGTCTGCCGACGCGATGAGCCCGGCCTCCTTGGCGAGGTGAGCCTCACCCTGGCTGATGCCCGCGCGGCCCAGGCCGAGATCGGCTGGACTCTCGACCCAGGTCACCAGGGGCACGGCTACGCGACCGAGGCGGCCGCAGCGCTGGCCGGGTTTGCCTTCGATACGCTGGGCGTGCACCGGCTCTACGCACGGCTGGACGTGGAGAACACCGGATCTGTGCGGGTCTGTGAGCGTCTCGGGATGCGCCGGGAGGCACACCTGGTCGAGAACGACCTCGACGGGGATCGCTGGGGCAGCGAGTACATCTACGCGGCGCTGTCCGCTGATCTTGGCCGTCGATCAGGCGGTTGAGCCCGACGCCGCCTCCGGCCCGCAGCATCGCGACATCGGGCGCTGTCACGTTGGTTGACCGGGTGGGATGATCTTCTGGTTGATCGTGTTGGAGGGGGCTGTGCGTGCGGGCCGTGTCGCTGTCACACAAGGGGCACCGGTACCCGGTCGCGGTCATTTCCCGCTGCGTGTGGCTGTACCACCGCTTCCCGCTGTCATTCCGCGAGGTCGAGGAGCTCATGCTCGAGCGCGGGATCGTCCTCTCCTACGAGACGGTACGCCGCTGGTGCGCCAAGTTCGGGCAGGCCTACGCTGACCGCCGGGACAAGGCCGCGGCCAGGCGTTTCTTGCGCAGGCTGCTGAAGAAGACCGGTGCGGTGCCGCGGGTGATCGTCACCGACAAGTTGCGTTCCTACGGCGCGGCCCACCGCGAGGTCATGTCCTCCGTCGAGCATCGGCAGTCGAAGTACCTGAACAACCGGGCGGAGAACAGTCACCAGCCAACGAGGCAGCGCGAACGGGCGATGAAAGGCTTCCGTTCCGTGGGCGGAGCACAGCGGTTTCTGTCCGCATTCAGCGGCATCACGCCCCACTTCCGACCCCGCCGGGATCTGATCCCCGCACACGACTACCGAGCCGAAATGACCGTCCGCTTGTCAATCTGGATCAGATCACCGGAGTCGCCAGCCTGCCCACCGCGCCGTGAGCACACAGCCGGAACCCGACTTCACAACGCCCCGGCACACCGTCAGACACCCCCACACCCAACAACGTGACAACGCCACGCGGGCACCAGCTGCTCGACCAGGCGGTGCTGACCAACGCCGACTAGCGTCGGAGGCCGTCGACGCAGATGTCGGAGCTGCGGTAGCAGGTCTGTCCTTTGAGGTAATTCCCGTTTGCGTCGGTCATGTAGACCCAGATGCTGTCGGACCCGCCGACGACGTTCGCCTCAAGGGGAAAGGGCGCCGACCCGGATCGGTCGCACCAGGTGGAGGTGCTCCTATAGTCCAACTCGGTGTCGCCTGCCCACGCATGCGCGTACATCCGCCGACACCCGGTGGCCTTGAATGATCCCTGGACGTCGACCGACCTGTTGGACCAAGTGGCCGTGCCTTTGTAGTAGCTCGCCCCATACACAATCGAGATGGGGGCGGCGGTGACGCCGGTGGTGGCGGCGGTGGCGGGCGCCGTCGCGAAGGCCATCCCCGCGGCAACCGACGCGGCTGCAGTTACGGCCGCGCCGAATTTCCTCGTGCAGCTCTTCACCTTCGAGGTGTCCTTCAGTCTCACCATGGCAACCACTCCCAGGTTCTTCGAGTAACGGGTGCATAACCTGCGTACTCACCGTCGCGCGGAGGCGACCGTCTCGGATCAGGCAGTGAATGTTGCTGCCGTTGTTCGGCAACGCCACTGAACCACACGTGGACCTCGCACCGGGGAGACATTCGAGCCAAATATAGGAAAACAGGCTGGACTTGCCCGCTATCCAGAAGGTCTTAGAGGTCCTAACAAAGGCGTTGGACGTGGCGGTGGGTGATCAGGCAGGTGGCGAGGCCGAGGAAGGCTTCGTGGATGTCGTCGCGTCGTTCCCAGCGG
>NZ_JBIBEQ010000023.1:0-2494 GCF_042955215.1 Streptomyces sp. NPDC012466 | reverse complement strand
TCTCGTGACTGCGTGCCTTTTGAAGAATGAGCCTGCGAGTTTGCGGTGTGTTGCGAGGTTAACCCGTGTGGGGAAGCCGTAGCGAAAGCGAGTCCGAATAGGGCGTTTCAGTAGCACGCTCAAGACCCGAAGCGGAGTGATCTAGCCATGGGCAGGTTGAAGCGGAGGTAAGACTTCGTGGAGGACCGAACCCACCAGGGTTGAAAACCTGGGGGATGACCTGTGGTTAGGGGTGAAAGGCCAATCAAACTCCGTGATAGCTGGTTCTCCCCGAAATGCATTTAGGTGCAGCGTCGTGTGTTTCTTGCCGGAGGTAGAGCACTGGATAGGCGATGGGCCCTACCGGGTTACTGACCTTAGCCAAACTCCGAATGCCGGTAAGTGAGAGCGCGGCAGTGAGACTGTGGGGGATAAGCTCCATGGTCGAGAGGGAAACAGCCCAGAGCATCGACTAAGGCCCCTAAGCGTACGCTAAGTGGGAAAGGATGTGGAGTCGCAGAGACAACCAGGAGGTTGGCTTAGAAGCAGCCACCCTTGAAAGAGTGCGTAATAGCTCACTGGTCTAGTGATTCCGCGCCGACAATGTAGCGGGGCTCAAGCGTACCGCCGAAGTCGTGTCATTCACACAATAGGGCCAACGCCTGTGTGGATGGGTAGGGGAGCGTCGTGTGCCGGGTGAAGCAGCCGCGGAAGCGAGTTGTGGACGGTTCACGAGTGAGAATGCAGGCATGAGTAGCGATACAAACGTGAGAAACGTTTGCGCCGATTGACTAAGGGTTCCTGGGTCAAGCTGATCTGCCCAGGGTAAGTCGGGACCTAAGGCGAGGCCGACAGGCGTAGTCGATGGATAACCGGTTGATATTCCGGTACCCGCTGTGAAGCGTCAAACATCGAGCATCGTGATGCTAAGGCCGTGAAGCCGCCCCGGAGCCTTCGGGCAAAGGGGAGTGGTGGAGCCGCCGAACCAAGCGGTTAGTAGGTGAGTGATGGGGTGACGCAGGAAGGTAGTCCATCCCGGGCGGTGGTTGTCCCGGGGTAAGGGTGTAGGACGTCAGGTAGGTAAATCCGCCTGGCAATAGTCTGAGACCTGATGCCGAGCCGATTGTGGTGAAGTGGATGATCCTATGCTGTCGAGAAAAGCCTCTAGCGAGTTTCATGGCGGCCCGTACCCTAAACCGACTCAGGTGGTCAGGTAGAGAATACCGAGGCGTTCGGGTGAACTATGGTTAAGGAACTCGGCAAAATGCCCCCGTAACTTCGGGAGAAGGGGGGCCACATCCGGTGATGGACTTTTCGTCCTGAGCTGGGGGTGGCCGCAGAGACCAGCGAGAAGCGACTGTTTACTAAAAACACAGGTCCGTGCGAAGCCGTAAGGCGATGTATACGGACTGACGCCTGCCCGGTGCTGGAACGTTAAGGGGACCGGTTAGTCACTCTTCGGGGTGGCGAAGCTGAGAACTTAAGCGCCAGTAAACGGCGGTGGTAACTATAACCATCCTAAGGTAGCGAAATTCCTTGTCGGGTAAGTTCCGACCTGCACGAATGGCGTAACGACTTCTCGACTGTCTCAACCATAGGCCCGGTGAAATTGCACTACGAGTAAAGATGCTCGTTTCGCGCAGCAGGACGGAAAGACCCCGGGACCTTTACTACAGTTTGATATTGGTGTTCGGTTCGGCTTGTGTAGGATAGCTGGGAGACTGTGAACTCTGGACGCCAGTTCAGGGGGAGTCGTCGTTGAAATACCAGTCTGGTCGTGCTGGATGTCTAACCTGGGTCCGTGATCCGGATCAGGGACAGTGTCTGATGGGTAGTTTAACTGGGGCGGTTGCCTCCTAAAGAGTAACGGAGGCGCCCAAAGGTTCCCTCAGCCTGGTTGGCAATCAGGTGTTGAGTGTAAGTGCACAAGGGAGCTTGACTGTGAGACCGACGGGTCGAGCAGGGACGAAAGTCGGGACTAGTGATCCGGCGGTGGCTTGTGGAAGCGCCGTCGCTCAACGGATAAAAGGTACCCCGGGGATAACAGGCTGATCTTCCCCAAGAGTCCATATCGACGGGATGGTTTGGCACCTCGATGTCGGCTCGTCGCATCCTGGGGCTGGAGTCGGTCCCAAGGGTTGGGCTGTTCGCCCATTAAAGCGGTACGCGAGCTGGGTTTAGAACGTCGTGAGACAGTTCGGTCCCTATCCGCTGTGCGCGTAGGAATATTGAGAAGGGCTGTCCCTAGTACGAGAGGACCGGGACGGACGAACCTCTGGTGTGCCAGTTGTTCTGCCAAGGGCATGGCTGGTTGGCTACGTTCGGGAGGGATAACCGCTGAAAGCATCTAAGCGGGAAGCCTGCTTCGAGATGAGTATTCCCACCTCCTTGAGAGGGTAAGGCTCCCAGTAGACGACTGGGTTGATAGGCCGGATATGGAAGCACGGTAACGTGTGGAGTTGACCGGTACTAATAGGCCGAGGGCTTGTCCTCAGTTGCTCGCGTCCACTGTGTT
>NZ_JBIBEQ010000022.1:4537-6318 GCF_042955215.1 Streptomyces sp. NPDC012466 | reverse complement strand
GGAACGACGCGACGACATCCACGAAGCCTTCCTCGGCCTCGCCACCTGCCTGATCACCCACCGCCACGTCCAACGCCTTTGTTAGGACCACTAAGAGTACGTCGGGCCGTTGCCGCGGCCGGCCGACGACACCGGCCACGGCCGGGATCTTGTCGAGCAGGGGCAGGAGCTGGGTGACGTCATTGCGGTTGCCGCCGCTCAGCGACACCGCGAGCGGGATGCCCTGCCCGTCGGTGATGACGTGGTGCTTGCTGCCCGGACGTGCACGGTCGACCGGGCAGGGCCGCTTTTGGGCCGCTGCGGGCGGCCCGGACGCGGGAGGTGTCGATCACCGCCCGCGACCAGTCCAGCTTGTTCTTCGACCGCAGTTCCTGCAGCAGCACTGCGTGCAGTTGGTCCCAGACGCCGACCTCGTTCCAGGCGGCCAGGCGTCGCCAGCAAGTCATGGCCGAGCCGAAGCCCAGCTCCTGCGGCAGGTACTCCGGTCAAGCGCCGGTCTCGTCGGCCGGGGTGATGACGGTCAGGGCCTGGGCGGGTTCCCGGAGGGTGGCCAGCACCGTGGCCGCCGGGTAGGGCTGCCCCGAGGTTAGGTCTTGGAAGACGGGAGCCAGCGGGATCAGGAGGTCGGCCTCCTCGCCGTGTAGCCAGATACTGGTCAGATTGAGCGCGGGGACCGTCAGGAGCCGGACCCGCATGTCCTGGGCGGTCACCTCGGGGAGGTCGGCGGCGGTGCGCAGCGCGGTGACGGTACCGGTGACGGACGGGCCGCTGTTGAAGAGGGCGAAGCGGTGTTCGCCGGTGTCGGTGAGCACCGTCATGGCCGAGGAGACGACCTCTTGCTGTTCGCTCAGCAGGTAGCGCCAGCCCGTGAGCCGGGCGGCGGCCAGCGGGTCATCCCCAAGGACGTCCGGCAGGTCCAGGACATAGACCTCGTGCGGGTCGGTTGGGGTCAGGTCGGTGGGGGCCGCGGCCCCGCCCAGGGCGGACAGGTTCGCCCCGGCGTGGGGACCGACGGCGCGCAGCTTGCCGCTGACGGCCTCGGTGGCCTCAGCGGGCGGCTCGGGGTGCTGGAGAGGCATGTTGACCCCCATCATTTGGTGAAGTAGGTGTGCGTCCACGAGCCGGAGCCGAGGTACGCGGTGGTGAACACGTCGTAGTCGACGTCGGAGACGCCGGAGACCGGATCGTCCACCTCGACCAGGTCTCCGGGGGCGAAGCCGGTGACGGCGACGAAGTGGGCGCCGCCCGCCTGCCAGGCGGTGCGGGCGCACACCGGCCGGCCCGCCCGGATCTCACCGTGCAGCTGTTCGCGGGTCGCGGTTCCGCCGGTCATGGTGTCGAAGTGCCCCACCCGGCGCAGTGGCGCGTCGAGCACATTGGGCACGTTGCATGGGCCGGACGCGCCCGAGCCGCAGCAGTCGGTGCGCCCGAGCTCGCCGTTGACCACGGTGCATTGCGTCCAAGTGCTGCGGGCGTCGTAGTACCGGGCGATGCTGACGGATGTGGCCGCCCAGCACCAGTTGGTCTGGGTCTGCGTCTCCATCGCGAAGTTGAGGCGGACCGTGGGCTCGGGCAACGCCTCGTTCCAGAAGGTCGTCCACACGTGGTTGTCGAATCCGATGACGAACACGTCCAGCTGGCCGGCGAACCGGGACACGACGTCGACCCGTTGCCGCTCCCGATCGAACACGGCGCCGCCGGGCAGGGGGAAGAAGTCGGCGTTCCAGCCGGTGTGCTCGTTCCAGAAGGTCGTCCAGACGCGGTTGTCGAATCCGATGGCG
>NZ_JBIBEQ010000022.1:0-4443 GCF_042955215.1 Streptomyces sp. NPDC012466 | reverse complement strand
CGCAGGGGGAAGAAGTCGGCGTTCCAGCCGGTGTGCTCGTTCCAGAAGGTCGTCCAGACGCGGTTGTCGAATCCGATGACGAACACGTCCAGCTGGCCCGGGAACCGTGACACCACGGTCACATCCTGCTTGTCGCGATCGAACACGGCTCCGCCAGGAAGGGGGAAGAAATCAGCGTTCCACGCCATGGCATCCTCCGGGTGACCGTCGGGGCTCCTACCACCATGGTCCCGCGCACCCGCCACCGCACAACTCGAAGTTCGAAGTGAGGTGCCTCGGAGTCTACGAATAGGTATCCAATAGAATTAGCCCTTGCCAACTTGAGTGCTAGGCTTGGCAGTTGGGCTGACAGCATGGTAAAGCCCCTGGTAGATGGGTTTTCCACCAAGCGAACGGCACTATCACGTTGGCTCTGACCGGTGAGATCATCTTCGGGTTGTTCAGCCTGGGGAGGGCCGTCCATGGGGAGCGCGTCGCCGTCGTACAAGGGGCACCGGTACCCGGTCGAGGTCGTCTCCCACTGTGTGTGGCTGTATTTCCGTTTCCCGCTGTCGTTCCGCGAGGTCCAGGAGCTCATGCTCGAGCGCGGGGTCGTCGTCTCCTACGAGACGATCCGCCGCTGGTGCGCGAAGTTCGGGCGATTCACGCCAACGCGTTGCGCCGCTGGCAGCCCCAGCCCGGGGACAAGTGGCACCTGGACGAGGTCTTCATCAAGATCAACGGACGGTTGCAGTACCTGTGGCGGGCCGTCGACCAGAACGGGATGGTGCTCGACATCCTCATGCAGAGCCGGCGGGACAAGGACGCGGCCATGCGTTTCTTCCGCAGGCTCCTCAAGAAGATTCGCAGCTGTGCTCAGGCCGTGGTGGAGAGGCCGAAGACTCCGGTGATGTGCTCCCAGATGGCGAAGCGGACGGTCATATCGGCTCGGTAGTCGTATGCGGGCATCAGATGGCGGCGGGGCCGGAAGTGGGGTGAAATGCCGCTGAATGCGGAGAGGAACCGCTGGGCCCCGCCGGTGCTGTGGAAGCCCTTCATAGCGCGTTCGCGCTGCCTGGTTGGCTGGTGGCTGTTTTCCGCCCTGTTGTCCAGGCCCTTGTGGGAGCGGTGCTCGACGAAGGGCATGACCTCGCGGTGGGCCGCTCCGTAGGAGCGGAGCTTGTCGGTGACGACCACCCCCGGCACCGGCCCGGAACCGGGCTCCACCACGCCGCAACACACCATCGGACAACTACCCCCCCGCAACAACGTGACAGCGCCCTAAACAAGCATGGCGCTCAAGATCCCACGCATCCGACAACGTGACAGCAACCGAACGCACCGTCCGGCGGCCCTTTTGCCCCCCGTCCCGCTGAACGAAGAGGACGCCTCCGTGCTGACGTTCCTCGATCCACTGACCTGCGCGTTGACAAGGGCCCTCACCGAGGCGCGAACCGGTACCCGCGAGAAGCCACGCGCCCGGCCATGCGGCCTTACTGTATCGGGGAGTCGGGTGGGGGGAGGCGGATGGTGCGGTCCCGGTCCACGGCCACGACGCCGGCGACCTCCTTCAGAGCAAGGATCCGGTCCTCGGCGATGGTTCCGGACAGCGTACCGAGGATCGGTTGCTCACCTGTGACGGTCAGGCCGGCCTGTCGCGTGGCCTCGATCACTTCGGCGAACCGGTCGGGATCGACCGCGAGGATCACTCCGACCGGTTCGAATTGCGAAGACTTGTTCACGGGGCTTGGAGCAGACCCGAGCCGACATCCTCGACGGGCTGCGTCAGGGGGAACGCAGCGGACAGGAGACTGGCCTTGAGGCCGTCCGCGCTGGCATTGGGGTTGGCCTCGGCGAGCAGTGCGACGACACCCGCGACGTGTGGCGTGGCCATGCTGGTACCCGACATCGACTTGTATCCGCCACCGAGTGCGGCTGAGTGAACGTCCCTGCCGGGCGCGGCGATGTTGATTTCACCGCCGGCGCCGTTGATGGCGCTGCAGGAAAAGAATGATGTAGTGAGCGACTGGTCCAGCGAGGCCACCGCGAGGATGGAGGGGCAGTTGGCGGGACGGCCCACAGGTCGGATGGACTGAGGGCGTCGGCTTTCGTTGCCCGCGGCGGCGACGATCAGGGTCCCTTGCTGGAGCGCGTGCTGGGCCAGCTGCTCGTACGTCTGGGGGAAGAGCTCACCTGGCTCGACGGGAGCACCGAGCGACATGGAGATCACCCGTGCACCGCGGGCGATAGCCCAGGCCATACCCGCCAGGATCTGGCCGTCGGTCCCACTGCCCGCATTGCTGAGCACCTTCCCGGCGAGTACCCGAGCCTCGGTCGCCACGGCGTACCGGGGCCCCTGCTGGGGGCTGGCCGGGCCGGCGGCGGTGCCGATGCAGTGCGTGCCGTGGCCGTGACCGTCCTCGACGGTCTCACCGAGCACGAAGGAAGCCGTGTCCTCGATCTTTCCGACCAGGTCCGGGTGGTCGGTGTCCACACCGGTGTCGAGGACGGCGATCTTCACGCCGCGTCCGGTCAGGCTGGACAGGTTGGCCCGGATCGCCTGGAGGCCCCAGGTCCACTGCTGCTCGTCGAGGGCCGGGCCCTGGGCAATGGCCATCTCGGCCTTGGTATGGCGTTCGACCGTTTCCTCGTCACTGCGGTGAGCCGGGAAGAACTCGGTCGGTGCCTGCTGCGGGGCGGTGATCACCGAGGCGTAGACCATGCGTTCCGGTTCGGCCGCGATGATCGACGGATCGGCTTCGGCCGTGGTCACCAGCGCGTGGCGCTGGTCGGCCCGCACTTCGACAACGGCGGCGGCGAGTTCTTCGAAGTGCACCGATGCGTTGGGATTCTCGAGGAGTTCGGCGACGTTGGTGGTCTCGGCTCCGCTCACCCTCTCTACGGGCGCGATGTCGGCGGCGGAACGCAGTGCGTTCAGCCCGCTTTCCTGGTTGCTTGGGTCGAGCAGGACCACGTACCGACCGGTGTACTCAGCGCCCCGTCCCAACGATGTCCCATTGGCTGAGGGCGGCTGTGCGCCGAAGGCGTGCCTGTCCAAGGGTACGTTCGCCATGGAATTTTCCGCTTTCTGTGCATCTACCCGGCCAGTGGACACGCATTGGGCGCACACAGTGCCAGGCTCAAGAGATGGTGGCGGTCTGATCGCGTATCGACGCGCGAGTCGTCGCCTGCGGGGCTGTCCCCGCAGGGGCCCGCAACATGATGAAGCGTCAGCCGATTCGATGATGCTGTCTGCCGCTTTTTGCACGGGAGTTGACAGCGGCCCTGTCAGTATCGCCAGTAACGGTGAATTGTCTGATCTGGTCGACCTCATCAAGTCTATTTCGACCGGAATCACCGGATCTCTACGGTTCGGGTGACAGACCAGAAACTCACCGAGGGAGACGGACATGAACGGACCGTCCGCACACCCAACAGCAGCCTCCTTCCGGAGATCATTCCATGAGTGTTGTGTTTGCTCGATATCACCATCCTCCGCCCGGACTGATCGCGCTGCAACTCAACTTTCACCGAAGGTTGTTGACGCAGCAAAATCTGAAAGAGAAACCACAGCGGTCATCAGTGCGGGGCGACTTGACGCTTGTCGAGTCATGTCACCCAATGGTAGCGAAGAGGGAAATCGCGAAAAGAACGCCGTCACCAGGGGTCGTCATGATGATGCGGAACGTACGCATGCGGGCGTGGATCGAAACCATTGCCGCTGCGATTAGGGATCCTTTTCGCGGTCACCCTGATCTGGCGTGGCTGAATCGAGCGCAACAACGGGAAATCGGAGAAGTCCCCAGCAAGTCCAGGTCATTACCTGCCGATGGTAAGAGGGACAGACATGGCGTCTATTGATTACAGCATGGATTCCATCTGCTCTACACCCGAGCCATACTTGTGAAACAGACGTGAGTCACAAACCATGCCTGCGGTCAGCTACAACAGCCATCAGATCTCACCAGGCCATGCATCCCTGTCT
The DNA here is from genome assembly GCF_042955215.1 of Streptomyces sp. NPDC012466. Lineage (NCBI taxonomy): Bacteria > Bacillati > Actinomycetota > Actinomycetes > Kitasatosporales > Streptomycetaceae > Streptomyces > Streptomyces sp. NPDC012466. The sequence continues at coordinate 479 of NZ_JBIBEQ010000022.1, read as the reverse complement.
GTAAATTTCGCGACACCAATCCGGTGAAGGGCTCCGCCTCTGCGAGCAAATCAGGTTCAGCGCCTCTCGCAACACACCAGGGATAGGAGATCTTTCCAGACTCTATCCATTACAGCTTTCTGAAGCACAGCAGCATATGGCTCGACTCACGGCCAATACCACACCCCGCATCACGTGATGCGGGGGCACCAACCCCGGCCACCCTCTCTCCTCGCTGCCCGGGACGTAGGCCCGTTGGCCGCACCGCGCAGCGGGGCCGGCCTGTGTGGCGCACCGCGCCACGGGGGTGGCTGGAGCGCAGCGGAGGCCGCCCCTGCGGGGCCGCAGGCCCCGGAGCTCCGGGAGCGCAGCGGACGGAGCGTCACCGCCCCGGCGCAGCCGGGGCGGTGGGCTGCTCGCGCAGCGAGCAGCAGCGCTCACGCGGAGCGGGAGCGCAACACCCGCGCGCAGCGCGGGTGTTCGCTTGCCCATCGCGCAGC
>NZ_JBIBEQ010000021.1:0-25533 GCF_042955215.1 Streptomyces sp. NPDC012466 | reverse complement strand
CCCCGCGGAGCGGGTCCCCCATCGCTGCGCGATGGGCAAGCGAACCCCCGCGCTGCGCGCGGGGGTTGCGCTCCCGCTCCGCGTGAGCGCTGGCGGGATACTGCGCATCCCGCTCACCCCCCTTGCTGCGCAAGGGGGGTGACGTCCCGTCCGCTGCGCTCCCGGGACTTCGGGGACTGCGGCCCCGCAGGTGGCTTCCGCTGCGCGCCACGGCGCCGGCCCCGCTGCGCGGTGCCGTCAACGGGCCTTCGACCCGAGCAGCAAAGAGGACGGGAGTGCTGTCACGTCACCGCGGGTCGCTGCTCTCGGGAGGGAACGCCGTATACAGAGCCTCGGCATGCACCGCGTCCCATTGGCTGATCAGCAGGCGCTCCACCCCACCGTCGTGCCGGCGCAGTTCGATTTCCTGTCCTTTGTCGAACTCCACCCGCACCTGCGGGCTCCTGCAGACCGCCTCGGCCTCACCGCGCATCATCTCGAACCAGATACCGCGTATGGCGTACTGGGGGTCATTGCCTCGGTGACGCAATACCCGTACCCGACGGTCCGTCAACAGAAGTGAAGCGCGTCGCGGGATCAAGCCCCACAGCGTGCGTCCGTATGTCACCACACAGCCGGCTGTCATCCGCTCGCCCTCAGGAACCCACTGAGTCAAGCGTTTCCGGTCCACCGACCACTTGGCCGCTTCCATCGCCCTCCCCTTCGCCTTCCGTACGGCAGCGTCACTGTTCGGAGCTCATCTACCCGGAAGCAGCACAAGGGAGCAGGCTGGCCGAGGTGGTCAGGCAGACGGGCGGCCGGTGATGGCCGGCAAGGTCGTTGTCTTGATCCGGCGGTAGGTCACAAAGCCGTTCACGGTCACCCCTGTCCAGATGACGGTACTGACCAGAGGCCACCACAGGTCCCGGCCCCCTTCGCCCTGGACGAGATTGACGACCCAGCTGACCGCCCAGCTGACCGCGAGAACAAGTGCCGCCCACCTGGCCCACCGCCAGATCCGCATCGCTCCTCGGGCACGGGTTTCCTGTGAGCTCTGATCATCCTGTCGGAGTCGTGTGCCATTCATGACTATCCGCCTACCCCCTGCCCGTCCCTTGCCTCCCGACCCGTGGGAGAGGTCCGAAAACGGGCGGCCTCACCGGCTTCAGAGATACTCAGAGGTGGTCCCGGGGAGGGACTGGCTTGCAGCATCAACGGATCGGGTTGGTCGGGTTCGTCCTTGGGTCGCCGTTCACTCTTGCTGCTGGGTGCGTCCTTCGAAGTCGCGTCGTACTGCCGCGCCTTGGTCCTCGACCAGCCCTGCAGCGTCGGGGAGGTCCAGGACGGCGCCGCAGTGGTTGCACAGGGTACCGTTTTCGGCCGGCGTGCCGCACGCCTTGCAGAACCGGTTGCCCTCGTCGGTTTCAGTCTTGTGTGTCATGGCTCTCCAGGGACAGGGTGAACATTGGCGGATGCTGAGTACCCATGGCATCGGTATTGACTCTCCAGATCATCTGCTTCATTTTGAGGTTGCGATAGGGTCTGGACTTTCGTGACTCCTGGGTTGTGGGATCGTGTGACGCTGTGACGCTGCAAGGTGATCGTCTTGCGCTGTCACATTGGTTGATCGGGCGGGATGATCTTCTGGGCGCACTTCGTCATGATCACGCTCTTTCGTGATGGGTGACCCGGGTGGCGAAGGGGCGGGCGGGACGGCCGCGGCGTCTTCTTGACTTTGTTGGTGGCCGTCGCGGGTCGTCGCTTGTTTCCTCTGTCGCAGCCCGGGTCGTGTGCGTGGCTGGTTATGGGTCAGTTCGCGATTCCTACGACCTGCTCGATGGTGTCCGGCTGGTTCACCATGGCGAGCATGTGGTGGGCGACGTCGGCGCGTGGCACGGAGAACCCGCCCCGGATGTTGCGGTTCCACGCGGTCCGGTACGTGCCGGTCAGGGGCTTGTCGGTGAGTTTGGGCGGACGCGACACCGTCCATTGCAGTCCGCTGTCGCGCAGGATCTGCTCGGTGACGGCGAGGTCGGCGTAGTGCCGACCGAACATGGCCCGGGTCAACGGGACTCCTAGGTGGCGCATGAAGAAGCCGTCGCCGGGATCGTGCCTGGGTGGCGTCGGCCGGCCCGGCAGCGGCACCGGTCCGACGGGTGCAGCGCTGACGATGATGATCCGCCGGACGTGCTCGGCCTGCATCGCCGCGACGATCGCGCGGGTGCCACGGGAGGTGATGCCCGCGTCCGCGCGCGGGTTTCGCGGGCCGAGCGCGGACAGTACGGCGTCGGCGTCGCGTACCGCCGCGGCGAGCGTCCGCATGTCGGGTCGGGTGAGGTCGACGGCGACTGTCCGGACACCGCTCGGCAGCTCATGTGGGCGGCGGGCCACGGCGGTGACGTCATGCCCGCCGGCCACCGCCTGCTCGAGCAGGTGCCGTCCGATACCGCCGGTGGCGGCCACGATTGTGAGTTTCATCGGGGTCCCCCTGCGGTGAAGGCGGCACGGTGGTCTTGCGCCCAGGTGGCGTACGTACGTGCCGGGCGGCCCAGCAGCCGCCGCACGGTGTCGGTGGTGGGCCCGGCTTCGCGTGCGTAGTCGGCCAGCGAGCCGAGCAGCCGGTCGGGTATTTCGTCGGGCAGGCCGGCGGCGAGCATGCCGCGGCGGATCTCGTCCGGTGCGGCCTCGACGAACGACAGTGTCCGGTCGAGCGCCGTGCCGAGCGCCGCGACCTTCTCCGGCTGGCTCAGCGACTGCTCTCCGGTGAGCAGGTACGTCTGACCGCGGTGCTGCGGGTGGGTCAGGGCGAGGGCGGCCACCGCGGCGATGTCGCGCTCGTCGACGGTCGAGGTCCTCGCGTGCGGGTATGCCCCCCGCACGGTCCCGGTCGCCCGGATCTGCCCGGCCCAGGCCAGCGTGTTGGCGGCGAAATCGGCGCAGCGCATGATCGTCCAGTCCAGGCCGCTCCCCCGGGCGATGTCCTCGACAGCGTGGAACTGCTTCCGGAAGCGTGCGTGCCCGGCCGGGTACTGCACGGTCACGGCGGACAGTACGACCACTCTTGCCGCGCCCGTCTCGCGGGCGCGGGCCAACAGGTCGACAGCGGTGGGACCGGCGGCACGCGGGCTGAGCAGGATGGCCTCCACGCCGTCGAGGGTGGGAACCTTCGCGGGGTGGACGAGCTGTGTCCCCGCGGGGAATTCGGCGTGCGGGTCGCGGGTGACAGCGGCGACTTTCGCTCCCCCCTCGACCAGGAGGCGGACGGTTTCCCGGCCGACGACGCCAGTGGCCCCGGTAATCAGGATCATGACTGAACCCCCAGTGGGTGTGTCGATAATCGATCTTGCGCGCTGGATGAGCGCGGTTCATATCGCGGGAAGACGTCACGGACGAGCCGTGCGCCAGGATCATCGGCATGCGGCACTGAAGCCTCCGGTTCTGCCCTGTCAGGCTGGTCGGGAGATCACTGGGTTTTACGGGTCTGCTTCACTTCCTGGAGCTCGCGGCGAGACGAGAGGGCCCTCACGCCTGTGGCACGGCACGACGCGGTGTGACCCACGTCTCTCCGCTGACCGACTCGATGTCATGGCGAGAAGGCCACGATCGCCGGCGACCTGATCTACCTCGCCCTTGCCGCCTTCATCGCGTGGGGCCGTTTCGGCCCTGAGTCCTTCACCGGCTGACCACCGGCGCATATCAGTCGAGCGCCGAAGTGCCGGGTGCACTCCAGGTCGTAGAACACAACCGAGTGCCGGGACCCGCGTGGGCTGCCGGTGCGCGGTTCAGGCGGACTGCTCGGCGGTCGCCGCCGTCTCGCGACGCTGAGCCCGCAGCAGTCGGCGGCCCTGCTCGCCCTTGGCCCAGGTGTGGGAGCCGGGCTTGCGTGCCTCGTTCACCAGCTGCTTGACGGTGAGCTTGCACACGAGTTCCTTCACCTTCGCGCCTGTTCGGCCGCCGAGGTGGAGCCGCTTGGCGGTGTCGTCCTTGTGGGCGAACTGGAACATGCCCGCACGGCGCCCCAGGCTGATGCACTGGCCGGCGAACCCCAGGTCGATCGGTGCGGGCCGCTTGCTCGTGATGCGGCTGAGCACCGTGTCGGCGGCGTGTGCGCCCAGCGGGCCGGCGGCCTGGCAGCTCATCCGGAACGGCATGTCCGACGGTGCCGCCGAGTCACCGGCGGCGACGATCCGCTCGTCGTCGATGCTCGTCAGGGTCTCGTCGGTGAGCAGGCGGCCCAGAGTGTCGGTGCTGAGCCCGCTGCGGGCGGCCAGGTCCGGCACGCCGAACCCGGCGGTCCAGATGGTGACCTCGCTCGACAGCTCACGGCCGTCGCCGAGCCGCACGCTGTCGCCGGTCACCTCCGTGACCTTCGTGCCGGGGCCCTGCGACACCGTCACCCCGAGGCCGGCCAGCCGCTTGGCGAGCGAGCGGCGACCGTTCGGGTGCAGGTAGGGGCCGAGCAGCCCGCCGCAGACCAGGGTCACGGTGCGGCCCGCCTCCGCCAGTTCTGCGGCGGTCTCGATGCCGGTCGGACCGGCTCCGACCACCGTCACAGGGGCCGTGGCGGGAGCGGCGTCGAGGACCGACCGCAGGCGCCGGGCCTCTTCGAACGTGGCGATCGGGTGGGCGAACTCGGCGGCTCCGGGTACGCCCGGATCGGCGCTGCCGCTGCCCACCGCGTAGATCAGGTAGTCGTAGCCGGCCGTGTCGCCGCTCGCCAGCTCCACCCGGCGCCTCGTCGCGTCGATCCGGGTCACGGTGTCGACCACCAGTCGGACGCGCTCGCCCAGGACCTTCCGGTAGTCTTGGACGGCCTTGTGCGTTCCGCCCGCCAGCTGGTGCAGTCGGATCCGCTCGACGAAGTCCGGGCGGGCGTTGATCAGCGTCACGGTCACGTCGTCGCGCTGTGTCAGCCGGTTGGCCGCCATGACTCCGGCGTATCCGCCGCCGATCACGACGACTTCGGTGTTCTCAGCCATGGTTTCTTTCCTCCGCTGTATAGGAATTCGCGTTTCAGGAATTCGTGCACGCAAGATGTCGACTTGGCGCGCAAGATGTCGACTTCGCACACCGTGACGGCGTGCGGGACGGATCAGCTGAGGCCGAGGCGCTGCGGCGCCGAGCCGCGGAGCGGGGTGGAGTCCAGGTACCGGACCTCGTAGATGCGTTCGCTGAACTTCCAGCCGTCGACGGTTCGCTCGTAACGGTCTTGGTACAGGGCGTAGTTCAGGTGCGAGCTGCCGTCGCGCATCCGTCCGAACTCCTGGATGTACGCCCGGCCGGCCGCAGTGTCGCCGTCCAGCCGGATGACGCCCGGGTGGACGTTCTGCACGAAGAACTCCCAGAGCGACTGGCCCCACTCGATCCCCGCGCGGATCTCCTCGCGGCCGACGAACTCCTTGTCGATGTGCGGCCAGCGCATGGCGCCGTCGGGCGTGAACAGCGAGACGACGCGTTCGAAGTCACGCATCATCACCGCGTCCGTGAGCTCGGCTCGCAGCGCCTCTATCTCGACGCGATCGGCGATGGCCCGCATGTCGTCCATCGGTTTCCCTCCCCGTCCATGTGTGCGTCAGGCGGGTGCCGCCTGTCCGGTGGTGATGGATCCAGCATCGGTGCGGGCGAACAGCGGAACAAGGTAAGGTTCCTTGGGCTATTCATAATGTGGCGGTTATGCATGGGTGGGGGTTATGCATGGAGCTGCGTGACATCGAGATCTTCCTGACCTTGGCCGAGGAGCTGCACTTCGGACGCACCGCGGAGCGGCTTCATGTGTCCCAGGCCCGCGTCAGTCAGGCCATCGCCAAGCAGGAACGGCGCCTCGGCGTCGTCCTGTTCGACCGCACCAGCCGGCGCGTCGCCCTGACCCCGGTCGGCCGGCGTCTGCGCGAGGACCTCCAGCAAGCCGTCGACCTTCTCCGGGAAGGGCTCGCCCGCGCCGAAGCGGCCGGCTCGGGGACGAGGCAGACTCTGCGCCTGGGTGTGTTCGGCCATGCCGGCCACGAACTGCGCCCCCTCATCGAGGCCTTCCGCTCCCGCCACCCCGGCAGCGATGTCCGGTTCGGGGAGATCAACGGCAGCGACCCTTTCACCGCGCTGCGCACCGGAGAGCACGACGCGCACGTGCTCTGGCTTCCGGTGGCCGAACCGGACCTCACGGTCGGCCCGACCGTGCTGACCGGAGGCCGCGTGCTCGCCGTGTCGGCAGACCATCCGCTGGCCGAGCGCGGCACCGCGTCACTGGAAGACCTCGGCGACAACCATGTCGTCGACTTCGGCCCCGCCGCCCCCGAGTACTGGATCGCGGCCATGGTCCCCACGCGTACGCCGCTCGGCCGCCGTATCCCGCGCGGGCCCGCCGCGCGTACTTTCCACGAGGTTCTCTCCCTGGTCGCCTCCGGACAGTGCGTCCACCCGCTGGGCGAGATCGCCGCCCGCTACAACAGTCCCCCCGGCATCGTCTTCCTCCCCGTTCACGACGCCCCCACCATCCACTACGCCCTCACGTGGCGATCCACCGACGACAGCCACACCCTCCACGCCCTGGCCCAGACCGCCGCCGACCTCGGCCCCATCTCCATGTGACAGCGGATGACGGGCAGTTGATGGTCGACGCTGCTGGACGCCAGGCCGGGCCCCGGCGATGGAGTGGCGTCCGCGCAACGTCAGCGCCTACCTGACGGTGTTCCCCCGAGGCACCCCCGGGCCGCGCAACGGGAGCGTCCGGCTGAGGACGAGGTTGGTGGTGGTGCTCCCGAACTCGGCCAGCTCGTCGACGAGCTCCTCCAGGTGGGCCATCGACGTGGCCGCCACCTTCATGACGTAGCAGTCGTCTCCGGTGGTGCGCAGGCACTCCAGGATCTCCGGGCGCTCCTCCAGCAGCCGGCGCAGCGGCTGGTGCCGGGTTCCCGGCCCCGGGTACTTGAGCCGGACCACCGCCATCACCGGGTAACCGGTCCGCTCCGGGTTCACCTCCGCACGGTACCCCGTGATGACCCCGGCCTCCTCGAGTCGGCGCACTCGCTCCTTGGTCGCCGACGCGCTCAGGTTCACCCGCCGTGCCAGCTCGGTGAACGGGATCCGGCCGTCCCGTTGGACTTCTGCCAGGATCGCCCAGTCCGTCACGTCGAGACTCTCGGTCATACGCCCATTTTACCGGCGGATCCACGGCTGAACCGCCTCTGAACAGGCGGGAATCCCTTCTGACGGCCCCTACGTCCTGCCTAGGGTTGGGCCCTGTGAAGATCGGAGTGAACGTCCCCAATTTCGGCCCGGGCACCGACCCCGGAGTGCTGCGCAGCTGGGCCCAGGCCGTGGAGGGCCTGGGCTTCGACCTACTGATGGTCTCGGACCACATAGCCATCACGCCGGATGTCGCCGAGCGCTACCCGGCCCCCTTCTACGAGCCCTTCACCACCTTGTCCTGGCTGGCCGGCCTCACCACCCGCATCCAGCTCGGCACGACAGTCCTCATCGCTCCCTACCGGCACCCGCTGCTCGCCGCCCGAATGGCGGCCAATCTGAATGAGCTGAGCGGCGGCCGGCTGATCCTCGGCGTGGGAGTGGGCTGGGCGCGGCAGGAGTTCACCGCCCTCGACATCCCGTTCTCACAGCGCGGACAGCTGACCGACAGCCACCTGCGGGACATCCGGGCCGCCTGGAAGGACACCGCCTCATACGGAGACCGCCGGATCCCGGTGTGGGTCGGCGGCAACAGCGACGCGGGGCTGCGCCGGGCCGTACGACTCGGAGACGCATGGCATCCGCTGCGCCCCACCGTGCCGTGGCTGCGCGAAGCCGCAGGCAGGCTGCAGACGTACGCGGACGAGCAACACTTGCCCGTGCCCGCCCTGGCTCCCCGCATCGCCCTGCGACTCACCAAGGAACCGGTCGGCGGAGCGGGACGGCTCGCCGGTGAGGGCACCATCGACCAGATCATGGACGATCTCGACCAACTGCGGCTGCTGGGCGCCAAGTCCGTCGTCCTCGACACCTACCAGGGCGACCCCCGCGCGACGTGTCACCCGCAGGCGGCCTGGCAGGCCCTCGCCACCGTGGCCGCACACTTCTACGAGCCCGGCACCCCATCCCGCACCACGAGGGAGCAGTCATGACCACACCCGACGAGCACACCCTCCTCCGACAGGCCATCTCGCTCGCGGCCAAGGCACGCACGAGCGGCAACCCGCCCTTTGGATCTCTGTTGGCAGGACCGGACGGGACGATCCTGGCCGAGGAGTACAACACCACCCTCACCGACAACGACGTCACCGCACACCCGGAACTCAAATTGGCGAGGTGGGCCGCAAGAGAACTCGACGCGCAGACGGCGGCAGGCACCACCATGTACACCAGCTGCCAGCCGTGCGGGATGTGCAATGCCGTCATCCAATGGGCAGGACTGCGACGAGTGGTGTTCGCCCTGTCCAACGAACAGCTCCTGGACATCAGGCCGGGCAGCAGTCGACCACCCGTGCCGCAGGACGGCCCCGCGCTGCTCGACGAGGTACGGGCCGCGGTCGAGCCCTACTACCGCTGACCGCCGGGCCCGGGAGCCGAGCCCGCCACCAACGGAACACACCTGGGTACGCTCGTCCCTCCAAAGGAGCCACACCCATCAGCGATGACGCGTCGGCAGGCACGGTCTTCCACTCGGATCGAATTAACAGATCGTCACGAACCGGGCGTCACGCGTGGTTATGAGCGTGACTCCGGGAGCCGTTTCGATGTGACTGCGGGAGTCCGGTACTGGCACCCACGCCACCTTCCAGCCCGCGGGCACTTCGTGGAGCGCCATCCGCACGGCGGCGGTCTTGCCCCGGCCCGGGTCGCCGAACACACACCGCGCCCTGAACCGCCATCGCCTGCCCGACTGCCTCGGCCACCGCCCGCGCCGACAACGACGCCAACGAGGGCACCTCGCCCCCGCCCTCCTTCAGATGCCGGTGCAGCACCGCCACGTTCCCGTCCGCCTGCGCCAGCACCTCCCACGCCTGGTCGGACAGCTCCAGCCGGGCCCGCGGCCTTCGCTCCACACGGCCCTCCGTCCGCGCCGCCTCCAGCCAACGCCACACCGTGCGCACATTCACCCCGCCGACCTGGGCGCCCGCCCGCACGTGGGCCGTCGTCAACGCCCCGGCTGCATCGAGCTCCAGCAGCCGCGCCACCAGCACCGGCCTGGTCTCAACCCCGCCGTAACCCCATCCCACGCGCCCCGCTCCCCCACCGCTTAACCTTGCGCCGCGGACAGCACCACTCACCACGGTGCAGCCGCGCAGCCACCGAAGGATCAGAAGTGGCGTTCCGTGACAGCGGAACAGGCAAGGGTGTACCGCTGCCATGACAGCCGTCCCCGCTACAGATACCTCCCCATGACAGTGACGCTGTCCTTCATGAACGCCCAAACAGGAGAAACCCCCGGTCTGACACGCCGTCACTGACACCAACCCACTGACACCAAACCGGCACATGGACTCCGACCTGCGGGATTGTCAGTTGGTTTGGGAATGCGATGTGGTGTCGTTCATAGGAGTTGGCCTTCACGGAAGCCGGCCCTCGGTTTGCAGGGGAAAGGGGGGGGGACGGCCTTTGTGCAGACTGAAGCCCTTGGCCGGGACAGCGGCCCAGAGGTTGTATGAGCCTCCGCGTTGTCGCGGCGAGAGGATCGACGTCACCGCGGATGCGCGGTAGTGGTGGCGGTCTTACCTGAGTGCCGGCTCGCGGGCTTGGGTGGCGGAGATGAGCCCGGCCAGAGAGGTGCGGGTTTCCGACAGTGCGCAGATCCGCTCGTCCAGACTCTGGAGGTGTTCTTGAAGGGTCTCCAGCTTGCATCCGGCGACCGTGCCGTCCTGGCGAACGCACGGCAGCAGGTCGCGGATGACCCGCGTCGGCAGGCCGGCGTCCAGCAGCGCGCGAATACGGCGGACCACGGCGGGGGCGCTGTCGTTGTAGCGGCGGTGGCCGCTGTCGAGGCGGTAGGACTCCAGTAGGCCTTGCTCCTCGTAGTAGCGCAGCAGTCGGACCGAGGTGTCCGTCACGGCGGCGAGCTCACCGATCTTCATGTGGTGCTCCTCACAACCCCTTGAACCTCACATTGATGTGAGATCTTAGCCTGAGGGGCATGACGAACACAGATCGCCCCATCGCCCTCTACGGTTTCCTGCGGCCCAGGCCGGAGCGCGCGGACGAGGTCCGGCGCACCCTCTCCTCTTTCGTGGAACCGACCCGGAAAGAGCCCGGCAACCTGCAGTACCACCTTCACGAGCACGAGGACGGCCGCTTCTTCCTGTACGAGGTCTGGCGCTCGCAGGAAGACCTGGACCGGCACAACGCGACGCCCCCGCTGCGCGCCTTCCTGGAAAACCTGTCGACTTTCCTGGAAGAAGCACCTGAGGGCCACTTCGACACCATGCTCAGCCCGTACCCCGACACCGAACCGGCTCCCGCCTGAGGGGATGCCAGCGGCCCCCGCCCGGCCGAGCGCTCCTCCCTCGCCCCCGACGCCGGGCCGGGGCGTTCGTCCGACTTTCCCGCCCCTGCGGGTGAACCCCGCCCTGACGAGGGCGTGCCCATGCTCTACCCCCCGCCGACTGAGTCGCCATCAAGACCCGCTGGACGCTTGCTATCGACCCCGACGAGCAGGCCGCGCTCACCGGCTCGCCGAGGCGTGCCCGAATGAGCCCGTCACCATCACCCCCGCTGGGTCGAGGCGTATGCCGAGGCGTTCCAGGATGTGCGGCGGGGCCTCGGCGATCCACTCGCTGACTGCCAGCACAGAGGTCGCCCACGCCAGAACCGCGCACGCGGTCAGCGCGAGCACGGCAACCCGAGCGTGCCGTACGCCGCGTGGGTCCCGCGGGTCGGGCACCTCAGCCAGTCGCTCCAGCAGGCGCAGGACCTCGTCGGACACGACCTCGGGATGCTCGCGGAGCTGGTCAAGGGCAGGCGGGATCAGTAATGGGTGCGGCTCCTTTGGAGGTAGGAATAACGAGGGCCCGACTGTCGCATCGGGTGGGCGCCGGGTTCCACGGTTCCGGAAATCGGTCTGCTGCTCGTTGGGATGGGGAGATGCCGCTGGTCAGCCAGGGTCCGGCAGGGCGTGCAGGCGAGCGATCGCGCTGGTGATCACGTCGATCCAGGGCCAGTGGTGGCCCAGTCGGAGGTAGCGACAGCGGCCGGTGGTGACGAGCTGGGCGGCGGCGGAGAACAGCGTCAACCGCATGCGCTTCGGCTCCCACCGGCGGGCGTCACCGGCCAGGGCGAGCATGGGCATCCAGGCGAGCAGGTCGAGCGCGAGCTGGACGATCTCCAGCCAGACCTGATTCGGGGCGGTGTCGTGGAGGGGCAGGTTGCGCAGGCCGGTGTCGCGGGCGCCACGGATGCGGTCCTCGGCGCGAGCGCGCTGGCGGTGCCGCAACTCCAGCTGGACGATCGGCGTGTGCTCGGTGTTGGTGGCGAAGCAGGTCAGCCGCATGCCGTCGGCGTCGGCGTCGGTGAAGCGCACTTGTGCTCCGGCGTGCGGCCGTTCCTTGCGGACGATCAGCCGCATCCCCTTCGGCCAACCCTTGAGGACATCGCCGCCAAGCTCGGCGGCCCAGGCGCCGTCGCGGATCTCGCCGCCGGGTTCGACGGCCGGGATCCACGCGGAGGCCGGGATCTTCAGCACGGCCCGGTAGATGGCCTCGGTGATGGTCATCCCGACCGAGTAGGACAGCCATCGGCCGCGTGCGGTGAGCCAGTCAAGGAAGTCGTGGGTGCCGCCGGCAGAGTCGGCGCGGATCAGGCCGCGGCGGCCGCGCCGGTACTTCGTCGGCAGCTGGGCCAGCGCCGTGCGGGCCGCTTCGATGTGGTCGGCGGCCGTGTTGCTGCCCGCGTTCCCCGGCCTCAGCAGCCCGGCGACCGGTCCCCCGGACCCCTCGCGGCCGTGGTCGACGAACGCGAACAACGGATGATGTCCGAACGGCCTTTTCCAGGTCTTGGCGGCGTCCTGCTTCTCGGAGTGCGCCAGCACCAGCACGCCGTCGATGTCCACGATGACCTCGCCGCCAGCGTCCGGGGCCGCCTCGCCGGCCAGCCGCCAGACCCGCTCGCGGACTTCGGCCCGTGCCCAACGGGCCGCCGCGAGCGCACGGGGCCCGGCCGAGGCCAGGGTGTCCACCAGGCGGGAGACTGTCGGGTCGGAGGCCACCGGCCCGAGCACGGCGGGCTCGGCCCGCAGCATCGCGACATCGGCCAGGCAGTCCCCGCCCAGGGCCACGGTGAGCGCGAGGTCCAGCAGGATCTTGCCGGGATCATGGACCGCACGCGCCTTACACCACGGCGCCAGCGCCGCCGATTTCGCCACATCCAGCCCCGCCTTGCGGGCGGTCTCTCACGCTCTGAGCGTCCACGTGCGGACGGCCCGGTCGACGACCGCCTCGCGACTGGGGGGACAGGCTCGATCCCCCGCCCCTGGGGAGGGCCTCACCCAAGAGCAGCTCGACGCGCTGCGGAAGCTGGGCGTCGAGTGGGTGTCCGCGTACGGGGCGCCCGGTTGTTCCGAGGTCTTCGACAGGACGGTGACACGGTGCCGTGCGGCCATCAGCGGCCTGCCAAGGACGCTGTCTGAGCTGCATCCGAGCGTCAGGTCCGGTGCCGAGAGCCTATGCGCCGACCGATCAGCCGGTGCACGGCGTGCGCAGCGGACGACGGCGGCTTGAGAAGGCGACGTAGGCGCGGCCCACCGGCCCCAACCCAAAAAATCCGGTGGGTCCGTCGCAGCGGGCGAGGCAGAATTCCCGGGGAATCGGGGCGAGGGGGAGCTTGTTTGGACGTGTTCGCGTGTGCCGAGTGCGGCCTGGAGCTGACGGCGCCGGTGTCCCGAGTGGCCCTCCCGGTCCACACCCATCACGGGGGATGGGAGGAACTTCATCCTCCGCTGATGGAGCCCGCGACGTACGCCGTCGACCCCCGGCCCACTGGACCGCCGTGGCGGTTGTGGGGCGAGGTCGGAGAAGACGCGGCTGCCCGGCAGGGCGTGTACGCGCCGGTGTACTCCGTCTCCTTCGGCGCGCGGGACAGGGTCGTCATCGCCCCCGGCGACGCCCGGTCCATGACCCTGATACCCGAGAAGTGCGAGGGCTACTGCCGGGGTGTGGACGGTCGGGCCGGCCCCAACCTGGCGTGCGCGGGGTGCGGGCGGGCTGTGGCGACCCGCATGGACGACTGTGGACTGTGGCAGACGGTGTGGCTGGAGCCCGACGCGGTCGTACGCCGCCCCTCGGGGCTCCCTGCCGGTCCGCCCCCCGACTGGGACGAGCTGGAGCGCGCCGAGCACCGCGTCCCACCCGTCGAACCCGACGGGTCGTGGAGCCGCCGGTGGGAGGCGGCGGTCGGGGTCGCGCTGGCCCACCTCGTGGCAGCGACTGAGGGCCGCCCGGTAGCACTGCCCGCCGGCCCCGTCGCAGAGCTGCTCGGCCATGCCGTCGGGCGGTATCTCCCCGCTGGGCCCGATGCCCGCTCCGTAGGGCTTGCCGGCCCAGGAATCCGCTCGTCCCGGCCCCGTCCTGATGTCCTCCTCGTCCCCCGCCACCCCCTCACGGGCGCGCCCTGGCGCGCGCCCGGCGACGAGACGGCTGTGGTGCCACTGGACAGCGGAGTCTGGGCGTACCTCGCCCACCCGGGCGAGACCTCGCCGGTGCCCGCCAGCGGGGTACTCCCGGAGGGCGTGCTGCGCGACGACTATCCCCTGCCGCCGCGCCCCTGGTACCCACTGCGGCCCCACCACCACGCCTTCGAGTACACCCTGGTCGGCCTGCCCGCCATACGCTCCCCCCGGCTGCGCCGGTACCACGACGCGTCCCGATCATGAAGGTCTGACTGGGCGTCTACCGTGCCGCGATCGCAGTGGTCCGCTCAGCGTGGTCGGTTCGGATCTCAGGTCTCTTTGATCCACCATTACCTTCCTGGTGGTTCCGCAAGTCATCCGCTCACCCCGGCCGGCTTTCCGACCGGAGACGAACGGACACGGCTGCCCAGAGTGCCACCTGCCCATCCAGGGAGGGGTGCCGGCCGCGCCGCGCCGTCCACGCCGGTCGCCGGTGCCCCCCGGCGACCCATCACGATCCATCTGCCGTTCTGACCCGCCTCGGACGCGGTGCACGATCCGCGACAGGGAGCTGACCACCGGAGCCGTGATCGGCGTGGTCCGCCTGGTCGACAGCCACCAACCGCTGCCCACCGTCCCGGGAAGGCGATGCCAATGCGCTCCCGGAAGGGGCCGACTTAGGATCACGGGGATGACCAGTCGTTTGTCATGCCAAAGGAGCTCTCATGGGTGAGCTTGTCCGGCAGCAACACCTTGATGCTGATGTGGGGTATCACGGCTTCGGGCTTCAGGAGTCCGACGACGGGGATCTGCCCGTCCCCTTCCCTGACGACTTCACGAAGGGCGTGTTCCTGAACGCCTTCCCCGGGCGTCTCGACATCTTCAGTGGCGGCCACACGCATACCGCTGCGGTCAGCGTGGAGGTGTGGGACGGGGAGCCGCCCGTGCAGGATTCTTCGCGGTGGGACGAGCAGGCTGAGGCCGACTTCGAGTCGACCAGTGGTGAAGTGGCCGTGTGGTCCATGAGCTTGGGGCGGGCCGATGACGTGATCACGCTCGCCGATTCGGGGGGCTCCTGGCGGGTGCGGGTGAGCTGTGCTGGGCGCAGGGAAGCTGAGGCCTTGTCGGAACAGGAGGGCACCGGCGGAGGCGTGGAGAAGCACCTCGTGCAGTTCTGGCCCGTGACGGCCTGAGCACGGACGAGGGCGGGAGCGCCGGCAGAAACTGTCGCCGGGTGAGTTGCGCAGCGGACGACCCGCACCCACTCACCCCGGCCGACCTGATCTCGTTCGGCTACCCGCAGCTGCGACCGCAGTTCACAAACACCAAGCAAGACCAGGCAGCGACTGAAGCGACTCAAGCCCCTATGGAGCGACTCTCGAGCGAGACCGGAGATGCGGACGCATGCAGGTCAGGTGCAGGTGCAGGGCTCCCCCGGCTCGCCGCCGACCCACCAGCCCCTCACCGACGGCAGCCGCTCCCTGGACATGACCGTGTCCCTGGGCATAGCCCGCGCCGCCGGCCTGTCCGGCGAGGAAACCGGCCGCCTCCTGCGCGCCGTCGACGCCGCCATGACAGGGTCAAGAGGGGCAACGCAGAGGTCCCCTGATGGCCACCTGTTGCTGACGCCTCCGCCTACAGCGTCAATGGTCGCCGCGCAGGTCATCGGGTCGGGTGGTGGGTCACCAGAGGGGGCGGGTGGGGGGTGGGGTGGCGCCGCAGGTGGTGGCCAGGTGGTGGGTGCGGCGGAGCAGTGCCTGGGCCGTCGAGGTGTCGCCGAGGGTGTGCAGGGTGTTGCCGAGGTCGGCCAGGGCGCGGGCCAGTTCGGGGCGGTCGCCGGCGGCGCGCAGTTCGTTGGCCGCGCGGGCCAGGGTGGCGGGGCGGCGCACGGGGTCCTCGGTGGCGGCGCGCAGGCGCAGTGCGGTGCCGCGGTGGCGGGGGCTCAGGCCGGTGGGGGCGGTGAGCTGCTCGGTGAGCAGACAGGCGGCGTCGTCCGGGCGCCCGAGGTGCAGCAGGGCCTCGGCGGCGTCGATGCGCCAGGGCAGCCGGGCGAAGAGGCCGGTGGGGGCCAGTTCGCCCGCGCGCAGGAAGTCGGCGAGCGCGGCTCGGGGGCGGTTGACGGCCAGGTGGTGGCGGCCGCGGGCCCTGAGGTAGCGGGGCAGGTCGGCGCCGCGGGTGGAGGGTTTCGGGGCGGCCCGGTGCAGGTGCCGGTCGGCCTCGTCGTGGCGGCCCATCTCGGTGAGGACTTCCGCGAGGACCGCCGTGGGCCAGCGGCCCGGGAAGGTGCCGGGGGCGGCGGCGCGTGCGGCGGTCTCGGCCTCCTGTTCGGCCTCGGCGAGTTCGCCGAGGCAGAGCAGTGCCTCCGCGCGCAGTGCGCCGAACGCGGCCTGTCTGCCGCGGGCTCCGGCGCGGGCGGCGCGGGTGCGTGAGCGTGCGCAGCGGTCGGCCGCCCCGCGCGGGTCGCCGGCCAGGAGGAGTGCGTGGGCGTCCCGCAGTCCGGGCGCGATCGCGACCGGCCGCGGTGGGGTGCGCGTGTGACGGTCCATCCCTTCAGTGAATCGGTCGCCCCCGTGCTCGGCCACACCTCTCCAGGGGAGTTCGAGCGGCACTGTGGTCATGCTGAACGGCGGCCAGGCGGCGGGCGGCGGGGCGGCGGCGGACCGAAATTGGCGCGCACCGTTGTCCGCTGGTGGCGACGGTTAGGGTGCGGTGGTCGTACGGGGCTGAGGGGGGCGGCTGTTCCCGCCTGTGGTTCGAGTGAGGATCCAGGGGTGAGGCTGTGCCGCGGGGCCTGGCTCAGGGTGCTGCAGGGACGGTCGGGCGGGACTGGCCCGGGTGGGGTCGCCGGGGCCGGTCGCGGCGGCGGTCAGGGCCGGGCGGCGGTGCCGTCCGGGGTCGTTTCGGGTTTGGAGTGCAGGACCGCGCGGGCCTGTTCCGCGGCGCGAATAGTGCTCTCCTGGACGAAGTCGAGGAATCGGGCGGCGTTCTCCAGGCGGGTGGCGGCCGGGGTGCCGGGGCCGAGAACGCCGACGCCCTGCCGGGAGACCTCGACGACCTGGGTGAGGGACCGGGCGCTGGCGATCATCGACTGGTACCAGACGTCGTCGTCGACGGCATAGCGCTCGCGGCGGCGTTCGTCGCGCTCCCGGCGGACCATGCCCTGGCTCTCCAGGTAGGTGATGGCCTTGGAGACGGACGCCGGGCTGACCATGAGGCGCTGGACGAGTTCTGCGGCGGTGAGGCTGCCCTCGTCGGTGGTGTAGAGGCCGACCAGGACCCTGGACATCATCTTGGGCATGCCCGAGGCCATGAAGACGGTGGTGAGGGTCTCCTCGTATTCGCGCACGGCCTCGGCGTCGCGTCCGTGGGGCTGCTCGGACGTCTGCTGTCCGTCCCGGGGTGTGGTCTGCCGGCGGCGGTGGGCGCGGCGTTCGGTGGCACGGTGTGCCAGGTCGGCACGGTAGGCGGTGGGGCCGCCGTTGCGCATCACCTCGCGCGTGATGGTGGAGGTCGGGCGGTCGAGGCGCCTGGCGATCTCCGCGTAGGGGAGGCCGTCGGCCAGCCCCAGCGCGATCTGCTGGCGTTCCTGCTGGGTGAGTCTGCCTCCCGGCATCGCGGTCTCCTTCGTGGTCCGTGGTGAGGGCCAGTATAGCGTTCACCTTCACCCCATTGCAACGAGCCAAGGTGCGGGATGTTGCGTTAATTTTGAACCCAGTGCAACGATTTCACGGCTTTGGCCTGCAGTTTTCGCTATGAATCGCAACGACATCGTTGCGAGATACGTGAATGCACCGTAGCGTTTCTGTCATCGGAAACAACGAGCCGCCGAGGAGCCCGCGATGCAGAAGACCCAGAGCACGACGCGCACGTTCGACGCCCACGCCCCCATCGTGGCCGTCGTGGACGTCTCGGCGGGACACATCCGGTTCATCGCCGCCGACCGGGCCGACACCACCGTCGAGGTGCTGCCCGCCGACCCCGCCAAGAGCCGGGACGTGAAGGCGGCCGAGCAGACCACGGTCGACTGTCGCGACGGTGTCCTGCGGATCGAGACCCCGGTGAAGAACCAGTACTTCGGCCCCTCCGGCGCCGTCGAGGTCACCGTCCAGCTCCCCGCCGGCTCCCGCGTCGAGGCGAAGGCCTCCAGCGCCGAACTGCGCGGCGTGGGGCGGCTCGGCGACGTGACCTTCGAGGGCGCGCAGGGCACGGTCAAGCTCGACGAGACCGCGAGCGCCCGCCTGGCCGTCCAGGCCGGTGACATCACCGTGGGCCGCCTGAACGGCTCCGCCGAGATCAGCACCCGCAAGGGCGACCTGAACGTCGCCGAGGCCGTGCGCGGCACGGTCACCCTGCGCGCCGAGCACGGCGACATCACCGTCGGCACCGCTCGCGGGACCTCCGCCACTCTCGACGCCGGCACCGCCTACGGCCGGATCCGCAACTCCCTCACCAACGCCGACGGCCCCGCGGCCGTCCTGACCATCCACGCGACCACCTCCTACGGCGACATCACCGCCCGCAGCCTGTGACGAAGGAGCCCTCACTCCCATGACGAACCCGGCCATCGCGGCGCACGGACTGCGCAAGTCCTACGGCGACAAGACCGTCCTCGACGGCATCGACCTGACCGTCCCCGAAGGAACGATCTTCTCCCTGCTCGGCCCGAACGGCGCCGGCAAGACCACCGCCGTGAAGATCCTCTCCACCCTCATCCGCGCCGACGCCGGTGAGATCCGCGTCGCCGGCCACAACCCGGCCACCCACCCCCAGGCCGTACGTGCCGCGATCGGGGTCACCGGCCAGTTCTCCGCCGTCGACGGTCTGATCACCGGCGAGGAGAACATGCTGCTCATGGCGGACCTGCACCACCTCTCCCGTAGTGAGGGCCGCCGGGTCACCGCCGAACTGCTGGAGCGGTTCGACCTGGTCGAGGCGGCGAAGAAGCCGGCCTCCACCTACTCCGGCGGCATGAAGCGCCGCCTGGACATCGCCATGACCCTGGTCGGCGACCCGCGGATCATCTTCCTCGACGAGCCCACCACCGGCCTGGACCCCCGCTCCCGCCACAACATGTGGCAGATCATCCGGGAACTGGTCAACGGCGGCGTCACCGTCTTCCTCACCACCCAGTACCTGGAGGAGGCCGACGAACTCGCCGACCGCATCGCCGTCCTCCACGACGGCCGCATCGCCGCCGAGGGCACCGCCGGCGAGCTGAAGCGGATCGTCCCCGGCGGACACATCCGCCTGCGCTTCACCGACCCCGCCGCCTACCGCGCCGCCGGCACCGCCCTGCTCGAAGCCACCCACGACGACGAGGCCCTCGCCCTGCACCTGCCCAGCCACGGCAGCCAGCGCGACCTGCGCTCCGTGCTGGACCGGCTCGACACCGCCGGCATCGAGGCCGACGAACTCACCGTGCACACCCCCGACCTCGACGACGTCTTCTTCGCCCTGACCCAGCCCAAGGAGGCCCTGCGATGAGCAGCCCGACCCTCGCCCTGCGCGACTCCGCCACCATGCTGCGCCGCAACCTCCTGCACGCCCGGCGCTACCCCTCCCTCACGCTGAACCTGCTGCTCACGCCGGTCATGTTGCTCCTGCTGTTCGTCTACATCTTCGGCGACACCATGAGCGCGGGCATCGGGGGCGGCGGCGCGGACCGCTCCGATTACATCGCCTACCTCGTCCCCGGCATCCTGCTGATGACCATCGGCTCGACCACCATCGGCACGGCCGTGTCCGTCACCACGGACATGACCGAGGGCATCATCGCCCGGTTCCGCACCATGGCCATCCACCGCGGGTCCGTGCTCGTCGGGCATGTCGTCGGCAGCGTGCTGAAGTGCGTGATGAGCGTGCTCCTCGTCACGGCCGTCGGCCTCGCCATCGGGTTCCGCTCCGCCGACGCCACGGCCCTGGAGTGGATCGCGGCACTCGGGCTGCTCGCGCTGTTCTCCCTGGCGCTCACCTGGATCGCGGTCGGCATGGGCCTGTCCAGCCCCAACGCCGAGGCGGCCAGCAACAACGCCATGCCGCTGATCTTCCTCCCGCTCATCTCCAGCACCTTCGTCCCGGTCGACGCGATGCCGGGCTGGTTCCGGCCGATCGCCGAGTACCAGCCGTTCACCCCCGCCATCGAGACCCTGCGCGGCCTCCTCCTCGGGACCGAGATCGGCCACAACGGGTGGCTCGCCGTCGCCTGGTGCCTGGGACTCGCCGTCCTCGGCTACTTCTGGTCCAAGTCCCTGTTCGACCGCGACCCCGCCTAGGCGGCATGGAGCGCGGACGGACACCACCGCCGAAGCAGCCCCGCCCCCACCCCGCGAAGGCCCGTCACCGCCATCACCGCGATGGCCGGACGGGCCTTCGAGCGTGCCGGGGCCGGGGGTCCGGGAGCCGCTCTCAGCGGCGCCGCAGGAGCAGTGCCGCCAGCAGCGCGCAGCCCGCGAAGGCCGCCCCCGTGGCGAAGCCGCCCGACATCCCGCCCGTGTGCGAGGAGACCATGACGAGCGTGGCCAGGCCGATCGAGCCGCCCACGGACTGGAGGGAGTTGAGGACACTGGAGGCCGTGCCCGCCTCGTCGCCGCGCAGCCCCGACGTGGCCAGGATGGTCGGCGGCAGCACGCAGAACGCCATTCCCGCGCCGAGCAGCACCAGCGCCGGCAGCACCGTGCCCGGGTAGCCGTCACCGGCCGCGAGCGTGGACAGCCACAGGTTCCCCGTCACCAGCAGCGCGGCGCCCGTGGCCCACAACCAGCGGGTGCCGACGCGCCGTTCGAGCCGCAGCGCGGCCACCGCCGCCACGGCCATGGTCACCGGCAGCGGCAGCAGTGCCCAGGCGGTGGCCAGCGCGGACCAGCCGTGCTGCTGCTGGAAGTACTGGCTGAGGAAGAAGTACGTGCCGATGAGCGCGCCGGGCACGGCGAGCGTCCCGAGGTACGCCAGCAGCCGGTCACGGTCGGCGAACAGCCGCGGCGCCACGATCGGCTGCTGCGCCCGCCGCTCGACGGCCGCGAACACCGTCAGTGTCGCGGCCCCGCCGAGCACACAGCCGACGACCACCGGATCGCTCCACTCCCGCTCGGAGGCCTGTGCCAGCCCGTAGACGAGCAGGGCGGCGCCCAGTGCGGACAGCAGAGCGCCGGGCAGGTCGAAACGGCCGCGGTGGCGGGGGGTCTCGTCGAGCACGAACGGCGCGAGCAGCACGATCGCCAGGCCCAGGGGGACGTCGAGGAAGAGCACCCAGCGCCAGGAGCTGAGCGAGGTGAGCGTTCCCGCCAGGAGCAGCCCGCCGGCGGTGCTGACCGCGCCCACCATGGTGCACACGGCGATGGCCCGCTTGCGGGCGGCTCCTTCCGTGAAGGTGCTGAGCAGCAGGGCGAGTCCGCTGGGTGCCGCGAGCGCCGCGCCGACGCCCTGCACCGCCCGCAGGGCGATCAGGAACTCCGCGGACTGGGCGAGGCCGCGCAGTGCCGCGGCGGCCGTGAACAGGGCGACGCCCGCCATGAACACCTTGCGGCGGCCCAGGATGTCACCGGCCCGGCCGCCGAGCAGCAGCAGTCCGCCGAAGGTGAGCAGATAGGCGTTGATGATCCACGCGGCACCCATGGCGGACAGTCCGAGCGTCTCGCGCAGGCCGGGCAGCGCGATGTTCACGATCGGGTCGTCGAGCTGGATCATCGCGTTGCATCCGGCGATCACGCCGAGCGCGGCGGCACCACGCGCCCGGCCACGGCCGAGCCGTGCGGGCGGCGCCTCGGGCACCACCACGGACGGCTCCGACACCTGCACGGTCATGAACGCCTCCTGACGACGGAACGGGGAGCGGCAGTCGCCGGTCACCGTCCCAAGAACGGCCGGAGAGCCGGTCCAGCCCCGCTCGACGCCGGGCCGAAGAACGCCGGAAAGCGCGCGTCGGACCACCGGTGCCGCGTGCAACGGCAGACGTCGAAGCGGACCGGCAGCACAGCGTTCACTGTCATTCATTGCAACAGTCAGGCCCCTCACCGTTGCGTTAGGTTCAGAACCATTGCAACGATTTATCTAGCTTGAACTGCATTGATGCTCGAAGTTCGCAACAATGCGCTTGCCGCATCTATGAATGCAACGTAGCGTTTGTGTCGTCGGAAACAACGAGCTAGGAGCCCGTGATGCAGACGTTCAAGACCCCCGCCCCCGTGACCGTCGTCCTGGACATCCCCGCCGGACGGATCCGCTTCACCGCCGCCGACCGGGGCGACACCACCGTCGAGGTCCGGGCCGCCGACCCCTCCAGGAACCGGGACGTGAAGACGGCCGAGCAGACCGAGGTGACCTGCGCCGACGGCGTCCTGCGCATCGAGACCCGGTCGGAGACGAATGCGCTCCTGGGCGCCTCCGGCTCCCTGGACGTGACCGTCGAGCTGCCCGCCGGATCCCGCGTCGGAGCCAAGGCCGCCAGCGCCGAACTCAGCACCGCCGGACGGCTCGGCGACGTCACCTTCGAGGGCGCGCAGGGCACGGTCCGGCTCGACGAGACCGCCGACGCCCGCCTGACCCTCCAGGCCGGTGACATCACCGTCGGCCGCCTGAACGGCTCAGCCGAGATCAGCACCCAGAAGGGCGACCTGAACGTCACCGAGGCCGTCCACGGCACCGTCGTACTGCGCACGGAACACGGCCACATCACCGTCGGCACCGCCCGCGGAATCTCCGCCACCCTCGACGCCGGCACCGCCTACGGCCGCGTCGACAACTCCCTCACCAACTCCGACGGTGCCGCGGCCGGCCTGAGCATCCGCGCGACCACCTCCTACGGCGACATCACCGCCCGCAGCCTGTAACACCCCGCCCGCACCCGGCCCTCGAGGAAGGACGCCGCCATGAAGTCGCCGCTCGCACACCAGCCCGATGTGGCGACCGAAGCCGGCCCCGGCCCCGTCGCGTCCTTCCTCCGGTTCGCGGTCCTCGGCGGCGGCGCCGGGGTCCTCTCCAGCCTCGCGGTGCCGCTGCTGGCCGTGAACATGCCCTGGGCGCTGGCGAACGCGGTCGTCACCGTCGTCTCCACCCTGCTGTGCACCGAACTCCACGCCCGCTTCACCTTCGCCAGGGGACACGGCGCCGGATGGCGTGAGCACTGGCAGTCGGCGGGCTCGGCGACGGCCGCCTACCTGGCCACCGGCCTCGCCGTGTGGACGCTGCACCTGCTGCAGCCCTCCCCCGGCCCGCTGACCGAGCAACTCGTCTACCTCGGCGCCTCCGGCCTCGCCGGCGCGGGCCGCTTCCTCGTCCTGCGCTGCTACGTCTTCGCCGCCCGCCGCAGCTGGCCGGAAGTGATCTCTCCACTCGACGTTCGCTTGAGGACCCGTCTCGCTTTGCCGCCTCATCCAGCCCTTTGACCACTCATGGGGTCAACGTGTGTACATGCCAGAGTCGATCACCCCTGGGCTGCGGCCGGGGCGGCCGGCCCTCTGCGTCCCTCTTGCCTCCCATCCGATGGAAGTGCGGTTTCCCGTGGCTACCTTCCTGTACAAACTCGGCCGCTTCGCCTTCCGGCGGCGTGGCCTCGTCACCCTGCTGTGGGTGCTGATCGTCGTCGGCGTCGGTGCCGCGGCCTCGACTGCCCCCGCACCACCGACCGAGCAGTTCTCGATGCCGGGCACCGAGTCGCAGAAGGCGTTCGACCTCCTCCAGGAGAAGTTCCCCGACGCCGGGGCCGACGGCGCCACCGCCCGCGTCGTGATCCGGGCGCCCGGGGACAAGGAGATCACCGACGTGAAGCCGGCGGTCGACCGGCTCCTCGGCGAGCTCGGCAAGGCGCCCCAGGTGGCGGGCGTCGCCGACCCGTTCGCCGCCGGCTCGATCAGCGCGGACGGCCGCACCGCCTACGCCGTGGTGACCTACGACGTCACCGCGCCCGACCTCACCGACGAGGCGCACGACGCGCTCACCAAGGCCACCGACCGGGCCCGTGACGGCGGGCTGACCGTCGAGGCCGGCGGTGACGCCGTCGCGATCGAACAGACCATGTCCGGCACCGGCGAGCAGATCGGTGTGCTGATCTCGGCCCTCGTGCTGTTCCTCACCTTCGGCTCGGTCCTCGCCGCCGGCATGCCGCTGCTCACCGCCCTGATCGGCGTGGGCGTCGGCGTCTTTGCCATCACCGCGCTCGGCTCCACCCTGGGGCTGTCGGCCACGACGTCGACACTGGCGATGATGATCGGCCTCGCGGTCGGCATCGACTACGCCCTGTTCATCGTCTCCCGCTACCGTTCCGAGGTCGCCGAGGGCAGAACCCCGCAGGAGGCCGCGGGCATCGCCACCGGCACCGCCGGATCGGCCGTCGTCTTCGCCGGGCTCACCGTCATCATCGCGCTGGCCGGCCTCGCGGTCGTCGACATCCCGATCCTCACCAAGATGGCTCTCGCCGCGGCGGGTACGGTCGCCGTCGCCGTACTGATCGCGGTCACCTTCGCGCCCGCCCTGCTCGGCTTCGCGCCGCGCCGGGTGCTGCGGGTCGCGGACCGCCGTCTCGTGCAGACCAAGAAGCCTCTGTCGGCGCGCAAACTGCGCAAGTCCGAGAAGAAGGCCGCGAAGCTGGCCGCGCGGACCAAGCCGAACCTGTCCACCCGCTGGGCGTCCTTCGTGGTGCGCCGCCCGCTCGGCGTGCTCTTCCTCGCGGTGGTCGGTCTCGGCGCGATCGCCCTGCCCGCCACCAAGCTGGAACTCGGTCTGCCCGGCGAGGGCACGATGGCCACCGACACCACCCAGCGCAAGGCCTACGACCTGCTGTCCGACTCCTTCGGGCCCGGCTTCAACGGCCCGCTGACGGTGACCGTCCAGGGCAAGGACGCGGCCGCCGCCGGTGACAAGGTCGGCGAGAGCCTGAAGAAGACCGCCGGCATCGCCTCGGTCTCCAAGGCCACCGCCAACAAGGCCGGCGACACCGCCATCTTCAGCATCGTGCCGAAGACCGGGCCGACCGACACCGAGACCGAGAAGCTGGTCAAGGACATCCGTGGCAAGGCCGGTGCGCTGGCGGCGTCCTCGGGGGCCACCGAGATCCTGGTGACCGGCCAGACAGCGCTGTTCATCGACTTCTCCCAGACCCTGTCCGACGCGCTGCTGCCCTACCTGGCCCTGGTGGTCGGCCTGGCCTTCCTGCTGCTGCTCCTGGTGTTCCGCTCCGTCCTGGTCCCGCTGAAGGCGGCGCTCGGCTTCCTGCTCTCGGTCAGCGCCGCGCTCGGCGCGCTGGTCGCGGTGTTCCAGCTCGGCTGGGCCGCCGGCTTCTTCGGCATCGAGCAGACCGGACCGATCATGACGACACTGCCCATCTTCATGATCGGCGTGGTCTTCGGCCTCGCCATGGACTACGAGGTCTTCCTGGTCACCCGGATGCGGGAGGCGTACGTCCACGGCGCCTCGGCGAACGACGCCGTCGTCACCGGCTTCCGCCACAGCGGCCGGGTGGTCGTGGCCGCCGCGATCATCATGATCAGCGTCTTCTCCGGCTTCATCGTCGAAACCGACGACCTGGTCGCGATGATGGGCTTCGGCCTCGCCTCCGCCGTTCTCTTCGACGCCTTCGTGGTCCGGATGGCGATCGTGCCCGCCGTGCACTCGCTGCTAGGCGACACCGCCTGGTGGCTGCCGAAGTGGCTCGACCGGCTGCTGCCGAACGTGGACGTCGAGGGCGAGAAGCTCCAGCGGCGGCTGCGCTCCGGCTCTCCGGAGGGCCCGCGGACCAGCCAGGAGTCCGAGCCGGACCTCGTGCACTGAGGCACGGCGCGGTGCGGCGACCGCGGCCCGGCGCCACCCGCACCGGGTGGCGCCGGGCCGCGGTCCCTCTGACGGGCTTTCGGCGGCCCCGCCGGGCAGGGGCCGCTCCGGTGTCGTCAGCCGACGACGGTCCAGGTGTCGCCGCCGGCCAGCAGCGCGGCCAGGTCGCCCTTGCCGTGCTGCTCGATCGCGGTGTCGAGCTGGTCGGC
>NZ_JBIBEQ010000020.1:0-37232 GCF_042955215.1 Streptomyces sp. NPDC012466 | reverse complement strand
TAACAAAGGCGTTGGACGTGGCGGTGGGTGATCAGGCAGGTGGCGAGGCCGAGGAAGGCTTCGTGGATGTCGTCGCGTCGTTCCCAGCGGATCCGGAGGCGGCGGAAGCCGTGCAGCCAGGCGATCGTCCGCTCGACCACGTAGCGGAAGATGCCCAGGCCGCTGCCGTGTTCCTGGCCTCGTTCGGCGATGACCGGTCGGATCCCGCGTTGCCGCAGCAGGCGGCGGTACTTGTCGTGGTCGTAGCCGCGGTCGGCAAGGAGTGCGTCCGGCCGGCGTCTGGGCCGGCCCATGACGCCAGCCACGGCCGGGACCTTGTCATTTTGGGCCCCTGCGGGCCGTCCGGACGTGAGAGGAATCGATCACTGCCCGCGACCAGTCGAGTTTCTTCGCCGCCTGCAGCTTCTTCAGCAGCACCAAGTGCAGTTCGTCCCAGGCGCCGGCCTCGTTCCAGGCGGCCAGGCGCCGCCAGCACGTCATCCCCGAGATGGACCTGGGGAAGCGTCCCGGGCCCGAAAGGCGGCAGCGACGAAGGCCGGAGCGGAGATCGGTGGCGAGGTTCTGCTCACCCTCGCGCACCTGCGCCTGGCCACACCCCGTCAGCTCAAGGCGCTGCCGCTACTGGTACTGCACTCGGGCGGGCCTCGCTGAAGCCGCTGCCTCGGGCGAGCTCGCCCCGACGGCCGGCCGGACCACCGGGAAGCGTATTGACGCCAGCAAGACGGGCCTTCGGGAGCATGGCCTCGCCCTAAGGCCTGTCCGGCGGATCATGAGTGTTTCGGCTTGCGGAGTCGTGTAGTTGGTCGTGGGCCGTGGCGATCTGACGAACGAGGAATGGCGCCGCCTGGAGCCGCATCTGCCCGTCCGCGGACGGCGTGGTGGGCGGTGGGCCAGTCACCGCAGGGTGATAAACGGAATCCTCTTCCGCGATCACCCGCAAGACCGTCACCGGCCTTGCCGGCCGGCTCCCGGCCGTCGCACCGGACCTGCCCGAGCACCCGGACTACCCCCGCATCCTCGCCCCCTTCAACCACGTGACCGGACCGCTACGGGCCAAGGACGTTTGCGAAGCCCTCGGCCACGAACTGCTGCCGAAGAACGTCGAAGGCACCCGCGCCAAGCTGAAACGCCTGGTCAAACTCGGCATTCTCACCGAGGCCGACACCGGCAACCTCGCCAGGAAGCAATAGCCGACGGAACCTCCACCAGCGACCTTGCTCCAACCTCGGCCAGAAACAGACATCACCTCACGAACCGGCCTCTAAGAGGTCCTAACAGAAGCTGTTGATCATGTGACTGTCGACTTGGTTGCTCGTTGGTCTGGTCGTGGGAAAGAGGGAGTCGCGTCCGTGGATCGTCTCGGATGAACTGTGGTCGCTGATCGAGCCGTTGCTGCCCGAGCCGGGCCCGAAGTTGGTCGAGGGCAGGCCGCGGGTCCCTGACCGGCAGGCCTTGTGCGGGATCCTGTTCGTGCTGCACACCGGCATCCAGTGGGAGTACCTGCCACAGGAGCTGGGCTTCGGCTCGGGGATGACGTGCTGGCGGCGCCTGGCCGCCTGGAACGAGGCCGGCGTCTGGGACCAGCTGCACCTGGTGCTGCTGAAGAAGCTGCGGGTGGCGAAGAAGCTCGACTGGTCGCGGGCGGTGATCGACTCCTCTCACGTCCGGGCGGCCCGCAGAGGCCCAAAAGCGGTCCCAGCCCGGTCGACCGCGCACGTCCGGGCAGCAAGCACCACGTCCTCACCGACGGCCAGGGCATCCCGCTCGCGGTGTCGCTGACCGGCGGCAACCGCAACGACGTCACCCAACTCCTGCCCTTGCTCGATAAGGTCCCGACGGTCGCCGGTGTCGTCGGCCGCCCACGTCGGCGTCCTGATGCCCTGCTCGCTGACCGGGGCTACGACCACGACAAGTACCGGCGCCTTGTCCGGGCGCGAGGCATCACCCCCGTGATCGCCGAACGAGGCCAGGAACACGGCTCGGGCCTGGGCGTCTTCCGCTGGGTGGTCGAGCGCACCATCGCCTGGCTGCACGGCTTCCGCCGACTGCGGATCCGCTGGGAACGACGCGACGACATCCACGAAGCCTTCCTCGGCCTCGCCACCTGCCTGATCACCCACCGCCACGTCCAACGCCTTTGTTAGGACCACTAAGCGTGAACGGCAGTCCCGGCCGACCCCGCAGGAATGGCCGGACTGGGGAAACCAGCGGTTCTGTGTCGTGTCCGGCTTCGCCCCTGTGGCGTAGGCGGAACCGCCTCTAGTGCTACGCCGGTCTCTGGCGGACCCGCCGTTCGGACTTTCCTCGCAGATCGGCTCTTCACGCAATCCCAGTGCCGTGTATGAGGCCGATCAACGAAGCGCATGTCGCCGAGCCCGGGCTGGCTGTGGTGGAAGTTGCAGCACACGACGACCGGACCGCTCTCCCCGTGCAGGAATTACTCGCCACGCTGTGCGCGATCGCCCCGGACGAGCGTACGACCCGGAAGCCCGGCGAGCCCGGTGTTCGGCTGCGCTTCTTCCTGGACCTGCGCCAGGCGCCCGACGCCGACGCTGTTGACGCGGACCAGACCCTGACCATGACCGTGGGGTCCAACGCTCCTCGCCGTCCTAAAGTCCCATCCCAGGCGCTGACGACTCCGGCGGATCCGTCTCAAGCCGGCGTCTAGGTCTCCAGGTCCTCGACTTACTTGGTCGTCTGGTCGTCGAAGATCTCCTGGGTGTACTGGCTCATGGTCTTGGCGTCGACGCCGTCGCATGCGTCGGGGCGCTTGCCTTGTTCGCTGTTCTTGGCGTCCTTGAACTGCTTCTCCATGGCGGCCTTGCAGGCGGCGAGGTCGGGCTTGTCGCTGCTGCTGCTGCAGGCGGCTGTCGTAGCGGCGAGGGCGAGCAGGACGGCTGTGATGGCTGTACGGGTGCGCATATTTACTCCTGGGACTGTTTGGCACTGATGGGCATCGTGCGGCAGGTGGGAGCCTGGTGAAGGTACTGTCGCAGTTGTGAACAGCACGTCCGCGGCCTGTTCGACGGGGTCGTCACCGGGGTGTCGGGGCCGCGGTGAGGGTCGCGAGGTGAGCGGGGGCGTCGAAGCCGCTCACCTCCTTCGGCGGGGTTGCGGAGAGGGAGTGCCCCCGTGGGGGTGTGAATGGCTGTTCAGACGAGCCGCTTACGTCCCCAGATGAAGAGGAAGGCCACGATGCCGGCGGTCAGGGCGAACAGAATCGATGCTCCGAACCACTGCATACTGCTCATCTGTGAGATGGGGATGTAGTCGATCGACGCGCCGACGATGTCCGCTTTCTTCATGCACGACGTGGTCGCCTCCTCCGACAGCGTGTCCGTACACGTGGTCAAGTCGAAGAGTTTCCCGCTGCCGCTGACATACGAGGCGTCGAGCACGTGCGCGGTGCGGGGCACCTCCGGAAATGTGATCCGGCCGCCGGGGCTGATGGGCTTGCTGGTGGCTGTGACGATGTCGCCGAGCGACAGCTTGAAGTAGCCCCAGACGGCCTGGAGGGCGACGGTGAATCCGAGGGTCACGACCATGGCCGCCAGCGTGCGGCGCAGGATCACACCGATCAGCACCCCGCCGAACACGGAGAGGAGGGTGAGGGCGACGGGCGCCGGGCCCGTGGTGTTGAAGAACTCCCTGGTGGTCCAGTCGATGTCCGCGTAATGGAGCTTGATGGGGTTCCACCACCAGGCGAACACCGCCGACAGCGTGACCGTGGTCACCGTCACCACCAGCCCGGCCAGCCCCAGCTTCGTGGCGAGCCAGCGGTTGCGGCTCATGGACTGGGCGGCGATCAGCTTGGCCGTGCCGTTCTCCAAATCGCTCGCGAGCAGCGGGGCGCCGAGGAGGACACCGAGTATGACGGGTATCGCCGTGAGGCCGGTGGTGACGGAAGTGAACGCGCCGGCGTAGGGGTCGAACTGCTTTCCCGCGTCGTCGAGGTTCTTGGTGGGAAAGCCGTAGGCGTTGAGGAAGTCCATCATCTGGGCGCGCTGGTAGATCATCCAGGCCGCGCAGAGCACGGTGGCGGCGATGATGGTCCAGAACGCGGCCCGGTGCTGGCGCCAGACCAGCCACGTCATACCGCTGAGGCGGGGGCGCCGGGTGCCCTTCGTGGTGCTCGTGTTCCCGGCCCCGTGCCTGAGTCCGTTCTTGGTTGCGTTCATCGTCCCGTTCATCGTCCGGTTCGCCGTCCCGTTCCTGCCGTCGGTCGAGGGGTTGGTGAAGGTGCTCATGCCGCCACCGTCCCGGTGCCGAACGCCTGGCCCTGGACCTGGGCGGTGGGCGTGATCAGCGGTGGTGCGTCGGGTGAGCGGAGATAGGCGAGCAGGAGTTCCTCCATGCTCGGGGCGGCCACCTCCCAGGGACCGGTGGCCGGGCCCTCCGGGCGGATCAGCGCGGTGAACTGCCGTCCGCTGGTCCGGGACTCGACGAGGGTGTGATATCCGAGGCCGGCGGGCAGGCCCTCGCCCTCCCTGACCCCGGTGACCACGGTGTGCATGGTCATCAGCTCGTCCACATCACCAGCGAGGCGCACTCCGCCGCCGGAGACGACGACGAGGAAGTCGCACACGTTCTCCAGTTCGGCGAGGACGTGGGTGGACATCACCACGGTGGTGCCGCGCTCGCCGGCCTCGGCGAGGAGGGTGCCCATGAGTTCGTGGCGCACGACCGGGTCGAGGTCCGACATCGGCTCGTCGAGCAGCAGCAGGTCGGGGCGCTTGCCGAAGGCGAGGGCGACCGCGACGCGGGTGCGCTGGCCGCCGGAGAGGGTGCCGATCTTCGCGTCGAAGGGCACATTGCCCGCGCGGACGATGTCCTCGGCGGCGCGCTGGTCCCAGCCGGGGTTCAGCTCCCGCCCCAGCCGCAGGGTCTCCGCCACGGTGAAGCGCCGGAACAGCGGCTTGTCCTGCGCGAGGAAGGCCGTACGCCGAACGGACTCCACCGAGCCCGGCGCCTCGCCGAACAGACTGAGCGAGCCCTGCGTCGGCTTCAGGACGTGGGCCGCGAGGTTCAGCAGCGTGGTCTTGCCCGCCCCATTGGGGCCGACCAGCCCACAGATCCTGCCCGCCGGAAGCCGGAAGGTGCAGTCCCGCAGCGCCCAGCCCCGCCGGTAGCGCATCCCCAGTCCATGCGCCTCGAGCGCCGGCTCCCCCGCGTACATGACGTCACTCACCTGTGCTCCTAGTTGTCCTGACCCCCGTGACCGCCGTGGTCCCGGGGGCGTACTGCTGCACCAGCGCCGACGCGACCAGCGCGGCCACGTCCTCCTGCTCCAGACCGGCCCCGGCCGCCTTCGACATCCACGCCACCAGCTCCCCGTACAGCGGCGAGTCGGTGCCCGTCTCGGGCCGGCCCAGCGTGCGACGAACGAAGGTGCCCAGGCCCGGTCGCGGTTCGACCAGGCCCTCGCGCTCCAGCTCGCGGTACGCCTTGAGGGCGGTGTTCGGGTTGACCGCGCTCGTCTCGGAGACCTCCTTGGCGGTGGGCAGCCGGTCACCCGGCACCAATACGCCCAGCCGCAGGGCCTGCTTGGTCTGCTGCACGATCTGCTGGAAGGCGGGGACCCCGCTCCGCCTGTCGATGCGGTATTCCACGGCCACCACTCCCTTCCATCATCATTCCACTACTCGATTAGTGGAATGATGATGGAAGGGAGTGACGGCAGTTGTCAACAGGGACCGCGCCCTGCGCTGCCAGGCTCTTCGCCCCCGACGGTCGTGAAGGGTGAGCTTGGCAACACGCGATGAGTTCTGTCGTCTCATGCCGTCTATGGAAGGGACGTTGCGTGGAGCGGGTGCAACCTCCGCCCCGCCAGCACCAGAGGGAGTCCTCCGTGAGACCTGAGTTCACCCGCCGCACGGTCCTCGGCTTGATCTCCGGCTCGGCCGCCGCGACCGTCACCTGCGTCTCGGCCGGTACCGCCCCCGCCGCCGTGCCCGCGTCACCCGGCGTGACCTACACCAACACCATCGCCGAGCAGCGGGCCGACCGGCGTGCCGTCGTACGGTCAACGCCCTGACAACGCTGCCCGCGGACTACCGCACCGGCCTGGTCCGCCGCCGCGCTCTGGCCCTGTACGAGGCGATCCCCGCCCAGCACCACCGCGAGTACGCCGTACGCGAGTTGCGAGACATCCTGGCGGCCTGAAATCGAGTAGTCCGACAGGTCGAGCGTGAGGGAAGAGACCTGAAGTACCTGGCCCAGGGGCGGCTTCTTCTCCGGGGCTCGCGCTGTGGCCGTCCGAGGTGCCCTTTGTGATGTTCAGCGTTTCGTGGTGCCCATCTGCTCGGGGGTCGTCTGCCTGTGCTCACGGTCGACCGCTCTGGTGTCCGGGGATGTGAACGGACCGGGGGCGGGGCGGCTGGGGCGGCTGTCCCAGATGGAGGGGTGGTCGGCTGCGGCAAGGAGGCTGTTGATGCGGCGGGCGAACTCGTGGCCGGGCAGCGGGAGCTCGGTGTCTGGCTCACGGAGGTAGCCGGCCGTGACGGCCGTGGGGATGCAGGCCGTGAGTTTGCTGACTCCGGCAGGCCGGGAGCGGACCGTCTGCTTGGCGAGGTGGCCAAGGGCCCGCATGAAGTGGGTGGTGGTCGTGCTGGTGATGCGGTGTGGTGCCGGGTGCCAGGTGCCGCCGTCGTCGAACGCTGGGGGTTGGGGTGGGGGCTGAACGTCGTCGGTCTGCCGGTGCCAGAAGTCGGCGGTGTCCCCCTCCCCCAGTGCCAGGTGGTGGAGGTAGAGGCAGTAGGCAGCGGCTGCTTGCCCGGCGCCGGCGGCGTACTGCCACCAGAAGCGGGCGCCTTCGTCGGTGTCGGTCAGCTGCAGGACACACGCGAGGACCAGGGCGGCACGGGGTTCGGGGACTTGGTCGGTGACGAATTTGGCTACGGTGCCCGGTGGGGTGTGCGAGACGAGCGTTTCGCACAGAGTACGCAGGTCCGCAGCCGCCGCGTGGCGGCTGCCGTCCGGGGAGCTGTGGGCGGCGGAGTCGGCATCAGGCGTGGACGATGAGGCGGTCGAGTGGACGATGTCGCGCGGCAGGGTGTGCTCGCGGACGAGCACGGCTCTGGAGAGGAGTTCTTCGATGCCGGTCACGGGGTGTTCCCTTCGGTCGCGGGCGGCGGGCACAGGACGCTCTCCAGGAAGCGGGTGGCGTGACGCTCGTCTGAGCGGATGGCGGCCAGCGGCACGCCCAAGAGGGCGGAGACGGTCTCGGGCGGGCTATTCCACAGCCGGCGCAGCACCATGACATCGAGCTGGCTGCCGGGCAGGCGGCTCATGGCCGCGAACAGCTTCAGGCTCTCGGCGATCTGGTCGATGCGGTCGGCCGGGTCGGCGAGGGACTGAAGGGCGGCGGTGTCGAAGGCGCCCATCCCCAGTTCGGGCCGTCCGTCTCGGAGCGGGGTGCTGGCCATGACCGTGGCGCACAGGACGTTCCAGGCGTAGCGGCGGGTGTCCTGGCTGGATAGGGCGTCGTCCCAGGACAGCCAGAGGATGTCGAAGGTGTTGGCCACAGCGGCGTCACGCCGGTCGCCGTCGAGGAAGACCTGGGCGCAGAGGAGGTAGTCCAGTTCCACGAGTTCGCGGAACGCGCGGTGATCCAAGGTGGGGCCGTGTGGGTGGCGGTCAGGATGGGGGTCCGTTCGGTGCAGTCGTCGACCCACTCGCTGCTCCTGTGGGCTTCGAGCGCGGCCTGGCACCACAGCCGGTACAGGGGCCAGTTCGGCATGCCCAGCTCGGTGGCCAGGAGGTAGACGATTTACCAGCGGGGGTAGAGACCGACACCGCGCAGAAGTTCGGAGAGCTTGGACTTGGCGAACCGCATGCGTGTGCTGCGATCGCTCAGGGTGAGACCGCTGGCGAGGTAGCTCTCGCGCATCGGGTCCAGCCAGACCCGGTGGGCGCTGCCGACGAACGAGGCGATCGGACGTCTTGCACGTCATGGCCACCACCCGGCACGACACCGTCGTCACCCGCTGGTCCATCGACCATCCCGTGCACGAGCTGTTTCCCGGCCTGCCGCGGCAGAAATGGAAACGCCGTTCCTGCGGTGAAGGAGCCCATGGCCAGCGGATCTTCGACTGGGCGCGCGTCGAGGTGCGGCCCTGGCACCGCGAGGACCGCCGGCACTGGGTCCTCGCCCGCCGCAGCGTGAGCAGGCCCGAGGAGATCTCCTACTACATCGCCTACTGCCCCGCCGCCACGCCGCTGGACGAGCTGATCCGCATCGCGGGCAGCCGGTGGGCAGTTGAGGAACGCTTCCAGACCGCGAAGCAGGAGTGCGGCCTAGACGACTACCAGGTCCGCCGCTACCCCAACTGGCACCGCCACATGACCCTGGCCATGGCCGCCCACGCCTGCCTGACCGGTCCTGCGGGCCCGACATCGGGACACGGACAATGCAGAAACGGATCCTCCCGGCTCATCCACCTCAGCCTCGCCGAGATCCGACGCCTGATCACCCGCCTCACCGACCGCCGCCCCACCCCGGTCGACCACATCTTGCACTGGTCCAACTGGCGCCGACGACCCCAGCACCAGGCCCGCATCAGCCACTACAAACGACGCGGACACAGCCCCTGAAAGCCGCCCGGCAATCAGAACAAGCACCGTTGCAGTACTAGGCCTTCTTCCGGCTCGTGACTCTTCCGGCTCGTGAATTCCGTGAGAAGTATTGACGCCGGTGGCCGGATCTTTATTATCCACTTGCTCGATACTTCGATCTACGTTCGAAATAGCGAACATATGCGAAGTCGTGCCGCACCACCATTCGCACAGCCTCCGAGGGGCCGGCAGAGCCGCGCACTCAGAAAACGAGGTCCCCATGCACAGACTCAGCTTCAGCCGCAGACGTCCGTCCGCGGTGCTCACCGCCGCGACCGCGACCCTGGTCTCGCTGGCGGCGCTGCTGGTCGCCAGTCCGACCGCCCAGGCAGCCAGTAGTGGCGCCCTGCGCGGCGTCGGCTCCAACCGGTGCCTCGACGTGCCGGGCGCCAGTCAGACCAATGGCACCAGCACCCAGATCTGGGACTGCTGGGGCGGGAACAACCAGCAGTGGACGCTGACGGACAGCAACCAGCTGACTGTGTACGGCAACAAGTGTCTGGACGTCCCTGGCCACGCCACCACGTCCGGAACCCGGCCGGTGATCTGGGACTGCAACGGCGGTACGAACCAGCAGTGGCGAGTGAACGCCGATGGCACGGTCGTCGGCGTGGAGTCAGGGCTGTGCCTGAGCGTCGTGGGTGCCGGTACCGCCAACGGT
The DNA here is from genome assembly GCF_042955215.1 of Streptomyces sp. NPDC012466. Taxonomy (NCBI): domain Bacteria; kingdom Bacillati; phylum Actinomycetota; class Actinomycetes; order Kitasatosporales; family Streptomycetaceae; genus Streptomyces; species Streptomyces sp. NPDC012466. The sequence goes on along the minus strand of NZ_JBIBEQ010000020.1, from coordinate 27,958 downwards.
ACTGCGGTGGAGATCGCGACGTGCAACGGCGGCAGCAACCAGAAGTGGTCCGGCCTGTCCGCGTCGGGCACCACGTGTTCTCTGCCGTCGACGTATCGGTGGACCTCGACCGGCGCGCTGGCGCAGCCGGCGAACGGGTGGTACGCGCTGAAGGACTTCACCACCGTGACGCACAACGGCAAGCACCTGGTCTACGGGACCTACTCCGACGGCAGCAACTGGCGCTCGATGGGCTTCGGTGCCTTCACGAACTGGTCGGACATGGCGACGGCCCCCCAGACCGCCATGAGCCAGGGCGCGGTGGCGCCCACGCTGTTCTACTTCGCGCCCAAGAACATCTGGGTGATGGCCTCCCAGTGGGCCGGCGGCTGGCCCTTCAACTACCGCACATCGACCGACCCCACCAACCCCAACAGCTGGTCCGCGCCGCAGCCGCTGTTCACCGGCACCCTGCCCAGCACCGACAACTCCGGCACCGGCCCGATCGACCAGACGCTGATCGCCGACGACCAGAACATGTACCTGTTCTTCGCCGGTGACAACGGCAAGATCTACAAGGCGAGCATGCCGATCGGGAACTTCCCCAGTAACTTCGGCTCGTCGTACACGACGGTCCTGAGCGACACCGAGGACAGGGTGTTCGAGGCGCCGGAGGTCTACAAGGTCCAGGGCCAGAACCAGTACCTCATGATCGTCGAGGCGAAGGGTGCGAACGGGCGCTACTTCCGCTCGTTCACCGCCTCCAGCCTGAACGGTCCGTGGACCGTGCAGGCCGGCAGCGAGAGCAGCCCCTTCGCGGGTAAGGCCAACAGCGGTGCCACCTGGACCAACGACATCAGCCACGGTGACCTGGTCCGCAACAACCCCGACCAGACCAAGACCATCGACCCCTGCAACCTGCAGTTTCTCTACCAGGGCAGGGGCGCCACCGTGAGCGGCACCGACTACTTGAAGTGGCCGTACCGGCCGGGTCTCCTCACGCTGCAGCGCTGACCCGCCCGACACGCACAACCCAGTGGAACCCCAGCCGCACGTCGGCTGGGGTTCCTCCCCTTTGGCGGGCGGCGGGCCCCGGGGGTCATCCCGCCGTTCCGGCGATCTCCTTCGGCCGCGCGGGTTCGGCCCGGTCCGCGCCGTCGCCGTACCGGGAGCGCAGCTCCGACAGCACGCCGAACGCCGCCGGGACGGCAGGCGTAGGTGCTGGCCTTTGTGCCGACTTCGTCCGCCAGCGCGAGGACATCTGCGGTCCTCTGCTGCGTCAAGCGGCTGGAACCAGCCGCGGCTGCGCGTCTGCCGCCCCGCGCAGCAGGGGCGGCAGACGCAACGTGCGAGTTGTGTCTACCTCTTCATCCCCTTGATCAGGAAGAATGCGATGACAGCGCCTCCGAGGAGCAACATGACGATGGTTGCCGGCCAGTTGTCTGTTATCGCCGCTGCCTGTGGGTACAGTTTTCCTCCTGCATAACCTCTCCGGCGAGAACTCCGCCAGCCCGGTACGCTCCTCGCCGCGGTCCACACCTGGTCCTCCACCCAGCCATGCGCGGCCAACCCTTACTCCAAATACCCGGCCAGCTTCTCCGGACAACGCGGGGACAGACGACACCGTGATCCGCTCGGGCCACGGGAGGCCAGAGCCTGCACGCTGCCGTCCCGCCACAACTGCCGCCACCGATAGGCCGACTTCAAGCTCACCCGCAGGCGCCGTGCCCCTCCGACGGCTTGCTCCCCCGCTCGACCAACTCAGCCGCCTGCAGCCGTACCGACTCCCGGCGCCGACGTCCCGCAGCGGTCAGCCCACCCCCATCCGCATACCTCACACACCACGGAATACAGCCACCACCCGAAGGCCTTCAGGGACTTCGCGATGATTCAACCTGACGAGCCGAAGTCAGTAACCATCCCGGAGCTGAGGCACGAGGGCCTTCCCCTCACCTCTGAACCACTCACGCTGGTGATCTGCCGTCGAGTGAAGACCGTTGATGAGACAGACGTGGTAGCCCACTAAACGGCGAACTGGCCGTATGGGACGCCGCGGGCCGCCTCGCGCTCGAGCGGTTGCAGAACCGGCTTGCCCGGCGTGGTGTCGGTGCGGCCCGGGCGGCGGAGGAGTGGCCGGCCGACTTCGTCGCGTTCGATCTGCTGCGGCTGTCGGGGACGGACACGACCGGGTGGCCGTACCGGCGGCGCAGGGCCGCGCTGGAGTCCGTGTTCGCCACGCGCCAGCTGTCGGCGCCGTTGACGCTGTGCCCGTCGACCACCGAGGCCGATGTCGCGCGCGAGTGGCTGACGTGGGCGTCGGTTGGATGGAGGGGGTGGTCTTCAAGAGACTGAACGATGTCCACCGCCCGTCGGCGAGGGGATGGGAGAAATACAAGGTCCGCGAGACGAGCGAGGCGATCGTCGGCGCGATCACCGGTTCCCTGGCCGTTCCCCGCACGCTGCTGCTCGGCAGGTATGACGACGGAGGCCGCTTTCAGTACGTCGGTCGCACCACCACCCTCGCCCAGGCGGCAGGTTCGGCGTTCGCCGGTCTGCTCGCTGCGGGGCGGCGCGGTCAACCGTGGACAGGCTGGTCGTTCCCCGCCGGGTGAGACAGCCAGGAAAAGTTGAACGTCACGCTGGTGGAACCCGAGCTGATGGTGGAAGTCGGCGTCGACGTCGCCCGTGACGCCTCCGGCCGGTGGCGGCATCCCGCACGCTGGCACCGCGCCCGCCCCGATCTCTCCCCCACCGACGTCCCCCGCCTGACCTCGCCGCCGCACTGACGGCGGCCCAGCCCGGCGGCTCCGCCGACGCGCAACACCGGTGAGCGCGCCTCGATCCCCGGCTGCGTCCGCGCCGCCCATCCCGCCCTCCCTCATCCTCAACTCCAGCCAGGGCATGGTCGAAGGGGGTCGCAACGGGGATGTCGGCAGCCCAATCACTGGTGCTTAGGCCGACGGCCCCGGTATCCCCGGGGCCGTCGGACGGTCAGGCGGTCGTGGGCACGAGCCGCCACTGCTGGCAGTTGTTGTTCAGCCAGGACCACTGCCGTACGTCGACGCCGTTCCCGGTACCGCAGTTGGCGACGTCCGCGACCTTTCCGGTGGCGGCATTGACTATCCGGACGTAGTCGCCGCCGGTGTAGATCAGGCGGAACTTTTGGCAGTTGTTGTTCAGCCAGGACCACTGCCGGATGTCGGTGCCGTCGGCGGAAGAGCAGCCGGCGACGTCCGCGACCTTGCCAGTGGCCACGTTCACCAGGCGGCTGGAGTCGTCGGCCATGTCCTCGATGCGCCACTTCTGGTTGGCGCCGCCGGTGCAGCTCCACTGGAAGATGTTGGTGCCGTCGGCGGTGTTGCCGCCCTCGACGTCGAGGCACTTGCCGCTGTTGCGGTTGACGATGGTGTACGCGGTGGGGGTGGTCACGGTCTCACCCGAGGGGCCGGCCAGCGTCACCCCCGTGGCGACCGGGTTGCCGAAATCGGGCGTCCCGTCGGCGTTCCACGTGAACTTCTGCGCGCGGGTGGTGCGGGCGTTGCCGCAGCCGCCGTTGGCCGCGCTGTTGGCGTGGTAGACGATCCAGTTCTCGGTGCCGTCGGGCGAGGTGAAGAACCCGTTGTGTCCCGGCCCGTAGACCCCGTTGGCGTCGTTGCGCTGGAAGACCGGGGTCTGCTTCTTCGTCCAGGAGGCGGGGTTCAGCGGGTCGCTGCCGGTGAGCTCCAGCTGGCCCAGCTTGTAGTCGGCGGTCGAGCAGCTGCTGGCGGAGAAGGTGAGGAAGGTGCGGCCGTTGCGGTACAGCGGCTCTGGCCCCTCGTTGACCGGGCCACCGGAGGTCTCCCAGCTCAGGGTGGGGCTGGAGATGATCGTGAAGGGACCGCTGAGCGTGTACGGGTTGCTCATCGGGGCGATGACCAGGCTCTGCGTACTGCCGTTGATCTTGCCGCTGCCCAGTAGGTACAGCTTGTTGTCGTGCTTGAGGACACTGGCGTCGATCAGCCAGCCCTGGGCGGCGGCCGGGCCGGGGGTGAGGCTGTCGTCGGTGAGGATGTTCTTGTACGTGTACGTGCCCATCGGGTCGCTGCCGGAGCTCTCCAGCACGTGCGTGCGCTGGGTGTCACAGCAGGTGGCGTCGGCCTGTGCGGCCGAGTAGTACAGGTACCACTTGCCGTCGAGGAAGTGGATTTCCGGCGCCCAGATGTTGGCGTTGCGGCCCGCGGTGGTGTCCGACCATATCTCCACGCTCGGGGCGGTGCTCAGTCCGGCGAGGGTGGGGGACTTCCGCATGAGCAGCTTGTTGGTGAACGTGGTCGTCACCAGGTAGTAGTTGCCGTTGTGGTACTCCAGCCAGGGGTCGGCGCCCTTCTGCGTCTTGACCGGGTTGGTGAACGGCTTGCCGTCGGCCGCGGCGGTGGGCTGCGTGACGACGAGGGACAGGGACGTGACGAGGGACAGCAGGACTGCCCCGAGGATCGTCCACCGACGACTCGACCGTCGAGGGTGCAGGGTGCGGTGCACGGGTGGTCCTTCCAGCGGCGGCTCGTCCAAACGACTCACCTCAGCCATCATTCGAAATTACGAACGTTGTGCGGAACTGCGGACGAAAGGTAGAGGTGGGTCAGGAACACCGTCAATAGATCGGACAAGACCGGTATGGAAGCGCTGCCTGCTACCGGGGGCGCGTCCGGCGAGGTCCCCGCCCGGGCCGTCGGGCAAGGCGATGGGGAGTGTAAATCCAACGGTGGATCCGACGATCACGGGAGAGACGTCAAGTGACTTACGCTGCCGTGGAGTTGGAGACAGTGGAACCTGTCGAGAGTGCCCCGTTGGGGCAGCCTGCGCCCGTGTCCGACGAGCAACCGGTTGCGATGCTGGTAGGCAGGCCGGACGGGGCTGCGCTGGGTGCTGGTATCGGTGCGCCGGTCCAGTTCGGTGCGGAGTTCGTGGATGACCTGGGCGTAGACGGCAACGTGCCCGCGGAGCCGGTCGTTGTCCTCCCGCAGTGCGCGGGCGGCGGCTTCGGCGTCTACTGCGCGGGCGTGCAGAGGTGGGAACGCGGACGGGATGGCGTTCGCCTCGGACTTTCGGCGGGCGAATGCGTGAGGACCCAGCGCTTGACTCCTGCCTCGGCGGCGAGTTGCAGCGTGGCGAGCGCCCCAGTGGACCGGTTGGACGGCCGTCGAGCAGCCGCTGCACCGCTGCGGTGATGGCGTCGCGTTCAGCGTCGCGGTCAGTGGCCACCTTGGGATTCTTCGGTGTGGTCGTGGGCGGTGACGACGCGTTCCAGGCGGTCGAGCTCGTGCTGTTAGGCCAGGCGCCGGGTGTGGAAACCCGGATGACCAGCCAAATTGGACTCATTGACGCTGGGAGTCCATTGCGTCAGGATTACAGCATGGCAGACGACCGAACGGGACACATCCTCGATGCCGCGCTGACCGCCTTCTGTCAGTACGGCTACGGCAAGACCACCATGCGGGACGTGGCCCGTGCCGCCGGGATGTCCCGTGCTGCTCTGTACCTGTATTTCCCCAGCAAGGAAGATCTCTTCCGGGCAGGGTCCCGGCGGGCGCACTCCCGGGCACTCGACGAGGTAGATGCAGCTCTCGCCCAGCAGGGCGACGTGCTGTCCCGAGTCGATGCTGCGATGGCCGCCTACTTCGGAGGACTGTTGGCGCAGATCTCGTCGAGCGTGCACGGCGGGGAAGTCCTTGATGCGAGTCTCGACGTCGCCGGGGACATCGTCAGCGAGGCCCATGCGGCTCTGGTCGTCCGGCTCGCCGGCGCGCTGCAGACCGCGGCGGCAGCGGGAGAAGTGCAGTTCTCGACCTCCGACGCGACCGCCGAGGACATCGCGCTTCTCCTCCTCGCGGTCGCGGACGGGCTGAAGAAGACGAGCGCGGACCCGCAGTCGCTGCAGCAGCGGAAGGCGTTGTTCCTGCGCTTGGTGCACGCGGGAATCGCACCCCTGCGCCAGCCACCTGCAGAAGGCAACGCCCCGTGATGAAGTCCCTGCACTGCCTGCATCCGTACCCGAGGCCCCAGGAGCCCGCCATGGCGACCCAGTGTGACCCGACCGTCTCCGCCGGGTGGGCGAGATGATTGCGAGGACGACGACGGGCCGGGTCCGGGGGCTCGTTACTGGTGGCATCGCGGCGTTCAAAGGAGTGCCCTACGCAGCAGCCCCTGAGGGGATGCTGCGCTTGCGGCCCCCGGCGCCGGCCGCGCCGTGGGACGGGGTCCGCGACTGCGTCGGGTTCGGCGCGGCTCCGCCGCAACTGGCACCGGCACCCACCGCTCCGCCGGCGTGGCGGCCCGGCGTCGGGCTGGACTGCCTGACGCTGAACGTATGGAGCCCGGACATCGGCGGGGCGGGCCTGCCGGTCATGGTGTGGATCTATGGCGGCCTGTGGAAGCACGGTTCCTCGAGCATGCCGCAGTACGACGCCGCCACCCTGGCCGGCTCCGGGACCGTGGTGGTGACCTTCAACTACCGTGTCGGTTTCGAGGGCTTCGGGCACCTGTCCGGGGTCGCGGACAACCGCGGGCTGCGCGATCAGATCGCCGCCCTGGAGTGGGTACAGGACAACATCACCGCGTTCGGCGGTGACCCCGCTAACGTGACCGTCTTCGGCCAGTCCGCCGGTGCCGCCTCCACCGCCCTGCTCATGGCCGCGCCCGCCGCGCGCGGCCTGTTCCGTCGCGCGATCACCCAGAGCATCCCCTCCGGGATCCGCACCGGCGCCGAGGCCGAGGCCGTCACCGAGACGATCGCGGCAGCCCTCGGCGTCGCGCCGTCCTGGGACGCGTTCGCCGCACTGCCGCCCGAGACGATCCTTGCCGTCCAGGACGCGCCGCTGCGCGACCGGCAGGGGTTCACCGCGTTCGCCCCCGTCATCGACGGCGACCTTGTGACCGGACCACCCTGGACGGCGCTCCGGACCGGCGCAGGCCGGGACGTGGACCTGGTCTGCGGGTTCACCCACGAGGAATACAGGGGCCAGGGACCGCAGCTCCCGCCCGGAGTCGACCTGGCGATCGTCGCCGAAGCGGTCGGGCTGGAAAAGGAGTCAGCCGCCGCCTACCGGCAGAGCCACCCCGGCATCAGTGACGCCGACCTGTTCACAGTGATGCTGTCCGACGCGCTCGTCCGTATGCCCACCACCTGGGTCGCCGAGGCCCATGCCCGCGCGGGCGGACGGACCTGGCTCTACGACTTCACCTGGCGCGGCCCCACCCTGGGCGCCGCCCACGGCATCGATATCCCGTTCGTCTTCGGCAACTCCACGACTCGCCCGGCCGCCCGGTTCCTCGGCTCCCCGCCGCCCCCCGACTTCGCCGGCCTGTCAGAGCGCATCCGTACGGCCTGGACGTCCTTTGCCGCCACTGGCGACCCCGGCTGGCCGCGCTTCGCCCCCGAACACTTCAGCCCCACCACCCGGATTTGGGACACACTCCCCACCGACGCCCCCTACCCACTGGAAGACTCCCTGCGTATCTGGGAGCACATCGCATCCAGGTAGCCGTTCGTGCCGCTTGCGCCGCCGAGTCGCCAGGGCCTGACAGGGCCCTAACTGATCGTTTCAGAATGAGGTTCGGAGTCGTCTCAAGCAGATGATGCTGCAAGCGAGTTGAAGCAGGCCGAGGGTGGAGGTCGGCACGTATCTCGTAGCGGATCCGGAGGCGCTTGAACGGGTGGAGCCAGGCGACGGTTCGCTCGACGACCCAGCGGGTCCTGCCCAGACCGGAGCCATGGGTTGTGCCCTTACGGGCGATCTTCGGTGTGATGCCGCGGGCCCGCAGGAGGCGGCGATACTTGTCGTAGTCGTAGCCGCGGTCCCCGAACAGCCGGCCCGCCGGTGCCTCGGGCGCCCGCGGACCCCGCGGATGCGCGGTATCGCGTCCAGCAATGGCATCAGCCGAGTGATGTCGTGACGGTTTCCGCTGGTGAGCGAGATAGCCAAGGGGGTTCCGTGGCGGTCGGTGATCAGGCGGTGCTTGCTGCCCGGACGTGCCCGGTCGACCGGCGAAGGTCCGGTGTGAGCCCCCCTTTGAGGGCCCTGACATGGGAGGCGTCGATGGCCGCGTCGTCCATGTCCAGCAGGCCCGCGGCCCTCAGCTCGGCCAGCAGCACCTCGTGCAGCTGCGGCCAGACACCAGCCTCGGTCCAGTCCCGCAGACGCCTCCAGGCCGTCACACCGCTGCAGCCAACCTGTTCAGCCGGAACATCCCGCCAGCTCACGCTCTTGCACAGCACGTAAACGATGCCCCGCAGCGCGGCCCGGTCATCCGCCGGCAACCGCCCGGGATACCGGTGCCGCCGAGACGGACGAGCAGGCAACAGCGGGGCCACACGCTCCCACACGTCATCAGGCACAAGATCAGCAGACACCCAACAGGTCCTGCCGACAGAACACCCAACCGCCAAGCTTCCCAACGAACTTCATTCTGAACGATCAGTTAGTGATGCCGGGTTTTTGCAGCGCACAGCGCGCAGATCGGCCATGTCGGCGCACAGGCGCAGGCACTTGGAGCGACATGACGCAGCGCGCGGACGGGACCATCGCTGTGCTGGGACGCAAGGAGCCGTGCGGGTCGCTGATGACGCCAAAGGTGTTCCCGTGACCCGGCGAGTGCTCATACCCAGCGAACGATCACCGACCGCGGCGGTCACTGCCGGTACGTCCACATGGAAGAGCGCCTGCGTTGACTCGCCCCGCGCCACCGGCTCTGACGGTTTCGCTTCGGGACCTGTGGCAGCTTCACTGAACCTCTTCCAACCTGATGGGTGGTTGGGCTGGCAGCCCGGGCGGTGGGCATGAAGAAGGCTCCTGGTAGACGGGTTCTCGACCAAGATCACCAGTCCGCCAGGAGCTTTCGCGTGCTTGTCTGCCCGTCCGGGATCGAACTGTCCAGCCGCACTCTGCGTCATCTCTCGGGTCTTCTCGCAGGTCACCGTCGACATTTCGACGCCGCCCACGAACTGGGACACCTCGTCCTGCACGGTGAGGAGTAGATACCGCACGGCCCACAGGCCGAGGCGAAAGCGCACAGGTTCGCAGCCGCATTCCTCACGCCGCGGGCGGACGTCCTCGTCCACGCGCCGCAGGGCGCCGTCTCGGCTACCGCAAGTCGGAGCCTCGCAGCGGACGTCACACGCGAGACTTCCCAGGTGCTGGGCAAGGTGTTCACTGCCCCGCGCGGCGAGGGGACGCGGCCTGCCGACGTGGCCCGCGAGCCTCATCTCCGGCCTGCCGATCTCAACGACTGATCTTCGGGCTCGTTGTCACCGCGAAGCGCCCTCACTGAACGACCCGGTCCGCCTGCGGTCCCAGCAGTCCGGTGGGCTGGGCAGTGCACAACCCGGACGGTGCAGCAGGGACCGGTGTGCAAGCCTGCACCATGCCATAATGCGTTCATATCGGTAATCAAGAGGAACATCTGGATGTGTCATGACAGGGCCGCGCATCGCAGTGAGGGCAGCCGTCGCCCTGGCACTGGCCGGGACGCTGATCATGGCGTGCGGCGCCGACGGTGGCGGCTCGAAGCCTTTGACCTGGTCGATGTGGGCCAGCGGCGGTGAGGAACAGCAGGTCTGGCATGAACTCGCGGACCGTGTGTCCCGCGAAGATCCGCAGCTCACGATCAAGCTGGAAACTTCGTCCTTTGATGACTACTTCGCCAAGCTGGACGCCCGTTTCGGCAGCGGCGATGCGCCCTGCATCGTCTCGATGCAGTCGCTCCGCACCACGGGCTACACCCAGGGAATGCTGCCGCTCGACGATCTGATCGCCAAGAACAAGTTCGATGTGACGGACTTCGACAAGTCCGTCATGGAGGGGCTGAGTGCTGACGGGAAGCAGTACGCGCTGCCGTACGACGTCGGCCCGGTGATCCTCACGTACAACAAGGACATTTTCCGGAACGCAGGGGTGCCGGAGCCCAAGCCGGGATGGACTCTGACCGAGTTCGAGTCGGCCGCCCGTAAGCTGACCGGGAACCGGAGGTACGGGTTCGTCGCGTCGCCTCAGGATGTGTGGATGCTTCCCATGGTGCTGACCAAGACCGGGGCGCAGCCAGCCGACGGGGCGGGCAAACTGCGACTGACCACGCCGGCCATGATCAACGGCGTGCAGTGGTACGCCGACCTGGCGGCCAGGAAGAAGGTCGCCCCCCGCGTGCCCGAGGCCGACCCCCTGTTCGCCGAGAGGGAGTTCCTCAGCGGCAACGTGGCCATGGGCGCCAGCGGCCCGTGGGCGTTGCTGAACCTGAAGAACCAGGCCGGCTTCCAGGTGGGCTTGGCCACGATTCCCGCCGGCCCGGACGGCAGCAGGACGTACTCCGCCGGTTCCGGGTTCGGCATCTCCAAGTCCTGCCCTGACCCGGACCGGGCTTTCGAGGCGATCACGCTGATGACGGCCAAGAAGCAACTGGAGTGGCTCGGCGGAGTGGGACGTGCCTATCCGTCACGAGAGTCGGCACAGCACGCGTGGTACGAGAACGCCCGCCTTGCCGGTGCCCGAGAGGTTCTCGAGGCCGCCAACGCCACGTCGACTCCGCTGCGTACGACGAAACACTGGGAGCGGGTCAACCAACTGCTCAACCAGCATGGGGTCGACATCTTCAAGGGGGCGAGCTCCGCGAAACAGGTTTTGGAGCAGGTGCAGAGTCAGGCCGGGCCGGGTTGATCGGTGCGTGAGTGAGCTGAGAGGCGAGTACACGGAATGGCGGAAGAGGGCTCGGCCGCAGGACGGTCCCGAGTCCTGAACGGGCGGGTTCCGACGGCACTCACGGCGGCGATGAGGCCCCATGAGAAGCTCTCTACCCTCTGCCGGAACCCGTCAAGACCGCATCGGTGCATCGCGGTGACACGTACGGCGCTCCGGGATGCGCCAAGCAACCCGGCAGGACCGCTGCCGGTGAGGGAACGGTCGCGGAAGAGTCGAACGGCGTGACCGGGCTCCTCGGCCTCGGTAAAGGGGAGCCTCCCACCGGCCGAGACGAGAGGCCGGGGAAGACGCGGCCGGGTGCTCGGCTGCCGTGGCGACGTGGATGGGCTGCAACTCACCAGGCGATACACAACAAGCCACCCTCCGAGCGTCAGCCGCCGCAGCCCGCCGTCCGCCGCGGCGATGGCCTGGTGGGGTGACGCCCGGGGCGTGTTGGGGCTAACGCCTGTCTCATTCCACGACGCCCCGTTCCGTGGTCGTGCTTCCACCGTCGAAGACGCACGCCTGGGCGCACTCGCGTCCGGGCGGTACGCCGACATTATGAGTGAGCGACTTCCGTATCCGAGTGATCTGTCCGATGCACGCTGGGAGTTGATCCGGCCGATCCTGGCGGCCTGGCGCTCCGAGCGCCGCGGCCGGGCCCTGGACTTCGGGCGGCCGCCCGTTCATGACCTTCGCGAGATCATGGACGCGATCTTGTACGTGGACCGCACCGGGGTGCAGTGGCGCTACCTGCCGCACGACGCCCCGCCCTGGGAGACGGTCGGTCTACGGCTACTTCGGCAAGTGGCAAAAGGACGGCGTGTTCACCCAGCTCAACGGTCTGCTGAGGGAGTTGGTGCGGCAGAAGGAGGGCCGGAACGCGAGCCCGTCGGCCTGCGTCATCGACGCACAGAGCGTCAAGACCTCCACCAGCGGCCCCGCCTCGAGTCAGGGCACGGACGCGGGCAAGAAGATAGTCGGCCGCAAGCGGAGCATCGTGACCGACACGATCGGTCTCCTGCTCGCGGTGCTGGTCACCGCTGCCAGCGTCCAGGACACCGTGGCCCGGCACCCAGCTGCTCGACCAGGTCGCTGCCGCCCACCCCACGATCCGCAAGGTCTGGGTCGACGGCGGCTACCGCAAGCACTTCATCGAACATGCCGCCACCCTCGGCATCGACCTGGAGGTCACCGCCCGCGCCCCCGGGGCCAGGGGGTTCACCCCCGAAACGGTGGGCGGTCGAGCGGACCTACTGCTGGCTCATGCTCCACCGCCGCCTGGCCCGCGACTACGAAACCCTGCCCGCCCGCTCCGAAGCCGTGATCCACCTGGCGATGACCGATCTCATGGCCCGCCGCCTCACAGGCGAAGACACCATCTCACGGCGTGACCCGACATCACCGGATCAAATCCGCATTGCAGGATGAAACGTGGGGAGAAAACGACCTTTCAGAGAGCGTTTGAGAACCGCGCCCTACTCGATGGTGACGTGGGGGCCGAAGACGCGCGCCATGCACATGTTGAGCAAGGCTCCGAAGGCCTGGGCGCAAGTCATTGCCGGGGCAGGAATCACGCCTGCGTCGTCGATGCTTGCGATGTAGTCGACGTCGGCCCAGCCGCCGCGGTAGAGGACAACGTGCAGTTCGGCCTCGTGCGAGTTGCGTACATGGATGCCGATCGAGTCGGGATCACTCACCTTGGATCTGTCAGTCTCGAGCCGCTGCGGCCAAGGAGCTGCTTCGTCGCGCCAGGTCACAGGCCCGACGGCCAGTCCTGCTGCCTGCCAGGCGGGCTGGCGGGCAGCGACTGCGGCAACTACTTCGTCGAGATCTATGACTCGTTCCATGTGGCGATGATCGCCTATCGCGCCCTCCCTGGGCAGTGCGGCACAAAGGTCGAGACCCCTGCCTACGAGCCGGGCACCCGCGAGTGAGCCGACGGACTATCACGCTGATCAGGGCCCAGCGGATCATGGTTTCGGCGTGGGTGGTGTGGTGCTCGTAGTCCCGGGCCAGGCGGCGGTGGGAGGTGAGCGCTGAATCTGAAGCCGCGCTGGCCTGGCTCTTTGCGGACGATCGGCACCATGTGGTTGAGCGTGTGGGCGGCCCAGCCGACGAGGCGGCCGGCGAATCCCTGGTCAGCCCAGACCTTCAGCGTTGTTGGGTGGTCCGGTCGGGTCCACAGCAGCGAGCGCCGTGCGCCGTGGCGGTCCTGGAACCGCCGCTACCACGCGTGGCCCCCGCAACCCTGCACCTGGCGCCTGCGAGACCCGCTCACCGGCATGGCCTAACCGGCGCTGGACTTACTCGAGGAGTTCGGCCGGAGCTCCCGGGGCCGGCTTCGTAGGTGAAAACGGACACCGTCTGTATCCGAGTTTGAACACCACTTGTCGATCACAGAGCCCGAAAATGTCGGGGAGAAATAACACCACTGCGAAGTAGGCGGGGCCGACCTATTCGGCAGGTTCGGCGATCAGCGCCGTACCGATCTTGCGGAAGCCGAGTCGGGCGTAGACCCGCGCAACGTCGTCGTCACTTGCCGACAGGAAGACGGTTGCCGCACCCCGCGATCGGGCGTCGGCCACCAGTGCCGCGGTGACTGCGAGTGCGAGACCGCGACGGCGAGCTGCGGGGAGCGTTCCGACGCCGACGATCTCGCTGACTCCTGCGAGCGGTTGGTGCTGGCCTGCGGACAGCGCTGATCCATGCTCGACAGCTGCGGCGACCGCTGTTAGACCTGCCCGGATACGCACGATCGTGCGTTCCACCGATCCGTCGGCGACGCGGGCGTCGATCGCTTCCGCCAGTTGTGGTGCTCCCGCGTGACCGACGTGGGTTCCAGGCTCGGCGAAGGCGAGGTGAGGAACGGCCAGGGCGCTGGGCAGTATCGGATCGTCCGCGCCTACGATTCGCACGGCTATGTTGCCGGACAACTCCTCCAATGGAGTTGTTGGAGTACCGGGATCGAGTGTCATCAGCGGATGTTCGTGGACCACGAGTCCCGACTCCTCGACTGCTGCCCGTAGCGTGGGCGTAGTCTCCGCGACCCATTCGAAACTCTCCGGGATCCCCAGTTCCCGTTGGCGGGCACGGACCTTCTGCACGTCGGTGGCCTCCAGCGGTCCGGTCCATCCCCGTGCGGGACGTGCGTAGAACGGCCAGCCCTGGCCCTCCCGCACGAACAGGGTCAGCGGCCCGTGGTCCTCGACTCGGGCGCCGTGGCGCGGGACCGCGTCGTAGTACTCCTCGAGCCGGTCCAGCAATGCCTGCTCAGGATGATCGTCAAAAGCAGCAGAAGTCACGCCGGGCATCCAAGCAACAGGGCACCAGCGACGCCACTTCATTTCAAACCGCCTGCGGGGGTCTCGGCCGGAAACCGCTGCCGAGATCGTTAATACTGCAGCCGCAGTTGCTGTGACGGTCGGTCTGGCTACTCGTTGAGCTGTGCATGGGTGGGGACGTCACGGTTCATGAGGTGCACCGCTGGGCGGCCGGTCTGGACGCTTTGAATGCTCGGATCGGCGGGCATTTCTGCAGGTCCGAGCCGCGTCGGCGGGCAAGGGAGTATCTGCGCGGGCTGCTCGCGCCATTGGAGCGCAAGAACGGCTGGACGCTGGCCGAGCAGGCCGGCGAGTTGTGTCCGGACGGCATGCAACGGCTGGGACGCCGACGCGGTCCGCGACGAGGTCCGCGGCTTCGTGCTGGAGCATCTCGGTGCCGAGGACGGCGTGCTGGCCGTGGACGAGACCGGCTTCATCAAGAAGGGCATCCGGTCGGCCCGCGTGCAACGGCAATACACCGGCACCTCCGGGAAGATCGACAACTGCCGGCTGGGCGTGTTCTTGGCCTACGCCTCCACCAGGGGACGGGCGGTGACGACCGCGAGCTGTACCTGCCCATCTCCTGGATCGAGGATCCGGCCCGCCGGGCGGACGCGAAGATCGGCTATGACGTCACCTTCCACACCAAGCCTGCCCTGGCCCGCGCGATGCTGGAGCGGGCCCTCGCCGCGAAGCTTCCCTTTCGCTGGGTGACCGGCGACGAGGTATACGGCCAGGACCCCGTCCTGCGAGGCTGGCTGGCCGAGCAGCGTCCGAGCTACGTGCTCGCGATCTCCTGCAAGCATTGATGTGGGCCACGCGGACAGAACGCCCGCACTATCTCGGCGATCCTGCCGGAGGACGCCTGGGAGATCCGCTCGGCCGGGGAGGGCGCCCACGGCCTGCGCGAATAGGCCTGGGCCCTGGTCCCGCTGCCCGGCGAGGGCGACGACGACTTCGAAGACGCCCTGCTGATCCGCCGCAGCCTCGCCGACGGTGAGTGCGCCTACTACCTCACCCACGCCCCAAGAGGCACGGCGCCGGCCGAGATCGTGCGGGCCGCCGGCGCCCGTTGGACGATCGAGGAGTGCTTCCAGGCCGCGAAGAACAAGGCCGGCCTGGACCACTACCAAGTACGCCAATACCCGGCCTGGTACCGGCACATCACCCTGGCCATGGTCGCCGCCGCCCACCTGGCCGCCACCCGCGCGACTGAGCACGAAAAAAGGGGGACCCAGCCGCGACCTGATCCCGCTGAGTGTGAACGAGATCCGCCGTCTGCTGACCAGATTCGCTCACGCCGTCCGGCACGAAGCCGGTCACATCCTGCGCTGGTCACGCCGGCGGCGCCGCCATCAACACCGTGCCCGTCTCAGCCACTACCGCCGCCGAGGCCATAGACCCCCGTAATCTCGGCTGCAGTCCGCGGGTGGGGCCATATTCCGGTGGCGGGCGGGGCGCCGCTCCGACAGGATCGCGCGCATGCCTTCAACGGTGACGAACATAGCGATCGACTGTGCAAACGCCTACCGACTGGCGCGGTTCTGGAGCGATGTGACCGGACACCCGCTGGATCCCGAGGACTCTCCGGGTGACGACGAGACGGAGATCATGCTGCCCGGCGGCCCGGCCTTGCACTTCAACGAGGTTCCAGAGCCGAAGTCGGCCAAGAACAGGCTCCATCTGTGCCTGCGCCCGGATACCTCACGGGACGCAGAGGTTGAGCGGCTGCTGAAGCTGGGCGCCTCTCTGGTCGCCGATCACCGCAAGCCCGACGGCTGGGGCTGGGTGATTCTCGCCGACCCGGAAGGCAATGAGTTCTGCATACTGCTGGCCGGATCCGAGCGAGCAGCATTGTCCTCGTGACCTGAGCCCAGCGGTCACAGCACTGCCGCTGCAGTACTAGGCCGTGTTTTTGAACTTGCTGGTGTGTTGGGTGGGTCGTCCGGGAATGTCGCGGGCGGCCATCCAGATGGTGAGGTCTCGGGCGATCCGATCGATGCTGGTCTCGGTGACGACGTCATGCTCACGGCGGGTGGTGTCGCGCCGGACGACCTCGTAGCCGCCTTCGTCCACGACCGCGACGGAGGTGAACCAGGCCGGGTCGTCGTCATCGGGCTGGATGACGGCGAACGTGTTGTCCGAGTCGTTGAGGTCCTCGATCAGCATGAACAGCGCGTCCTCGGACGGGTCGTCGATGTGGTGGCCGTTCTCACTCTCGGCCCGGTAGTACGCAGCCCCCATCGGCCCTGGCTCCCCTCAACCCGCTGACTGATCGCGGCAAGAATGACATGTGGGACCGACACTTCCGGCAGGTCACAGCCATTCGTTGATCGCGGCGACGAGCACAGTGGTCTCACAGCGGACCGCGAGTTTGTCGAACCGGGTTGCCACCGCCCGGTTCCGCTTCAGCCGGTTGATGCCGCACTCGACCGCGTGCCGAGCCTTGTAGTCCTCACGGTCGAAGGCCGGAGGCCGCCCGCCAGACATCCCCCGACGCTTGCGGTGGCCTGCCTGATCGGCAGGTTCTGGGATCGTGCAGCGGATCCCGCGCCGCCGCAGATAGGCGCGGTTCGCGCGACGAGTACGCCTTGTCGCCCCGCACTCGCAACGGACGGACCCATGGCCGGCCCAGTCCAAGGCGAGGAACCCGGATGGCTTCCAGCACGGCCGTGAACTGCGGGCTGTCTCCCCGATGCCCGGCTGTGACCAGCAGCGATAACGGCCTCTGTCCCTGTTCGCAGGCCAGGTGAATCTTCGTGGTCCAGCCTCCGCTGGACCGGCCCAGGCTGTGGTCGTCAGGCTCGGCCTGGTTGCCGCCCGGCGGTTCCTTCTGGGCTTGGCCGTCTCGCCGAGCACCGGCCGCATGCTGGTGGGCCCGGCAAATCGTGGAGTCGATGTTCACGTCCCAGGTAATCAGACCCACGGCGTCCGCCCGGGCCTGCAGCCCGGTCAGCACCGATGACCAGACACTACTTCGCTGCCAGCGACGAAAGAGCCCATGGACCGTCTGCCAGGGACCGTATCCCGTCGGCAAATCCCGCCACGGAGCACCGGTCCGAACCCGCCGGCGGATCCCGTCGATCAATCGCCGCCGGCGCATCGACGGTCTGCCCAAGACCACAACCGGCAACAACGGCTCCAGCACCGCCCACTGGTCATCTGAAAGATCCCCTCGCCCCACACCGAGATCATCACGGCACGAGGCGAGACACGGACCCCAGTTCCAAAACACGGCCTAGTCGACGCCCCTGGTGGGCTCCGAGGCGCTCCGGCGCGCCACCCGCAACCCCGTGCTGCGGCCACTCGTACGTGCGGGTGCTGACCCTGGCGTCCCCGAGCAGGTCGACCTCAACCTGGTAGCGGACCGTGCCGTCGCGCCAGTTCTGCCGCGTCCGGACCGGCGCGTACCGGCACTCTCCCGCCGACATCCCCCGTAGCGCCGGGCGGTCGGTGGCGGGCCAGGTCAACACCTCGGGCCGTGGCCCGTCTTCCGGCCGCCATGGGCGGGCCGGCCGCGCATCGGGGATGCTGCTCATACCCCGACTGTAGACACCCGGGGGCGGGCCTCGTCAGCCGATACGCCGCCCCTACTTCCTTTAGAACTCCGGGGCTCCCGTCACGTCCCGCCCAGTCCGCACCCGGTAGGAGATCCGCAACCCTTCAGGCCCGGAAGCCCGAATGCTGCCCCAAGGAATGGTCTGCCTGAACTTGAGCCCTGCGAAGTTGGGGTCGTCCACCACATCCAGCTTCGCCCCATTCAGGCGCCGAGTGAGCGCGACGGTGTCGCGGGGTTCCTTGATCTCGACTGTGCACTGCCTGGACACGGCAACGTCAAGCACTTCCAGACCGCTGCGCCCAATAGTGCGTACTTTGTCATGGACCGCCATAACGAGTCCTTTCGTTCCGGCACCGCCGACAGCCAAGAGCTACCTCTGAGCCTGTACGGCGCCTGGCGGCGGCGCGCACCAGGACACCCGAACGGGTGGCAGCCACCGAGCGGCCGGGCCGCCTGGCCAACCGATCACCCGGTCCTCCGCCCGTACGCCGAAGTGCTGGTCGTGGGCGGGAGTCCGCGCAGAAGATCGTCCGTCAGCGGTTGACTTCGAGGTTCGTCAGGACGAGCAGGGCCCGCAGGAGCTGGGTGGCGCGGGCGGGGTCGATGCGGAGCTCGGTGAGGATCCGCCAGTTCTTGAGGTGGGCGAAGCCGCGCTCGACGGGTGCCCGTCCGACGGCGAGCACGCGGTTGGCCTCCTTCTCGCCTCGAGTGAGCTTGTGGGTGCGGGTGGCGATGTAGCCGGTGACGATCGTGGGGTCGAGCAGGTCGTTGTCCAGGCCGCGGAAGCCGAGGTCGGCCAACGCTCCGAGGCCGGCGGCGCGCAAGTGGGCCAGGATGTGGTCGTGGCGGGCGGCGGTGTTGTCGTGGGTGCGACCGGGCCGGGCGGCGGATATCCAGATCAGGCGGCCCTTCTCGTCAGTCAGGGCGAGGAAGTGCAGGCCGTGGCTGCGGTGCTTTCCGGAGTAGTTCCGCCGGTCGGCCTTGCCGGTGCGGCGCTGGGTACGGATGAGGGTGCCGTCGATCAGGACCACCTCCCGCCCTGCTTCGTGACCTTCCGCAGGGCGCGGTCCAGGCGCGGCGCCTGGGCGGAGAGCAGCCCGATCAGCTCGTCGCGCCAGCGGCGGACGGTGGACTCGGACACGTCGTTTCCGCCAGCCATGTCGGCCAGACGCTGGTCGTGGCGCAGTACGGTCAGGACGATCACCGCGATCTTCCCAGGCGGCAGGATCCGCCACCTGGACCGAATCGCCTTCAGATGACGCCGCAGCAGCTCGGCGAGGTGGTTGACCGTGTGCGTAGACAGCGGCAGGCGGCACTGGTAGGCAAGCGGGCAGGTGTCCTCGGCGCGCTTTCTGGTATTCGTCACACAATTCCAACGGGCGCCGGGGGCGACCCGGTACGCCCGTTCGGAGTCGCTCCGAGTGGCGGTGCTCCCGGTCACAGGCGGGTGGTGAACCGGCCGTCGGGCAGTTTCCGCAGCCAGCCGTGGTCGACGAGTCTGACCAGCTTGCTGCGGAGCGGTTCCAGCTTGGCCTTCACGCTGATGTCCACCCCCACTAGCTCGCCGACCTCGCGGGCCATGATCGGTCCGGCGGCCTGTCGGACGGCGGTGATGATGCGCTGGCAGTCCGGTGGGAGCATGCTTTCGTCCGTGCCCGGCTCTCGGTGCGGGATCAACATCACCGTCCGGCCAGCTACCTGCGCGGGCACCGGCCTGGCAGAGGCGCGTTCCTCGGCGAGCTGCAAGGTCATCCGTTCAAGTTCAAGGACGCGTTCGCGACGGCGAGTTCGTCCCGCTCGTCCCGCACTCCTGCAAGCTGTTTGGCCAGCTGTTCTTCGAGTTCGTCCAGTTCAGCGCGCCGCGCGGTGATCCGTTCCAGCAGCTCGGGATCCAGCATGCACCGGATCGTAGAAGACTGCCGGTCCACTGCGAGTAGAAATCGGTCGTACTGGAAGTGTCAGGCGGCCGGCCCGGGGCTGAGGTGGATCTTGCGAGAACGTGCTTCGGATTGTGGCACATGAACAGTGATCAGCGGGGTGGGAAGGAAGCCAGGGCGAGGTCCCACTGGTCAGCAGCGTGAAGCAGCGCCGCAGCGTCCATTCTGACCTCCACGACGTACTGGTAGATGTCGGCCCGGTCGTCACCCTGTTGCCACGGGGGCGCTGCCTCCAAGGACAGATGAATCCGCATTACCGCGCGCCCGCCCTCGCTCCGATCGGCGAGGCTGAAGGCCACGAGCGGTTCGATGAACCAGATGTCCGGCGAAAGCTCACCTTCGGCATCAGGTTCGGTCACGGCCACCGTTCCCGCGGCCACCGCGCGCAGCCACGCGGCTATCTGGCGAGCCTCATCCGTGAGCAAACACGGATCGGCGAAAGACCAGCTCCCCTCGGGAGTCGTCACCTTGCCATCAATGATCAGCCAGTTGTCGTCATACGAGTCGCCCCGGACCTCGGCGAACTGGTAGCGCACCGGACGAAGGTCGACGCTGATTGCGGGATCGTTCAGGAGCACCGAGTCAGGATGTCATGCGCCGACCAGCAAGATGGACCGTGGCTTGCAACTCAGGCGCATAGGTCAGAGCACCGATGGGACTCCGTCAGACGATCTTCTCCCCGGACTCCCGCCCACGATCAGCACGAGCATCCCGGGGACCGGCCACCAGCCCTTTGACCAGCTACTTCAAGTTGGCGAAGGCTCACTCCGGCCGGTGGGCTCCACTCGGTGGAGTGGAGCCCACCGCATCGTCGGTGCGCACGACGGTAACGGGTGCGCGACATCAGGTCCGCTCAGTGGCCGGCCTCCCGGCCGCGGTGCGGTCCGGGCTCATGCGGGCGGAGCGCCCGCTGGTCGTCTTGGCGCACCGAGTGCGCTCCATCGGCGTCGTCCCGTGGGGTGTAGCGGTCCGCGCGGATGCGGGAGTCGTCGGCCGCCTTGATGAACGCGTCTTGGAGGCGGCACAGCCGGTCGGCCGTGAGATCGAGGGCTTCCACGTCAGTGCGGGACTCCCGCAAGGCCCGCAGCGCCGTCATGTCGATCGCCTCCCGGCGTCCGGCCTCCGGCTCCTGGTCGTCGCGCTCGACTTCAGCGGCCGGGGGCGCGAGCAGCTGCTCGGGCATCGCCGCCTGCTGGTGGACGACGTCGTACGCCCGGCCCCGCACCGCGGCGGCGCGCAGTTTCTCCCGCACCACCGCACCGGCGAGGACGGCCCGCTCGTACTGCAGCGGGACGCGGGGTATCTCCCACTCCCCCGCGTCCTGGCCCGGGGGCCGGGGCGCAGCCGGCTCGCCGGGATCGGCCGGTGGCTGCCGATCCGGGCCGGACACGGGAGTAGGTGGGCGACGCCGGTCGGGGAGGTCGGACAGGTCCCACCGGGCGGTGTAGAGGCGGTAGCCGGCCTCCAGGCCACGCACGGTCGTCGGCTCGCTGATGTCCAGACAGTGGGTGAAGATGGCGGCGGCCACAATCCGGTCGTCCAGGCCGGGGTCGCGGCGGCGGCCACGCAGGACGAGGGCGAGGTAGCGGCGGGCTTCGGCAAGCAGGTGCCGGCGGTGGAAGCGGCCGCCGTCGTTCATCACGAACACCGTCGCGGCGACGTCGACCACGACGGCGACCCGGGCCCGGATCGCCGCAGCCGCGGCACGCGCGTACTCGAGGAGGGAGTTGATGACGTCGACGGCCACCTCGGAGGTGCGGAGCGCGCTCTCCTTCCACTCCTTGCGCAGTTGAGCGAGGGGCCGGGCCTTTTGCTTCGGCGGGCGCGTACTCTTCGTGGCGACCTGGTTCAACTTGGCGCGGGCCCGCTCGGAGACCACGGGCAGGAACTTCAGCTCACCGTCGTCGTCGACGGCGGTCACGTACTCGTGCTCCAGCTCTGCCAGGCAGGCGGCGATCTGGTCGCTGCGCCGGGACGTCCAGCGGATCAGCTCATGCGGCACCCCGGCAAGCTCCATCACAGGCCGGCGCCCCGGGGTGACGATGCGTGGCTCGGTCGCCAGCCCCAGCGCCTCGCAGACCTCAGGTGCTGGGCGGGCGAGGCGTCGACGGCGACGACTTGGGCCAGCTGCTGGTGAATCGCCAGATGTGCTGCGTGCCGGGCTGCGCCTGACGCGCAGCAGCACCCGTGAGCGCAGCAGCCGCCAGGCGAAGCGGGGAGGTTGGGGTGGGCGACCGCTTCTGTTTCGTCCCAGCCGGTCCACAGGATGTCGAAGGCCTCGTCGACAATCCCTCGTCGTTCTGGACGGGGTCCGCGTCAAGCAGCGCCTGCGCGGTGGTGAGTCCCCGGCTCGGTGCTGGCCCGCACGCGGGAGCTGTGGGCGCAGCCTTTCCGCGTGACTCCCGGGCCGCCCGGGCGCGGCAGCGGTCGCCAGGAAAGGGACGTCATCCCCTACATGACGGCCTTGTACCCCTGCCAGCCCGTCGCGATCTGCGTGCGGCCGCTGAACGACCCCTTGCCGTCACCGCTGTTGCGGTACAGGTCGCCATCGGTGTCGCGCGAGACGAGGTCCGTCCTGCCGTCGCCGGTGATGTCACCGACCGCGATGACCGCGTTGTAGGAAGCGCCCCAGTTCGAGAACACCTTCACGCGGGTCATGAACGTGCCCCTGCCGGTGCCGTCGTACCGGTACAGGTTGTTCGACTTGTCCTGGGCGAGTAGGTCGCCGATGCCGTCGCCGTTGAGGTCACCGGCCCCGACGACCTTCTTGTACGTCTTCCAGTCGTCGTACAGCTTCACGCGCGCCGACAACGTGCCCGTGGCGGTGCCCTTGTACAGGTAGACCGTGCCGGTCGAGGCGTTGCGGGCGATCAGGTCGGGGCGGCCGTCACCGCTCAGGTCACCGGGTGCGGTCAGCACGTCGTACTGGGTCCAGCCGGAGGCGGAGAGCGTGGTGTACGGCGTCGAGGGCGTCACCGCCGCTCCGCACGCTGGGCGGTAGGCGCGCAGGGCGCCGCTGCTCGGCCGGACCAGGACGTCGTTGCAGCGGTCGCCACTGAGGTCGCCGAGCGGCACGAATCGCGAGGTGGTGGGCCAGCCGGCGCCGGTGACCTTGCCGGACAGCGTGCCTGTGCCGGTACCGCGCTGGATGGTGAGGGCGCCCGAGGCGTTGAGGGTGAGGACGTCGCCGACGCCGTCCTTGCCCGCGTGATCGCGGGGCGCCGCCGCCCCGGCCGTCACCGCGACGCTGCCGGAGAGGCTGAGGGCGGTGCCCTGACCGTCGGCGGGCTGGGCGGTGAGAGTCCAGGTGTAGGTGCCGTTGGTGACCGGGCGGCCCGAGGCGTCCTTGCCGTCCCAGGCGGCCTTCAGCAGGCCCCGGGCCTCGGAGCCTGACAGGGTCCGTACGGTGGCGCCGGACGCCTTGTTGCGGACGGTCACCTTCCAGGCGGCGGCGGGCTTCGACAGCCACCAGCTGCCGGACCAGCTTGCCGCCCCTGACGTGACCGTGGAGTCGATGGCCGCCAGCGCGGACGTGGGAACGCCGGCCGGTACGAGGTGGATGCGCTGCTCGCGGTCGGCATAGGCGACGCCGCCGCCGAAACGGTCCACCGTCCAGTTCAGGCCGGCCCTGAGCTGGTCCTGGCCGATGTCGGTCCAGTCGGCCAGCTTGCGGCTGGGCAGTTCCGTGTGATCGCCGCTCGACGGAAGTCCGTTGTGCAGGTCGATGAGTTTCAGCCCGCTGCCCGACTGGGAGCCGCCGACGCGCTCGACGAGGTAACCGTCGCCGAGGAGGACCCGGCCCGCCGGGGCGGTGGCGGTCCGCTTGGCCGCACGGTCGTAGACGCCCGAGCCCTGCACGTCGCCCCAGTAGTCCACACAGGTCCAGTACACCCAGCGGCCGACAGCCTGGAGGTCGGAAGGCGTGCAGCCGTTGCGGGTGGTGAAGGACTCCATGGCCGTACCCGACGGGAGTTGGGTGGCCGTGACCTTCCCTCCCGTGGCCGCGCCGCTCCACAGCGTGTCGCCCCAGACCGCGGCGGCGACCCGGTCCCGCTTCTGCAGCACCTTGCCGGCGGCACCGTCGGCGAACTCCCCGATGTACTGCGTGCCGGAGGAGGCGCCGTCGACGACCGCGTACCGCCCGGAGAGGCCCTTGAGCTGCGGGGTGGAGTCGCCCGTGTCGAGGGTTGGGCCCCAGTCCTTGGCGCCGTTGGCGCGCAGCATGGTCAGACCGGATTCGGTGGCGTTGCGGCGGCCGTGGCGGCCGGTGCCGTCGGCGAACATCGGCAGGCAGTGGGTGGCACCGGCGTCACAGTCGCCTTCCCGCCCGCCGACCAGGCCGTCCACGGTCGCCTTGGCGATGCTCGGGGTGCCGCTCGTCGTGAACCAGGTGCTGCGGTAGGCGCCGATGATGGTGCCCGGTTCGTACAGCGTGCTGTTGCCGGCCGTGGTGAGGATGCCGCTGCCGAGCGAGAGGCCGTGGACCTGGGCCGGCATCGGCTGCACGGCGGTCAGACGCTTGCGCATGACCGTGCCGTCGCCGGCCCGGTAGACCTGGTACACGCCCCAGTCGAGGTCACCCTGCTCGACGTTCTGCGCGGCGCCCGCTACCAGGATCGAGCCGTCCGGTGCCTGGACGAGTCCGTGCGCGGCCGGGTCCATGACCTTGGTCATGTCGGTGTCCGTGGCACGGGAGGAGAGGGCCCACAGCGGCTGGCCCCGGTACTTGTTGTCGCCGGGCGCCACCGGTTCGAGGCCGAGGAGCTTGTCGCCGACGATCCCGTACGCGGCCTGGTAGGTCAGGGAGCTCGTGTCGAAGGTACGGGGCGCGGTGGATGTCTTGTCCCGGTCGTACAGGTCCGCCTTGCCGCGCCCGGCGCGCAGCCGCAGGATCGAGTGGGTGCCCAGCCGGAAGCCGGTCACCTCCCAGTTGTCCCCGCCCTCGACCCGGTCGGGCAGATGGCCGAACACGCCGAGGGAGAGCTCGATGACGCCCCAGTGCCGCTGGGTCCCCTCGCCGTCGGCGAGGTCGTAGCGGACGATGACGGACCGCGCGTCGCCGTCCTCGACCACCACGTCGGACGCCCCGTCCGGCAGGCCCTGCACGGGGGTCCGTACGACGTCGCCCCCGTCCCGCACGCGTGAGAGCTGGTAGGCGTTCGGGTTTCCGTCGACGCCGCTGGTACTGGTGAGAACGGTGTCGCCGAAGGTGCCGCGGTACGTGTGGCCCTCGGGCACCGGCACCACGGCGGTGCCGCCCGAGGTGCCCGCACCCCGGAGGAGGGTGACGTGCGCGTCGTCCTTGGAGTAGAGGGCGACTGTGTCGGAACCGTCCCCGTAGTAGCCCGGCTGGAAGGAAGCGCCCTCGCGGAAGTAGCCGCTGTCGATGTCGTACTGCACCGGGACGTCAAGCCGCTGCTCCAGGGCGGTTGTGGTACCGGTGGTGTACTCCGTCCACAGGAGCCGGTCGTCGCCCTCCTGGGCCCACAGGAAGCCACTGGTCCCCGCGTTGAGGATCTGTGTGGCCCGGGGAACGGCACGTGCGGCGGCGGGCAGTACGAACTCGCCGGCCGCCGGCGTCGGCTGTGGCGCGGCTGCCGCCGAGTGCGGCAGGGCGGCCAGCGGGAGGCTCAGCGTCAGCGCCGTCGCCAGGACGGCCGCCGTACGTGCCGACCCTCGGCCGGGCCGTGCTGAACGTGAATCAAGAACCGGTCTGTGACTGTGTCGGCCGAGTCGGGCCACCGTTCCTCCTGGAAGGCAAGAAGAAGGCATGGCGGGACAACGGCGACGTTCTGGCGTTTCCCCCCGGCCCCCCGGCCGCGCCCCCCACGCGAGTGGGCGAAGCCTAACAGCATGTCCATGACCGGACCGTGCTGAAGTCCCTGCACGCGAGCTGCCGTTCGGGCGGCCGACGTCCCGGCCCCTCGCCACCGGAACTCCCCGTGCAACGCTCTCGGCTCGGTGTCCCCGCTCCCCAACCAGCTTGTCCCGCGTGACGCAGGACACGTTCCTGACAGGATTGCTGCGCAGTGAGCCGGGTGGGCTTCCGCGAGGAGGCGGCCCGGGGCCGGTGTGGGGTTCGCCCGGACTGTGCCGCGGAGATCGACACGGCCGACCACGTACACGATTCCCTCGCCGCCGAGGACGGTACCGGCGGGGAACTGCATGCCTGCGAGCACAAGATCCATCCAGACAGACGTGACATCCCGGCCGGACCGCGCCTGCATGCGGACGGTCTCGGTTCGCCACATCACCAGCCGGCGCCCGTCGTCCTCTCGGACGCTTCGCCTATCCGTGGGCGGGCTCCACCAGTTGCTTCCTCAGTGCCGCCTTGCCGTGGCCCACCATAGTGAACGCAGAAGCGTCAGCGTGCGGGCTGACCTGCGGTGACACCTCCCCGCAGGTGTCCGGGACGTGCCACCACTCGGTTCCCCCAGCGCAGAGCCGCCTAGCTGATCACGAAGGGAATCATGGCCACCTCCACATCCCACGGCGTCGATGAAGGGGACCTCAGCACGAAGCTGTACTGGCGGCCATTGTCATCGGGGACAGCCGCGGAGACGCAGCGCGGATGGTTGGTCAGCAGCTGAGTGGCCTCTCCACAATCGGCTTCGGCTGCGCTGGGTGGATGAACAGCGGAAGCACCGCGAAGCGGTCGTAGCGGGTCAGGTAGCCGAACAACTGGTCGATGGCCTCGTGGAACTTCAAGGCGTCCTTCCAGATTACGCCGACCACATCACCTGGAGCGACCCCGACTTGGTACGTGTGGTGCGGGGTGAGTGAGTGTTTTTGAACTGGCCTAGCGTCCGGTCAAAACTCCCATGTCAGCTCTCGTTCATCGATGACGGCTCGTTCGTAGCAGTCCACCAGTCTGCCGGTCTCAAGCGCGGTGGCAGTCGGGCGTGCCGACGCGTTCGGTCGGGCGGGTGTCGGTCCGAGGACGGTGGTCGGTGCCGAGGGTCGCAGTGATGGCCAGGATGGACGTCGGCCCCTCCATGTCGACCACGTGCCATACCCCGGCCGGGTTGATGGTGGCCTCGCCCGGCCCGAGCAGAACGTGGTCGGGCACCCCGTCCACGTCGCGGGTGACCGTCACGGACCCGCTGAGGCAAACGACCAGTTCGTCGCCTGCAGGGTGGCTCTCCCAATGGTCGCCGAGCCCGTCGCCGTCGAAGATCATCACCATCCGGCCCTCGGCGCCGTCTGTCGCGACCGCGGCGCTGTAGGCCTGGAGCACCTCCGGGTCCCAGGTGAAGCCCTCGACGGGTTGCGCTCTCGATCCCAGCCCGAGGTGCACGGGGGTGGTCCGCAGGTCCATGGCATTGCGTTCGTGGTTGACGAGTCTCATGCCGACGATCGTCCACGACAGCGATCGGGCGGTCTTGAAGAAAAGGGAAGAGAAGCCGACGCGAAGGGCAGACGGTTGGCGGCTACCCGGCTCCGAGGAGGACTTCGCCGCGACGCCAGGCCGTCGGCGATCGGCCCGTGAACTCGCGCCACTCCCGAATGAGATGGGCCTGGTCGGCATAGCCAGAGACGGTTGCCACATCGCCCCACGGGAGCGGGTCCTGCGCCGCCGCCAGTTCGTGCGCGTGCTCGAAGCGCAAGACTCGGGCGAAGGTCTTCGGCGACAGGCCCAGCTCACCGCGAAACCGCTCGGTGAGGTACCGACGGCTCCAGCCGAGTTCCGCGGCGACCGCACCAACCTGGACGCAACCCCGCGCGGCGACGAGGCGGCGCCACGCCTCGGCTACCTCGGGGCGCACCCAGCGCACATGGTCGCCGCAGGCGCCACGGCCGACAGCTCGGAGGAGCAATTCGTCCAGCGCGGTGAACCGCGCCGCCCATGTTGTCGCCGATCGGAGCCGGTCGACCAGCTCGACGGCAAGCGCTCCGAGAAGCTCGTCAAGTGGGACCAGTCGGTGGGCGAGCTCGGCGGACGGCATGCCGTAGATGGCCCGGGCCCCGAGCGGTGTCAGCGATACCTGAACACCTTGCTGGCGTCCGTCGTGGTGAATCGCGACGGACCGGCACATCAGACCGCCGGCCACGCTGCCGAATCGGGTGACCGGTGACCCGTCGTCAACGCCCGCCGCCACCTCCAAGGGATCTGACAGGCTGATCACCGCAGTGAGCGCGCGGCTCGGAGGGCCGCAGTGCACGCCCGTCGGGAGCCCGCGGAGGTCGAAGCCGACATACGAGTCGACGTACTCCCGCAGGACGGGCGCCGGACGTGTACTGATCCCGGTGGCCGTGTGGTCCTCCATTTTCGTCAGTGTACGAGCCGCCCAGCCCAGGAAGATCACAGTCCAAAGACTGATCACCACCGTTTGCGGCTGGTGACGATCCTGCTGGCTTCGAGGTCCTAACAAAGGCGTTGGACGTGGCGGTGGGTGATCAGGCAGGTGGCGAGGCCGAGGAAGGCTTCGTGGATGTCGTCGCGTCGTTCCCAGC
>NZ_JBIBEQ010000019.1:0-73115 GCF_042955215.1 Streptomyces sp. NPDC012466 | reverse complement strand
CCGAACGACGCCGTCTCCGAGGTGAAACGGTCACCGGTGAGCTGCATACCGTCACCCGAGTCCCCCGCGAACCTGATGATCACCCGGTCCAGGCGACGGACCTCTTTGTCACCCGTCCCCGTCACACCCGGGGCGGTGGTTTCCACGGACATACGCGTGTCGGCTCCTGTCGGTGCTAGTCCGCGCGTGCAGGCAGACACGTCGGCGGACAGGCGTTGCGGTGCAGGGTCGTACACCTCCCCGGAGGCTACGCACCACTGGTGGAGAGGCGCTCGTGCCGCAGCCCCGTCGCGCACCCGCAGGGATGTCACCGGCCCGGTCGAAACCGGTTGCGCGACGGAGGACGGTGGCCCCGGGCGCGCCGGCTCTCCACCACGCCGCGAGCACCCATCGAGCGCGGGGCGGGAGGTTCGGGTCGTGGCCTCCCCCACGTCGGCCATGAGCCCTCGGGGAGCGCGATCCGCCCGCCGGCGCCCCCACCATCCCCCGAGGGCACCGGCGGGCCTCCCGCGCCGCCCGGGCCCGATGTGGGCTCGGTGTTCAAGAGTGAGCGGCGCCCTGCCCGGCAGAGGGGTCACGCTCCCCGTGCGAGGAGGTCCTCGTCTGAGGTGCCCCGATGCGCGGCGAAGGAGTGGGACTCATGTCGGCTACCAGGCGGGTGCACACCTACCCCTTCGAGGGGGAGGTGGAAGGGCTCGAACTCCACCCGAAATTCGAGGAGTTGAGAGAGAACGAACCGCTCGCCCGGGTACGGCTCCCGTACGGCGGCGAGGGGTGGATGGTGACGCGGTACGACGACGTGCGCACCGCCAACTCCGATCCCCGGTTCAGCCGGGCGCAGATCGGTGAGGACACTCCGCGGACGACTCCGCTGGCCCGCCGTGGCGACACCATCCTCAGCCTCGACCCGCCGGAGCACACACGGCTGCGCCGGCTGCTGTCCAAGGCGTTCACCGCGCGGCGGATGGGCGCGATGCAGTCCTGGCTCGAGGAGTTGTTCGCAGGGCTCCTCGACGACGTGGAGCGCTCGGGACCGCCCGCCGACGTGGTGCGGGACCTGGCCGAGCCGTTCACCATCGCCGTGATCTGCCGGCTGCTCGGCGTGCCGTACGAGGACCGGAGCACGTTCCAGCACTGGTCCGAAGTGATCATGTCGACCACGGCGTACAGCAAAGAGGAGGCGATGGCGGCCGACGCCGCGATCCGCGCCTATCTCGCGGACCTGGTGGCGGCGCGCCGGGCGGCGCGGCACGACGACCTCCTGAGTGTCCTGGTGGCCGCCCGCGACAACGACGACCGTCTTTCCGAGGACGAGCTGATCACGTTCGGGGTGACGCTGCTCGTCGCCGGACACGAGACGTCCGCCCACCAACTGGCGAACATGCTCTATGTGTTGCTGACCCATGAGGACCAGCTGTCCCTGCTGCGGAAGGAGCCGGAGTTGCTGCCTCGCGCGGTGGAGGAGCTGCTGCGCTTCGTGCCGCTGGGCAACGGCGTCGGCAACGCCCGTATCGCGACGGAGGACGTCGAGCTGAGCGGTGGCACGGTGCGCGCGGGCGAGGGCGTGGTGGCCGCCGCAGTGAACGCCAACCGCGATCCGCGAATCTTCACCGACCCGGACCGGCTCGACGTCACGCGGGAGAAGAACCCCCATCTGGCGTTCGGGCACGGGGCGCACTACTGCCTCGGCGCCCAGCTCGCCCGGATGGAGCTGCGGGTGGCGATCGGCGCGGTCCTGGAGCGCTTTCCGCAGCTGCGACTCGCTGTGCCGGCCGATCAGGTCGAATGGAAGACCGGTGGACTGTTCCGCGGCCCACTGCGACTGCCGATCGCTTGGTGAGGGGAGCCGGCATGACAGGGGAACAAGAGACCATGTGGCGCGTCGAAGCCGACCACGGGGCGTGCATGGGCACGGGCATCTGCGCCGGTGTCGCACCGCACCGCTTCCAGGTGGTCGACGGACGTTCGGTGCCGCCGGCCGGCCCGTTCCCGGCGGAGGAGGACGTGCTGGACGCGGTGGAGTCCTGCCCCATGGAGGCGCTGCGGGTGCTGGACGCAGTGAGCGGCGAGGTGCTCGAGCTGTCCTGAGCGCGCTCGGTTCTCCACCGGTTCTCGAGTGTTTCTCAAGCAGGAGGCGAGAAATATGCGCCTGCTCACGTTTACCGTCGGAGCAGACGCGCCGCGCCCAGCGGCGAAACGAATGAGCGCGCGGTCGGCACAAAGGGAGCATGTAATTCGATCGATTCGACACACGGACGGCAAAGGCGGTCCCGGCGACGTCAGCTATTCGGCCATGCGTACCAATTCCCCTGCGTCACAGTCGAGTTGGGCTGTTCACTCGACTTGACACAAATCGGGGCCCATACGAGTATTCCCCCGTATTCTGGAATCTCCATTCCAGTTTGGTTTTCGCACATTGCGACAGGGAGAACCGAATGAAGTTCGCGATCGTCATCATCGAGAACGCCGAGTCCCGGCGGCAGATCCAGGAGGACCGCACCTCGTTCCGCAAGCAGATCGAGGGCTGGATGGGGCAGCAGGCCCAGGCCGGTGCCCTGGTGGGCGGTGAGGCGTTCGAGACCGAGTCCATCGCTCCGGTGACGGTCCGCCGGGAGGCCGACGGCACCCGGAAGGCGGTCGAGGGCCCCTTCGCGGGCGGCGACGAGACGCTGGGCGGATACATCATCGTCGAGGCCGCGGACCGTGAGGCCGCGGTGGAGATCGCCAAGACGTGGCCGACCCCCGAGACCCTCGAGGTCCGGCCGCTGTGGGTGGCCGCCTGACCGGTCGCGGCCACCGATCCCGGCCCGCGGCCGTGGCGCGCTCCGGCGCCGCCCCGGCCGCGGGCCCCGGCACGTACGCGTGAAGGAGCAGCGCTCGCCATGACGGACGACGAGAGGGGCGTGCGCACGGCGCACGACGGCGCCGGCCGACTGCGGCCCCTTCTGGACGCCGTGCACGACACGGCCACCGAGGTACGGGCCCGGCGCCCCGACTACTTCGGGCACCGGCCGCTGCGGCTGCCCGCCGAACTGCTCGACCGCTACGACGACGACCACGACCGACTGGCCCGACTGCTCGGCGACGCCTATGAGCTGACGGTCGAAGTGGTCACCGACCCGGCGGACTGTACCTCCGTGGACCGGCTCGTGACCGCCCGCGCCCAGCACGCCGGCGCCGCTGCCGACGGCACCGGCGCCGGGGCGCCGCGGGCCGACGACCTGGCCGCCGTGGTCCGCGCCCAGCACGAGCGGCACCTGGCTGCCGAGCGGGACGTGGCGCGGCTCGGCACCGCGACGCCGCTGCGCGTCGGGGTGCTCGGCGGCGTACTGCCGTACGAGGCGGCCGGGCACCGCGAAGAGGGCGAGCCGCCCGTCGTCCTGGTCAACGCCCTCGGCATGGGAACCGCCCTGTGGCATCCGCTGATGTCGGCTCTCGCGCCCACGCGCCGGGTGCTGACCTGGGCGCCGCGCGGCACCACGGCGGGCACCCGGCCGATGCGCCTGCGCGACCAGGCCGACGACCTGGCGGCGGTGCTCTCCGCCGAGGGCGCGCGGGACTGCCATCTGGTGTGCTGGTGCAGCGGCCCGAAGACGGCCCTGGAGTTCCATCGCCGCCGGCCCGCCTCAGTACGCTCGATGGTGTTCCTGCACGGCTCGCTGCGGCACACCGGCGATGCGGCCGGGCGGAACCCGGACACCCCCTACGAGCGCAATCTCGAGGAGCTGTGCCGCTCCGTGGCCGGCCGGCCCGCCCTCGCGGCCCGGCTGCGCAGCCTGTTCACCGGCCGGCCGGCGGACGTCGCGGAGGACCTGGATGAGCACCGCTATGCCGACGAGGTCCTGGC
Source organism: Streptomyces sp. NPDC012466 (assembly GCF_042955215.1). NCBI lineage: Bacteria > Bacillati > Actinomycetota > Actinomycetes > Kitasatosporales > Streptomycetaceae > Streptomyces > Streptomyces sp. NPDC012466. The sequence continues at coordinate 69,268 of NZ_JBIBEQ010000019.1, read as the reverse complement.
GCTGCCCGCCCGGGCGCTCGACGAGGAGTTGCTGCGCCCGTTCTCGGCCGACGCCGTCCTGGTCGCCTACGCCCGCCAGCTCCTGGACTACTGGTCCTACGACGCGCTGGCTCACGCCGCCGACGTGCGCGTGCCGGTGCTGTGCGTGAGCGCCGAGTTCGACCGCATCGCCTCGCCCGAGCGGCTCGCCCTGGCCACCGACCGGTTCCCCGACGCCCGGCACGAGCGGCTCGCCGGCGCCACGCACTACTCGATGTACGACCGGCCCCGCGAGGTCGCCCGCCTCCTGGAGGGTTTCTTCGCGACCGTGGCGGGAGCGCGCTCAATTGTGAGCGGCGCCGCCGGGTGAGGCTGCCTAGCGTCGGACTACAGGGGCTCGTAGGCCCTTTCATCAGTGCGACGAAGGAGACTGAGCGATGACCGACGCGGCGAGCCCGGCCCAGGGCGCGTTTCTTCCCGCGCAGAGCGGGCCTCTCGGCTCCGGCTCCGACCTGCTGCACTCGGGGAACGCGGGCTTCATCATCCACCGTGCGGGCCAGCTCAATCACGCCTTCCGTGCCGAGGGGCGGCAGTTCGCCACGGACCTGGTGGGCCACCTGAACAAGGTGGTGGAGGGCGTCGCAACGATCGTGGTGCACGAGGAGATTCTCGGCACCGCCGACCGGCTCCACTGGCTGATCCACATGAAGCAGCCCAACGACTACAGCCGCTTCCTCGAGATAGCCGACCACGACCGCCGCTTCAAGGAGATCACCGAGGCCGACCGGATCGCCGCCGCCGAGGGCGCCGGCAACTGGGAGCGCATGTTCGTCGAGGGCTCCTTCCAGGAGCGCGTGTACGTCCCCCAGCACGGCCTGGACGATCACCACGACGACCACGACGACCACCACCACGACGACGAGCCGTCGGACACGTTCGTGCCGCCGGCCCGCCACCAGACCGGGTTGTCCGACAGCCTGATGCGCAGCTCCGTGGACAGCGGCCTGACGATCATCCGTACGGCGCAGACCGCGTTCCGCTTCCGCACCGAGGCCCGCGAGTTCGCCTTCGCATGGGCGACCGAGGTCAACCGGGCGCTCGGCGGCGAACTGACGGTCTACCTCTACGAGGAGACCTTCGGCCAGCAGGACCGGATCCACTGGATGATCCACCTCGACAGCTTCGACACCTACCGCAAGCTGAACGAGCTGAGCCGTCACGACGCCGACTACCGGGCGCTGTTCGGGCGGCAGTTCGTGCCCGCGCACAAGGGCGGTGGCGGCTGGGAGCAGACGTTCGTGTCCCCCAGCATCCAGGACACCGTGCTCACACCGCTGCACCCCGGCGCGCCGCTCTCGTTCTGAGCGAGCGGACGCAGCCGTGACGGTCATCGACCCGACTCACCACGGCGTGCGGCTCACCGCCGAGCCGCACGTCCTGCGCGCCACACTCAACAGCCCCGACGGCCTCAACAGCCTGAGCGGCGGGGCCCTCGACGCGCTGACGGCGGCCTTGGACCGGGCCGAGGCCGACCCCGACTGCCGGGTCCTGCTCATCGAAGGCTCCGGCGGTACCTTCTGCACGGGCCTCGACTTCGGGGAGGCCGCGAGCGACCTCGCGGATGACACGTCGGAAGCCGGCCAAGGCGGGGAGGCGTTCCTCACGCTGATGCGGCGCTTCGGGAAGACCCCGCTGGCGGTCGTCGCCTGTGTCGACGGCCGGGTCGCCGGGGGCGGGGTGGGCCTCGCGGCCGCCGCGGACCTGGTGATCGCCACGGAGCGCAGCGAGTTCAGTCTCCCGGAGGCGCTGTGGGGCCTGGTGCCCTGCTGTGTGCTGCCGGTTCTGGTGCGGCGCACCGGTTACCAGCCCGCGTACGCGATGGCGCTGAGCACGCAGCCGGTGTCCGCGCGACGTGCCGCGGACTTCCGTCTGGTGGACGAGGTCGTGCCCGACCCGGACGCCGCGGTACGCCGCCTGCTGGTCCGGCTCACCCGGCTCGACCCGGCGACGATCGGTGAACTCAAGCGGTACTTCAGGGCCATGTGGTTCACCACTGAGGAGACCGATGCGTTCGCCCTGCGCGAGTTCACCCGGCTGATCGGCTCGCCTGTCGCCCGGCGCCGTATCACCGACTACACGACAACGCGGCGGCTCCCCTGGGAGAAGTCGCGGCCCTGACTCGGGCCGAGCCAGGAGGGACGAGGCGATGGTGGCACTGGTTTTCCCGGGACAGGGATCGCAGCGGGGAGGCATGGGCGCCGGGTTGTTCGCCCGCTTCCCCGATCTGACGCGGCAGGCGGACGAGGTCCTCGGCTACTCGGTCGAGGAACTGTGCCGCTCCTCGGGCGACGGCCGGCTGGACCGCACCGAGTACGCGCAGCCCGCGCTGTTCGTGGTCAGCGCATTGACGTATCTGGCGCGGGACCCGGTGCCCGAGCCCGGGCTGCTGGCCGGACACAGCCTGGGCGAGTACGGCGCGCTGTTCGCGGCGGGGTGTTTCGACTTCGCCACCGGAGTGCGTCTGGTGCGCGAGCGGGGTGCCCTGATGGGGCAGGCCCGGGGCGGCGGGATGCTGGCGGTGCTCGGCGTCGACAACGCGGATGTACCGGAGCTGCTCGCCGGGACCGGCGCCCGGCAGGTCGACGTGGCGAACTACAACACCGCCATGCAGACGGTGCTGTCCGGTCCGCTGGACGAACTGCGCATGGTCTCCTCGGCGTTGGCTGCCCACCCAGGGGTGCGGTGCGTGCCCGTACGGGTCAGCGCGGCGTTCCACTCCCGCCATATGCGCCCCGCCGCTCAGGAGTTCGCGCGCTTCCTCACCGGTTTCACCTTCGCCGATCCGCACCGCACGGTCGTGTCGAGCGTGACGGCACGGCCGTACGCTCCGGGGCAGGTCGCCGACCTGCTGTCCCGCCAGATCGAGAGCCCGGTGCGCTGGACGCAGACCATGGCGTATCTCAGAGAGCACGGCACCCGCGAGGTGGAGGAGGTCGGCCCCGGCCAGGTCCTGACGGGCCTGTGGAAACGCGCACTGTCCCCCTCGGCCAAGCCCGGCGTCACGGCGGCGCCGGTGGCCGTGGAGGTGGGGCCGGCCACGGCGCCCCGGCCCTTCGCGGCGGCTCCGGCGCGGGCACCGAGGGCCCTGGTGACGGCCGGAGCGCCCGCCACAGCGGCGGCCCCGGTGGCGACCGTGCCCCTCACCACGCCCAGGGCCCGGGCCGCCGCCCCGGCGACAGCCGCACCCCCGGCGCGGTCCGCCCCCCCGGCGACGATCGCACCCTCCTCGCCCGCCACCGCCCGCCCGGGGGCCGACGGCGCCCCGCCCGCGCCGCGGGCCGAGGAGTTGGGCAGTGATGAGTTCCGGCGTGAGTACGGGATCCGCTACGCCTACCTCGCCGGGGCCATGTTCCGCGGGATCGCCTCGGCGGACCTGGTCATCCGGATGGGGCGGGCCGGCCTCATGGGGTTCTTCGGAGCCGGCGGGCTCACGCTCGACAAGGTGGAGAGCGCGCTGGTACGCATCAAGGACGCGCTCGGTCCCCACGGCCGGTACGGCGTGAACCTGCTGCACTCGATCGACGACCCGGCCTACGAGCACGCCGTCGTCGACCTGTGCCTGCGCCACGGCGTGCACGACGTGGAGGCCGCCGGGTTCACCCAGCTGACCCCGGCCGTCGTGCAGTTCCGCTTCTCCGGTGCCCACCGGGACGCCGCGGGCCGGCCGGTCGCGGTGCGCCGCGTGCTGGCCAAGGTGTCGCGGCCCGAGGTCGCCACCGCCTTCATGGGACCCGCCCCCGAGGCGATCCTGCGGCAGCTCACCGCCGCTGGGCGGCTGACGCGGCAGGAGGCCGAGATCGCCGCCGAACTGCCGGTCGGCCAGGACATCTGCGTCGAGGCCGACTCCGGGGGCCACACCGACGGCGGCGCGGCCCTGACACTGCTGCCCGCGATGCTCCGCCACCGCGACGCGGCGATGGCCCGGCACGGCTACGAACGGAAGATCCGGGTCGGCGCGGCCGGCGGCATCGGCGCCCCGGAGGCGGTCGCCGCCGCGTTCGTCCTCGGTGCCGATTTCGTCCTGACCGGCAGCGTCAACCAGTGCTCACCCGAGGCGGGCACCTCCGACGCCGTCAAGGACATCCTGGCCGGACTCGATGTGCAGGACACCGCGTACGCGCCCGCGGGCGACATGTTCGAGATCGGCGCCCGGGTCCAGGTGGTCCGCAAGGGAACGCTGTTCGCCGCCCGCGGCAACAAGCTGTACCAGCTCTACCGCTCCCACGACAGCTGGGAGGCGATCGACCGGGCCACCCGGCGCTCGGTCGAGGAGACCTACTTCAAGCGGCCGTTCGCCGAGGTGTGGGAGGAGACCCGCGCGTACCACCTCGGGCGGGGCCGGGACGCCGAGATCGAGAAGGCGGAGCGGCTGCCCAAGCACCGGATGGCTCTGGTGTTCCGCTGGTACTTCGCCCGCTCGGTGCGCTGGGCCCTGGAGGGCGACCCCGCGCAGAAGGTCAACTACCAGATCCAGTGCGGCCCGGCGATCGGCGCCTTCAACCACGCGGTGCGCGGCACCGGCCTGGAGGACTGGCGGCACCGTCACGTCGACCGGATCGCCGAGCACCTCATGACGGGGGCCGCCGCCGTCCTCGCCCGCCGCTGACCGCCCGCCGTCCCGCGGCACCGTACCGATCCACCGAACCCCTGGAGTCACGCATGACCACCCTGACCTTCCATTCGACCAACTCCGGTGTGGTCGTGCAGCGCACCGCCCAGCTCAAGCAGGCGTACCGCAAGGAGGGCCGGCAGATCGCCCTCGAGCAGGCCGCGTACCTGAACGACAAGTTCGCGGGGCAGACCACGGTCACCGTGCACGAGGAGGCGTTCGGCGTACGGGACCGGCTGCACTGGCTGGTGCACCTGCCGAAGCTCAGCGGCCACCGTGAGATAGCCCGGCTGCTCGACGGCGACGAGGGCCCGGCAGCGGACACCGACTGGCAGGGCATGTTCGTCGACGGCTCGTTCGCGGAGACGGCTCTGATCCCGCAGCACTGGGGCATGTACGGCACCGACGAGGCGCTGCCGGAGGGCACGGTCATCGACGCCGCCGCCCCCGACCTGCGGGTTCCGCCCGCCCAGCGGCAGACCTCGATCAGCCCGGAGCAGACGCTGAACTCGTCGAACGCCGGCCTGATGATCCACCGGGTAGCCCAGCCCAAGTACGCCTTCCGTGCCGAGGCACGGCTCTTCGCCCGCCGCATCACCGAGTCGATCAACACGAGGATGCCGGGGATCGCCTCGTCCTTCCTGTACGAGGAGGCGTTCGGGCCGGCCGACCGGGTGCACTGGCTGATCCACATGAAGTCCGAGGACTCCTACTACGACCTGATCGACATGCACATGCGCATGGACGACGCGACCCGGGCGATCTACCTCGACGAGATCATCGTGCCGGAGAAGGGCGGTGGCACCTGGAACCGCCTGTTCGTCGAGGCGAGCATGGGCGACGTCGCGTTCGCCCCCGTGCCGGACGTCCGCTAGAGAAACACTCGCTTCCCCCCCTTGCCGCCCGCGGGACCGCTCACTTCTGAGCGGGCCCGCGGGTGCGCTGTTCCTAGGGTGCGACACGGCACGGCAACCGGTGTCTTTCCTGGGGGAGCGGATATGGAGCCTGGAACCAGCCCTGCGGGGCAGCAGGATGCGGCCGACTGCGACCTCGCCGCACGTGTGGCGGCCGTCGTGGTGCGGGTCCTGTCCGAGGCCGGGCCGGGCGCGGGCCCCCTGGACGCCGAGTCGGAGCTGAGCGGTTCCGGCCTGGACTCGATGACCGCGGCCCGGCTGTGGCTCGCGGTGCAGGACGAATGCGCGGCGGACGTCCCGCTGGGCTGGCTCGCCGAGGCGGCCACGATCGGCGAGTACGCGCGCCGGGTCGCCGCGCACACGGCTGAGCAGGCCGCACCGGAGGGCGCCGGGGCCACCGGAGCGAAGGTCGTCGCGGCCCCGGACGCACGGCACGAGCCGTTCCCGTTGACGCCGCTGCAGGAGGCGTACCTCATCGGCAAGGAGCCCGACCTGCAGCCGGACGCCGTGGGCTGCCACCTCTACCGGGAATTCGACGTCCCGGCGCTCGACACGGAACGGCTGCGCGCCGCCTGGCAGCGCCTGGTCGAGCACCACGACATGCTGCGCGCCACCGTCACCGCGGACGGCCGGCAGCGCATATCCGAGCGGGCGCCGCGCTGGGAGCTCGCCGTGCACGAGAGCGCGGACCGCGCCGGGTTCACCGAGACCGCGCGGGCCGTGCGCGCCAGGATGTCCCACCACCTCTTCGCCGCCGACGACTGTCCGCCGTTCGCGATCGAGGTCACCCTCCACCCGGACGGCACCGGCCGCATCCACTTCGGCATCGACGCGATGATCACGGACGGGCAGGGCCTCGACCTGCTCACCGCCCAGTGGGAGGCGTGTTACACCGACCCGTCCCACGCCCTTCCCGCACCGACGGCCGAGCTGTCGGTGCGGGACTGCGTTGTGGCCCTGGACGCGGCACGGCACACCGAGACCCACCGGCGCGATCTCGACCACTGGGTCGAGACGTTGCGTGAACTGCCGGGCGCGCCCTCCCTGTTCGACGACGCCGCACCGGAGCGTGGCGACGGCCTGCCGTGCGTGCGCCGCAGCAGCCGCACCGCGCGCCTGTCCCCCACCGAGTGGAGTGCGCTGCGGGCGCGGGCCGAGGGGCTGGGGGTGTCGCCGACGTCCCTGGTTCTGACCGTGTTCACCGAGGCACTCGCCCGGCACGGCGCCCACGAGCCGTACTCCGTCGTCGTCACCACCAGCATGCGGCCCCGGCTCCCTGCCGACGCCGACCACCTGGTGGGCCCGTTCACCGCCACCACGTTCGTCGAGGCGGTACTCCCCGGCCTCGTGCCGTTCGAGGAGGCGGCCCGGCGCACTCACGAGGAGCTGTGGCAGGCGCTGGAGCACTCCTCGGTCTGCGGGGTGAGCGCTCAGCGGGCGCTGCGGGCCCGGAACGAGGCGGGACCCGGGCCGCTGCCCGTGGTGTTCACGAGCATGCTCGACGCGGCCGGCCGGCCGCGTGCGCGCGGCTTCGGCGCGGCGCCGGTGTACGCGGTCAGCCAGACCACCGGGGTGTGGCTGGATCATCAGATGTGGGAGCAGGACGGAGCGCTGCACCTGCGCTGGGACACCGCCGACGCGTGCTTCGTCCCCGGCACGGTCGACGCCGCGTTCGCGTCGCTGTGCAACGGCCTGCGCGCCGCCGCCGTCGAGGGCGCTGTCCGCGAGCGTCCCATGAACGACCTCCAGCAGGCGTACTTCGTGCCGCGGGCCACGGCGGAGCCGGGGCTGTGGCGCGGCTGCCAGGTCGTGGTGTCGTACGAGGCCGGGGAGCGGGTGGACGCTCCGCGTCTGGAGTCGGCCGTGGTGCGGCTGATGGAGGCGTACGACGTGCTGCGCTCCGCGGTCACCGAGGACGGTGTCGTAGCGGTGCGGGAGCGGGCGCCGCGCCGGTGGGCGGTGCCGGTCGTCGCGGCGGTCTGTCCCGACGCGATGCGCGAGGCGATGGCGGCCTGCCCCTTCCCGCTCGGCCGGCACCCGCAGTTCGAGGTGCGGGTGGTGCGCGGTGAGGGCGGCGACACGGTCCTCCTGGCGGTGGACCTCACGCTCGCCGACGCCCGCAGCATCCACCTGATCGGCCGTGAACTGATGCGCCTGTACACCGACCCCTCGGCGCAGCCCCGGCCTCCGGAGCCCCTGCCGGACGTGGCCGAGGAGGCAGCCGGGCGGGCCCGGGCCCACTGGCGGGACGAGCTGCGGGCGCTGCCGCCCGGTCTGCCGCTGCCGGCGCCCCGGGAGGCGGACGCACCCGAACGCCGGGTCCGCGTGAGCGGCGCACCGCTGGCGCTGCGGCCCCTGGCGGAGCGCTGCGCGGAGCACGGCCTGAGCCTTGACGCCGTTCTGCTCACCGCGTTCACCGATGTCCTCGCGCGGCGCTTCGGGACGGACTTCGCGGTGCCGGTGGTCCGCTGGGACCACGGCCTCGATCCGCAGCGGCCGGGCGAGTTGACGGCGCTGAGCTGGCTGCCGTGCGCGCCGCGCGAACTGTCCTTCACCGAGCGGGCGCGCGGCTACGACGAAGGCCTGGCGCGGGACGCGGCGGTGACGGGCAGCGGGCTGCCCGAACTGCGGCGGGCAGTGGCACGCACCGGCAGTGCCGGGTACCCCGTCGTCTACACCTGCGCTCTGGACTTCACCGACCGACCGCTGCCGACGCCGGTGCGGGCCGGGCAGTGGCTGAGCTGCACCCCGGACGTCTTCCTCGACTGCATCACCACCGTCGACGCCGACCGGCTGCAGCTGGCCTGGGACGCCGTGGACGGCCGTGCCCCGGAGGGCGGTTGGGGCGAACTGCACGCCGAGTACCACCGGGCCGTGGCCCGGCTCGCCGAGGACGAAGGGGCCTGGCGGGAATCCGCGGCGGACGCCGCGGAGACGGCCGAGGGTGACGGGGAGGCGGTGGTGCGCGGCGCGGAGCTGCACAAGATCCTGCACGAGTGGAACGACACCGCCCGTCCGTTCGACGGCGAGCGGCTGATGCACCGGCTCTTCGAGGAGCGGGCGGCCGAGCAGCCGGAGGCCGAGGCGCTGCGCTGGCGCGACGGCACGATGACGTACCAGGAGCTGAACCGGCGCGCCAACCGCATAGCGACCCGGCTGACAGCCGAGGGCGTGGGTCCGGAGACGGTCGTCGCGGTCAGCGTGGAGCGCGGGCCCATGATGGTCGCGGTGGTCCTCGGCGTCCTGAAGGCCGGCGGTGTCTATCTGCCCATGGAGCCGCATCTGCCCGCCGAGCGGGCCGCTGTCATCCTGGAGGAGGCGCAGGCCACGGCCGTCGTCACCACGGCCGGGCGGGTGGGCTGGCCGGTGCCCGACGGCTACGCCCGGGTCTGCGCGGACGCGGCCGTCGAGGGCCCCCACCCCGCCGACGCGGACACCGACCCGCAGCCGGTGGCGCAGGCGCACAACACGGCGTACATCATCTTCACCTCGGGCAGCACCGGCCGGCCCAAGGGCGTGGCGGTCGCGCACAGGCCGGTCGCGAACCTGCTCGACTGGTGCTATCGCACCTTCCGGTTCGGGCCCGGCGACATGGGTCTGTGCGTCACCTCGCTCGGCTTCGACCTGTCCGTGTTCGACGTCTTCGGTCTGCTGGGCGCGGGCGGCGCGCTGTACATCGCGGACGCGGAGCAGCAGCGCGATCCCGCGCTGCTGCTGGACGTGCTGATCGAGGAACCGGTCACCTTCTGGAACTCGGCGCCCACCACGCTCGCCCAGGTGGGCACGCTGCTCGACGGGGTGCGCGGCACGGCGGGCACCGGCGATCTGCGTCTGGTGTTCCTCAGCGGCGACTACACGCCGCTGTCCCTTCCGGACGAGGTCCGCGCCACCTTCCCGCGCGCCGACCTGATCAGCCTGGGCGGCGCCACCGAGGCGACGGTGTGGTCCAACTGGTTCCGGATCGGGCCGGTCGACCCGGCGTGGCGCAGCATCCCGTACGGCAAGCCCATCGACAACTGCCGCTATCACGTGCTGGACGAGCGGCTGCGCCCCTGCCCGGTCGGTGTCGAGGGCGATCTGTACATCGGCGGTGAGTGTCTGGCGCTCGGCTACGTCAATCAGCCGGAGCTGACGGCCGACCGGTTCATCCCGGACCCGTTCCACGACGACCCGCAGGAGCGGCTCTACAAGACCGGTGACCGGGCCCTGTACTACCCGGACGGCAATCTGAGCTTCCAGGGCAGGGCGGACGGACAGGTGAAGATCCGCGGGTTCCGGGTGGAGCTGGCGGAGATCGAGCACCGGCTGCGGGCCCACGAGGCCGTCAAGGAGGCCGTGGTCCTGGCGCGCGAGGACGGCTGCGGGGACCGCACCCTCGTCGCCTACGTCGTGGCCCGGCCCGGCGCGGCGCCGTCCGCACGGGACCTGCGGGGATTCGCGGGGCAGACGCTGCCGGAGTACATGGTGCCGAACTTCATCGGTTTCCTGGCCGGGTTCCCCGCCACCGCCAACGGGAAGCTGGACCGGGCGGCGCTGCCGTGGCCCCTGGCCAAGGAACACCTGACTCCTCCGGCCGCCGACGGCTCCGAGGCGGTCTCCGACGCGCCGTCCTCCGAGCCGGCCGCGGTACCCGCGGCGCAGGAGACCGGCGACGCCGCGTCCGTTCGGTCCTACGAGCAGCTGTGCGAGGAGATCGCCGGTCTGTTCGCCCAGGCCCTCGGGGTCGAGGCGGTCGACCCCGACACCGACGTGTGGGACCAGGGCGCGACCTCCTTCACCATGGTCCGCGTCTCGGGCGCCCTGCAGCGCTCCTACCGGAAGCGGTTCCCGGTCTCCGCGCTTCTGGACAACCCGAGCGTCGCCGCGATCGCCCGCTGGGTCCACACACAGCTGGGCGGCGACGCGGAGCCGTCCGCCGGCCCTCGGCCCGCGGCGACCGCCGGCGTCCGGCCTCCCGCCGACACGGCGCCGGAACCGGTGGCGCAGGACGAGACCCCGCGGCCACCGGCGGCGGCCGGGGACCCGCCGCGGCCCGAGGCGGTGGACTTCTTCGCGGCCGAGGAGCGTGAGCGTTTCAAGCGGCAGCACTGGAACCGGCGGGCCGACGAGCCGGAGCTGCCCGAGGTCACGCTCCCGGACACCGCGTTCGAGGACGAGTTGTACGCCTGGCGGGCCAGCCGCCGGGACTTCCTCGAACAGCCCGTGCCGCACCGGTCCTTCGCCCGGCTGCTCGGTCTGCTGCGGGAGGCCGCCGGCCCCGGAGGGACCGGCGCCCTGTACCCGTCGGCCGGCGACACCTACTCCGTCCAGGTCTATCTGCATCTGACGCCGGACGCCGTCGAGGGCCTCGACGCGGGGCTCTACTACTACGACCCGGCCCGGCACACGCTGCGGCTGCTGCGGCCCGGCGTCTGGCCGGACCGCGGGGCGCACTTCTACTACAACCGGCCGGTGTTCGACCGCTCACGGTTCGGGATCTACCTGTTCGGCCAGCGCCACGGCATCGAGCCGCTGTACGCGGACGAGGCCCTCAGGTATCTCACCCTGGAAGCCGGGTACATGGGCCAGCTGCTGATGCTGGGGCAGGCCGCCCACGGGGTCGGCCTGTGCCCGATCGGCGCCCTGAACACCGAGCAGCTGGGCGAGTGGCTCGGCCTGGACGAAGGCCACGTCTTCCTCCAGGCCTTCCTCGGTGGCGCGGCCCCGCATCCGGGCCGTACCGCGGGCGGCACACCGCCGTTCTTCGCCGAACCGGCCGAGAACCCCGGCGCGACGCCGGCGGCCACCACGGACGCACCGGCAGCGGCCGCCACGGACGTACAGACGGCGGCCGCCGTCGGATCGCCGGCCGCGGCCACCGCCGAGCCGACCGCCGTCATCGGCATGGCCGGCCGCTTCCCCGGCGCCGCGGACCTGGCCGCCTTCTGGGACAACCTGGTCTGCGGGCGTACCGCGATCGCCGCGCCACCCGCGTCCCGGCCGGAGACGGCTCCCGCCGGAGCCCGGGCCGTCGGAGGTTTCCTGCCGCACATCGACCGTTTCGACAGCCTGCACTTCCATGTGTCGCCGCAGGAGGCGCCGAGCATCGACCCGCAGGCCCGGCTGATGCTGGAGACGGTCTGGCAGTGCCTGGACGACGCCGGCCACACCGCCGACTCGCTGCGCACGTCGGCGGGGCGCGTCGGGGTGTTCATCGGCTCGATGTGGCACGACTACCGGCAGCAGGGCGCCGATCGCTGGCACGAGGGCGACACCGCCCGGGTCCCGGCCGCCGCGTCCGACATCGCCAACCGGATCTCGCACTTCTTCGACTTCCGCGGCCCCAGCCTGACCGTCGACACCTCCTGCTCGTCCTCGTTCGCCGCTCTGCACCTCGCGGTGGAGAGCCTGCGCCGCGGCGAGTGCGGGGCGGCCGTCGTCGGCGCGGTCAACCTGCTCGCCCACCCCTACCACTGGGCCCTGCTCGACGGACTCGAACTGCTCGCGGCCGACGCCCCTCCCGCCGCGTACGCCGCGGAAAGCAGCGGCTGGCACCCCGGCGAGGGTGTCGGCGTGGTGCTGCTGCGCCCGGCCGGCGCGGCGCGTCGCGCCCAGGACACCGTGCACGGGCTCGTCGAGGGGACCCGGCTGGGGCACGCCGGCCGCGCCCCGCGCTACGGAGCTCCGCGGACCGAGGCCCTTGCCGACTCGATCGCCCGGGCCCTGGCCGACGCGTCGGTGATCCCCGACGAGGTCGACTACGTGGAGTGTGCGGCGGCGGGCGCGGGCATCGCCGACGCCGCCGAACTGGAGGCGCTCGGCTCGGTCCTCGCCCGCTGCGCCGGCTCCGCGCCGGTCCCGGTCGGCACGCTGAAGCCCAACATCGGGCATCTGGAGGCCGCTTCGGGGCTTTCGCAGCTCATCAAGGCCTTGCTCCAGATACGCCACGGGCGTATCGCACCCACCCGGGTGGCGGGCGAACGCAGTCCGCTCGTGGACTTCGACGGGCTGCCCGTCGAACTGGCCGACACGCCCCGCCCCCTCCTGGCGCGCGCCGCCGACGGCCGGGCCACGGTGCTCGTCAACGCGGTGGGCGCGACCGGTTCGTACGGCCATGTGGTGCTGCGCGCCCCGTACCCGCACGGTGCCGGCCCGGCCGCCCAGGACGAGCCCGCCCGTACCGCGTCGCCGTCGGCGGGCGGTGCGCGCACCGTCGTCCTGTCGGCCGCCACACCCGAGGCCCTGTCGGTTGCGGCCGGGCGGCTGCGCGACCACCTCGCCGCGGGCGGCGCGCCGAGCCTCGACGACCTGGCCTGGACGCTGCAGACCGGACGGGCGGCGCTCCGGCACCGGCTGACGCTGACGGCCGACGGCCTGGACGGCGTCCGGGCGGGGCTGACCGCGTACCTCGACGGGCGCCCCTATCCGGGCCTCGCGTCCGCCGCCGCCGATCCGGCGCTCGCCGACGTGCCCACGGACGCGCGTGACATGGCGCGGGCCGCCGCCGACTGGCTGCGCGGACACGCGGTGGACTTCGCCCGGCTGTGGTCCGAGCCGGCCCGCCGCATCCCGCTGCCGGTCCATGTCTTCGCACCGGTGCGGCACTGGCTCGCCGCACCCGCACCCCGGCGCACCGACGAGGCGCCGCTCCCGGTGCCCGCGCCGGCGGACCCGCGGCCGGCGGCACCGACGGCGTCCGCCCGGTCCGGCGCCGACGGCGCGCAGGAATACGTCACCGGCTGCTTCGCCGACGTGAGCGGCATCGGGGCCGACCGGTTGCACCCGCGGGTCCCGCTGGAGCACTACGGCCTGAACTCGCATCTGGTCGCGCGGTTCAACGAGCGGCTGCGGCAGGACGTCCACGGAGTGTCCAGCACGATCCTGTTCGAGTACGCGGACCTGGCGGGGGTCGCCGCCCATCTGGCGGCGCACCACGAGGGCCCCTGGTCGGTCCTCCCGGCCGCGCCCGCGGTGGCCGCGGCACCGGCACCGGCACCGGCACCGGTGGTGAAGAAACCGGACGACGCGCCGGAACCGATCGCCGTCATCGGCATCGCGGGCCGCTACCCGGGGGCCAGGGACCTGGACGCCTTCTGGAGCAATCTCGTCGGGGGCGTCGACAGTGTCGGCCCGCTGCCCGCCGAACGCGCCCGTGAGGGCTGGCCCACCGAGCGGATGTGGGGTGGATTCCTCGACGGTGTGGACCGCTTCGACGCGCTGTTCTTCCAGATCACCCCGCGCGACGCTCAGCTGATGGACCCGCAGGAGCGGCAGTTCCTCGAGGTGGCCTGGGAGACCCTGGAGGACGCGGGCTGCACCCGGTCCCGTATCAAGGAGCAACTGGGCTCCGATGTCGGCGTGTTCGTCGGCACGATGTACAACGAGTACCCGTTCTTCGGGGTGGAGCGTTCCCAGGCCGGGGAGCCCTGCGACACCGGCTCCGCCGTCGCGGGCATCGCCAACCGGGTCTCCTACTTCCTGGATCTGCACGGCCCGAGCCTGGCCGTGGACACCATGTGCTCGTCGTCGCTGACCGCGCTGCACCTCGCGGTGGAGAGCCTGCGGCGCGGCGAGTGCGCCGCGGCCCTGGCGGGCGGGGTCAACCTCTCGCTGCATCCGCACAAGTTCCGCCAGCAGGACCGGCTGAAGATGGCCTCCAGCGACCACCGGTGCCGCAGTTTCGGCGCGGGCGGGGACGGTTTCGTGCCGGCCGAGGGCGTCGGGGCGGTGCTGCTCAAGCCGCTGTCCGCCGCCGAGGCCGACGGTGACCGCATCCACGCCGTCATCCGGGGCACGGCCGTCAACCACGGTGGCCGGACCAACGGCTACATGGTGCCCAACCCGGTGGCCCAGGGCGAGCTGGTCCGTGCGGCGCTGCGGCGCGCAGGCGCCGAGCCGGCCACCATCGGCTATCTGGAGGCGCACGGCACCGGCACCCAGCTCGGTGACCCGGTGGAGATCAACGGCCTGAACCGGGCCTTCGCCGACGCCTCAGTGGGCCCCGCCAGCCGGGCCATCGGCTCGGTGAAGTCCAACATCGGCCACGCGGAGGCGGCGGCCGGCATCGCGGGCCTGACGAAGGTGATCCTCCAGCTGCGCCACCGCCGCCTCGTGCCGTCCCTGCACGCCGACGAGCTCAATCCCGCGGTGGACTGGGCGGGTTCCCCGTTCGAGCTGGTGCGCGAGGAACGGCCCTGGGCCGCGCTCACCGGCCCGGACGGTGCCGCGCTGCCGCGCCGCGCGGGCATCAGCGCCTTCGGCGCCGGAGGAGCCAATGCGCACGTCGTGGTGGAGGAGTACGCCGCTCCCGAGCCGGCCGCCTTGTCCGCCGGACCCAGTGAGCCGGAAGCACAGTTGATCGTGGTGTCGGCGCACGACCTCGACCGGTTGCAGGCCCTCGCCGGGCGGCTGCGGGACCGGCTCGGCCGAGCCGACCGGCCCGCCCCGGCCCTGGCCGACGTGGCGCACACCTTGCAGAGCGGCCGGGAACCGCTGCGGGAACGGTTCGCGGTGGTGGCCCACGACGTGCCGGGCCTGTGCCGTGCGCTGGACCGGTTCGCGTCCGGCGACACCGGGGCCGGTGTGCACGGCCGTACCCCGGGCGGTCATCTGCCCGACGGCCCCCTCGCCGTGCTCGACCCGGCGGCCGACCGGGACGCGGAACTGCTGCGCCTGGCCCGGCACTGGACGGGAGGCGGAACGGTCGACTGGGCAAGCCTGCACACGGCGCGCCGCCGCCTGGTGGCGCTGCCCTCGTACCCGTTCGCCGGAAACCGCCACTGGCTGCCGGAGCCCGCGCCCACGACCGGGGGGAAGGCCCCCCTGTCCGCCGCGGCCCCCGCGGCAGAGCCGGCACCGGCGACCGGGACCGCCGGTGAGTTCCCTCCCGTGTTGTACGGCCGTACCTGGCGGGCGCTGACGGACCTCGGCGACAACCCCCTTCCCCCGGGGCGTGTCGTGTGTGTGTTCGGCGCGCGCAGTGAACCGGTGGCGCGTGCCGTCGCCCGGCTGCTCGGACCGGAGCGGGTGCTGCTCGTCCGTGCGGGTGCCGACGCCGGGGACGGCGTGCCGGGACTCGCGGACGAGGCGGCGGCGGACGCGTTCGCGCGGGGGCTGTCGGCCGAGGGGCCGGGGGCCGTCGGCGGTCTGATCGACCTCGCCGACCTCGGCCGCTCCGAGCGGGAGGGCCCCGGCGCCTTCACGACCCGGCTGGTTGTGCTGCGCCGCCTCGTCCGTGCCCTGCGCGGACACGGCGGCCGGGTGCTGCACGTGACCGAGGGCCTGTACGGGCCGACGGGCGCCGGCTCGCTCGCCGGGGCGCGCCTGGCCGGGTTCGTGCGGATGCTCACGGCGGAGTACGGGCGGGTGGCGGGCACCGTCCTCGACCTGGACGTCTCGGCCACCGGCCCCGACACGGCCGCACGTCGGATCCTGGCCGAGTACGCCGAACGGCACGGCCCGAGCGAGGTGTCCGTGCGCGGCGGGGTGCGCCACCGCGCCGACCTGGTGGCGCTGCCCGACACCGGGCACCGGCCGCTGCGCCTCGACGCGGACCGCGCCTACCTCGTCACCGGCGGAACCCGCGGTATCGGGGCCCGTGTCGCCCGGTTCCTGGTGAGCCGCGGTGCGCGGCGGATCGCACTGACCGGGGTCCGGCCGCTCCCGGCGCGCACGCACTGGCCGCTGCTCGAACCGGGCTCGCCCGAGGCGCGGACGGCGGCGCTGGTGGGGGAGTTGGAGGATCTGGGCGCACGGGTCCTGGTGCATGCGGGACCGCTGAGCGAGCGGGACCGTACCGACCGGTTCCTGCGCCGGGTGCGTGACGAACTCGGGCCGATCGGCGGCGTCGTGCACTGCGCGGGCCGCGGGCCGGCCGGCCGGCCGTCGTTCATCGGCAAGGACATGGCCGACTTCGACCCCGTCCTGGAACCGAAGACCACGGGCCTGGAGGTGCTGGACGAGCTGTGCGCCGGTGACCGGCCGGAATTCTTCGTGCTGTTCTCCTCCCTGTCCGCCGTCGCGCCCGGCCTGGCCGCCGGCGTCCTGGACTACGCGGCGGCCAACGCCTTCCTCGACTGCTACGCGGAGCACCGAGTGCGCTCGGGCCGCCCCTGGTTCCGCTCGATCGCCTGGCCCACCTGGAGCGAGTCGGGCATGGGCGCGGAGCGGCCGGACAGCTGTGCGCCCGTGGGCGTGGGGCCGCTCGGCGACGAGGCGGGGCTGCGCACGCTGGAGCGCGTGCTCGCCCTGCCCGCCGAGCAGGCGCGCGTCGTGGCATGCCCGCCGCTCGACGGTGTGCCCCCCGACCCCGAAAAGCTGCTCGGCCATCCGCACGGCCCCGGCGCCACGGACGCCGAGGAGCCCGCGGCCGCGTCCGCGGCCGACGTCACCGCCGAGCTGTCCGCCCCGGCCGGCTCCGCAGCCCATGCGTTCCCGACCGGGGATGCCCGGCCCCTGCCCACTGAAGAGGAGCACAGCGTGGCGCACACCCCGGTCACCGGACCGCCCTGGCTGGCCTCGGTGTTCAGCGAACTCCTCGCGATCCCCGAGGAGGATCTCGACCCGACGGCCCCCCTGGGCGACCTGGGAGTGGAGTCCGTACTCCTGGGCGAGATCCTGCTGCGGCTCGAGGACATGACGGGCCTGACGCTGGACCCGGCCACGCTCCTCGACCACCCCACGCTCGAACTGCTGGGCCGGCACCTGCTGGAACTCGGGGTGCCCGCCGCTTTTGACGGGCACCCCGCGCCCGCGGCTCACGCGGCCGTCCCGGCCTCCGTCAGCGCGGGCGCCCAGCCCGCCGCCGTGGCGGTGACCGCGCCGGCAGCCTCGTCCACGGGCCCTGACCTGTCGCGGAAGATCGCCGTCGTCGGGCTGTCCTGCCGCTTCCCCGGTGCTGCCGACGCCGCCGCCTTCCAGCGCAATCTGCTGGCCGGGGTGTGCTCGGTGACCGAGGTTCCCGCCGCGCGCTGGGACGTCGGGGAGCTCTACCGGCCCGAGCCGGAACCGGGTCGCAGTATCAGCAAGTGGGGCGGCTTCCTGGACGGGATCGAGGACTTCGACCCCGAGTGGTTCGGCATGAACGAGGACGAGGCCCGTTGCCTCGACCCGGCCGTACGCCTCTTCCTGGAGGGCGCCGCGGGCTGTCTGGCGGACGCCGGATACGCCCCGCAGGAGCTCGCGGGCCGGGACGTGGGAGTGTTCGCCGGTGCCCGGCTGTCCCACTACAACAAGCGGGTCGGCGACCGGCGCGGCCTCGTCGGCATGGGCTCCGACCAGAACTTCATCGCCGCCCGCGTCGCCCATCACTTCGATCTGCACGGCCCCAACCTCGTGGTGGACAGCGCCTGTTCGTCCTCGCTCGTGGCGCTGCAGCTGGCCTGCCGCAGTCTGCTGGACGGCGAGTCGGAGCTGGCGCTGGCCGGCGGCGTCGACGTGCTCCTGGACGAAGAGCCGTATCTCGACTTCAGCGCGGCCAAGGCACTGTCCCGAAACGGCCGGTGCGCGACCTTCGACGAGGGCGCCGACGGGTTCGTGCCGGGCGAGGGCTGCGGAATCGTCCTGCTCAAGCCGCTGGAGTCGGCGCTGAGGGACGGGAACCGGGTGCACGCCGTGCTCGACGCGGTCGCCGTCAACAACGACGGCCGCACCATGGGCCTGACCACCCCCAATCCGGCGGCCCAGGCCAAGGTGGTGCGCAGGGCCCTCGCCGCGGCGGGCCGGGGGGCCGACGAGCTCGGCCTGATCGAGGCCCACGGCACCGGCACGATGATCGGCGACCCGATCGAACTGCGCGCCCTGACCGACGTGTTCCGCGAGGAGACGCAGCGCACCGGCTTCTGCGCGATCGGCAGCGTCAAGACCAACGTCGGGCACCTGCTGAGCGCCGCCGGCATGGCCGGGCTGATCAAGGCGGTGCTCGCGGTGCGGGACGGGCACATCGCGCCGACGCTGTTCTGCGAGCGGCCGAATCCACGCTTCGACTTCGCCGCCTCGCCGTTCTACCCGAGCCGCGCGGCCCGGGACTGGGTGCCCGAACCGGGCCGGGTGCGGGTCGCCGGGGTGAGCGCCTTCGGACTGGGCGGCACCAACGCCCACGCCGTGGTCAGCCAGCTGGACCCGGCACTGGCGGCGGCGCACCGGCCCCGGCCCGCGCTGCCCGCCCCGGTCTTCCAGCGCCGCAGGTTGTGGCTCGAGGCTCCCCGCCCCACCGAACCACCGGCCACGGCAACCGTCACGGCGCCGGCCCCGGCACCGGCCATCACACCGGCCGCCGACCGCCCGCCGCTGGGCGCGTCCATCCTCGGTCTGTCCTTCGAGGAACCCTCCCCCCTCTCCGACTCCGGTTACACCCCCCTCACCCCGACCGGCGCAGGCTCCACGGCAGCGCCGCAGGAAGGACGGAAGTGGTGAACGTGCCCTCCGCACCGCAGCCCGAGCACGAGCTGGTGTGCCACCTCGTGCTGGAGCACGGCGACTTCATCATGCAGAACCACCGGGTGCACGGGGTGTCCGTCATGCCAGGGGTGACCTTCCTGGACATCGTCTTCCGGATCCTGCGCGACCGGGGCTTCGACACCACCCGGGCCGAGCTGCGCAACGTCCTCTTCCACGAGGCGATCGCCACCGCCGAGGGCCGGGACCGCGACATCCGCATCACGGTGTCCACGTCCCTCGACGGCAGCCGCTGGATCACGGCGGAGAGCCGCGCCCGCGAGGGCGGGAAGCCCGCCTCGGAATACCGGGAGAACTTCCGCGGCGAACTGGTCCTGCACGACGTGCCCGAACCCGAGCCGCTCGACCTCGACCGGCTGCGCACCACGGCCCGGCGCGTGGCCGACCTCGACGAGATGTACGCGCGTGCCCGCGCCGAGGAGATCCGGCACGGGTCGGCGATGCGCTGCTTCGGCCGCCTCTACTACGGAGAGGGCGAACTCCTCGCCGAGCTGGGCCTGGACGAGGAGTCGGCCGCGCTCGACGGTCACTTCCACCTGCATCCGGCGAAGATGGACTGCACCACCATCGCCGCGTTCGCGCAGCTGCCACCGCCGGACCAGGACCCGTTCATACCGGTGTTCATCGAATCCTTCCGCGCCCCGCGCCCGCTCACCGGTGTCGCCTACGCCTACATGCCGCGCCCCGAGACGTACGCCCAGTCCGGCGACATCATGCACAACGACTGCGCGCTGTACGACGGGGACGGCCGCTTCCTCGCCGGGTTCACCAAGCTGACCTGCAAGCGCATCCGCAACCCCGAGCTGATCACCCGGCTCCTCGACGCCCCCGGGGCGCGCGGCGCCGCGCCCGGCCCCGTGGTGCCCACCCCCGTCGCCGCCCCGGCCGCCTCCGAGGCCGACGGGTCCGGTGCCGACGGGTCCGGTGCCGACGCGGTGCGTGCGCACCTGCGCGAACTGGTCGGCGGTCTGCTGGGCAGGGCACCCGAGGGCATCCGTACCGACGCGGGCTTCTACGACCTCGGACTGGACTCCGGGCACATGCTGGACATCAGCCGCCGCCTGGAGGAGTACGTCTGCGCGCCGCTGTACCCGACGCTGCTGTTCGAGTTCTCCGACATCGACTCGCTCGCCGCGCACCTGTACGCCGAGTACGGGACGCCGGCGGGCAGCGCCCCCGACCACGCCGCCGCCGCGCCACCGCCGGCCTCCGCGCCCGCGGTCGCGCCGGCGCTCGGCTGCCACCGGCCCGTGTGGGCGCCGCTGCCCGCCCAGGCCGCCGCCGAGCAGGCGGGCGACGCGCGGACGGTCGTCCTCGTCGGCGCCGACGCCGCGACCGCGGCCGCCCTGCGCGAGGCCGGAGTGGCCCGCGTGGTGCGCGCCGAACGTGCTTCGGCGTTTCAGCGGATGGCCGCCGACCACTACCGGCTCGACCCGGCGGACCCGGCCCAGCTCGGCGAGCTGTCCACCGCGCTGGCGGCGGACGGCGTATCCGCCACGGCGTACGTGCGCTGCGCCCGCGCCGGCCGCACGGACGGCTCTCCCGGCACGCTGCCGGACGCCTACCGGGAGAGCTGGGCGCTGGCCGTGGCCGTAGCCGAAACCCGGCCGGCGCGGCCGGTCGCGGTGCTGTTCCTGCACCCGCGCGACGCTGCCGCGCCCCGGCCCCAGGAGGACGCGCTGGGCGCGCTCGCCCGCACCGTCACCGCCGAGGCCCCCCTGCTGCGTTGCCGCGCCGTCGGATACGAGACGGCCACGGCGGCGGAGCTGGCCGCTGTCATCGCCGCCGAGAGCGCCGACCTGTCCCAGGAGAGCGAGGTACGTCACGCGGGCGGCACCCGGCTGGTGGTGCGGCACGAACCGCTGCCGGTGCCCGCCGGAGCCGCCGGGCCGCCCGCGGACGGCGTGTACCTCGTCACCGGCGGGGGCGGCGGTCTCGCCGCGCTGCTGGTGGAGCGTCTGGTCGCGCGTGGCCCCGTACGGCTCGTGCTGACCGGCCGCAGCGAGCCCGGCCCCGCGCTCGCCGAGCGGATCGAGGGCTGGCGCAGCCGCGGCGCGGACGTCACGTACGTGCGCGGCGACGTCGCCCACGCCGACGACATGGTGGCCGCCGTGGCCTGCGCCCGCGAGACCTACGGCCGGCTCGACGGCGTCTTCCACTGCGCGGGCAACGTCGACGACGGGTTGTTCTTCCGCAAGGAACCGGAGCGTTCCGCGGCGGTGCTGGCCGCCAAGGTGGCCGGTACCCGGAACCTGGACGAGGCCACCGCGGACGACGATCTGGCGTTCTTCGCACTGTTCTCGTCGGTATCCGCCTCCGTCGCCAACCCGGGCCAGGCCGACTACGCCTACGGCAACGCGTTCATGGAGCACTTCGCCGAGCAGCGGGCCGCCCGCGCGGACCGCCCCGGTGTCTCGCTCGCGGTCGGCTGGCCGCTGTGGGCCGAGGGCGGCATGCGGGTCTCCGACGAGGTGCTGCGCCGCTCGGCGGACAGCACCGGGCTGCACGCCCTGCCCACCGAGGCGGGCCTGGACGCGCTGTTCGGGCTGCTGTCGGGGACCACGCCGCGCGCCGTCGTCACGTACGGCGACCAGGAGCGGATCGCCGGGCTGCTGCCCGCGCCCGTGCCGTCGGCCGACGCGACCGGGCCGGCGCAGGAGCCGCACGGCGACGACATCGCGATCATCGGGGTCGCCGGCCGCTACCCCGGGGCAGAGGACCTCGACGCGTTCTGGCGCAATCTCGCCGAGGGCCGCGACTGTGTCACCGAAGTTCCCGAGGACCGCTGGGAACACGCGGCGTACTACGACCCGGAGCGCGGGAAGACCGGCCGTACGTACGGGCGCTGGGGTGGGTTCCTGGACGGCGTCGACCGCTTCGACGCGGCCTCGTTCGGTATCTCGCGGCGCGAGGCCGAGCTGATGGACCCCCAGGAGCGGCTGTTCCTCACCGTCGGCAGGCAGGCCGTGGAGAACGCCGGCTACCGCCCCGAGGAACTGTCCCGCACCCGGGTCGGGGTCTTCGCCGGTGTCATGTGGAACCACTATCAGCTGTGTACGGACGGCACCGCAGGTTCGGTCGCCCCGACCGCCCTGCACTGCTCCGTCGCCAACCGGCTGTCGTACTGCCTGGATCTGTCCGGGCCCAGCATGGCGGTGGACACCGCCTGCTCGTCCTCGCTGACCTCACTGCACCTGGCCGCGGAGAGCATCCGGCGCGGCGAGTGCGAGCTCGCCATCGCGGGCGGCGTCAACGTCGCGGCGCATCCGCAGAAGTATCTGCAGCTCGCCGAGGGGCGGTTCCTGTCCACGGACGGGCGCTGCCGTGCCTTCGGGGCGAACGGCGACGGCTACGTTCCGGGTGAGGGCGTCGGGGCGGTGCTGCTCAAGCCGCTGGCCGCCGCGCTCTCGGACGGCGACCACGTGCACGCCGTGATCAAGGGCTCCTTCCTCAACCACTCGGGGCGCACCAGCGGGTTCACCGTGCCGAGCCCCACGGCGCAGGCCGCGTTGATCGCCGACGCCCTGGACCGCTCCGGGGTCAGCGCGGACAGCGTCGGCTACATCGAGGCGCACGGGACCGGCACCGCGCTCGGCGACCCGATCGAGGTCGAGGGGCTTCGCCAGGCGTTCGCGGACTCGGGGCTCGCCCCGGGCAGCTGCGCCGTCGGCTCGGTGAAGTCCGGGATCGGGCATCTGGAGAGCGCGGCCGGGATCGCCGCCGTCACCAAGGTGCTGCTCCAGATGCGCCACCGCGAGCTGGTGCCGTCGCTGCACAGTGAACCGCTCAACCCGCACATCGACTTCGCTTCCTCGCCCTTCGCCGTGCAGCGGACCCGGGCCCCTTGGACACCGCCGCCGGGCAGCACGGTGCTGCGCGCGGGGGTGAGCGCGTTCGGCGCGGGCGGTTCCAACGCCCATGTGCTGCTGGAGAGCGCGCCGCCCGCGGCACCCACCCCCTCGGTGGGCCCGCAGTTGTTCGTGTTCTCGGCCAAGGACGAGGTGACCCTGCACGAGGTGGTCCGCCGCCAGCTGCGTCACCTGGAGGAGCTGGGGCGTGCCGCCGGCTCGGCGGACGAGGTGACGGCCCTGCTCACCCGTGAGGTGGCCGGGCTGCTCGAGGTGCCGGCCGACGCCGTGGACGTACGGGAGAGCCTTGCCGACCTCGGAGTCGACCGGCTGGGCCTCGCCGAGCTGGGCCGTCGCGTGGAGGGCCTGACGCCCGGCGGGGCGCCGCTCTCCGGGCAGGCGTCGATCACCGAACTGGCCTCGGCCGCGGCGCGGGCCGCCCGGTCGGAGGCGGTGCCGCTCGCGGACATCGCGCACACGTTGCGTGTGGGGCGCGCCCAGTCGGCGGTCCGGCTCGCCGTGGTCTGCGACGAGCCGCAGGCGCTGCGGAGCCGGTTGGCGCGGTTCCTGGACGGCGAGGAGCCCGGTGAGGGCGTCTTCACGGGCAGCGTGAGCGAGGAGGCACAGCCGGCGCGCCTCGAGGGGGCCGCCGAGCTGTTCCGCCTGGGCCGCCTGGCCGAACTGGCCCGCGCCTGGGTGGACGGCGCCGTGGTGGCATGGGAGGAGTGCCGGGCCGACGGCGGCACACCGCCGCGTCGCATACCGCTGCCCGCCCATCCGTTGGACGAGCGGTCGTACTGGATCGGCGGCTGGAAGACCGCGCAGCGGGCGGACGCCGAGCCGGCCGGCGCCGCGACTGCCCCTGCCGAGGCCCCGGACTCCCCGCTCGAGACCGCGGAGAACGACCCGTCGCCGGTCGCGTCGCGGTCAGCGCTCGACCGGGAGGACGTGCTGGCGGCCGTGGTGGACGCGGTCCGGGCCCGGCTCTACCTGGAACGGGACGAGGTCAGCCACCGGCTCTCGTTCAACGAGATGGGCGTGGACTCGGTCGGCGCCGTGGAGATCGTGGAGCGGCTCGGGGCGCGGTTCGCCCTGGAGATGGACCCGGTGGCGCTCTTCGACCACCCCACGGTGTCCCGGCTCGCCGAGCACGTGATGGAGCTGTGGCGGCAGAGCCCGGCACCGGAGCCGGAGGCCGCCGCGGCCGCGGATCCGGCCGATGCCGCCGCCGCCCCGCCGGCACCCGTACCCGCGAGCGCGACCGGGGCCGGGGCGGCTGCGGACGTCTGCGAGGACATCGCCGTCATCGGCATGTCGGGGCGCTTCCCCGGGGCCGAGGACCTGGACGCGTTCTGGGAGAACATCGCGGCCGGGCGGGACAGCTTCACGGAGGTGCCCGCGGCGCGCTGGGACGTCGGCGCCGTCTTCGACGCCGACCGGCTGGCCCCCGACAAGACGTACAGCAAGTGGGCGGCCATGCTGCCCGAGGTGGACCGCTTCGACGCGGCGTTCTTCAACCACTCGCCGCTGGAAGCCGAGGTGATGGACCCGCAGCAACGGCTGTTCCTGGAGCAGTCCTGGGCGGCCCTGGAGCACGCCGGGTACGCGGTGGGCGCCGACGAGCGCACCTCCTGCGGGGTGTTCGTGGGCTGCGCGCCCGGCGACTACTCGACGCTGCTCACCGCGGCGGGCCGGGCCGACACCGGTCATGCCTTCCTGGGCACCACCAGTTCCCTGCTGCCCGCCCGGATCGGCTACTTCCTGAATCTGGACGGCCCCACCATGGCCGTCGACACGGCCTGCTCGTCCTCGCTCGTGGCCGTGCACCTGGCCGTCGACAGCATCCGGCGCGGCGAGTGCGCCATGGCCCTCGCGGGCGGCGTGGCCCTGATGGTCACTCCGCAGCTGCACGTCAGGGCCAGCAAGGTGGGGATGCTGTCACCACGCGGCACCTGTGTGCCGTTCGACGCCTCGGCCG
Source organism: Streptomyces sp. NPDC012466 (assembly GCF_042955215.1). Lineage (NCBI taxonomy): Bacteria > Bacillati > Actinomycetota > Actinomycetes > Kitasatosporales > Streptomycetaceae > Streptomyces > Streptomyces sp. NPDC012466. Next base: position 44,446 of record NZ_JBIBEQ010000019.1, on the reverse strand, counting down.
ACGGCACCGTGCTCGGTGAGGGTGTGGGCGCCGTGGTACTGAAGCGCCTGGACCGGGCCATCGCCGACGGCGACCACATCCACGGCGTCATCAAGGCGACCGGGGTCAACGGTGACGGCCGCACCAACGGAATCACCGCGCCGAGTGCCGTGTCCCAGGCCGGGCTGATCGCGGACGTGCACCGCAGGGCCGGGGTGACGGCCGAGGACATCGGGTACGTGGAGGCCCACGGCACCGGTACCGCGCTCGGCGACCCGATCGAGGTACGGGCGCTGACCGAGGTCTTCCGCCGCTCGACCGAGCGCAGGGGCTACTGCGGCATCGGGACCGTGAAGGCGAACATCGGACACACGACCATGGCGGCGGGGATCGCGGGCCTGCTCAAGGCGCTGCTCGCGCTGCGCCACCACGAGCTGCCGCCCATGCCCTCCTTCGGGGCGCCGAACCCGAAGACGGAGCTGGAGACCAGTCCGTTCTTCGTGGTCCGCGAGCGCCAGGAGTGGGAGCCGGGCCCCGGTGGGCAGCGGATCGCCACGGTCAGCAGCTTCGGCTTCAGCGGGACCAACGCGCACGCCGTCGTCGCCCAGGCGCCCGCACCCGAGGACCGTCCCGGCCTGCCGGAGCAGGAGCGGCTGTTCCCGGTGTCGGCCCGGGACGACGCGGCGCTGGACCGGCAGCTGCGCCGGCTCGCCGACGCCGACCTCGACGGGGTCGCTCCGGCCGATCTGGCCTTCACCCTCGGCGTGGGCCGTGCCCAGCTGCCCGTGCGGGCGGCCGTGATCGCCCGCACGGTGCCCGAACTGCGGCGGAAGCTGCGGCTGTTGGCGTCCGGTACGCAGGGTCCCGGCTGCTTCCGTACGGTGCGGGGCGGTGCCGGCCGGCCGGACGAGCTGGACAGCCGGACCCGCGCGGAACTCGCCGGCCTCGCGGGTTCCGGATCGTCGGCCGAGCGCGTCGCCGCCCTGGAACGACTGGCCGGCGCCTTCGCCGCGGGTCAGGACCTCGACTGGGCGGCGCTGCCGTACGGGGACCGGCCGCGCCGGGTTCCGCTGCCCACGTACCCCTTCGCGGGGGACCGGCACTGGATCACTCCCCCGGCCACGCCCGCGCCGGCGCCTGCCGCGCCGGCCGCCGGCCTCCCCCCGGCGTCCGCTGAGCCTGCGGCACATCCGCTGCTCGGCACCCCCGTCGGCACGCCCGGCGACCCCGACGGCGCGCGCTTCGCGGTCCCCGTACCGGCCGCGCACTGGGTGCTCGACCACCACCGGATCGGCGACCGGCCCGTCCTGCCCGGCGCCGCCGGCCTCGACCTCGCGGTGGCCGCCGCCCGGCGCTGCGGCCTGCGCGGCACCGTGCGGCTGCACGGTGTGCGGTGGCTGCGGCTGATCGACGCCGAGGCCGCCGGCACCCTGCGGCTGACCCTGACCGGTGACGGTGACGGCTACCGGTTCGCCCTCACCGCGGGCGACGACGGCGCCGTCTGCTCCAGGGGATCGCTCACGGCGGACCGGGATGCCGTCGACGACGCTCCCGAGACGCTCGATGTCGCCGGGATCACCGCCCGATGTCCCTACGAGGTGCCGGCGGACCGGTTCTACGACGACTTCCGCTCCGGCGGGATAGCGTACGGCTCGTCCTTCCGGGTCCTGGAAAAGATCACCTTCGGTGACGACGAGGTGCTCGGCACCCTGCGTGCCGCCCCGGACACCGCCGGGTTCGCTCTGCACCCGGCGCTGCTCGACGGCGCCCAGCAGACCATCGCCGCCCTGGAAGCGGGCAACGACGCCACCCTGGTGCCGTTCTCCGTCGAGACGGTGGAGGTCCTCGACGCGTCGGCCGTCCCCGCCTTCGCGCATGTCGTCCGGGAGGGCGCACACCGTTACGCCGTGCGCCTGGCCGACCGGTCCGGGCGGGTCTGCGTCCGCTACCAGGGCCTCGCCCTGCGGGAGCAGAACAACCCGGTCGACTCCATGATGTACCGGCCGGTGTGGCGTCCCGCCGCCCTTCCGCAGGCCGGGCAGGTGCCCGCCGGAGGCCGTTCGGTGGTGGTGCACACCGCCGATTCGGCCGCGCTGGCCACCGCCCTGGCGGCCCGCACCGGCGCCGACGTGGTGGCGCTGCCCGGCACGGAACCGGCGGTGACGGGCTCGTACGCGGCGCTCGAAGAGCCCCTGGACACGGTCTACTTCGTGGCCCGCACCGGCGACGCCGAGGGGCCCGCCGAGGCGGACCGCACCGCCCTGGACCTGTTCCGCCTGGTCAAGCGGCTGCTCGCCGCGGGCCGTGCCCGCGACCGCATCGCGCTGCGTATCGTCCTGGCGGGTGCCGTCCCGGCCGACGCGGACGAGCCGGTGCGCCCGCACGCCGCGGGGGTGCTCGGACTGGCCCGGGCGATCGAGTCGGAGTGCCCGCGCTGGAGCGTCGCCTGTGTCGACGTCGGCGCCGACGGCGGCAGCGCCGGCGCTGCGGAGCGGGCGGCCGAGCGGATCGTGGCCGAGCCGGGCACCGAACCGCTGGTGCTGCTGCGCGGCGACACACGCCTGGAGCGGACGTTCGAACCGCTGCGGGTCGCCGCGCCGCAGGGCATGGAACCCTTCCGCGAGGGCGGCGTGTACGTGGTCGTCGGCGGCGCCGGCGGCATCGGTTTCGCGCTGAGCCGGCTGCTCGCCCGGATCGCCCGGGCCCGCCTCGTGTGGATCGGCCGCAGCCCCGAGGGCCCCGGACACCGGGCCAAGGCCGAGGAGATCGCCGCGCTCGGCGGCCAGGTCCTGTACGTGCAGGCGGACGTCGCCGACGAGGCGGCGCTGCGCCGCGGGCTCGACGCTGTGCACGCCCGGTTCGGCCGGGTCCACGGCGTGGTGCACGCGGCGCTCGACCTGCGCGACCGCACCATCGCGCTCATGGACGAGGAGGACTTCCTCGCCGGGCTCGCGCCCAAGGTCGCCGGCGTCACCGCGTTCGCGCGGGTCTTCGGGGACGAGCCGCTGGACTTCATGCTCGTCTTCTCCTCCGCGGTCTCCTTCGTGGAGGCCGGCGGTCAGGCCAACTACGCGGCCGCGAGCACCTTCGAGGACGCGTACGTCCAATGGCTCGACCGGCGCCACGACTACCCGGTGTCCGTCGTGAACTGGGGCTTCTGGGGAAGCGTCGGCGCGGTGGCCAACGACCGGATGCGGACGGCGTTCGCCCGCCTCGGCGTCGGTTCCGTCGAGCCCGCCGAGGGCATGGCGGTGATCCGCCGGATCATCACCGGGCGGCTGCCGCAGACCCTCGCGATGAAGGCGGACCGCGCGGCCCTGCCCGCCATGGGCATCCGGGTCGCGGGGACGTCCGGGAGCGAGAATCCGGCGCCGGTGCGCCCGGCGGCCGCCTCCGCACGGCCCGCGGGCACGCAGTCCCCGGCCCCGTCGGCCGGCGGGGCCGGGCCGTCGGCCGACGCCGTGCGGTCCTACGTCGCCGGGGTGTTCGCCGAGGTCCTCAAGTACGAGACGGCGGCCCTCGACCCGGAGGCGACGTTCGAGAACTTCGGCGTCGACTCCCTCGTGAGCCTCAACATCGTCGATCGCTTCGAGCAGGACCTGGGAGACCTGCCGCAGACCCTGCTCTTCGAGTACATGACCATCGAGCAGGTCGCGGAGTACTTCCGGCGGGAGCACGGGGAACGGCTCGCCCGGGTCCTCACCCCGGCGCAGGAGCACAACCAGGAGCAGGACCCGGCGAGCCCGTCACCCGCCGGCGCCCCGGCGGCCGGGGGCCCTCAGGACCCGCCGGGCACCGTCGGGGACGACGACCTCGCGGTGTTCAGCAGGGCGCAGGAGGCGTTCGCCGAGGTCGAGGCGTTCAGCCGCGACTTGCTGCGCAGCAGCTTCCCGCTCCTGGACGGCGTGCCGCGGCCCGGCGAGACCGTCACGGCCGACGCGCTCGCGGAACGGCTCGGCGTGGTCGGCCGGCACCGCCGTCTCTTCGACGCCGCCCTGAGCATCCTGCGGTCCTGCGGCGCGGTGACCGGCGACGCAGGCACCGTCACGTTCACCGACTCCCCGGCGGCCGTCCCCCCGGACGGTGAACGCGTCGCCGCGCGCTACCCGGAGATGAGCGGTCACGTCAGGCTCCTGGAGCGCACCCTCGGCGCACTCGGCGAGGTGCTGGCGGGCCGCCGGAACCCGATGGACGTCCTCTTCCCGAAGGGCTCGGTGGCCCTGGTCGAGCCCATCTACAAGGGTCAGCCCATCGCCGACCACTACAACCGGCTGCTCGCCGAGGAAGTGGCCGCCGCCGCCCGCCGGGTACGGGCGAGCGAGGGCCGGCCGGCCCGGATACTGGAGATCGGGGCGGGCACCGGCGCCAGCTCCCGGAGCGTGCTGCCGGCCCTGGCCGCCGCGGACGCCGAGGCCCACTACTGCTACACCGACATCTCCCCGGCCTTCCTGCGCCACGGCGAGCGGGAGTTCGGCCCGACATATCCGCGACTGGTCTTCCACACCCTCGACATCTCCGACGACCCGGTGGAGCAGGGCATCGAGCCCGGCTCGTACGACGTGGTGCTCGGCACCCATGTACTGCACGCCACGCCGGACATGGAGCGCACCCTGCGCAACATCCACACCCTGCTGCGGCCGGGCGGTCTGGTGCTGGTCAACGAGATCACCCGCTTCTCCGAGTTCCTCACGCTCACCTTCGGGCTGACGACCGGCTGGTGGATGTACCAGGACGCGGAGCGCCGGCTGCCGCACTCGCCGCTGCTCGCACCGGCGCAGTGGCGGCAGATCGCGGCGACGGCGGGGCTGCGCACCGTGCGCACCCGCGGGTTGCCGGGTGTGCCCGCCGACCGGCTGGAGCAGTCCCTGGTCGTGGCGGAGCGGCCCGCCGAGCACTCCCCCGCGCGGGTGCCGGACCGGGCGGCCGGCGAGCCGTCGGCCGAGTCCGTGCGGTCCTATGTGACGGGCGTGTTCGCGGAGGTCCTCAAGTACCGGGCCGAGGAACTCGATCCGGCGGCGACCTTCGAGAACTTCGGGGTCGACTCGTTGGTGAGCCTCAACATCGTCGACCGCCTCGAACAGGACCTGGGCGATCTGCCGCAGACGCTGCTCTTCGAGTACACGAGCATCGAGCGCCTCGCCGGGTACCTGATCGCCGAACACGGACCGAAGCTCGCCTCGGTGGCGAGCGGGGAACCGGAGCCGGCCCCGGAGGCGGCCCCGGCCGCCGCAGCGGCCCGCCCGGTCCGCGCCGAGCCCGATCCCGGCACGGCGCCGCGGTCCACCGAACCGGTCGAGGGCGCACGATCCGAAGAGGAACTCAGCCCGGCCCGGCCGGCGCAGCCCGCTGAAGCCGCCGAGCCCGCGCGGGGCGCCGAGCCCGCGCCGGCCAGCGCGACGGCCGGCGGGCCGGGCGGGGACGGTGGGGCGACGACGCCCCTGGACATCGCCGTCATCGGGGTCGTGGGCCGCTACCCCGGCTCCCCCGACCTGGAGACCTTCTGGCGCAACCTGTCCGAGGGCCGCAGCTGTGTCACCGAGATCCCTTCCGAACGCTGGGACTGGCGCCGCAACTTCGACCCGGACAAGAACAGCAAGCACCGCAGCTACAGCCGCTGGGGCGGCTTCCTGCAGGACATCGAGATGTTCGACGCCCCCCTCTTCGGCATCCTGCCGCGCGACGCGGCCGACATCGATCCGCAGGAGCGGCTCTTCCTGGAGAGCTGCTGGGAACTCCTGGAGACGGCCGGCTACCTCGGCACGCACACGCACGAACCGCAGACCGGCGTCTTCGCCGGGCTGATGTACGGCGAGTACGGTCTCCTCGCGGCGGCCACCGACTGGCCCGAGGGACGGTATGCCACGGGACACTCCGCCTACTGGTCGATGGCCAACCGCGTCTCCTACACCTTCGACCTGCAGGGCCCGAGCCTCGCCGTCGACTCCGCCTGCTCGTCCGCGCTCAGCGCCATCCAGCTGGCCTGCGAGAGCCTGCGGCGCGGCGAGTGCCGGATGGCGATCGCGGGCGGTACGAACCTGATCCTGCACCCGGCGCACTTCGCGGCCCTGTGCGCCCGCAACATGCTCTCCGCCGCGGACGCCTGCCGGGTCTTCGACGCGGGTGCCGACGGCTTCGTGCCCGGCGAGGGCGCGGGCGCGGTGCTGCTCAAGCCGCTCGCGCAGGCCGAGGCCGACGGCGACACCATCTGGGGGGTCGTCAAGGGCGCGTTCAGCAACGCGGGCGGCAAGGTCAGCGGTTACACCGTGCCCAACCCCAACGCCCAGGCCCGGCTGGTGCGGCAGGCGCTGGAGCGGGCCGGTGTGCATCCGCGCACGGTGTCCTACGTGGAGACCCACGGCACCGGCACCGCCCTCGGCGACCCCATCGAACTGGGCGGTCTGACCAAGGCGTTCCGTGCCGCGGGCGCCACCGACGACGGCTACTGCGCGGTCGGGTCGGTGAAGTCCAACATCGGCCATCTGGAGGGCGCGGCCGGCATCGCCGCCGTGACCAAGGTGCTGCTCCAGCTCAAGCACCGCACCCTGGCGCCCACCATCCATCTGGACGCCCTCAACCCGAAGATCGATTTCGCGCATTCGCCGTTCCGTCCGCAGCGCACCGCCGAGCCCTGGGACCGCCCGGTCGCCGCGGTGGACGGCGCGGAGCGCAGCTGGCCACGGCGCGCCGGTATCAGCTCGTTCGGAGCGGGAGGAGCGAACGTACACATGGTGCTCGAGGAGTACACCGGCCCCGAACGGCCGGAATCGCGGGGCCAGGAGGGCGCCGCAGGTACCGAGGAGCCGGAGCTGTTCGTGCTGTCGGCGCTCGACCGGGGCACGCTCGCCGACTACGCCGGGCGCGTCGCCGACTTCGTGGCCGGGCCCGACGGGGCACGCGTCCCGCTCGCCGACCTGGCGCACACCAGCAGGGTCGGGCGGCGCGAGCTGCCCGAGCGGCTCGCCGTGACCGCCACCTCGCACAGCCAGCTCGCCTCGCGCCTGCGGGAATTCGCCGACGGCGCGGAGGCGGGCGAGGGCGTCGTCGTCGGCACGGCCCGCAAAGGCAACCCCGGTGCCGGGCTCGGTGCCGACGAACTCGCCGCCGCCCTGGCCGCCCGCGACTGGGCGGCCACGGCGGAGCACTGGACGTCCGGCGGCCGGCTCGACTGGCGGCCTGCGGACGCCGGGCGCCGGGTCCGCAGGGTCGCGTTCCCGACGTACCCCTTCCGCCGCAGCCGCCACTGGATCACGTCCGACCCGCACCACCTGGCCCCGGAACTGCCCCGTACCGCGGCCGCCGGGCACCCCGCGCCGACGTCCCCTGCCCCCGAGGGTGCCATCGCCGTGCCCGTCCCCTCCGAGCCCGTCGTCGGGGCGCCGGATCCGGTCACCGCCGGCAGCGCAGGACCGCAGGCCGACTTCGCGGCGTCGGCGGCCCGGGCGCCGCTACCGGTCGCCGCGGAGATCCCCGGCCCCGAGCCCGTCACCGTCACGCAGGCCCCCGCGCCCGCCCGCACCGCACACCTCCCGGGCGCGCAAGCCGTCGGCGTGCCGGCGGGTGAGGGGGACGAGGAGGAGGACACGGCGGCAGCCGACGTCACCGTGGAGCGGGCCGCCACTCATCCCGCGCTCGCCCTCGCGGCGCACCACCGGATCTCCGGCGCCCGCTGGGTGCCCGGGGTGGCGCTCCTGGAACTGGCGCGGGAGGCGTGTCCCGGTGCCGGGGACGCCACCGGCGTCGGGTTCCCCTTCCGGCTGGGGTCCGTGCGGTGGCTGACGCCGGTCGACCTGGACGGCGGTACCGACCGCGTGACGCTCGGCTTCACCAAGGGCGACGGCGGGACGGCGTTCCGGATCACCGCGGGCGGCCCCACCGGCGCCGCCGTCGCCCGGGGAAGCCTCACCGAGGGCCCCGGCGCCGCGGACGCCGACGTGGACCTGGCCGCGACTCGCGACCGCTGTACCGGGCGGCCCACGGTCTGCGAGTTCTACGACGCGTTCGCGGGCGCGGGCCTGGAGTACGGCCGCCCCCTGCGCACCGTCGCGGAACTGTGGACCGGCGCCGGCGAGTGCCTGGCCCGGCTGAGCCTGAGCCGCCTGATGCGCCGCTCGGGCCCCGCCCACGCTCTGCACCCCGCTCTGCTCGACGGCGCGCTTCAGGCGGTGTCGAGCCTGTGCGCGGCGGACGAGTCGTATCTGCCCGTCGGCATCCAGGAGGTACGGGCGCACGGCCCGGTGCCGGCGGACAGCTGGGCCTACATCAGGGAGGTCACGGCCGACGGCGGCGGGACGGGCGGGCGGCGCCGGTTCGACATCCGCATCACCGACGGCTCCGGGCATGTCCTGCAAGCCGTGGACGGGCTGGAGATCGCGCCGCGGCCGGGCGGCGCCGCTGCCCCGACCCGCACCCGTTACCTGGCGCCCGTGTGGAGGCCCGCGCCGCTGCCCGAGGAAACGCGGGCACCGGCGACGGTGCTTGTGTGCGGCGCCGACACACCCCGGCGCCTGGAACTGGCCGAACGGCTGGCGGCCACCGGCAGCACCGTGGTGTGCGCGGCCGACGGCCCGCGCTTCGACCGCGACGACACCGGCCACCGGCCCGCGTACTCCCTGCCCGCCGCCGACCCGGCGGAACACACGCGCCTGATCGAGGATCTCGCCGGACGCGGACTGCTGCCGGACGCCGTCGTGCATCTGGCCGACGAACCGTCCGCCGGCGGCACGCCCGAACAGGCACTCGGCGACGGGGCGTCGGCGCTGCCGTTCGTCCTGTGGTCGGCGGTGGCCGTGCTGGCCCGCCCCGAACGCCCCGGCCTGCGGGTCGTGTTCGCCCATCGTGCGGGCCCCCGCGGCGCCGCGCCCCTGCACACCGCCGTGGGGGCCACCCTGCGGACGCTGAGCCTGGAGCACAGCGCGTTCACCGGCGTACGCGTCGAGCTGCCCGCGGACGGTGCCGGCGCGGACGCGGTCGTGGCCGAGCTGCACGCCGCACGCCCGGGCGCCGCCGAGGTCTCCTATGCCGCCGACGGCACCCGCAGCGAGAAGAGCCTGGAACCGTTCGAGCCGCCGGCCGGTGGCCTGTGCGACGTCACGCTCCGCGCGGGCGGCACGTACCTGATCACCGGCGGCACGGGGGCGCTCGGGCTGCACTTCGCGGCGTACCTGGCCGAGCGGGCCACGGACGCCACGATCGTGCTGGTCGGCCGCTCGCGGCCGAGCGACGAGGCCGCCCACCGCATCGCCGAACTGAACGGCGGCGGGGTCCGGGTGCTGCACCGGCCCGCCGACCTGCGGGACGCGGAGTCCCTGGAGCGCCTGGTGGCCTCGGTCGTCGAGGAGTTCGGGCCGCTGCGCGGTGTGCTGCACTCGGCGGGCGTGACCCGCGACGCCCGCGCCGTGAAGAAGACGGCGCGGGAACTCGACGAGGTCCTCGCACCGAAGGTCTCCGGCACGGTGCACCTGGACGAGGCGACCGCGGACCAGCCGCTGGACTTCTTCGTGCTGTTCTCCTCGATGTCCGGCGAGTCGGGCAACCTGGGGCAGGCCGACTACGCGTACGCCAACGCGTTCCTCAACGCCTTCGCCGCCCGCCGCGAGGGCCTGCGCGCGACCGGGCTGCGGTCCGGGCGCAGCCTGTCGATCGGCTGGCCGCTGTGGGCGGACGGCGGGATGACGGTGGACGACGCCACCCGTGAACTCTTCGCCCGTGCCTACGACATGGTGCCGCTGAGCACGCGTGCGGGTCTTCAGGCGTTCGTGCGCGGGCTCGCCACCGACCTGCCCTCCCTGTGCGTGGTGGAGTCGCTGGGGCGGCGGGAGGAGCCGGCGCCGGCCACGGAGCCCCGCACGGCCCCCGCGCCCCGGGAACAGGCGGTCGTGGACGAGGCGGCGCTGCGCGGGCTCGTGGAGCACGAGGCGCGGGTGCTCGCCTCCGGGTTCCTGCTCGTGGACCCCTCGGAGGTCGATGTCTCGGCGGAGCTGCTCGAGCTGGGCTTCGACTCGATCACGCTCACCGAGCTGGTCAACAAGGTCAACGAGCGCTTCGGCCTCGACCTCCTGCCCACCGTCCTGTTCGAGTGTCCGGACCTGGCCTCGTTCGCCGACTACCTGACGCGGCACCACGCCGCCGAGCTGGCGGGGCACTACGCGCCGCGGGGCGGGAACCAGGAGCATCGTGCGGACCCGCCCGAGGCGCGGATCGCGTCCGCGAGCGCACCCGGCACCGCGCCGGCTCCCGAACCGGCCCCGGCCCCGGAGCCGGCCACCGTCACCGCGCCGGCCACCGTCCCCACGCCGGCCGTACCGGTGATCGCGGAAGGCCCGGCCCGCGCCCCCGTACCCGTCGCGGCCGCCGCGGCGCGGGCGGTCGAGCGGGCGGAGATCGCCGTGATCGGGATCGCCGGCACGTTCCCCGGTTCTGCGGACGTCGACGAGTTCTGGGACCATCTCGCCGCCGGCACCGACCTGGTGCGGCCGGTGCCCGAGGACCGCACCGCGATCCGCGCCAACCCGGCCACCCGTGATCTGCTCGGCGGGTTCCTGGACCGCGTCGACACCTTCGACGCCCGCCTCTTCGGCATCTCGCCGAACGAGGCCGCCCTGATGGATCCGCAGCAGCGGCTCTTCCTCCAGACGGCCTGGCGCGTCTTCGAGGACGCGGGCTACCGGCCGGCCGACCTCGCGGGCACCCCGTGCGGGCTCTTCGTCGGCGTCGCCACCCATGACTACGACGACCTGCTCAAGGAGAGCGGCATCGCGGTCCAGGCCCACACCGCCACCGGCATCGCCCACTCCGTGCTCGCCAACCGGGTCTCGTACCTGCTCGACCTGCACGGCCCCAGCGAGGCTGTGGACACGGCGTGTTCCAGCTCCCTGGTCGCCATCCACCGCGCCCTGCGGGCCATGCAGGACGGCGAGTGCGAACTGGCCGTCGCGGGCGGGGTCAACGTCATCCTGACGCCCGGCCTGCTGGAGTCGTTCCGCCAGTCGGGCATGCTCAGCCCGGACGGCCGCTGCAAGACCTTCGACGCCGACGCCGACGGCTATGTCCGGGGCGAGGGCGTCGGCGCGGTGCTCCTGAAGCCGCTGGCCCGGGCCGAGGCCGACGGCGACCACATCTACGCGGTGGTCAAGGGCACCGCCGTCAATCACGGCGGCCGCAGCAACTCGCTGACCGCGCCCAACCCCGAGGCACAGGCCCGGGTCGTGGCCGCCGCCGTGCGCGAGGCACGCGTCGCACCCGACACGATCACCTACGTCGAGGCGCACGGGACCGGTACCCGGCTCGGGGACCCGATCGAGATCGAGGGTCTGAAGAAGGCGTTCACCACGCTGCACGAGGAGCGCGGCGAGAGCGTGCCGCGCACCGGCCGGATCGCACTCGGGGCGGTGAAGACCAACATCGGGCACCTGGAGACGGCCGCCGGGATCGCGGGCGTCCTCAAGGTGGTGCAGGCCATGCGTCACCGGGAGTTGCCCGCGAGCCTGCATCTGACGCGGCTCAGCCCGTATCTGCGGCTCGACGGCACACCGTTCCGGGTCAACGACCGCCACCACCCGTGGCAGCCCGCGATCACGGCCGAGGGCCGGCCCGTGCTGCGCGCCGGGGTCAGCTCGTTCGGCTTCGGTGGCTCGAACGCCCATGTCGTGCTCGAGGCGTACCCGGCGCGGACCGCGCCCGCTGTTCAGGACTTCACCCCGCACACCGTGCCGCTGTCCGCGGGCGACCCGGACGACCTGCGCGCCTACGCGGCACGGATCGCCCGGCACCTGGCCCGTACGCCGGAGGCCGATCTGGCGCGGGTCGCGTACACCTTGCAGACGGGCCGGACCGGGCACCGGTGCCGCTTCGCCGTGCGGGTGCGGGATCGCGACGAACTGATCGGCGCCCTGGAGTCGTACGCCCGCGGGGACCTGCCGGCCCACGCGGTGACCGGTACCGCCCGCCGGGACGCGCCCGGGGCTCGCGGCGACGAGGATCCCGCGCTGCTGCAGAAGCTGTGGTGCGAGGGCGCCGAGGTGCCGTGGGGCGCTTCGTGGCCGTCGCCCCCCGGCCGGATCCCGCTGCCCACGGCCCCGTTCGCCCGCACCCGCCACTGGTTCCGTGCCCCGGACGCGGAAGCGGCGCCGGTGTCCGGCGAGCCCGCCGCGCCGGTCACCGGAGGGTCCGCCGCCCCCGGGTCGGCGCCGGTGGCGGCCCCCGTGGCCGCACCCGTACCCGTGGCCGCACCCGTACCCGTGGCCGCACCCGTCCGCGACGAGCCGGTGCCGAGCTCCGTCCGCCCCAACCACTCCGTCTCCCGTTCAGGGGCCGGCAAGGAGGCCGTCATGACAGCCCGCAGTTCCACGCCGCCGACGCGCAGCGGCCCGAGAATCCGCCTCGTGTCGCCGGTGGGCGCCGTCGCGAGCGCCCCGCCGGCTCCGGCGGCGCCGGCTCCGGCACCGGACCCGGTACGCGCCGACACGCCGCCCGCGCCCCGGCCCGGGGCACCAGCCACCGTCCCCGCCACCACCACCGCGACGACGGCCACCGCCACGACCACGGCCACGGCCACGGCCACCATCGTCGACCTGCTGCGCGGTGAGCTGTCCACGATCCTGGGCATGCCGCCCGAGGAGGTCGACAACGACACCCCCTTCGGGGAGTTGGGGCTCGACTCCATCTACCGCATGGACCTCGTCCGCACGCTCAACGAGACCTTCGGCCTGGAGCTGAAGGCCGCGGAGCTCTACAGCTACGACACGGTCGACAAGCTCACCGCCTTCGTCTCGCCCCTGTGCGGCGCGGCCGAGCCCGTCGCCGCCAAGGCGACGTCGTCCTCCGCCGCGCCGCTGGAAGATCTGGTCCAGGAGGTCATCGAGCGCGAACTCGGGCGCCCGGCCGACCCCGCCCTGACCTTCGTCGACAACGGCTTCGGCTCCTTCGACATGCTGCGGGTCGTCGCCGCCCTGGAGCGGGTCTTCGGCGCCCTGCGCAAGACGCTGCTCTTCGACCACCCCACGGTCGGGGCGCTCGCCGCTCATCTCGCCGAGACGCACGGGCCGGACGCCGCACGGCAGCCGGCGGCGGCCTCCCAGGACGCGCCCCGGCCCGCCCTGGCGCGCGAACCGTACACCGGCGGGGCGCTGGTCGTGGAGAAGACGGCCCTGGCCGGACAGCCGGACATCGCGGGCACGGTGGCCGGACTGGAGGCCGAGTACGGCCGCGAGGGCGGTCTGCCGGGCCGCGACATCGCCCCCCTGATCTTCCTGGGGGCGAGCCGCACGGCGTACTTCAACTTCTCCATCCGCGACGACGCCATGCTCACCTGGAGCTACGTCGGTCCGACCGAGGAGATGCCCGCCCTGGCCGCGGAGTTCGTGCGCTACGGGCAGGCACACGGCCTGGCCGCGAACATCGTCTCGCTGATCCGCCTGGAGGAGGCGGACGGCGTCCGGTTCACCGCCACCCCCTTCGGCGCACTGCAACGCCTGGAGGACATCACGGACTTCAGCCTCGAGGGCGGCCCGATGCAGCGGCTGCGCTACGCGGTCCGCAAGTTCGAGAAGGCGGGCGCGTGCCGTACCGAGGAGTACAGGGTCGGCTCGGACCCGGGCGTTGACCAGGAGATCACCACGCTGATCGACCGCTGGTCCGCGGCCAAGGAGATGGTGAACCCGTACGTCTCCACCGTCCGGGACGAGATCGGGCGCGGCATCCTCGCCGAACGGCACCGGATGTTCCTGACCTACCTCGACGAACGCATGGTCAGCGCCGTCATCGTCACCAAGATCCCGTCCGAGGACGGGTACCTGCTCGACCTCGAGTTCTACCCGGAGGACGCCCCGCTCGGCAGTCTCGACTACACGGTGGTGCGGATCATCCGGCAGACCGCGCAGGAGGGCTGCACCGTCTTCAGCTTCGGCGGCAGCTTCGGCGCCAAGGTCTGCGAGTCGCCCAACGCCGCACCGGAGGCCGAGGCGGCCCTCACCGAGCTGCGCTCGCGCGGCATCTTCACCGGTGACGGCAACCTGCGTTTCAAGAACAAGTTCCGCACGCGGAACCTGCCGTTGTACCTGTGTCAGCCCGCGGACGCGGAGCGCACCGACGTCTCCCGGCTGATCCTCATGATCGCCGACCCCGACGTGGGCGGTGACCGCACGTCGGCGGCCCCGGCGCCCCGCGCCACGGCCGAGGCGCCATCGGCCGTCCCGGCGGCCGAGTCCGTGCCCGCCGACGCCCTGCCCGCGGCCCGTCCGGCCCCGGTGTCACCGGCGCAGGCCCGGCCGGCCGCCACCGCTGCTCCGGTCGCCGAGTCGGTTCCCGCCGACGCCCGCCGCCGGGAGCGGCAGCTGTCGGACCGCGGCTGGAATCCGCTCCACCTGGCCTCCGCCGAGGTCGAGTTCGATCTGATCACCGACTCCTGGGCCGAACTCGACCGTCCCTTCGTGCACGCGCGGACCGAGCGGCTGCGCGCCGCGGCCGCCACTCGGGCCGTGGGACAGACGCTCGAAGGGCTCGACCTGCTGCCGTTCTCCTGTGTCGTGGCCACCACGTCCGGGCGGGCCGCGGAGGCGGCGCTGTGCCGGGCCTGGCCGCAGCAGGGCGTCGTGGTGCACAACTCGCTCTTCCCGACCTGGTACTTCAGCCACCTCGACCACGGGTTCACCCCCGTCGCGGCCCGCCGCGCGGCGAGCGCGGACGACGGTGTCTTCCGCGGTGACCTCGACCTCGGCCATCTGCAGAGCCTGCTCGCCGAGCACACCGGCCGGATCGCGTTCCTGTGCGTGGAGGTCAGCAACAACGCCCAGGGCGGGGCCGCGCTCAGCCTGCACAACCTCACCGGCATCCGGGAGGCCGCCGACCGGCACGGCCTGCAACTCGTCCTGGACGCCACCCGGGTCCTGGACAACGCCGCGCTGATCGCCGCGCACGAGCCGGGCCAGACCGGCCGCGACCCGCTGGACGTGGCGCGTGAACTGCTGTCCCTCGCCGACAGCGTCACCATCAGCCTCTCCAAGGACTTCGGGGTGGACAGCGGGGGGATCGTCGCCACCGACGACCCGACCGTCGCCCACCATCTGCGGGAGCGGATCGCACTGCGCGGCCCGGAGGCGGGGCGCGGCGCCCGCGCGCTGGCCGCCGCCGCACTCGACGACCTCGACTGGGCCGCCACCGCGACCGGTGAACGGGTCCGGCGCGTGGCGGACCTGCGGCGGGCCCTGGCCGAGGCCGGTGCCCCGGTCGTCGAAGGCGCGGGCACGCACTGCGTGCTCCTGGACACGGCACGCCTGAGTGCGCTGCGCGGCCACGAGCACCCCGTGCCGGCCTTCCTCGCGTGGCTCTATCTGCACACCGGCGTCCGCGCCGCCGCGCATCTGGACGGCGGCCCCGGCACCTCGGCCCTGGTCCGGCTGGCGCTGCCGGTCGGCCTCGGGCAGGAGGAGACCGACGAGCTCACCCGCCGGCTCACGGCGCTGTTCGCGGCCCCGCAGCGGATACCGGAGCTGCTGCTCGCAGCCGGCGCCGACGGCCCCGCCCCGCTGGCCACGTACCACCCGGCGGAGCAGGTGCCCGACGACATCCGGGAAGCGATGGCCGAGGGCCACACCGCCGAGAACGACAACTGGGCGGTGCTGCGCGAGCACCACCCCGGTGTCGAGCGGCTGCTGCTGCGGCTGCCGCAGGGCGAGGGCGGCGGCGACGTCGAGGTGTTCACCGCGGGCACCGGTCCCGTGCTGCTCCTGATGCTGCCGTTCAACATCGGCGCCGGACTGTTCGGGCCCCAGTTCGCGGCCCTCAGCGAGCGCTACCGGGTGATCGTCGTCCACCACCCGGGCGTCGGCGACACCACCGCTTGCGAGGAGCTGAGTTACGAGGGCATCGCGGATCTGTGCCGGCGGACGCTGAAACGGCTCGGCGTCGACGGCCCGGTGCACGTGGCCGGGGCGTCGTTCGGCGGGATCACCGCCCAGACGTTCGCGCTGCGCCACCCGGAGGCCACCGCGACGCTGACCCTCATCGGCAGTTCGTACAAGCTCGGCAACCGGGCCGGGGAGGTCAACCGGCTCGCCGTGGTGGCGCGGGAGGACTTCGACCGGGTGCAGGCGCACAGCGGTTCCTCTCGACTCGAGCGTGAACGCGCCCGCTACGAGCGGTTGCTGCTGCGCTGCGAAAGCATGGATCCGCAGACCGGGCTGCGCTACCTGGACGTGTTCGCCGCCGCCCCCGACCTGCTCGGGCGGCTCGGTGACATCGCCGTACCCACGCTGATCGTGCAGGGCCGGCACGACACCGTCATCCCGCAGAAGACGGCCCACCTGCTGCACGGTGCCATCCCCGACGCCCGCTACCACGAGGTTCCCGACGCCGGGCACTTCCCGAGCCTGTCGAGCTCCGACGAGTTCAACGCCGTCCTGACCGCCTTCCTCGAGGAGTTCCCGGCATGACCATCACCTCGAAGCCCGGCCTCAGGCCCGGCTCCACCCGGTCCGTCACGGTGCGGCCCGGCATGTGCGGCCCCGGCTCCCTGTTCGTCGGCCAGCTCGGCGACTGGACCTGGGAGACCGTCAGCGCCCAGTGCGACACCGACGTGTTCGCGGCCCGTGACGCCGACGGCAACCCCACCTACCTGGCGTTCTACTACTTCCGGGTGCGCGGCGGCCGGGCGCTGCACCCGGGCGCCCTCACCTTCGGCGACCGTCTCACGGTGACCTCCGGCTGCTACGACCAGGGCACCGAGTCGGTGCTCACGCTGCACCGGATCGACCGGGCCGGCGCCCCGGAAGCCGAGCGGCCGCTGGATCTGCACGAGTTCTACGAGCAGCCGCGGGACGGTTCCCTGTACGTGGAGAACTTCAACCGCTGGGTGACGCGCTCGGCACCGGGCAGCAACGAGGGCCTGGTGAAGTCCTCACCGCCCGGGTTCCGCAACGACGGGCTGCCGCGGTTGCCCGCCGCGTACTCGCCGCGCGCCGTGTACCGCGAGGCACGCACCGCGCACACCTTCCGCGACCTGGCCGAGCCCGGTTTCCGGCTGCTGGAGGAGACCGTCGAGGTCGAGCACCCGGTGGACATCGTGCGCGACGTCAACGGGGTCGGGCTGCTCTATTTCGCCTCGTACTTCTCCATGGTCGACAAGGCCGCGCTCGCGCTGTGGCACCGGCTGGGCCGTTCCGACCGGGCGTTCCTGCGCCGGATCGTGGTCGACCAGCAGATGTGCTACCTCGGCAACGCCGACCTGGACTCGGTGCTGATCCTCAGCGCCCGCGTGAGGGCCGGCACGGCGGAGCCCGGCGAGGAACTCGTCGACGTCGTCATCCGCGACCGCGACAGCGGGCGCGTCATCGCCGTCAGCACGCTGCACACCCTGCACGACGCTCACGACCCCGAGGGGGAAGCATGACCCAGGCACCGATGGACGTGCGGGCGGAGACGGCCCGGCTCGTCCGTGAGGTCGTCACCGAGATCCTGCCCGGTGTGGACCCCGAGCTCATCGGCGGCACACGGCACTTGAAAGACCTGGGTGCGGACTCCGTGGACCGGGTGGAGATCATCGCGGCGCTGCTCGACCGGACCGGCGTGGACCGCCCGATGTCCGATTTCAGCGACCTGCCCCATATCGACAGCCTCATCGACTTCCTGAGCGGAGCCCTGCGATGACCACGACCGACGCCGGACGGGCGTACGGCATCGAGGCGTTGAACGTGTGGTGCGGTCTGGCCCGCCTCTCCGCCGCCGACCTCTTCGCCGGCCGCGGGCTCGATCCCCAGCGCATCGACAACCTGATGATGTCGGAGCGCTCCATCGGCCTGCCCATCGAGGACCCGGTCACCAACGCCGTCAACGCGGCGCGCCCGCTCGTCGAAGCCCTGGCCCCCGAGGAGCGCGACCGGATCGAGCTGGTGGTGACGTCCACCGAGTCGGGCGTCGACTACAGCAAGTCCCTCACCTCGTACGTCCACAAGTACCTGGGCCTGAACCGCCACTGCCGCCTCATCGAGGTCAAGCAGGCCTGCTTCGGGGCCACCGCGGCCGTGCAGACCGCGCTCGGCTATCTCGCCTCGGGCATCTCGCCCGGGGCGAAGGCCCTGGTGATCGCCACCGATGTGGCGGTCGTGGACGAGAAGGCCGAGTATTCCGAGCCCGCGGCGGGGCACGGCGCGGCGGCGATGCTGCTGAGCGACCGGCCCCGCGTTCTGACCGTGGACCTCGGCGCGTTCGGCAACTACAGCTACGAGACGCTGGACTCGGCCCGGCCCTCGCCCCGCTTCGACATCGCCGACGTCGACCGCTCGCTGTTCGCGTACCTCGATTGCCTGAAGAACGCCTATGCCGACTACACGACGCGCGTCGCGGACGTGGACTTCACCCGTGACTTCGACCATCTCGTCATGCACACCCCGTTCGCCGGCCTGGTCAAGGCCGGGCACCGCAAGATGATGCGCGAGCAGGGGGTGGGAGGGGCACTGGCCGACGAGGACTTCGCCCGCCGGGTGGCGCCGTCCCTGATCTATCCCGGAGCGGTCGGCAACCTGTGCTCTGGTTCGGTGTACCTGGCACTGGCCAGCCTCCTCGACTCGGGTGTCGTGACCACACCGCGCCGGGTGGGCCTGTTCTCGTACGGCTCCGGCTGCTCCTCGGAGTTCTTCAGCGGGATCGTCGACGAGAGCTCCGCCGCGGCCGTCGCCGAGCAGGGCATCGGCAAGCGTCTGGAGGCCCGGGCCCGGATCAGCTTCGAGGAGTACCTGGCGGTCCTGGAGCACAACCTCGAGTGCCTGGTGCCGGTCGAGAACCGCACGGTGGACCCGGCTCCCTGGGAGCCGCTGCTGGCGCGGGTCGGCGACCGCCCGGAGATCCTCACCTTCACCGGCGTCAAGGACTACCACCGGCAGTACGCGTGGCGTTGAGAGCCCGCGTCATCTCCCCGGCCGGGACAGGTCGGCCCGGCCAGTGGCCGGCTTCCTTCAGCTCGCCGAGCTGCAGGTGATCGAGGTGGAGGCAGCAAGGCCCCGGCACGGCCGGGACCGCTGCCGCACGAGTGACAAGGAGACGATGTGTCCGGCTCTTGGACGACTGTCAGGACCGCCGGCGGGGACGAGGGCGGAGCCACGGCGGGCCTGCGCCTGTTCTGCTTCGCCCACGCGGGCGGCGGAAGCGCCTTCTTCCACCCGTGGCGTCGAGCGCTGGGGCCGGGCGTCGAGGTGCGCTCCATCGTGCTGCCCGGCCGCGAGCGCCGGGCCCGGGAAACCCCCCACACCCGGATGGGCCCGCTGGTCGACGGCCTCGTCGCGGAACTGGCCCCCCAACTCTCGGTTCCCTACGTGCTGTTCGGGCACAGCCTCGGCTCCATCGTCGCCTACGAGACCGCTCGGGCCCTGCTCGAACGGGGCTCGAGGGCGCCTTCGGCGCTGCTCGTGTCCGGACGGCGCGGCCCCTTCGTCGCCGACCACCGGCGGCCCGTGCACAACCTGCCCGAGGACGACTTCCTCGCCGAGATGTCCCGCCTCGGCGGCACCCCGCCCGAACTGCTGAGCAAGCGGGAACTGTTGCGGCACTTCCTGCCGCCGCTGCGCGCCGACCACGAGATCAACGAGACGTACCGGCCCGATCCGCTGCCGGGGCCGGCCCTGACCTGCCCGGTCTTCGCTTTCACCGGTGCCGCCGACCCCCTGGCCGACCCGCACGCGGTGGCCGGCTGGCGCGAGGTGACCAGCGGGGACTTCCGGCTGCGTGTTTTCCCCGGCGACCACTTCTATCTCAAGGGGGCGCCGGAGGATGTGATGGCCGCGCTCCGGGAGGCGCTGGCGGCCGTGCAGCAGGCCTCAAGTGTTCTTCGACGCCCGGTTCATACAGTCGCCACGTGATTGTCACGTTCCGACTGAGCCGGGGAGACCAGATGAACCTGCTGGATGTCACCGCACCGTCCGGATTCCACGTACGGCTGCGTGACTTCCTGCGTGACCAGTCGCAGCACACCACCACGGCGACGGTCAGACGGAACGAGAGCGCGTACAGCTGCGGTGGCCAGGACCGCAACGTGTACTTCCTGGAGAGCGGCCAGATCAAGACCGTCATGTTCTCCCGTTCCGGCAAGGAGTGCCTGCTGCGCATCCACACGCCCGGAGAGATCTTCGGCGAGCTGTGCTCCCTCGGCGGCATCCGCGAGGAGTCGGCCATCGCCATGCGCGACAGCGTCGTGCACCGCATGTCCTACGAGCACTTCCTGTCCTCGATCACCGCGGCCGGGTTCGTCGACGACTTCATCAACCACCTCTCCCGCCGCCTGGCCGAACAGCAGCAGTCGATCACCCATCTGGTGACCGTCGACAGCGAGCAGCGCCTCGGCGAGATCCTGCTCGACCTGGCCCGCAAACTCGGCCGGGGCGACGGGCGGCGGCCGCACATCGTGGGGCGCATCACCCACGAGGAACTGGCCGGCATGGTCGGCACCACCCGCTCGCGCGTCGGGTACTTCCTCAAGGGCTTCCGCGACCGGGGTCTGGTCGACGTCACCCCCGGGTCCCACCTGATCATCGACCAGCTCCGGCTCAGCGCCTATCTGGAGAGCCGCTGCGTCTGACCCGCCTCTCCGTCCGACGACCCTCACGAGGTGACGCCCCCATGTGGGACCAGAAGTTCGAGACTCTGCTCAGGGACCGGCTGCCCGGCCTCGACGCCGGCGCCCCGCTCACCGAGGACCTGCCGCTCGCGGCCTTCGGCCTCGACTCGATGGCGACGGTCGGTCTGATCGTGGCCATCGAGGAGAGCTACGGCACCCAGCTTCCCGACGACGCCGTGCAACCCGCCCACTTCACCACTCCCGGCACGGTCTGGAAGCTCGTCAGCTCGCTCGCACCGAGCACCCCGGGCACCGGCCGATGAGCAGCACGAAGCTGCTGCACCACTGGTTCCTCGACGGACTGGCCCGCAACCCCGAGGGCACCGCGCTGCGCATCAACGACCGCCGGTGGACCTACGCGGAAGCCGACCGCACCGCGCGCTCCTGGGCCGCCGCACTGCACGGCGGGCCGCGTGCGCCGCGCCGGGTCGGGGTGCTCGCGGCGAAGAGCGAGGAGAGTCTGCTCGGCTTCCTGGCCGCGCTGTACGCGGGCTGCACGGTCGTGCCGCTCAACCCGGAGTACCCGCTCGAGCGCAACCGCGACATCGCGGCGGCCGCCCGGCTCGACGCCCTGATCGTGGACCGCGCGGGCGCCGCCCAGCTCGACGCCGTGGCCGCCGCCGCGCCGCCGGTGGTCACGCTGGCGCCGCGGCGCGCGGAGTGGACCGGGACGCCGCCGGACACCGCCGTGGTGGTCCCGGACCCGGCCGGGGACCGGCCGCCCGCGCAGGGCTCCGACTCGCTGGCGTACATCCTGTTCACCTCGGGCTCCACGGGCCGCCCCAAGGGCGTGCCGATCCGGCACGGCAACGTGTCCGCCTTCCTGTCGGCGTCCCTGCCGCGCTACGACTTCGGGCCCGAGGACGTCTTCGGGCAGGTGTACGAACTCACCTTCGACCTGTCGATGTTCGAGATGTGGTGCGCCTGGGCGAGCGGGGCCTGTCTGACCGTCCTCAACCGGCTGCAGGCGCTCAACCCGGCCCGCTACATCCGCGATCACGGCATCACGGTGTGGACCTCGACGCCCAGCCTGGTGGCCGCGCTGCGCACCCGCGGCCTGCTCGCCGGGGGCAGCCTGCCCTCGGTGCGCCACACCGTCTTCTGCGGTGAGCCGCTGCCCGAGGAGAGCGCCGCGTACTGGAGCGCGGCGGCGCCCGGCACCGCCATCGACAACCTCTACGGCCCCACCGAGCTGACCATCGCCTGCACCGCGTACCGCTGGTCGGCGGCCGCCGGTTCGGGCACCGTGCCCATCGGGGAGCTGAACGCCGGTCTGCGCCATGTCCTGGTCGAGGACGGCCTGGTCGGCTCCGACGCCGGTGAACTGTGCGTCACCGGGCCGCAGATGTTCGACGGCTATCTCGACCCCGCGAACGACGCGGACCGCTTCCTCACGCACGAGGGTCTGCGCTGGTACCGCACGGGCGACCGGGTACGCCGGACCGCCGACGGCACACTGGTGCACCTCGGGCGTGGCGACGGACAGGTCAAGATCCACGGCTACCGGGTGGAGCTGTCCGAGGTGGAGGAGGCCCTGCGCGCGTGTGCTCCGGGCGCCGAGGCCGTGGTGCTCACGGTGCCCGAAGCGGCCGGGCCCGTCCTCGCCGCCTTCCTCATCGGGGACGACACCGACGGCCTGACCACCCGGACGGCTCAGGACCTGGCCCGTCGGCTGCCGCCGTACATGCTGCCCGCCCACCTGTGGGCGCTGTCGGATCCGCCGCTGAACGCCAACGGCAAGACGGACCGGCTGCGGCTGCGCGAGGAGGCGGAACGCCGTCTGGCCGGCGATCTCGCCGGGACGTCCTGACGCACGTCGCCCCGGGGTGTTCGCCCGGCGGTGTTCCCACCGCCGGGCGATCTCATGTCCCCTCCACCCCCGCCACGGCCGGCCGGCCCGACGCCGGCGCCCGGTGCGCGCGGCCCGCCAGCTCGCCCTGCACCGAGGGGACGGCGTCCAGCAGCGCCCGGGTCCGCCGGTGCCGCGGCGCGGTGAACACCTCGGCGACGGGCCCCTCCTCGCACACCCTGCCCTCGTCGAGGACGAGGACCCTGTCCGCCATCCGGGCGATCACGCCCAGGTCATGGCTGATCAGCAGGAGCCCCAGGCCCAGCCGTGTTCTGAGCCCGTCGAGCAGGGCGAGGATATCGGCCTGGATCCGGACATCGAGGCTCGAGGTGACCTCGTCGCACAGCAGCAGCCGCGGCTCGGCGGCCAGTGCCCGTGCCAGGGCCACCCGCTGGCGCTGGCCGCCCGACAGGGTGCGCGGCAGCCGGCCCGCCCACTGCGGATCGAGCCCCACCAGGTCGAGCAGCCGCTCGGTCTCCTCGGCCGCGGCCCGGCGGTCGAGCCCGCGCAGGACGCGCAGGGGCCTGGCGACCGTCGCCCCCACCGTGCGCCGCGGATTGAGCGACCCGTTCGCGTCCTGCGCCACGAGCTGCACGAGGCGGCGCTGGTCGAGGGTGCGGACACGCAGCGGCCCGGGCACCGCGGCACCCGCGAGTTCGATCACACCGGCGTCGGGAGCATGGTGGCCCGTGACGCAGCGCGCCAGGGTCGTCTTGCCTGTCCCGGAACCGCCGAGCAGCGCCACGCACTCGCCCGGATCGATGTGGAACGACACGTCCTGGGAGGTCACCACCCGTCGGCTGCCCCGCCCGTGTCCGGCGCGCAGCCCGCTCACCTTCAGCACGGGCACGGTCTCGGCGACACCGTCGGCCGTCGCCACCGGGCGGTCCGTCGCCTCGCCGATGTCCGGTACCGCGCGCAGCAGTTCACGGGTGTACGCGGCGCGGGGGCGGCCCAGCACCGAGGCCACCGGCCCTTCCTCCACCACGCGGCCGGCCCGCAGGACCGCGAGGCGGTCGGTCAGGCGGGCCGCCGCGGGCAGGTCGTGGGTGATGAACAGCAGGGTCAGATCGCGTTCGGCGGCCAGCCGGGCCACCTCGTCCAGGACGAGGCGCTGGGTGACCACGTCGAGGCCGGTCGTCGGCTCGTCGAGGACCAGGACGTCCGGTTCGGCGGCGAGCACCCGGCCGAGGGCGAGGCGCTGTTGCTGTCCGCCGGACAGCTCGTGCGGGAAACGACGCAGGAAGCCGGGGTCGTCGGGCAGTCCCACGCTGCGCAGGGTGCGGGCGATGTGCCGGGGGGTACGGGCCGCGGCGAGTTCCGAGACCAGGGCGCCGACCCGCATGGTGGGGGTCAGCGCGGCGGCGGGGTCCTGCGGCAGGTACCCCACGGTGTCCCGTCGCAGCCGGCGCAGTTCCCGGCCGCGCAGGGCGAGCGGGTCCCGGCCGGCCACGCGTATCGCGCCGGCCGCGGCCCGAAGTCCGGGGCGCAGCGCGCCGAGCAGGGCGAGCGCGAGGGTGGTCTTGCCCGATCCGGACTCACCCACGACACCGACGTGCTGGCCGGCCCGCACGGTCAGGTGCAGGTCGTCCAGGACGGGCCGCCCGTGGGGGTCGGCCACGGTCAGGCCGGTGACGGAGATCAGCTCCGGTGCGGTGGGCGGCGCGCCGGATGCCCGCCCGGGGCGGGACAGCGGGGGCGCGGGGGCGGCCGGGCCCCCGTGGGCGTCGAAGAGTGCGCTCATGGCACGAACCTCGCGATCGCCCGGTCCAGGGCGAGGTTGACGGAGACGGTGAGCACGGCGAGCCCCAGGGCCGGTGCCGCCACGCCCCAGGGCGCCAGCGTCACGCCTTCCATGTTCTCGCTGATCATGGCGCCCCAGTTGGGGCTGTCCGGGCCGAAGCCGAGGAAGCCCGCGGCGGCGGTGAGCGAGATGGCGATGGCGAGGCGGGTGCCGGCGTCGGCGAGGACGGGCCGCACGATGTTGGGCAGGATCTCGCGGGCCATCACGGCCACCGGCCCGTCGCCGAGCGCGACGGCCTGGTCGACGTATCCGGCGTGCACGACCTGCGCCGTCGCGGCCCGGGCGACGCGGGAGACGAAGGGCACGCCGGTGACGGCGACCGCGGTGACCAGCGTGAGCGTGCGGTAGCCCCAGCCGTGCATCAGTACCAGCAGGACGAGGACCGGCGGCAGCGCGAGCAGCAGGGTGTCGAGGCGGGAGAGCAGTGCGTCGACGCGCCCGCCGAGATAGCCGGCGAGCACTCCGGTCGCGGTGCCCAGGAGGGTGGTGACGGCCGTGGCGAGGAGGGGGACGAGAACCAGCGGGCGGCCTCCGGCGAGGAAGCGGGACCACACGTCACGGCCGTCGCCGTCCGAGCCGAGCGGCAGGCCGGCGCCGGGGTCGTAGGGCGTGGCGGTGATGCGGGCCGGGTCGTGCGGGGCGAGCCACGGCCCGACCAGGGCGAACAGGACGACGACGGCGACGGGCAGCAGCCACGGCAGCGCCGTGCGAGGGCTTGGCCGGGGGGTCGCGGCGTCGTGGTCCCGGGCCCGGGCGCCGTCCGCCGGTGGTGTCGACGGCGATGTCGTCGCCGGGGTCCGGGCGGTCATGTCACCGTCCTTCGGCGTGGGTCGGCCGCCATCGCCAGCAGGTCGGCCAGGAGCAGGCCGCCGACCACCGCGGCGGCCATGAGCAGTCCGATGCCTTCCAGGACGGCCGCGTCGTGGTGCTGCACGGCGCCCACCAGTTCCCGTGACAGGCCCGGGTAGTTGTAGACCTGTTCGACCACGGCCGTACCGCCGACGAGGGTTCCGGCAAGCCAGCCGAAGACCTGTGCGCACGGACCCGCCGCGGTCGGCAGCAGATGCCGCAGCACCACGCGCGCCGGGGGCAGTCCGGCGAGGCGGGCCGCTTCGACGTGCGGGGCGGCCGCCGCGTCCACGACGGCGGCGCGGACCATGCGGCTGGCCCAAGCCGCGGAGAACAGCGTCAGCGCGGCCACCGGGAGCGCCAGCGCCTCCGGGTGGGCGATCAGCGGTTCGCCGAACGGCACCAGGGAGACGGCGGGGAGCACACCGAGCCAGGAGGAGAAGACCAGCGTCAGGATGCCCGCCGTGACGAACTGGGGCACCGAGACCAGGGCCACTGCACAGCCGGAGAGCAGCCGGTCCAGCAGTCCGCCCGGCCGCAGCCCCGCCGCGAGCCCGATCGCGAGCGCCAGGACGACCGTGAGCAGGGCGCACACCCCGGCGAGCAGCAGCGTGTCGGCCAGCGGCCCCGCGATGATCTCGGCGACCGGACGGCGGTCCACCAGGCTGTGTCCCAGGTCGCCGGAGACCGCCGCCCCGATCCAGTCGCCGTAGCGCACCAGCAAAGGCCGGTCCAGGCCGAGTTCGCCGTGCAGACGGGCGATGTCGGCCGCTGAGGCGGAGCCGCCGAGGGCGGCCGCGGCGGCGTCGCCGGGCAGCACCTCGGCGGCGGCGAACAGCACGAACGAGCCGGCCAGCAAGGTGGCCAGGGCGCCGCAGAGCCGCCGGGTGACGGGGACCGCGAGCCGCGCGAGGGACGTCACGCGATCCTGGCCCGGGTGAAGACCGGGGTGGACTGGCTGGACCACACCCCCGACAGTCCGGGTACGGAGGCGTCCAACTGCTCCTGGAATCCCCACAGCAGGTCGCCGCCGGAGGCGAACAGGTCGCGCTGGATGGCGGCGAACGCGGCCTCGCGCCTGCTGTCGTCGACCGTGGCCTGGGCGGCGCCCAGCCGCTTCCAGTGCCGCTTGCCGAGGCCGGTGACGTTGAAGAACGCGCCTTCGGTGGTGGTGGCGGACAGGTGCACGGCGGCGGGCCGGTTGGCGTAGTAGAAGGTCTGGAACGGGATGCGGGACAGGCCCTTGAGGTCGGCGTAGTACGTGTCGGCGGGCACCTGCTGCACGTCCAGGTCCACACCGGCCTCCTTGAGCTGCTGGCCGAGCAGCTTGGCCGCGGCGACGAAGCCGGGCACGGTGTCCGCGGCACGCAGCGTCAGGGAGTCGACCTTGGCGCGGGCGAACAGCCGCTTCGCCTCGGCGACATCGCGCTCTCGGGTTCCGCCCGCGTAGCCGGGCAGGCCCTTGCCGATCAGGTCCTCGCCGGTGCTGCCGAGACCGAGCAGCACCTTCCGCACCAGCGCGGTACGGTCCGCGGCCAGCCGCACCGCGCGCCGCACGTCGGGGTTGTCGAAGGGGGCGAGGTGCTGGTTCATGGCGAAGGACAGGGCGTTGGAGTTGGCCGTGTCGCCGCGCCGCAGCCGA
Organism: Streptomyces sp. NPDC012466; assembly: GCF_042955215.1. Classification (NCBI taxonomy): domain Bacteria; kingdom Bacillati; phylum Actinomycetota; class Actinomycetes; order Kitasatosporales; family Streptomycetaceae; genus Streptomyces; species Streptomyces sp. NPDC012466. The sequence continues at coordinate 17,724 of NZ_JBIBEQ010000019.1, read as the reverse complement.
ATCGCCCGGTTGGCCCGCTCGGCCTTGGCGCCCGTGGCGGAGATCCCTGAGGCGTAGTCGATCTGGCCGCTTCTGAGGGCGGCGAGGCGGGCGGCGGGGTCGGCGATGAGGGCGAGTTCGATCCGATGGAAGTGCGAGGCGCCGTCCCAGTACCTGTCGTTGACGGCCAGTCGCAGATTTTTCCCGTCGTGCTCCTCGAGCCGGTAGGGGCCGGAGCCGACGCCCTTGGCGAAGTCCTTCTCCCCGGTGCCCTCGGGGAACACCGGGGAGAACACCGCGAGGATGCCTTCCCTGAAGTCGCCGCGGGGGCGTTTGAGTCCCACCTTCAGGGTGTGCGAGTCGACGGCCTTGAGCCGGTCCAGGTCCAGGTCGGCGAAGTTGTTGGCGCGGGTGGACGGCGGGCTGGCCAAGGTGCGCAGCGAGTAGGCGACGTCCGCGGCCCGCACCGGTGAGCCGTCGTGGAACACCGCGCGCCGGCGGATGCGGACGGTCCACTCGGTGGCGTCCCGGTTGGGCTCGACGGACTCGGCCAGTCCCGGTTCGTAGCGGCTGCCCCTGAGGTACATCAGCTGGTCGTACAGGTGGTACATGGCGATGTAGCTGGCGCCGAACCCGGCGTGCCGGGGGTCGAGGCCGATGCTGCCGGTGGCGTCCGACGCCCCGACCCGCAACAGGTCCCCGGCTGCGGCCGACGTGGTCCCGCTGCTCTCGGTGGCGCAGGCGGACAGGGCGGTGGCGCCCGCGGCGGCCGTGGCGGCGGCGCTCCACTGCAGGAAGCGGCGCCGCTCGACGCCGTTGGCCTGTTTCATGGCAGAAGGCTCCTCAGACTCATGGAGGCGTACGGCGGCACCTGCCGTGCGCACGCGCGTGACCGCTGGGGGGAGCGGCGGGACGTGCGGGACTGCGCCCCCGGGCCAGGTCCGTCCGCTCGGCTTGTGCGCGGCGGGCCGTCAGGCCCACCAGTCCCGGGTGCCGCCCTCGTCGGCGCCGCACTGGCGCCAGATCTTGCCGTCGCGCAGCACGTAGACACCGAAGGTGACGACCGTCTCGCCGCGGCATTTCATGGTGCCGCGCATCATGACGGTGTCGTCGGTCTGGATGAACTCGTTCATCTCCACGTGCTCGAGGTCGAGTTCCCAGTACCGCTCCAGCAGTGCGCGGATGTCGGCGCGCCCGCGCACGGTGCCGGTGAAGCGGACCCACTCGGCCTCGGGGTGGTAGAGGTCGACAAGCCCGTCGAGGTCCCGCTCGGCGGTGCAGCGGATCATCTCGGCGAACAGCGGGTGGAGGGCGATGTCGGTGTCCGTGCTCATGACGGGGCTCCTGTCACGTCGAGGGGTGCCGGGGCGGGGCTCACGGGTGCGGCCGGCTCCGTGAAGCGGTCCCGGATGAGTCGTTTGACGACCTTGCCCAGGTCGTTGCGCGGCAGTTCGTCGACCGTGAGGATCCGTTCGGGGATCTCGTGGGCGGCGAGGCCGCTGTCCTTCGCGTGGGCGGCGAGGGTGGCCCTCAGCAGTTCCGGGTCGCGGGTGGCGCCTGCCGCGGGCACGACCGCGGCGGCCACGCCGGCCGTCCCGGTGCCGACGACGGCCACGTCGGCGACCGCCTCGTGCTCCAGCAGGACCGCCTCGACCCGGAGGGACGACACCAGTCCGGCCGGGGTGTGCACGGCGTCGGTCTCGCGGTCGAAGAGATACAGCTCGCCCTCGGTGTCGACGTGCCCGAGGTCCCCGGTGTCGCACCAGCCCCCGTCCGGAGCGCCGTCCGCTTCGGGACCGGCGTCCAGCCGGTCGCGCGGCGGCGCGCCGTCGGCCCGCAGCCAGATCCGGCCGGTCTGCCCCGTGGGCAGCGCCGCACCGTGCTCGTCGGTGATGAGGACGTGGGTGCCGCGGGCGGGACGGCCGACCGACATGGGGCGCGCCGGGTCGAAGGTACCGATGGTCACCGCGGGTTTGGCCTGGCTGGCCGAGTAGGCGCCGATCACCGAGGCCCGGGGCATCGCCGTCAGCAGGGCGCGGGCGAGCGGGGGGTGCAGGAACGCCGACGCGGTCGCCACGGTGGTGACGGACGTCAGGTCGTACCGGCCGAGCGCGCCGTCGCGGGTCATCTGGACGGCGAGGTGGGGGGTCATCATGACCGTGCTCGCCGCGTGGCGTTCGATGAGCGCGCACAGCCGGTCGGCGTCGCCGGGCGGCGCGAGGACGAGGGTCGTCGGGGTGGCGTTGAGGACCATGGAGACGGTCGTGGCGCTCGCGGTGATGCCGAGGTGCACGGACGCCACCATGGGGGTGGGTTCGTCGTGCGCCATCACGGAGGGCGGGCCGCCCGCCGTCGCCAGGTTCTGGTGGGAGACGATCACGCCGCGGGCCGGTCCCGTGGTGCCCGAGGAGTACACGATCTCGGCGGCGTCGTCGGGCCGGTGGGCGAGGTCCACGGGTGCCTCGCCCGGCTGGGACAGTTCGTCGAGCGTCCCGGTCCAGGTGACAGCGGAAGTCTTGGGCGGGGCTGTCCGGCCGTGCACGATGCCGGCCATCCCGCACTGCAGGGCGCGCCGCCCGAGTTCCCCGGCCGGCAGCCCGACCGGCAGATGGAGGACGGTGGCACCGGCCTTGAGCACGCCGAGGTAGGCGACCGCGTAGTCGGCCCAGTCCATGTCACCGAAGAAGATCCCGATCCGGGTGCCCCGCGGGGTGCCGGCCGCGAGCAGCCCGCGGGCCAGTGCCTCCGACCGCCGGTCCCACTCGCCGTAGACCAGGTCGGGGTGGCCGTCGATGACGAGCGCCGTGCGGTCGGGGTGGAGCGCGGCGTGGGAGCGGAGCTGGTGGGTGAGGTAGGAGAACGTCCCCTCCGTCATGGCGTGTTCACCCCACTATCTGGAACGCGACACCGCTGCGGCCCCCGAAGCGGGGAGCGGTGGCCGCGAGCAGGTGGTCGAGGATGAACCGGGCGCGCTCGGCGGGCGGGTCGTCGCTGAGGGAACCGAGATAGCGGTCGTGCGCGGCGAGTGAACGCACCGCGCGCTCGCGGGCGTCGTCATCGACGGCCACGGCGTGCGTGGCCTGCGGGGAGCCGGCGATCGCCACCCGGGCCGCCCGCCAGGGCTCCAGCCCTTCGTCGAGCAGTTCGGGGAAGATCCAGCGGTTGGCCGCGTCGGCGACGGCATCCAGGGCCGCGAGGCCCACGGCGCGGTGGTCGGGGGTGTTCCACGCGCCGGACGCCCACCGGTCGTGGTGGTTGAAGGTGACGATGAGCTGCGGGCGGTGCCGGCGGATGGCGCGGGCCAGGTCGCGGCGCAGGCCGGGGCCGTACTCGATCGTCCCGTCGCAGTGGCCGTCGAGGAAGTCGACCTCGTGCACACCGAGTTCGGCGGCGGCCTTGCGCTGTTCGGCCTCGCGCACCGGCCCGCAGCGGGCCGGGTCGAGGTCACCGATGCCGGCTTCGCCGCGCGTGACGAGGAGGTAGGCCACCTCACGGCCCTGGGCGGTCCACTGGGCCACGGCGGGCCCGGCGCCGAACTCGATGTCGTCGGGGTGGGCGACGATCGCGAGCACGCGGCTGAAGTCGTCGGGCAGTTCGAGCAGGGTGTCGGCCATGGGGGTTTCCTTCCCGGTGGACGAAGGAGGCGGGGGCGGTCAGGCGGCGTCGGCGTCGGTTGGCGCGGGGACCTTGATGACCAGGGCGGCGATCAGGATCGCGGCCGCGGCCAGGCCCGCGCTGGACAGGAACGCGACCGTGTAGCCGTGCGTGCCGTCGAGGCCGCCGACGGCCTGTGTGACCGTGGTCAGCACCGCGAGGCCGAGGGAACCGCCGACCAGGATCGCGGTGTTGAACAGCCCGGACACCGCACCGGCGTCGGCGGGGTCGACGCCCGTGGTGGCGAGCGTGCCCGCCGGCATCATCGTCAGGCCGAGGCCGATGCCGGAGATGATCGTCGGGCCGAGGACGGTGCCGACGAAGCTGCCCGACGACGCGGCGAGGCCGAGCCAGCCCATGCCGGCTCCCAGACACGCGAGGCCCGCGATCAGCATCCGGGTCAGTCCGACGCGGGCCACCGTCTTCATGCAGATCTGGGCGAACACCAGCAGGGTGGCGATCAGCGGCAGATACGCGAGACCGGTCTGCAGTGCGGAGAACCCGAGGATCTCCTGCAGGTAGAGGGTCACGAAGAAGAAGTAGCTCATCTGCGTCGCGCCGAAGATCATCATGATGGCGAGTGCACCGCTGGTGTTGCGCAGCCGGAAGACCTGGAGCGGGAGGAACGGGTGGGCCTGGCGGCGTTCGACGGCGAGGAACACGGCGAACAGCACGGCGGCGACCACCAGAAGGCCGCCGCGCAGCGGAGAGGCCCACGAGCGCTGGGTGTCGAGGAACGCGAAGACGGTCATCAGCAGGGCGGCGGTGAACGTCGCGGCGCCCGCCACGTCGATCGAGGGCCGCTCGTCGGCGCGGCTCTCCTTGATGGTGGTGGCGGCGAGCGCCACGATCGCGGCGCCGATCGGGACGGCGACGAAGAAGCTGAACTCCCAGCCGGGGCCCGACGTCAGCAGTCCGCCGATGATCAGGCCGAACAGCGCACCAGCGGCCTGCGTGCTGCCCCACAGGGCGAACGCCCGCTGCCGCGCCGGTCCCTCGTCGAAGGAGGTGATGATCAGCGACAGGACGACCGGGGCGGTCAGTGCGCCGCCCATGCCCTGCGCGGCCCGCGCGATCACCATGACCGTCGGGTCGGTACTGAATCCGCAGACGACGGATGCCAGCGTGAACACGGTGACGCCGGTGATCAGCACCCGGCGCCTGCCGAAGAGGTCACCGATGCGGCCGCCGAGCGGCAGCAGTCCTCCGTACAGCAAGCCGTAGGCGTTGACGACCCACGGCAGGCCGGACTCGGTGAAGCCGAGATCGCGCTGGATGAAGGGCAGCGCGACGTTGACGATGGTCTGGTCGACCTGGATGAGCAGTTCGGCCATCAGCAGCGTGACGAGGATCAGCCGGACGACCAGGGCGCGGGGGCCTGTGTCGGGGCTCTTCTCGGCGGCTGACCGGCCGTCGGCGGTCCTGACGGTCATGGCTCTCCTGAAATCTCCGTGCCACACCCGCCGCTCGGGCAGGCTTGGTCGAGGCCACGTTAGGGGCGGGGTGGCGGGCGGACTGCTCAATACAGCGCATCGCCGGTGACGGGCCGAAGCGGTGTCCCGCGGGCCGGACACGGCGCGGGGGCCGGCCCACGCGCACGCCCCGGCCTCAGCGGCCGGCCCGGCGGGTTCACCACTCGACGTGCATCGTGCGCGGGGCGCGAATGATCATGTCCGCCTTCCATTCGACCTCGCCGCTCAGGCGCAGACCCGGCATGCCCACGACGAGGGCCTTGAGGGCTTCCTGCAGCTCGACCCGGGCGAGGTGCGCGCCGAGGCAGTGGTGGGCTCCGTGGCCGAAGACCATGTGGCGGTTGTCGGCGCGGTCGATGACGACCTCGTCGGCGTTCTCGAAGACGCGTCCGTCGCGGTTGACCGCGCTCGTGTCGACGATGACCGGCTCGCCCGCGCGCACCAGGACGCCGCCGACGGTCAGGTCCTCCAGCGCGTAGCGCGGGGAGATGCCGTTGGCGGCGAACGGGACGAAGCGCAGCAGTTCCTCGACGGCGGCGGGGATCGCCTCGGGGTCGGCGCACAGCCGCGTCCACAGTTCGCGCCGCTGCTGGAGGACGTGGACGAAGCTGGAGATCTCGCTGGCCGTCGTCTCGAACCCGCCGATGAGGATCGAGATGCACAGGCCGATGAGTTCCGGCTCGGCCAGCCGGTCGTGGGCGTCGCGTGCCTCGATGAGTGCGCTGGTGAGGTCGTCCCGGGGCTCGGCACGGCGCTGCTGCACCAGGTCCTCGAAGTACTTCTGCAGATCCATGAAGCTCTGCACGCACTCCTCGTCGGTCAGTTCACCCGTGGACAGCGCCGCGTCGCACCAGCCGCGCAGCTGCGCCCGGTCCTCCTCCGGCACGCCGAGCAGCTCGCAGATCACGGTGACCGGGATGGCCAGCGCGTAGGAGCCGACCAGCTCGGCGGGCGCGCCTCCGGCCTTCATGTCGGCGACGAGCCCGGCGGCCAGCTCGCCGATCCAGGCCCGCTTGGCCTCGATGCGGCGCGGGGTGAAGGCCTTGGAGACGAGCGTGCGCAGCCGGGTGTGGTCCGGGGGGTCCATCGTCAGGATGCTCTCGGGCACGGGTCGCGGCGTCATGCGCGGCTCGTCCCGCTGGGTGGCCATGTTGCGGGAGAACCGCCGGTCGGTCAGGACGAGCCGCGCGTCGTCGTACCGGGTGACCAGCCAGGCGGGCTCACCGAACGGCAGCTGGACGCGGATCGGGTCGCCGTCCTCGAACAGCTTCGCGTACGACTTTGAGAGTTCGAGTCCCTCGCTCCCGGTGAAGGGGTACGCGACCGGTGCCGGCTTCTCGGTTTCCACTTCGGTGCTCACTGTCGACTGCCTCCTCGGAAATGCCGCCGTGACGCGGCGTCACGCTAACGGCTGAAGCCGCGGCCGCCTGCTCAATCGGGAGCATCCGGAGGAAGTGGCGGGCGGGATACTCCGCCCATGACTCAGATACGGATTCAGGCCACCTTCGTCGTCGACGTCTGGGACGGCACCGACGACGAGCAGGTCGACGGCGGGCCGGTCACCGGTCGCGTCGAACTGACCAAGACCTACACGGAAGGCGACGTGAAGGGCACGGCCACCGGGCACATGGTGACGACCCAGGGCCCCGGTGGTGCCGCCTACGCGGCGCAGGAGCGCGTCACGGGCACCATGGGCGGCCGCACCGGCACGTTCGTCCTTGAGCACCGGGCGACGCAGGTACCGGGCAGCGACCCGGTGACCTGGGCGGGCATCGTGCCCGGTTCCGGCACCGGCGAACTGGCCGGTGTCAGCGGCGAGGGCACGCTGGGCCACGGCACCCTCGACCTGCGGATCGCGTTCCCCGAGGACGGCGCCGCGTAGGCCGGGCCCTTTCAGCCCTTCTCGGCGGCCGCCAGGATCTTCACGGAGGTGTGGAAGAAGCGCCCCGTGGCCCGTACCCCGAACGCCTTCTCCACCACGGGGGCCGGGTTGACCGGGCGGCCGTTGCGCAGACGCCAGCGCACGAACGCCGTGCCCTGGCAGGCGCCCAGCACCTCCCACTCCCCCTTGGGGGAACGCAGCGGGAACGCGCGGCCCGTCAGCGCGCCCGATGTGTAGATCATCGAGTGACGCTCGTCCGCGGCGGGCTGCTGCCCGGCGAAGGGGGAGGCCGCCAGCTCCGCGCGCAGTTCCGCGATCGTGCGCACGATCGTCGGGATCTCGAATCCGAAGGCCTCGGCGAGGCCACCCTCGATACGCTCGACGATGGCCTCCCGGTCGCTGTCCGCGCTGGTGAAGAAGGCGTTACCGCTGGCGATGTAGGTGCGCGCCGCACCGAAGCCCAGCTGGGTGAGGACCTCGCGCAGGCGGGCCATCTCGACCTTGCGCTGCCCGACGTTGACGGCGCGCAGGAAGGCGATGTGGGTCTGACCGCTCGTCATCGGGTCCTCGTCCTCGTCGTTGCCGCCGCGCCGCTCCCGGCGGACCAGGGGCGCCATGGTCTCATGGGGGGCCGTTCGCGCCGCGCCTCAGAAGGTCCGCTCCGCCACCGGGAAGCGGTGGCTCGCCGCGTTCCTGCGGGCCAGGTCGTCGACGAACCCGCCGAGCAGGAGCCGGTCGTCGCGCTGCCAGTGGAAGTGCCCGCCGGGGAAGCGGCGGACCCGGAAGGAACCGCGCGTGTAGCCGCGCCAGCCGTTGAGGTCCGCACCGCGCACCGTCGGGTCCTCACGTCCGGCCATCGCCGTGACGGGCGCGTGCACGGTGGTGTCGAGTCCTTCCTCGTACGTCTCCGCCAGAGTGAAGCCGGCTCGCAGCAAGGGGAGTTGGAGTCGGGCGAGGTTCGCCTCGCCGAGGACGTCGGGGTGTACGGCGGGGTGGCGGCGGGCCCGGAGCAGGAACTCCTCGTCCGGCAGGTGCCCCAGGGGCTCCCCGCGCGCCGGCAGATGCGGGGCCGGGCAGCCGGAGACGTAGAGCCGTTCGGCGACCAGCTCGTGGTCCCACTCCAGGCGGGCCGCGATCTCGTAGGCCAGCAGGGCGCCGAAGCCGTGCCCGTACAGCGCGAAGGGCCGGTCGCACAGGCGGGCCACGGTCGGCATGAGGTCGCGCAGCAGCGGCTCCACGTGGCGGCTCGGTTCCTCGCCCCTGCGGCTGCCGTGCCCCGGGAGTTCCAGCGGTGTGACGGTGATGTGCGGCTGGAGAAGGTGGCCCCACGGCCGGTAGACGCCCGCCGAAGCGCCGAGGTACGGAAGACAGAACAGACGGACGGGCGTACCACTCATGTTTCCCCCCTGGTCCACGGGCCCGCTCGGGGGCCGTTCCTGCCACCGGACCCTACGGACGGATCGCGGCGGCGCCCGTTTTCTTCAGGGGCTCTGCGGTGGGGCCCGAGCGGTCGTGCACCACGAGCTCGTGGCGCTCTCGAGCGGCTCTCCAGGCGCGGTCCATAGCGTCCTGTCGGGGACGACCAGGACCCGGGAGAGGAGAACGCATGACCGGCGCTCTCGTGCACGGCGCAGTCCGGACGCGGCCCCGTTTGATGGCGGTCCACGCCCACCCCGACGACGAGTCCAGCAAGGGCGCGGCGACCATGGCGAAGTACGCCGCCGAGGGCGCCGAGGTCCTGGTCGTCACCTGCACCGGAGGTGAACGGGGCTCGCTGCTCAATCCGCGCTACCCGCGACCGCCCGGGCCGGTGGACATGTCCGCGTTGCGCGCCCGCGAGATGGCCAGGGCGCGGCAGATCCTCGGGGTCCGGCAGTGCTGGCTCGGATACCGGGACTCAGGGCTGCCACAGGGCGGCGAGCCGCTCCCTGGATCCTGCTTCGCACGGACCGACCCGCGGGCGGCCACGGCCCGGCTGGTGCGGCTGATCCGCCGGTTCCGGCCGGACGTCATCACGACGTACGACGAGGACGGCGGTTATCCCCACCCGGACCATGTGATGACACACCGCATCACGGTGGCGGCGTTCGACGCGGCCGGCGACGGCGCGGCGCACCCGCGGGCTGGGCGGCCGTGGCAGCCGCTGAAGCTGTACTACAACCACGGCTCGCATCCGGCGCGCAGCGCGGCGCTGCACCGGACGCTGCGCGAACGCGGCAGCACCGCGCCGTACGCGCCGTTGCCCAACGAGCCGGTCCGGCAGCCGCACATCACCACACGGGTGCCCTGCGCCGAGTACTTCCCGCTGCGCGACCGGGCTCTGCTCGCCCATGCCTCACAAGTGGACCCGCAGGGCATCTGGTTCGCCGTGCCCACTCCGGTGCAGCAGGAGGTGTGGCCCACCGAGGACTACACGCTCGCGCGGTCGCTGGTGGAGACGGAGCTGCCGGAGAACGATCTGTTCGCCGGGATCGTCAGGGGGGCCGGGAGCGTCCGTCCGGACGTCCGGCCCCGCGTGTCCGTGGGGTCCGTGGCGTCCGGGGAGCCGGCGGCTAGGGGCCCGGGGTGAAGACGCCGTCCGCCGCTGCGGACGCGGCGGCGCGGGCCGCCCGGTCGGGCAGGAGCGGGTCGGGCGCGGCCCGCAGCAGGACCAGTTGGTGATAGAGCGGCCCGGTGGCGGCGACGAGCACCGCTCGCGCGGCGGTGTGCGGCGGGACGTCCCCGCGCTCCTCGGCCCGCTCCACGGTGACCTCGCAGCGCGCGTAGCGGTCCTCCCAGAACTGCCGCAGGGCGTTCGCCGCCTGTTCGGAGCGGAAGGAGGCGGCGATCAGTGCCGCGGTGACCGACGGCCGTTCGGTGAGCGCCGCCTGGATCTCGTGGTTCAGCGCCGCCAGATCGCCGTACAGGGTGCCGGTGTCGGGGGGCTGCCAGGCGTCGCCCGTCCCGGCGTCGAGGACATCGGCGAGCAGCCCGCCGACATCGCGCCAGCGCCGGTACACCGTGGTGCGGTGGACGCCCGCGCGGTCCGCGACGGTGTGGACGGTGAGTGCGTCGTAACCGTGCTCGACGAGTTCGGCGCGGACCGCGTCCAGAACCTGGGCGCGGTTGCGGGCGGTGCGGCCTCCGGGCCGCTGAACCGGGGCCGGCACGGTGGAAGGGGGCTGGGCGGCGGCACGGGGACCGGGATGGCCGGTATCCGGTGGTCCGCTTGCTCGTGGCGGTGGCGACATGACAGCATCCTAATGCAACTGATGTCGCACTAGTGAGGTCGTCGATGCTCCTCCGAAGTGTTCGACCGGCCCTGCGGCCCCTGTCGGCCGCCCCTTCCCCGCATGCTTCGGAGCCCTCGAATGCCCACGCAGATCACCCTCCGGTCCGTCACCAAGTCCTTCGACGGGCGGACCGTTCTCGACTCCGTCACCTGCTCGATCCGCGCGGGTGAGCGCGCCGGGATCGTCGGGGAGAACGGCTCGGGAAAGAGCACCCTGCTGCGCCTGCTCGCCGGGGACGAACGCCCCGACCAGGGCGAGGTCGTCGTCCACGCCGACGGCGGCGTCGGCCGGCTCGCCCAGGACGAACAGCTCCCGCCGCACGCCACCGTGCAGGATGTGATCGACCGGGCGCTGGGTGATCTGCGCGCCATCGAGGAGCGCCTGCGCCACCTGGAGGCGTCGATGGCCGACGGCGGCCAGGGCGCCCTGGACGAGTACGGGGACCTGATGACGGTCTTCGAACTGCGCGGCGGCTATGAGGCCGATGCCCGGGTGGAGCGCGCCCTGCACGGCCTGGGCCTAGGTCTGCTGGACCGCGGCCGAAGCGTGGCCGGCCTGTCCGGCGGGGAGCAGGTACGCCTGCGGCTGGCGGCGGTCCTCGCGGCCGGCCCCGAGGTACTGCTGCTAGACGAGCCGACCAACCACCTCGACGCGGACGCCCTGCACTGGCTGGAGGAGCACCTGCGCACGCGGCGCGGCACCACGGTGGCCGTCTCCCACGACCGGATGTTCCTCGAACGCGTCACGACGAGCCTGCTGGAGGTGGACGCCGACCGCCGCACCGTCGTGCGGTACGGCAACGGCTACGCCGGATACCTCGCCCAGAAGGCGGCGGCGCGCGAGCACTGGGCCCAGGCGCACACCCGCTGGCAGGCCGAGGTGGAGGGCCTGCGCGAGGCCGCCGCGACGACCGCCCGGCGGGTGGCCCCGGGGCGGGCGATGAAGGACGGCAACAAGATGGCGTACGACCGGGCGGCGGGACGGGTGCAGCAGTCCCTGGCCGGCCGGGTGCGCCAAGCGGAGGAGCGGCTGCGCCGGCTCCTGGAGGATCCGGTGCCGCCCCCGCCGGAGCCCTTGCACTTCGCTCCGGCGCTGCGGTCGGCACGGGTGCGGGGCTGCGTGCTCGACGCGGTCGGCATCGGTGTCACCGGCCGGCTCGGCCGCACGGATCTGACGATGGCGGCCGGTGAACGGCTGCTGGTCACGGGACCGAACGGCGCGGGCAAGAGCACCCTGCTGCAGGTCCTGGCCGGGGAGCTGACGCCGGACACCGGCTCGGTGACACGCCGGGGCCGGGTCGGCTGGCTGCCGCAGGAGCCGCCGCCCGGCCGGCCCGGGGAGACGCTGCTCGCCGCGTTCGCACGGGACCGGGCGGGCCACGCCGACGAGCACCGCGAACTTCTGCTGTCCCTGGGCCTGTTCGGCGCCGAGCACCTGTCGGTACCGGTGCGGGACCTGTCCACGGGGCAGCGCCAGCGGCTCGCCCTGGCCCGGCTGGTGACGCGGCCGGCGGACGTGCTGCTCCTCGACGAGCCGACCAACCACCTCTCCCCCGCGCTCGTGGAGGAACTCGAGGCGGCCCTGGGCGGTTACGACGGCGCGCTGGTCGTCGTCAGTCACGATCGCAGGCTCCGGCAGCGCTGGCAGGGGGCGCACCTGTCCTTGTCGACGACCGCCTCCCAGGCGGTCCGGGTCTGAGTGACTGCTTCCCAGGTCCGGTTGGCGGGCCACGCGCTCGTCGCGGCGTCCGGCCGGGTCGTGGGCGGGCTGCGCGACCGCCGGTTCGGCGACGGCGCAGCTCCAGGGAGCCGGGAGGCACTTCACCGGGGGGGCCGCCGGCATCGGTCCACCGGGCCCCGCTCCTCCTGCCGCGGCGGGATGCCGACCGGGCGGCCGTAGGCGGCAGCGCACTCGCGCAGGGTGTGGCTGTCGGCCTCCCAGCCGTGCCCGGCCGGCCCACCGGGTCGCCGGACATCTTTCGGGACCGCCCCGACGGCCGCACCCGCTCCCGCTCGTCCGTCGTGGCGTCGGCCTGGGTGATCGGTTCCAGGGGGCTGATGAGTGGGAGCCGGGTTCATGCGCGGCCGGTCGTGCGCGTGCGGCAGGTTCACGAGATCACATCGTCACCGCGCACCTCCTGCGGTGTGGTGTCGCGCAGTTCCCCGTCGAGCATGATCCAGCGCGTGATGCCGATGGACTCCAGGAACGGGATGTCGTGGCTGGCCACGATCAGGGCGCCCTGGTAGGAGGCGAGGGCCGTGGTGAGCTGGCGGACGCTGGCCATGTCGAGGTTGTTGGTCGGCTCGTCCAGCATGAGGAGCTGGGGAGCCGGTTCGGCGAGCATCAGCGCGGCCAGGGCCGCACGGAAACGTTCACCGCCCGACAGGGTCGCCGCCGGCTGGTCGGCACGTGCCCCCTTGAACAGGAAGCGGGCCAGGCGGGAGCGGATCCGGTTGTTGGTCGCGTGCGGGGCGAACCGGGCCACGTTCTGCGCGACGCTCAGCTCCTCGTCCAGCACGTCGAGCCGCTGGGGCAGGAAACGCAGCGGGACGTGTGCGCGTGCCTCACCGGCCACGGGGGCCAGCTCGCCGGTGATGGTGCGCAGCAGCGTGGTCTTGCCCGCGCCGTTGCGTCCCACCAGCGCGATCCGTTCAGGTCCGCGCAGTTCGAACAGGCCTTGGACCCGGGCCCCGTAGGCCAGCTCGAGTTCGCGCAGGGTGAGCACGGTGCGGCCCGGCGGGACGGCGGTGCAGGGGAGGTCGACATGGATCTCGTCGTCGTCGCGGACCGCCTCCACGGCCTCGTCCAGGCGTTCCTTCGCCTCGGCGAGTTTCTCCTCGTGCATGATGCGGTGCTTGCCCGCGGCGACCTGTGCCTGCCGTTTACGCTCCCCCATGACGACCTTGGGTTCGCGTTTGGTGTCCCACATCTTCTGCCCGTAGCGCTTGCGCCGGGCCAGCTTGATCTGGGCGTCCGCCAGTTCGCGCTTCTGTTTCTTCAGGTCGGACTCGGCGACGCGCACCATGCGTTCGGCGGCCTCCTGTTCGGCGGCGAGGGCCTCCTCGTAGGCGGACAGGTTCCCGCCGTACCAGGCGACCTCACCGCCCCGCAGGTCCGCGATCTGCTCGACACGCTCCAGCAGTTCACGGTCGTGGCTGACCACGACCATGACCTTGGACCAGGCCTCGACCGTGGCGTACAGGCGGCGCCGAGCGTGCAGGTCGAGGTTGTTCGTGGGCTCGTCCAGGAGCAGCACGTCGGGCCGGCGCAGCAGCAGCGCGGCGAGCCGCAGCAGTACCGACTCGCCGCCGGAGACCTCGCCGATGGTGCGGTCCAGGCCGATGTGGCCGAGGCCCAGACCGCCGAGCAGGGCGATCGCGCGTTCCTCCACGTCCCAGTCGTCGCCGACGGCGGTGAAGTGCTCCTCGCGCACGTCTCCCGCCTCGATGGCGTGCAGCGCGACGCGGGTGTCGGCGATGCCCAGCGCCTGGTCGACCCGCAGGGCCGTGTCGAGTGTGACGTTCTGCGGCAGATAGCCGACCTCTCCGGCAACCCGTACGGTGCCCGCGGTCGGTGTCAGCTCGCCGGCCATCAACTTCAACAGGGTTGACTTCCCTGATCCGTTGAGGCCGATCAGACCGGTGCGGCCCGGGCCGAAGGCGACCTGGAGACCGTCGAAGACGGGTGTGCCGTCGGGCCAGGTGTAGGTGAGGCCGGCGCAGGTGATGGAGGCCGGGGCGGCGAAATTCGGGTGGGTTGACATACAGGCCTCGCGGTTGCTCGGTGCGAACGGTGGGGGGTGCAACGCGTTCGAGACACCGCGGGCCACGGGCGACAAAAACCTGTACCGGCGGGGAGGACGGCTCGGGATACCGAGGTCTCACACGACGACATGTACGCGGCGACGTGCACGGATGACGTGTGCACTGCGTGACATGCGCGGTGTCTCAGGACCTCAGACGAGCAACGTCCTTCTCCAATCGACGGCAGCAGAACCGCTATACAGCGTATAGCGATGCGTACGGACTGTCAACGACTCGTGCCGGATGGTGTGGCCCACGGGCCCTCCTTGCTGTTTCTGCCCTGAACAGCCTCTGCGGCGCCTTTGCAGTGCTCGGGCGAAAGCCCCCGTGGCCCGCCCGGGCGAGCGGGTCCGCGGGGGCTTCGTGCCGGGTGCTCAGTAGCGGTAGTGGTCCGGCTTGTACGGGCCCTCGATCTCGACACCGATGTACGCCGCCTGCTCCGGACGCAGCTGCGTCAGCTTCACACCCAGCGAGTCCAGGTGCAGCCGCGCCACCTTCTCGTCCAGGTGCTTGGGGAGCACGTGCACACCCGTGGGGTACTCGGACTGCTTCGTGAACAGCTCGATCTGTGCCAGCGTCTGGTCCGCGAACGAGTTCGACATCACGAACGACGGATGCCCCGTCGCGTTGCCCAGGTTCAGCAGACGCCCCTCGGACAGCACGATGACGACCTTGCCGTCCGGGAACGTCCAGGTGTGGACCTGCGGCTTCACCTCGTCCTTCACTATCCCGTCGATCCTCGCCAGGCCCGCCATGTCGATCTCGTTGTCGAAGTGGCCGATGTTCCCGACGATCGCCTGGTGCTTCATCCTGGCCATGTCGCCCGCCATGATGACGTCCTTGTTCCCGGTCGTCGTGACGAAGATGTCCGCGGTGTCGACCACTTCGTCCAGCGTCGTGACCTGGAACCCGTCCATCGCCGCCTGCAACGCGCAGATCGGGTCGATCTCCGTGATGATCACGCGCGCACCCTGACCCCGGAGCGACTCCGCGCAGCCCTTGCCCACATCGCCGTAACCGCACACGACCGCCGTCTTGCCACCGATCAGCACATCCGTGGCCCGGTTGATGCCGTCCACCAGCGAGTGCCGGCAGCCGTACTTGTTGTCGAACTTCGACTTCGTCACCGCGTCGTTCACATTGATCGCGGGGAACAGAAGGGAGCCCTCACGCTGCATCTCGTACAGGCGGTGCACACCTGTCGTGGTCTCCTCCGTGACACCACGGATCCCGGAGGCGATGGCCGTCCAGTCGAGTGCGCTGTTCTCCAGCAGACCGCGGACGACGGCGAGTTCCTCGTTGTCGGCGTCGGGCAGGGCGCCCGTCTTCTGGTACTCGACGCCCTTGTGGACGAGGAGGGTGGCGTCACCGCCGTCGTCCAGGATCATGTTCGGGCCGCCGGTCGGCGAGCCGGGCCACGTCAGGGCCTGCTCCGTGCACCACCAGTACTCCTGAAGCGTCTCGCCCTTCCACGCGAAGACGGGGATGCCGGCGGCGGCGATCGCGGCGGCCGCGTGGTCCTGAGTGGAGAAGATGTTGCACGAGACCCAGCGGACCTCGGCGCCCAGTGCGGTCAGCGTCTCGATGAGCACGGCCGTCTGCACCGTCATGTGCAGGGAACCGGTGATCCGTGCGCCCTTCAGCGGCTGTGCCCGCGCGTACTCCTCGCGGATCGCCATCAGGCCGGGCATCTCGTGCTCGGCGAGGGTGATCTCCTTGCGGCCGAACTCGGCCAGGGAGAGGTCGGCGACCTTGAAGTCCGTGAAGTCAGCCGGCGGCTGCGAGGGCATGGGTGCTCCTTGGGATGCGGATGCCGCGACGGGTGCTCTGGATGTTCCGGTGGATCTCGAGCGTCGCGGTGGACCGGTTGAGGGTGATGTAGTGCAGCCCGGGCGCCCCCTCGGCGAGCAGCCGCTCGGCCATGACGGTGGCGTACTCGACGCCGATCCGGTGGCCCTCGGCGGGATCGCCGTCGGCGGCTTCGAGACGGGCGGCCAGCGCAGCGGGGAAGCGGGCGTCGGACAACTCGGCGAACCGGCGGATCTGCCGCGCGTCGGTGGCCGGCATGATCTCGGGAATGATCGGGGTGTCGCAGCCCGCGGCCACGACCCGGTCGCGCAGCCGCAGATAGTCCTCCACGTCGAAGAACATCTGCGTGACGGCGTAGTCCGCGCCGGCCCGGCACTTGGCGACGAAGTGGCGGATGTCGCTACTCCAGTCGGGCGAGCGCGGGTGCCGTTCGGGGAAGGCCGCGACACCGACGCTGAAGTCCCCCGACTCCCGTACGAGCCCGACCAGTTCGTGCGCGTACGTGAAGCCTTGGGGGTGCGGTGTCCAGACCGCACCGGGATTGCCCGGAGGGTCACCCCGCAGGACGAGCACATCGCGCACGCCCGCGTCCGCGTACTGGCCGATGATGTGGCGCAGCTCGGCCACCGAGTGCCCCACTGCGGTCAGGTGGGCGACCGGACGCAGGGTCGTCTCGGTGGCGATGCGCCTGGTGACCTCCACGGTACGGTCGCGGGAGGAGCCGCCGGCCCCGTAGGTGACGGAGACGAACGTCGGCGAGAGCGCCTCGATCCGGCGGATCGCCTGCCACAGCGTGCGGCTGCCCGCTTCCGTCCGGGGCGGGAAGAACTCGAAGGAGAAGCTGGGGCTGCCGCTCGCCAGGACCTCGCGCAGCGTGCTCACGTACGGCCTCCGGCGTTGAAGTAGCTCGCTTCGGGATGGTGGACGACGATCGCGTCGGTGGACTGCTCGGGGTGGAGCTGGAACTCCTCGGACAGCACGACGCCGATACGCTCCGGCTCCAGCAATCCGGCGATCTTGGCCCGGTCGGCGAGGTCCGGGCAGGCGGGGTAGCCGAGCGAGTAGCGGCAGCCTCGGTACTCGGTGCGCAGCATGCCGTCGAGCGAGGCCGGGTCGGCGCCCGAGATGCCCAGCTCGGCCCGGACCCGGGCGTGCCAGTACTCGGCGAGCGCCTCGGCCAGCTGCACGGACAGCCCGTGCAGTTCGAGGTAGTCCCGATAGGCGTTGGCCTCGAAGAGCCGCGCGGTCTCCTCGCCGATCCTCGAGCCGACGGTGACGACCTGGAGCCCGACCACGTCCGTCTCGCCGGACTCCTCGGACCGGAAGAAGTCGGCCAGGCACAGCCGCCGGCCCCGGCGCTGACGCGGGAAGGTGAAGCGGGTGCGCTCGCCGCCCAGCTCGTCCAGGATGATCAGGTCGTCGCCCTTGGACACGCACCGGAAGTACCCGTGGACGACGGCGGCCTCCAGCAGGTTCTCCGTGCGCAGCCGGTCCAGCCACATCCGCAGCCGCGGCCGCCCCTCGCTCGTGATGGTGTCGCCCTTGAGCCCCCACTGGCCCTTGAACAGGGCGTTCTCGTCGAGCCAGGAGGCGTACTCGTTGAGCTGGATGCCCTTGACGACGCGGGTCCCCCAGAACGGCGGCGTGGGGACGGGGTTGTCGGTGGCGACGTCGGAGCGGACGTGGCCTTCCTCCGGGTGTTCCTCCACCGCGGCGGCGGCCCTCGCACGTACCCGGCGCTGCTTCAGCTCGGGCAGTTTCGCGCCGGGCACGCCCCGCTTGACGCCGATGAGGGCGTCCATCAGGCGCAGGCCCTCGAAGGCGTCACGGGCGTAGCGGACCTCGCCCTCGTA
>NZ_JBIBEQ010000018.1:0-130600 GCF_042955215.1 Streptomyces sp. NPDC012466 | reverse complement strand
AGCTCGGCGCGCATGAGCAGCGCCATCACACCACCGATGACGAAGAACGCGAACGACGTCACCAGGTACAGCGTGCCGATCGTCTTGTGATCCGTGG
Source organism: Streptomyces sp. NPDC012466 (assembly GCF_042955215.1). Taxonomy (NCBI): domain Bacteria; kingdom Bacillati; phylum Actinomycetota; class Actinomycetes; order Kitasatosporales; family Streptomycetaceae; genus Streptomyces; species Streptomyces sp. NPDC012466. The sequence goes on along the minus strand of NZ_JBIBEQ010000018.1, from coordinate 130,503 downwards.
TCGTCAGCCACTTCAGGTGCCTCATGCCCCGCCTGTGTCCGAGCCCCGCCCGGACGTCACACTTCACCGACGCGACGAGAATCACGAAAACGGGTGTGACGATCGAGAAGGTGCCGGACACGAACGGGACATGAGCAACGACGAGATCTTCGCCGCTGCCTACCGCGAGCACTACTGGGCGGTCAGCCGCTATGTCGCCCGGCGGCTGGACGGGCGGGCCGGCGAGGTGGAGGAAGTGGTGGCGGAGGTGTTCACGGTCGCCTGGCGGCGCCGGGCCGACCTGCCCGCCGCCGCGCTGCCCTGGCTGTACGGCGTGGCACGCAACTGCCTGGCCAACGCGGTACGCGGCCATGGACGCCGCCGCCGGCTCGTCGACCGGCTCGGCAACGACGACACCGCCCACGGACGGCACATCGCGGCGGGCCCCGAGGCCGACACCCCCGGTGGCTGGGTGCACGAGGCACTCGCCCGGCTCTCGGCGGCCGACCAGGAGGTGCTGCGCCTGACGGCCTGGGAGCAACTCGGCATCGACGAAGTCGCCGTCGCCCTCGGCTGCGGCAGCCGGGCCGCCGCCATGCGGCTGCACCGGGCCCGGCGCCGCCTGAGAGCCGAGATCGACCGTATGCGTCCCGAGCCCCCGATCACCGAGCACTCCTGCGTGACCGCCCCGAAGGAACACGGCCATGGCTGACGAACTCGACCTGCTGCGCAGCGCCGACCCGGTGCCTTCCGGCGGCCCCCGCTTCGCCGACGGTCCCCTGGACCACAACGCCGAGCGCCAACTCGAACAGCTGATGCGGGACCGGGACGACCCGATCTCCGGGCGTCTGCCGGATCCGGGCGACCAGCTCCCCGGATCCCCGCGGGGTGGGCCGGGGCGGCTCTCCGGTCGTGTGCGGGACCGGCGGGGTCTGCCCTTCGGCCGCCTGCGGGACCGGCCGGACCGGCCTTCCGACCGCCCGCGGAACCAGCGGGACCGGCCTTCCGACCGCCCGCGGAACCAGCGGGACCGGCCTTCCGACCGCCTGCGGAACCAGCCGGACCAGCCTTCCGGCCGCCTGCTGCCCGGCTCCGGCCGGTCCCGGCCGCGGTCCGGGCCGGCGTGGGGGCCCCGGCTGGCCTGGGGGCTGGTCGCCACGGCCGTCGTCGCCGCCCTGACCCTCACCTTCGTGCTGAGCGGCCCGAGCACCACGCCCGCGGTCGCCGCGCCCCGCCCGCTGGTGATCGAGTCGGGTTCCACGCCCGTGCCCCTGGACCGGCTGGCCGAACGCGCCGCCGCCGTGGCCGGGGCCGACGGCGCGGCCCGTCTGCGCAAGGGCACGCACGTGCGGTCCTGGAGCCTCGGAATGTCGGACGACAAGCCCCCGATCACCCTGCCCGAGGAGCGCATCGTGCGCTGGCGGCCCGACGGCAGCCACACCGAGCTCGTCGTGGCGACCGACCCGAGGCACCCCGGCCGCCCGGTCCTCTCCGACTCGGGCGGCACACCGCGGCTCGTCGACGACCGGCATGTCCTCCTCGACCGGACGTACCCGCCGAGCTGGAGCGACGCCCCGCCGCAGTCGCCCCCGCCCCATGACGCGGCCCGGCTGCGTGCCTATCTCATGGAGGCCCGGTTCACCGACACGCCGTTGACGACGCCCGAACTGCTGGACGCCACGGCGATGCTGCTGGACAACTGGACCCTCGGGGCGCGCGAGAGCGCCGCGCTCGCCCGGCTCCTGGCCGGCGCCGAGGGGCTGCGGCCGGTGGGCCGGGTGACCGACCGGCTGGGCCGACGCGGCCAGGCCTATGTGAACGACGCGCGGGGCGTCCGCCGCATGCTGATCATGGACCCGGCCACCGGTGCCGTCCTCGGGCTGGAGAGCACCATCACGGAGCCGGAGCCCGCGTTCGGTGTCGAGGAGGGCGACGTCATGTCGTACAGCGCCTGGATGCGCTGATCACACCCCGACGGCACCGAGGTGCCGGGCGGCGGCCTCCACCGCCTGTCCCGGCAGCAATGGTGACCTGCTACTCGTCCCAGGCCTGGACCAGGGTCTGCTCGGCGATCTTGCCGTCGCGCAGCGCGATCATGGACTCGGACAGGACGCGCACTCCGTCCGCGTACTGGCAGCTCTCGCTGTAGGCGGCCTCGTCGCCCTGGATGACGCACCGCTCCAGCTTGTGCGACATGTCGCGGCTGTAGACGTCCTCCAGCATCCGGCCGATCTGGTCCCGGCCGTGCAGGACCTTGGGATGGCTGGGCTGGGTCGTGCGGTCCACGATGCGGATCTCCGCGTCGTCGGCGTACAGGGAGAGCAGGATGTCCGGGGTCTGGCCTTCCACGCCCCGGCGCAGGATCTCTCGGTCGAAGGCGGGGTCTGCCGCGGTTCCCATGATGACCTCCTTCGAAGGCCGCGACCCGGCGGGAACGGGCCGCGAGGGCCTCTCCTGTCGAGCCTCCTCCCGCCCGGCGGTCACGGCAAGTGCGGCCGGGACACTGGGCCTGTCGGGTGAGCGGCACCGTCCGCCCGTGTCCGCGGGGGACCCGTCCGCGTTGCGATAGGCATGATCTCAACACGACGTATCGTCGCCGCCGTTGGTCTCGCCGCTGGCGTCACCGGCCTCGTCGCGCCGATGGCGAACGCGGCCGACGCGGAAGCCAAGAGCCCGCTCAGCCCGATGGCCACGCTCGACTCGCTGACCGTGAGCGACATCCCCGCCGCGCACAAGGACGAGATCCCGCGGCCCTCCTCACAGCTGGCCGGGCTCAACCGCCTCAACGACCTCGACCAGCTGAACCAGGTCGTCGGCCTGGTCTCACCGGTCTTCGGCTTCCTTCCGAACGTCCGCTGACGGCCGCGCGTGGGTGAGGGCCGCCCGGGTCCGGGCGGCCCTCACCCACGCCCGGACTCAGTCCGCCGTGGCGAGGAACTGCGTCGCCGCCAGCTCCGCGTACAGCGGATCGGCCGTCACGAGCTCACGGTGCGTACCGACGGCCCGGACCCGGCCCGCGTCCATCACCACGATCCGGTCGGCCATCGTCACCGTGGACAGCCGGTGCGCCACGACGAGGACCGTGGTCGTGCGCGCCACGTCCGCGACGGTGTCGCGCAGCGCCGCCTCGTTCACCGCGTCCAGCTGCGAGGTGGCCTCGTCGAGCAGCAGCAGCCGGGGGCGGCGCAGCAGCGCGCGGGCGATGGCGACGCGCTGCCGCTCACCGCCCGACAGCTTGGTGCCGCGGTGCCCGACGAGCGTGTCGAGGCCACCGGGCAGCCGGGAAACCAGGTCGTCGAGACGGGTCGTCTTGAGCACCCGCGCGAGGGCGCCCTCGTCCGCTTCCGGATTGCCCAGCAGCAGGTTGTCCCGCAGGGAGCCCGACAGGACCGGCGCGTCCTGCTCCACGTAGCCGATCGCGGCGCGCAGCCGGGGCAGCTCCCAGTCGTTCAGGTCCCGCCCGTCCAGCGTGATCACGCCGGACTCGGGGTCGTAGAACCGCTCGATCAGGGAGAAGACGGTGGTCTTGCCGGCGCCGGACGGGCCGACGAACGCCGTCATGCCCTGCGCGGGCACGGTGAACGTCACTCCGTGGTGGACGTAGGGCAGGTCGTCGGCGTAACGGAAGCGGACGTCGTGGAACGCGAGGGCGGCGGGCTGTGCGCCCGGGGAGGGCAGCGGCGCGGCCTCGGCGGCCGGCTCGGCGGGCAGGCGCAGCGCCTCCTCGATGCGGGTGAGGGCCGCGGCGCCCGTCTGGTACTGGGTGATGGCGCCGACGACCTGCTGTATCGGTGACATCAGGTAGAAGACGTACAGCAGGAACGCGACCAGCGTGCCCACGTCGACCGCGCCGGTCGCGACCCGGGCGCCGCCGACGGCGAGCACCGTGATGAAGGCGATCTGCATGGAGAGCCCCGCCGTGTTGCCGGCGGCCGCCGACCACTTGGCGGCGCGCACGCTCTGCCGCCAGGACTCCTGCGCCGCCTCGTGCAGCGTCCGCTCCTCGCGGTGCTCCGCCCCGGACGCCTTCACGGTGCGCAGGGCGCCGAGGATCCGCTCCAGCGACGCGCCCATGACCCCCACCGCGGTCTGCGCCTCCCGGCTCGCCTTGTTGATGCGCGGCACGATCACCCCGAGGACCACGCCCGCGCCCAGGATCACGGCCAGGGTGACGCCCAGCAGCACGGCGTCCACCAGGCCCATCATCACCACCGTCGCGACGAGCGTGAGGCCGCCCGTGCCCAGGCCGACCAGCGAGTCGGTGGTGACCGCGCGCAGCAGGGTGGTGTCGGAGGTGATGCGGGCCATCAGGTCCCCGGGTTCGCTGCGGTCCACGGCCGTGATGCGCAGCCGCAGCAGATACGACGACAGGGCGCGCCGCGCGCCGAGCACCACCGACTCGGCGGTGCGGGTCAGCACGTACGAACCCAGCGCGCCCACCGCCGCGTTGGCCACGACCAGGGCCGACATGGCGAGCAGGGCGCCGGTGATGGCCCGGTCGTGCGACAGGTCGTCGATCAGGCCCCGCGCGACCAGCGGCAGCAGCAGCCCGGTCGCCCCGGTGACCAGTGAGAGCAGCGCGCCGGCGAACAGGGACCAGCGGTGCGGCCGTACGTATCCGAGCAGCTGCCGCCACGCGGGTGTGGCGGTCTGGGTCTCTGCGATGCTCACGGCGCTCCTTCGGCGTCGGCGGAGCGTTCAGGCTACGTCGCCGCCGACCCGTGCGGCCTGCCCTTTCCGCGCAGCCGAGGGTGGCCGGTTGGTGCCCCTTACCGATCAGTCGCGCGTAGGGTCGGAAAGGAACGGACCCCGGCCGACGAAGGAGTCAGCACCATGGCCCAGGAAGTACGCGGCGTGATCGCACCCGGCAAGGACGAGCCGGTGCGGATCGAGACGGTCGTGGTGCCCGACCCGGGCCCCGGCGAGGCCGTGGTGCGGGTGCAGGCCTGCGGGGTGTGCCACACCGACCTGCACTACAAGCAGGGCGGCATCAACGACGAGTTCCCGTTCCTGCTGGGCCACGAGGCCGCGGGCGTGGTCGAGACGGTCGGCGCCGGCGTCACCGATGTCGAGCCCGGTGACTTCGTGATCCTCAACTGGCGGGCGGTGTGCGGGAAGTGCCGGGCCTGTCTGCGCGGGCGGCCCTGGTACTGCTTCGACACCCACAACGCCGGGCAGAAGATGACCCTCGCCTCGACCGGCCAGGAGCTGTCCCCGGCCCTCGGCATCGGCGCCTTCGCGGAGAAGACGCTGGTCGCGGCCGGGCAGTGCACCAAGGTCGACCCGGGTGTGGCCCCGCAGGTGGCCGGGCTGCTGGGCTGCGGTGTGATGGCCGGCATCGGCGCCGCGATCAACACCGGGAACGTCGGCCGGGGCGACTCGGTCGCCGTCATCGGCTGCGGCGGTGTCGGCGACGCGGCCATCGCGGGATCGCACCTGGCCGGAGCGGCGACGATCATCGCCGTCGACATCGACGACCGCAAGCTTCAGACCGCCCGGTCCATGGGCGCCACCCACACCGTCAACTCGCGCGAGAGCGACCCGGTCGAGGCGATCCGCGAGCTCACCGGCGGCTTCGGCGCCGACGTCGTCATCGAGGCCGTCGGCCGCCCGGAGACGTACAAGCAGGCCTTCTACGCTCGCGACCTCGCCGGCACGGTCGTCCTCGTCGGCGTCCCCACGCCCGAGATGAAGCTCGACCTCCCGCTGCTCGACGTCTTCGGCCGCGGCGGAGCACTGAAGTCGAGCTGGTACGGCGACTGCCTGCCCTCCCGCGACTTCCCGATGCTGATCGACCTGCATCTGCAGGGGCGTCTGGACCTCGGGGCGTTCGTCACCGAGACGATCCAGCTCGACGAGGTGGAGAAGGCATTCGAGCGGATGCACCACGGCGACGTGCTGCGCTCGGTGGTGGTGCTGTGATGACGACGCGTATCGAACACCTCGTCACGTCCGGACAGTTCAGCCTCGACGGCGGCACCTGGGACGTCGACAACAACGTGTGGATCGTCGGCGACGACCAGGAGGTGATCGTCATCGACGCCGCCCACGACGCCGACGCCATCGCCGAGGCCGTCGGGGACCGCCGGCTGACGGCCATCGTGTGCACGCACGCCCACAACGACCACATCGACGCCGCCCCCGCCCTCGCCGAGCGCACCGGCGCCACCATCTGGCTGCACCACGACGACCTGCCGCTGTGGAAGCAGACCCACCCGGACCGCGAACCCGATGCCTGGCTGGTGGACGGCCAGGTGATCGAGGCCGGCGGCGCCGACCTGCGGGTGATGCACACCCCGGGGCACGCGCCCGGCGCGGTCTGCCTCTACGACCCGGGACTGGGCACCGTCTTCACCGGCGACACCCTGTTCCAGGGCGGCCCCGGCGCCACCGGCCGTTCCTTCTCGCACTTCCCGACGATCATCGACTCGATCCGCGACCGGCTGCTCACGCTGCCGCCCGGGACGACGGTCCGCACCGGCCACGGCGACTCCACCACCGTCGGCGCCGAGGCCCCGCACCTGGAGGAATGGATCGCCCGGGGCCACTGATCGCGTGTCGCCGGTAAAAGGCGACAGAAGATGTCCGGCTTACCCGTCACGCTGAAGGCGGCAAGCAGTCAGCTCACGGGAGGTCGGACATGTCAGCTCCGTTGCAGGGCAAGGTCGCACTGGTCGCCGGTGCGACCCGGGGCGCCGGGCGGGGGATCGCCGTCGAACTCGGCGCGGCCGGCGCCACGGTCTACGTCACCGGCCGCACCACGCGCGCCCGCCGCTCGGAGTACGACCGGCCCGAGACCATCGAGGACACCGCCGACCTGGTGACCGCCGCCGGCGGCCGGGGTATCGCCGTTCCCACCGACCACCTGGACCGGGCGCAGGTCAAGGCGCTCGTGGACAGGGTCGCGGACGAACAGGGCCGCCTCGACGTCCTCGTCAACGACATCTGGGGCGGCGAGAAGCTCTTCGAGTGGGAGACCCCGCTCTGGGAGCACGACCTCGACAACGGCCTGCGCCTGCTCAAGCTCGCCGTCGAGACGCACGCCGTCACCAGTCACCACGCCCTGCCCCTGCTGCTGCGCAACCCCGGCGGCCTGGTCGTCGAGGTCACCGACGGCACCGCCGAGTACAACGCGGAGAACTACCGCAACAGCTTCTTCTACGACCTCGCCAAGGCGTCCGTGCTGCGCATGGCGTTCTCCCTCGGGCACGAACTCGGCCCGCGAGGCGCCACCGCCGTCGCCCTCACTCCGGGCTGGATGCGCTCGGAGATCATGCTGGACGCCTTCGGTGTGCGCGAGGAGAACTGGCGCGACGCCCTGGAGCGCGTCCCCCACTTCGCCATCTCCGAGACCCCGCACTACGTGGGCCGGGCCGTGGCCGCACTCGCCGCCGACGCGGACGTGGCGCGCTGGAACGGGCAGTCGCTCTCCAGTGGCGGACTCGCCCAGGAGTACGGCTTCACCGACCTCGACGGCAGCCGCCCGGACGCCTGGCGCTACCTGGTGGAGGTCCAGGACGCGGGCAAGCCGGCGGACACGGCCGGCTACCGCTGACGCCCCGCGGACCTGACCTCCGTAATCAACCGCTATGCGGAGATATACCCCACCTCGTACCGGTGGGGTATGTCACTGTTCCGTCGCAGCGCGGCCGACAGCACAACCGGAACCCGCCTCCGCCCGTCTAGCTGGCAGACATCGCACACTCACTTTCGCGAAAGGGCATGACCAGCCATGGGGGACGTACGCAGACGGAGTGCCGTCGCACTGGGGATCACCGGACTGGTGGCACCGCTCACGCTCGCGCTCGGCGCCACGCCGGCCGCCGCCGCCAGCTGCACCACGCAGGCCGGCCCGTACCAGAAGCAGGTGGAGAAGTTCCTCGGCCGTCCGGTCGACGGCAAGCAGTCCGCCGCCGACTGCAAGGCCATCAAGGCCTTCCAGACCAAGCACGGCATCTCCCCGAACATCGGCTACGCCGGTTCCGTCACCTGGGGCGTGATGGACCTGATGCAGAAGCAGAAGGCCGTCGGGAAGAACCCCAACAAGGACGGCAAGTGCCCGGTGAACAAGGGCCGGATCGCCTGTGTGAACCTGACGCTCCAGCTGAGCTGGATCCAGGACGGCGAGAAGCTCGTCTACGGTCCCGTCCCGGTGCGCACCGGCCGCGACGGGTACGAGACCCGCACCGGCCTGAAGAAGATCTACTGGCGCAACATCGACCACGTCTCGTCCATCTACGACGTGCCGATGCCCTACGCCCAGTTCTTCGACGGCGGCCAGGCCTTCCACTCCGTCGGCGTCAGCATGTGGAACCCGCCGGGCTCGCACGGCTGCACCAACATGACCAAGACCGACGCCAAGAAGTACTGGTCGCTGCTGAAGAAGGGCGACGACGTCTTCGTCTACGGCCGCAAGCCGGGCACCTGATCCCAGGAACCCGGCCCGCACCGGACGTCCCCCTACCGGGGAGCGTCCCCGAAGTCCGGGATCTCCAGCCTGACCCCGCCCTGCTGCGCTGACTCGTGCGCGATGATGCCCGGCAGGGTGTAGCGGGCGGCCACCCACGCGTTCACCGACGGCAGCGTGCGGTCGTTGACGGCGGTGACGAAGTCGTCCACCAGGAAGTGGTGGCTGCCCTCGTGGCCGTTGTGGAGGTGGTCGAACTCCCGCGGCAGCCGCGCCCGGTCGTGCACGGGAGCCGACCCGGAGGTGAAGGCGGCCCGCAGCTCCGGCGCGATGTGCTGCAGTGACGGATCGTCAGGGGACATCGTGGGCTTGGGCTCCAGCAGTTCGCTGATGTCCTTCACTCCCTGCTTGTCCTGCCACAGGGCGACCGTGGCGAGCTGCTCCATGCTCGCCTCGGTGCCGAAGAAGCGGAAGCGAGACTCCCGTATGTGTGAGGGGTAGCCGACCCGCCGGAACTCGTTCGTACGGAACGAACCGCCGCCCGCCACCTCGAACAGCGCCGTGGCGTTGGAGACGTCGTTGCCGAACTGGCTGACGTCCTTGTCGAAGACGCCGTCGCCCCGGTCGTCGACGACACCGATCGCCGACACGCTCACCGCGTGCGTCTTCCAGGCGCCCAGCACCCCGCCGACCGCGTGCGTCGGGTACAGCAGCGGGGGATAGCTGGCGGTCGCCTTCCAGTTCTCGCCGCCGCTGTACTGGTACGCCTCGTAGAACCCCAGGTCCATGTCGTGGACGTAGTCGCCCTCGGCGTAGAAGAGCCGTCCGAAGGCGCCCTCGGCGATCTGGTTGCGGGCGTGGACCGTGGCCGGGTTGTACTCGCTGGTCTCGCCCATCATGTAGGTCAGTCCGGTGGCCTTGACCGTGTCGATGATCGCCGCGATCTCCTCCGTGGTGATCGCCATGGGGACCGCCGAGTACACGTGCTTGCCGGCGTTGAGACCTTGGAGCACCAGCGGCCCGTGCGTCCAGCGCTGGGTGAAGATCGCGACGGCGTCGACGTCCTCCGACTCCAGCATGGCCTGGTAGGACGGGAAAGTACCCGCCAGTCCCTGGGCGGAGGCGAGGTGTGCGGCCCGCTCGGGCAGCAGGTCGGTGACGTGGACGGCGCTGACGCCGGGGTGGGCCTGGAACAGGGTGGCGAACTGGCCCGAGAACTGTCCGGCGCCGACGATGCCGAGGGAGAACGTCATGGAACGCGTGCCCTTCACTGGGAGAGGATCAGGTTGATCTGTTCATTGGTCCGGTCGAGGCTGCTCACGGGCTTTCCGTTGCCGTAGATGTCCTCCATCGCGGGCGACATCAGCGCCGTCATGTCCGCCGAGTAGCTGGCGATCGGGTAGGAGAAGGTCCGGAAGCGCTTCTTGTCGGCCACGGGCTCGGTGAACGCCGAGACGTCGATGCCCTTCTTCCGGTACGCGGCGACGGCCGCCGCGGTCCCGGCCGGGGTGGCGGGGAAGACGACCCCGGACCTGCCGACGACGGTCTGGCACCGGTCCGAGGCCAGGTAGGCCACCCACTTGCGGGCGCCCGCCTTGTTCTTGGAGGCCTTGGTGATGGAGTCGGCGAGCCCGTTCATCATGGTGGCGCGCTTGCCGGTCGGGCCGGCCGGCGTCAGGGCGGTCCTGATGTCCTTGCCCTTGAAGCCCGCGTACGTGGAGATCATCCAGGCTCCGTCGAACGCCGTGGCCGCCTTGCCCGCCGCGACCTGGGTGTTCGCCTGGTTGGACTGGACGTTGTAGTCGGACAGCGGCGGCATGTAACCCTTCTTCGCCAGGCCGAAGTACCACTGGATCACGGACTGGAAGGTCTTGTTGTCGTACTGGTACTTCGTGCCCCAGCGCGGCTTGTCGAGGTAACTCCAGCCGGCGGAGGCGGCGAAGTTGCTCCACTGGGTCTGGCCGTCGCCGAACCCGCCGCCGTTGCTGGCGAGGCCGTACACCTTGACGTTGTTCTTGTCGAAGCCCGGCTCGTCGCCCCGCTTGCCGTTCTTGTCGACGGTGAGACGCGCGATGGCCTTCTCGAAGGTGCCGCCGTCCTTCGGGTTCCAGGAGAGGCCGTTGAGCTGCTCGGCCGTGAGACCGGCGTCCTTCGTCAGTTTCTCGTTGTAGAAGAGCGCGACGGTGTCCCAGTCCTTCGGCGCGCCGTAGCGGTGGCCGTCCTGACCGACCCAGTTGGCGGCTAGGCCCGGCTGGTAGTCGGAGTCCTGGATGCCGAGGTCGTCGAGCGGTTCGAGGACCTTCAGGTCGGCGAACTGGCCGAAGTTCTGGATGTGGTCGGTGAACACGTCCGGCTGGGTGCCCGCGATGAACCCGGCGGTGAGCTTGGTCCAGTAGTCGCTCCAGCCCAGCTGCGTGATCTTCACCTTCAGTGAGGGGTTCTTCTTCTCGAACCCCTTCGCGCAGGCCTGGTAGGCGGGCAGCTGGTTGGCGTCCCAGAGCCAGTACGTGACGGTGTGCGCGGAAGAACCGGCGGCACCTCCCTGCGCGCATCCGCTGACCAGGGACAGCGCCAGCGCTCCGGTCGCCGCGACGAGCGGACGAAGTCGAATTCGCATCACGGTCCCCTTACTTGATGCCGGTGAAGCCGATGGAGCTGACGATGCGGCGGGCGAAGCAGGCGAACAGCACCAGCATCGGCAGCGCGGCGATCAGCGTCGCGGCCATGAGCCCGGACCAGTCGACGCCGGTCGCCGGGGTCTGTGCCCGGAAGACCGCCAGCGCCACGGTCAGCACCCGCGAGCTGTCGCTGTAGGAGACCATCAGCGGCCAGAAGTAGTCGTTCCAGGAGGTGATGTACGTCAGCACGGCCAGCGTGATGATCGGCGTGGAGGCCATGGGCAGGACCACCCGGAAGAAGATCTTGATCTTCCCGGCGCCGTCGAGCAACGCGGCCTCCTCGACCTCCCGGGGGATGTTCATGAAGAACTGCCTCAGGAAGAACACCGCGAACGGGGTCATGAACAGGCTGGGCAGCGCGATGCCGAGGAGCGTGTCCACCAGGTGCAGCTGCTTGATGAGCACGAAGTTCGGCAGCAGCGTGAAGATGGTCGGCACCATCATCCCGGCCAGGAACAGACCGAACACCTTGTCCCTGCCCCGCCAGCGCAGCCGCGAGAAGGCGTAGGCGGCCATCGCGGAGAAGAAGATCTGACAGCCGGTGATCAGGGTCGAGACCAGCACCGAGTTGAGCAGGTAGCGCCAGAAGTCCAGCCCGCCCCCCGCGCCGCCCTGCGCGATCGCCTCCTCGGCAGGCTGGAGGCCCAGGGCCCGTTCGAAGCCGCTGGTGGTGAGGTCCACCGGCAGGGGGTTGGTGGGGTCGGCGCTCAGGCCGGCGTTGGTGGACAGCGCGGTGCGCAGGATCCAGTAGAACGGCAGCAGGGTGATGAGGACGATCAGGCCCATCGCGGTCCAGGCGGCGGCCCGCCCGAAGGGGAACCCGCGCCGGACCGCCCGCAGCGTCGTCGGCGTCGTTGTCGTCACAGCAGCCATGGCGGTGTGTCTCCTTCCGTCAGCCGAGATCGGTCCGGCCGGCCCGGGTGAGCCGGTACTGCAGGACGGTGATCGCGCTCAGCACGACCAGCAGGGCGACGGACATGGCCGAGGCGTAGCCGAACTGGAAGCGGCCGAAGGCGGAGCCGTAGATGTAGTACTGCAGGACGTTGGTCGCGTTGGCAGGTCCGCCCGCGGTGGTCACGGCGACGGTGTCGAACACCTGGAACGACCCGATCACCGTCATGATCAGCACGACCGCGAGCACCGGCCGCAGCAGCGGCATGGTGATCCGCCAGAACATCCGCCACTCGCTCGCGCCGTCCACCCGCGCCGCCTCGTACATGTCGTTCGGGATGGCCTGGAGGCCGGCGAACAGCAGCAGAGCGGTGTACCCCACGTGCCGCCACACGTTGATGAGCGCGATGGTCGGGATCGCCCACGTCTCGTCCGCGAGGAACGGGATGCGGTCCGCGCCGAGACCGCTGATGATCTCGTTGCCGATGCCGAGCTGGGTGTCGAGGATCCAGAGCCAGACGAGACCGGCGACGACGTTCGACATCAGATACGGCGTCAGCACGATCCCGCGCAGCATCGCCGACTGCGTCAGCCGCTGGAGCAGGACGGCCATGGCGAGCGCCGCTACCGTCTGGACGCCGATGTTGATGACGACGTACTCGACGGTGACCCACAGGGAGTCCCAGAAGACGGGGTCGTTGACCATGCGGACGTAGTTGTCCAGGCCCACCCACTCCGCCGGTGTCAGAAGGTTGAAGCGGGTGAAACTCAGATAGATGCCCCGCAGGGTCGGCCACAGCAGGAAGACCAGGAAGCCGAGCAGCGCCGGCGCGATGAAGAAGGCGGCCAGCCGCCCGTCTCCCCGGTCCTCGCCGGACACCCCTTGCCGTGCCCTGGTCCTGCTCTCGGCCTCCGCGGCGCCGCCCGTGGGCAGACGCGACGGAGGACTGCTGGAGGCGATGGTCATCGGGAGACTCCCTCGCTGCGGCGGCTCGTCCTCTGGCGGCACTTACTTTTGGTGCGAAACAATTGCTGCGTCAAGGGGCCTGCGAACATCTTTTCCCAGGAACCGTCACCGACCTAGAGTGGTCCTGTTGGTTTCAGTACGAAAAAAAGGCTGAGGGAGTCGGACGTACATGACCGAAGGCACCGCCGGCTGGTTGCCGCTGAGCCCGGGGGAGCGCTCCGTGGCGATCGAGGTGCTCGTCCACGGCCCGCTGTCGCGCACGGAACTCGCCCGCAGGCTGGGCCTGTCGGCCGGCAGTCTCACCCGGCTGACCAAGCCGCTGATCGAGTCGGGCCTGCTGGTCGAGGTACCCGAGGCGGGGGTGCCCGCGGAGGCGCGGCAGGGCCGCCCCTCCCAGCCGCTGGACGTCGTCGCCGACTCGGACTTCTTCCTCGGCTTCAAGATCACCGAGGACACGGTCTACGGCGTGGTCACCACCCTGCGGAGCCACATCGTCGCCCGCCACGACCGCCCGCTCACCACCCACGACCCCGCCGAAGTCGCCGACGTGCTGGCCGAGATGACAGCCGAACTCGCCAAGGACCACCCTCGGCTCGCCGGGATCGGCATCGGGGTCGGCGGCTTCGTCCAGGACCGTGCCGTGGTGGGCGAGTCCCCCTTCCTGCTGTGGCGTGACGTCCCCCTGGCCGACCTGGTGGCGGAGCGCACCGGGCTGCCGGTGTTCGTCGAGAACGACGTCGCCGCCCTGGTCGAGGCCGAGACCTGGTTCGGTGCCGGGCGGGGCCTGGACCGCTTCGCCGTCCTCACCATCGGCGCCGGCCTCGGCTACGGGCTCGTCCTGGGCGGCAAGCGGGTGCCCTTCGCGGAGGAGGACCGGGGCTTCGGCCGGCACTGGATCGTGGACCCCCACGGGCCGCTCACCCCGGACGGCAGGCGGGGCAGCGCCGTCTCGCTGCTGACCATCCCCAGCATCCGCTACCAGATCCGGGCCGCCACCGGCAGCGACCGGACCTACGAGGAGATCCTCGCCCTGGCCGCGGCCGGGGACCCGATGTGCGCCCGGGTCGTCACGGAGGCCGCGCGAGCCCTGGGCACGCTCGTCGCGCAGATCTCCAACTTCGTGATGCCGCAGAAGATCCTGCTCGCGGGGGAGGGGGTGGGGCTGATGGACGTGGCCCGCGCGACGGTCGAGGGGACGGTCCGCGACCACCGGCACCCGCTGGCCGCCCCGGTCGACCTGGAGACGAAGGTGTCCGACTTCCACGACTGGGCCCGTGGTGCCGCCGTGTTGGCCATCAAGGTGCTGGTGCTGGGATCGGCCGAAGCGTGAACGACGGTGAACGCCTCGGCGGCGAAAGGTACTCGCAGGCGGTGGATGTGAACAGGCTCACGTTTACCGGGAGATGGACGTGATCAGCAACACTGTCCGGAATGTCCCATTAGCTCGTGATTACTCACATCGCCTTCACGTCCGGCGACGTATGCTTCACAGCATGTCCACCACCGTTGAAACATCATCCGAGCGATCGGCTGACGAGGTCAACGAGGAGATCCGTGCGCTGTGGCGCCGGTCGGGCGGGACACTGAGCGTCGAGCAGCGCGAGGAGTATCAGCGGCTCGTCCTGGAGTGGGCCTCCGCGGCCCCGCAGTAGGCGTCCGCAGCCCGACCCTCGTCCTGGTCCGTTGACGCATCGGTCCCTCGCCCAGGGGCACCCCTGATCGAATGGGTGCCCTTCTCGCACTGTCCTCGGCCGTCGTCTACGGCATCGTCGACTTCACGGGCGGCGTGCTGTCCCGGCGCGTGCCTCACACCGCCGTCACCTTCTACGGCCAGCTCGGCGGGCTGCTGCTGGCCGTAGCCGCCGCCCTCCTCCTGCCCGCCGGTGCCGTCCACCCCGCCGACCTGGGGTGGGGCGCCCTGTCCGGTGTCGGCAGCGGCACGGCCATGTGGTTCCTCAACCGCGGGCTGAGCCGGGGGGACATGAGCGTCGTGGTGCCGGTGAGCGCGGTCACCGGTGTCGCGCTGTCGGTGCTCTGCGGGGTCCTCGTCCTCGGTGACCGCCCGGGCGCCGTCGCCTGGCTGGGTATCGCCGTCACGGTGCCCGCGCTCTGGTTCGTCGCCGGTGGCGGGACCGGTGCGGGAAAGGGGGCGGCGGACGGGCTCGTCGCCAGTCTGGGCGTGGCCGTGCAGTACCTCGCCCTCGGCCAGGCCGGGCCCGCGAGCGGGCTGTGGCCCGTCGCAGCCGGCCGGGTCGCCGCGGTCCTCGTCCTCCTGCCGGACGCGGCACGTCATGCCCGCCGCCTGAAGCTGCCGCCGGTGCGCCGCGCCCAGGCCGTCCTCATCGGGGCCGGGGCCGCCCTCGGCCTCGTGCTGTATCTGCTCGCGGTCCAGCGGCAGTTGCTGGCCGTCGCCGTCGTCCTGGCCTCCCTCTACCCGGCCCTTCCCGTGGTGCTCGGACTCGTCCTGCTGCACGAGCGGATCAGCCGCCGTCAGGCGGTGGGGCTGCTGGGGGCGGGTATCGCGACCGTGCTGCTCACCCTGGGCTGAGGGGAGCGACCGGCCGCCGCGGGCCGCCGGGTTCATCCCCACGTGGCCGAGTAGTACTGCCGATACGCCTTGCGGTCCTGCTCCGCGCGGATCCACCGGGTCGCCACCAGGGCGACGAGGCTGCCCGCGATGACGAGCATCCCGGGGCCCACATTGCGCGGGTCGGTGAGGCGGCTCAGCAGCGTCGACACGTCGGTGCCCGTGATCGGCGCCGTCGAGCCCGGGGAGGCGGCACCCGGCGAGGCCGACGGTGCCGGCGCGGCGCCCGTGCCACCGGCCGACCTGGCCACGATCAGCTTGACTCCCAGCTCGGTCAGCGCCTTGGTCACCGGCTGGAAGAACGTCGTGCCGCCCGCCCTGCAGTCGCCGCTGCCGCCCGATGTCACGCCGAGCGCGACGCCGTCGGCGAACATCGGGCCTCCGCTGTCGCCCGGTTCGGCGCACACGTTCGTCTCGATGAGCCCCGTGACGGTGCCCTCGGGGTAGTTCACCGTCGCGTTGAGCGCGGTCACCTCTCCCTCGCGCAGTCCGCTGGTGCTGCCGCTGCGGAAGATCTTCTGCCCGACCTCCGCATCGGCGACGCCCGTGATCCGCACGCCCTTGCCGTCACCGACCGCCACGATGTCCGCGCCCTTGCCCGCGCGGCCGCCGTCGTACTTCACCAGGGAGTAGTCGTCGCCGGGAAAGCTGCCCTTGAGCGACGTGCCGACCTGGCTCCGGCCACGGTCGTCGGCGAACCAGACGGACCCGTCGGGCCCGCAGTGCCCGGCCGTGAGGATGAAGTCGCTCGTCCCGTCGGTCACGTTGAACCCCGCCGAACAGCGCCCGGCGGTCGACAGGATGGGCTGCGCGCCGTTGAGACGTGTCGTGAACGTGCCCTCGGTGCGCTCCATGCGTACGAAGGAGCCGATGCCCTCGGCGACCTCGGTCATCCGGGACCAGTCGGAGGCGGAGACGGTGCTGTCGCCCCTGACCACCACCTGGTTGCTCTTGTAGTCCAGGGCCCACGAGGTTCCGGGGACCCTGGGGGCCGAACGCAAGGTGGCCGCCGCCGACTTGAGGTCGCTCATGCTGTGGCTGACCATCTTGGCCCGTGCGCCGGCGCGCTTCACCTCAGCGGCCGCCTTCTCGTCGGTGACCGCGACGACCGGCCGTCCCGCCGAGTCCACCCAGCTGCCGGCCGTGCGGGAGTTCCCGAGCCGGGACACCAGGTCGGTGCCCTCACCGGTCGCCGGCGGCGCAGTGAACGGGACGCCGATGGTCGGGGCAGGGGGCTCGCTCGCCACGGCGTTGGTGACCATCGCTCCTCCGAGGAGGAGTCCGCCGACGGCCGCCAGCCGTGTCACTCGCCGGACGACCCGTCGTCGTGCGTGCCTCATGCATGGCTCCCGAACCCGAACATCACGGTGCGAACATCACGGTGCGAACACCGCGGAGCCCTCCTTGAGTTGAGTGCCCCTCATCCATACGGGGTGAAGCCGTGCCGCGTTCAGCGCACCGGTGATCTCTTCGGCCTCACCCGGCCACCGGGGGCCGCGAGCAGGGCCCCGCTGCGGGCGTCTCCCCACACCGAGTCCGGATCGACATAGGGCCGAAGCAAGGCGGTGAGCGCCGGGTCCCCGCGGCCGTTCAGCTCGTCGGAGGCGATCTTGCGGGCGATCCCGGCGAGGAAGTCCGCGACCTGCACCCGCGCGTCGTCGCGTGCGACGACGAGCCGCACCCCGGCCAGGCCGATCCCGGCCCGCCGGGCCGTCCCCTCGATCCACGCGATGCGGTCCGGCGTCAGCATGTTCTGCCGGTCGTGCACGAGTCGGAGCGGCCGTCCGTTTCCACACCAGAGCGCGGCCGTCCGCACGATCGCCGGGAGCAGCGGATTGAGCAGCGGGATCAGGGGCGGCCCGGACAGCAACCCGTCCCGGTAGGACACCGCGCGGGGCCGGGTCGCCGCGAGCCGCGCCAGAATCCCTGCCGCGTCCGTCCGCGGATGCGCGCGGCGCAGGGCGTCGACCGTGCCGTAGAAGGCGTCCACCGGGTCCCCGTCGTGGCGCACCCGCAGCAGTCGGTTGGCGGCCTCCAGGAACGCCCGCCAGCCGTCCTCCCCGAAGGCCGGGCGCCCCGCGCGGAACAGGGTGATCGCCTCGGCCGGGTCGCCCAGCAGCAGGCCGACGGCCCGGTCCACCACGAAGAAGGTCTTCTCCATGAGGTGCACCCGCGCCTGACCGTGGATCGGCCCCTCCGGCGCGAGAAGCCACTCCAGCACCGCGCGGTGCTTCTCCCGCAACAGGTGGTTCGCCTTGTACTCCTCGGCCGGTGAGCGGATCCGGTCCCGGATCTCTCCCACCGTCGCCGCGGCCGAGGCCACGGACAGCGAGACACCGGCGTGCGCGAACACGTCGGTGTTCCCGCCGGTGAGGTTCTCACCGTCCGACCCCGACTCGTCGCAGGCGACCTCCAGGACCGCGCCCGCCGCCCCGCCCCGCTCCCGGTCCGCCAGATTCCCGCTCACCGCACAGCCCCCTATCGTGTGCCCATGACCAGGATCCCGCACGAGTCGTCCGGTGAACCGAATCCCCTGCAGGCCCTCACGCTGGACCGCCTCCGGCAGCGCACCAGCGTCAAGTGGCGCACGTATCCCGAGGACGTGCTGCCGCTGTGGGTGGCCGAGATGGACGTTCCGCTCGCCGAGCCCGTCGTGCGGGCCGTCACCGACGCGCTGCACCTCGGTGACACCGGCTACCCCGCCGGCACCGCCTACGCGGAGGCCATGGCCGCCTTCGCCGGGAAACGCTGGGGCTGGCACGGGCTCGCCGTGGAGCGCGCCGCGATCGTGCCCGACGTCATGCTGGGCGTCGTCGAGATGCTCAAACTGGTCACCGGCCCCGGCGACACGGTGATCGTCAACCCTCCCGTGTACCCGCCGTTCTACCCCTTCGTGGAGCACATGGACCGGCGGGTGGCCGAAGCTCCGCTCGGCGCGGACGGGCGGATCGACCTCGATGTCCTGGAGGACGCCTTCCGGCAGGCCGTGGCGGGTGGGCGACGGGCCGCACATCTGCTGTGCAGCCCCCACAACCCGACCGGTACCGTGCACACCGCCGAGGAACTGTCCGCCGTCGCCGGGCTCGCCGAGCGGTACGGCGTGCGCGTCGTCGCCGACGAGATCCACGCCCCGCTCGTGCTCGGCGGAGCCGGTTTCGTGCCGTATCTGAGCGTGCCGGGCGCCGAGCGCGGTCTGTCCCTGATGTCGGCGTCGAAGGGCTGGAACCTGCCCGGGCTCAAGGCCGCCCTCGCGATCGCCGGGCCGGGGGCCGCCGCCGACCTGGACCGGATGCCCGAGGAGGTGGGACACGGCCCCAGTCACGTCGCCGTCATCGCCCACACCGCCGCCCTGCGTGACGGCGTCACCTGGCTGGACGCCCTGCTGGCCGGCCTCGACGGCAACCGGCGGCTGCTCGCGGACCTGTTGGCCGAGCACCTGCCCGCGATCCGCTACCGGCCCGGCGACGCCACCTACCTGGCCTGGCTCGACTGCCGCGCCCTCGGGCTCGGCGACGACCCGGCCGACGTCTTCCTGCGCCGCGGCCGCGTCGCCCTCAACTCCGGCCTCCCCTTCGGCGCCGGCGGCACCGGCCACGTCCGCCTCAACCTCGCGGCCTCGACGGAGGTGCTCACGGAGGCGGTGGGCAGAATGACGGCGGCGCTGCGCTGACGCCGGGGACCCGCTCGTACACTTCCCGCCATGGACGACGGGACATTGGACGAACTCGGCGCGGGCAAGTACCTGCTCATCACCAGCTACCGCAAGAACGGTACGCCGGTCGCCACCCCCGTCTGGGTGGTACGCGACGGGGACGCGCTCGGTGCGTGGACGTCGGCCGAGTCCTGGAAGGTGAAGCGGATCCGCAACCGCGCCGACGTGCTGGTCGGCCCCTGCGACCTGCGCGGCAACCCCACCGGCGACCAGGTGCCCGCGACGGCGGAGATCTGCGACCCGGCCACCACCGCCCGCTACCGGAAACTGATCGCCCGCAAGTACGGCCTGACGGGCCGGCTGACCCTGCTCGGCAGCCGGCTGCGCCGGGGCCTGGACGGCACCGTGGGCATCCGCGTCACCCTCTGACCCCGGCAAGCGCTTTCGGCCGCGGGGGAGTGGACGCCCCGTGCGCGGGAAAGGGCATCTGCCATGAGCCGAACTCCCGTCCTGCGCGCAGCCGTCGTCGGCACCGGCCACCGGGCCCAGCTGTTCACCCGCGGTCTCGCCGAACGCCCCGGCCACGTCGTGGCCGCGCTGTGCGACCCCAGCCCGACCCGGATG
The DNA here is from genome assembly GCF_042955215.1 of Streptomyces sp. NPDC012466. Lineage (NCBI taxonomy): Bacteria > Bacillati > Actinomycetota > Actinomycetes > Kitasatosporales > Streptomycetaceae > Streptomyces > Streptomyces sp. NPDC012466. The sequence continues at coordinate 110,718 of NZ_JBIBEQ010000018.1, read as the reverse complement.
GCCTTCCACAACCGGCTGCTGGCCGCGACCGGCGCACCGGCCGCCACCCCGTGGGAGCCGGACCACTTCACCGGCATGCTCACCGAGGAGGGCATCGACGAGGTCGTCGTCACCACCGTCGACGCCGAGCACGACCGCTACATCGTCCCCGCCCTGAAGGCGGGCTGCCGGGTCGTCACCGAGAAGCCGATGACCGTCGACGCCGGGCGCTGCGCCCGCATCCTCGACACCGTCCGCGAGACCGGCAACTCCCTGACGGTCGCCTTCAACTACCGCTTCAACCCCGTGCACGAGAAGGTCCGCGCCCTGCTCGCGGATGGCGCGGTCGGTGAGGTGCTGTCCGTTCACTTCGAGTGGCTGCTCGACGTACGGCACGGCGCCGACTACTTCCGCCGCTGGCACCGCGAGAAGCGACACAGCGGCGGCCTGATGGTGCACAAGTCCTCGCACCACTTCGACCTGGTGAACTGGTGGCTCGCCGACGAGCCCCGGGAAGCCTTCGGCTACGGGCGGCTCGGCTTCTACGGCCGCGAGGCGGGGGAGCGGCACGGACTGCGCCGGGACTACGACCGCGCCCACGGAGCCGAGCCGGCCGCCGACGACCCCTTCGCCCTGGACCTCACGTCCGACGACACCCTGCGCGCCCTCTACCTCGACGCCGAACACGAGGACGGCTATCTGCGGGACCGCAATGTCTTCGACGGGCCGGTCACCATCGAGGACGACATGTCCGTCCTCGTGCGCTACGCGCGCGGCGCGACCATGACGTACCACCTGACCGCCTACTCCCCGTGGGAGGGCTACCGGGTGATGTTCAACGGCAGCGCGGGCCGGCTGGAGCTGGAGGTCGAGGAAAGCCGCTGGCAGTCGCCGCGGACCCGGCTCACCCCGGCGGCCGTCGCGGTGCACGGGGACACGGCGGCCGAGCACGCGGGCGGCGCCCGTCTGACCCTGCGCCCGCTGTGGCGGCCCCCGGTGGAGGTGCCGCTCGCGGTCGCCCACGAGGCCCACGGCGGCGGCGATCCGCGCATGCTGGACGCCCTGTTCGGCCCCGCCGGCCCCACCCGTCCGGCGGACATCGCCGCCGGCACCCGCCCTGCGCCCACCGAACGCGACGGAGCACTCGCCCTCGCGGTCGGGCTGGCGGCCAACCGGAGCTTCGAGACGGGCCGGCCGGTGCGCACCGACGAGCTGCTCGCCGGCTGAGGGAAGGTCAGCTCCAGGCCCGGTACGGCTCGTCCAGCAGCTGGAAGACCGGCTCGCCCCGCACCGGGTCCTTGGCCGTGGACAGCCGTACCCGGTCCCCGCTGTGGATGCCGATCGGCGGTCCCATCACCCGGCCGCGCACCACGAACCCCTCGGCCATCTCGATCTGCGACACGTTCCGTGCCGCCGGGGTGTTGCGGTGCACCACCGTGGAGTGGCGGACGGTGCCCGTGCCCTCGGCGCGCTCCGTGCGCAGTTCACTGCCCCGGCAGACCGGACACAGCAGCCGGTGGTACATGGCGGTGCCGCACCAGGTGCAGCGCTGGAAGAGGATGGCCTCCGCGTTCTGGCCCCTCGGGTCGAGCAGACCCGTCGCGGAGCCGGCTGCCTGCTGAGCGACGCTTCCTGAGTGGTACACGCTGGTCAACTCCCTGCACTCGGCCGGAATCCGCGCACGCGATCACCCGCGCACACGTGTGCGCGGTTCGCCGTGCCACCGTGCACGCAGCACAGAGTATGGCACTCAGTGCCACTCGTAAAGGCACTCCGTACCCTCAATGTGCGGGGTCCCAGCCCCGCCCCAGCGTCGTCTCGATCTCCTGCACGACCCGCCACAGGGGCGCCCCGCGCCGTGACACGACGACCACCACGTCCTCCGGCTGCTCCACGGCCGGCGGCACCGGCCCGCCCCCGAACACCGTCTGCACGTAGGCCATCGCGTGGTCGACCGCCGTGCTCGCCTCGCCCTGCCCGTCCGAACGCAGCCAGGAGCGCAGCGCGTTGTTGTGCGCCGCGACCACCGCCGCCGCGATCACGTCGGCCTGCAGGGTGCCGTCCCGGCGGGCGGCGAAACGCCGGCGCAGGTACTCGGCGAGGGCCCGCTCGTAGCGCCACACCACCGACAGCTCATAGGCGCGCAGCCCGGGCACCCGCTTGGTGAGGCGGTAGCGCTGCACCGAGAACGTCGGGTTCTCGGCGTACATCCGCAGGACCAGCCGGGCCGCGTCGCAGACCCGCCCCACGGGTTCGTCGTCGTCGGAGCCGTCGGCCAGGAAGGCCGTCATGTCGGCCAGGCACCGCTCGTGGTCCGGGAAGACCACGTCCTCCTTGGAGGGGAAGTAGCGGAAGAACGAGCGCCGCCCGACACCGGCGAGCGCCACGATGTCGTCGACGGTGGTCTGCTCGTACCCCCGCTCCAGGAACAGCTGGAAGGCCGCCGCCACCAGGGCGTCCCGCATGGGTGGCTTTGCGGCGCCGGCCTCGGCCTTCTCGGAGCTCATGAGCGGGAACGTAGCACCCATAAGACCCTTCATGGCACTCAGTGCACTCCTGGGGAGGTACTGAGTGCTCTGCCAACCGGACCGCTCGGCCTCTGAACCGGGGGCGCGGCAGCCGCGTATCTAGCGGCAGGACGATCCTCGAAGCCGGGCGCCCCGGGCCCGGACGAAGGAGAGCAGCGTGTCGACACCGTCCGAGCCCCGGCCGCCGCACGACGGCCCGGCCCTCGAACCCATCCGCGTCCTGCGGCCCCGCCGCACCGACGCCCTCGCGGAACTGATGCGGGAGTTCCGCCAGGACACCGGCCAGGAGGACAGCGGCTACGAGTCCGCCGCGCTCCCGGGGAGGCAGCCTGCCGCCTCCGAGGCCCTGACCCAGGAACTCCCGCCCGTCGCCCGCGCGACCCGCCCGCGTGCGGACGCCGTACCCCCGGGGGCCGGGCTGCGCCGCGCCGCCGTCGCGGTGGCCGTCCTCGCCGCCGCCGTGATCGGCTTCGGCGGCGCGCTCCTGCTCCGCGGCGAGCCCGGGGACGCCGGCGCGGCGCCCGCGCCCCACCCGCCCCGGTCCGCCGCCCCCACACCTGACCCCACCCCCACCCCCACCCCCACACCGCCCGCTACGGCAGCCGTGGATCCCGACGGCACAGGCACCCTGCGCGAGGGGGCGAGCGGCCCCGAGGTGACCGAACTCCAGCAGCGTCTCCTGCGTATCCCGGACGTCTACCGGGACGGCTCCACCAGCGGCAGCTACGACCCCACCCTCACCGCGGCGGTCGCCCGCTTCCAGCTCTGGTACGGCATCCGCGGCGACGAGACCGGCGTCTACGGCGACGACACCCGGGCCGCGCTGGAGTCCCGCACCGATGTGTGACCATGGCCGGCATGGACGAGTTCATCGACCGGCTGAACCCCGACATGTACGTGGTCACGGCCGCCGCGGGCGGTGAGCGGGCGGGCTGCCTCGTCGGGTTCGCCTCGCAGTGCTCGCTGCGGCCCGTGCGGTTCGTCGTGTGGCTGTCCGAGCTCAACCACACCTTCCGGGTGGCCCGGAACGCCGAAGTCCTCGCCGTGCACCTGCTCGGCCGCGAACAGCACGGCCTCGCCGAGCTGTTCGGCGGGCACACCGGCGACCGGACCGACAAGTTCCAGGACGTCCGCCTGCGGGAGGCGTACGGCGGGGCCCTCGTCCTGGAGGACGCCCCGGCCTGGTTCGTCGGCCGCATAGTGACGCGCGCCGGTGGCGGCGACCACATCGGCTTCGTCCTCGACCCGGTCGAGTGGGGCGGACACGAGGGCTGTGACGGGCCGTTGCTGCGCCTTTCCGACGCCCTCACCATCGACCCCGGTCACCCGGTCGACTGACGCCGCTGCCCGTTCCTCGAACGCAGGGCAAGGGCTGGGGAAAGCAGCGCAAGGGCGGGGCCACCCGGCGTCACCCTGGGCCGGGGCGACGCACGAGGCGCCCGAACCGCCGCGAACCGAAGGCCACGCGCATGAACGGCTCCCGCATCCCGGGCCTGGTGCTGCCCACCCTGTTCCTGCTGGCCCTGCTCGTGGGCCTGTGGTGGTACTGGAGGCACCGCGGGGACTCGTGAGGCGGCCCCGCCCCTATCGGTCCCGGCCCCCGGGAACCCGGACGTCCACCACGCACACGTCGTCCCGCCGCTCGTCCGGCAGCATCCGCGCGAGCAGCGGCCCCAGCGACCCGGGCCCGTCGCCGTGCGGGGCCGCCACGGCCTCGGCGAGCTGCTCCAGACCCCGGTCGATGCTGTCCGGGGGGTGCTCGACCAGGCCGTCGGTGTACAGGATGAGCCGGTCGCCCGGGTCGAGACGGCACTCCGCCTCCTGGTAGACCGACGTGGCGGTCGCCCCGAGCAGCATGCCGCCGGGGCGCCGCAGGTACCGCGCCTCGCCGTCGCGCAGCAGCAGCGGCGGGGGATGCCCCGCCTGGGCCCAGACCAGGCGCCTGCGGCGGGGGTTGTAGCGGGCCAGCACCATCGTGGCGCTGGCGTGGGAGTCGCGCGAGTGCAGCAGCAGCGTGTTCAGCCGGGCGAGCGCGCCGGTCAGCGACGAGCCCGTGATGACCATGCCCTTCGCGGTGAACCGGAGCTGGGCCATCGTGGCCACGGCGTCGACCCCGTGCCCGGCGACGTCGCCGACCACCAGCAGCGCGTCCCCGTCGGGCAGTTCGATGGCACTGAACCAGTCGCCGCCGACGTGCACCCCCGACTGGGCCGGGAGGTAGGCGACCTCGACGCGCAGCCCGGCCAGGTGCACGGGCCGGTTGGCCATCGGCAGCAGCGCGTGCTGGAGCCGGGAGGCCAGGGTCCGCTCGGCCTGGAGCACGTCGTGCTGGGTCAGGATCGCCCGCTCGCTCTCGACCAGCGCCAGCTCCGCCCGCCGCCGGGCGGTCATGTCCTGGACGAAGCCGTGCACCTCGACGGGCGTGCCGTGCCGGTCGGACACCGCCTCGGCCACCAGCCGCAGATGCCGGACGACGCCGCTCGTCCGGATCCGGAACGGCACGTCGAACGGACGCCCCTCCTGGAGGAGCTCGTCGACTGCGCGGGTCAGCGCGGGTGTGTCCTCCGGCAGCGCGAGCTCCGGCACCTCGGTCAGGCCCACCGGACCGTGCGCGGGGTCCCGGCCGACGAGCGAGAACACCTGGCTCGACCAGGAGGCCTCCTGTGTGACCAGGTTCCAGTTCGCCCAGCCGAGATTGCCCAGCCGCTGCAGGTCCGCCAGCCGCTGCTCCTGCCGGTCGGAGGAACCGTGCCGGATCCACGACACCACGAGGGCGTCGCCCAGCGGCGCGACCCGGCTCGTGTACAGCGACAGCTCGGCGACGCCCGCCACGACCTCTTCGTGCGCGAACGGCTCGCCCTCGTACGCCTTCCCGGTGGTCAGCACCTGCAGGCAGCCCCGCCACAGCGGCTCGGCAGCGAGGGCCGGGCGCAATTCCAGCAGCCGCCGCCCGGCCGGTTCCTCACCGGTCCGGCCCAGCAGGTCGCCCACCTGGGCGGTCGCGGCCTCCACCCGGAAGTCCTCGATGCCACCCGTCGCCGCCCGCAGCGGCGTGAGCAGCATCGCCGCGACCGGCAGCGCCTCGAACAGCGCCTGCACCGCGTCGGTGGCGGCGTCGGCGCTCCGCTCGGGCGGGGTGTCGAAGGCGCGCAACCGGCCGGCGCACAGCCTGGTGAGGCCCCGCAGGTGGGCGCGGTCGCGCGCGGTGAACGCCCCGGCACGGCCGCGCAGCACGCCGATGCAGACCTCGGTCCGGCCCGCGGTGAGCACCGGCAGCCAGGCACGCGAGCGCCACCGGCCCGGAGGGTCGCCGATGAGCAGGTACTGCCGCTCGTCCTCGGCGAAGTCCTCCAGCCAGCGCGGCTCGCCCGCTTGCAGCGCGTCCAGCGCGGCCGTTCCGCTCAGCGGCGGTACCTGGCGCCACTGGGCCGCCAGTTCGTCGTCGACGCCCGCGTGGCCGATCAGTCCGAGGCCGTCGTCGGGCCTGCGTGCGTAGATCAGGACCGCGTCCGCCGACATGTCGGGTCCGAGATGCTCCAGCAGACACCGGGCGAGGTCGTGCGGTGTCATCACCCGAACGAGGGCTTTGCCGAGGCGGGCCAGGGCGGCGGTGACGTCGTCCGGCACGGCCGACTGCTCCAGGGCGGCCGCCTCGGAAGCGGGGCTCCCGATGCCGGCGGCCTCGCTCGCCCCGCTCGGGCCGGCCGACGCCGGAGCGAGGCCGCCCAGCGTGATCCAGCACTCCTCCAGCAGGGTGTGACGGGCGGCCTTGGCCCGCTGGAGCAGCTGCTCGCCCGCCGCGTCGGCGGTACACCCGGTCAGCGCCATCACCGCGCCCTTGGCCCGTTCCACGACAGCCGAGGTGGCCGCCTGGTCGCGCAGCCGGTCCAGTTCGGCGCGCTGCCGGGCGACGATCTTGGCCAGTTCGGCCAGGTCCGGTGCGGCACCGGGCTGCGCCGGCGTCACGGGCTCGCTCGTCACGCGTTGAGCATTGCACACCTGGCCCGAGGGGAAGAACGCCTTGTGCGCACCTCTTGATCCCCCGCCTCGGGCACCCCGTCGGTCACACCGGCCTCGCGGGCACGGTCAGCGGCCGTCGTGCGGATACAGCCACAACCGCAGCAGCCGGCTGAGCCGTGGCATCACCAGGTAGGTCAGGAGCGGCAGCAGGACCAGCGGGAAGACGGCGGCCCGCAGGGGCAGGGGCCAGCCGGTGGTGTGGGGCGTCACCAGCCACTGGACGAGCAGGGTGAAGGGGTACGCGCCGAGGAAGGTCGTGAGGACCATCTTCCACCGGGGCGGGGCCTGCACGGTGGTGCCGGGCAGATCGAACCAGGTCTCCATCCCGCTCGTCGACTGGCGTTCGCTGCTGACTTCGGTGGCGATGTCCCCGATCCGCCGGTGCCAGTTCGCTCGCTCCTCGGACTCCAGCCAGGCGGCCAGCCGGTGCTGGTCGGACCAGCGCAGCACCGCGTGGTAGCGGTGGCCGTCCTCGGGTGCCAGCCAGGAGACGCCCTCGTTGCCGGGGAATTGTCTGGCGCAGCGGGTGATGCCGTGCGTCCATTCCTCGAAGCGCTGCTCCTGGCCGGGGCGCACCTGCCAGGTGAGGACGGTGGTCACCGGTTCGCCGCGCCGGACTTCCGTGGTGCTCATTCACCCACGGGTGCCACGCGACGGCCTGGTCATGCCCGCCCGCTCACGGCTGGCGGTTCGCCTCCACCAGGGCCTGGGTGACCGCCCGGACGCTGCGCGCGATGTGCTGGAGCTGCATGACCTCGGCCGCGTACAGCTTGATCGTGTGCTCGATGACGCCCTCGTGCAGGCCGAGCCCGGGCAGGTCGGCGCGGGCGGTCTGGAGGGCGGTGCGGGCGACCCGAATCTCGTTCTGGACCTGGATCTGGGCATGCCGTGCGAGGAGGACGGGGTGCCGGATGAACACCGGGTATCCGGCGTAGCGCGTGGGCACCAGCTCGCGCAGCCACTTGGCCGCCGAGCGCTCCCAGTCGTAGCTGCCTGGCATCTTGACCTGGCAGGGCCAGTCCGGGCTGATGCGCGTGGTCGTCAGGGGCATGATCATCGCTCTCGGGTGTGCGGCGTCGTGAGGGTGGACGACGAGTCGGGGCGGCCCCGGCCTAGGGGATGACCGGGGCCGCCACGAACACCCGGGACGCCGGAGTGGGTAGGACCCGGCTCCACGGGTGCGGAACGGATCCGGGACAACCGGGTCGCGATCCGTGAGCAGTATTTATATATGCCAACCGGTTTGCAAGGAGCATGAAAACATTCATGCTCGCTTTGTTGTGAATGGTCCCTGTGGGATCGGCCGCGTGCCCCTCAGTCCCGGAGGAAGAACTGGTGCTGGTCGGCGACCTGCTCGTACTCCTCCAGCCGGGCCTGCGTCCGCTCCGGATCCGCGTCCGTCATGGCCTGCAGCAGCGCCGAGCACATCACGCCCGGAGCCGCGTAGGAGTCGAAGACCAGTCGCGAACCGGTCCCCAGGGCGAAGACGACGTCCGCCTCGTCCGCGAGCGGCCCGAGCGCCAGGTCGGTGATCAGGGCGACCTTGAGCCCGGCGCCCCGGGCGACCCGCACGGCCGTCAGGGTCTCCTGGGCGTGCCGGGGCATGGAGAACGCCAGCACCCACGTGCCACCCGCCTCACGCGACTGCAGCAGCGCGTCGTAGGCGACGCTGCCGCCCCGCGTCACCAGCCGGACGTCCGGATGGATCCGGCGGGCGGCGTAGGCGAAGTACTCCGCCAGCGAAACGGAGATGCGCAGGCCGAGGACCGTCAGGGGGGCCGACGAGGAGAGCTTGCGGCCGACGTCGATGACCACGTCCGGGTCGGCGAGGTCGCGCCGCAGGTTCTCCAGGTTCTCGATCTCGGTGTCGACCGCCGCCTGCAGTTCGTTGCCCCGGTTCTCGTCGGCCGCACCGACGGCGAGGGTGCCGAGCGCGATCGACTGGAGCTTCTCTCGCAGCGCCGGGTATCCGCTGAAGCCGACCGCCGAGGCGAACCGCGTCACCGAGGGCTGGCTGACGCCGACCCGGTCCGCGAGATCCGTGATCGACAGGAACGCCGCCTCGGTGATGTGCTCGATCAGGTACTGCGCGATGCGCCGCTGCCCGGGGGACAGCCGGGGCCGGTCGAAGAGTGCCCGGAGCTGGGCGGACGGGGAGACCTCCGCTTCGGGGGCGGCCTTCCCCGAGGTGATCGCGGATGCCTGTGCGCGTGCCTGCTGCGGCGATGGCAACGGTGCGCCTCCTTCGTCTCCCACGGACGTTCAACATAGCTCACCCACCGTGGTGACCAGGGCTTCTTCCGGGAGCATGAGCTGCCCCGCACGGGGTTACCCGTACGCCGGGCGGGAACCCGCCGCCGCACACGATCCCGAGAGGAGCCACCGAATGACCGTCCCCGAGGAGAACCGTCCCAAGACGGAGACCACCGACGAGCTGCTGGGACACCACGACGAGGACCGCTCCCGGGCGCCGGGCGGAACCGGCCGCACGATGCGCGAGGCCCTGGAGGAGGCCGAGGTCCGCCCCGACGACTACGACGACCGGTAGGGCTTCCCCCGGCATCCCCGACCCGACCGACGACGCTTCCGGCAGGAGAGACGGCATGGGCGCGCTGAGTGCGCTGGAACAGACCCTGGAAAACCGATGGGACGCGCTGTGGGCGCGGCTCCTGGACAAGGAACCGGTCGAGATCCTCGACGCGCTGCGACGCGAGTGCGACGACAACGCCGTCGTGTGCCGTGAGGGCCGCGTCATGGTCCCCAACGCCTACGACGTGGAACTGCCCGACGACGTGCACGACCACCTGACCCGCACCGGCACGGACGTGGGCCAGGCCCTCACCGACAGCCTGTCCCGCCACGCCGAACGCCGCGGGTACGAATTCGCCGGCCCGCTGGCGGTCCACGTGGCGAGGTGCGCCGACGTGCCCAACGGCCGTTACCGGGTGGCGGGCCGGGTCATGCGGCATGTGAGCGCGGACGGGTTCTTCTACGCGACCCACTGACCCACGCGTTCCGGAGCACTCACCGGCGATACACCGTGATCGAGTGCCCGACGTCGTCGACGGGGCGGCTGCCGCGGAGCAACCCGGCCAGCCGCCCCGTGGCCTTCGCGGCGGCGGAATCGGACACGGCGAGCACTCCGCGCACCTCACGGGCCGGCACCCGCAGGGGGTCCGAGGCGCGGATGCCGTAGAAGGACGGCACCCCGCTGCCCTTGTAGACGAGCCAGACCCGCTCACCCGGGTACCGGTCGCGGAGCCGTTCCGCGAGCCGCCCCAGATCCTGCCCCCAGTCCACGTTCGAGTCGTGCAGCCACTCCCGGGTCCTGCCCGGCCCCCCGAACGCCTCGTTGGAGTACGGCAGATAGTAGGGGTACGCCCGCACCGAACTGACGGCGGCGAACGCCACCAGCACGGCCACTCCCAGGGACACCCACCGCCGCCGCACCACGAGCGCGCAGCCCGCCCCGACCGCCAGGAACAGCGGCAGGAACACGGCGTACCGGGTCCCGAGGTCCCGCGCCGCCTGCATGGCCGCCACCAGCAGCACCAGCGGAGCCGCCAGCACATACGGTGCGGCCGGCCGCAGCCGCCGGGCCGCGACGACGGCCCCGACGCCCCCGGCCCACAGCGCAAGCGCCCCCAGCGGGGTCTTCACCAGCAGCGCGGCCGGCAGGTAGTACCAGAGCGAGCCGTCGTACCGTCGCCCGAACAGAAAGCCCTGCCAGGGCCGGTTCTCCAGACCGAACTGCACACGCATCCCGTCGCGATAGGCCTCCGGAAACGGCATCGTCCCGACCAGCAGCCCCCGCAGTCCGCGCACCACCGGCACATGCTGCTCCGGGGTCCAGCGCAACCGCGGATCGACCATCAGATACGTGGCCCACACGAGCGCGATCGCGGCCAGGGCCACCAGGCCGACACCGGCGAGCGCCCGCCGAAGACGCCGGTCTCCCGCGGACGCCTGCCACACCGACACCCCGGCCAGCACCATGAGCACCGGCACAGCGGGCAACACACTCATCTTCGTGGCCAGTGCGGCGCCCAGCGCCACTCCCGCGAGCGGCACGTACAGCCGTGGCCTCCGGCGCGCCCGCCACAGCAGCCACGCCGACGTCAGGACGAACCCGGCCGCCGGCACGTCCAGCGTGGCGAGCGAGCCGTGGGCGATGACGTCGGGGGAGAAGCAGTACAGCGCGAGCGCGGCCAACCCCGCGGCGGGCCCGGCCAGTTCACGGGCGAAGGCGAACACCACCAGCCCGAACGACAGGGTCAGCGCGATCACCGGAAGGCGGGCCCACAGCATCAGCCGCCAGGGGTCGTTGCCGGACTCGTACAGCAGATGCCGGCCCGACTCCCCCTGGTCTGCCGTCACATCAAGGTCGACCTTCGGATTCGCGAGGGCGACGCCCACACCGATGACCAGCTTGCCCAGCGGGGGATGCTCGGGGTTGTGCCGCAGCCGGTGTTCGCGCACGTATTCCGCGGCGGCGCCCACGTACACCGGTTCGTCGATCGTCGGGGTCTGCCGCACGGCGGTCGTGACCATCGAGAAGGCCATCTGGGCGAGCAGCACGCCCACCAGGAGCGGCACCGGCCACCATCCGGCGGGCCGGTGCGCGCGGTGGGCGGGAGGCGAGAGCGACACGGGCCGGGGAACGGCGGGAGCGATCCGGAGGTCCCTCATGGACCCACTCTGCATCAGCCCCCGCCGTGGAAAGCGCTACCGCCTCACGAGTCGCACCGACAGACCGCCAGCGGTGTGGACGGGCACGGCCCGCAGCGTCTCCGAGTCCAGCTCGACACGGTCGAACCGGCCGCGCAGCCGGGAAGCGGACAGCACCGGTACGGTCGTCCCCGCCACCGGCGACCGCTCGGCGTCCAGCCGCAGCGACAGCACACTGCCCCGGCCCAGCAGGACCCGGCGGCCCACCGTGAGCGCCGGGCCGTGGTTCCCGCGCAGCGGCAACTCCAGCGTGGACTCGCACTCCTGGACGTACGAGCCGCGCACCCGCAGCACCTTGTCCGCGCGCAGCGTGCCGCCCGTGACCCGGACGTCGCCCTCTCCCAGGGCGTTCGCCGAGGCGGCGACCAGCGTGCCGGCCTCGACGACGGTCCCGCCGCGGTAGCGGTTGTGGCCCGTGAGCGTGAGCGTGCCCGTGCCGCGCTTGGTCAGCCCGCCGTCTCCCTCGATGTCGTTGCGCCAGCTGTCGGCCGCGTGGAAGCCCCCGGCCGCCGCGTCCAGCGTCACGATGACGTCCCGGTCGAAGGCGCCGTAACCGTCCGCCGCGGCGAACAGGTTGAGCCGGCCCCACTGCTCGAAGCCGTCCAGCAGGACGTACCCGGAGGGCAGTGCGGTCGTCCGCAGCACCTCGCGCCGCTGGGCCGCGGTCAGGTACGGCAGCCTCGTCTCCAGCAGCACCTCCGCGCCCTTGGGCACGGTGAGCGGGTCCTTGCGGCCGCGGCGCGGCAGGACGTACGTCAACCGGTGCCCGACCGCACGGGCGTTGGCCTCGCGGTCGGCGTAGGCGTCCCCGGCGCCCGGGTGGGCGTAGTCGTACAGCGTGTCCGCCGTCGTGCCGGCCCGCTGCGTGAAGTAGGCGAGGGCCTGGGCGCGGGCCGCGGTCTTGAGCTCCGCGTTCGCCGGGTCCGCCAGCGTCGCGGCGGTCAGGGCGGTGGCCATGATCCGGCCGCCGATGACGTCGACGGTGGAGTGCATGCCCGACATGATCCGAGTGTGGCTGAGCTCGAACGCCCGCGTCACGAGCTCCTGGAACCGCTCGGGCACCGCGTACGCCAGGGCCAGGCCTGCCAGGTGGAAGGCGTTGGTGTGGCCGCTGGGGAAACCGCCGTCCTCCGCCGCGTTCTCGGAGCGCTGGCGCAGCAGCTGCGGGGCGACGACCACGTCCGAGTCGTACACCGGGTAGCCGAGGGCGTCCTTCTCCCCGGTGTCGACGACCTCGCTGTCCTCGTTCATCCGCCACGGGCGCGGGTACTGGAAGGTGAACTTGGCCGGGTTTCCCGAGGCGAACGGCCCGCGCACGGTGTCCACCAGCCTGGCCACCCGGCCGAGGTCCGAGTCGTACGAGCCGGCCCCGAGCGCGGACCCGGCCGGGGCGTCGGCGGGCAGGGTGTCGTTGATCTTCCCGGGGGGAGTGCCGTCCGGGGCGGTGGTGATCGACGTGACCGCCTTGGCGCCCGCCTTGTACAGCCCGGCGAGCGGGCCGAGACCGGCGATCATGGCGTAGCTCTGGTGCTGACGGTCGTAGAGGAAGGCCTCCTTCGCCTGCGCCTCGGTGCGGGCCTGCGTGATGAGGGCGCAGTAGCGCATGTTGGCGCGCAGCACCTCGCGGTCCAGGACCAGGCCGGTGTCCCAGGCGTCGCCGGTCTTCCACACCTTCGACATGCCGCCCAGGATCCGGACGACGGCGTTGGTCTCCGGGGTCTGGTTCGTGACGACGTTCGACGTGTAGTCGTCGACGAACGCGGCGAAGCCCGTGGCGGCCTTGGCGTCCGCTGCGCCGAGCCACGACACGACGGTGGGTGCGGCGAGCAGGCCCGCCGAGGCACCGAGGGAGGTCCTGAGAAAGCCCCGCCTGTCGACGGTGGCGGGGGAGCGGTGCCCGGCTGATGACGGCATGGGTGCGCCTCTCTGGAATTCTGCGAGGAAGGTGTCATGGCGTTGCGCGACGGTGCTTCGGCCGTGCGGCCGGGGGGTGCGTGTGCTGCTTCTGGTGCCTCTGATGACTTCTGTGGCACCTGTTGCGTACGAGCGAAGATCTACGGCCGTGTGGTGACCCTTCGGCGAGGGTCCGGCCACCAGGTCGTGTCCGGAAGGTGAACGGCGGCCGGGCTCACAGAAGCGAACGGGCCAGGACCAGCGCGCCCTCGACCGGCGGCACCCGCAACGGCTGCGGCCGGGCCCCGGGCAGGGACTCGGCGAGCGCGGCGGTGAACGCCTCGTACAGGGCGGGCTGGGCGAGCACGGTGCCGCCCGCCACCACCACGTCGTCCACCGGGACGCCGCGTGCGGCGAGCCGTACGACCAGCCCGGCGAGCGCCCGCCCGCCCTCGGCGATCACGGCCCGGGCGAGCGGCGAGCCCGCCGCGGCGGCGGCGAACACGGCGGGGGAGCGACGGCCCCACTCCGCGGAGACGTCCGTGGCGGCCTCCAGGGCGGCTCCCAGCGCGGGCACCTCGGCCACCCCGAACGCGGCGACCAGCCCGGTCGCCAGGGCGTCGGGCTCCTCACCGCGGTCGTGCGCGGCCCAGACGGCCCGTGCCGCCTCACGGACGAGGCCGGCCGCGCCGCCCTCGTCGCCGAGGACCGCACCCCAGCCGCCGACCTGGACCGGAGCACCGTCGGGCAGCCGCCCCACGGCGACCGAACCGGTGCCGGCGACCAGACCGACGCCCTTGTCCAGCCCCGCGGCGGGGACGAGCAGCTCGGCGTCGCCCACGACCAGGGCGGGGACCCCCAGCCGCTCCTGAAGCGCGGCCCGGATCCCCGCGCACTGGCGTGGTGTCTCACAGGCGTGGCCGCCCACGGCGAGCGCGGACGGCCGTACACCGGGAGGCAGGGCGTCGGCGATCAGTGCGGCCAGCCAGTCGGCGGCGGCCCCGGAGTCGTGCGGCCGCCATCCGCTACTGCTGCGGACGCGGTCGACGAGATCCTCGCCGTCCGCAAAGGCGCGCAGATGCGTCTTGGTGCCGCCCACGTCGATACCGACCGCGTAAGGCGTGGAGTCCTGCACGGGTCCTCTTTCGTCGTTGCGCGGACACGGCGAACGGCAGGCGAACCGCGCGCCGGACCACGGCAGTTGAAGAGGTCAGGAAGCCCCGGGACGGGCTTCTGTCGAACACGGCAGGCGAGTACCGTGAAGTTCGTTAGGAAGTTAACTAACGAAGTAGGGTGCGCGTCAAGAGGCACGGAATTCCCGGTGCCGCGCGACCTTCGCGACCGCCTGCTCGGCCGCAGCACGACCTGGGGAGACCATGCACCTGAGTGAGAGTGCCCGTGTGGTGTTCGACGTACTGGCGGAGACGGGAACGGCCACCCGCCCCCAGCTGGCGGCCGGTGCGGGCCTTTCCAAGCCGACCGTCTCCACCGCCGTGGCCGAGCTCGAGGCCGCGGAGCTCGCCGCCCACTCCGGGCGGGCCTCCGGCGGCACCGGCCGCAGCGCCGCCGTCTACCGGCTCGGCCCGGCCGCCGGAGCCGTGCTCGCGGTCGATCTGGGGCCCGCCAAGACGCGGGTACGCGGATGCGCGCTGGACGGCACGATGCTCGCCGAGGGCACCGGATCCAGATCCGAGGCGGCCGGCACCGTCGCCGAGGTGCTCGACGCGCTGCCCGCCGGGGCCCCGCTGCGGGCCGTCGTCGTCGCCGTCGGCGACGTCCCCACCCGGGACGGGCAGGGTGCCGGGGAGCGCCCCGCGACCGCCAAGGCCGGCCCGGTCTTCGATGCCATGGCCGTCGCGCTGCCCGAGGGTGTGCCCGTCCACCTGGAGAACAACGTCAACTGCGCCGCCCTCGCCGAACTGCACGAAGGTGCCGCCGTCGGCCGTGACACCTTCGGCTACCTGCGCATCGGCGTCGGCATCGGTCTCGCCGTCGTCATCGGCGGCCGGGTGCTGCGGGGCGCGAACGGCGCCGCCGGTGAGGTGGCCCGCCTGCCCTACCCCTGGGACGAGAGCCGCGCCCCGCGCCACGAGGGCCTGGAGCAGCGCATGGGCTCGCGCACGCTGCTGCGCCGGGCGGCGGACGCCTGGCAGGAGGCCGACGGCCCCCTCCCGCGCACCGCCGAGCGGCTCCTCACGCTGGCCGGGCAGGGGCACGCCACGGCCCGGTCGGTGATCGACGCGCACGCCGCCGACGTGGGCCGGCTGGCCGCCGCCGTCGCCGCCGTGCTGGACCCCGGCCTGATCGTCCTCGGTGGCGGCACCGGCGCGGACCCGCAGCTCCTGCCGGGAGTGCGGGCCGAGCTGGCCCGGCTGAGCTGGCCCACCGAGGTGGTCAGCAGCGTGGTGGGCGACACCGGCACCGTGGCGGGCGCCAGCAGGCTCGCGGTCGCCCATGGAATTCAAACCGTGACCGGAGCTGTGCGGGCGAAGCATTGACGGCTGCGCCATCGGTCTGCCAATGTCCGGACAAGCGCTTTCTGAGTCGGCCGGGACGCCGACTCCGGGTGAGCCTCCCGCCCGTACGCGAAGTACGGCAGCCGCACGAGGGCGTGCTTGTGCGACGCCGGCCGTCATGGCCGGGGACCCCACCCGTCAAGGCGATACGGCCGGGCGAGGCCGTGCCCCCGGAAAGCGAAATTTCCTGCAAAATGCACCCGTGCCGCCTCGGCTGGCGCCGTGCTTCTTCCGCTACGACGAAAAGGGATTGAAGATGACCAGTGTGGGTGTGCGGCGCTCCCGCCGACTCGGCCGTGGCGGCATACGCCGCGTTGTTCCCCTCGCTGCCGTGGCCACGGCAGGTGCCCTTCTGCTCTCCGCCTGCGGGTCGGGGTCCGACTCGGGCGGGAACGCTAAGTCGCTGACGTTCTGGATCTCCACGGTTCCGGGGCAGGACGCGGGCTGGAAGAAGATGGTGGCGCAGTACAAGAAGGAAACCGGCGTCGACGTCAAGCTCGTCAACATCCCCTACGACGGCTACCCGACGAAGCTGCACAACGCCGCGCAGGCGAACTCCCTGCCCGACGTCGCGGCGGTGCCGGCGCTGGACCCGATCTGGGCGAACAAGCTGATCGACCTCAGCTCCATCGCCAACAAGAAGAGCAACAAGATCAACCAGAATTTCCTGGCCAAGGACTCGTCCGGGAAGGTGCTGTCCATCCCCTCGGACGTCACCGCGTCCGGCCTGTTCATCAACAAGACGCTGTTCGAGAAGGCCGGCGTCTCCTTCCCGGCCTCGCCCCAGAAGACCTGGACCTGGACCGACTTCATCAAGGCGGCGGACAAGGTACGGGAGAAGACCGGCGCCAAGTACTCCCTGACGTTCGACCAGTCGCCGTCCCGGCTTCGCGCCATGGTGTACGAGATGGGCGGGAAGTACGTCCACGCGGACTCCTCCGGCAAGTTCTCGGTGGACGCGGCGACCAAGAAGGCCGTGAAGTACTTCGTCGGTCTGAACGACGACAAGACCATGCCGAAGTCGGTGTGGACCAGCGGCGCCGACCCGTCGGCCATGTTCCAGAGCGGTGACGTGGTCGCCTACTGGTCCGGCGTGTGGCAGGTTCCCGCCTTCGCGGACAGCATCAAGAAGTTCGAGTGGGCGAGCGTTCCGACTCCCGCCCAGCCGGTGCAGGCCAGCGACGTCAACAGCGGCGGCATGACGGTGGGCTTCAACAACAACGGCGCCGCGGCCACCGCCGCGACGAAGTTCCTGTCCTGGCTGTACGAGCCGGCCCACTACCAGGCGCTGTGCGAGGCGTCCGGGTTCCTGCCGGTCGAGAGCGGTCTGAACCCGAAGTACCCGTTCAAGTCCGAGGCGGCGCAGGCGGCGTTCAAGCTGTACAACGAGTCGATCCCGCTCTACGCCCCGATCTCCGGCTACTTCAACACCGCGCAGACGAAGTGGGTGCTGAAGGGCAAGAGCCTCACCGAGGACCCGACCAAGACGGAGCTGGGCAAGGCGATCAACGGCCAGCAGTCTGCCGACAAGGCCCTGCAGAACATCGTGGACGGCTACAACCAGCAGGTCGGCGGCTGAGCGCAGTCCGGCAGCCCGGGCGGCGGGGTCGTCACACCGCCGCCCGGCCTCGGGGCCGACGTGATGCCGGGTTCATGACCTGAGCCCACAGGAACCCACTTCACCAGCACGGAGTCAGGAAGATGACAAAACGCGCCTCGGACGTGTCCGCGAGCCCGCCCAGGAGACGCAGTAGCTACACCCTTGCGCCGCTCGTCCTCATCGCGGCCAATGTCGTGCTCTTCGCGCTGTTCTTCGTCTGGCCGGCGGTGATCGGGCTCGTCTACTCCTTCACGAACTACACGGGCGTAGGGGCGTTCCAGTTCGTCGGGCTGGACAACTACCAGCACCTGTTCGGGGACTCCACCTTCTACGACGCGCTGACCCGGACGCTGCTGTACGCCGTGCTCTTCGTGCCGATGAACTTCGTGTTCTCGCTGCTCATCGCCAACGTGGTGGTGAGCAAGCACGCCAAGGGCGCGTCGCTCGCCCGCGTCATCTTCTTCATCCCGTGGCTGCTGTCGCCCATCGTCGTGGGTGTCCTGTGGCGGTGGCTGTTCGGTGAGAACTTCGGACTGGTCAACTACCTCATCCACGAGCTCGGCGGGCACGCCGTTCCGTGGCAGTCGAACGCGGACCTGTCGCTGCTGGTGGTGGTGATGGCGGCGTCCTGGGCCTGGACGGGCTTCTCGATGCTGCTGTTCATCGCGGCGATCAAGAACGTGCCGGTGTCGTACTACGAGGCCGCCTCGCTGGACGGCGCCGGCCCGTGGCGTCAGTTCATCAGCATCACGCTGCCGAGCATCGCGCCCACCTCGTTCATCGTCATCCTGCTCAACACGATCAACGCGATGAAGGAGTACCCGGTGTTCGTCGCCCTCAACAACGGCGGACCCGGAACGTCGAACAACCTGCTCGTCCAGTACATCTACGAGACCGGCTTCAAACGGGGTCAGATCGGCTACGCGAGCGCCGCGTCGTTCGTGCTCATGATCATCCTGATGGCCGTCGCGATCATCCAGCTGATCGCCAACCGGCGGATGGAGAACCGATGACAACCACAGACATGCCACGCCCGGTCGACGCCGGTCCCGGACGGGCCGTCTCCAAGAAGCGGTCCCGCGGGGCGGGCGGCGGTGGGCTCCGGCGGGCGGTGCCCGCGACGACACTGCTGTGGATTCTGGCCTGCCTCTACGGGCTGCCGGTGCTGTGGTTCATCCTCAGCTCCCTCAAGCCGGCCTCGGATCTGTTCTCCTATCCGCTGACGCTGGTTCCGCACGACCCCACCCTGTCGGGTTACCTGACGGCCTGGCGCAGTGCCAACTTCTCCCAGTACTTCATCAACACGGCCATCGTGTGCGTGATCACGACGATCCTCACGGTGGGAGCCAGCTGCTGCACCGGATACGCGCTGGCCAAGTACGACAACAAGTGGCTCAAGGTGTTCTTCATCTGCATCCTGGCCACCACGATGCTGCCGTCCGAGGTCATGCTCGCCCCTGAGTTCCTGGTGGTCCGCAACCTCGGCCTCTACAACTCGTTCAGCGGCATCATCCTCCCGGCCGTGCTCACCGCGACCGGATGCTTCATGTTCCGCCAGTTCTTCCTGACGGTTCCCGACGAACTCGTGGAGGCCGCACGCATCGACGGCGCCCGCGAACTGTCGATCTTCGTGCGGATCATGGTGCCGCTCTCCCGGCCCATCATGCTGACCCTCGCCATCCTGTCCTTCCAGTGGCGGTGGAACGACTACATCTGGCCGCTCCTGATGCTCAACGACCCCAACAAGTTCACCGTGCAGATCGGCATCCAGAGCATCGTCGGCGCGCAGAACATCAACTGGTCGGTCCTGCTCGGCGCGTCGGTCATCTCCATGATCCCGCTGATCGTCATCTTCCTGGTCTTCCAGCGCTACGTCATGGGCGCCGACATCAACGCCGGACTGAAGGACTGACCGTGCCCACGCCGCTCGACCACGAGTTCGTCCGCGCGGTGGCCCGCGCCGCCGACCGGCTGGCCGCCCCGCTGGCAGCCGGCCCCGACGAGGAACCCTCCGGTGTGCCCCACCGCGCTCTGGCACGCCGGGTGAAGACCCTGGTCGCCGCGTACCGGTCCCCGGACTCGGCACTGCACGGCAGCAGGCAGGCCGTCGCCGCCGCGACGACCCACCTCCGCGTCCTGCGTGCCGCGCAGACGACCACCGGCCTCTTCGCCGGTGGCGACAACGTGCAGTCACCGCCGGACTCCGGATTCACCGTCAACGACGTGTGCGACGCGCACGTCCTCGCCGCCGCCGCGGGGCCCGAACTGCGCGACGTCACGGCCACGCTCGCCGAGATCGCCCGCGCCGCCTCCGGCAGTCTCCTGACCGGTGGGGTGCACACCCCGAACCACCGCTGGGAGCTGTGCGCGGCGCTGGCCCGGCTGCACCGGTCGTTCCCCGACGACCGGCTCCTCGACCGCATCGAGGAGTGGCTGTCCGAGGGCGTCGACATCGACGCGGAGGGCCTGTACTCGGAACGGAGTGCCAACTACGCGGCCCACGTGTCCAACCCGTCGCTGCTGCTGCTGGCCGACGTGCTCGGCCGCGCCGACCTGCGGGACGTCGTCGAACGCAATCTCGCCACGACCCTGGACCTCATCAGGCCGGACGGCACGGTCGAGACCGTCCACTCACGACGGCAGGACCAGAACCACCCGTTCCCGCTGGCGCCCTACCTGGCGCACTACCGCCTGCTCGCGATCCGCACCGGCCGGGGCGACTTCAGCCGGGCGGCGCGGCTGGCGGCCGCCGGCGGCATCGACGACCCCGACCTGCTCGCCGAGACCCTCCTCACCCCGGACCTGAGCCGCGCCCTGCCGGCGCCGGCTGCCGAGGAGCTTGCGCGGGGCCGGTACATCACCACCGCGCGCCTCGCCGCACGCGGCTCGGCCACCGCGCACACGGTGGTGTATGGCGGCTCCGACGTCCCCCAGCACCGGCGCATCCGCTCGGGCCTCGCCTGCAATCCCACCTTCCTGCGTCTGTTCGCCGGCGACGCGGTCCTCGACGCGGTCCGCCTCTCACGGGGATTCTTCGACCTGGGCCCGTTCCGCGCCGCCGCCGTGCAACAGCCCGCCGACCACCGGTACCGGCTCACCGAAACCCTCACGGCCGCCTACTACCAGCCGCTGCCGTCGGACCGGCGCCGGGACGACGGCGTCTACCGTTTGGCGGACGAGGGGCGCTTCTCGGCTGCGATGGCCTTCCCGGACCGGCCTCGGGACGAGGTCTCACACACGACCCGCGTAGAGGTGGACCTGCGGGAGGACGGTGCCGACCTGCGGATCGACATCAGCGGACCACGGGTGCCCTGGGCCCTCGAACTGACCTTCCGCCCGGGCGGTGTACCGGAGGGCGCCGTACCGATCGGCGACGGGCGCTGGTGCCTGACGACCGGACCGATGACCTACCGAGCCGGTGAGGACGAGATCCGGGTCGAGGCCGACGTCGAGGCAGGCGAGCCGCTGGCCGCGCCGGACCGGAGCGACGTCCTGCGGTACGACCCGGGGCAGGACTACACCGTGGTGGGCGGCACCGATGCGACGACCGGAAACCGCGTCTACATCGGTGGCCACGGCCCGCACACGCTGACCGTCGCACTGCGCGCCCGCCGGCCCGCACCCGTCGTGTGACCCCCGACGACCCCGCGCCGTGGCCACCTCAGGGATGAAGTGCACGTCTTCGGTTCGCCGCGGCCCGGCGGGCGACGCGAGCGGGGAACCGGAACCGACGCTGTCCGCCTGAGGACGGCTCACCCCTCGCAGGCCGGGTCCACGACCTCCGGCGTCCGAGCGGCGAGTTCCCCGAGGGGCTCGCCGCTGAGCCGGCACACCTTCCACTCGTCCAGGAGTTCCACCCCGAGCGACGTGTAGAAGTCGACGGTCGGCGTGTTCCAGGCCAGGACCCACCACTCGAAGCGGTCGTAGCCGTTGCGCCGGCAGGTCGCGGCGAGGGCCGCGAGGAGGGCCTTGCCGTGCCCCGAGCCGCGCGCCTGCGGCCGTACGTAGAGGTCCTCCAGGTGCATGCCGCGCGTGCCCGTCCAGGTCGAGAAGCGCGGGAACCACAGGGCGAAGCCCACGGCCTCACCCGTGTCGTCGTCCTCGGCCATCAGCGCGTGGGCGGCCGGATACGCACCGAACAGGGCCTCGCGCAGCTGCTCCTCGGTCGCCCGGGCCTGCTCGACGGCCCTTTCGTAGGCGGCGAGTTCACGGATCATCGCCCGGATCTCGGGGATGTCGTCCAGGGTGGCGTGTCTGATCATGCGCAGATCATGCCTCGCCCCGTCCCGGCCACGCCTGCACGCCAGGCAGTGCCGGCTCCGGGACGATCAGATCCGCCCGGCCCCGGGTCGCCGCCACCAGCTCGGCGTTGCGCTCGTCCGAGCGGGACACCCAGGCCACCGCCTCCTCGTGCGTCTTGCCGAACCGCTCGTGCCGGGCGACCAGCCGGCGGACGCGCTCGCGCTCGGGCGGCTCGCAGAACCACACCTCGTCGAGGAGGGGGCGGACACGGCGCCAGGCACCGGTGTCCAGGAGAAGGTAGTTGCCCTCGGTGATGACCAGACGGGCCGTAGCAGGCACCGGGATCGCGCCCGCGACCGGCTGTTCCAGGACGCGTTCGAAGGCCGGGGCGTAGACGACGTCGTCGGGCTCGTCGCGCAGCCGCCGCAGCAGGGCCGCGTAGCCGGCCGCGTCGAACGTGTCGGGGGCGCCCTTGCGGTCCCGGCGGCCGAGGCGCTCCAGTTCGGCGTCGGCGAGGTGGAAGCCGTCCATGGGGACGTGCGCGACCCAGGGCTCACCGGTGCCGTTCAACTCCCGCACCAGGTGTTCGGCGAGCGTCGACTTGCCCGAGCCGGGGCTGCCCGCGATACCGAGGATCGCGCGCCGGCCGCCCTGCGGGAGGGCCCGGGCGCGGTGAACGAGGTCGTCGAAGGTGAGCGGCACAGGGAGAGTCTGTCACCCGGGTCCGGACCGGAGCACCGGGTGCCCCCGCACCCTCGCGCCCCCGGCGTGTGGCGTGCGCCACTCACTGGAACATCTCCGGGCGGGGAACCGGACCTGTATGACGCAGCTCGGTCTCCCCGAAGACATCCACGCCTGTCTCTTCGACCTCGACGGCGTCGTCACCAAGACGGCCGTCGTGCACGCCGCCGCCTGGAAGGAGATGTTCGACGCCTTCCTGCGCGAGCGTGACGGCGCGGACTTCCGGCCGTTCGACGCGGCGGACTACGACGAGTACGTCGACGGGCGACCACGCGCCGACGGTGTGCGCACCTTCCTCGCCTCCCGCGGCATCGACCTGCCCGACGGCGACCCGGACGACCCACCGGGCGCCGAGACCGTGCACGGACTGGGCAACCGCAAGAACGACCTGGTCCTCGAGAAGATCCGTACCGACGGCGTCGAGGCCTACGACGGCACCCTGCGCTATCTGGAGGCCGTCCGCGCGCACGGCCTCCGTACCGCGATCGTCTCCTCCAGCGCCAACTGCCGTGACGTGCTGCGCTCGATCGGCGCCGAGCACTTCTTCGACGTACGCATCGACGGCGTGGTCGCCGCCGAGCGCAAGCTGCCCGGCAAGCCGCACCCGGACACGTTCCTCGCCGCCGCCGCGGACCTCGGTGTCGAGCCCTCCGCCGCGGCCGTCTTCGAGGACGCCCTGGCCGGTATGGACGCGGGCCGCGCGGGCCGTTTCGGGTATGTCGTCGGAGTCGACCGGGTCGGGCAGACCGACGCGCTGTACCGGCACGGCGCCGACATCGTGGTGAAGGACCTCGCCGAACTGGGGGACACGCAGTGATCACACAGCGGGCGTACAGCGTCGAGCCCTGGACCGTCCGCGAGTCGGAACTCAACCTGGACGTCCTGGCGCAGAGCGAGTCGGTGTTCGCCCTGTCCAACGGCCACATCGGCTGGCGCGGCAACCTCGACGAGGGCGAACCGCACGGCCTGCCCGGCTCCTACCTCAACGGCGTCCACGAACTGCACCCGCTGCCGTACGCCGAGGCCGGCTACGGCTACCCGGAGTCCGGCCAGACGTCCATCAACGTCACCAACGGCAAGGTGCTGCGGCTCCTGGTCGACGACGAGCCGTTCGACCTGCGCTACGGGCGGCTCGTCACCCACGAGCGGACCCTCGACCTGCGGCGGGGCGTCCTGGAGCGGGTCTGCGAATGGACCTCCCCGGCCGGCTCCACCGTCCGGGTGCGCTCCACACGCCTGGTGTCTCTCACCCAGCGCGCGATAGCCGCCGTGGCCTACGAGGTGGAGCCCGTCGACAGCCGCACCCGCGTGGTCGTCCAGTCGGAACTCGTCACCAACGAGAGCCTGCCCGAGCCGGACGGCGACCCGCGCGCCGCCAAGGCGCTGAAGTCGCCGCTGGAACCGGAGGAGGACCTCGCCACGGGCAGCCGGCTGCGCCTGGTCCACCGCACGCGCCGCAGCGGCCTCAGGGTCGCCGTGGCCGCCGACCACACCGTCACCGGCCCCGAACGGACCACCACGAGCAGCGAGTCCAACGTGGACGTGGCCCGGCTGACCATCACCTCCGTCCTGGAGCCGGGGGAGCGGCTGCGCGTGGAGAAGCTGGTCGCGCACGGCTGGTCCGGTGCCCGCTCCCGGCCCGCGATGAGCGACCAGGTCGAGGCGGCCCTGGCAGCGGCCGGGCACAGCGGCTGGCAGGGGCTGCTGGAGGACCAGCGGGCCTACCTCGACGACTTCTGGGAGCGCGCCGACGTCGAGATCGACGGCGACGAGGAGATCCAGCAGGCCGTCCGCTTCGCCCTGTTCCACGTCCTGCAGGCCGGGGCCCGCGCCGAACAGCGCGCCATCCCGGCCAAGGGACTCACCGGCTCCGGCTACGACGGCCACGCCTTCTGGGACACCGAGGCGTTCGTGCTGCCGCTGCTGACGTACACCGCGCCGAAGTCGGCTGCCGAGGCCCTGCGCTGGCGCCTGGACACCCTGCCTGCCGCCCGGGAACGCGCCGCCCAACTGGGCCTGCGCGGCGCCGCGTTCCCCTGGCGCACCATCGAGGGCTCGGAGGGCTCCGCGTACTGGCCGGCCGGCACGGCGGCCTTCCACGTGGGTGCCGACATCGCCGACGCCGTCGTGCGGTACGTGGCCGTCACCGGCGACGAGACCTTCGAACGCGAGGTCGGTGTGGAGCTGCTGGTGGAGACCGCCCGTCTGTGGCGCTCCCTCGGCCATCACGACGACCGGGGCGCCTTCCACATCGACGGCGTCACCGGGCCGGACGAGTACAGCGCCATCGCCGACGACAACACGTACACCAACCTCATGGCCCGGGCGAACCTGCTCGCCGCCGCCGACGCCTGCAAGCGCCACCCGGACGAGGCCGCGCGGCTCGGCGCCGACGAGGAGGAGCGGGCCGCCTGGCGGGACGCCGCCGAGGCCATGCACGTCCCGTACAACGAGGAACTGCGGGTGCACGAACAGCACGCCGGGTTCACCCGCTACCAGCGCTGGGACTTCGACCGCACCGGCCCGGACCGGTACCCCCTGATGCTCCACTTCCCCTACTTCGACCTGTACCGCAAGCAGGTCATCAAGCAGGCGGACCTGGTGCTGGCGATGTACACCTGCGGCAGCTTCTTCGAGGAGTACTTCGACGAGGAGCAGATCGCCCGGAACTTCGCCTACTACGAGCCGCTGACGGTCCGGGACTCCTCCCTGTCCGCCTGCGTCCAGGCCGTCATGGCCGCCCGGGCCGGCCATCTCGACCTGGCCGGCGACTACACGGCCGAGGCCGCGCTGATGGACCTCGGCGACCTGGAGCACAACACCCGCGACGGACTGCACATCGCCTCGCTCGCCGGTACCTGGATGGCCCTGGTCGCCGGGTTCGGCGGCCTGCGGTGCAGCGACGGCGCACTGCGGTTCGCGCCCCGCCTGCCCGAGCGCTACAGCCGGCTCGCCTTCAGGGTGGGTTTCCTCGGCCGGTGTCTGCGCGTGGAACTGACAGCGGATCAGGCCACGTACACCCTGACCTCCGGCCAGCCCCTGACCATCCACCACCACGGGAGCGAACTGACGGTGAGCGAGGAGGCACCCGTCTCCCGGCCCATTCCCGAGCTGACCCACCGCCCGGCCCCCAGCCAGCCACCGCACCGCGCCCCGCACACCCGCTGAGCCTGCCCCCGGTCAGGCACTTGGCCGAGTTCCGCCCTGCACACCCCCGCCCCGCGGGTTAGCTTGATCGTGTTTTCCGATCATCGGGGTAAGGGGCGGAACATGCCTGACGGTGCGAGTGCCATCCTCGTCAGAAGGCGAGGACGCGAACGGCCGGCCGGGCCGCGCATCACCCGCATGGCGCGCGGCAACCGGCCGCTCGCCGCCCTGGCCGTCGTCTTCACCCTGGCGCAGCTCGCCCTCGTCCGGCCCGTCCTGGGCCTCGGCTGGGACGAGATCGTCTACGTCAGCCAGGTCACCACCCACCACCCGGCGGCCTTCTTCAGCGCCCCCCGCTCGCGCGGGGTCTCGTTGCTCGTGGCGCCGGTCGCGTCCTGGTCGTCGTCCGTCCCGCTGCTGCGCGTCTACCTCGCCCTGCTCTCCGGACTCGCCCTCTACCTGGCCCTGCGCGCCTGGCGGGGCCTGTTCCCGACCCGCGTCCTGGTCGTCGGCGGGGCCCTGTTCGCCTCCCTGTGGCTGACCCTCTTCTACGGCCCGCAGGCCATGCCCAACTACTGGGTCGCGATCGGCGCCCTGATCGGCGTCGGCTGCTTCCTGCGCGCCGGGGCGGAACGTCCCGCCCCGGCGGTCCTGTGGAGCCTGGCGGCGGGCGCCGCGCTCATGGCGTGGATGCGGCCCACCGACGCGGTCCACGTGGCCGTGCCGCTGCTCGTCCTCGCCCTGGCGCGCCGCCACTGGCGGCTCCTTCTCGTGCTCGCGGCGGGACTCGCCGCGGGCGCCGTGCCCTGGGTGATCGAGGCGTACGTCGGATACGGCGGTCTGGGGGAGCGGCTGGCGGAGGCCTCCCGCATCCAGGGCGGACTGGGCTGGCAGATCGCCGTCGACGACCAACTGCGCAGCCTGGGCGGACGGGCCCTGTGCCGGCCGTGCACCGGGGTGATGCCCAGCCCCCTGGTCACCGTCTGGTGGTTCGCCCTGCCCGTCCTGGCCGGCCTCGCACTGGTCGTCGCGGCCCGGGCCCGGCGCCCGGAACGGACCGCGGTCCCCCTGGCCTGCGCCACCACGGCCGCCCTGCCGTACCTCTTCATGATCGGCTACGCGGCGCCGCGCTTCCTCCAGCCGGCCTACGCGCTGCTCGCTATCCCGGTCGCGGACGCCCTGTGGCACCTGGTCAAAACCCCGGGCGGCTCATGGCGTCCGGTGGCCGTCACGCTCGTCGCGCTCGGCCTGGCCGGGCACGTCGCGGCGCAGCTCGCCGTACTGGACGGCGCCGTGGCCCGCAACACCGAGAGCCGCCGCGACTGGGGCCGCACCGCCGACGCCCTGCACCGTCTCGGCGTCCACCCGCCCTGCCTGCTCACCGGCCACGAGGCCATCCCGATCGGCTACTACACCGGCTGCTCCTCGGGGGCGACGTCCGGCAACAACGAGAACATCACCGTGGCCGGCATCCTGCGCACCGCGGACCACCTCCCGGTCGCCCACCTCGCACCCGCCGGCGCCACCCCGCCCCGCTACGCCCGCTCCTGGCCCGTGCACCGGATCTCGGACCTGGACGTCCGTGTCGCACCGGGTCCCTGACATCCCGGGACGCGTTTCCCACCCGCCCGGCTCAGGTAGGAGTCGGCTGTCGGTCACGATCGAGGGGGCAGCGGCATGGCGGCGAGCGAGCACGAGGGCAGGCTGGGGGAGGAGTTCTTCACTCCGGGCTCCTCGTCCTTCACGGAGTTCCTGGCGGCCCACCGCCCCGAGCTGCTGAGCACCCGGCGCGTCCTTGCGGACGGCGTCCGCGCCGAGGGCGTCCCGCACGGTACGACCGTGCTGGCCCTCACCTACCGGGACGGCGTGCTGATCGCGGGCGACCGCCGGGCGACGATGGGCAACCTGATCGCCCAGCGTGACCTGGAGAAGGTGCACCCCGCCGACGACCACTGCGCGGTCGCCTTCGCGGGCACGGTCGGGCTCGCTGTGGACATGGTGAAGCTGTACCAGGTCGAGCTGGCGCACTTCGAGAAGATCGAGGGCATCCCCATGACCCTCGCCGCGAAGGCGACCCGGCTGGGCACCATGATCCGCGACAACCTGGGCCAGGCCATGCAGGGCCTCGCGGTCGTCCCGCTGCTCGCCGGCTACGACCCCGCCGCTCCCCGGGGCGAACACGGCCGCATCTTCTCCTACGACGTGGCCGGGGGCCGCTACGAGAAGTTCGGCTTCCATGCCGAAGGCTCCGGATCGCCGTACGCCCGGGGTGCGTTGAAGAAGCTCTACCGCCCGGGCATGTCCCGCCGTGAGGCGGCCCTTGCCGCCCTGCAGGCGCTGTACGACGCGGCGGACGACGACTCCGCGACCGGCGGCCCGGACCTCACCCGCCGCATCTACCCGATCCTCTCGGTCATCACCGAGGACGGCTTCGAGCGGCTGGCCGAGGCGGAGACGGAAGAGCTCAGCCGCCAGATGGTCGAGCAGCGTCACACCCGGCCGGACGGACCGAACGCCGAGGTCTGACACCCGTCCGGCACCCCCTGGCCGGGCGGAGTTTTCGGTTCCATGGACAAGACCTGTCACGGGCTTTACTGCACATGACTTGCAGCTACCGGAGGATGGCACGAGGCTGTTCACCGCAGCCGTCCGTACGACAGAAAGACCTTCCCCCCGATGACGGCCGCCCCTGAGTCCACTCCGCCCCTCCCCGCCCCGGCCCCCGCCCAGCGCACGGCCTGGCACCGCGTCCGCACCTCCATGACGCGGCGGGAGTGGACCAGGGCCGGGGGGATGGCGGCCTTCGTCCTGGCCCTGCATGTGATCGGCTGGTTCACCCTCGTCGCGATCGTCGCCCCCGAGCACCGCGCCATCGGGACGCAGACCTTCGGCGTCGGCATCGGTGTCACGGCGTACACACTCGGCATGCGGCACGCCTTCGACGCCGACCACATCGCCGCCATCGACAACACCACCCGCAAGCTGATGGGGGAGGGGCAGCGGCCGCTGTCGGTCGGCTTCTGGTTCTCGCTCGGCCACTCCAGCGTCGTCTTCGTCCTGGCCTTCCTGCTCACCCTCGGCGTGAAGACCCTGGCCGGGCCGGTGCGCGACGACGGCTCCGCGCTGCACGACGTCACCGGCCTGATCGGCACGACCGTCTCCGGGACGTTCCTCTACCTCATCGCGGGCGTCAACCTCGTCATCCTGGCCGGCATCTGGAAGGTGTTCCGGGCCATGCGCTCGGGCCGCTACGACGAGGCCGCCCTGGAGGAGCAGCTGAACAAGCGCGGGCTCATGAACCGACTGCTCGGCCGCGTCACCAAGTCGGTGTCCAAGCCCTGGCACATGTACCCGCTGGGCCTGCTGTTCGGCCTCGGCTTCGACACCGCCACCGAGATCGCCCTGCTCGTCCTGGCCGGCTCCGGCGCCGCCTCCGGCCTGCCCTGGTACGCGATCCTGTGCCTGCCCGTCCTGTTCGCCGCGGGCATGTGCCTCCTCGACACCATCGACGGCTCGTTCATGAACTTCGCCTACGGCTGGGCCTTCTCCAAGCCCGTCCGCAAGGTCTACTACAACCTCACCATCACCGGCCTGTCGGTCGCCGTGGCCCTCCTCATCGGCACGGTGGAACTCCTCGGCCTCCTCGCCGGGCGGTTCGGCCTGCACGGCCCCTTCTGGGACCGCGTCGCCGGCCTCGACCTGAACGTCCTCGGCTATGTGGTCGTCGCCCTGTTCTTCGCCACCTGGGTGGTGGCCCTGGTGGTGTGGAGGGTCGGGCGCATCGAGGAGAAGTGGTCGGGGGGCCTGGCCGGGCCGGAGCGCGGCGTCAGTCCATGACGGCCACGGCGTAGCCGAGCGCAAGGACCACCGCGAGCACGACGACGGCCGCCGCGAGCGCAACCGCACCGAACAGCCCCGCCGCCACGGACATCCCGATCCAGGCGACCCGGCGCGCGCGTTCGGCCTCCCGGACCATGTCGCCGTCCTCGTACCAGCCGCCCTCGTCCATGCCACCCTCCCGGAGCGGAGCCTACCGGCGGGCGCTCACGTCCCCGGACGCAGCTCCTTGCGCCACTTGACGATCTGCTTCTCCGCATCGCCCGTGTACGACCAGGGCGTGCGGGTCGCGCGGGTCCCCAGCATCCCCAGCAGGACGCCCGCGACGTCCGTGACGCCGGCGGAGCAGGCCGCGTGGGCCAGGTAGCCGAGGTCGCGCAGCTCGGCGGGCGCGATCGCGGTCTCCGTCCGGCTCATGACCCAGCGCTGCCAGGTCCGCCGTACGTCGTTCACCGCGCCGTCGTGGTTCCAGTGCTGCGAGAGTCCCACGGCGGAGTGCCTGCCGTGGGCCGCGTCGAGGGCGAAGCGGTACTCCTCGACCCGGGCGTACTGCACCAGCACCGGCAGCGGGCAGCCGGGCGGTGCCACCCCGGCCGCGTCCCGGGCGAAGTCGTACATGAGGCCGTGCGTGCCGTGCCAGCGCGCCGAGTAGTAGTGCAGCACCTGCAGGTGCCCCTCGACGCTGTACGGATCACGGGCGTGCAACTCGTCCCACCAGCGCCCCAGTTCCTGCCGGCGCACCCCCGACGGGTACAGGCGCGCCACCGAGATCAGCGACACCCACGGCGTCGGATCCTCCGGGTAGGCCTCCGCCGCCGTCAGGCAGGCCATCACTGCGGCGTCCACGCGGTGCTGGTCGATCGGTACGCCCCGCCCCGCCGCGATGGCCACGTTGAAGGTCCGGGCCGTCTCCGTCGCCGCCCGCAGCACCAGCGCGTCGGGGCTGTGGGCGTCCGCCGAGAGCCAGGACTCCACGGTCGAACTGCCCGCGCAGGCCTGCGCGAGCCGGCGGATCCGGTGTCCCCGGGCCGCCCAGTCGCGGCCGGTGGCGCCCAGGAGGTCGCGCAGCCCCTGCCAGCGGCCGATCACCAGGTCCTGGCGGGCGGAGGTGAGGTCGGTGTCCCCGCAGTCGGGGTCGAAGTCGGGGGTGAAGCCACGTCTGAGACTGCCTCGCGCCATCGGGGTTCCCCTCAGAAGTCGGTGGAGAGGCCTTCGTGGACGCGGGCGTGGGCGTCCTGTTCGTCGGGCACGTAGTCCGCCTCGACCGCGCGCGAGGCGTCCAGTTTCGCGGGCCGGTAGTAGTCGCTGCCCTGCCGCCAGTACCAGAGCATCGGGATCAGCCCGACCGCGAGACCGCCGATGCCGATGGCGACCGAGGCGCTGTTCAGCTCGCCCAGCGACTCCACGAACACCCAGAACATGAACAGGGCACCGCACAGCGGCCACAGGCCACCGAAGAGGAAGTTGGCCGGGGACTTCAGCAGCATCTTGCGGTACGCGACGACCACCGCGAGCCCCGCGAGCCCGTAGTAGACCGCGATCTGCAGGCCGATCGCCGAGATGGCGTCGGAGAGGATGTCGCCCACCGAGCCCAGG
This sequence comes from Streptomyces sp. NPDC012466, assembly GCF_042955215.1. Taxonomy (NCBI): domain Bacteria; kingdom Bacillati; phylum Actinomycetota; class Actinomycetes; order Kitasatosporales; family Streptomycetaceae; genus Streptomyces; species Streptomyces sp. NPDC012466. The sequence continues at coordinate 79,891 of NZ_JBIBEQ010000018.1, read as the reverse complement.
GCGTTGGAGGCGATGAACATCACCAGCGCCACCGCCCCGACCACCACGATCGCCACCCAGGGCGTGTTCCACCGGCGGTGCACCCGGCCCAGGGCGGACGGCATCGTACGGTCCCGGCCCATCGCGAAGAGCGAGCGCGTGACCTGGATGAGGGTCGTCTCCAGCGTGGCGATGGTGGACAGCATCACGGCCACGATCAGCAGCTTGCCGCCCCAGCCCGGCCAGACCTCCTCCCCGAGCACCGCCAGCACGTTCGCGTCGTTCTCCTCGATCTGCTTCGAGGACAGGATCACGTTCACCGCGATCGTGAACACCTCGAACAGCAGGAAGACGATGCCCACGCCGATCAGGCCCGCGAGGCCCGTGGTCCGGCGGCTGTTGCGGGTCTCCTCGCTGAGGTTGCTGGTGACGTCCCAGCCCCAGTAGTAGAACGCCGCGATGAGCGCGCCCGACGCGAAGCCGGCCATGCCGTCGAAGTGGGAGAAGCCGAGCCAGGACCAGTCGAAGGCACGGGCGTTGCCCGTGTGGAAGAACGCGAGCACCGCGAAGAGCGCCAGGATGACCAGCTCCACGCCGGACATGATCAGCTGCGCCCGGACGGTGAGCCGGGCGCCGCCGAGCACCACGCCCAGCATGACGAGGAACCAGGCCGCGCCGACCACCGTGGCCAGCGCGGTGTTGTCGGCGAGCGTGTCGTCGAAGAGCGCGAGGGTCATGGACCCGGCGGGCAGCGAACCGGCCACCATGAAGATCGTCGCCGAGATCACCAGCGCCCAGCCGCTGATGAAGCCCAGGAAGGGGTGGAGCGTGCGCCCGACCCACGAGTAGCTGGCGCCCGCGTTGACGTCGATCCGGCCGAGGTAACTGAAGGCCAGCGCGATGCCCAGCATGGGTATCGCGCAGTACAGCAGGGCGGCCGGGCTGGCCGGCCCGACCGCACCGACCAGGACGGCGGTGGTCGCGGCCAGCGAGTACGCGGGGGCGCTGCCCGCGACCGCCATCACCACGGTGTCGAACGTGCCGAGGACGTTGGCCTGCAGCCCTCTGCCCCTGCTGTTGCTCATGGATGCGCTGCTTTCGCTTGTGCACGCCGACCGGAGGCGGGCATGCCGTCCTGACGGCGTCGGGGGGTGGGGGTGGTACTCGCCGCCGGACGGAGGAGGGTGGCCTCGGGGCCCGGGGGCGATGAAAAAGGGGTGGTGGATACCGTGCTGCCGCCGCGTCGGCAGTCGGTCACACCGTGTGTGCGAGTGATGATAGCCCCAGTCTTTGATGTTTCAAGCTTGACTGGTGGGTAATGTCCGGGGCCGCCTCGGGTTTCGACTCCCGCCGATCCGCCGCACGTTGGGCCGCCCTCCCGGCCGGGGCGATCCGTCGAGGTTAGAGCCCGCGTTACGGGAAACGCGGAACGGACAGCAGAGACGAACGAGTCGACGCAGCGACAAGGAGGCAGGAGCGATGGGCACGGAACCGATGCGCCCCGAACCGATGGCGGACGACGTGTACCAGCCCACCGGGACCAACGAGGAGCAGGAGGACGCCGCGCCGCTGGACCTGCAGGACGCCGTCGACGAACGGACCTACGACGACACCCTCGACGAGGGCTACTCCCCGCCGGAGAAGCCCCTGGGCGTCACCAAGCGCGGCACCACCGCCGCCGAGCAGCAGGAGGGCGAGACCCTGGACGAGCGGCTCGCCCAGGAGGTCCCGGACGTGTCCGCCGAGCCCGTGGGGGACGGTGTGGGCGACAGCCCCGACAGCGACGGCGAACCGGTGGACCCCGAGGCGGGCACCGCACGCGCCGGACGCCTGGTCGCCCCGGACGAGGGGGCGCACGCCGACACCACGAAGGAGAGCGTCGCGGCCGACGTCGGCATCGACGGCGGTGCGGCGGGTGCGGAAGAGGCCGCCATGCACGTGGTCGAGGAGGACGGCATCCTGCCCGAGGACGACGGCAGAGGGTGAACCGCCCGCCCATAGGGGAGCCGCCGTGCCCGGATCTGTCCGGGTGCGGCGGCTCCCCTATGGGCGGCCGGGCCCGGCTAGGGCAGCAGCTTCTCCAGGGCGGCAGGTCCCTCCGCCGCCAGCTTGCGCTTGGCCCACTCGATGGTGTGCGGGGTGAGGTCCTTGCCCGAGGCGAGGACCAGGTCCTCCGGCGACACGTCGGTGCCGGTGCGGGCGTGGAGCAGGCGGTCCGGGGTGGCGCGGTCCTCGGGCTGCTGGGACGCGGCGGGCTGTGAAGTCGACATGTTCTCTGCTCCTAGGGTCCGGATCGCTGGTGCGGCCCCGGTGCTGAAAAACGGGTCCGCTATCACCATTCCCCGCGCGGGCGCGGCGTGCATCCGGAGAGGGCGGGCCCGGCCCCGCCGGACCCCGTGCACCCCGTTCGGCCGCTCACCGATGTCGCGGCGGCGCACCCCGGGTCACGGTGGAGACACGTGTCCCTGCGAATGACAGGAGCTTTACCCATGCGCACACGTGTGACTGCCGCGGCCGGCCTGGCCTGCGCCGCCCTGCTGGCCTTCGCCGGTACGGCGAGCGCGGACGACGGCCCCGTCGGTATCGCCGCCGACAGCCCCGGCTTCCTCTCCGGCAACGTCATCCAGATCCCGATCGACATCAACGCCAATGTCTGCGGGAACTCGATCAACGTGATCGGTCTTCTGAACCCCGCGTTCGGCAACGAGTGCGAGATCAAGGACTGACGTACCGGTCGTACGGCCCCGCCGTTGTCAGGGCCCTCCGCGCGGGCGGGGCGCGAGCACCAGCATCGTGACATCGTCCCGCACATCCGGGCAGTGCCCCACGAGGTCGGTCCAGACCCGCTCGGCCAGCGTGCGCGGGTCCTCGGCGGCGAGGCCCGGCAGCCGCTCGGCCAGCGGATAGAAGACCCCGCCGGCGTCCCTGGCCTCGGTGACACCGTCGGAGGCAAGGAAGAGCCGGTCACCGGCCCTCAGCGGCACCGAGACAATCCGGGGCGGGGCGGCCTCGGCTAGGCCGAGACCGAGGGGCGTACACGGCTCGACGTCCAGCTCCACGACCCGCCCGTCCCGCAGCAGCAGCGGTCCGGCCTGCCCGCACGCCACGATCCGCACCAGCCGGGCGTCGGCGGAGAAGTCGAGCAGCACCGCCGTGGCGAACAGCTCGGCGTGCGGCTCGCCCGCCGAGTCCACCGCCAGCCTCCGGTCGAGCCGGGCCGCCACGGCCTCCGGGTCCGGCTGGTCCAGCACCGCCTCCCGGAAGGCACCCAGCAGCGACGCGACCGTCGCGACGGCCGACAGCCCGTGCCCCTGCACATCGCCCATGACGGCCCGCACACCGTAGGGACCCGCCCGTACGTCGAAGAAGTCGCCGCCGACCAGCGTCCCGCTCTGCGCGGCCCGGTACAGACCCGCACACCGCACCGGCCCGACCCGCTCCGGCAGAGGCGGCACGACGGCCCGCTGCGCGGCCTCGGCGACGGCCCGCTCGGTGACCAGCTGCGCGTCCCGCCTGGTGCGGACGTACGACAGCAGCACGCTCAGCACCGAGACGAAGCACACGGTCAGCAGATCGGTGCTGCCGGGATCGTCGAGGTCGAAGACGGGCACGGTCAGCACGACCACCACCAGCGCGCCGAGCACGGCCGTCGTCACCGGTCCGTGCGCCAGCACGGCCAGCGGCGGGATGGCACCCAGCAGGAAGCCGATGTCGAGGGGCTCCGGACTGATCAGCTCCGCCGCGCACACGCCCGCCAGCAGCGCCGACGGCAGCACCCGGGCCCAGCCGGGCGGCGGAGCGCCGCGCAGCCAGCCCCGCCGGTCCGGGTCCCGGCGCGCAAGCCGGCCGCGCACACTGTTCACACCACCACGCTGCTACGCCCGACCGGCCGCCGCACGCCGGGCCCGCGCCGCCGCGGGCAGCCGCGGTCCGGTCAGAACGGCGTGAGCGTCAGCCTGATGCCTGTGGGAGCCGTGTCCTGGATGTACGAGGCGAAGTCGGCCATGTCGTCGAAGGCGAAGCCGTACGCCGTGCCGTCCTGGGCGGCCGCGTGCATGGCCTTGGCTTAGTGGTTGGTGAGGCCGGCCCGGTAGAAGGACGCCGCGTCGGCCGCCGGCTGGGCGGAGGAGCTCAGCAGTGTGGAGCGGTTGAAGCCCGCGCCCAGAACGGCGGCGACCGGCCCGGTCGTGCCGTCGTTGGGCGCGGCGAGGGCACCGTCGCAGAACAGCACGTCCCGGGTGGACGGCTTGGCGAAGGAGACCTCGGCGGGCCCGGTGAAGGAGAACCGTTCGCCGCGCACCCGGCCGGTGAACGGTTCTCCTTTACCGAGGTCACTTGAGACCCCATGGACCGCTTAACCACCTCTTGAGGAGCAGTTGAGCCGTGCCGGGAAAGCGATGGACGGCCCGCCGGGGATCCCGTAGCGTGTGGCGCGCCACGCCCTGAGACCGGCCGAAGGAGGGCAGAGCCGTGCAGTTCACCCCGTACCCGCGCTCCCTCCCCGTCGTCCCGGCGTGCCTCGACTGACCGACCGGGAGCGCTCTGAGCAGCTTGCGTCCCGGAGGACATCCCATGACCGACCCGGTCATCCGCGCGCTCGGCACGAGCGACGCCGAACTCTTCGACACCCTGCCCGACCCGCTGGGCGCCCGTGAGGGCCACCGGCTGACCCGGCACCGCCCCGACTGGAAGCGGGTGGCCCTGCGCGACGGCCGCGTCGTCGCCCGCGGCGCCTGGTGGGGCGGGCCCGACGACACCGAGCCCCTCAACCTCAACTGGTTCGACGTGGCCGAAGGCGAGGAGGAAGCGGGCGCCGCACTCCTGCGCTCCGCCCCCTGGCAGGTCGAACTGGAGCTGAACCTGCCCGCCGGCTGGCGCGACGACCCGGAACTGCGCGCCGCCGCCGAGACCCGCCTCACCGCCGCCCGGAAGGCCGGGTACGCCCTCCTGGTCGAGCGCCTCCTGTACCGCTGGACCCCGGAGCGCGGCCTGCCCGAGCGGCCCGGGCGCCTGGAGTTCCGCGCCGAACCGGACGACGCCGTGTTCTTCGACGCGCTGCGCCGCATCCACTCCGCCACCCTGGACGCCCACGCCCTCAAGGCCATCGAGCAGGGCGGACTCGACCAGGCGGCGCAGGAGGAACTCGACTTCTTCCACTGGTGCCCCTCGCCCCGCGCGTGGTGGCAGGTGGCCTGCACCCCGCAGGGCGAGACGGTCGGCATCCACATCCCGGCCCACAATCCGACCGGCCCCTGCATCGGCTTCATCGGCGTCCTGCCCGGCCAGCGCGGCCACGGCTACGCCTACGACCTCCTGGCCGAGTGCACCCACTTCCTCGTCGAGCAGGGGGCTGAGTTCGTCGCCGCGGCCACGGACCGGGGCAACTTCCCCATGGCGGCGAACTTCGCCAAGGCCGGCTTCCCGGTGGTGAAGGAGCGGCTCAACTTCGACCCGGCGCGGTAAGCGGGCCGGCGCCGGGGACATCGCCCGGCCAGGACCCGTTGTTCAGCAGGTCCTGGGCCGCCGTGAGGATCTCCGTCACCCGCAGCCCGAACGCCGCGTCACAGGCGTGCGGGTGGCCGGTCCGGGCGGCGTCGAGCAGGGCGTCCGCGGCCCGCATCAGCGCGGGCACCGCTCCGTCGGCGCTGTCGGGGAGCACCGCGACTCCCACCTCTCCCCGCAGCTCCACGGCGGCACCGGCAGCGGCGGCCGGTGCCGTGAGGCTCAGGGTGAGGGTGCTCGACGCGCCACCGCAGTGGTCGAGGACGAGATGGGACGTGTCGCCGGGCCCGTACGCCGCCGCCGTCACACGCCGCACGTCGCCGAGGACCGGCAGCAGCACGGACAGGGCGTGCGGGCCGACGTCCCACAGGGCGCCCTTCTCCCGCCGCCACGGCGTCGCGAAGGGACTCTCACCGGTGAACACCGCCCCGAGCCACTCGGCCCGCCCCGTGAACCAGCCCGGCACCGCGGCCTGTTCGGCGATCCACGCCGCCGGCTCCGGCTGGAAGCGCGTCGTGAAGAACACGACCGATGCGACACCGGCCTCCTCGGCCGCCGCGAGCACCGCCCGCCCCTGCTCCACTGTCGGCGCGAGCGGCTTGTCCAGCAGCAGATGGCATCCGGCCCGCGCCGCCCGAGTGGCGAGTTCGGCCTGCACCTCCGGCGGCAGCGCCACGGCCACGGCGTCCACGTCGGCGAACAACTCGTCGACGTCGTCGTACGCCCGCACGTCGTGCCGCTCGGCCAGTTCCTCGGCGGCCTCCGGACGGCGGCCCCACACCCCGGCGAAGTCCAGCCCGTCGTGCCCGCTCAACGCGGGTGCGTGGGCCATCCGCGCCCAGGGTCCGGTGCCGAGCAGTCCTATCCGCATGCCGCCGCCTCTCCACGCTGCCAGGACGAAGAGCGTGCCACACGAAAACGGCGGGCGGGCAACAAGAAAGGCAAGGAGCGCTCTCCTTGCCTGTCTCAAGTTATAGCCCACGGGGGGCCTTGCGGCAAGGCCCCCCGTCTCCCGCAGAATGTCCGGCCTAGGCCCAGGACCTGCGGAAACGGGAGCATGACGTGACCCCTCTGACCACGAGCGCGTTCGACCTTCCCGACCGCCTCGCACACAAGGCCGCCCCGGCGCTGATCGCCGGGGACGAACAGCACTTCGCCGCCGTCGCCGACTGCCTGGAGCAGTCGATCGCCGAACTCTCCGGCCGCCTCGAAGCCGAGCGCAGGGCACCCGGCGGCAAGGGACGGCAGGCGATGGACCGGGACGCCGAGATCCACCGGCTGACCGCCCGGCTGCGCGCGCTGCGCCGCTTCGGACTCGACCTGTGCCTCGGGCACATGGTCGGCGCGGACGGCTCCGAGCCCGTGTACGTGGGACGGCTCGGCCTCACGGACAGGGAGGGGCGCAGGCTGCTGGTCGACTGGCGTTCTCCGGCGGCCGAGCCGTTCTTCGGGGCCACCCACGCCAACCCGATGGGCCTGGCAAGCCGCCGCAGGTACCGCTGGACCGATGGCCGGGTCGGCGACTACTGGGACGAGGTGTTCACCGCCGACGGGTTCGACGGACACGCCGCGCTCGACGACCAGTCCGCCTTCATCGCCAGCCTCGGCACCGACCGCTCGCCCCGGATGCGGGACGTCCTCGGCACCATCCAGGCCGACCAGGACGCCATCATCCGCGCCGGTTCCCGCGACGCCCTCGTCGTCGACGGCGGCCCGGGCACCGGCAAGACCGTCGTGGCCCTGCACCGCTCCGCCTACCTCCTCTACTCCGACCCGCGTCTCGGGCAACACCGCCGGGGCGGCGTGCTGTTCGTCGGCCCGCACCGGCCCTACCTGTCCTACGTCTCCGACGTCCTGCCCGGCCTCGGCGAGGACGGCGTGCAGACCTGCATCCTGCGCGACCTCGTCGACGAGGGCGCCACCGCCGGGGCCGAGACCGACCCGGAGGTGGCGCGCCTGAAGTCGTCCGCGGACATGGTGCGGGCGATCGAGAAGGCCGTCCGGTTCTACGAGGAGCCGCCCACCGGGGCGATGACGGTCACGACCCACTGGTCCGACATCCGCCTGAGCGCCGCCGACTGGGCCGCGGCGTTCGAGGCGGCGGAGCCCGGCACGCCGCACAACGAGGCACGCGAGCAGGTCTGGGAGGAACTGCTCACCATCCTCGTGGACAGACACGAGGGCGAGGCCCCCGAGGACCTGCTCCGCAAGGCGCTGTCCCAGGACCGGGAGCTGCTCACGGCCTTCCACCGCGCCTGGCCGGTCCTCGAAGCGGCCGACCTCGTCGGGGACCTATGGTCGGTACCCGCCTACCTGCGGATGTGCGCGCCCTGGCTCGGCCGCGAGGAGGTGCGCATGCTGCAACGCGAGGAACCCCAGGCCTGGACGGTGTCCGACCTGCCGCTGCTGGACGCGGCACGCCAGCGGCTCGGCGACCCGGAGGCGTCACGGCGCAGGCGTCGGCAGGAAGCCGCTGTCGCCGCCCAGCGGGAGGGCATGGCCGACGTCATCGACAACCTGCTGGAGGCCCACGGCTACGACGACGGCGAAGGCGTGCTGGTCATGCTGCACGGACAGGACATGCGTAACTCCCTGGTCGATGAGAGCGCCCTGCCCACTGCGGACCCGGACCGGCTCGCCGGGCCGTTCGTGCACATCGTCGTGGACGAGGCGCAGGAACTGACCGACGCGGAGTGGCAGATGCTGCTGCTGCGCTGCCCCTCCCGGAGCTTCACGATCGTCGGGGACCGTGCCCAGGCCCGGCACGGGTTCACGGAGTCGTGGCGGGAACGGCTGGAGCGGGTCGGGCTTGACCGGGTCGAGATGGCGTCCCTGACCGTCAACTACCGCACGCCCGAGGAGATCATGGCGGAGGCCGAGCCGGTCATCCGGGCCGTGCTGCCGGACGCCAACGTGCCGACCTCGATCCGCAGCGGCGGCGTCCCGGTCCGGCACGGCTCCACGGCGGAGCTGGACTCGGTTCTCGGCACCTGGCTCGCCGCCCACGAGGAGGGGATCGCGTGCGTCATCGGCGATCCCGCGTTCCGGCCGGCGTCGTCCCGCGTCCGGTCGCTGACGCCGGAGCTGTCGAAGGGGCTGGAGTTCGACCTGGTCGTCCTCGTCGACCCGCAGGACTTCGGCACGGGCATCGAGGGGGCGGTCGACCGCTATGTCGCGATGACCCGGGCGACGCAGGAGCTCGTGATCCTCACGAGCTCCTGACGCTCCGCCGGGCCCGGGCAGCCCTCCTCACCGGCCGGCTCCTTGCGGATGCGGACCGGCATGAACGCCGACGACTCCCGGGCCCGCTCCTCCCAGGCGAAGGCGCAGGCGGTGGCACCCCGTCGAAGCCCCGCTCGCGCAGGGTGCCGAAGAAGGCGTCCCGGTCGACCTCGCCCTGGCCGATGTCGAGGTGCTGGTGGATGCGGGCCGGGGTGCCCGGCGGGTTGAGGATGTAGCGCAGGCGCTGGAGCCCTTGTGGTCGGAGGAGTCCGCGATGTGCACGTGCCGGAGCTTGTCACCGGCGTAGCGCATCATCGCCGCGATGTCGGCGCCGGGGTCGGCACCGGACAGGTGGAAGGTGTGCGGTGCGCAGTACAGGTAGTTCACCCAGGGCTTGTCGATCGCCCGGACGAGGTCGACGGCCGGGGTGTTCTCCTCGCAGAAGTCGTCGGGGTGGGCCTCCAGGTTCAGAGCGATGCCTTCGGGCTCCAACACCGGCAGCAGTTCCTCCAGCGACCGCCAGAAAGCGGCCTCGCTCTCGGCGGCGCGCTCCGGGCGGCCGTCGAACTCCGAGTTCATCAGGGGGCATTCGAGGTCGGCGGTGATCTCGATCATCCGTTTCCAGTAGCGGACGGCGGCCCGCCGCTCGGTCTCGTCCGGCGAGGACCACTTGTACAGCGGCAGTACGGAGGACAGCCGGACGCCGTGGGTGCGCAGTGACGAGGCACAGGTTGGTGCGGCGGCTGTCGGACTCGTTCAGCAGCCGCTCGATCGCACTGGTGGTGCGCGGGACGAGCGGGCCGGCCCCGGGGGAGCCGGAGCCGGCCTGACACGGTGCCCCGCTGCCCGGTTCCGCTAGCGCGTGCCCTCTCGGCGAACTCGGCGACGCTGTCGACGTTGTCCTTGGTGACGAACGCCGGTCCGGTGAGCACGGGAGCGGTGTCGCCGCCGCTGACGTTGCCGTTGGTCCTGTACAGCCACAGTGCGTCCACGGCCAGGTAGCCCTGGAGATAGGGCTGCTGGTCGACGGCGAATGCGATGCCGCCGCCCTGGATGGCGCCGACGAGGTCCTTGTTGAGGTCGAACGTGGCGACCTTCGCCTTGCTGCCCGCGTCCTTCACCGACTGCACGGCGGTCAGGGCGATCGGGGCGCCGAGCGTGACCACCTGGTCGATGGAGGAGTCCTTCCCGGGTGCGGACCCCGCGTACTCGGTGACTGGAGCGCGCCACTAGCGCGCTCTAGTGGCAGGTGCTAGGCGGGCACTCCCGAGTGATGTCAACCGCTTTGTCAGGACGTACCAATAAAAGAGGGCCGCCCGTACGCACCGGCGGTGAACCGTGCGTACGGGCGGCCTCGGGCGGGTGGGCGTTCCCGGATCGTCGGGCTTTTCGGTGCTCAGCTCTCCGAGCTGATGTTGACCATCCAGGGGACGCCGAAGCGGTCGGTGCACATGCCGAACACGTCGCCCCACATCTGCTTCTCCAGCGGCACCGACACCGAGCCGCCCTCGGACAGCTTCTCCCAGTAGCCGCGCAGCTCGGCGTCGTCGTCGCCGCTCAGGCTCACGGAGTAGGAGCTGCCCTGCTCGGACTCCATGCCCGGCGGGTTGTCGGCGCCCATCAGGGTGAAGCCGCCGGTGGTTTCCAGCATGCCGTGCATGATCTTGTCGGCGTTCGGGGCGTCCGCCTGCCCGAAGTCTCCGTAGCTGTTGAGGGTGAGCGTGCCGCCGAAGACCTCCTTGTAGAACTCCATCGCCTGCCGGGCGTCGCCGTTGAAGCTGAGGTACGGATTGAGACGCGAGGCCATGAGAACCTCCCAGAATGGGGCAAAGGGTCGTTTTCGCGCAGCGTATCGCCGGGTACCGGCAACGGCTCGTCGAACGTGCCGCGCCCGGATCGGTGCGACGTGCCGCAGCCGCCGGTGTCGTCGCCAACTGCCCTGCCAGCGTGACCTCTTGAGCGGAGGGGGAGGCGGCCGGCCCATGGCATCCACGGTCCGCATCGGCGGAGATCCGGAGGTACGCCGGCTCGGCTTCGGCGCGATGCACCTGCCGACCGGACCGGGCCCCGGCCGGGAGAACGCCCTCGCGATCGCCCGGCGGGCCGTCGAGCTGGGCGTCACACTGAGCGGCACGGCGCATCCGTACGGCGGCGGAGCCAATGAGGAGCTCCTGGCCGAGGCCCCCGCACCCCTGTCCGGAGGGCCTGCTGATCACCACCAAGGTCGGTGTCGCGTGGACCGGCCCTGGCGGCGACTGGAAGCTCGACGGGCGGCCCGAGATCCTGCGCGACCAGGTCCGGAAGGCGCTGTGGCGGCTGCGGACCGGGCGGACGAACTGTTCCGGTTGCACCGCATCGACCCCGACGCCCCGCTCGCCGACCAGCTCGGCACCCTGCGGGAGCTCCAGACCGAAGGCCTGGTCGGCCGGATCGGGCCATCGGAGGTCACCGCCGACGAGCTGCGGCGGGCCCGGGAGCTCATGACGTCGCGAGCGTGCAGAACCGCTACAACCTGCTCGGCCGGGAGCACGAGCCGGTGCTGGACGTGTGCGCGGTGGTCGGGATCGCCTTCCAGCGGTGGCGGCCCGTGGCCTGGGGAAGGCGGGGACCGAGGGGGAGATCACCGCCGTCGCCGGCCGAGCTCGGGGTCACGCCCACGCAGGTCGCGCCGGCCTGGCTCCTCGACCGTGCGCCGGTCGGCCTGCCGATCCCCGGCACCGTCCGGATCGTGCATCCGGAGGAGAACCTCGCCGCGGCCGACCTGAAGCTGCGCCCGCCCGGCGCGACCGCCTGCACCGGTTGGCGAAAGGGGCCGCACGGGCCGGAGCGCACGGAACATCCGGGCACGCTGTACGGGGCTCACGCCTCCTCGGACGCCCCGTTGTTCCAGTCGTACGGGCCGCCGCCCTGCCACTCGATCAGCTGGGTGTCGTCGACGGCCGTGTCGGTGGTGGGCAGGCCCTCGCGGTGCAGCAGGTCCAGCACGTCGAAGAGGCTGTAGGCGACGCCCATGCGCTCGCCGTGGATGGTCACCAGCCGTCCGCCGTCCGTCGCGGGCGGCTGCACGACCACAGGGGGTTGACCGTCCATAGCCCCACCATGCTCCCGAAACGGCCGGTTCGCAGCTCGGTGGCGTCCGGAAGCGTGACGCACCCGTGCCGGGGGTTCCGGCGCCGGGGCGCGCTGTGCGCCGGTGACAAGGCGCGATCCGGAAGCTGAGTTCTCATCAGCAGTGGCTGAGAGCGGTGGCGGCGCCACCCTAGCGTCCGTGGCATGAACATGAACCGTATGCGTAGAGGGAAGTGGTGCGGCGCCGTGCTGGCGGTGCTGCTGACCACCGGGACACTCACGGCCGCCGCCCCCGGCGCCCAAGCCGACGGGACGCGCACCGAGACGCCGGTGACATCGACCTCGCCGGTCACCGGAGTGACCGAGTCCATGGTGCGGGTGAAGGTGCCGCTGCCGGAGTCGGCCGGGGCCCGTCCGGCGGCGTGCGACTGGCTGTCGTACCTGCGCTACCGCTCCGCCGGCGGGCCCGCCGCCTCGGCCGACGCGGACCGCGTCCTCATCGCCCAGCCCGGCATCCTCGAAGGAGCCGGCGCCTTCGACAGCGTCGCCCGCAACACCGTCACGAAAGCCGCGGAGCAGGGGCTGCACATCGAGTTCTGGGCGCTGGACCGGCGCTCCAACTGCCTGGAGGACCGCACCGGCATCGCCTCCGGCGACCAGCACACCGCGGTCGACTACTACTACCGCGGCACGCAGGTCGGCGGCCGGACCTTCGGCGGCTACGCCGGCAACGCCCAACTGGGCTGGATGGCGAAGCTCGGCATCGAGCAGACCGTACGCGACCAGTACGACCTCCTCGCCGCCGAGTTGCCCTCCCAGGCGCTCCGCAAGCGGAAGGTGCTGTGCGGCGGGCACTCGCTGGGCGGTGTGATCACCGGCTACTTCGCCGCCGCCGACTTCGACGGCGACCGCGCCACCACGGCGGACGCCGGGTACAACCAGTGCGCCGGCTACTTCGCTCTCGACACGACCGTCTCCACCTCGCTGGCCGACCTCAGCGGGAGCATCCCCGCCGACACCAACCTGCCCGACATCGGTCTCGGTCACGGCGTCGTGCAGGCCGGGCTCGACAGCGGGGTGCTGCCGCGCACGCTGTCCGCGCCGGTGCTGCTCAACCCCGAGACCATGACCCTGCTCGGCATCGCCGGTCTCGGCGCCCTGAACGACCTGGAGGGCGAGGCCGACCTGCCCCGCTACCTGCCCTCCAACCTCAACATCGAGGCGACCCACCGTTTCCTGTTCGCCAAGGACACCGCGGCCTTCCTCAGCGGCAAGCCCGCGGTGAAGGACTTCCGCCTCACCAACGGGGCCGTGCTCGGTGCGCTGCTGGACGACAACTCCGTACCGCTGGCGTTCCTGCAGACCAGCGTGGGCTTCTTCGACGGCGGACCGATCGCCGACAAGAGCTTCCCCGTCGCCAACGGCGGTGACCGCCAGGCCGGGCTGTACGGCACCGCGTACAAGGCCATCCCCGACAAGCCGAAGGGCCCGCTCTACACCTGGCGCAACTACGACCGGGTCGGCGATGCCGACGACCCGGGGTACCGGTCGGCCGACGGCACCCCGTTCACCGGTGCCGGCGAGGAGGTCACCGACGTGCGGCAACTGGCCCGCAGCCTCGCCGAGCAGCCGCTGGACTTCACCGAGCAGTACTTCCCGACCAAGCTGGTCACGGACATCCAGCTGGCCACCTCCCCGCAGGTGAAGAAGCTCGTCGTCCATCCCGAGGGGCTCAAGGCCAATCCGGTGCTCACCGTGCTCGCCGGTGAGGGACTGCTGGCCGGCCGGGTCCCGGCCGAGCTGCACCCCGTGGTCGCCGACGGTTACCAGCACCTCGACGTCCTGACCGCCGCCCCCGTGCAGAACAACGGCCGGCCGGAGCCCGTCTCCACCAACCTCGCCGGCTTCGCGCGGGCACCGCGCTAGTGCCGCATCAGGCAACGTTCGCCCTGTCGACGACGGCGCGTAGAAGCCGGTCGTCGGCAGGGCGGTTTCGCCAGATGACGTAGCGGCGGATCCTGCTGCCCTTCTCTTTGTGGGTGGAGTGGTCGGTGCCGTCGAGGGTGAAGTAGCGCAGGGCGGTGAATGGGCCTCGATGCGGTTGAGCCAGGAGGAGTTCGTCGGGGTGCGGGCGATCTCGACGTTGTTCGCCGCGGCCCAGGTGCCGACCCGCTGGCACTTCTTCGTGGTCGGGTGCGGGGAGAAGTTGTCGCGGACGATCGCGATACGAACCTTGCCGAGGCCCCGCCGGCGGGCGACCTGCACCCGCCCGCACGGGGGGTGAAACAAGCACGCCGCCGACCAACGCCTCCCGCGAGGTCGTGAACAGGGCGAACGTTGCCTGATGCGGCACTGGTCCTTGCCCGCGCGCACGCCCGGGGCCCGGGAGGATGTCCTCCCGGGCCCCTTCGTGTACGGGCGGGGCTCAGAGCCTGCCCGCTGCGAACGTGGCCGCCTCCTCGGCGTCGTCCCGGTAGCTCAGGTGCGCCCCGACGTCGCCCCCGCCGTTCTCGCAGACGGGGTCGCCCTTGGCGCAGAGGTCGAGCGTGCGGCCCTGGTACGTGCCGGTGACGCTCTTGCCGAGCGCCCGGATGGGGTTGCCGAACAGCAGCACCGCGGCGACCTTCGGCTCGAGGGCCGCGGGCAGCGTGGCCACGATGGGGCTGCCGACCACCGCACCCGCGCTGCTGATGCCGATCGAGTTGTCGACGACGTTCGCGCCCTGCGAATAGCCGACGAGAACGAATTTCTGATTCGGGCAGGCAGCGGCCTGGCTCTTCACATGGTTCACCAGGTCCAGATTGCCCTGCGCCGCGGATGTGGGGGAGAGGTCGGCGGGGTAGTTCACCTTGTAGCTGGACAGGTTCTTGCCCGCTGCCTTCTTCTGCAGCGCGGAATACACCGGGTCGCCGACGATGAAGCCGAGGGTGCCCGGCTCGAAGGTGCCGCGAGCCGCGACGACCTCGACGTCCGAGCAGGCCGCGGCCATGGCCGGGGGAGCCGTGAGGGTGGCAAGTCCGGCCCCGCCGGCCAGGGAGAGCGCCGCGAGACACATACGGATACGCATGGGGGATCCTCCGCGTGGGAGGCGCGTAAAGCGCCTGCGAAAAAGGACGCCCCGAACGTATTCGCTTTCTTCCGCCTCCTGTTATGGACGGGATTATGGAAACGCCGCCGGTTTTTGTCGCCGATTGAGTACGCCGCCTGAATTCAGGCCATCAGTCCTGTGGCGGGCGCAGTGATTCCGCGCGCAACGCCAGAATGAGGTCGAGGCGGGTCGCCGGATCGTGCAGGGAGTCACCGAAGAGCTTCTCCAGCTGGCGCAGACGGTAGCGGACCGTCTGCGGGTGGATGTGCAGCCGCACGGCGACGTCCGGCACGTTGCTGCCGCTGAGCAGCCAGGCCAGCAGTGTCTCGGCGAGCCGGTCGCGCTGCCCCGCCGACACGGTGTCGAGGGGCGTGAGGACCCGTGCCCCCAGCCGCTCCAGCAGCGGCTCGTCGCCGTACAGCAGCAGCGTCGACAGATGCTCCGAGCAGCGCACCACGCCCTGCCGGGGGAGCACCCCACGGCCCATCAGCCCGAGCGCCCGGGTGGCCAGGCGCAGCGACTGCGCGGCCTCGGTGACCGCGACCGTCGGCCCGACCGCGGCGGGCCGGCCGCGCAGCGCGAGCGTGAACGCCCGGCCGCCGATGCCGCCCGGGCCGTCCGGTTCGGGCACCAGCATGCGCGGCGGACGGGACCCCATGTCCACCAGGGCGCCCGACGCCGCCAGCGGCCGGTCCTCCTCCCGCCGGTCCGGCGCCGCCGCGAGCGCCACGACGGCGACCGTCCGGGGCACCGGCCAGCGCGCGCTGTGCGCCAGGTCCTGCACGGCCTCCAGCGCCACCGGCCCGTCCTCCAGGAGCAGGTCGAGCAGGCGCTTGCGGCGGCGCTCCAACTCGTCGGTGCTGCGCAGCTGGGCCTCCGCGTACCCGGACGCGGCCGCCTGGGCGACCTCGTGCACGGTCCGGAACGCCAGTTCCCCCAGTCCGGCCACGACCGCCGAGTCCAGCCCCAGTTCCTCCGCCGTACGGCCCATCAGCCGCCAGGCGCGCATGCCGCCGACCCGCAGCGCGGACTGCAGCGCGTCCAGGCTGCGGCCCTCCAGGGCCTCACCCCGCCCGAGTTCGTAGTACGTCGCCGCGATCGCGCCCCCGTCGTCGCGCGGGTCGGCGATGTGGTCGACGAACAGGGTCAGTGCCTGCACCACCCCGGACCGCAGGTTCTGGCGGTAGGTGCCGTCGGCGGGCCGCGCGTACTCGGGGACCTGGCGGCGGACCTCCTCCTCCACCTCGTCGGCGACGGCCGCCAGATTGGCGCGCAGCAGATCCGCCAGCTCGGGCGGAACCTGCGGCGCGGCGGGACGGTCCGGCACGCCGTGCGGAGTGGGCACAGCCATCACGGACACTCCTTTCGACCGGAAGCGGCTCACCCGCGGGCTGTCGCCTGTGGGACGAGTGGGAAGTCCTGTGTTGGACGGACGACCCCTCCGCTCCGTTCCGTGCCCCGACGGCACCCCCGTCACTCGGGCACACCCAGTGCACGGGCGAGGATAGGCCACGAGGCCGTGAACTCCGGCTTCCAGTGCGCCCAGTCGTGCCCGCCTCCCCCGTAGAAGTGCGTGGTGGCCGGTACTCCCATGAGGGCCAGCGTGCGGGCGAAACCCTGGGCCGAGGGCCACAGGGCGCTTTCCAGGATTCCGGGCAGCGGATCGCCGACGCCGCCCACCCCGCTGCCCTGCGAGACGTACAGGGCGGTGCCGCGCAACCCGGTGGCGCGGGCGCGCGGGTTGAAGTCCCGCCAGGTCAGAAGGTTGAGCAGTGGATTGCCCCACAGGGACGCGGCCGGCAGGTTCTCGCGGGCCACGATCGCGTCCATGATGGCGGGAACACCGGGGGCCGTGGTGTCCAGGATGCCGCTGTAGGAGGCCGCCGCGGCGAACGCCCCGGGGTGGCGGGCCGCGTGGGCCATCGCCCCGTAGCCGCCGGTGGAGACTCCGGCGACCGCCCGGACGCCGGAGGCCCGGTAGTCCCGGGCGAGCAGCGCCGGCACCTCCTTCACCTGGAACGTCTCGTAGTCGGGGCCGCCGCGCCAGACGCTCGGGATGCCGGTGGGGCCCGCGTCCGGCATCGCCACGATCAGGTCGCGGCCCGCGGTGAACGCCTCGATGTCCGTCTCGCGGGTCCAGGACGTGTAGTCGTCATGGGCGCCGTGCAGCAGGTACAGCACGGGGTACTTCTTCTCCGGGCGCGTACCGAAGTCCGACGGCAGGATCAACCGGACCGGCGCGCTGCGGCCGAGGGCGGCGGAGGGCACGGACACGTCCAGCGTGCGCGGTCCGAGCCGCCCGGCCGCCCGGGCAGGGTCCGTGCCGGCCGCGGCCCCGAACAGGGCGGCGAGACCGGCGGCGGCCGTCGCTCTGGCGACGGTGCGGCGGGACACTCCGGCAGCGGGCTGGTGCGGCAGGTCGGGCATGACGGCTCCTCGGGTTCCAGGGTCAGGGGGCCGGCTCGGCGAGCAGGCGGCTCAGATGGGCGGCGATCGCGTCGACGTGCGGCGGATCGAGCAACGACAGATGGTGACCGGGCACCGGCACCACCTCCAGACGGGGGCACACCTCGTCCCAGCCCAGCGCCGGGTCGTCCCGCTCGTACGCCGGGTCGCGCACGGTGTGCGGCGCGGGTTCGGTGGCCCGGTAGAGGACGACCGGCCCGCCGTGGCCGCCGGGCCGGTGAGCCTCGCCGATGCCCATGTCCAGGTAGGAGGCCCGCTGGTGCTCCAGCGCGGCGGGCGGCACGTCGGCGGCCTCGCGCAGGGCCCGCAGCACGGTGTCGATCCGGGCCGCGTCGTCGTCCATGGCCACGAGCTCGTCGTACGGCAACTCCAGCCGCACGCCGTAGGCGTCGGCGACATGGCGGGCGAAGCCCTCGAAGTGCGCCCGGATCCGGTCGGCCCGCGTCAGGCCCGGGCGGGGGAGGGGCCGTACGGAGTCGATGAGCACGACCAGCCGCACCTCCCGCCCGGCGGCGGTCAGGTGCCGCGCGGTCTCCTGGGCGACGAACCCGCCGAAGGACCAGCCGCCCAGCAGGCACGGCCCGTCCGGGTGGGCGGCGTTGATCGCCTCGGCGTAGCGCCGCGCCTTCTCGGGCACCGTCCGGGCCTCCTCGATCCGCTCCAGCCCGTACACCGGCTGGTCGGCGCCGAGGCGTTCGGCGAGCGCCCGGTAGACGGTGACCGGGCCGCCGGCGGCGTGGACGAGGAACAGCGGGGGCCGCGTGCCGCCGGTGCGCAGGGGCCGCACCGGCGTGTCCTCACCCGGGAGGGCGCGCTGGATGCGGGTGGCGGCGTCCTCGACGGTGACGGCGGCGAACAGGTCGCGCAGGGGCAGTTCGACGCCGAACTCGCGCTCCACCGCCGTGCGGATCCGCACGGCCATCAGCGAGTCCAGCCCGAGGTCGGTCCACGCGGTGTCCGGGGCGATGCGGGCGGGGGAGTGGCCGGTGACGGCCGCCGCGTGGTGGATCAGACGGGCCAGCACCGAGGAGGATTCCGGCGCAGCGGCAGGAGGTTCCTCGGTCAGCGGCTCCGCGCCCGCAGCCCGGCCGTCGGTCCACCAGTGCCGTACGTGCCGCCACCGGGGCAGCGGCAGGTCGATGACCCGCCCCGGGGGCACGGGCAGCCGCTGTCCCGCCGCGTACAGGGCGCCCAACTGCCCCGCGAACGCCTGTGATCCGTCGGCGTCCCGGCGCAGGGTGGCCAGGGCGAGGGCGCCGGGCACGGTGTCGGCGACGGCGCCGGTCAGCACCGGGTGGGGGGAGATCTCGACGAAGGCCGTGTGACCGTCGGCCGCGGCCGAGGCGAGGGCCCGGTCCAGCCGCACCGGCCGACGCAGGTTGGCCGCCCAGTGCGCGGCGTCGAAGCGGCAGTCTCCGCGCGGGTCGTCGAGGACCGTGGAGTGGACCGGGACGCGTGGCCGCCGTCCCCGGATGCCCGACAGCGCGTCCACCAGCTCCGGCAGCAGTCCGTCCACCTGCGGCGAGTGCCCGGCGCCGACGACCCGCATGGCCCGGGCCGCCCGGCCCTGCCCCTCCAGCCGGCGCACGAGAGCGGCCACCGCCGCCTCCTCACCGGTGACGACCTTCTGCCGGGGGGAGGAGTGCACGGCCACATGCACCTGCGGGAAGTCCCGCTCCAGCGCGTCCAGTTCGGCGTCGTCCAGGTCCACCACGGCCATCGCGCCGCCGCGCAGACCGCTCAGCAGCCGGGCCCGTACGGCGATGACACGCGCCCCGTCCGCCACGTCCAGCGCGCCCGCGCACACCGCCGCCGCCACCTCGCCCATGGAGTGGCCGATCACGGCGGCGGGCTCGACCCCGTGGGACCGCCACAGTTCGGCGAGCGCCAACTGCACCCCGAACAGCACCGGTTGGGCGACCTCCAGACGGTCGAGACCCTCACCCGAGGCCAGATGGTCGTAGAGGGACAAGCCGCACTCCGGGGCGAGCTGCGGGTCGAGTTTCTCGACGGCGGCGGCGAAGGCGGGCTCCTCGGCCAGCAGCCGGCGCCCCATGCCGGGCCACTGGCTGCCGTAGCCGGAGAAGACCCACACCGTGCCCCGCCCGACGCGGTCGCGGTCCCCGGCCGTCACCCGTGCGTCGGTGTCTCCGGCCGCCAACGCGTCCAGGGCGTCGGCCAGTTCGGCGCGGTCGCGGGCGACCACGGCGGCGCGCACCGGGCCGCGGCCCGTGCGCCCGGCCAGGGTCCGGGCCACGTCGGCGGGGTGCGCGGCGCTGTCACGCAGCCGGGCGGCGAGCCGGCCCGCCGTGTCGCGGAGGCGCTCGGTGTCGACGTCGGAGAGCAGATGCAGGCGGGCGGCCGGTTCCTCGGCCGGCCGGACGGGAGCCAGGCCGGGCGGCCCTTCCTCCAGCACCACATGGGCGTTGGTGCCGCCGAACCCGAACCCGGAGACGCCCGCGACGGCCGTGCCGCCGTAGCGGGGCCAGGGCTCCGGCTCGGTCACCACCCGCAGCCGGGCATCGGCGAGCGAACTGCCCTGCTCGCAGTGCAGGGACGGCGGGATGGCGTCGTGGTGCAGGGCCAGCACGGTCTTCACCAGGCCGGCGACACCCGCCGCGGACTCCAGATGACCGAGGTTGCCCTTGGCGGACCCCAGCAGCAGCGGCTGATCGGGGTCGCGGCCCGTGCCCAGCACCGCGCCGAGCGCACCGGCCTCGATCGGGTCGCCCAGCGGGGTGCCGGTGCCGTGGGCCTCCACGTAGTCGACGTGCTCGGTGGCGAGCCCGGCCTGCGCGTACGCCCTCTCCAGCAGCGCCCGCTGGGCGGCCGGGTTGGGCGCCATGAGGCCGTTCGAGCGGCCGTCGGAGTTGACGGCGCTGGCCCGGATGACGGCCAGCACACGGTCGCCGTCCCGCTCGGCGTCGGACAGCCGCTTCAGGATCACGGCCGCGCAGCCCTCGCCGCGCCCGATGCCGTCGGCCGCCGCCGAGAACGGCTTGCAGCGCCCGTCCGGCGCGAGGGCGCCCGCCCTGCGGAAGGCGACGGTGACGGCGGGTGACAGCAGCAGGTTGACGCCCGCGGCGATCGCCGTGTCGCTCTCGCCCGTGCGCAGGCTGACGCAGGCGTGGTGCACGGCGACCAGCGAGGAGGAGCAGGCCGTGTCGACGGCCAGGCTCGGCCCCCGGGTGTCCAGGACGTAGGCGAGCCGTCCGGCGGCGACGCTGAGAGCACCGCCGGCGGGCGCCCAGGGATCGACGGCGGCCGGGTCGGCGCCCGTCAGCTGCCCGTACTCCGGTGCGGAGATGCCCACGAACACGCCGGTGGCGGTGCCCGCCAGGGACGCGGCCGGCACGGCGGCGTGGTCGAGCGCCTCGTGGACGACCTCCAGCAGGATCCGCTGCTGGGGATCCATCACCGCGGCCTCGCGCGGGGTGACGCGGAAGAAGTCCGCGTCGAACCCGGCGATGTCGTCGAGATAGCCGCCGTAGGGGTGCGCGTCGGCGGGCGGGAACGCGGTGAAGTCGCGCCAGCGGTCCTCCGGGACGCGCCGGATCGCGTCGACGCCCCCGGTGAGCAGACGCCAGTAACCGTCCGGGCCGTGCGCCCCGCCGGGCAGGCGGCAGCCGACCCCGATGACCGCGACCGGCTCGGCCGCGGTGCCCGGCACCGCGGGACGCGACACCGGCGCCGCCCCGGTCCCCACAACCTCCGGTTCGCACAGCCGCGCCACCAGGGCGTCCCCGGTGGGCGTCTCCCACAGCAGCGTCGTCGGCAGCTCACGGCCCGTGGCGCGGGACAGCTCACCGGCCAGGGCGACGGCGTCGCGGGAGGCCATGCCGAGGTCCGTGAGCGGCCGGTCCATCGGGACGTCCTGCGGGGACGTGCCGGTCCAGGCGGCCACTCGCTCGGCGATCAGCCGGCGCAGCGCGGTCTCGTCGACGTGCCTCATCCCGCGGCACCCGCCCGGTCCTGCCCGCCGTAGGCGCCCTCCAGGTACCGGGCACGGGTCAGCGCCCGTGACACCTTGCCGCTGGAGGTCCGTGGCACCGTGCCCGGCGGCACCAGGACGACATCGGCCAGCCGCAGCCCGTGCCGGGCGGAGACGGCACCGCGCACGCTACGCAGCAGAGCCGTCACATCCAGCTCGGCGAGCCGCACGGTCCGGGCGTGCTCCGCCACCACGACCGCACGCTCGCCCCCGGCGCCGCCCGGCACGGCGAAGGCGGCCAGCCGGTCCCGGCGCACCGCCTCGTGCGCCTCCTGGGCCGTCGCCTCGACGTCCTGCGGGTAGTGATTGCGCCCGTCGACGATGATCAGGTCCTTCAGCCGTCCCGTGACGACCAGCTGCCCTTCCAGCACCGTCCCCAGGTCGCCCGTGCGCAGCCAGGGGCCGGGACCGGCCGCGGTGTCCGCGAACTCCGCGCCGAAGACCTCCTTCGAGTCCCGGTTCCAGTAGCCGCGGCCCACGTTCGGCCCCTGCACCCAGATCTCCCCGACCTCGCCCTCCGACAGCTGCACCCGCGTCACCGGGTCGGCGATCCGGACCCGCTGACCCGCCGGGGTGCCACAGCCCGCCAGCAGCACCGCCCGGGGATCACCGGGAGGGGCGGGCAGGGCCTTTCCGGCCGCCAGGGCGTCGCGGTCGAGCGCGAACCGGCTCAGCGGCTCACCCGGCCGGGCCGCGCAGACGAACACCGTGGCCTCGGCCAGCCCGTACGACGGACAGTGCGTCCCGGGCGCCAGGCCCTGGCCCGCGAACGCCGCGTGGAAACGGTCGGCCGTACCCGGGCGGACCGGCTCACTGCCGTTGATCAGCGCGGTCACCTTGTCCAGCCGCAGTCCCTCCTTCTGGTCGGCGGTGACGGTCGCGACGCAGTAGTCGTAGGCGAAGTTGGGCGCGGCGCTCACGGCGTTCGGATGTGCGGTGAGCAGCCGCAGCCAGCGCACCGGCTCGTGCAGGAACGCCGCCGGGTCCATCAGCACCGACAGCTCCCCGCGCACCACCGGGGCCGCGATGCTGAGCACCAGCCCCATGTCGTGGTAGAGCGGCAGCCAGCCCACGCAGGTCACCGGGCGGCTGTCGAGGCCGTAGGCGCCCAGCGCCTGGCGGGCGTTGGCGACGACGTTGCCGTGGCTGATCTCCACGCCGGCCGGGGCCCGGGTCGAACCGGAGGTGTACTGGAGGTAGGCGGGGGCCCCGGCGTCCGGGGCGAGGGGCTGCCAGTCCCGCCCTTCGTCGTCGGGCACCTCGTCCGCAACGACGATCCGCGGCCCGCCGGACCCGAGGAAGTCCCGCACCTCGTCCCTGGCCCGGCTCGTGGTCACCACGACCGAGGGGCGCGCGTCGGCCAGGACGCCCGCGAGCCGGTCCGCGTGCCCGGGCAGACCCGGCGTGTACAGGGGCACGGCGACCAGCCCGGCGGCCAGGGCCGCGAGGAAGGCGGTCACGTACTCCGTGCCCTGCGGGCACAGCAGCGCGACCCGCTCTCCTGGGCCCGCCTGGTCCGCGAGTCGGGCGGCGAGCGCCCGGACCCGGACGTCCAGGCGGCGCCAGGTCAGGGTGCGGTGGACGCCGCGCGAGTGCGGTGCCGGGTGCTCGACGAAGGTGAAGGCCCGGCGCTCGGGGGTGGTGTCGGCCCAGTGCCGTACGTGTTCCGGCAGTGTGGGGCACACGGGCGCGAGCGGGGGGCGGCGGCTGTCCATCAGGCGGGGCTCCTCACGGCGCGGATCGGCCTAGGGGTCGCAAAGGGGGAGTGGGGGGGGGCGGTTAGAG
Organism: Streptomyces sp. NPDC012466; assembly: GCF_042955215.1. NCBI lineage: Bacteria > Bacillati > Actinomycetota > Actinomycetes > Kitasatosporales > Streptomycetaceae > Streptomyces > Streptomyces sp. NPDC012466. The sequence continues at coordinate 56,789 of NZ_JBIBEQ010000018.1, read as the reverse complement.
GGGGATGTTGCCGTGCCGGCGTTCCGGCATCGGGGCGCGTTTGCCGCGCAGGGCGCGCAGGGCGCGGCAGACCTGCTCCCGGGTCTCGCGCGGCGCGATGACGGCGTCGACATAGCCGCGCTCGGCGGCGAGGTACGGAGTGCCGTGGGTGCTCTCGTAGGCGGAGAGGAGGCGGGCGCGCAGCGCCTCCGGGTCGTCGGACGCGGCGAGTTCGCGCCGGTGCAGGACACCCACGGCCCCCTCGGCGCCCATCACGGCGATCCGGGCGGTGGGCCAGGCGAGATTGACGTCCGCGCCCAGGTGCTTGGAGCCCATCACCGCGTAGCCGCCGCCGTACGCCTTGCGGACCACGACCGTGACCTTGGGGACGGTGGCCTCGGCGTAGGCGTACAGCAGTTTCGCCCCGCGCCGGATGATGCCGGCCTGCTCCTGCCGCACCCCGGACAGATAGCCGGGCACGTCGGCGAAGGTCAGCAGCGGGATGCCGAACGCGTCGCAGAACCGCACGAACCGCGCCGCCTTCTCGGACGCGTCGATGTCGAGGACCCCGGCGGAGTGCAGCGGCTGGTTGGCGACGACGCCCACCGAGCGGCCCTCGACCCGGGCCAGGGCGCAGATGATGTTCGGCGCGAACAGCTCCTGCACCGGCAGCAGTTCACCGTCGTCCACGACCGCGCGCAGGATGTCCCGCATGTCGTAGGCCTCGCCGAGCCGGTCCGGGACGACCTCGTCGAGCCCGGTCCCGGGCGGAGCGTGCCCGGGGGCGTACTCCGGGGGCCGTTCCAGGTTGTTGGCCGGCAGGTATGACAGCAGGTCCCGGACCGTGTCGAGGGCGTCCTCCTCGTCGGCGGCGAGGAAGTGCGCGTTGCCGTTGACCGTGTTGCTGGTGCGGGCGCCGCCCAGCTCCTCGGCGGTGGTGCGCTCGCCGGTGACCGTCTCGATGACGTCGGGGCCGGTGACGAACATGTGCGAGGCGCCGTCCACCATCACCGTGAAGTCGGTGATCGCCGGTGAGTACGCGGCGCCGCCCGCACACGGGCCGAGGACGACCGAGATCTGCGGGATCACCCCGGACGCCTTGACGTTGCGGCGCACCAGTTCGGCGTAGAGGGCGAGCGAGGCGACGCCCTCCTGGATGCGGGCACCGCCCGAGTCGTTCAGGCCGATCACCGGGCAGCCCGTCTTCAGGGCCAGCTCCATCAGGGCGACGGTCTTCTCGCCGAAGGCCTCGCCCATGCTGCCGCCGAACACCGTGGAGTCCTGGGCGAAGACGCACACCGGGCGGCCGTCGACCGTGCCGTACCCGGTGACCACCCCGTCGCCGTAGGGGCGGCGGGCGTCGTGCCCGGCGGGCCGGGCCCGGACGAACAGGCCGGTCTCGGTGAAGGAGTCCTTGTCCAGGAGCCGTTCGATGCGCTCCCGGGCGGAGAACTCCCCGCGTCTGCGCGGCCCGCCCGGGGCCACCGCCCGCTCCCGGCGGTGCTCCAGGCCGGCGACGCGCTCCGCGGTGCCTCCGGGCGTGTGCGTCACCGTCTCCCCCGGACCGGATGCTGTCACCTCTGTGCTCACAACCACCTCCGAAGTGGTTCTCGAATATGGCAGCGAGGCGGAGGCATGCCGTACGGATCGACGGTCTGTGTGGGGGAGGTGAGTCCTCGGGCGCGGGGTTTCATCCCCCTGTGACAAGGGGGATCCCGGGGGCCCGGCGCCATTCAGTGGCCCGAGTGCTGAATGCGTTCTCCTTCTTCTATTGGACCCCCGGCCGTGCGGCGTCCAGGCTGGAGTGCACCATCGCCCGACAGCCGGAAGAGGTCACGAACCCATGCACACCCGCCGCATCGGTGACGTCGAGGTCAGCGCGATCGGCCTGGGCGCGATGCCCATGTCCATCGAGGGACGACCGGACGAGGAACGTTCCCTCGCGACCATCCACGCCGCCCTCGACTCCGGTGTGACCCTGATCGACACCGCGGACGCCTACCACCGCGACGCCGACGAGGTCGGTCACAACGAGACCCTGATCGCCAAGGCCCTCGCCTCCCACGACCGCGGCGGCGACGTCCTGGTCGCCACCAAGGGCGGCCACCTCCGCCCCGGCGACGGCAGCTGGACGCTCGACGGCGGCCCCCGCCACCTCAAGGCGGCCTGCGAGGAATCCCTGCGCCGGCTCGGCGTCGAGGCCATCGGCCTCTACCAGTTCCACCGCCCCGACCCGCGCGTCCCGTACGCCGAGTCCGTCGGCGCGATCCGGGACCTGCTGGACGAGGGCAAGATCCGCATGGCCGGCATCTCCAACGCGAACCCCGAGCAGATCCGGCAGGCGAACGAGATCCTCGGCGGCCGCCTGGTCTCCGTGCAGAACCAGTTCTCCCCGGCCTTCCGTTCCAGCGAGCCGGAGCTGCGCCTGTGCGACGAGCTCGGCATCGCCTTCCTGCCCTGGAGCCCCCTCGGCGGAATCTCCAGGGCCGGCGAACTGGGCTCGGGCCACGCCCCCTTCGCCCGCATCGCCGACGCGCACGGCGTGAGCCCCCAGCGCGTGTGCCTGGCCTGGATGCTCGCCAAGTCGCCCGTGGTCGTCCCGATCCCGGGCGCGAGCAGGCCCGAGACCATCCGCGACTCGCTCGCCGCCACCGACCTCGTCCTGAGCGCCGAGGAGCTGGCGGAGCTGGACGCCGCCTGAGCGGACCACGAGACCCGGGGACGGCCGCGCCGCCCCGGGTCTCGCGCTGTCGACCAGCAGGTGGTGCCGCAGGAGTCGATCCTCTTCGACGGCACGATCCGCGAGAACGTCGCGCACGCCATGGACGACGCCGACGAGGGACCGTACGGGCGGCGCCGCGGGACGCGAACGCGCCGGACTTCGTCGACCGGCTCCCCAGGGGGCTCGACACCCCTGGTCGGCGAGCACGGCGCCCGGCTGTCCGGCGGGCAGCGGCAGCGCCTCGCCATCTGACCAGGCTGCTGGACGGGCGCTCCATGTTCAGGGCCGTGCACGCCCCGCCCTTACAGCCGGTGGGCGACGATGCACAGCGGCCGGCTCGCCTGGGCGCTCGGCATCCGATCGATTCTCGTCAAATCCGCCTCAGGTGAGAAAAAGGTGTGAATGTTTGCGTGCGGTTCGGGCATACGCAGCGAAAAGAGAGAGGGGCGCTTACGTGCTTGTACCGGACCGGAAGATCGTCAGGGAGCTGCTGACGCGGTACGCGTCGCTGAGGATCGCACAGTCGGAGAGGCACGTGCCGACGGCGGCACGCGAGCTGGAGGACGTCAGCTACACGCTGTGCGTGATGATGGGGACGTCCGACATAAGCGACGCCATCGCCAAGGCGGACGTCCTGCTGCTCACGGAGGGGCGGCCCGACGCCGCCGACGCGGACGGGGAGAACGGCCTGAAGCTGGTCGGCTGACAGTCGGAGAGGCCCGGCACGGACCGGGTACCGTGCCTCGGCGGCCCCTAGGAAGGGGCCGCCGAGGCGTTCCTGCGCCCGTGGAACGCCGTGCGGTACGCGTACGGTGTGGTGCCCACCACCTTGCGGAACCGCTCCCGGAACGCGGTCGGCGAGCCGAATCCCGTCTGGCGTGCGATCCGCTCGACGGAGTGGTCGGAGTTCTCCAGCAGGTACTGGGCGCGGCGCACCCGTGCCCGCAGCAGCCACTGCAGCGGTGTGGTGCCGGTCTGCTCGCGGAAGCGGCGGCTGAAGGTCCGCTCGCTCATCCCGGCCCGCGCCGCCAGCGCACCCAGCGTCACCTCGTGCGCCAGATTGTCCTCGATCCATTCGAGCAGCGGTTCCAGCGCCGAGCCCCGGGGCACGGGCGGATGCTCGTGCACGATGAACTGGGCCTGCCCGCCCTCCCGCTCCAGCGGCATGACCGACATGCGGGCGATGTTCGCGGCGACGGCCGACCCCAGGTCCCGCCGGATCATGTGCAGGCACAGATCCAGCGCGGCCGCCGCCCCGGCCGAGGTGAGGATCTGGCCGTTGTCGACGTACAGCACGTCCGGCTCGACCTCGACCAGCGGGAAGCGGCGGGCCAGCTCGCCTGCGGCCACCCAGTGCGTGGTGGCGCGCAGCCCGTCCAGCAGCCCGGCCTCCGCCAGCACGAAGGCGCCGACACACACCGAGGCGATCCGGGTGCCGGCCTCGGCCGCCTCCCGCAGGGCCGCCAGCACCCGCGCGGACGGCGGCGCGCCGTCGGGGGAGCAGCCCGGCACGATGACGGTGTCCGCCTCCGCCAGCGCTTCGAGCCCCCGCTCGATCCGCAGGGTGAAGCCCCCGTCCGCGCGCACCTCGGGCGTCTCGGCGCACAGCCGGACCCGGTAGGCGGGCCGCCCGTCCGGCATGTGGGTCCAGGCGAACGTCTGCTGGGGCGCCGCCATGTCGAACGGCACCACGTGATCGAGGACAAGGATCGCCACGGAGTGCATGAACGCCACCCTAGGCGTATTCCCGCCAGCCGTGCGGAGCGGGGGCCAGGGCGGTCCGGGGCGAGAGGAAGCAGGTCAGGACAGTTGGCGAGAACCCGTTGGAAGCTGTCGTTTCAGCCGCTGGGGCGATCACGCCGGGGCGCCCTACCGTGGGCGCCGTCGATCACATCCTGGAAAGAGCCCCGGTGACCAAGATCCTGCTGTCCCTCCATGTCCTGGCCGCCATCGTCGCCATCGGTCCCGTGACCGTCGCGGCCAGCATGTTCCCGCCCGCGGCGCGCCGCGCCGCCCCCGACGCGGCGGGGGTGGGCACCGTCGCGCTGCTGCACCGCATCTGCCGCGTCTACGCCGGCGTCGGGCTGACCGTCCCGCTCCTCGGGTTCGCCACCGCGGTGGCCATGGGCGTCCTCGGCAGCGGATGGCTCGTCACCTCCATCGCCCTGACCGCAGCGGCCGCCGGCATCCTGGTCGCCTTCGTCCTGCCCCGCCAGGAGGAGCTGCTCGGCCGGTTGAGGTCCGAGCAGGATGTCGACCGGGGGAGCACCGCGCAACTGGCCATGTTCACGGGCATCTTCAATCTGCTGTGGGCGACGGTCACCGTGCTGATGATCGTCCGGCCGGGTTCCACGACGGGAGCCTGAGAAGGCGCCGCTTTCCCTGTCACGGATGTCCGGTCTGCGTCAAGTCATCCCAAGGAATTCACACTCCGGGACATCCTGCCGCCTACACTCGCAGTCTCGCCCCGCACGGGGCCGACGAGCAGAAAGGCACGTTGACGGGTGTTCCAGGATTCCCCCATCTACGACCGACTCATCGCGGAGCGTGGCGATGTCCCCGCACAGGTGCGCCGCGAGGCCGAACGTGTGAGCAGGGAACTGGAGCTGGTCATGCGGCCCTCACAGTCCCTCGGCTACGACCGCCCGCACTCCCCGGGCGCCGGCTGGCAGCGCGCGGGCATGCTCCCCGGCCCCCGGCCCCAGTGAACCGGGCGGGGGCCCCGGACCCGGTCCGCCCCGGGCCCGGTGCTCAACGAACCTTCGTGTGCCGGCCGTTGACATGGGACGGCTGGACCGGAACGGGCCGGGACAGCCACTCGGCGATGCTGCGGGCGATCGGCTGACCCGTCTCCACCTCGACGAACCCGAACTGCCCCGACTGGTTGCACTCCAGGAACCACCACGTTCCGTCCGAGTCCTCCACGAAGTCGAAGGCGCCGTACGCCAGTTCCGCCTCACGCAGGTAGGACAGCACGCCGGGGGCGATGGAGGACGGTACATCGACGGGGGCCCACGGCGAGCCGGGCGAGGCGAACCGCACGTCGACCTCGTCCGGGTCCGCGTCCCGGGCGGTCGCCTTGCGGGCGGCCAGCATCCGCTCGCCCACGACGGTGAGCCGGATGTCGGCCCTCTTGGAGATCCTCCTCTGCAAGAGCGTCGGCCCGAACGCGACGGCGGAGAAGTCGGTGTCCGGCGCGACCCGGCTGGTCGGCACGGCGCGCGGCGGGTCCTGCGGATGCGCGCCCGACACCGGCTTGACCACCAGGTCCGGGTAGCGCTCGGCGAACTCGCGGGCGGCGCGCGGAAAGGTCGTGATCAGCGTCGCGGGCACGGGCAGGCCGCATCTCTGGGCGAGACGCAGCTGCCACGGCTTGTGCCGGGCCCGGCGCGCCGCGTCGGGCTGGTTCATCCAGCGCGCGTCCGAGCCCCGCAGCATGCCGTAGAGCGCCTGGGCGGCCTCCTCGGTCAGCCACGCGGACGGCTGGGCCGCCCGCGCGGCCGGGACGCCGGGGCGGCGTACCCACACGGAACGGAGCCCCCCGATGCTCACCAGCCGCCCCCCGGCGGACAGATGACCGCGGAACCGGCCGTGCACGTACTCCCCCGACAGTGCGACGCCACCGGTCAGATCGGCGGGGTCGACGCGGACCACCGGAACCCCCGTCGCGTTCAGGTGCACGACCACCATGTCCGCGGTCACGTCCTCCTCGCAGGTGAGGATCAGTACGGTCATCTTCGGCGACCCGCGGTCAGTCGTCGAAGTGCGTCTTGGAGCCGGCGGTGGACGTCGTGGTGCCGAACTCTCTCAACAGGGCGAAGTCACAGGCCGCGACACGGCCGTCGCGGAGCACGTTCAACTGCTGTCCGGCGTCGTACACGTACGGAATGGCAGCTTCCAACTCCACTGCCGGGCGCGCGTAGTTGAGCGCGAACGGTTGCATCGTCTCTCCCTCGTCGGTACTGCGCCGATCAAGCGGCGGCCCGGGGGCGCGGCCGCCCGGTACGCCGACGTGTTTCGGCTTCCAGAGACTTATACGAATCGAACGGGTGGTTGGTTTCCTTACTTTCCGTAGTTATTGGCCGGTTGCTGGTCCGGCCGGTGTGCCGTACTGCGCTCCCGTTCGCCGAGGGAGCCGCGGACGGTGCGCAGAGCGAGCAGCATGACGCCGATGTCGTCTAGGTAGACCGGGTCGGGCAGCAGATCGGTGGGCAGCACGAGATAGAGCACCGCGCCCCAGAAGACCCAGCGCGGGCCCGTGGGCAGGCCCGCGCGCCGCAGATCGCGCCGGGTCCGCACCAGCCGCACCAGGACGACGACGGCGAAGACGAGGACGACGGCCGCGAGAACCGCCGCCAGGATGATCACCTTTGTGGTCGTGTCCACGAGTTGCCCTCCTCATGGCGTGCCGAGGCACGGGGTGTCCTTAGCTGGATTCCCGTTTCCGGCGGCTGTATTGCGGCCGGGCCCGACATGTCGGCGAGTCGGCGGATTTTCCGTGCGGGTGGTCATCCCGGTGGCTCACACGAGTGGCACGGGGTGACGGGGACGCCTAGTAATGGTCAGCGTAACGTCGCTCGTCCCACGACGGAGGGCGCAGGAGCGGCCGCACTCTTCCCATGGAGGTGAGTATGACCACCTGCTCTTCATCATCCCGCTCGAACGAACCCGCCATACCCAACGAGCCGAACGGGTCCGCCCAGCCGTCCGCCGAGACCACCGTCGCCACCGGCACGTACCAGGTGGAGCAGACGAGCCCACAGCCCGCCGCCGTCCCGTACGACACGTACCGGACGGGGTATTCCGAGTCCGCCGCGGCCGGCCCCCACCAGGCCGTCCGAGCCCCGGCCGAGCCCGTCGCCCCCGGCTCGTACCCGGCGGCCGGGACGGGAACGCAGCCGACGGACCCCGGCCCGGACCCGATGCGCCCGCCCCTCGCCCCCGGCTCGCACCAGGCCGAGCAGGCGCCCGCGTGGCCCGCGGCCCCCGACGCGGGAACGGCGACCGAGCGGCCCGCCGACCCCGCCCCGCAGCGGCCCGCCGCGCCCCCGCCCCCGCCAGTTCAGGACTGGCTGGACCCCGCCGAGGCGCAGCCCGCCGCTCCCGCCGGGGACCGGACGGACCGGGCACCGGAGTCCGCCGCGACCGCCGACGCGGTCCCGGACGACGCCGCCCGGTACACCGCCGGCCCGGACGACGGCAACCACTCCGCCGTGCACAACCCGGACGAGGCCGACCCGGCCGCCGGGGACAGCACTGGCCGGCCAGGGCCGCGCCCGTTCGTCATCCGGTCGCTCGACGACAACCCGGTGGAGCTCCGTCCCGGCACCGGCCCGGCCTCCGGGGCACCGTACGGTGACGCCGTCAGCGACCTGGTGCACGCCGCCGTGGCCGACCGGCCGCTGGAGGAGGTCGTCGACCTCATCACCTCGCTGGAGGAGTCGCCCGACCACACGCAGGCGAGGGTCGACGCGCTCCGCACCGCGGGGGTGCGCCGGTCCGTCGAGGACGTGTCCCGGCTGGTCGCCCTGCTGACGAAGCCCCCGCGCGACGCCGAGTGCGCGGACGAGGCGATCCGGGCCGCGGCCGCCCACCGGCCGGTGGAGGAAGTGACCCGGCTGGTGACCCTGCTGCACAAGGAACCGCAGGAACCCCATGTCCGCGAGGAGGCACTTCGCGCGGCCGCCACCGGCCGGTCCGTCGGAGAGCTGGTCGAGCTGATCGACCGCCTCGGCCTGGAACGGCTGGACCGTAACGGCCGTCGGCCCGGCGGCACTTCACGTCCCGAGGGCGAGACACGAAAGCCCGAGGCACCCGCCCGCCAGGGCAAGCACCTCATGGGCAGGGCGGGTTCGGCCCGCGAGGCGCAGCGGACCCTCGACGCCCCGCCCGCCGACCGCGACAGCGCGGCGGACCGGTTCGCCAGGTCCGTCTCCTGGTCGGGCTGGCTCGCCGCCCTGGCCCTGGCCGTGTGCGCGGTGGTCCACTTTCCGCTCGAGCGCGGCGACGGGTCCCTGCGTCTGCACGCGTTCGCCCTCGGTCTGTCGGTGCTGTGCACGGTGCTGGCGCTGCTGCTGGCCCTGCGCCCCGTCGCGCTGGTGCTCGCCGGTGCGGTGCTCGTGCCCACAGTGCTGGCCGGGGCACAGGCCTACGGCAACTCCTACCCGTCGGCGTCCCTGTCCCGGGCCGTCGACCTGGCGCTCGCCCCGCCGTGGCTCGCCGCCGGAGTCGCCGTGTGCGCGGCGCTGCTGGCCCTGGTCGCGCTGGTGTTCCGCGTGCTGGCCCCCATCGCCGCCAGACAGTGGGCGGCAGCGCCGGCGTCCGAGGCCCACGGCATGGCGGAGTGAGGCCCGGAGCATCCCCTCCGGCCGGACCGGACCGAGCCACTGATGTCGGCCGGTCCGGTCCACTCATGGCCGCAGGAGGCGGCGCCCCGCTCCCCCGGCGGATCGACGGGGGAGACGGCGTCCCCGCGGCCGACCGGCTGCCCGCCGTGCTCGGCCGCGACCCGTCGTGAACGCCGGGGTCATGCCGAGGAGCCGCTGCTCACCCGGCCCGGACGGAGGGCTGGTGCGGGCAGCGGCGGGCTCGTCGGCCGGGGCGCCCGCTGATCGTCGGCGCCACCGGCCACAGCCCGGCAGCGGGCCGGGATCTGTCCGTTTCGCGCGGCGCGGTACGCCCGGTCGGCACCGACCCCTCTCACACCGCCTTCCGCGCACGGCGATCGAGCAGACCCGTCAGCACCCGGTCGGGTGTGAGCGGGAGTTCGCGGAACCGGACGCCCGTGGCGTGGTGGACCGCGTTGCCGATCGCGGCGGCCGTCCCGACGATGCCGATCTCCCCGATCCCCTTGCTGCCCATGGGGTTGAGACGTGAGTCCTCCTCGTCGAGCCAGTGCGCCTCGATCTCGGCGACGTCGGCGTGCACGGGCACGTGGTACGACGCCAGATCCGACTCGGTGAAGTCACCGAACGCGGCGTCCATGGTGCTGCCCTCGGTCAGTGCCATGCCCAGGCCCATCGTCATGCCGCCGACGAACTGGGAACGCGCGGTACGGGCGTTGAGGATGCGGCCCGCCGCGTACACCCCGAGGAGCCGGCCGACCCGCACCTCGCCGGTGACCGTGTCCACGGCGACCTCGGCGAAGTGCGCCCCGAAGGCATGCCGTGCGAAGTCGCTCTCGGCGTCCGCCGTGCCCCGGGTGTCGGCACGGGTCTCGAGGCCCTGCTCGGGCAGCGGCCCGGTGTGCTCGGCGAGCCGCCGGGCCAGCCCGGCGCACGCGTCGTGGACCGCCCAGCCCCAGGAGGCGGTGCCGGAGGAGCCGCCGGCCAGCGGCGCGGAGGGGAGTTCGGTGCTGCCGACCTCGATCCGCACCCGCTCCAGCGGCACGCCGAGGGCTTCGGCACCGACCTGCGCGAGCACGGTCCGGGCGCCGGTCCCGATGTCGGTGGCGTTGATCCGCACCAGGAACGTCCCGTCGGGCAGCGCCCGGGCCGCCGCCGTGGAGGGGCCCACCATGACGGGGTAGGTCGCCGCCGCCACGCCCGTCCCCAGCAGCAGGGGCCCGTCCCGGCGGGTGCCCGGGCGGGGATCGCGGTCGTCCCATCCGAAGCGCCGGGCGCCTTCGCGCAGACACTCGACCAGATGCCTGCTGCTGAACGGCTTGCCGCTGTCGGGTTCGACGTCCGGTTCGTTGCGGACGCGCACCTCGATCGGGTCCATGCCGAGTTCGCCGGCGAGCTCGTCCATGGCGGACTCCAGCGCGTACATGCCGGGAGCCTCGCCCGGTGCCCGCATCCACGACGGGGACGGCACGTCGAGGGCCGCGACCCGGTGCACCGTGCGGCTGTGGGGCGCGGCGTACATCACTCGCGCGGGCACCGCCGCCTGCTCCACGAACTCCTTGATGCGGGAGGTGTGCGTGGTGATCTCGTGCACGAGGGACGTGAGACGGCCGTCCCGGCCGGCTCCGAGCCGCAGCCGGTGCAGGGTCGGGGCGCGATGCCCCACGACGGCGGGCAGGTAGCGGCGCGGCAGGGCCACCGTCACCGGCCGCCCGGTCCGGCGTGCCGCCAGGGCGGCGAGCACCACGTCGGGTCGTGGCGTGCCCTTGGACCCGAAGCCGCCGCCGACGTGCTCGGCGGTGACGACGATCCGCTCCTCGGGCAGGTCGAACAGCCCGGCGAGCACGGCCCGTACGGCACCGGTGCCCTGGCTGGAGGTGTGGACGGTGAGCCGGCCGTCCTCCCAGTGTGCGGTGCTGGTGTGCGGCTCCATGGGGTGGTTGTGCAGCGGTGGTACCCGGTACGCGACGTCCACCCGGGCCGTCGAGGAACCGAACGCCCCGTCCGGGTCGCCTTGTTCCCGCACGGCCGGATGACCGCCGTTGGCCTCCTCGGGCACGTACACACCCGGATGTGAGGCGGTGAGGACCACGTCGTGTTCCTCGGTGTCGTAGGCGACGCGGACGGCGGCGGCACCGGCCCGGGCCGCCTCCAGGGTCTCGGCCACCACCAGGGCCACGAACCATCCGCGGTGCGGCACCCGGGGACTCTGGAGCACGGCGAGCGTGGGATCGTCCGGTTCCGCGAGGCGCGGCGCGTCCTCGTGGGTGAGGACGGCGATCACGCCGGGCACGGCCAGGGCTGCCGCCGTGTCGACGCCGGCCACCCGGCCCCGGGCCACACTCGCGGGCACGGGCCAGGCCTGGGCCCGGCCCGGCATGGGGAACTCGGCGGCGTAGCGGGCGGTGCCGCCGACCTTCTCGCGTCCCTCCCGGCGCTCGGCGGGGGCGCCCGGACCGCCGGTCATGAGGCCCTCCCGGTGAGCGCGGTGTCCGTCAGCCGGGACAGCACGTCCACGGCGAGATTGCGGGCGAGCGGCACCTTGTAGGCGTTGTCGCGCAGCGGCTGCGCCGCGGACAGCTCCAGTTCGACGGCGTGCTCGAACGCCGCACGGGTGGGAGCGGCGCCCCGCAGCGCCTCCTCCGCACGCCGGGCGCGCCAGGGCCGGTGGGCCAGCGCCCCGAAGGTGAGCCCCACATGGCCGACGACCGCGTCCTCCAGGCGCAGCACGACCGCGACGGAGGCGAGCGCGAAGGCGTACGAGGCCCGGTCGCGGGCCTTGCGGTACGCCGACGGAAGGCCGGCCGTGGCGGCCGGCAGCACCACGCCGGTGACGAGTTCACCGGGGCGGATCTCGGTGTCCTGCTCCGGCGTGTCTCCGGGCAGCCGGTGGAAGTCGGCCGCCGGGACACTCCGGGCGCCCCCGGGCCCGTCCAGCTCGACACGCGCGTCGAGAGCGGCGAGGGCCACCGCCATGTCGGACGGGTGGGTGGCGATGCAGTGCGCGGAGTGCCCGAGCACCGCGTGATCACGGTGGACGCCGTCCCGCGCGCCGCAGCCGCTGCCGGGCTCGCGCTTGTTGCACGGCTTCGACAGGTCCTGGAAGTACGGGCACCGGGTGCGCTGGAGCAGGTTCCCGCCGGTCGTCGCCGCGTTGCGCAACTGCCCGGAGGCGCCCGCGAGCAGGGCCTGCGACAAGGCCGGGTACCGGTCGCGGACGAGGGGGTGGGCGGCGAGGTCGCTGTTGCGGACCATCGCCCCGATGCGCAGCGCGCCGTCGGGCAGTTCCTCCACCGCGTCCAGCGGCAGGCGGGTGACGTCGATGAGGGCGGTGGGCGTCTCGACGCCGAGCTTCATCAGGTCGACGAGGTTGGTGCCGCCACCGAGGTAGCGGGCGCCGGCATGCGAGGCGTACGCGGAGGTCGCCTCCTGGACACTGCCGGCGCGGACGTAGGCGAACTCCTTCACGGGATCACGTCCTCCACGGCCTCGGCGATCCGCGGATAGGCCCCGCACCGGCACAGGTTGCCGCTCAGCCGCTCCCGGATCTCCTCCCGGTCCAGCGGCACCGGTTCACCCGAGGGTGCCGCCGGGTCGGTGACGTGCGAGGGGTGGCCGGCCGCCGCCTCGGCGAGCAGGCCGGCGGCGGAGCAGATCTGGCCCGGGGTGCAGTAGCCGCACTGGAACGCGTCGCGCTCCATGAAGGCCCGTTGCAGCGGATGCGGTTCCTCCCCGTCGTCGGACAGACCTTCGACGGTGGTGACCTCGCAGCCGTCCAGAGCGACCGCGAACAGCAGACAGCTGTTGACGCGCCGCCCGTCCACCAGGACCGTGCAGGCTCCGCACTGGCCGTGGTCGCAGCCCTTCTTGGCGCCCGTGAGGTCGAGGTCCTCCCGGAGCAGGTCCAGCAGGACCCGCCGGTGGTCGAGGGTGAGTGTGTGGGGTTTGCCGTTGACGCGGAGCGTGGTCTGCGAGTGGTGCTGGTGGTTGCCCATGTCGTGGAGGACCTTCCCGGGCGGGCCGTGATGCCGTGGGGACCGCGTATCCAGGAGGGCACGACTGACACATGTGACCCGTGCGTCGCACGCAGGAAGGCGCTAGCGCTCCGACGCCACGTGCCGGGCCGTGGCGCTCTCCTCGTCACCGGCCGCGATCGCGGGGCGCTTGACCTTGAAGCGTTCGAAAGTCCGTGTGAGCTGCTGGAGCGGGGACACCGGGGGCGGACCGGACGGCTGCGGTCCGACGGGAGCGATGCCCGCGGACTCCTGGTAGGCGGCCAGGGCCTCGTGGGCGCTTTCGGCCGCCTCCCGGTACAGGTCACGGGACTTCGTCATGGCTTCCAGCGCCTCGGCGTACATGGCCACCAGAGCGCGCTGACGTTCCAGTTCCTCCTGGAGCGTCAGCAGGTGCCAGTCCTCCCGCAGCGCGGTGAGGGCGTCCTCGGCGCCGTCGGGCAGGGGCCTCGGGAGCGCGGCGAACCGCTTCACGGCGTCGACGAGGTCGGCCGGCTCGGAACCGTCGAGGAAGACCGCGCGCACGGAGAAGTCCTGGGCGTCGTAACCTTCCGGCGCCGGGACACCGGGCAGTACCACCGCTCCACCACGGGGCACCTGCACATCGAGGTCCCGCAGCGCCCAGTTCAGGCCGCGCAGCTGCTGCGGGGCGGCGTGATGCTCCACCACACGGTGGCGCAGGCCCGGAGGCAGCCACCGTGCCAGCGGCGTACGCCCCCGGTCGTCGGTGGTCATCGCCTCGTGGACGACCACGTGGATGTGCCATCCGCCGCGCACCGCGTTCCTCAGCAGGCGGCGGATCTCCTTGTCGTCCCGGGGCAGCGGGTTGATCTCTCCCAGGGCCAGCCGTGTGCCGGGATCCTGCTCCCAGGCGGTGTCCGGCTCCTCCGGCCAGAACAGGGCGGTGGGGGAGGGCCACGCCTCGTCCCACGGCGCCTCGGCCTCGGCGACCAGGATCCACTCCTGCCCGGGCACGTCGCCCGCGGCGGGCTTCACGCTCAATCGGGCGCGCACGGTCACGTCGTCGCCGGCCCGCCAGCGCGCCTCGAAGACCCGCTCCGCCGGGGCGGCGCCGTCTACGGGCAACTCCAGGAAGTCGTCGATGGCCTGACTGTCCTTGCGCTGCTGGAGCGAGCGCCGGAGAACGTCTTCCGCGGATCCCGGGGCATGGCGGCCGCGCGCCGGCCACACCGTGGCGGGAGTCATGGAGCGGGCGGTGAGGGAGGTCTGCATGGGTCCATCTGTGAGCGGGGGTACGTGCGTCTGCCAGTATCGTCGCCGCAGACCGGCGGGTGCTACCCGGGGTCGCACCCGGCTCCGTGCGCCGGTGACGTACGTACTTACGAGTCATCACCTCCCCGGTCGGGACGCGGCTCCCGCCCCTGGGCGGCGTCGCTCACGCCCGACTCCTCGGTGGTGTCCTCACCACCCGGCCGCGGCGTGCCCCGGCCGCCGGCCTGGCCGCCGCTCGTGGTGCCGTAGCCGCCGGGGACGCCGGGAACGCTGTCGGCGTCGGCCTGCTCGCGGCTGATGTGCCGGGTGGCGCGCACTCCGGCCCGACGTTCCGGATGCGGATAGCCGAAGGGACGGGCGGCAGCCCGCTCCGCCTCGGCGTTCTCCACCTTGTGGGCCCGGTCGTCGTCTTCGGTTTCGCCGTTGGTCATGCGGAGCGCGTACCCGTAGCGGGCCGTGCCATGTGACGAGAGGGCGGCGCCAAGGGGTGACGGGGCGGCGCGATGCGGCACCGGACCGTGTGACGCGGCGTGCGGCAGCGCCCTGGGGTGGTGTCTGGGGCGCGGGACGTGCGCGGGATGTACGCCGTGCGCGCGGGGTGTGCGCGCCGCGCGCACATCGACGGATCTCACGCGTGGCCCACCCACCGGTGCGGTCCCGACAATGGTGCGCACGAGCAGGGCCCGCCCACCATCCGCATCGGGGCGGGTCCTGCTCGCTCCGCGAGGCGCGACGGGCCACCGGTCCCGGCTCGCGCACGCCCAGCCCATCGACTCGTCCAGCAGCATGGCGCTGATGCCGCCGCGCCCGTAGCCGGGTCATCACCGGGGCTGTCCGGGGGAGGCCGGATCGATCCGGAGGGGCTGCGGGAGACCCGCCGCCCCCGCGTCGCCGAAGCCGAGTCCGGTGACGCGGACGTCCTCATGCCTGTCAGGGCGGGGACCGGGTACACGGTCTCAGCACTGACTGTGCGGACAACGGAGAGGGGACCGGGGGAGTGGCAGTGAAGGCGATGGGATGGGCGCACTCGTTCCGTATGTCCGAAGGCGTCCGCGCCGGACGGGAGTGGACGCGCGAGCGGCTCGACTCCCTGCCGTGGGCCGCCGCCGAGCCGGACACGGTGGACGCCATCGTGCTGGCCGTGTCCGAGCTGATCACCAATGCGCACATCCACGCGCACAGTGACGCGCACCTGGTCCTCACGTGGGACGGCGACTGCCTCCATGTGAGCGTCCACGACGAGGACCCGACGCTGCCGCGCCAGCGCGAACCCGAGCCGGGAGAGGCCTCCGGCCGCGGGGTGTCCATCGTGCGGCAGCTCGCCGACGAGTGGGAGATCAGCTGCCAGCGGCACGGCAAGACGGTGACGGCATGCTTCCGCCCCGCCGACCCCGAGGGCGGTACCGGCGCCGGCGCCGGCGCAGACCGGTAGGACCGCCGCAGCAGTCGAGTTCTGCTCACCCGGTGAGGTTCGCTTCCGAGGAGAAGTGTCGTGTACCTGGCACGTGGATCGAGTGACGACCCCTACGTCTGGCTCTGGGTCCTGGGCGCTCTCGCGCTGTACGCGCTGATCAGCTACGGACTGGCCTACCGCGCCCGTTCCCGGCGGGGCTCCGCGCATCCGGCTCATGACGCCCTGCACGACCTCAAGGACCGCGAAGACCCCCAGCCGCCCGAGAACCGCTTCTTCAGCCGCCTGATCATGCTGGGCGGAGCGGGGCTCACCGGTCTCGTCGCCTACCTGACCAGTGGCGCCCTGCGGGTAGTGACGGTGGGGCTCACCGCCGTGCTGGCGGTGGCCGTCTGGGCGTACTACGACCACCGCACGGAAACACGAGCCGCCGCCCAGCGTTGACGCCGACCGGGCCCCCTCGCCCCGTGCGGGAGGGCCCGGAGGCGGTCAGGCCGTCGCGGGATGGTTGCCGGGTCCGCCGGCACCGGGGGACAGCGGAGTGGGTGACAGTGTGGTGTCCTCCTCACCGGGCTCCAGAAGGGTGTCGGCCGCACCGACGATGAGGGGGTCGGGGGAGCCGACCGCCTCGCGGTCCTTGCTGGCGTAGTCGATGCGCGACAGCAGACTGCGCATGGTCTCCAGCCGCGCGCGCCTCTTGTCGTTGCTCTTGACCACGGTCCAGGGGGCGTGTGCGGTGTCCGTGGCGCGGAACATGTCCACCTTCGCCTCGGTGTAGTCGTCCCACAGGTCCAGCGAGGCCAGGTCGGTGGGGGAGAGCTTCCACTGGCGCACGGGATCGACCTGCCGGATCGCGAAGCGTGTGCGCTGCTCGGAGCGGGACACGGAGAACCAGAACTTCACCAGCAGGACGCCGTCGTCGACCAGCATCCGCTCGAAGGCCGGGCACTGGTCGAGGAACAGCTCGTACTGTTCCTTGGAGCAGTAGCCCATCACGCGCTCCACGCCGGCCCGGTTGTACCAGGAGCGATCGAAGAAGACGATCTCCCCGGCCGTCGGCAGATGTGCGATGTACCGCTGGAAGTACCACTGGCCCGACTCGCGTTCGGTGGGCTTGTCCAGGGCGACCACGCGTGCGCCCCGCGGGTTGAGCCGCTCGATGAACCGCTGGATCGTGCCGCCCTTGCCCGCCGCGTCACGCCCCTCGCACACGACGATCACCCGAGCGCCGGTGTCCTTGACCCACCGCTGGAGCTTCAGCATCTCTATCTGCAGGACGCGCTTGGCCCGCTCGTACTCCTTGCGGCCCACCTTGCGGTCGTACGGATAGTTCTCCTGCCACGTCCGGATGGGGCGCCCGTCTCCGTCGAGCACGATCGGCTGCTCGCGTCGACTGTCGTCCACGGTCAGTCCGTCCAGCAGCTTGTCAGCGTCGTCGGCGTTCATCACGAGGCTCCCCGCTCGGCTCTTCCGGTAGGCGACGGCCATCGGGTGCCCCGCCCGGTCCCTCCCATGTGAAGAGCACCGGACGGGTACCCGGTGGGGACCGCGTACCCGGCGTGTCCGCGGTGAGCAACGGCAGGTCCGGGGCCTCCACGGGCACCCGCGCCCGGGCCGAGGAGCTGTCAACCGGTACGGCCGTCGCACGCCGCTGCGGGCACCGTCCACGCCGACCGGTTCGACCACGAGCCGCTCGTCACCCGAGGTGTGGCGGAGCCACTCGCGGGCGCCGAGGCCGATGAGGGGGAGCCGTCCGCTCAGAGCGCGGCGCCCGTCTCCTCGGCCAGCACCCGCACGAGCCGGTCCTGGAACGCCGTGTCGTGGACGGCGGGATGCGGCTCCAGCCGGCGGCCGTGGTACCAGTACCCACCGGTGGTCAGGGCCTCCGGTGCGTCGCTCGACGCCAGCCACTCCTGCGTCTGGTGGCCGAGTTCCAGGTCGTCCGGCGCGCTCGGCCCGCCCATCCTCGTCGGCACCCATCCGGGGTCCACGGCGTTGCTCAGCACCCCGGGGCGCAGCCGGGCCACCGCGGCCGCGAGCGTGGTGACGAAGAGCTTGCTGTCGGCGTACGACCCCGCGCTCTCGCCCCGCCAGTCGGCCCCGTCCAGTGACGGACGGCCGCCGAGATGCGAATTGCTGCTCAGGTACACCAGCCGGCGCGGCCCCCGCAGCAGGGCGGTCAGCAGATACGGCGCGACGATGTTGACCGGCATGACCGCCGGTCCGCTCCACACCCCGGCGTTGTGGATGACGGCGTCCAGCGGCCTCGAGGCGTTCAGCTCGTCGGCGACCTTCCGTACGGCGTCACGGTCGGCGAAGTCGCCCACCACGAGCTGTGCCCCACGACCGGACAGCTCCTCAAGGGCAGCAGCGCGCTCCTCGTTCCGGGCGTGCACCACCACGTGGTGCCCTGCGGTCAGCAACGCCTCCGCAGCGGCACGCCCCAGACCGTCCGCGGAACCGGTCACCAGGATCCGGCTCACCGCTCCTCGCATGGAAACTGCCTCCCTCTCGAGGTTCGCGTCCCGCGACGAGACGCGTACTGGATCACACAGCCGTTGATCCCGGGTACCCCGTCGATCCAGTTGGTGTTGTTCTCGACGTCATGGCTGGACATGTTTTCCGTACTTGGTCCAGCCCCGGGGCGCGACCATCAGCCAGTAGGGGTTGCCGCCGGCCGACCGGCCCGGGACCTGGCAGGACACCGGCACCTCGTCCCAGGAGCTGATCCGGCCGATGATCGTGGGGCGGTTCGTGGTGCTCGGCGCATGGATGCAGGTGCCCTCGTTGATGCCGCGGACGCTGACCGCGTCCGCCCGCGCCCGGTCAGTTGCCGGTGAGTTCGCCGCTGAGGGTCCGGTGCATCCGGGCGCTCGGTTCGTTCAGGCCGATGATCTCGACGGTCTTGCCGCGCTGGGCGTACTTGGTCTCGACGGCGTCCAGGGCGGCCACGGAGGAGGCGTCCCAGATGTGTGCGGCGGACAGGTCGACGACCACCCTGTCGGGGTCGGTGGCGTACCGGAACCGGCCGACGAGGTCGTTGGAGGACGCGAAGAACAGTTCACCGGTGACGCGGTAGACGACCGAGGTGCCGTCGGAGCCGGCGACCGGGGTGACCTCGGCGAGGTGGGCGACCCGCTTGGCGAAGATGACCATCGCGGTGACGGAGCCGACGACGACACCGATGGCGAGGTTGTGCGTGGCGACCACACACGCCACGGTGACCACCATGACGGTGATCTCCCCGGCCGGCATCCGCTTCAGCGTCTTCGGCGCGACGGAGTGCCAGTCGAAGGTCCCCACCGACACCATCACCATCACCGCGACCAGCGCGGCCATCGGGATGTCGGAGACGACCGGCCCGAAGACGACGCAGAGCACCATGAGGAACGCACCGGCCAGGAACGTCGACAACCGGGTACGCGCACCGGACACCCGCACGTTGATCATCGTCTGGCCGATCATGGCGCAGCCGCCCATGCCGCCGAAGAAGCCGGTGACGATGTTGGCGACGCCCTGCCCGACCGACTCCCGGGTCTTGGAGGAATGCGTGTCGGTGATGTCGTCGACCAGCTTGGCCGTCATCAGCGACTCCATCAGCCCGACCAGCGCCATGGCCAGCGCGTACGGCGCGACGGTCGTCAGCGTGTCCAGGGTGAACGGCACGTCCGGCAGCCCGGGCAGGGGCAGGGAGGACGGCAGGTCGCCCTTGTCACCCACGGTCGGCACGGCGATCCCGGCGGCGATCGTGATGACCATGAGGACGGCGATGGACACCAGCGGCGCCGGCACCACGGACGTCACCTTCGGGAAGAACACCATCAGCGCCAGCCCGGCCGCGAGCAGCGGATAGACGGGCCACGGCACGCCCGTCATCTCCGGCACCTGCGCCAGGAAGATGAGGATGGCGAGGGAGTTGACGAATCCGACCATCACGCTGCGCGGTACGAACCGCATCAGCTTCGCGACGCCGAGCGCCCCGAGGACGATCTGGAAGACCCCGGCGAGGATGACCGCCGCGACGAGGTAGCCGAAGCCGTGTTCGCGGTTGAGCGGGGCGATGACCAGGGCGACGGCACCGGTGGCCGCGGAGATCATCGCCGGCCGGCCCCCGACGACCGCGATGGTCACGGCCATCGTGAACGAGGCGAACAGTCCGATCGCCGGGTCGACACCGGCGATGATCGAGAACGAGATCGCCTCAGGGATCAGCGCCAGGGCGACCACCAGGCCGGCCAGCACCTCGGTGCGCAGCACCTTCGGATCGGACAGCCAGGACGGACGCCGGAAGCCGCGCAGCCGTACGGCCGGGGACGGTGCGGAGGAAGACAAGACGAGGGGAACCTGACGTGCTCGGGCCCGCCCGGTGACGGCGGGCGCGCGGGGAGGACGGGGAGACGGGGACGACCGGCGCGGCCGGCCACGAGGCCGGCGGGCAGCGGGGGTGTTCTGCGGGAGAAGGGGGGCTTCGTCGGCCCCGACCCCGCTGACGGACGCGGGACCACGTCCCGCACCGCGGATCGGCACGGCCATCAGCCGGTCCGGTACCACCGCGACCCTACCCTAACGTTAGGGTAGAGATGGGCGTGGCCGTCCGCAGGCGGCGGCGAGCGACGAGGAAGGCATCAGGTGAACAGCGAGCACATGCAGATCGGTGAGGTCGCCGCCCGGACCGAGCTGTCGCTGCGCACGATCCGGCACTACGAGGAAACCGGTCTCGTCATCCCCTCGGCCCGCTCCCAGGGCGGCTTCCGCCTCTACACCGAAGCCGACGTCGCCCGCCTCATGGTCATCCGCCGTATGAAGCCCCTCGGGTTCACCCTCGACGAGATGCGCTCCCTCCTGGAGGTCACCGACCGTCTCGACTCGGACGAGGAACCGCCGCCCGGGGAGCGCGAGGAACTGCTGGACCGGCTGCGCGGCTTCGAGCGGGCCGCGCAGCAGCGGGTCGAGGACCTGCGCACGCAGTTGTCCCGGGCGCAGGAGTTCGCTGCCACGCTCGGGCAGCGCCTCCCTCGGTCTCCCGCGCCCTGAGGTCCGCGGATTCCCGCTCCGTGGCCTCCCGGGGGTTCAGTAGCCGACGCGGAAGGTCGCGTCCTGCCGCTCGGTCGTCGTGGAGATCGGGTCGATGCGCAGGGCGTAGTCGGTGTGACGGATGTAGCGGGTCGGGTTGTTGTGCGAGCGGAAGGAGGACCAGCTCGCGTCCGCCAGGCCCGCCGTGCGGTGGAACGTCGCGTCCGCGGCGAACGTCGACGTGCCGTCGTTGGCGTCGAGGCGGAGTGCGTAGTTGTAGTGCCGCAGGTAGCGGGTCGGGTAGTTGACGGACCGGAAGGAGACCCCGGAGCTGTCGGCGAGTCCCGGGACCAGCGTCCACAGGGAGTCCTTGTACGGCTCGATCGGGTACTCGTCGATACGGCCCAGGTAGTCGGAGTGGCGGACGTAACGGGCCGGGAAGTTGTAGGACTTGAGCCGGTTCCAGGCCGGCGCGCCCCACTTCGCGAGCAGGTTGTCGTATTCGGCGGCGGTGATCGTCGCGATGCCGCAGTGCTTTGAGTTGACCGGCTGGGTGTAGCTCTTCTGGTCGAGAGCCGTCCAGGTGCCGGAGGCCAGGTTGCCGGACTGCCAGGCGTAGAAGACGCCGTTGGGCGTGTAGGTGTCGCCCCACAGCCACCAGGTGCCGGACGTCAGGGACTTCACCAGGGTCGGTGCCTCGGTGCCGCCGTGCGCCACGCCGGTGCTGAACTCGGTGAAGCTGCCCGGGTCCAGGGTGGTGGATCTGGCCCCCACCAGTGTCTGGTTCTTCTTGAAGTAGAGGTAGTTGTAGCCGTTCACGCCCACGGCCATGTCACCGTCGATGACGTCGTAGCCGGGGTCGAAGAAGACCTGCGGGGCGGAGGCGGTCACGAAGTCGGTCGTGTAGTTGACCATGATCACGTTGTGGCCGCTGGAGTTGACCGAGGAGTAGATCACCGCGTACTGGCGCCGGCCCGCGTCCCAGAACGCCTCGGGTGCCCAGCTGTGGGTGGCCATGTCGTGCAGTTTCAGCCGCCGATAACCGGTGAAGGTGCGCAGGTCGGCCGAGTCCCAGACGTGGATGTACTGGCTGTTGTAGTTCCAGTCGGTGCCCTTGAGATCGGTGGCGAGCACGACGAACGTGCCGTCCTGCTTGCGCATCAGGAACGGATCGCGCAGCCCGAGCGCGCCCGCGGTGGGGGTGACCAGGGGATTGTGCTGGTTGAGCGGCGTCCAGTTGAGCCCGTCGGGGCTGACGGCGAGGTGCAGGCCGTAGTCGGTGCCGTCACCGAGCTTGGTGGACTCGGTGAAGTAGACCATCGCGTACGCCGAGTCGGCGGCGTGGGCGGTACCGGTGCCGAGGGCCAGGGCGAGCGGTACGGCGGCGGTCATGCCGAGCAGGCCGCGGCGGGAGAGGTGGGGGTTCGCGCTCATGTTCTTCTCCAAGGGGAAGTGCGGGGGGATGCCGAACTGCCTGTGCTGCGGAGGTGGTGCGGGGAGTCGTCCGGAAGGGGTCGGGGTATGCGGCACGCGCGGGTGCCCGTTCCTGGGCGGTGCCGTCACCGGTTGGTCCTTCACGGCGGTGGGCCTTTTGACCCGGTCGGTGCCGACGTCGGTGCGGACGCAGTCGCCGGCCCGTCGTCACGTCCGGGGCGTCGTGCCCGGCTTCCGGAGGGAGTCGCCCTTCACCGCCCTCGATCGATATGTCGAACGACGTTCGTGGTGCCGGATGGGACCGTAGGGCGCGTGGAGTACCACCGTCAATACTCGTGCTCGCCCCGGTGCCCGCGCGGGCCTCGACCGCAGGAGACCGCTGAATCCCCTCGCCGCTCCTGACCCGCTGTCAGGACGGTTTCGGTGATGGCGGTGCGTGCGTACGCACCGAGCGGTCGGCCTGGTGGGCGGTGACGAAGCCGGCGCGGCGCAGGGCCGTGAGATGGCCGTCAGACACGGGGAGACCCCGGCCATGGAGATCCCGGTGCGGTGAGCCGGTTCTGTCGTGGTGGCCGGGGCGTCCGGCTCGGCGAGCGTCAGGGTCCGCGTCAGGCCGGGGCGGGCGCCGCCGAGCACCCGGAGGTCGCGGCTGTCCCCCGGGCGCGCGGTGCCAACCCGGTCAGGTTCGTCCTGCCGGTATCACGCGCCGGGCCGGCCCTGGATCTGCATGCCGGGGCGGCGGCGGTGCACCGTCACGTACGACAGGCCGCTCTCGCCCGCGGCCACGCTGCGGACGCTGCCGTGCGGCAGCCAGACCAGGCTGCCGGACTCCAGCGGGCTCGGCCCGGCCGCGGAGCCGAGGGTGCCGTCGCCGGCGACGACGAGCAGGAGGACGTCGAGGTCGGGTTCGGCGTGGGCGTCGATGGACGTCCGGGGCGGGACGCGGATGAGGTTGGCGTCCAACTGGCGGCCGGTCTCGGCCAGTCGCCACAGGGCGCCGGTCGATGCCGGGCCGGCCGCGGCGAGTGACGCGGTGTTGCACAGGACCCGCGGAACGGGAGCGTCGGCCGGGTCGAGGGGCGCCTGAGAGTCAGTCATGGGTCATGCCACCATCCGATACGGGCCTGCCCCGGGCCGGTTCACCTGCTCGGCAGGCGATCCGCGCCGTTCACGGGCGGATACACGGAAAATCTAGCATCGGCCGCGTTCGTCCCGGCGGGCGGGCGCGTGAGCGAACCGGAGTGAAGGGGAGCACGGATGGATGTCGCAGGCGCGGTGACAGCGGCCTCACTTTTGTGTGGCTGGGGATGGTGCTGGCGATCTCCTTCCTGGAGGCGCCGCTGAAGTTCCGGGCGCCCGGTGTGACCGTGCCCGTGGGCCTCGGCATCGGCCGGCTCGTCTTCCGGGCGCTCAACCGCGTCGAGACGGTGTTCGCCGTCGCCGTGACCGGGGCGGTCGCGGCCGGTGACCCTCCTGTGTCCGTCGTCGTGCCGGCCGGTGGCGCGGTGGTCGTGCTGGCCGCGCAACTCCTCGTGATCCGGCCGGGCCTCAACCGCCGCTCCGACCGGATCCTCGCCGGTGAGGACCTGCCCCGGTCGCGCGCTCATCTCCTCTACATCGCGGCCGAGGCGGTCAAGGTCCTCGCGCTCCTCGCCCTGGGTGTCAGCGCCCTCACGGCCTGAGGGCGTCCCTGCCGAGGGCCGTCCGCGCGCATGCGGACCGGTCTCCCGCGGGGCGTCACTCGTCGTCGGAGGTGGTGGGACGCGTCCGCCCGGGCTCCGGTACCTCGCCCTGCTGAGCGCGGGCGTGGAGCACGTCGCCGATGAACAGGTCGTACACGAGTACGCCGATCACGCCGCCGACGAGCGGGCCGACGATCGGGATCCACCAGTAGTCGCTGAAGGCCCCTGACAGGCTGCCCGGAAACGCCAGGTCCTCCCATCCCGCCATCCAGGTGAACAGCCGCGGGCCGAAGTCACGGGCCGGGTTGATGGCGTACCCCGCGTTGGCGCCGAAGGACATGCCGATGGCGGCCACCACGAAGCCGATGATCAGCGGGCCGAGGTTCGCCTTCACGGCCGTGTTGCGCAGGTCGATGAGAGCCACCACCAGCATGACCAGGAAGGCGGTGCCGACGACCTGGTCGATCAGCGGACCCCAGATCCCGCCGTTGAAGTACGGCGCCGGGAACGTGGCGAAGATCGAGAAGGAGGCGAGGGTGTGGCCGTTGGTCTTGGGTCCCTTCATGGCGGCGTCGAAGGCGTTGATGGCGTCGTGGTACACGGCGTAGACCAGGGCCGCTCCGGCCAGGGCGCCCAGTACCTGGGACACCCAGTAAGGCACGACCTTGGCCCAGGGGAACTTGCGGCGGACGGCGAACGCCAGGGTCACCGCCGGGTTGATGTGCGCGCCGCTGACACCGCCGGCCACGTAGATGCCGAGGATCACGGCCATGGCCCAGCCCCAGGTGATCAGCAGCCAGTCGCCGGCGCCGAGGAAGAAGACGGTGGGCCCCTCGGTGCGCCCTGAACCGGGCAGCGCCGCGACGGTCATCGCCACCACACCGCACCCGAAGGAGATGAGGACGAACGTCCCGAGGAACTCCGCCAGGCACTCGCCCGCCAGACCCGCCCGGCGTCTGAGCCTGGAGGGTTTCACCAGAGGCTTGATCTCCACTGCCATGTGACTTCTCCCTGGGTTCGCCGCGGTCCCGGCTGACGTACGGTAATCACGTCGTAACCCGGAGCGAGAGCCGCGGCAACCGCAGGAGAGCCTCCAGACGGCGCGCTCGCCCTCCCCCTTCGGACGGCGCGCTCGCCCTGCCCGCCGGACGAGCGGGCTCTCGCGCGTACGCCCCCGGCGACCCTCAGCCGCTCTCGGGCGTCTCGTCGGCGGGCTCGGTGTCGCCGGAGCCCAGCCGGACGCAGCATTCCCCGGGCTCCGGCGCCAGGACCGCCTGGACGCCGTTGACCTCGAGGCCTTCGAGGCAGCCGCTGAGGAAGGCGTGGTTCATGCCGCACACCAGGTCGGGCGCCTTCGCGGCCAGCGGATGGAAGGGGCAGTTGCGCAGCCGGAGCCGGGTCGGGGTCTCCCGGACGGGCTCGTAGCCGTACCCGTCCAGCAGGCGCTCGCAGACGGTCAGCCCGCGCTCGGCGCCCAACCGCCCCGGGCGGGTCTCGTGGCGTGCGGCCTCACCCACCCGCCGGCCGCGCTGCTCCGCGGCGCGCATCGCCGCCTGCGTGGCGTTCTCGCCGGCCCTCTCGGTCAGGACGGCGTCCAGGAGCAGGTCGGCCAGCAGTTCGTGGCGCCGGTCGGGGATGTTCACGGTGATCTGGGCGTCGGTGGGCTCGTACACCTTCGGCTGCCTGCCGACCTTGCGGGTCCCGCCCGGCGTCTCGTACCGAGCGCGCAGCAGGCCGGCGTCGACCAGCTTGTCGAGGTGGAAGGCGGCGAGCTTGCGGGAGATGCCGACGCTGGCGGCGGCCTCGTCGCGGGTGACGGCACGCCGGGCGCGCCGGATGAAGGCGAACATGCGCCGGCGCGAGTCCTCGCTGAGGACGCTGACGGAGTCGATGGCGCTGCCTGCCTGGCCGGCCTGCGCGGACGGATCGGAAGCCACGGGACCACGGTAACTCCCACACCCATGGGAACAAGGATTCTTTCGCCGCTCTGGGCTGCACCACTTGACGGGACCCCCGAATAAAGCAAAGACTCATTGGTGAAACTCCTGGAGGTCACCATGGTCGGAGAGTCACAGCTTCAGGCGAAACGCCCGGTCAGCGCCGCGCTCGCCGGGCCGTACGGCCATCCGTTCCATCCGATCCTGGTGACCGTGCCGATCGGCGCCTGGGTCACCAGCCTGGTGTTCGACATCGCGTCCCACGCCGTGAGCCGTCCGGGCTTCCTGACCCAGGCCTCCGAGTGGTTGATCGCGGTCGGGGTGATCGGTGCCCTGCCGGCGGCCATGGTCGGGTTCCTCCATCTGTCCGCCCTTCCCCGCGCCACCCCGGCCTTTCGCACGGCCCTCGTCCACATGACGCTGAACCTGCTGGTCACGGCCGCCTACGTCGTGAACTTCCTGTGGCGCCACGGCGATCACACCGACGGCGGAAGCGTCGGCACCGGCCGGCTCGTCCTGTCCGCCCTCAGCGTGGCGGTCCTGGGCGTCTCGGGATTCCTGGGCGGCAAGCTCGCCTACCGCTACGGCGTCCGCGTCGCCGACGAGAGCACCCAGGCCGAGGGATACACACCCGGCCGGAGACCGGGCCGCTCCCGCTCCCGCTCCTGAGCATGACGCGGTTCCGCTCATGCGCCCCGACGGCCGGTGCGTTCCGGCCGCCCCCCACACCGTCCTCATCCTCGGAGCTCCTCATGGACATTGCCGGTCGCCCTGCCGGGATTCGTGATGCCGGCCCGCCGGATCCCCGTCCACCGCGCCCTCGCGGGCGCCCCCGCCACCCCCGACCCGCCGGGAGAGACCGAGGCGGTCCCCGCCGTCGGCACCTCCCGCTCACCGCCCTCGGCATCGGAAGCAGCTGACATGACCGAACACCCCGTGCAGACGTCCCTGCGGAACGACCCGCTCGACGACGAGGCGCCACCGGCACGACCCGCCCTGCGGGTGGTCCACGAATCCGACGGGGTCGACCTGGCCGCGGCGGAGGCGGCGGCAGGGCAGTTCCTTCACGCCCTCGGCATCTCCACGGCCTCGGAGAGCCTGCGGGGCACACCGGGCCGGATGGCCCGCGCCTACGCCGAACTCTTCAGCCCACGCCCCTTCGACCTGACCACCTTCCCCAACGACGAGGGATACGGCGAACTCGTCCTCGCCCGGCGCATTCCGGTCCGGACCGTCTGCGAGCACCATCTGCTGCCGGTGGTCGGCGTCGCACACGTCGGCTATCTGCCCGGCGCCCGCATCCTGGGCCTGTCCAAGCTGGCGCGTGTCGTCGAGCACTTCGCCTGCCGGCCCCAGGTCCAGGAACGCCTGACCAAGCAGGTCGCCGACTGGTTGCAGGCCCATCTGGAACCCAAGGGCGTCGGCGTGGTCATCGAGGCCGAGCACTCCTGCATGACGCTGCGCGGCGTCCGGGCCACCGGCTCCGACACCCTGACCTCCACCCTGCTCGGCCTGCTGCGCTCCGACGCGCGCTCCCGCGCCGAGTTCCTCGCCCTGACGGGGGTGGCCACGCCGTAGGGGCGGGGCCCTGTGACGAGGCACGGCGGCGCGGCGCCCGGGACCGTCGGAGGACGGCCCCGGGCGCCGCGCGTCAGCGGTTCAGCGCACCTCGCGCGCGTAGGGCGCGACCGTGATCCGGTCGATCAGCGGCGCGTAGCGGGAGCGGAGCAGCACGCCCGGGAAAGTGTCCGAGGCGTAGGTGCTGCCGTCGAAGTTGGGCAGTTCCTCGGAGCGGAAGCCCACCGTGTTCTTCCCCTTCTTCAGCTGTACCGGGACGGTCAGCTCCCAGAAGTTGTTCTGGTGGAAGCTGTGCGGGAAGCCGACGCGTCTCGCCGTGCCGCCGTTGACGCTGACGTCGGCGTGGCGGGCGAGCGGGTCGGGGTTGTAGTGGGTGGCCTCCGACTGCTCCGGGTTGGAGTAGCGGATGCGCAGCGCGTACAGGCCGGCCCGGTCGGCCGTGACGGTGAACGTGGCCGTGTTGTCGTTGCCGGGGGCCCCTCCGATGCCCGTGATCGCCGTGCCGCCGGTGGCGAGGGAGAGCGGGGCGAGCGCGGCCGAACCCGAGAGGGTGGCGTCCCCGGCCTCGTACGTGCGCACGGGCAGCGTGCCCTCGGACGGTGTGACCGTGAGGCGGTCGACGAGGGTCGTGGACGCGCCTGCCGTCACGGTGACCTTGTTGACACCGCCGGAGAGGGAGACCGCCGCTCGACTCCTGTTCTTGGCCAGGCGCAGGACGTCATGGCCGTTCACGGAGAGCCGGGCGCCCGTGCCGCCTAGGGTGTCGACCTCCAGCGTGGCCTCGCGGTCGGCCGGCGAGTAGACCCAGAACGTCGCGCTCTGGCCCTTGGCCAGGCGCATCGCGCCCGAGCCGGTTGCTGCCGGCTTCGGGAGGTCGTAGACCGGGCGCGCTCCGCCGGCCGGCCAGGCCAGTTCACCTTCGTACACCTGTGTGTCCGCCGAGGCGCGGGGGAGGGAGAGGGTGAGGCGGTCGACGATGGCGTCGCCCTTCGTGGCGCGCTTGCCGTCGGCGCTCTTGGCGGCGAGCGTCAGGGTGTGCTTGCCCTTGGTCAGTTCGACCGTGGTGTCGGTGTGGTCCCAGACGACCCACTTGTAGCCGAGCGGCAGGTGCAGTTCCTGCTCGCTGCCCGCCTTGCCGTCCACGCGCAGGAAGACGTTGGTGGGGCCCTGCTCCTTGACCTTGTCGAACGTGTTGAGGGAATTGGCGAAGACGCTCAGGTCGTAGGTGCCGTCCTCGGGCACGTCCACGGTGAAGTCGAGTGCGACGTCCGAGCCGGTGCGCAGACCGCCCACGTCGTAGCCACCGGAGGTGTAGAACTTCGACACGTCACGCGGTGACCCCTCCGGGCCGTTCTTCGACCAGCCGGAGCCGGTGTGCGCGGCCTCCTCCGCCTCGTACGAGGACTGCCAGCGCACGGGCGGCGCCTGCGTGCCCTTCGCCTCGCCGGCGGGGCTGAGCACGATCTCGTAGGCCGAGGACTCCTTCAGCTTCGGCAGGGCGCCGTCGCCGAAGTCGAGGGCGACCGTGCCGTCGTCACCGACCTTCAGATTCGACTCGGCGAGCAGCTTCGGACCGGACGAGTCGCCGACCTGCCCGCTCCACTCGATCTCCCGCACCCAGGCGTGCACGCGCTTGCCGAAGACCTTCTTCGGGACGCCCGCGAAGGTGATGTGGCCCTTGCCGGTGGACCCGCCGAAGACCAGCCGGGACTGCTTCTTCTTCTCGTCGAGGGTGGCGACGCCCTGCATGGTGTAGTTCTCACCGGGGAACGGCGGGGTCACCTTCACCGTGTGGCCGCTCATCGAGGCGTACGAGTTCAGCAGCCACCACTGCCCGTTGCCGCGGTTCGACTGCACCGCGGAGTCCGACAGGTTGCCGTCGATGTTCCAGTACGCGATGTCGGCGTCGACCTTGGACTCCTCGATCGCGGACACCCACTGGATCATCTGGCCGGGCACGGAGGTGTGGTAGTTGAAGGCGTACTCGTTGATGTTGATCGGGAGTTGTGTGCCTTCCCGGTCGGTGCCCTTGAACAGGTCCTTCTCCCACGCCCGGTACTTGGCGACGCTCTGGCGGACCGCCTCAGGGTGGCTCAGCTCGTGCCAGGTGATGACGTCCGGCAGCGTTCCGGCGGCCAGGGTGTGGGTGAGGAAGCCCTTCACCTGGTCGTAGAGGACGCTGGTGTTGGGCCCGGCGATGCGGGCATCGGGCATCTTGCCCTTGATCAGCTTGTACGCGTCGTCCCAGGCCGCGAAGAAGGCATCGGGGTCGTTCAGCCAGCTGACCTTGTCGTAGCTCCACTCGCCGGTGCCGAACATGTTGCCCTCGGGCTCGTTGAACGGCACGAAGACGATGTTGTCCCGGTACCGCTCCGGCAGCTTCAGGACCTGGTCGACCTGCTCGGCGATCTTCTCCTTGTAGAGCTTGAGCTTCTCCGCGGGGGTGTCGCCCGGCCACTGGTACGGGAAGCCGCGGTGGATGTCGGTCATGTAGATGTACACATCACCGTCGGTGGAGTCGGCCAGCGGCTTGACCACCTCCAAGGCGTCGGCACCGGGGTGCTGTGGTCCGTCCTGCGCCTTGGTGGAGACGGTGCGCAGGCCCATGCCCTCCATGAGGTTGTTGGTGGGGACGTCCGGCCCGTACACGCCGTAGAGGGTGCCCGAGGCGCCGCCGTGGAACGCGCCGGTGTTCGAGCCGAGGTCGACGGTGAGCTGACCCTCGCGGACCACGGTGACGGTGGCCTTCACCGCGCGTCCGGCCGCGGTTCCGGCGACCGTGAAGGTGCCCGGAGCGGCGTACTTGTCGGAGGGGACGGCGTCCCAGGTGACGGGGACGTCGCGGTCGTAGCCGTCGGAGAAGGAGGAACGGACGGCGGCGGGCAGGGACGGGGCGGTCCCGCTGGTGGTGCGGACGTCGAACGACGTCCGTGTGAGCTCCTGGACGGTCGGCACGGTACCGACCGTACCGGCCACCTGCTCGGGGCTCAGTGCCGCGTGCCACACCGTGAAGTCGTCGATGGCGCCCTTGAGCAACGGGTCCGGGTAGAGGGACTTGCCCAGGTAGCCCGCGGCGGTGGCCGAACCGTCCAGCAGGTCCCCTGCCTTGATGCCGGTCGCGGAGGAGGAGACCGCCACGCCGTCGAGGTAGGTGGTGAGCCGGCCGGCGGTGGTGTCGAGGGTGACGGTGACCGTCCGCCACTCGTTCGCGGGCAGGCTCGCGTAGCCGCGGACCTGGGTTTCCGCGCCTCCGCCGCCGGTGGTCACGGAGGTCTGGAACATCCCGCCGCCGTTGTACGGGGTGGCGAACAGGTACTTGGTGGTGTCCGTGCCCAGGTCGAAGATCCGCTGCCAGGGCGATGTGTCACCGCTCCACTTCACCCGGGCGGAGACGGTCAGGTCGGTCGTCCCGGCGATCACCTGGCGGGGCAGGCGGACGTACGCGCCGTCGGAGGCCGGGGCACCGCCGGGCAGGGACAGTGCCCTGCCTCCGGCCGTGCCGTCGACCGACCGGGCGGTGGAGCCGTTCACCAGGGTCGCCGTCAGGCCGTTGCCCGAGCTGTCCGTGATCTTCCCGGAGGCGAGGTCGTCCTGGTCGAAGGAGTAGCGGGCGGCGGGCCGGGGTGCCTCGGCGGCCTGCGCGGGGACGGCCGGTGCGGCGAGCAGGCCCGCCCCGAGGGTCAGCGCCACGGCGGCCGGGGCCCGGCGCCGCGTGAATCTGTCAGCGGATGGCATGGATGGCGTCCTCAGTCGTCGTGTCGTCGCTGCGTCGGGCAGCGGTTCTGGTCGGCGCGTGCGTCGAACCGGTTCGATGCCTGGTGCGCGCGGAGCAGGGGCGTTGTGTCGGGTGGCGGGTACGGCGGCTTCGCGGATGGGGGCATGAGGGTCTGCCGCACCGCTGCCTGGAGGGATCGCTGTGTCGAACCGGTTCGCGAAGCTAGCACCGGCGCTCTCGGCCGACAATCCCTGCGACACGAGGTTCTTGACGGGGCGGCCGATCGACCAGGGAACTGCGGCACGGGTGTTGACAGGAGTCCGGGCAGTTCCTACGTTCCTGCCAAGCGAACCGGTTCGACGAGCTAGGAGTTGCCGTGAACATCGGTGAGATCGCCAAGCGTGCCGGTGTCTCGCGGAGCACCGTCTCCTACGCGCTGAGCGGCAAGCGCCCGGTCTCCGAGGACACCCGTCGGAAGATCCAGCAGGTCGTCGACGAACTGGGCTACCAGCCCAGCGCCAGCGCCCGCGCCCTGGCCAACGGGCGGACCAGCACGATCGGCCTCGTCTTCCCGCCGGCCGGAAACCACTACACCGGAATGCAGCTGGACTTCATCGGCAGCGTCGTGGAGGCCGCCGCGGCCTATGACTACGACGTGCTGCTGTCACCGAGCGGCGTGGACAGCGACCGCTCGTTCCAGCGGCTGCTGGGGGAGCGGCGGGTCGACGGCGCCATCCTGATGGAGATCAGGCTGGAGGACGACCGGGCCGATCACCTGGCCGCGCTGGACTTCCCGGCCGTCGCCATCGGCCGCACCGCCCACCCGGAGAACGGCTGGTGGGTGGGCTTGGACCACACGGCCCTGGCCGCGGCGTGCGTCCACCACCTCGCGGACCTCGGCCACCGCCGGGTCGCCTTCGTCAACCGTCCGGAGCAACTGCTGAAGGCCGGGTACGAGTCGGCGCACCGCGGCCTGGACGGCTTCACCAAAGCCGCGGCCGAGCGCGGGCTGACCGTCCGCACGTACTGCTGCGGCGACGACGCCGCCTCGGGCCAGGCCTGCCTGGAGCGGATCCTGCACGACGACCCGGAGACCACCGCGCTGGTCACGCTGAACGAGGCCGCGCTGGGCGGTCTGTACCGGGGGCTGGCCCGGGCCGGCCGCCATGTGCCGCGCGACTTCTCCGTCACCGGAGTGGTGGCGAGCCGGTGGGCGGAGACGGTCACCCCGCAGCTCACCGCAGCCGACGTACCGGCGGAGGAGTTGGGCCGGCGCGCCGTCGACCTGCTCGTGGAACGGCTCGACCAGTCCGGCGCCCCCGCTCGGCACCACCTGCTGACACCCCCCATCTCGCTGCGGGCCAGCACCGGGCCCGCCTCCGGCTCCCAGCGGCCCTGACCACCGGCCCGCCCCTCCCTCTCCCACCCTTCTTCTCCGAGCACGCCCTCCCCCTCACCGCCTCCCCCCGGTGTGCCCGCTTCCCCCACGTCGCCCCTGCCACGGCACCCCTGTGCCAAGAACGAAGGAACCCGCCATGCCCACCTCCTCCAGACGGCGCCTCGCCGCAGTGGCACTCTCGACGGTCCTCGCCGCCGCCGGCACCGCCTGCTCCTCCGGCTCGGGCAGCACCGACACGAAGGGCGCGGACGGCGGCACCTACACCATCTGGGACCCCTACCCGCAGTTCGCCAAGGGCTCGGCCTGGGTGAAGCTGCTGGACGCCTGCGGCGCCGAGGCCGGTGTGAAGGTCAAGCGGACCGGCTTCGACACCAGCGACCTCGCCAACAAGACGCTGCTCGCGGCCCAGCAGGGCAACTCCCCGGACGTCCTCATCGTCGACAACCCGGTGGTGTCGACCCTCGCCGAGGCGGGCGTGCTCACCACGACCGGCGACAACAAGCTCGACACCTCCGCCGTGGACCCCAACCTTCTCGCCGCCGGCCAGTCGGGCGGCAAGACCTACGGCACCCCCATCGGAGCCAACACTCTCGCGCTGTACTACAACAAGAAGGTCCTGAAGGAGGCCGGCGTCGACATCGCCTCCGTCAAGGACTGGAAGTCGCTGACGGCAGCCCTGGACAAGGCCGAGAAGGCGGGCAAGAAGGGCATCACCTTCTCCGCGATCGGCACCGAGGAGGGCAGCTTCCAGTTCCTGCCGTGGTTCTGGGGCTCCGGCGCGAAGCTGACGGAACTCGACTCCGCCCAGGCCGTCTCCGCGCTGTCCCTGTGGAAGAGCTGGCTGGACAAGGGCTACGCCCCCAACTCCGTGCTCAACAACACCCAGACGACCAGCTGGCAGGAGTTCGCGAGCGGCGACTACGCCTTCGCCGAGAACGGCACGTGGCAGCTCGCGGCCGCCAAGAAGGCCGGCTTCGACTACGGAGTCCTGCCCATACCCGCCTCCGGTGGAGGCGCCGCCGCGGCCCCGACGGGCGGCGAGTTCGTCACCGTCCCCGTCCAGGGCGACACCGCCCGCTACACCACCACGAGCAAGCTCACGAGCTGCCTGACCAGCACCACCAACCTGTACGACACCGACACCACCCTCTCCTACGTCGCCCCCACCGAAGAGGTCCGCAAGAAGCAGGTGGCGGCCGACCCCGCGCTCACGCCGTGGGTCGACGCGGTCAAGGCGGCCAAGGGCCGCACCAGCGACGACCTGGGCACCGAGTACCCCAAGATCTCCGAGCAGATGTGGAAGGCCGTGCAGTCCGCGCTCAGCGGGTCCAAGTCGCCCAAGGACGCGCTGACGTCGGCGCAGGCCGCGGTCAAGTGACGTGACACCGATGAAGCAGACGACCCATCCGCCGGACCACCGGTCCGTGCGGCCCCGGAACGGGGCGGCCCACGCCGCCCCGCCCCCGGACCGCGCCACGCCACGCCGTCGGCCGGGCTCCCCGCAGTGGGCCGCCTGGGCCTTCCTCACCCCGGTGACCCTCTACCTCGTCCTCTTCTACGCCTATCCGCTCTACCGCAACCTCGACCTGAGCCTGCGCAACTACACCGTCCGCTCCTTCGTCCAGGGCGACGCGCCCTTCACCGGCCTGCAGAACTACCAGAAGGTCTTCGACGACCCGGCCTTCGCCCCGGCCCTGCTGCACACCGTGGTCTTCACCGGCGTGTGCCTGGTCTTCCAGTACGCCATCGGCCTGGCCCTCGCGGTCTTCTTCAACCAGCACTTCCGGCTGTCGGCGACCCTGCGGGCCCTGTTCCTCGTCCCCTGGCTGCTGCCGCTGATCGTGTCGGCCTCGACCTGGTCATGGATGCTCAACAGCGAATCCGGCATCGTCAACGCGGCGCTGCACGCCGTGGGCGTCGGCCCGGTGAACTGGCTGACCTCACCGGACTGGTCACTGACCTCGGTGATCATCGCGAACATCTGGATCGGTGTCCCGTTCAACCTGGTCGTGCTCTACAGCGGCCTGCAGTCCATCCCGGCCGGCCTGTACGAGGCGGCGGCCCTCGACGGGGCGGGGCCCTGGCGCCGCTTCTGGAGCATCACCTTCCCACTGCTGCGCCCCGTCTCCGCGATCACCCTGCTCCTCGGGCTGGTCTACACACTCAAGGTCTTCGACATCATCTGGATCATGACCAAGGGCGGCCCGGCGGACGCGTCCACGACCTTCGCCACCTGGTCCTACCAGCTCGGCTTCGGCAACCTGCTGCCCGCCTTCGGACCGGGCGCGGCCGTCGGCAACCTGCTGGTGGTGGCCGCCCTGGTGTTCGGCCTGGTCTACATGAGGGTCCAGCGAAAGCAGGCGTTCTCATGAAAAGCCGACGCACCTGGGGAAAGACGACCCTCGGCGTCCTGCTGACCGCGATCATGCTCTTCCCGGTCTACTGGATGCTGAACGTGTCCCTCACCCGCGACCAGGACATGCGCAAGTCCCCGCCCGGCCTGTTCCCCGTCCACGGCACCCTGGCCGGCTACCGCACCGTCCTCGACGAGCAGTTGCCCTACCTCGGCACCAGCCTCGTCATCGGTCTGGGCACCGTCGCCCTGACCGTGGCCCTGTCCGCCCCGGCCGGCTACGCCCTGGCCAAACTGCGCCCGCGCGGCGGGGGAGTGCTGAGCTTCCTCCTGCTCGCCGCGCAGATGATCCCCGGCATCATCATGGCGATGGGCTTCTACGCCATCTACCTCCAGCTCGGCCTGCTCCAGTCCGTCCCCGGCCTGATCATCGCCGACTCCACCCTGGCCGTCCCCTTCGCGGTGCTCATCTTCACCGCGTTCATGTCCGGCATCCCCGGGGAACTGCTCCAGGCGGCCCGGACGGACGGCGCCGGCCCGGTGCGCACCTTCTGGTCGATCGTCCTGCCGATGAGCCGCAACGCCGTCGTCACGGTGTCGCTCTTCGCGTTCCTGTGGTCCTGGTCGGACTTCGTCTTCGCCAGCACCCTGGTCAACGGCGGGGCGCACGAGCCGATCACGCTCGGCATCTACCACTACATCGGCAACAACAACCAGGAGTGGAACGCCATCATGGCCACCGCCGTCGTGGCCTCGCTGCCCGCCGCGGTCATCCTCGTCCTGGCCCAGCGCTACGTCGCCGCCGGCGTGACGGCCGGCGCGGTCAAGGACTGACCTCCCCCCTGCTCGAGAAACGAGTGACCCTTCATGACCGCCGACCACTCCGGCCCGGCCTTCTCCGTTCAGGACATCCCGTTCAGCACCTACGGATCCTGGTTCGGCATCTCGCCCGTGGTGGCGGAGAAGACGTACGCCGAGGATCTCCACCTCGTATCCCACCAGAACGGCATGCACGCCGTTCTGCGCCTGACACCGCTGGACCCCGTGACGGGTGACCGGGCCGAGACCCGCGTGGAGGCGAGACCGGGCCTGCTCAGCTGGATCGGCGCGGACGGACGCGTCGACCTCGCCTACGAATCGCCGGACACCGTACGGCTGCGCGGGAGCGGCCTGGGGATCGCCGTACGGGCGGCCGCTCAGGTCCTGACGCCGTTCAGCGGAACGTACTTCTTCCACGACGCCGCCGCCGGCGCCCATGTGTTCACGTCCTACGAGACGGGACGCCGGTACCGCGTCACCGTGCTGTCCGGCACCGCCGGCGCCGCCGGAGCCCAGGCGCTGGGCAGTGCCGAACGCGGTCTCGCCACCACCGGGGAGAGCGGCGGGACGTGGGAGATCGCGATCGAGGAACTCGACGCGGCCCGCCCGCCGTACACGTCCGCGGCGGCCTTCGACGAGATCGTGGCATCCGGGCGACGCGCGTTCGCGCAGTTCGTGGACGCCGTCGCCCCCTGGCGCTCGTCCGCCACCCCGGCCGCCGAACTGGCCGCCTACGTCATCTGGTCGGCCACCGTACGCCCGACGGGCCTCGTCACCCGGCCCGCGGTGCTGATGTCCAAGCACTGGATGGACAAGGTGTGGAGCTGGGACCACTGCTTCAACGCCCTCGCGCTGGCCCCCGGTTGCCCGGAACTGGCCCGGGACCAGTTCGCCCTGCCCTTCGACCACCAGGACGGCAGCGGCGCCCTGCCGGACTCCGTGACCCACTCCGAGGTCCTCTACAACTTCGTCAAACCGCCCATCCACGGCTGGGCCTTCGGGCACCTGCGCCGCCGCCTGCCGACGCCCCCCGGCCCGGCCGACCTGGCCGAGGTCTACCACCGGCTGGAGCGCTGGACGAACTTCTGGCTCACCGCCCGGCGCGCCCCCGGTGCCGCCTTCCCCCATTACCAGCACGGCAACGACAGCGGCTGGGACAACGCCACCACCTTCGACCCCGAGCGGGTGGTCGAGACCGCGGACCTGTCCGCCTTCCTCGTCCTCCAGCTCCATGAACTCGCCTACCTGGCCATGGAGTTGGGCCGAACGGACGAGGCCGGACGGTGGAAGCGGGCCGCCGAGGAGACCCAGGCGGCGATGCTGGAGCAGCTCTGGAGCGGCGACCGGTTCGTCGCCCGGGGCGTCGGCACGGGGGACACCTGGAGCAGCGCCAGTCTCCTCGACCTGATGCCCATCGTGCTCGGCGAGCATCTGCCGGGCCACGTCAGCGGCGCCCTGGCCGATCACATCAAGGCGCACCTGACCCCGTACGGTCTCGCCACCGAACTGCCCGCCTCACCCCACTACCTCGACGACGGCTACTGGCGCGGCCCCATCTGGGCCCCCGCCACCGTCCTCATCGAGGACGGCCTGCGCCGCGCCGGCCACCACCGCCTGGCGGACGACATCAGCACCCGCTTCCGCGCCCTGTGCGAGAACCACGGCTTCGCCGAGAACTTCGACGCCCTCACCGGAACGGGTCTGCGCGACCGCGCCTACACCTGGACCGCCGGCAGTTACCTCCTCCTCGCGGAGGCGCACGTACGCCGAGGTGACCATGACCTGACGTGAACCCCGGGGGCCGCGCTCATGACCGGGCGAGCCGCTCGACCCGGTCGTGGAGGCGCTCCACGTGGTCCTCGGACTCGGGCTTCATCAGGACGCTGCGGAGGATGCGTGCGCCGTCGGCGTCGGCGGAGATCTTCGGGTGGCGTGCGGTGAACGCGTCGCGGTCGGCCTTCAGGGTGCTCAGGAACACGGGGTCGGGTTCCGCCATGCCGTCGGCCAGGACCCGCGCGGACGCCGCGTCGACGGCGGTGAGGGCGGCGGGCTGCACCGCCGGGAAGTAGCCGACGATGTCCAACTCCGGCTGCTGGTACAGCTCCAGTGCGTCGGAGGCGGTGATCAGGTCGGCCCAGCGCAGGGCGGCCCGGCGGCCGGCCCCGAGGGCGCGGCCGAGTCCGTCGGGGGTGGGCGGGAGGACCTGGAAGGTGAGCCACAGGGCGGCGGCCGAGGCGCCGGCGCGGGAGCACTCCAGGCTGATCTCGCCGAGGTGGAGCTCGCTGGAGGTGAAGTAGGTGTAGGGCGAGTCGTGCAGGTAGAAGCGGCCCACCTCGGGGTCGCGGAAGAGGACGGCACCGCAGCCGTAGGGCTGGAGTCCGTGTTTGTGCGGATCGACGACGATCGAGTCGCACTGGGCGATCGCCCGCCAGGGCTGGGAGGGGAGCCCCTCCGGTCCTTCGGCGCCGGCGAGCAGCGTGAAGAAGCCGCCGTAGGCCGCGTCGACGTGGAGCCGGACACCGTAGCGCTCCCTGAGGGGGAGGGCGTGGTGGATCGGGTCGACGGCTCCGAGGCCGGTCGTGCCGGCGGTGAGGACGACCGTGCCCACCTCTCCCGTCCGCAGGATGTCCTCGAGTGCGTCGAGGCTGATGCGCCCGCGGTCGTCGGTCGGGATCGGGTACCCCTTCATGCCCAGGACGTGGCACATGCGGCCGTGGGTGTAGTGCGCGTCGGCGCTGTAGGCGATGCCGCGGCCGGGGTGCAGCTCGCGGGCGACGAAGAGGGCCTCCAGGTTGGCGATCGTGCCGCTGGTGGTGAGGTGGCCGAGGTGGGTGTCGTAGCCGAACATCGTGGCCAGTTGCGCGACGGCCTCGCGTTCCATGCGGGCGGTGGCGGGGCCGCCGTCCAGGGCGTGGTTGTTGGGGTTGATCAGCATGGTGGTGAGGTAGCCGACGATCGCCGCCGGGTGCGGGGGCTTGAGCATCTGCCCCGCGTAGCGCGGGTGGAAGAAGGGATAGTTCTCCTTCAGCCTCCCGGTGAGCTCATCGAAGGCGGCGGTGAAACGGTCGTCGTCGACGAGGAGGGACGGGTGCTGCTGGTAGGGACCGAACGTGTCGGACCACTGCTGTATCGCGTCGTTCGCCCGGCCGAGCCAGTGCTGCAGGTCCACTGATCTCCCTCTCTGCCGACTTGCGGGGTTCGTGGGTGTCCACCATAGGAGTTTGTTGACTGCTCAGCAATTGATTGCTCAGTAATTGAGACGGCAGTAGGTGAAGAAGCAGTAAAGTCGGCGGGGTGAACCCCGCGAAACGAGAGAACGACGAAGCGGCCCGCGCCGCCGACAGCAGGCTCGTGCACGACTTCGGACTGCTGATCAAGGCCGCCACCCGCCTGGAACACCGGATCGACACGGCGCTGCGCAAGGAGTGCCAGGTCAGCCACACGATGTTCGAGGTCCTCATCCGGCTCTGCCGGCACCCGGACGAGGAGATCTCACAGCGCAGGCTCGCCGACGACCTGACGCTCACCAGCAGTGGCATCACCCGGCTGATCGACCGTATGGAGGGCGCCGGCCTGGTGCGGCGCGGGCCGGCCCCCGGGGACCGCAGAAGCGTCCTGGTCGAGACGACCGATCACGGCCGTGCGGTGTTCCTCCGGGCCGCAGCCGTCCACGCGCAGGTCGTCGAGCGGTACTTCGTGGCACCGGTGACCGCTGCCGACTACGGACGGCTGACCCGCTCCCTCGGCGAGATCGAGAAGGCGCTGAACGACAGCTGACACCCTCGTGGCAGCGGCCGCCATGACCGCCCTGCGCACGCCACCGTGCCGCGGCTGCTCCGCTTCGTCCTGAGCCCCGGCTGGACCGGGCGTTCCGGCGGGACCGCGCCGGGGCGCCGCACACCGCCGCGCAGACCCTCTGCCGAGCGGGACGCTGACGCCGTGCCGGTGACGGTCAGGTCCGCGTCTCCCCGGCGCGGACCAGCCCGCTCTCGTAGGCCATTACCACGAGTTGGGCCCGGTCCCGGGCGCCCAGTTTGGCCATGGCCCGGTTGGCGTGGGTCTTGACGGTGACCGGGGTCACGAAGAGCCGTTCGGCGATCTCGTCGTTGGACAGGCCCGTGGCCACCAGCGTCATGACCTGACGCTCCCGGGGTGTCAGCGTGGCCAGCCGCGCGGGGTCGGCGAGAGCGCCGGGGGAGGGCTGGGAGAGGAACCGGGCGATCAGACCCTTGGTCGCGGTGGGCGAGAGCAACGCCTCGTCCGCCGCTACCAGCCGGATCGCATGCAGGAGTTCGGCCGGCTCGACCCCCTTGCCGAGAAAGCCGCTCGCACCGGCCCGCAGCGCCTCGATGACGAACTCCTCCACCTCGAACGTGGTGAGGACCAGCACCTTCACGCCGGCCAGATCCTCGTCCCGGCCGATGAGCCGGGTCGCCTCGATACCGTCGACCTCGGGCATCCGGATGTCCATCACCACGACATCGGCCCGCGCGGACCGGGCCAGCTCCGCCGCCTCCCGCCCGTTGGACGCCTCCGCGACGACCTCCATGTCCGGCTGAGCGTCGATGAGCAGCCGGAAGGTGCCCCGCAGCAGGGCCTGGTCGTCGGCGAGCAGGACGCGGATCGTCATGGGTGACTCTTACCTCGTCGGAATCAGGCGGGGGATGTGGGGGAGAGGGCCAGGGGGAGTTCGGCGACGACCCGGAAGCCGCCGTCGGACAGCGGGCCCGCGGTGACCGTGCCGCCGATGGCGGTCGCGCGCTCGTGCATGCCGATCAGACCGTGGCCGGAGCCGGGGCCCCGGGCGGCTCCGGGCCTGCCGTCGTCCGTCACCGTGATCCGCAGCCCATACGGACCGTGGTCCAGCACGACCTCCGCCCGCGTCGCCGACGCGTGCTTGTGCGTGTTGGTGAGAGCTTCCTGGATGATGCGGTACGCCGTCAGTTCCGTGGCCGGCGCCACCGGCCGGGGCGTGCCGGTGGACACCACCTCCACGGACAGCCCGCCCGCCCGCACGCCACCGACCAGGGCGTCCAGATCGGCCAGTCCCGGAATGGGCGAGCGGGATTCGGGCCCGTCATCGGGCCGGCGCAACAGGCCCACGGTGGCGCGCAGTTCGTCGAGGGCGACACGGCTGTTGTCCTTGATGTGCGCCAGCGCCTCGTACGCCCGGTCGGGATCATCGCGCATGAGGTGGTGGGCCACCCCCGCCTGGGCGTTGACCAGGGTGATGTGATGGGCGACGACGTCATGCAACTCACGGGCGATACGGACGCGCTCCTCGGTGACCCGGCGCCGGGCCTCCTCCTCACGGCTGCGCTCGGCGCGTTCGGCGCGCGCCTCGACTTCGGCGAGGTGACGGCGGCGGGTGCGGACGGCGTCCCCCAACGCGGTGGCCGCGATCGCGAGGTCGAAGCGGAGCAGACTGGTTCCCGCCAGGGGCGGCTCGGAGTCGGCCACCGCGTAGACAGCCGTGATCAGCAGGGACGCGATGAGGCCCATGATCCAGGCGGTGCGGCGGCTCCCGCGGGTGGCGAGGGTGTAGAGCGCCACCAGGCTCGCCGCAGGCGTCAGGGAGAAGGTAGGCGCCACGGCCATATGAGCCAGATCGACGGCCAGCGTGGCGAGCACCACCGGCAGCGGCCATCGGCTGCGGACCACGAGGGGCGCGCACGCCAGCGCCGTCCAGGCCGCCCCGCCCACCCGGGGGGCGTGCCAGCCGGACCCCCCGTCGCCCGCGGCGCTCGCGGCCAGGGCCACCAGAACGACCACCACGGCCGGAAGCGCGTCCCTGATCCGCTCGTGACGGGCCAACCACCGCCGACTCACCGCTGCCACCTGCACTCCCTCACTCTACGCAGCGCGGGCCGGGCTGCCTGCCGCTCTCCGCCGCCCGGCCCGCGCGATACCCCGGTGGACGTCAGCCGTGGTGTCCGGCTGTCTCCGGCTCACGGATCGTCCGGAGCGGCTGCACCGGCTCCTCGACGGGGCCCTCGACCGAGACGCGGGGCAGCGCGCGGTCCAGCCCGCGGGGCAGCCACCAGTTGGCCCGCCCGCACAGGTGCATGAGCGCCGGCACGACGACCATGCGGATCAGCAGGGCGTCCAGGGCCACCGCCACGGCGAGGCTGACGCCGAACTCGGAGATGACCCGCATGCCGCCGAACACGAAGGAGCCGAAGACACAGACCATGATGGTGGCGGCGACGGCGATCACCTTGCCCGTCTCGGCCTGTCCGACCCGGACCGCACGGTGGCTGTCACCGGTGTGCGCCCACTCCTCGCGCATCCGGCTGACCAGGAACACCTGGTAGTCCATGGACAGGCCGAACATGATGCCGACGACCAGGATCGGCACGAACGACTCGATCGGCCCGGCGGCGCCCAGGCCGAGCAGTCCCGCACCGAAGCCGTACTGGAAGACGACCACGATCGCGCCGAAGGCCACCCCGATGCTGAGGATGTTCAGCAGCGCGCCGACGGCCGGGATGAGCAGGCTGCGGAAGGCGACGGTCAGCAGCAGGAAGCCCAGTGCGGCGATCACCAGCACGAACAGCGGAAGTTTGCCCATCAGGACCGACGCGAAGTCGTCGTTGCTCGCGGTGACGCCACCCACGTAGACCTTCATCGACGTGCCCTGCTCCGCCTCGGGGATCACGTCGTCACGCAGGTGATGGATCAGGTCGGAGGTGGCCTCCGACTGCGGCGAGGTCGTCGGGACGACGGATATCACACCGACCGTCTGCCCCTCCTTCATGGGCGTGGCGCCGACACCGGCGACACCGTCGACCTGGCCGAGGGCGGTGACGAGTTTCGCCGCTGCGGCCTTGTCGGCGGTGCCGGGTGCCCGGACAGCGAGGACGAGCGGGCCGTTGAAGCCCGGCCCGAAGCCGTCGGCGATCATGTCGTAGGCCTGACGGTTCGTCGAGGACGGGGGCAGATTGCCGTCGTCGGACGCGCCAAGACGCAGGGAGAGCGTCGGGAGCGCGAGAGCCGTGAGCACCACGAGACCGACCAGACCCAGCACCTTGGGCCGCGCCTGGACACGCTCGGCCCACCGGCCCCACAGCCCCGTGCCGCCCACCGGGGCCCCGTCGTGTCCGGCCGGGGTGCGGCGCTCGGCACGGCCGAGGATCCGCTGCCCGATCATGCCGAGCATCGCGGGCAGCAGGGTGATGGCGGCCAGCACGGTCAGTACGACGGTGATCGCCGCGCCGATCGCCATGCCGTTGATGATGCCGACGTTCAGGGTGAGCATGCCCAGCAGCGCGACGACCACGGTCAGTCCGGCGAACACCACGGCCCGGCCGGAGGTGTTGAGGGCCTTGGCCGTCGACTCGGCCACCCCCATGCCCGCCATCAGGTTGGCTCGGTGCCGGTTGACGATGAACAGCGCATAGTCGATGCCCACCCCCAGTCCGATCAGCGAACCCAGGGTCAGCGTGGTGTCGGAGAGCGTGACGGCATGGCTGAGCAGCATCACCGTGACCGCGGAGGTTCCGACGCCGGCGATGGCCGTGATGATGGGCAGCGCCGCCACCCAGACCGCCCGGAAGACGAACAGCAGCACGATGAAGGCGAGCACGATCCCCATGGCGTCGGCGACCGCGTTCGGCTCGGGATTGACGGTGAACGCCTGCCCGTTGAGCGCGATGCGCAGGCTTGGCGACTCCGGAGCCGTAGCGAGGTCCTTCACATGGTCGACACGGGCGTCGTCGACACCGTCGTCGAACGCGACCGTGGCGTAGGCCGTCCGGCCGTCCTCGCTGACCTGGGCCCGGCCGGCGGGCGTGTAGGGATCGGTCACCGAGGCCACGCCCGGGGCGTCGGCGACACGCTCCAGGGCCGCGGTCATCGCCCGCTCGGCCGCGCCGTCGGTGACCTTGCCGTCGCTGACCTGCCAGACGATCCGGCCGCTCTCGCCCGCCGCGCTGCTCGCGCCCTTCTGCAGCAGCGCCGTCGCCCTGGCCGAGTCGGTGTCCTGAGAGAGCGGGCTGTTGCCGAAGCTGCTGCCGGCCGCGCCGACCGCCCCACCGAGGGCGATCAGCAGGCCCACCCAGGCCAGGACGACGGCGAGCCGGTGCCGGTGGCACCAGCGGGCGAGAGGGGACATCGACGAGCCTTTCCAGAGGAACACGGGCCGGAATCCCGGCGCACCGCCACGCTCGCACTCCGCTGGTCTCTCGTCGTTGGACGTTCGCGGACACTTGCCTCTACTG
The DNA here is from genome assembly GCF_042955215.1 of Streptomyces sp. NPDC012466. Lineage (NCBI taxonomy): Bacteria > Bacillati > Actinomycetota > Actinomycetes > Kitasatosporales > Streptomycetaceae > Streptomyces > Streptomyces sp. NPDC012466. Next base: position 12,938 of record NZ_JBIBEQ010000018.1, on the reverse strand, counting down.
CGATCGCAGTAGAGGCAAGTGTCCGCGGTGCAGGTGGGTCAGGGGGTGTAGACGGTGGGGCGTGGAGCCGTCGGCATGGCGTTGCCGATGAAGAAGCTCGGGTGCGGGGGCTGGTTGTAGGCGGTGTTCTGCCAGGCCAGCGCCGTGCGGTACTGGGTGTCGTGCAGCAGGGTCGTGATCTTCGTGCTGGTCTCGTGCGGGGTGGAGTAGATCCGCAGCGCCCTGTTGTCGCCGGTGCGCCAGACGACCTCCTCGCGCCAGTCGCCGAGGATGTCACCTGACAGCGCCGGGGTGGACTTGGTGCCGTTGTTGGACGCGACGCCGGAGCCGGTGAGCATCCGGGTGTCGCCGGAGGTGCCGTACTTGTCGATGCGGGTGCCGTCGAGGAGCTCACGGACGGGGTCGCCGTCCCACCAGGACAGGAAGTTGATGCTGGACGGCTCCCTGCCCAGGGAGGCGCCGGTGGCGGAGCGCAGGGTGGTGTCGGTGGCGGACCAGGCCTCGGCGCCCGCGCTGCCGGCGTAGATGTCGGCGGCGACGCCCCGGCCGTTGTCGGAGCCCGACGCCGTCTGCCACAGCCTCGCACCCGTGCGCGCGTCGGCCATCCAGGAGCCGGGCTTGCTGGAGTCCTCGGAGACCTTGAAGTACTCCAGGCCCGGACGGGAGGGGTTGAGGTCGCCGACGTGGCCGGCGTCGCCGTGGCCGAGCCTGGTGGTCCACAGGCCGTTGCCGTTGTCGTCGACGGTCATCGCGCCGTAGACGATCTCGTCCTTGCCGTCGGCGTCGACGTCGGCGATGGACAGGCTGTGGTTGCCCTGGCCGTCATAGCCCTTGCCGCTGTTGCTGGAGGAGCTGGTGTCGAAGGTCCAGCGGCGGGTGAAGGCGCCGTTGCGCCAGTCCCAGGCGGCTATCACCGATCGGGTGTAGTAGCCCCGCGCCATGATCAGCGAGGGGCGGGCGCCGTCGAGGTAGGCGGTGCCGGCGAGGAAGCGGTCGACGCGGTTGCCGTAGTTGTCGCCCCAGGAGGAGACGGTGCCGCGGCCCGGAACGTAGTCGACGCTCTGCATCGCCTTGCCCGTCTGGCCGTTGAACATCGTCAGGAACTCGGGCCCGGACAGGACGTAGCCGCTGGAGTTGCGGTGGTCGGCGGAGGAGCTGCCGATGACCGCGCCGGTGCCGTCGCGGGTGCCGTCGGCGGTCTTCATGGCGACCTCGGCCTTGCCGTCGCCGTCGTAGTCGTACACCTGGAACTGCGTGTAGTGCGCGCCGGAGCGGATGTTGCGGCCCAGGTCGATGCGCCACAGCCGGGTGCCGTCGAGTTTGATGCCGTCGACGATGGTGTTGCCGGTGTACCCGGACTGGGAGTTGTCCTTGGCGTTGGTCGGCTGCCACTTCAGCACGAGGTCCAGGGCGCCGTCACCGTCGAGGTCGCCGACGGAGGCGTCGTTGGCCTCGTAGGTGTAGGCCGAGTTGCCCGGAGCGGTGCCGCCCGCGGGCGGGGAGATCGGCACGTCCTTGTAGCCCGTGCGGAACTGCACCGCGGGCGCCGACGCGGCCTGCTCGGTGCCGTTGACGACGGCGCGCACCGTGTAGTCGGCCGAGGCCGCGGCGCCCACGTCGAAGTAGTTCGTCGACGCGGTGACGGGCGAGGAGTTGAGTCTGGTGCCACCCCGGTAGACGTTGAACGACACGTCGTTCGGGTCGGTCGCCAGCCACCGCCATGACACCAGGTTTCCGCTGTTGGTGTGCACGCTGGACAGGCCGCGGTCGAGCTTCTCGACCTGCCTGGCGGTCGCCGCTTGCGCGGTCTGGGGGAGTGCGACGAGCGCGGAGACGGCCAGGGCGGCGGCGGAGATACCGCCGACGAGCCGGCCGCCGGGCCGATGGGGTGATCGCCACGGTCGTGGCGTGGTGCGGGGACGCCGGTGCGAGTCGGTCACGGTGGCCTCCGGGGCGTGGGGGGTATGGGAACGCTCCCATGAGGAGGGAGCGTAAGAACGGGCTGATGCCTCGTCAAGGATTGTGTCCAGTCCGCTGTTCGGCCCTGTTCGGATCCGTGAGTTTCTCGTGTTCCATGGATTGACAGCCGGGTGGCGGGGCTTGAACACTGCGGGATGCGCGTCAGCGGGCAACTGGGGTCGAAGGCCGTCGAACTGGTCGCTCACCCGTGAACTCGGGCGTGCGACACGGCAGTTCATGGTGATTCCTGCACCGGCAACCTTTCCCTTCGAGGAGGAGCGTCTCGTGCCCACCTGACAGGTTGTGAACGCTCCCAGCATGCGCAGGCGGATCACCCCAGTCCCGGAAACTCCACCCCCCACAACCCGCTGCCCGTCGGCCGCGACGTCCCACGCGCGGCCGGCGGACAGGGAGGAGCGACCATGTCCCCGACTCCTGCTCCCGCTCGGATCAGCCGCCGGACGCTGCTCAAGGCCACCACCGCGACCGCCGGTGCCCTCGCCACCGCGGCCGCGCTCGCCGAACTCGACACGCCGGCCCACGCTGCCGCCGGTTTCGTCAAGGGCGTCGACATCAGCTGGGTGCCGCAGATGGAGGCCCGCGGCTACTCCTGGAAGAACGCCGGTGGGCAGACACAGGACCTGCTGACCATTCTCAAGGGGTACGGCATCACGGCGGTCCGCCTCCGCACGTTCGTCAACCCGTCCGGCGACCCGGCCAACGGGCACTGCGGCATCAACGAGGTCGCCGCCTTCGCCAAGCGGGTCAAGGCCGCCGGGATGTCGATCATGCTGGACTACATGTTCGGCGACACCTGGAACTCCGTCGGTGTGCAGAACCCGCCCGCCGCCTGGCGGAACATGAGCTACGGCCAGATGCTCGCCGCGATGAACACGTACGTGAACCAGACGATGACCGTCATGAAGAACAACGCCGTGCTCCCCACCTGGGTGCAGATCGGCAACGAGATCAACAGCGGGATCTGCCGGCCCGTCGGCAGCGTCTCCAGCCCGGCGCAGATGACCGGGCTTCTCAATGCGGCCTACACCCAGGTCAAGGCGGTGTCGCCGAACTCGGCGGTGTGCATCCACCTGGCCCAGCCGCAGAAGTACGACGTGATGACGACGTTCTTCGGCCGCTTCGCCGCCAACGGCGGCAAGTGGGACATGTCCGTGTTCTCCTCCTACGGCAGCGCCGACGTCGCCCCGGGGATCGTGGAGAACATGCGGAAGATCTCCGCCGCCTACGGAAAACCGTTCCTGCAGAGCGAGTTCGGGGGGCGGGTGGACCGGGCCTCCTCCACCCAGGCCGCGCTGGTCGCCTACATCAAGGCACTGAAGGCCACCGGGGGGCAGGGCATCTTCTACTGGGAGCCGGAGTGCATGTCCCCGTTCACCGGCTACAACATGGGCGCCTGGGACTCCGCCGGCAAGCGGCCCACCTCCATCATGAACGGCTTCACCCAGGCCTGAGCCGCGCGTCCTGGGCGAAGCGGTGCGACGGCCTGTGCGCCGCCCCCGACCCTGTACCCCCTGTGATGAAGGACGGACTCATGAATGTAATGAACATGCCATTAGGGGTCGGCGGACACGGCGCCCGGCTGGCGACGGCCGGGCTGCTGACCCTGGCGGCCCTGGCCGGCACCGGCGCGGCCCACACCGCCACCGCCGCGCCGCGGGCTCTGCCATCAGGCTGTTCCGGCACCTCGGCGATCATCTGCCACTACGGCGTCGCGCCGGGCAACTACGACGTGACGGTCTCCATCGGCGGCGCCCTGGCCGGACAGACCGAGATGTGGGCCGAGGCCCGGCGGCTGATGCTCCCGGCCACGAGAACCGCGGCCGGAGCCGTCGCCACCTACTCGTTCACCATCAACGTGCGCCAGCCGGAGGGGCAGCCGACCGGCCAGGGCGGCACCGGCAACCCCGGCCTCGACCTCCGCTTCACGGGCTCCGGCCCCCAGGTCTCGGCCGTCTCGGTGAAGCCGGCCTCGCAGCCACTGGTCGCCTACCTGGCCGGTGACTCGACCGTCTGCGACCAGCCGGCCGCTCCGTACACGGGCTGGGGCCAGATGATCACGTCCGCCGTACGTCCCGGCGCGGTCATCGCCAACTACGGTGACTCCGGGGAGAGTTCGGGAAGCTTCCTCAGCAACTCGGCGCTCTTCCCCGCACTGCTGGCCAAGGTCAAGGCGAACGACCCGGTCTTCATCCAGTTCGGCCACAACGACAAGCAGACCAGCGCGTCCGCCTACCGGAACAACCTCACCACCATGATCTCGCGGGTCCGCGCCAAGGGCGGCGTGCCGGTCCTGGTGACGCCCCCGGTCCGCCGGCTGTTCGACGGCAACCGGCTCACCTCCACGGCCCTGCACGTCAACGGTGTCGGGGTGAACCTGCCGGCCGAGATGCGCGCCGTCGGTGCGGCGCAGCGGGTCCCGGTGGTCGACCTGACCGCCCGGAGCAAGGCGCTGATCGAATCCCTCGGACCGTCCGCCTCCGCACAGCTCTTCCTCCGCTCCTCCGTCGACGGCGTCACGGACAACACCCACTTCTCGCAGTACGGCGCGACCCAAGTGGGCGGGCTGCTGCTCCAAGCCGTCCGGGAGCAGAACCTGCCCCTGGCCGCACACCTGCGCTGACCGACGCAAGGGGCCCCGCCCCAAGGAGGGAACCGATGAAGAACCTACGGACCGTCATCACCACCGTGCTGGTGATCGCCCTGTCGAGCCTCGGACTCAGTGCCGCCTCGGCGGCCGGCGGTGCCGCGACGCGCTGCTCCGGCAGCCCCGGCACCGCTGCCCCCGCCGCCCGGGCGGCCGCACAGCCGGTCACCGTGTGGCTGGCCGGCGACTCGACCATGGCCAACCCGGGCTCCGCCCGCTGCCCGGTCGGCTGGGGCAGTCAGTTCGACGCCCTGTTCAACGCCGATGTCACCGTCAGGAACCAGGCCGTGGGCGGCCGCAGCATCCAGACCTGGATGTACGAGGGGAACGTCAGCGGAACCAAGGGCCCGGACGGCGAGTGCCGTCTCACGTCCAGCGGCTACTCCTCACGCTGGCAGTCGATGCTGAACGCGAGCACCGGGATGAAGGCGGGTGACTACCTGTTCATCCAGTTCGGCATCAACGACTCCTCCTCGACCTGCCCCCGGCACGTCGGCCCCGCCCGCTACCGGCAGTTGATGACCACGATGGTGCAGGCCGCCCTGGCCCGGGGAGCGCACCCGGTGCTGCTCACCCCGGTCGCCGCGATCACCTGCTCCGGAAACACGGCGACGAAGAACCGGGGCTTCGTGAACGAGACCTTCGCCGTCGGCTCCGCCACCAGGGCGCCGGTCGTCGACCTGCAGTCGCTGAGCGTCTCGCTCTACAACAGTCTGCGCTTCTGCCCGCACAACGGCGACTACGGATCGGGCCCCGTGGGCGCCTTCTTCTGCAACGACCACACCCACTTCGAGACGTACGGCGCACAGCGGATCGCCGGACTCGTCGCAGGTGACGTGCGCCGGCAGAACCTCCCGCTCGCCGCGTATCTCAGGTAGCGCCGAGAGCGGCTCGTGAGGGTCTGACTAGCATGGCTGCCGGCATCCGAAGACGCCGTGTCGGCCCTCCCGGCCGACCGGCTCGGCCGAAGGCAGGAAGGGCGCAGCACGATGACGGGGCTCAGCGACGCCATCGCACTCGACGACCCGGTGGGCGAGTCGCTCCGCGGGCACCACGCACATCTCGCCCGCCGGCTCGGCGGCGCTGTCACCTACATACCCGGAGTCGCGACGTTCTCCGCGGTGTCCCCCGAGCCGGACGCCGAAGCGTGGGCGGACCTGGCCAAGCTGCTGGGACCGGGCGAGTTCGCCGACATGTTCAGCTGCCCGGTCCCGCCGCCGTCGGACTGGGAGCCGGTCTTCGTCCTCGAAGGCCGCCAGATGATCTGGACCGGCGACAGCAGCCCCGACCCCTCTCCCGCCGAGCTCGGCTCCGGCGTCGTCGAACTCGGCGTGGAGAGCGTGCCCGACATGCTCGACCTCGTCGAACGGACCCGCCCGGGGCCCTTCTGGCCGCGCACGCACGAACTCGGCAGCTACCTCGGCGTCCGCGACGGCGGCACACTCGTGGCGATGGTGGGGGAGCGGCTGAGGCCTCCCGGATGGACCGAGATCAGCGCCGTCTGCACCGCCCCCGAGGCACGCGGGCAAGGCCATGCGGTCCGTCTGCTGCGCGCGCTCGTCGCCCGCATCGTGGCGCGCGGTGAACGACCCTTCCTGCACGTGGCGGAGGCGAACACCGGCGCGCTCGCGCTCTACGAACGGCTCGGTTTCGAGACTCGCAAGCACGTGACGTTCCGCGGCTTCCGCACCCCGTGAGCGGCCGGATCCGCTTCCGCCGCCCGCCCCGGGCGGTGGCGCCGGCCCCGTGAAGCGCTTGCGCTAGCAAGGTTCCGCCCCGACCATTCAGCGAGCCGACGACAGGGGGGACCGTTGACAGTCGAGGACGCCGTGGCCGAGGCGGACGCACGGATCCGGCGCGAGCCGGAGCTGGCGCACACCGAGCACCTCGTGGTGGAGCACGGCAACCGCACGGTGGCCGCGTACGCGTACGGCCGGCGGGCGGTGGACGAGCCGGGGGACGTCTTCTCCGTCACCAAGAGCGTGCTGTCCACGCTCGTGGGCTGTGCGGTCAACGACGGCCGGCTGGAACTCGGAGCCGCGCTGGGCGAGTTGCTGGGCGCGATGGTCCCCGAGGGGGCGCGGCAGACGACCGTACGCCACCTGCTGACCATGACCGGCGGCACGGACCCCTCCGGCGACCACGACATCGACGCGGTCATGCAGCTCCCCAAGGGCTGGACGCGGACGCTCCTGACCGCTCCCCGCTTGTCCCCGCCCGGCACCCGCTTCCGCTACGACAACGGTGCCACCCACGTCCTCGCGGCCTGCCTGGCCCGAGCGCTGGACGAGGACCTGGAGGAGTACGCCCGGCGCCGCCTCTTCGGCCCGCTCGGGATCACCCGGGCGCACTGGCCACGAGATCCCGACGGACTGCCCTACGGCTTCGGCCAACTTCGGCTGTCCGCACTGGACCTCCTCGCGCTGGGCCGCCTCAACACGTCCGAACAGCAGGTCCCGGCAGAATCCTTGACGGCACGTCAGCGCCTCCCTACGCTCACTTGGCCTGGGAACGTTCCCAGAGCACCTGTTCGCGCACCCCCCACTCGCGTACCGCCCCGCCCTCCTCGGACAGGGCGCGGGCAAGGAGGAACAGGACCATGCAGATACCCCGGCAGAGAAGCAGGACGCTCGGGCTGAGGGCCGCCCTGGTCGCGGCCGTCACCGGCCTGCTCGCCACACTCCTCTCGCTCCAACCCGTGTCGGCGCAACCGGCGGCGCAGCAACCGGCGCCCGTCCGCCCGGCGGCGGCGGACAACCCCTACGAGCGGGGCCCGGCCCCCACGGTGAGCAGCGTCGCGGCCCAGCGCGGCACGTTCGCCACCGCGGAGATCACCGTTTCGCCCGGCAACGGCTTCAACGGCGGCAAGATCTACTACCCGACCGACACCAGCAAGGGCACCTGGGGCGCGATCGCCGCCGTACCCGGCTACACCGCCCGGTGGAGCGCCGAAGGCGCCTGGATGGGGCCCTGGCTCGCCTCCTTCGGGTTCGTCGTCATCGGCATCGACACCAACAGCCCCAACGACTACGACACCGCCCGCGGAACCCAACTCCTCGCCGCCCTGGACTACCTCACCCAGAAGAGCCCGGTACGCGACCGCGTCGATCCCGGCCGGCTGGGCGTGCTCGGCCACTCCATGGGCGGCGGCGGCGCCATCAGCGCGGCCGTGCGGCGACCGTCCCTGAAGGCGGCCCTCCCGCTCGCGCCCTTCTCGCCCTCGCAGAACCTGTCCACCCTGCGCGTCCCGACGATGATCATGGGCGCCCGGGACGACGGCACGGTCACCCCGTCCTACCTCGACGGCCTCTACGGAGGCATGCCGGCAGCCACGCAGAGCGCCTTCATCGAGCTCACCGGCGGCGGCCACGGCTTCCCCACCTGGGGCAACTCGAACGTGACGCGCCGTACGATCCCCTGGCTCAAGATCTTCCTCGACCACGACACCCGCTACACCCAGTTCCTGTGCCCGTCACTGGCGGACCGCGGCAACATCTCCCGGTCGAAGACCAAGTGCCCCTACGTTCCGCCGGGCGGCACGACCCCGCAGCCGACCGGCGGCAAGATCGTGGGCGCCGGTTCCGGCCGCTGCCTGGACGTGCCGAACTCCTCGCAGACCAACGGCACTCAGGTGCAGCTGTGGGACTGCCTGGACCGCGCCGGCCAGAAGTGGACCCGCACCGACGCCGGCGAGCTGCGCGTGTACGGCGGAAAGTGCCTGGACGCCGAGGCCTCGGGCACCTCACCGGGCACGCGGGCGGTCATCTGGGACTGTCACGGCGGCCAGAACCAACGCTGGAGCGTCAACGCCGACGGCACGATCACCAGCGCCCGCTCCGGCCTGTGCCTGGACGCCTCCGGTTCCGGCACCGCCAACGGGACCCGAGCGGTCCTGTGGAACTGCAACGGCGGGGCCGGCCAGCGCTGGACCATCGGGTGACGCGGAACGATTCCGGCCCCCTCGCACGCCTCACCAGGCCGCGTCCTCCCACTGGTCCAGCAGGGCTTCGGCCGACACCTCCTCGGGCTCGCCGGCCGGGCTCCGGGTCGACTGTTCGGTCCAGATGACCTTGCCGCGGGCCATGTAGCGGGTGCCCCAGCGCCGGGCGAACTGGGCGACGAGGAACAGTCCCCGTCCGCCCTCGTCGGTGGTCGCGGCCCGGCGCAGATGGGGTGAGGTGCTGCTGCCGTCGGCGACTTCGCAGATCAGGCTGTCGCCGTCGTGCAGCACCCGCAGCCGGATCGGTTCGATGCCGTAGCGGATGGCGTTGGTGACCAGCTCGCTGACGATCAACTCGGTCGTGAACGCCATCTCCTCCAGTCCCCAGGTCCTCAGCCGCCCGGTGACCTCCGCCCGGATGCCCGCGACGACCGCCGGATCACCGGGCACGTCCCACTCGGCCACCTGGGACGGATCCAGCAGCCGGGTGCGGGCGACGAGCAGGGCGATGTCGTCACTCGACCGGGCCGGAAGCATCGCGTCGAGGACGTCCCGGCAGGTCTCCTCGGGGGCCCGGCCCGAGTGTGCCAGCGCGTCGCGCAGCGCATCGAGACCGCTGTCGATGCCCCGCTCCCGGTCCTCGATCAGACCGTCCGTGTACAGGACCAGCCGGGAACCCTCGGGGAGGGGGAGTGCGGCGGTCTCGAAGGGCAGACCGCCGCCCAGACCGAGCGGCGGGGAGCCGGGCACCCGCAGGAATTCCACGGTGCCGTCGGGATGCACCAGGGCCGGCTCCGGATGCCCGGACCGGGCCAGGGAGCACATCCCGGAGGCTGGATCGTAGATGGCGTAGAGACAGGTGGCGCCCGACACGCTCTCGCCGTCCCACTCGGTGTTCCCGTCGCCGTCGCCGTCGATCCGCGCGACCAGCTCGTCCAGATGACCCAGGAGCTCGTCCGGGGGCAGATCCAGGGCGGAGAAGTTGTGCACCGCGGTGCGCAGCCGGCCCATCGTCGCCGCGGCATGAAGACCGTGCCCCACCACGTCCCCGACCACCAGCGCGACCCGCGCGCCGGGCAGCGGAATGACGTCGAACCAGTCGCCGCCCACGCCCTCCAGGGCCGGCAGATAGCGGTGGGCGACCTCCACGGCCGCGTGGTCGGGCAGGGAGCTGGGCAGCAGACTGCGCTGAAGTGTCTCGGCCAGGGTGTGTTCCCGGGTGTAGCGGCGGGCGTTGTCGACGGCCACCGCCGCCCGGGCGGCCAGTTCCTCTGCGAAGGCAAGATCCTCCGCGCCGAAGGGGACACCGTCCGAACGCCAGAAGCTCGCCATGCCCAGCACCACGCCGCGGGCCTGGAGCGGCACCGTGATCAGGGAGTGGAAACCGAGGTCCAGCACACGCCGGGCGCGACCGGGATCCTGGGCGCTCATCCAGCCGCCGGAAGCGGTCAGGTCGACGTCCAGGACCGCACGGCCGCGCTCGGCGCCGACGGCCACGGGCGATGTGGGTACGAAGCGGATCAGCTCACCCACCGGATACAGGGACCGGGCACCGTCGGCGCCGTGCACCGCCACCCGGCGCATCTCGGGACCGGGCCCGGCCGACGCCGCCCCCCGCAGGACCGGATCGAGCAGATCGACCGTCGCGGCGTCGGCGAACCGGGGGACCGCCACCTCGGCCAGTTCTTGCGCGGTGCGCACCACATCCAGGGTGGTTCCGATCCGCACACCCGCCTCGTACAGCAGCCCCAGCCGTTCCCGGGCCACCTCCGCACGCCCCGCCAGGGCACGCAGCTCCGTCGTGTCACGCAGCGTGGCCACGCTGCCCGCAGGGCGGTCGTCGGGGTCGACCGGCCGTACATTGACCGCCAGCAGCCGGTCGCCGGCCAAGTGCACCACGTCGGTGACCGGCCGGCCCGAACCCAGCAGCGCGGCGGTGCCCGCCTCCAGACCGAGATCACCGACCCGGCGCTCCTCGGCGTCCACGGGCAGGTCCAGCAGCCGCCGGGCCTCGTCGTTGGCGAGCAGCAGCCGCCCGTCGCCCCCGATGATCAGTACGCCTTCCCGCACCGCGTGCAGCACCGCGTCGTGGTGCTCGTACATCCGGGTCATCTCGGACGGGTCCAGGCCGCGCGTCTGGCGCCGCAGCCGCCAGGAGACCAGCGCCGTCCCGCCCGCGGCCACGGCGAGCGCCCCGCCGGCGAAACCCAGCAGCTGCGGCAGCTGGTCCTGCACCACGTCGTCGACGCTGGCGACGGTGACCCCGACCGACACGAAGCCCACGATGCTGATCCCGTTGGTGTCGTAGACGGGAACCGTCGTGTCCACGGCGAGGCCCAGGCTGCCCTCGAACGTCTTGGTGAACGGCCGGTCGGCGGCGGCGCCCTCGCGCTTGGCGTAGATGTGCTCGCCGATCAGCCTCGGGTCGGGGTGGGTCCAGCGAAAGCCCTGAGGATCGAAGGCCACCACGTAGTCGACACCGGTGTTCTTCCGGGTGTCCTCCGCGCGCGGTTGCAGCAGCGCGGTGGGGCGGCCGGATTTCATGGCATCCAGCGTGCCCGGGGCCCGCGCGAAGGACTGGGCGACGCCTTTCGACAGCTGCCGGGCCTCCTGTGTGCTCGACTCCCGGGCCTGCACCACGAGAGCTCCTCCCGCGGCCGCGGCGAACAGCACCATGATCACCAGTTGCAGCAGAAACACCTGGCCGGCGACGCTGCGCACCCTCGGCAGGCCCCGCCATCGCGCTCTGGGGGGCCGGGTCCCGACCTCCTCCCGCGCGTCGTGCTGCGCGGCACGCCGCGACGCCCGCCGCGGACGCCCGTCACTGCGCGCGGGGAAGCGGAGGGCCGAGAATCGACCGAGGTGCCGGAGCATACCGACTCTCTACCATGCACCTTCATATTCAGCCATATGGCTGAATACAGTCGTTTCAGATGCGAGCCCATTCCTGCCAGCGCCTGGTCACGGAGTCCCCGTGTTCGAGCCACCACTCGATGTCCAGGTCGAAGCCCGACAACAGGTGGCCCGGAGTGCTCGCCAGATGCACGGCGGTGGACTCGGTGAGGTGCCCGTAGGCGGCGGGCACCACAGGGCCGTCGGGGTAGAGCCGCGCCATGTGGGCCTGCACCTCGGGCCGCAGCGCGAAATCGATGAGCCGGTAGGCGGCATCCGGGTTCGCGGAGCCCTTGGGGATTCCGTAGCCGTTGCTCTGCCTGCGGGCACCGTTCCACTCATACGCGAGCGGAGTCCCTCGCGCCATAAGGTTCTGGAGCCTGCCGGCCCAGGTACTGGAGGCCACGACGCTGCCGCGGGACAGCAGGTCACCCGGCTCCGCCCCGTACTCCCAGAACGTCCGCACAGAGCCCCTGATCTCGTCGAGGGCCTTGAAGGCGCGATCCACATCGAGGGGGTAGAGACGGTCGAGCGGCACACCGTCGGCGAGCAGGGCGAACTCCAGTTCCGGCCAGTCCACCTCGCCCTGCAGCGCACGACGGCCCGGGAAGGTTCCGAGGCTCCAGAAGTCCGCCCACGATTCGGGCCTGCGCCCGTCGACGGCGTCGGTGCGGTAGGCGAGGACGCTGGCCCAGTAGCTCTTGCCCACGCCGTTGGGGGTGAGCAGGGACTGGGCGATGCCCGCGTTCCTGGTGTTCTTCAACCGCCCGTAGTCCAGTTGCTCGGAGGCGCCCTCGCGCTCGAAGAGCAGCAGGTTGGACATGTCGATGTCCATGACGTCGAACCGCGGACGGCCCTCCTCGATCTGGGCGAGCATCTGCGTGTGCCCCAAGTTCACCGTCTCGATCCGGATGCCGGTCTCCTTGGTGAACGGGTCATACACCGCCTTGCGGTTCGCCTCGTCGTAGGAGCCGCCGAAATTCCGGACGACGAGCGTCCTGCTGCTCTCGGTGGCGCTTCGGCCGGTGCGGCTCTCGCACGCGGTGAGCGACACCGCGGCTGCGCCGGCCGCCGTCCCCCCGACCGCGGCAAGGAAGGCTCTGCGGCCGATCTCGACGTCTCCCACCGGCTGCCTCCCCAGTGTCGTCTGGATCATCCGTGACGGAGGGTGGTCCCGATCGACCCCTTCTCTCCTGCGGCTTTAGTCAGTGTTTACCAGGAAAAGTGCCGCCTTCACAGACGTGCTGGGTGGGAGTCCACCACGTATCCGCGGCTTTTGTCGACGACGTTGCGGAGCGGCCGGCCTTCGACGTGGCGGGTGAGGTTGTCCAGGAACAGCTCGACGAGTGCTTCCCTCTCACCCGTGGTCTCGCCCGCCATGTGCGGCGCAGGGTGGCCGGGCCGTGGACGGTCCCGAAGTCGGGGTCGTCCGGGCGGGCCTTGCGGCCGGTGCCGCAGACCCGCATGCCGGCGGCCGTCAGC
>NZ_JBIBEQ010000017.1:0-141642 GCF_042955215.1 Streptomyces sp. NPDC012466 | reverse complement strand
CCGTCACGGCCGACGTAGTCCACGCACAGGTCGAGCATGTGCGCGCCCTCGCGGATCTGGTCGCGGGCCATCTCCACGCAGTCGTCCCAGCGGCCCTCCAGCATGGCCTCGCGGAACTTCTTCGAGCCGTTGGCGTTGGTGCGCTCGCCGATCGCCAGATAGGAGGCGTCCTGGCGGAAGGGGACCGTCTGGTAGAGGGAGGCGGCGCCCGGCTCCGGCCGGGGGTGGCGCTCGACGGGCATGGTGCCGTGGATCCGCTCGACGAGCTGCCGCAGGTGTTCGGGCGTGGTGCCGCAGCAGCCGCCGACCAGGTTGAGCCCGTAGTCGCGGACGAAGGTCTCCTGCGCGTCGGCCAGGCCCTCGGGACCGAGCGGGAAATGCGCGCCGTCCTTGGTCAGGATCGGCAGGCCGGCGTTGGGCATGCACAGCAGCGGGATGCGCGCATGGCGGGCCAGGTAGCGCAGATGCTCGCTCATCTCGGCAGGGCCCGTCGAGCAGTTCAGGCCGATCATGTCGATGCCGAGGGGCTCCAGCGCGGTCAGCGCCGCACCGATCTCGGAGCCCAGGAGCATGGTGCCGGTCGTCTCGAAAGCCATCGAGACCAGCAGGGGCACGTCGAAGCCAGTGGCATCCATGGCGCGGCGGGCACCCAGGATCGACGACTTCGTCTGCAGCAGGTCCTGCGTGGTCTCCACGATCAGGGCGTCCGCGCCGCCGGCGAGCAGGCCCTCGGCGTTCGCCTGGAACCCGTCGCGCAGGGTGGTGTAGCCGGTGTGGCCGAGGGTCGGCAGCTTGGTGCCGGGACCGATCGATCCGAGAACCCAGCGCGTGCGGCCGTCCCGGGCCGCGTAGGCGTCGGCGGTCTCGCGGGCGATGCGGGCGCCGGCCTCGGACAGCTCGTGCACGCGGCCGGCGATGTCGTACTCGGCCATGGCGGAGTGGTTCGCGCCGAACGTGTTGGTCTCCACGCAGTCGACGCCCGCGTCGAAGTACTCCTCGTGGACCGAGCGCACGATGTCGGGCCGCGTGACATTGAGGATCTCGTTGCAGCCTTCGAGGTGCCGGAAATCCTCCAGGGTCGGATCCTGCGCCTGCACCATGGTGCCCATGGCCCCGTCGGCCACCACCACGCGACGTGCGAGGGCTTCGCGGAGGGCGCTCACGCGGTCCCGGGCGGACAGCGGTGCGGACGGGGCGGTCATGACGCGCTCCCGAGCCAGGGCCTGAGCGGCTCGGCCGCTTCGGTGCCGTACGTGCGCGCCACCGTGGCGAGCAGAGCGGGGGGATCCACGCGGTAGGTCTGTGAGCCGACCGTCGCCAGCGCCCGCGCCGCCATGGCGCAGCCGAGCCGGGCCGCCGCCACCGGCGTCAGGCCCTGGGCCACGGCGCCGAGGAAGCCGGCGCGGAAGGCGTCACCGACGCCCGTCGGATCGGTCACCGGCACCCCGGTGACGGCCGGCACCGTCACAGCGTGCTCGCCGGCGCTGTCGACGTGGGCACCCCGTTCGCCGAGCGTGGTGATCCAGGTGCCCACCCGGGACAGGACCTCCTCGCGTGTCCACCCGGTGCGTTCGCGCAGCAGCTCCGCCTCGTACTCGTTGGTGAACAGCCACCGTGCGCCGGACACCAGCTCCCTGACCTGCGGGCCGTCCAGCCGGGCCAGTTGCTGGGAGGGGTCGGCCGCGAACGCCACGCCGAGGTCCCGGCACTGCCGGGTGTGGCGCAGCATCGCCTCCGGGTCGTTGGGGGCGACGATGACCAGATCGAGTCCGGCGGCCGGTACGGGCAGGCCGGTCAGGTCGATGTCGCGGGCCTCCGCCATCGCGCCGGTGTAGAAGGACGCGATCTGGTTGGAGTCGCGGTCCGTGGTGCACATGAAGCGGGCGGTCTGGCGGGTGTCGGACACCCGGACCCCGCCGGTGTCGACGCCGTTCTCCTTCAGCCACACCTCGTACTCGGCGAAGTCCGCGCCGACGGCGCCGACCAGCAAGGGTGCGAGGCCGAGGCCACCGAGGCCGAAGGCGATGTTGGCGGCCACACCGCCGCGTCGTACGTCGAGGCTGTCGACGAGGAACGACAGTGAGACACGGTCCAGTCGATCAGGGATCAGCTGGTCCGTGAACCGGCCGGGGAAGACCGTCAGATGGTCGGTGGCGATAGAGCCTGTCACCGCTGTACGCACGAGCACTCCCGTCGGGCCGACGCGCCGGTCAGAGACCGGCGGCGACCTTGAGTTGCTGGGTGCGGTCGGTCCGCTCCCAGGTGAAGTCGGGCAGTTCACGGCCGAAGTGGCCGTAGGCGGCCGTTCGGGAGTAGATCGGGCGCAGCAGGTCGAGGTCGCGGATGATCGCGGCGGGGCGCAGGTCGAAGACCTCCCTGACGGCCTGTTCGAGGCGGGCCTGGGCGACCCTGCCGGTGCCGAAGGTGTCGATGAACAGACCGACCGGTTCGGCCTTGCCGATCGCGTACGCGACCTGGACCTCGCAGCGGTCGGCGAGGCCCGCGGCGACCACGTTCTTGGCGACCCAGCGCATCGCGTAGGCGGCGGAGCGGTCGACCTTGGACGGGTCCTTGCCGGAGAACGCGCCACCGCCGTGACGGGCCATGCCGCCGTAGGTGTCGATGATGATCTTGCGGCCGGTCAGTCCGGCGTCGCCCATCGGGCCGCCGATCTCGAAGCGGCCGGTCGGGTTGACCAGCAGCCGGTAGCCGTCCGTCTCGAGCTTGATGCCCTCCTCGGCGAGCAGGGCGAGCACGTGCTCGACCACGTGCTGCTCGATGTCGGGGGTCAGCAGGGTGTCCACGTCGATGTCGGGAGCGTGCTGTGAGGAGACGACGACCGTGTCGAGGCGCACCGGCCTGCTGCCGCGGTATTCGATGGTCACCTGGGTCTTGCCGTCGGGGCGCAGGTACGGGAGCGTCCCGTTCTTGCGGACCTCGGTCAGGCGGCGCGAGAGGCGGTGGGCCAGTTCGATCGGCAGGGGCATCAGCGTCGGCGTCTCGTTGGTCGCGTAGCCGAACATCAGGCCCTGGTCGCCCGCGCCCTGCTTGTCCAGCTCGTCCGCTGCGGCCGCCCGGGAGGCCCCGGCCCCCTCGACGCGGTGCTCGTACGCCGTGTCGACGCCCTGCGCTATGTCGGGCGACTGGGCTCCGATGGACACGGAGACACCGCAGGAGGCGCCGTCGAAGCCCTTGGCCGAGGAGTCGTAGCCGATTCCGAGGATGGTCTCGCGCACCAGTTGCGCGATCGGTGCGTACGCCTTGGTGGTGACCTCGCCCGCGATGTGCACCTGGCCGGTCGTGACCAGGGTTTCCACGGCCACGCGGGAGGCCGGGTCCTCGCGCAGCAGGGCGTCCAGGATCGCGTCGCTGATCTGGTCGGCGATCTTGTCGGGATGGCCCTCGGTGACGGACTCCGAGGTGAACAGGTAGGAGGACATGTTTCTCCAGGGACCGGGGTGGGAGGGAGCGTCAGACCGTGCCCGTGGCGTACCGGCCGGCGGGGCGGCGCAGTCCGAGCCGGGCACGCAGGCTGGCCGGTGTCGTGCCGGCGCGGTGCGCCGCGGAGGGCGTCGTGGTGAGGAACGGATCCCGCGCGTCGCGCAGCGGGACGACGAGGCCGTCGGCGCCCGAGGCGGCGAGCAGGCGCTCGGCGTCGGCGTGGTCGAGGAGCGGGACGAGAACCTTGGCGCCGGGGGCCTCGGCCCGCACGCCGGGCAGGTCCGCGGGGTCGTCGAGGAGGACGAGGTCCGCCTGCGCTGCCAGGGCGGGTCCGGACACGGCGACGACGGGGTGGCCCTGCGGCGGGCGGGCCACGTTGAGCGGGCCCGCCACGTCGAAGTGACGTCCGCGGTGGTCCAGTCGGTGGATCGCGTCAAGGCGCCAGTACAGGCCGTCGGCGCGGTCGTGGACGTACGCGTCGTCGTCGAAGCTGTCCCACAGGCCGCGGGCGACCTCGATCAGTTCGGCCGTGCGGCCCTCCGGGTCGCCGGCGCCGGCCAGCCAGCCGGTGCGGCCCCGGCCGAGGTGGTCGAGCGAGGCGACGATCCGCGCCACGTGGTACGGGGCCTGGTCGGCGGGAAGCGGGGAGACGATCAGGCCGATGTGGTCGGTGCGGGCGGCGAGCGCCGCCGCCAGGGTCGTCGTCTCGAAGCGGCCCTGCCCGCCGGGCGGCCGGGACGAGTCGTCGAGTATCAGCGCGTCGAACCCGGCGTGTTCCGCGGCGCGTGCGAGTGCGGTGAGCGAGTCGAGCGTGGCGTCGTCGGCGTGCGTGTCGATCCGGCCGACCAGAAGAGGGGCGGTCATGCGGTGGCTCCTGCGGTGGTGTGGCCGGCCGTCCGGCCCGGCGCGGGGGCGTCCAGGCCGAGGTTCTCGCGCAGCGTGGCGCCCTCGTACGAGGTGCGGTACAGGCCGCGGCGCTGAAGCTCGGGGATCACGTGGTCGACGAAGTCGTCGGCGGAGCCCGGCAGATACGGGAAGTCGATGTTGAATCCGTCGGCCCCGCGCCCGGTGAACCAGCTCTCCATGTGGTCGGCGAGCTGCTCCGGCGTGCCGACGACGATGTCGCCCATCAGCCGCAGGGCCAGCTGCCGGATCGACAGGTTCTCGCGGCGGGCGAGCCCGATCAGGCGCTCGGTCGTCGACTGGGACTGGTTGGTGTACGGGATGTCGGGCACGGGGCCCTCGATCGGGTACGCACTCAGGTCGACGTCGCCGAGGAAGTCCTGGAGGGTGCGCAGCGCGACGTGGTCGTGGGTGAGGTCCTGCAGTTCCTGCCGGCGCTGCTCCGCCTCGGCCTCGGTGGCGGCGACGATCGGCGCGAGGGTCGGCCATACGAGGACCTTCTCCGGGTCGCGGCCCTGGCGGGCGACGCGCGCCTTGAGGTCGCCGTAGAAGTCCTGGGCATCGCCGAGCGTGTTGTGCCGGGTGAAGATCACCTCGGCGTGCCGGGCGGCGAACTCGCGTCCCACGGGCGACGATCCGGCCTGGATGATCACCGGGCGGCCCTGCGGCGGGCGGGCGATGTCCAGAGGTCCGGCCTCGTCGAAGTGCTCGCCGTGGTGGTCGATCGGGCGGTTCCCGCTGTCCCAGAGCGCCTTGACGACGTCGATGAACTCCTGGGCGCGCTCGTACCGCTTGCCGTGCTCCAGGTGCTCGGGGAAGCCGAAGTTGGCGGACTCCCAGGGAGCGGCGGAGGTGACGACGTTCCAGCCGGCGCGGCCGCCGCTGAGGTGGTCGAGCGAGGCGAAGCGGCGTGCGATGTGGGCCGGTTCGTTGTACGTCGTCGTCGCGGTGGCGCACAGCCCGATGTGGTCGGTGACGGCGGCGTAGGCGGCGAGCAGTGTCAGCGGTTCGAAGTGCTCGGTGCGCGAGGTGCGGCACAGCGAGTCGAGGCGGGTGCCCCACACGGCGACGATGTCGGCGATGAACACCGCGTCGAACAAACCGCGTTCGAGGGTCTGGGCGTTCTTGGCGTGGAACGCGAAGTCGAGTTGGGCGTCCGCCTGGGTCGACGGGTGGCGCCAGGCGGCGACGTGGCCGCCGGGGCCGTCGATGATGCCGGCGAGCGTGATGCGCCGGCGGGGCGTGGTCATGGTCGGTGCTCTCCCTGGGTTCGGTGCGCCGGTCGTCAGTGCCTGACGGCGGACGCCAGGATGCGGGCGAGGCCGCGGACGTTGTCGCCGGTCAGCATCGTCACGTGGTTGCCCGGTACGACCCGGATGGACAGGTCCGCGGCGTGGTCCTCCCAGCCGAGCCCGGCCCGGGCGTGGAAGCGGTCGCTCTCGTCGTACTCGGTGCCCTTGCCGAATCCGGTGTCCCCGGCGCGCAGCACGACGACGGGGCCGGGGTACGGGCGGGGCCCATAGCGCTGGACGGCCTCCACGCTGTCGCGCATCAGCGCGACCGGGTCGCCGCCGCCGTCGCCGCGCATCCACTCGGCGATCTGGGCGAGTTCCTTCAGGTAGGAGGCGGAGCCGTCGGGTTCGGCGAGGGCGCCGGCCGGCGCGGCTTTCTCCTCGGCGGGCCGCGCGCCCGGTCCTTCCGCGTCCGGGGCCGGGGGCCGGCCCTCGGCGACGGCGCGCAACTGGTTGGCGAAGGAGCCGTCGGCGTCGGCGTCGGTGAGCTCGCCGTCGGGGGCACCCGCGTCGACGAGCACGACCAGCGGGGGCCGGCCGCCCTCCTCGGTGATCATCCGGGCGATCTCGTAGGCGATGACACCGCCGCCGGAGAAGCCGCCCAGGACGATCCGCTCGCCCGCATCCAGGGCGGGCCGCAGCGCTTCGAGGTAGTGATCGGCCAGTTGCTCGACGGACAGGTGGCGCGGTACGGGCTCGTCCACCCGGGGGTCACGGATGCCGACCAGCGCCTCGGGCCCCTCGTAGCAGTGGGCGAGCTGCGCGTAGCAGGCGACCTGGCCTCCCGGCGGGTGGACGAGGTAGACGGTCCCGGCGCCGGGCCGCTCGGCTGGGCGCAGCGGGACGAGGACGCCGTCGCATGCGGTGGTGCCGGTGTCCCGCGCTTCCCGGCCGAGCAGTCCGGCGAGTTCCCCGGCCCTCGGGTGGGCGAGCAGTTCGTCCAGGCGCAGGGTCTGTCCGGAGCGCAGGTTGATCTCCCGCAGCAGCCGCATCGCCAGCAGCGAGTGACCGCCCGCCTCGAAGAAGTTCAGGCCGGGGCCGAGGGGCTCGGCGCCGAAGACGGCCTGCCACGCCTCCTTCACCAGCCGGGTGCTGGGCCCTTCCGGCCAGGTGACGTCCGCGTCGGCGGCGTCGGTGGCCGGCTCGGCACGGTCGGCCATCCTCGGCAGGTCCGTCGCGGACAGGGCGGCGACGATGTCGCCGACGGTCGTGGAATCGTCGGCGGTGCCGGGCAGGTCGCGCAGCAGCCGGGCGCACTGGCCCACGAGCCGGTCCGCGTCGGCGTCGGCGAGCCGGCCGCGGTCGTGCACCGCGGTGAGGACGAGGCTGCCGTCCACGTCGCGGAAGGCCAGGAGGGTGACCGGGAAGGCCGTCTGGGACCCGGCGGCCTCCGGCAGTTCCACGCGGATGTCCTGTGCGGCGAGCGCGGACTCCAGGTGGTCGGAGGAGCGCGGATAGTTCTCGTAGACGAGCAGGCTCTCGACGAGTTTCTCGTCGGCCCTGCGCCCGCTCCACTCGTGGATCTGTCCGGTCGACACCCACTCGTACGCGGCCATGTCGAGCGCCTGGTCGCGCAGTTCGCTGAGCAGTTGGGGCACGGTGTGCGCCGGGTCGACCTGGAGGGTCATGGGCAGCGAGTTCATCAGCAGCCCGGGCAGCCGCTCGACGGAGTCGAGGGGGATGCCGCGGCCGGACACGGTGACGCCGAACCCGACGGGGGCGGGTCCGTCGACGCCGGACGCCCGGTACAGCAGCAGCGCCCACACCGCCTGCAGCGCGCTGGACTCGGTGGCGGCGCGGGCGGCGGCCCAGGCGCGCAGCCGGTCGGCCTCCGTGCGGCTGAGCCGGACCTCGGCGCGGCCCCAGCCGCTCTGGCCGGTCGCGGGGCCGGGGAGCGCGGGCCGCACGACGGGGGCCGCGGACGGCACGGCCGCCGACCAGAACTCCCGTGCCGGAGCGGTGTCCTGCTCGGCCAGCCAGTGCGCGTAGTCGCGGATGTCGGGCCGCCGTTCGCCGCCGGACAGGGAGCCGTCGGCGAGGTAGGCCCGGTAGAACTCCTGGATCAGGACGGACACGCTCCAGCCGTCCAGGAGTACGTGGTGGAAGGTGATCAGTACGCGGGTCGACGGAGCTTCGGGGCCGTCGGCGTCGTCGTCGACGAGGGTGGCGCGCAGCAGGCCCGGCTCGCGCAGGTCGAAGCCGCGCAGCCGGTCCCGCTCCATCAGGTCGTCCCAGTCGACGGTGCCGGCCGGGTGCCGGACGACCTCGGCGGTGACCTGGTCGTGCAGGACCAGACGCGGCTCGTCGTCCCAGTCGAAGGCGGCCCGCAGGACGGTCTCGCGCTCGAAGACGGACTGCCACGCGGCCCTGAACCGGTCCGTGTCCAGGGGCCCGTACCAGCGCCAGTACAGCTGCTCCACGTAGCGGCCGCTGCCGCGGTGGGCGAGCGCGTCCAGCAGCAAGCCGTGCTGCTGAGGTGTGACGGGCACCGTCTCCAGGGCGTTCGCCGGCCACGGTTCGGGGGTGGTGGTGGGGGCGACGGGCCGCTGCGGGACGGGGGTCCGCTCGGCGCGGCGCGGATGCGTGGCCGGGCGGCCCTGGGCAGCGATCTCGGCGGCCGAGACGGTGTCCGGGTCGGCGCCCGCGAGGGTGGCCAGGACCCAGCGCATCTGGTCCACGAGCGCCTCGACGCCCGTCTCGTCGACGCCGTCGGCGGGGCTGGGAACCCAGGTGAGCCCCATGCGCAGCCTGCCGCCGTGGACGATGCCGTACACCTCGATGCCGTACACCCGCTCACAGCGCGCGGAGTGCTCGCGCGGAATGGGCCGGCCGGACATGGTGAAGCCGCCGTTGGCACTCAACTGGTCGGCTTGGCCGTAGTAGTTGAAGCAGACCAGGGCGGGCGGCAGGGTGCGCAGGAGCGTGCGCAGTCCGGGGTCGGAGGAGAACTCGCGGCACGCGCCGAAGCCGACGCCGCCGTCCGGTACCGCGGTCAGGCGGTCGGCGACCTGCGCCAGCCATCCCTGCGGGTCCCGGGCGCGGTCGGCGCCGAGGACGACCGGGTGGATGGAGGTGAACCACCCGACGGTGCGGAACAGGTCGTCGCGACCGTGCCGGCCGTGGGTCTCCACGTCGAACGTCACCTGACCGGTGCCGCGCCACCGGGCGAGGGCCTGCGCGAAGGCACCGGTCATCACCTGGTGCACCTGGAGGCCCAGTTGCCGGGGCAGCGGGCCGATGAGCCGGGCGGTGGCCTCCGGGTCGAGGGAGAACTCGATTCGGCGGATGTCCCGCTCGTCGGGCGCCGGGGTGGTGAGCAGCAGGCTCTGCACCTCGGCCCGGGCGGCGGCCAGGGAGCGCCAGTAGTCGGCCTCGCCCGGACGTGCGGCGACGGCGGGCAGGGAGGCCACCCAGTCCTCGTAGCGGCACGCCTCGGCGGGCAGGGTGGGCAGCGCGCCGTCGGACAGCGAGGCCAGCGCGTGTTCCAGGTCCTCCAGGAGGATGCGCCAGGACACGCCGTCGACGACCAGGTGGTGGATGGCGACGAGCAGCAGGCCGTCGCTGTCGGCCCGGCGGCGGTCGTGCACCAGCAGGGCCCGGACGTGCACGCCCTTGAGCGGGTCGAGACTGCGCTCGATGTCCTCCAGGGCCTCCTCGAGTTCACCGTCGTCGCTCACCTCGCGCTCGCGCAGGACGTCGCGGGGGTCGTAGGCGGCGAACGGCGCGGCCTCGAGCATGTGGCCCTCGGCGTGGTCGCCGTGCGCGTCGGCCTCGAAGCGGGCGCTGAGGGCGGGGTGCGCGGCGACGACCGCCTGGAGGGCCAGGCGCAGCACCGTGGGGTCGACGGGATGGTTCAGCTCCAGGAGCACGGACTGGTTCCACTGGTGCAGGTCGGTCCTGATGTGCCGGAAGAACCAGGACTGCACCGGGGCGAGCGGTGAGCTGCCGCCGCCGCGGGGGCCGGCCGCCGTGACGGGCGCGGCGGCGGGGGCGGGTGTGTCGGCGGGCCGGGGGGCATCGGCGTCCATGTGCGCGGCCAGGTCCGCCAGGACGGGGTGGCGGTAGATCTCCCGCATGGCGAGCGTGAAGCCCTCGCGGCGCAGCCGGGACACCATCTGCATGGCGAGGATGGAGTCGCCTCCGGCCTCGAAGAACTGGGCGTCGTCGCGCGCCTCCCCCAGCAGTTCCCGCCAGACGGCGCGCACGGCTCGCAGCGCGCCGCCGGTGCTCGCGCTCTCGGGGTCCTGCCCGCGGGGGACGACCGGCGCCTCGGCGGATGGCGCTGCGGTCACCCGGGCGCCGGCCGCCGGGGCAGGGGCCTCGGAGGCGCCGGCCGCGGGTGCGCCGGCCACGGGTGCGCCGGCCGCGGGTGCGCCGGCCTCGACGGCCCGGTCGTCCCGCGCCGCCAGGCGGGCCAGGGCCTGCCGGTCGGTCTTGCCGTTCGGGAGGACCGGGATGAGGGGAACGCGGTGGAAGTGGGCCGGGACCATGTGGGACGGCAGCAGCGCGGCGAGCGCCGCCCGCACCTGCGTCACCTCGGCGGACGTCACCACGTGGGCGACGATCTGCAGGCTGCCGTGGGCGTGCCGGGACACCTGGACCGCGGCGTCGTGGACGAGAGGCAGCGACATCAGCGCTGCCCGCACCTCACCCAGTTCCACCCGGTTGCCGTTGATCTTCACCTGGTCGTCGAGGCGGCCCAGATGGGTGAGCGCGCCGCCCGGCAGCAGCCTGACCAGGTCACCCGTGCGGTAGACGGTGTCGGTGCGCGGGCC
The DNA here is from genome assembly GCF_042955215.1 of Streptomyces sp. NPDC012466. Lineage (NCBI taxonomy): Bacteria > Bacillati > Actinomycetota > Actinomycetes > Kitasatosporales > Streptomycetaceae > Streptomyces > Streptomyces sp. NPDC012466. Next base: position 131,231 of record NZ_JBIBEQ010000017.1, on the reverse strand, counting down.
CAGCTCCAGGCTGCGGTAGCGCTCCGCGGTGCGATCGGGGTCGCCCACGTAGCCGTCGGAGACGGTGCCGCCGCCGATCCACAGCTCGCCGGGGGCGCCCGGCGGGAGTTCGCGCAGACACTCGTCGAGCACGTAGCAGCGGATGTTGTCGAACGGCACGCCGATCGGCACCTCGGCACGGCGGGTCCAGAAGCTGTCGTCGCCGCGGGTCCAGGAGAAGACCGTCGAGTAGGAGGTCTCGGTCGGCCCGTAGGCGTTGTGCAGCCGCGCGGGGTGGGCTGCCTCGAAGGCGGCGCGCAGTTCGTTGGGCAGCGACTCTCCGGTGGAGACGACCGCGCGCAGCGTGCGGTTGCGCGTGAAGGCGTCCGCCTCCAGCAGCAGCCGCAGTTGGGAGGGGACGGCGTGCAGCAGGGTGACGCCGTGCCGCTCGATGGCCTCGGCCAGCAGGTCCGGATCGCGTTCGGCGTCCGGTGGCGCCACGACCAGCCGGGCGCCCGACACCAGCGCGACGAGCATCTCGTGTGCGCTGACGTCGAAGGTGAACGGGGCCTTGAGGAGCATCGCGTCGTCGGCGCCGATACCGAAGTGGCGTATGGCGGCCAGCACATCGGTGACCAGCGCGCGGTGACTGAGCTGGACGCCTTTGGGGGTCCCGGTGGAGCCGGAGGTGTACAGGATGTGCAGCGCGTCGCCCGGCGCGGGGTGCCGTACGTCCGCCGTGCCGGGCCGGGCCAGGTCGGCCAGCGGCACCTGTTCGGTGCCGGGCGGGCAGGCCGCCGCCGTGTCGGGGGTGACGATCGCGAGCCGGAGCCCGCTGCTGTCGACGATGTGGCGGCGCCGCGCCTCCGGGTGGGCGGGGTCCAGCGGGACGTACGCGGCGCCGGCGCGCAGGATGCCGAGCATCGCGGCGACGGCCTCGTCGCTGCGTGGCAGCAGCACGCCGACCCTGTCGCCCGCGCGCACGCCCCGCGCGGTCAGTCCGGCGGCGTACGCCTCGATCCGAGCGTCCAGTTCGCGGCGGGTCCAGCGGCGGTCGCCGCATTCGACCGCGACGGCGTCCGGGCGTTCCTGGGCGGCGCGGCGGATCAGCGTGTCGATGTCGGTGTCGTCGAGCCGGTGGTCGGTGGCGTTGAGGGAGTCGAGGGCGGCGCGGGCGCGCGGCCCGATCCCGTCGAGCCCGGTGACGGCCGCGTCCGGCCGGCGCACCATCTGGCGGGCCAGCTCGGTGATGTGCTCGGTGAACGCCTCGGCGGTCGCGGCCTCGATGCGCGCGGCGTCGTACTTGAGCCGGCCGCGCAGCGTGCCCCCGCCCTCGTACAACTCCAGGGTGAGCAGGCCGAGGCCGGGTGCGGGCACGTCCTGGCGCCAGCGGGCGCGCAGCCCGCCGCGCAGCTCGACGCCCTCGTCGGCCGCCGCGCCCGGGTCGGCCCAGCTGTGCATGACGAACGTGCAGTTGAAGGGTTCCGCGGTCGCGCCGCCGGGGGCGAGCCTGGCGATGCGCGGGAAGGGCAGGCGCGCGTGGTCGACGGCACGGGTCAGTTCCCTCTGGACGCCGGCGACGAACTCGGCGGCGGTCAGCTCCGCGTCCTGGAGGGGAGCCCGCACCAGGAGGGTGCGGACGAAGTAGCCGACGGTGCGGTCGAAGCGCGGGTCCGTGCGGGCGCCCAGCGGGACGCCGACGGTGGGCGCCGGCTGACGGCCGTACGTGCCGAGGGCCTTGAGATAGGCGGCGAGCAGCACGGCGGCGGCGCCGGCCCGGCGCGCGCGGGAGAAGTCGGTGATCTCGCCCCACAGTCCGGCGTCCAGTTCCAGCGGCACCATCGCTTCGCGCGGGGTGTCCGCGCCGGGGGTGTCCAGCGGGAAGTCGACGGTGAGGTCCGCGCCGTCGAGCCGTTCCCGCCAGTACGCCTCGGCCTCCGCGGTGCGGGTAGCGGCCTCACGGGCGCGGTCGGTGACGTAGGTGCCGAATCCGGTGGGCGTCTGGCCGGGGATCCGCCCGTGCTCGTAGGCGTCGAGCAGGTCGGTGAGGAGGAGGCCGGTGGACTCACCGTCGACGACGACGTGGTGCACGACGAGCAGCAGCGTGTGGTGCTCGGGCCCGTGGCCGATCAGCACGGCGCGCAGTACGCCCTCGCGTTCCAGGTCCAGTTCCCGGCGGGCCTCGGCGAGCAGCGCCCCGGCGGTGCCGTGGCCGGGGTCGTCGGTGGATTCCCGGCGCTCCAGCCGCGGGGCGCGGGCCGGGTCGATGTCGAGGCGGGGCGGCCCGTCGCCGTCGTCGTCGCGGACCCGGGCGGACAGCAGCGGGTGGCGGGCGACCAGCCGGGCCAGGGCGCTCTCCAGGGCGGCGAGATCGAGCGGTCCGCGCAGATCGATGGCGAGCGGCACGTTGTAGGGCGAGTTCTGCGGGTCGGCCCGGTGCTGGAGCAGCAGTCCGAGCTGTTCCTCGGTCAGGGGTACGGTGCCCGCCTCGTCCGCCCCGGGGCCGGCGGTCGCGGCGGTCTGCGCGCCTGAGCGCTGGAGCATGGTCATCGGGTGTCTCCTGAGTCGGCGTTCCGAGGCTTGAGGTCTTCCGGGCACACCTCGGCCCGGGGTCCGCGCACCGTCCGGGCACGAGTGTGGTGCGCGTCGCCGACGCGTCGCTGACGTGCGGCTGATGCGGGGTGGTGGACCGGAGGTCAGCCGCGGTCCGAGCGGGCCTCGACCAGGGCCGCGAGGCGGTCCAGGCCGACGGTGATCTCGTGCGGTGTCAACACGGAGTAGGAGAGCCGCAGTTGACGCAACCCGCCGGTGCCCGCGTAGAAGTGGCGCATCGGGGTCCACAGCACGCCGAAGCGGCGGGCGGACTCCTCCAGCGCCTGCTCGTCTGCCGTGAACGGCACGGTCACGACGGCGAAGAGGCCGCCGGCGGGAACGTTCCAGCTGACGCCGCTGTCGCCGTCCGGCGGGAAGCGCCTGGCCAGGCCGTCGAGCAGGGTGCGCAGATTACGGCGGTAGACGGCGGCCTCCCGGGCGCAGGCGCGTTCCATGCTGCAGTCGTGTTCGAGCAGCAGTCCACCGATCGCGGCCTGGGCGAGCGTCGAGGTGTTCAGCGTGAACATGCTCTTGAGCTTGGCGAGCTGGTCGGCGAACAGCCCGCCCTGGACGACCGGCTGGTCGGCGACGACGTACCCGATCCGGGCCCCGGGGTAGGCGGTCTTGGCGTACGAGCCGATGTAGACGACCCGGCCGGTGGTGTCCAGGGACTTGAGGGTGGGCAGCCGTCCCCGGCCGTCGTGGAACATCGAGTACGGGTTGTCCTCGATCAGCAGGATGTCGAGGTCCTCGGCGACGCGCAGCAGGCGCCTGCGGTCGTCGAGGGACATCCGGGAGCCGCCCGGGTTGGCGAAGTCCGGGATGACGTAACAGGCCCGGGGGCGGGCGCCGTCGGCCCGGGCCCGGGCGACGCCGCGCGCCACGTCGGCGGGGTCGAGCCCGCCCGGCCCCTCGGGCACCGGGTGGACGGCCATCTCGGTGAGCCGGGCCGCGCCGGTGAAGCCGACGTAGGTCGGCGCGGCGGCGAGCACGACGTCGCGTTCGTCGCGGCGCAGCGCCCGCAGCAGCAGGACCATGGCCTCCTGGCAGCCGGTGGTGACGACCACCGCCTCCGGGTCGGCCGGGATCCCCTCGTCGGTCTGGAGCTGACGGACGATCAGTTCGTTGATGATGCCCTTGGTGGGCCCGTACTGGAACAGGGTCCGGCGCACCTGCTCCGCGCCGAGGCCGCGTTCGCGCTCCAGGTACCGGGTGTAGCGCCTCAGATGCCGGTGCAGGGCCTCGGTACGGTAGTGGCCTTCGTAGGGGCGGCCCGCTGCGAACGACACGGCCTCGGGGTAGTCGCCGGTGATCTCGTTGAGCAGGGTCATCGAGGTGAGGGCGGGATCGCTGAGGCTGGCGTGCAGGTCGGCGGTGACCGACAGGGGCGCGGCCCGGGGGGCTTCGAGCAGCGCGGCGGACTTCACGCGGCCGCCCCGTCCATGGCGTCCACCAGGCTCTTGGGCCGCATGTCGGTCCAGTGCTCACCGATGTGGGCGAGCGCGCTCTCGCGGTCGGTGGCCGGCAGGGCGACGGTCCAGCCGGCGGGGACTTCGGCGAAGGACGGCCACAGCGAGTACTGGCCTTCATGGTTGACCAGGACGAGGAAGGTGCCTTCGGCGTCTTCGAAGGGGTTGCTCATGACGATCTCCCGGTTGCTCGAGCTGGAGGTGAGGGGACGGCGTGTGCAGTGGTCCCCGCCCAGGCTGGCCGGGCGGGCCGACGCGGGGCTGACATGTCGCTGACGAGGTCGTCGACGATCTCCAGCAGTACGGGCGCGGGCTCGTCGGCCAGGTGGAAGTGGCCGCCGGGAAAAGTCCGGTGGCGCACCTGCGCGGTGGTCGCCGTGGCCCAGCCGGCGGCTTCGTCCGCGCTGAACTCGGGGTCGGCGGTGGCCCGGTGCACGGTGAGCGGCAGGGCCGGAGCCGGGCCCGGGCCGGGGGTGTAGGTCTCGGCGAGCGCGTAGTCGGCCCGTGCGGTGCGCAGCACCAGGTCGAGCAGGTCGGGGTGGGCCAGCACCTCGTCGGGGACGCCCCCCAGGCGCCGCAGCTCCGCGATGAGCTCGGCGTCGGTGCCGAGGTGGACCGCCCCGGGCCTGACGCGGTGCGGCGGCGGCATGCCGGACACGGTCAGCCGCACCGGCGCACGCCCCGCGGCCGCCAGGCGCCGCGCGGTCTCATAGGCGACGAGGGCGCCGAGACTGTGCCCGTAGAGCGAGACGGGGCGGTCGAGCAGCGGGACCAGGGCGTCGGCGGCGGCGTCGGCCAGCGCGTGCAGTCCGGTGTGCAGGGGCTCGGCGATGCGGTCGGCGTGCCCCGGGTACTGGACGGCGCGCAGCTCGACCGTGTCGGGCAGCAGGGCGGGCCAGCCCCAGTAGGCGGTGGCCGATCCGCCGCCGTGCGGGAAGCACACCAGCCGCAGGCGCGCGCGGGGCCGCGGCACCGGGCAGCGGTACCAGGTCGCGGCGTTCTCCGCGGCCGTCATACGGCCGCTCCGAGGGGCCGCTCCGGGCGGTTCACCGCGTCGAGGAGGCGCCGGACGCCGAACACCGTCATCGCTGATCGCCGCCGCCCGTGCCCCGGTTCCGGTTGACCCAGGTGCGTTCCAGGGTGGAGATCAGCGCGGGGCTGTGGAGCTGGCAGGCCTGCTCGTACGCGTACTGGGCCAGGTAGCGGCGGAACAGGTCGACTGGCTCCTCGACGAGGTTGAGCATGCGCCGGTTGGCGCCGACGGCCGGGTGGTCGAGGTGTTCCGCGGCGGCGCGGACGGCGCCGTCCATGGCGTCCGCGGGTACGGTCTCGTCGACGAACAGCGACGCCTCGGGGTCGGTGGCCCGCAGTTTCCTGCCCCAGAAGATCAGGCGCCGCGAGAGCCGCGACCCGGTCGGGTGCAGCAGCCGCATGTTGGCGAGGCCGGGGACGAGGCCCTCTTCCATGGCCGGCAGGCTGAACCAGGAGTCGTCGGCGGCGACGACCCGGTCCATGGTGGGCAGGATCTGCATGCCGCCGCCGATGGCGAAGGTGTCGACAGCGGCGATCCACGGCTTGTCGGCGTCCGGCCACCAGCCGTCGCCCGCCGTGTCGTCCAGGCACAGGCCGCGCACGAACTTGGCGATGTATCCGGCCTCGCGGCGCAGCATGAAGCCCAGCAGCGAGATGTCGCCGTGGTAGAGGTTCGTGAGGTTGATGCCCGCGCTGAACACCCGCCGGCCCGCGTAGGCGGGGTGGGTCTGGGGGGCGCCGCGCAGCACGCCCACGTGGCTGGCCGGATCGAGCAGCACCAGGTCGGTTCCGGTCTCCAGCGCCTCGACGACGATGTCGTCCTCGGCGTTGAGGAACTCGTCGTTGCACAGTTCCAGGTGGGCGATGCCGTCCTGCCGGGTGACGGTGGCGACGCCCAGGTCGGCGCGGCCGGTGCGCTGGTAGTCGAGGAGGGCGGCGCGGGCGCGTTCGGTGGGGCGCAGCATCGAGCGCAGCAGGTGGTTTCCGGCGGTGGGGGCGCTCAGGACCGCCTGGAAGAAGATGCCGAGGGCCACCTCCCATCCTTCCTTGCTGCGCTGCATGTGCCGTGCGTCGTCGGCGAGTTGACCGGAGGTGGGGACCAGGCCGGGGAAGTGGACGGCAGCGCTGGCGGCCAGTTCCTCCGGACGCGGGTGAGAGATGAGCCCATCGGTGAGGTCGGCGTAGACCCGCTCCGCGTACGCTGCGAGGAACCGGCGGCGCAGGGCATTCGCCCCGGCGTGCAGGGCGCGCGCGTCGCGCTGCTGGGCGGCGGTGCGTGCGGCGCGCGGAGGCAGCGCCTCGATCAGCCGCGTGACGGACTCCAGATGGGCGGTGACAGCGCTCCGGTCCCGGCGGAAGTCGCCGGTGAGGACGGGCGGGTGGCCCGGCTCCGTGCGCGGCAGCACGGCGGATCCTGCGGAGGCGTTCGGCATGGCGTGGTCGGCGAGTGTGGGTGTGCGCACGGTGTGTCTCCGATCGTTCAGTCTGCGGCCCGCGGGGCACGGCGATCGGCCAGGGTCCGGGCGATCCGGCCCAGTGCCTCGGGCCGGGCGAGCCCGGCGTGGTCGGTGTCCAGGTGGTGCTCCTCGATGCGGCCGGAGAGGTAGGGCCGCCACTTGTCCGGTGTGAGCCCCGGGTCGGTGCGGCCGACGGTGGCGCCGAAGAACACCAGGTCGCCGCTGAACCGGCGCGGCCGGAAGTCCGCGATGAGCCTGGTGTTGTTGAGGAAGACCGTGACCATGCGGCTGACCGAGGCGTCGTCGAGGTTGGCCAGGGCGCTGCCGGTCTCGCCCAGCCGCTCCAGGACGGCGGCCCGTTCCAGCGGCGCGTCGCCGAAGGCCTCGGCCCGGTCGACGCCGGCGGCGTTGAGCAGGATCGCGAGGACCTGTTCCTCGCCGACCTCGTGCTCGGTGCCGTCGTAGGCGTCGGGGTACCCGTCGAGGACGGCGAGCAGGCTCACCTCGGCGCCCTCGGCCTGCAGCCGGGTGGCGACGGCGTGGGCGACGAGGCCGCCGAAGGACCAGCCGAGGATCTCGTAGGGGCCTTCGGGCACGGTCTTGCGGATGTGCTCCGCGTAGTCGCGGGCCATGGCGTCGATGTCGTCGGGCAGCGGCTCCTCCTGGCTCAGGCCGCGGGCCTGGAGCGCGTACAGCGGCTGCTCGCGGTCGATGTGGCGCAGCAGCCCGGAGTAGATCCAGCCGAATCCGCCGGCGGGGTGGACGCAGAACAGCGGGGTTCCGCTGCCCTTGGCGCGCAGCGGGAGCACCACGCCGAACGGGTCGTGCAGGGCCGGTGAGCCGCCGTCGACACGGGCGGCGAGCGCGGCCACGGTGGGGGCCTCGAAGAGGGTCCGCACGCCGACCTCGACGCCGAGCTGGGCCCGGATGCGGCCGACGAGCCGGGTGGCGAGCATGGAGTGTCCGCCGAGTTCGAAGAAGTTGTCGTCGATGCCGACCCGCTCGGTGTCCAGGACCTCGGCGAACAGCCGGCACAGCAGTTCCTCGCGCGGCCCGCGCGGCAGCCGGCCGCTGCCGCCGCCCCATGCGGGTTCCGGCAGCGCGGCTCGGTCGAGCTTGCCGTTGGGGGTCACCGGCAGGGCGGTCACCGGCACGAACGCGGCGGGGACCATGTAGTCGGGCAGCGACTGCTCCAGGTCGGCGCGCAGTTCGTCGGCGTGGACCGCCTCGCCCACCACGTAGGCGACGAGCACCTTGTCCCCGCCGGGCCCGGGGCGGGCCACGACGGCGGCCCGGGTCACGCCGGGGTGGCGGGCGAGCGCCGTCTCGATCTCGCCCGGTTCGACGCGGAAGCCGCGGATCTTCACCTGCTGGTCGGCGCGCCCGAGGAACTCCAGGGTCCCGCCGGCGCTGCGCCGGGCGATGTCGCCGGTGCGGTACATCCGTCCGCCGGCGTCGTCGAAGAGGTCGGCGTAGGGGTCGGCCGTGAACCGCTCGGCGGTACGCACGGCCTGCCCGAGGTAGCCGCGGGCCAGACCGGCGCCGGCGATGTACAGCTCGCCGGGGACACCGGGCGGTACGGGCCGCAGCCGTTCGTCGAGGACGTACGCGCGGGTCTCGTCCAGGGGGCGGCCGATCGGCACGGCGGCCGGGATCTCGTCGGCCTCGGTGAAGCGGTGCCAGGTGCAGCCGAGGGTGATCTCGGTGGGGCCGTACAGCACCTTGACGGTGGTGCCGGGGCAGGCCTCGAGGACGCGGCGCACGGCGGTGGACGGGACGACGTCACCGCCGGTCCACACGTCCTTGACGCCCGCGAAGACCTCGGGGGCCTCGTCGGCGACGACACCGAGCAGACCGGCGGTCAGCAGCAGCGAGGTGACCCCCTGTTCGGGCAGGACGCGCCGCAGGGACCGCGCGTCGACCTCCCCCCGGGGCGCGACGACGATGCGGCCGCCGGCCAGCAGCGGGCTCCACAGCTCGTACGTGGAGATGTCGAAGGCGTACGGGGAGTGCATGAGGACCCGCGAGGAGGCGGTGGTCTCCCAGCAGCGGTCCACGGCGAGGGCGATGGCGTCGCGGTGCGTGATGCCGATGCCCTTGGGCACGCCGGTGGAGCCGGAGGTGTACATGATGTACGCCAACTGGTCCGGCAGGACGGTGACATCCGGTGCGCCGGTCCGCCCGGCCGTCGGTGCGACGGCCGGCTCGGCGTCCACGGCGAGGGTGCGGGTGCCGAGGCGGGCGGCGGCCCCGGCGTGGACGCCGTCGGTGAGCAGCAGCGCCGCGCCGGTGTCCGCGAGGACGTGCCGCATCCGGTCCTCGGGATATCCGGTGTGCAGCGGCACGTACACGCCGCCCGCCTTGAGTACGGCGAGCGTGGTGACGACGAGGTGCGCCGAGCGTTCCTGGAGGACGGCTACGGGTGTCTCGGGACGGACGCCCTCGGCGACGAGGCGGTGGGCCAGCGCATCGGCCCGCGCGTCGAGTTCCGCGTAGGTGAGCGTGATGCCGTGGGGTTCGGTGACGGCGATGGCGTCCGGGGTGCGGGAGGCCTGCTCGGCGACGCGCCGCGGCAGGGAGGCGTCGGCGGCGGCCCGGCCGGGGCGGTGCGCGGTGTCGTTCCAGCCGGTCAGCACGAGGCTGCGCTCTCCGGCGCCCAGGATCGGCACGTCGGTGACGCGCGTGTCCGGGTCGGTGGCGACGTACCGCAGGAACGCGATCAGGCGGTCCGTGAGTGCCTGTGCGGTGGCCTCGTCGAACAGGTCGGTGCTGTATTCGAGGACGGCGTCGATCCCCTGGGGCACACCGTCCGTGTGCCGCTCGGCCAGGTTGAACGTCAGGTCGAACTTGGCGGCTCCGAGCGTGACCACCTCGTGCCGGGCGGTCAGGCCGGGCAGCTCCAGGACGGCCTCCGGGGTGTTCTGCAGGGCGAGCAGCACCTGGAAGAGCGGGTGCCGGGACAGGGAGCGCCCGGGGCTGAGTTCCTCCACGAGTTTCTCGAACGGCACGTCCTGGTTGGCGTACGCCGCCAAGTCGAAGTCCCGTACTCGTTCCAGGAGTTCACGGAAGGTGGGGTCGCCGGAGGTGTCGGTGCGCAGCACCAGCGTGTTCACGAAGAAGCCGACGAGGTCGTCGAGGGCGTCGTCGGTGCGGCCCGCGATCGGGCTGCCGACCGGGATGTCGGTGCCCGCGCCGTGCCGGGTCAGGACCGCGGACAGCGCGGCCTGCAACACCATGAACAGGCTGGCTCCGCCGGCGCGGGCGAGTTCGAGCAGCTGCCGGTGCAGTACCGGGTCGAGGGTGCGGAAGACCGCCTCGCCGCGGTGCGCCGGAACGGCCGGGCGGGGCCGGTCGGCGGGCAGCTGGAGTTCGTCGGGCAGGGAGGCCAGCGCCTCCTTCCAGTAGGCGCTCTGCCGGGCGATGGTGCTCGCCGGGTCCGTCTCGTCGCCGAGCACGTCGCGCTGCCACAGCGTGTAGTCGGCGTACTGCACGGGCAGCGGCGCGAACGCGGGGGCGCGGCCCTGGCTGCGTGCCTCGTACGCGGTGATCAGGTCGCGGGTGAGCGGGGCGAGCGACCAGCCGTCACCGGCGATGTGGTGCAGCAGGAGCAGCAGCACGTGCTCTCGCTCGTCGAGGCGGAACAGGACGGCCCTGAGCGGGAGGTCGGCGGTGAGGTCGAAGGAGTACCGGGCCTCGGCGGCCAGTTCGGCGGCGAGCCGGTCCTCGCCGGTGTCGCGGCGGTGCAGGACCGGGCGGGCGTCGGCGGGGGCGAGGACGTGCTGGCGGGGATCACCGTCGTCGCCTTCGGGGAAGACGGTGCGCAGCGTCTCGTGCCGGGCCGTCACGTCGGCGAGCGCCGCGGTGAGCGCCGAGGCGTCGAGGGTGCCGGTCAGTCGCAGGCCCACGGGCATGTTGTAGCCGGGGTCGCCGCCGGTGAGGCGGTCGAGGAACCACAGGCGGCGCTGGGCGTAGGACAGCGGCAGTGTCGTCGGCCGGGCCGCGGGGCGCAGAGCGGGACGTCGCCCTCTCTCGGCGGCGGCCACGGCCTCGGCGAGCCGGGCCACCGTGGGCCCCTCGAACAGGTCGCGCAGCGAGACCTCGGCGCCCAGGACCGTCCTGATGCGGCTGAGCAGCCGCGTCGCCAGCAGCGAGTGCCCGCCCAGGTCGAAGAAGTTGTCGTCGATGGAGACCTGTGCGGTTCCCAGCACCTGCGCGAACAGACCGCACAGGACCTCCTCGCGCGGATCGCGCGGAGCACGGCCCGCCGCGGCGGGCGCGTCCGGCGCCGGCAGTGCCGCCCGGTCCAGCTTGCCGTTGGGGGTGAGCGGCAGCTCGTCCAGGACGAGGTAGGCGGAGGGGACCATGAAGTCCGGCAGCCGCGCGGCCAGCCGGGTCCGGACGTCCGCGAGGTCGGCGCCTTCCCGGGTGACGAGGTAGGCGACGAGCCGGTCGCCGTGCGGCAGGACCGCGGCGCGGACGACGTGCGGGTGGGCGGTGAGCGCCGCCTCGACCTCCGCGGGCTCCACCCGGAAGCCGCGGATCTTGACCTGGTGGTCGGCGCGGCCCGCGAACTCCAGTCGTCCGTCGGTGTTCCAGCGGCCGAGGTCGCCGGTGCGGTACATGCGGGTGCCCGGGGCTCCGTAGGGGTCGGCGACGAAGCGGGCGGCGGTCAGGGCGGGCTGCCCGAGGTACCCCCGGGCAAGGCCCGCGCCCGCCAGGTACAGCTCACCGGTGACGCCCGGCGGCACCGGGCGCAGCGCGCTGTCGAGGACGTAGACCCGGTCGTGGTCGACGGGGCGGCCGATCGGCGCGGACACCGGCCAGTCGGCGGGGTCGGCGGGCAGGGTGTGGGTGGTGACGGCGTGTGTCTCGGCGGGACCGTACACGTTGTGCAGGCGCCGGCCCGGGACCGCGTACGCGAAGTCGCGGACCCGCTCGGTCGGTGTGAGCGCCTCGCCGCCCTGGAGGATGTCCGTGAGCCGGGGCAGCGTGCGGCCCGCTTCGGCGGCCGCCTCGGCGACCGCCTCGACGACCAGGTTCGGCGCGAACAGCTCGGACACCTGCTGCTCGTCGAGCCAGGCGGTGAGCAGTTCGGCGCTCTGCCGTACGTCCTCGTCCGGCACGACCAGTGCCTTTCCCGTGACCAGCGGCGAGAGGATTTCCTGCACGGAGAAGTCGAACCCGATCGCCGTGAACTGGGCGGTGCGCACGCCCGGTCCGCCGGGGAACCGGCGGGCGTGCCAGGTCAGCAGGTTGACCAGGCCGGTGCCCGGCATGACGACGGCTTTGGGGGTGCCGGTGGAGCCGGAGGTGTAGATGACGTACGCCGGGTGCTGCGGCAGCAGCGGCGCGGTGCGGTCGGCGTCGGTGAGGTCGTCGTCGGCGTACCGCGCCAGGCCCTGGGGCAGCTCGTCGAGGACGAGGGCCGGACGGGCGTCCCCGATCATGAACGCGATGCGCTCGGCCGGGTAGGACGTGTCGACGGGGAGGTAGGCGGCGCCGGACTTGAGGACGGCGAGGACGGCGACGTACAGGTCGAGGGAGCGGGGCAGCCGCAGCGCGACGATCCGCTCGGGACCCGCGCCCCGCTCGACGAGATACCGGGCGAGCCGGTTGGCCCGCGCGTTGAGCTGGGCGTACGTCAGCGACTCAACGCCGTGCACCAGCGCCACAGCAGTCGGCGTACGCGCCACTTGATGTTCGAAAAGCTCCGGTACGCGCGCATCCGCGGCCCTCTCCCTTGCCTCGGTCTCGTTCCAGTCCTCCAGGACCCGCCGCCGCTCGGCGGGGTCGAGGAGTTCGATGCGGCCCAGGGTGATGCCGGGGTCGTCGGCGACGGCGTCGAGCAGGCGCAGCAGCCGCTCGACCAGTGCCTCGGCGGTGGTGCGCTCGAACAGGTCGGTGCTGTACTCCAGGGCGGCCCGGACGCCGCCGGGTGCCCCGTCCCCCGCGCGCTGTTCGACCATGCTCAGGTGCAGGTCGAACTTGGCGACGCCGACGCCGACCGGCAGCGCTTCGGCGGTCAGACCGGGCAGCGCGAGGCGGGCCTCGCCGCTGTTCTGGAAGGCGAGCATGACCTGGAACAGCGGGTGGCGGGCGAGGGAGCGCTCCGGACGCAGCCGCTCCACGAGTTTCTCGAACGGCACGTCCTGGTGGGCGTACGCCGCCAGGTCCGCCTCCCGCACCCGGTCGAGGAGTTCACGGAAGGTGGGGTCGCCGGAGGTGTCGGTGCGCAGCACCAGCGTGTTCACGAAGAAGCCGACGAGGTCGTCGAGGGCGTCGTCGGTGCGGCCCGCGATCGGGCTGCCGACCGGGATGTCGGTGCCCGCGCCGTGCCGGGTCAGCAGCGCGGCGAACGCGGCCTGGAACACCATGAACAAGCTGGCCCGGCGCTCCCCGGCGAGGGCGGCCAGGCGCTGGTGCAGCCGGGGCTCGATCCGGAACGGCACGGTCTCGCCGCGGTGACTGGCGACGGCGGGCCGCGGCCGGTCGGCGGGGAGCTCCAGCTCCTCAGGCAGCCCGTGCAACGCGCTGGTCCAGTAGTCGAGTTGGCTGGCGCAGCGGCTGTCCGGGTCGTGTTCGTCGCCGAGCAGTTCGCGTTGCCAGAGCGTGTAGTCGGCGTACTGCACGGGCAGCGGCGCGAAGTCGGGGGCGCGGCCGGCGCGGCGGGCGGCGTAGGCCTCGGTGAGGTCGCGGGCGAGCGGCGGCCACGACCAGCCGTCGCCGGCGATGTGGTGCATGAGCAGGAGCAGCACGTGCTCGCGCTCGCCGAGCTCGAACAGTGTGGCGCGCAGCGGCAGTTCATGGGCGAGGTCGAAGCCGCGCCGGGCCGCGCCGGCGAGGTCCGCGTCGAGCCGGCCGGCGGTGGTGGCCACGGTCTCGAAGGCGGGCGCGGTGGGTTCGAGGATCTGCTGGCGCGGTACGCCGCCGCGCTCGGGATAGACGGTGCGCAGCGCCTCGTGGCGGGCCGTGACGTCCGCCAGGGCGGCGCGCAACGCGTCCCGGTCGAGGTCGCCGGTCAGGCGCAGGCTCATCGGGATGTTGTAGGTGGGGCCGGGGCCTTCCACCCGGTGGAGGAACCAGAGCCGGTACTGGGCGAAGGACAGCGGCACTTCGTCGGGGCGGGTGCGGGCGGTCAGCGCCGGGCGGGCCTCCTGGGCGCCGTCGATGCGTTCGGCGAGCGCGGCGACGGTCGGCGCCTGGAACAGGTCACGGACGGCGAGTTCGGCGCCCAGCACGGTACGGATGCGGCTGAGCAGCCGCGTCGCGAGCAGCGAGTGTCCGCCCAGGTCGAAGAAGCTGCGGTCGATGCCGACCTTGGGCAGGGCGAGCACTTCGGCGAACAGCGTGGACAGGATCTCCTCGCGGCGGGTGCGCGGCTCCTGCCCGGTGGCCTCGGCGCCCCGGTCGGGGGCGGGCAGCGCGGCCCGGTCGAGCTTGCCGTTGGCCGTCAGCGGCAGGGCGTCGAGCAGGACGTAGGCGGCGGGCGCCATGTGGGCGGGCAGCCGGGCGGCGACGAGGTCGCGCAGCTCTCCGGTGAGGCGGGTGAGCTCGGTGCCGTGGGCGGGGTCGTTGGCGAGCGGGCGGTCGCCGCCGCGCGGGACGTAGGCCGGTCCGTCGCCCGTGTACACGTCGAAGGTGTCGTCCCGGGCTCCCCAGGTACACCGGGCGCCCAGGGCGTGAACGGTGGCGGGGTCGACGGCCCCGGCGGGCACGGGAGCGTCCAGCAGGGCGGCGGCCTCGTCGGCCGCAGGCCCGGTGAGCGCCTCGCACGCCGCGATCTCGCGTACGAGCCGGGCGTTCGGAATGCCGGTGACGCGCACGGGGCCGCCCGCGCGCAGGGCGTCGGCGAGCGCTTCGGGCGTGCCGAGGTCCGCGCCCCACGACAGGGTCCGGGCCGGGATGCGGGCGGTGCCGGGCGCCGGGGCGCGGCGCAGGGTCACGTCGTAGCGGTGGCGGCTCATCTCGTTGTGGTGGGTGCCGGTGCGCAGGGTGATGTCGGCGCCGGCGAGCAGCGGCTCGGACGCGGCGAGGTCCGTGAAGAAGTCCGGGTCGAGGAGGAGTTCCTTCTCGGTGACGAGGGACTGCTCGACGGCGCGGCGCACCGCCGACGGATCGGCGAAGGCGCCCGCGCGGCGTAGTTCGACGGCCGTGCGGAAGGTGCGCAGGGTCCGCAGGTTGCGGATGTCGCCGAGGAAGATCGTGCCGCCGGGGGCGAGCAGCCGGGCGGCCGCACGCAGCACCTCGGCCAGGTAGTCGGCGTTCGGGAAGTACTGGACCACGGAGTTGACGACGATCGTGTCGAACCTCCCCTCGGGCAGCCCGTCCGTCTCGTGGGCCGCGGCGGCGCGGAGGGTGACCTTCGCGGCCAGCTGGGGCCGGGCGTCCAGGTGGGAGCGCAGCTGGTCGACGACGCTCGACGACAGGTCCGTGCCCCAGTACTCCGTCACGTGCGGGGCGACCTGCGACAGGATCAGGCCGGTGCCGCAGCCGATCTCCAGGACGCGGCGCGGCCGCAGCGCGAGGACGCGCTCGACGGTCGCGGCCCGCCACTCCCGCATCTCGGCGCGCGGGATCTCCTCGCCGGTGTAGCTGCTGTTCCAGCCGGAGAAGTCCTCGCCGAACTCCCGTCCCGGTTCGGCCTCGTAGAGCTGTTCGTACGTTGCCTGCCACATGCCGACCTGTTCGGCACCGGCGGCCGCGTCCCGCTGTCCGCCGTGCGGGTCGCGCACCAGGTAGGCCACGAGGCGCTTGTCGCCGGGCTCGTCCTCGCGGGCGACGACGGCGGCGGCGGCGACCAACGGGTGCGCGGTGAGCGCGGCCTCGACCTCGCCGGGTTCGACCCGGAAGCCGCGGATCTTCAGCTGCTGGTCGGCGCGGCCGGCGAACTCCAACTGGCCGTCGGCGCGCAGCCGGGCGAGGTCACCGGTGCGGTACATCCGGGCGCCGGTCTCGCCGAAGAGCAGGGCGTACGGGTCGGGCACGAACCGCTGGCCGGTCAGCTCGGGGCGGCCGAGGTAACCGCGGGCGAGCCCGGCGCCGGCCACGTACATCTCGCCCGTGACGCCGGGCGGCACGGGCCGTAGGCGCTCGTCCAGGACGTACACGCGTGCCCCGTCGACGGGGCGGCCGATCGGCGGCACGGCGGCGCCGGCGAGGGGCTCGCTCATCGTGGCGCACACGGTCGTCTCGGTGAGTCCGTAGGCGTTGACCATGCGCCGGCCGGGGGCGAACCGGGCCGCCTGGTCGGGGGCGGTGACGTCGCCCGCGACGATCAGGTCGGTGCCGGGCGGCAGGCCGTCGCCGGGCAGCGCGGGAAGGGCGCTCGGCGGAAGGGCGATCAGTGTGACGCCCCGGTCGCGTACGAGACGGGTCAGACCGGGCCCCGGCAGCAGTTCGTCGGGCGTTCCCAGGACGAGTGCGGCGCCGGTGAGCAGGGCGGAGGTCAGCTCCCACAGCGCCGCGTCGAAGCTGATCGAGGCGAAGTTGAGGACGCGGCTGTGCGGGCCGAGGCCGAAGACCGCGGCCTGCGCGGGCAGTGTCGCGGCGGCGGCCCGGTGCGGCACCACGACGCCCTTGGGCAGGCCGGTGGAGCCGGAGGTGTAGATGACGTACGCGGGGTGCTGGGGCAGCAGCGGACCGCGGCGGTCGGCGTCGGTGAGGCGGGTGTCCGGATAGCGGGCCAGGTCCGGCGGCAGCGCGTCGAGGACGAGCGCCGGGCGGGCGTCCGCGCACATGTGGGCGATGCGGTCGGCGGGATAGTCCGGGTCGATGGGGAGGTAGGCCGCGCCGGCCTTCCACACCGCGAGCAGCGCGGTGATCAGGTCCAGGGAGCGGGGCAGCCTGAGGCCGACGATCCGCTCCGGTCCCGCGCCCTGCGCGACGAGGTGGCGGGCGAGCCGGTTGGCGTGGGCATCGACCTGACGGTAGGTGAGCGAGCGCTCCCCCATGACCAGGGCGGTGGCGTCGGGGGTGCGGGCGGCCTGCTCCTCGAAGAGCGCGGTGAGGGTGGCCTCCCGCGGGGCGGGGCCGTCCGCCGTGGCGTTGAAGTCGACGAGCAGCCGGTGGCGCTCGGTGGCGCCGAGCAGATCGATGGAGCCGATCGTGCGCCGCGGGTCGTCGGCGACCGCGTCGAGCAGCCGCACCAGGCGCTCGCCGAGCGCCTCGACGGTGGCGCGCTCGAAGAGTTCCGTACTGAACTCCCAGTCGCCGCGGATACCGGCCGGGGCGCCGTCGGGGGTGTGCTCCTCGACGACGGCGAGACCCAGGTCGAACTTGGCGAAGCCGACGCGGACCGGCTCGGCGGCGACGTCCAGGCCGGGCAGGGCCGGGTCGGCGGCGGGCATGGACTGGAGGGCGAGGACGACCTGGAAGAGCGGGTTGCGGGCGAGGGTGCGCTCGGGGTTGACCTCTTCGACCAGTTTCTCGAACGGCAGGTCCTGGTGGCTGTACGCGGCGAGGTCGAACCGCCGTACGCGTTGGAGGAGTTCGGCGAACGTGGGGTCGCCGGAGGTGTCGGTGCGCAGCACCAGCGTGTTCACGAAGAAGCCGACGAGGTCGTCGAGGGCGTCGTCGGTGCGGCCCGCGATCGGGCTGCCGACCGGGATGTCGGTGCCCGCGCCGTGCCGGGTCAGCAGCGCGGCGAACGCGGCCTGCAACACCATGAACAGGCTGCTGTCGCCGGCCTTCGCGAGCGCGGTCAGCTTCTCGTGCAGCTCGGCGCCGATCCGCAGCGGCACGGTCTCGCCGCGGTGGCTCGCGACGGCGGGCCGGGGGTGGTCGGTGGGCAGCTCCAGATGGGCGGGCGAGCCCTTCAGCGCCTCACGCCAGTGCGCGAGCTGGGCGCCGTGGAGCGACTGTGCGTCGTCCGCGTCGCCGAGCAGGTCGCGCTGCCACAGCGTGTAGTCGGCGTACTGCACGGGCAGCGGCGCGAAGTCGGGGGCCCGGCCGGCGCGGCGAGCGGCGTAGGCGCGGCCGAGGTCACGGGTGAGCGGCGCCAGGGACCAGCCGTCGCCCGCGATGTGATGCAGCACCAGGAGCACCACGTGCTCGCGCTCGCCGAGCTCGAACAGCGTCGCGCGCAGGGGAAGTTCGCGCGTCAGATCAAAGGGATGGGCGGCGGCCTCGCAGAGCCGGTCGGCGAGCGTGGCCTCCTCGGCCGGCACGACGTCGAGCGGGGGCACGGCCTCGATGGGCGGCACGATGTGCTGGTAGGGCTCACCCGCGTGGCTGGGGTAGCGGGTGCGCAGCGTCTCGTGGCGGGCGCTCAGGTCGGCGAGCGCGGCGCGCAGTGCGGCCCGGTCCAGGTCCCCGCGCAGCCGCAGGGCCAGCGGGATGTTGTACGTGCTGTTGGGGCCGTCCAGACGGCCAAGGAACCACAGGCGGCGCTGGGCGTACGACAGCGGCAACCGGTCGGGGCGGGCAGCGGGCTCCAGGGCGGGGCGGGCCCCCGCCGCGCCGTCCAGGCGGTCGCCGAGCCCGGCGACGGTCGGCGCCTCGAACAGGTCGCGCAGGGAGACCTCGGCGCCGAGGACGGTGCGGATACGGCTGATGAGCCGGGTGGCGAGCAGCGAGTGCCCGCCCAGGTCGAAGAAGTTGTCGTCGATGCCGACCTGCGGGATGTTCAGGACCGCCGCGAAGAGGGTGCACAGGATCTCCTCGCGAGGCGAGCGCGGCCCGCGCCGTGCCGTGGTCACCCGGGGCGCGGGCAGTGCTGCCCGGTCGAGCTTGCCGTTCGGCGTGAGCGGCAGCGCCTCGAGGACGACGATCGCGGCGGGGACCATGTACTCGGGCAGTCGCTCGGCCAGTCGGGCGCGCAGGGCGGTGGGGTCGACGGGGCCGTGCGCCGGGACGACGTACGCGACGAGCCGTTTGTCGCCGGGCCGGTCCTCACGGGCGAGGACGGCGGCGTGGGCGACGGCCGGCAGGTCGGTGAGCGCCGCCGCGATCTCGCCGGGCTCGATCCTGAAGCCGCGGATCTTGACCTGGTGATCGGCGCGGCCCGCGAACTCCAGCTGCCCGTCCGCGGTCCGGCGGGCGAGGTCGCCGGTGCGGTACATCCGGGTGCCGGGAGCGCCGTACGGGTCGGCGACGAAGCGGGCCGCACTCAGCACGGGCCGGTTCAGATAGCCGCGTGAGAGGCCCGCCCCGGCCAGGTACAGCTCGCCGACGGCGCCGGGCGCCACCGGGCGCAGCGCGCTGTCCAGGACGTACGCCCGGGCGCCGGGGATTGGCCCGCCGATCGTGGCGCTCTCGCCCCAGGCCGCCGGGTCCTCGGGCAGGGCGGTGCCGGTCATCACATGGGTCTCGGCGGGCCCGTAGTGGTTGTGCAGCCGTCGGCCGGGCACGGCGGCCACGAACGCGCGCACGGTGGCGCCGAGCGCCAGTGCCTCGCCGGCCTGGGCGATGTGGCGCAGCGCGGGCAGGGTGCGGCCCGCTTCGGCGGCGGCCTCGGCGACGGCCTCGATGACGAGGTTCGGTGCGTAGAGTTCGGCGACCTCGTGGGTGTCGAGCCAGTCGGTGAGCTGCTCGGCGCTGCGTCGCACGTCCTCTGCGGGGACGACGAGGGTCTTGCCGTGGAGCAGGGTGCCGAGGATCTCCTGGGCGGCGACGTCGAAGCCGATGGTGGTGAACTGCGCCACGGCCGTGCCCGCACGGCCGGGTATCTCGCGCCCGTGCCAGGCGAGCAGGTTGGCCAGGGCGCCGCCCGGCATGACGACGGCCTTGGGGGTGCCGGTGGAGCCGGAGGTGTAGATGACGTACGCCGGGTGCTGCGGCAGCAGCGGCGCGGTGCGGTCGGCGTCGGTGAGATCGGTTCCGGCGTGGGCGGACAGGTCCGGGCCGATGTCCTCGGTGGTGAGGACGACGGCGGGCCGGGCGTCGTCCATCATGAACGCGATGCGCTCGGCCGGCAGGGCGACGTCCACCGGGAGGTAGGCGGCGCCGGTCTTCAGGACGGCGAGGAGGGCCACGTACAGGTCGAGGGAGCGGGGCAGACGCAGCGCGACGATGCGCTCGGGGCCCGCGCCGCGCTCGACGAGGTGGCGGGCGAGCCGGTTGGCGCGGGTGTTCAGCTCGGCGTACGTCAGGCGCTGCGCTCCGACGACGAGGGCCGTGGTGTCGGGGGTGCGGGCCACCTGCTCCTCGAACAGGGCGGGCAGGGTGCGCCGCGGGGCCGGGTGGCCACTCGCGTCGAGGTCCTCCACGACCAGCCGGCGTTCGTCGTCGGGCAGCAGGTCGAGGCGGCCGACGAACTGGTCGGCGCCGTGTTCGGCGATGCCGTCGAGCAGGGTGTCGAGGCGGCGCAGCAGGCGCCGCGCGCCCGCCTCGTCGAGGACGTCGCCGCGGTGGTCGAGACGGAAGCGGAGGGTGTCGCCGGGGATGGCGAGCAGGCTCAGCGGGTAGTGCGTGGCGTCGCCGACCTCGAATCCCGCCAGGCGCAGGCCCCGGGACTCGCCGCGCAGGACGGCCGGGTCGAGCGGATAGTTCTCGAACACCACTACCGTGTCGAAGAGTTCGCCGGTGCCGGCCGCCGCCTGGACCTCGGTGAGGGACAGGTGACGGTGCTCGATGAGAGCGGCCTGTTCCCGCTGGACGCGGCCCAGCAGCTCGCCGAGCGTCTCGAAGGGGCGGAGGCGGACCCGGACCGGCAGGGTGTTGATGAACATGCCGATGGTCGACTCGATGCCGGGGATCTCCGGCGGGCGGTGGGCGACGGTGGCGCCGAACACGACGTCGTCACGGCCCAGTTCATGGCCGAGGAGCAGCGCCCAGGCGCCTTGGACCAGTGTGTTGAGGGTGAGGCCGAGGGAGCGGGCCACGGCGGTGAGCCTCGTGGTGGTCGCGGCGTCGGTCTCGTGCCAGATCTGGCCGGGCAGGGCCGCGCCTCCGGCGGCGCCCCGGCCGGCCCCGGCGGCCGCGAGCAGACTCGGCCCCTCCAGGTCCGCGAGGGCGGTGCGCCAGGCCGAGCGGGCCGCGTCGCCGTCCCGTTCGGCGAGCCAGCCCAGGTAGGCGCGGTAGGGGGTGACGGGCGGCAGGCCGGCGTCGTCTCCCGACTGCCCGTACAGCGTGAACAGCTCGCGCACGAGCAGCGGCATCGACCAGCCGTCGAGGAGGAGGTGGTGCGTGGTGAGGACGAGTTTGTGGTGGCCGGGGCCGAGGGCGAGCAGGCCGAAGCGGATCAGCGGCGGGGCGCCCGGGTCGAAGCGCTCGGCACGGTCGTCGTCGACGTACGCGGCGACGGCGCGCTCGCGTTCCTCCTCACTCAGCGCGGTGAGGTCGCGGGTGCGCCAGCGCAGCGGCACCTCGTGGGGTACGAACTGGACGGGCCGCTCGACGTTCTGCTGCCAGAAGCCCGCGCGCAGGTTGGGGTGGCGGCGCAGCAGGGTGCGGACGGCGGCCTTCAGGTCGTCCTCGACGAGCGGGCCGCGCAGCTCGAAGACCATCTGGACGGTGTAGACGTCCGTGCCCTCGCTCTCGGCACCGTAGGTGACCTGGAAGAGAAGACCTTCCTGGAGCGGGGACAGGGGCAGGACGTCGGCGAGTCCGGACTGCGTCATCGGGCTACCTTCCAAGCGGCTTCGAGCTGGTCGATCTGGTCCTGACTGAGCGCGACCAGGGACAGGTCGGAGGGGGTGATGCCGCCCGCGTCGGGACGCATCGCGTGGGTGACGAGGGCGTCGAGGGCGCGGAACCAGCTCTCGCCGAGGTCGCGCACGGCGGCCTCGTCGAGGAGCCGGCCCGCCCAGGTCCACACAGCCCGCAGGCGGGGGCCCGCGCTCTCGTCGCGGGTCAGCGCGTTGACCTCGACGGTGTGGGCCAGCGGCAGGCCGGGGCCGGAGCCGTCGCCGATCGCGTCGGCGTCGGGGGCGGCGGTCCACAGGCCGCCGTCCTCGCCCGGGAACCGGCCCAGGTAGTTGAACCCGAGGGCGGGAGTGCCGTGCGGTGCGAGCGCGGCGAGGCTGCGGCCGGCGCGGACGTCGAGGTGACGCAGCAGCCCGTGACCGATGCCGCCGTCGGGAATCTCGCGCAGCTGCTCCTTGATCCGCTTGACGGCCTGTCCGGCGGCGGGGCCGCCGGCGAGGGCGTCGGCGCGGTCGAGGGGGCCGGGGTCGAGACGGACGGGGTACATGCTGGTGAACCAGCCGACGGTGCGGGAGAGTTCGGCGCCGCTGTCGCCGGGTTCACGACCGTGCCCTTCGAGGTCGATGAGGACGGCGTCCGTGTCGCCGAGGCCGCGGCGCCGGCGCCAGTCGGCGACGGCGAGCGCGAAGGCGGTGAGCAGCACGTCGTCGACGCGCCCGTGGAACGCGGCGGTGACGGTGGTGAGCAACGCGGACGTGGTCTGCGTGTCCAGATCGAGGCTGAGGCTGCGGGCGGTGGCGACGGTGTCGAGGGCGGGGTCGAGCGGCTGTACGGTCACGGGGGCGCCACCGCCCGCCAACGCCTGCGTCCACAGGGCGAGTTCGGCGCTGCGGGCGGGGCGTGCGGCTTCCGCGGCGAGGTGGTGCGCCCAGGCCCTGAAGGGGGTGCCCACGGGCGGCAGGACGCCCGTGGCGCCGGGCTCCGCGGCCTCCCAGGCCTCCTTGAGGTCGGGCAGCAGGATGCGCCAGGAGACGCCGTCGACGACCAGGTGGTGCAGGGTCAGCAGCAGCCGGCCCGGCCGGCCGGGGCCCGCGTCGAGCCAGACGGCCTGGCCGTTGCGGCCGGCGAACGGATCGAGCCGGTCCCGGGCGGCCGCCGCCTGCTCGGCGGCCAGGGCGCGCAGCGCCGCGTCGTCGAGACCGGTGGCGTCCACGCGGCGCACCCAGTCCTCGGCGCGTACCCCGCCGGGGGCGTCGATGCGCATGGACCAGGCGCCGCCGGCGTCGTCCCCGCGTGAGAACACCGCGCGCAGCACGTCGTGGTGGTCGATGAGTGTGCGCACCGCCGCGACCAGCCGGGCCTCGCCCAGGTCCGGCGGGACCGCGACCACCATCGACTGGCTGAACGCCTCGACGGGGCCGCCGCGTTCACGCAGCCAGTGCATGATCGGGGTGAGCGGCACCTCGCCGGTCGCCGCCGCGGCGAGGGCGCCCTGCCCGGGCAGGCCGGGCTCCTCGGCGAGGGACTCGGCAACGGTGGCGAGCGCGGCGACCGTCTTGTGCTCGAAGATCTGCGCGGCGCTCAGGGCCAGCCCGGCGCGGCGAGCCTTGCCGACGAGCTGGATGACCATGATGCTGTCGCCGCCCCGGTCGAAGAAACTGTCGTCGATGGAGACTTCGCCGGCGCCGAGCACCTCGGCGAACAGCACGGTGAGCAGTTCCTCGCGCGGGGTGCGCGGTGCGCGGCCGGCCGCGTCGGCGGCGCCGAAGTCCGGGGCGGGCAGGGCCCGCCGGTCGAGCTTGCCGTTGGGTGTGAGCGGCAGCGCGTCCAGGCCCACGAACGCGGCGGGCACCATGTAGTCGGGCAGCGCGGCCGCGACGTGCGTGCGCAGCGCGGCCGCGTCGGCTCCTGCGCCGGGTGCGGCGACGACGTAGGCCACGAGCCGCTTGTCGCCGGGCCGGTCCTCGCGCACCAGCACGGCGCACTGGGCGACGCGCGGGTGGGCGCCCAGCACGGACTCGATCTCCCCGAGTTCGATGCGGAAGCCGCGCACCTTGACCTGGTGGTCGGCGCGGCCGAGGAACTCCAGGACCCCGTCGGGACGGCGCCGCACGAGGTCGCCGGTGCGGTACATGCGGGCGCCCGGGGCGGACGCGAACGGGTCGGCGACGAACCGCTCGGCGGTGGCGCCGGGCCGTTTGAGGTAGCCGCGGGCCAGGCCGGCGCCGCCGATGTAGAGCTCGCCGGTGACGCCGGGCGGCACGACGCGCAGCCGGTCGTCGAGGACGTGGCAGGTGGTGTTGTCGAGGGGGGTGCCGATGGGGACGGTGGTCTCCTGCTGCCAGGGCGCCCGCATGAAGTGGTGGGTGGCGAACGTGGTGGCCTCGGTCGGCCCGTAGCCGTCGACGACCATCGTGGCCGGGGACGCGTCGAGTACCCGGCTGACGGCGGCCGGCGAGACGACGTCGCCGCCGGTCCACACCTCGCGTACGCCGGTGAAGCAGCCCGGGGACTCCTCGGCCAGCAGGTTGAACAGGCCGGAGGTGAGCCACATGCCGGTGACCCCGCCGTCGACGATGGCCCGTTCCAGGGCCCGGGTGTCCAGGTCGCCGGGCGGTGCGACGACGACGGCGCCGCCGGACAGCAACGGCACCCACAGCTCGTACTGGGAGGTGTCGAAGGAGTACGGCGAGTGCAGCAGCACGCGTTCCTGGTTGCCGGTGCGCCAGCAGCGGTCGGCGGCGAGCGCGGCGACATCGCCGTGCGTGATGGCGACGCCCTTGGGGTCGCCGGTGGAGCCAGAGGTGTACATGACGTACGCGAGCTGGTGCGGGTGCACGGGGACGACGGGCAGCGCGTCGCCCTCGTCGGGCAGCGCGTCGACGACCAGCACCTCGGCGTCGCCCGCCCAGGAGGCGCAGGCGTGCTCGGCGTCGGTGGCGCTGTCGGTGAGCAGGACCCGCGCGCCGACGTCGCGGGTGATCAGGCGCATCCGGGAGGCCGGGTAGCGGGTGTTGAGCGGCACGTAGAAGCCGCCCGCGCGCAGGACGGCGAGCAGGGACACGACCAGGTCGGCCGAGCGTTGCTGAAGGACGGCGACGGCGGACTCGCGGCCGACGCCGGAGGCGGCGAGCCGGCGGGCGAGCCGCCCGGACCGCAGGTCGAGTTCGGCGTAGGTGAGTGCGCGGCCGCTGTCGTCGGCGACGGCGACGGCGTCGGGGGTGCGGGCAGCCTGCGCGGCGAACTGCTCGGCGAGCCCGCCGGCCGGGACGGGGCAGGCCGTGTCATTCCAGTGGGCGAGCAGTTCGCTCTCCGTGGCGTCGAGCAGGTCGTGCCCGCCGACGGGGGCGTCCGGGGCGGCGACGGCCGCGTCCAGCAACGTCAGAAGGCGGCGCACGACGGACTCGGCGGTGGTCCGGTCGTACAGCGCGACGTCGTACTCGAGATCGCCGTCGATCCCCGCGAACCGGCCGGCATCGGTCCGGTGCTCGACGAGGTTGAAGGTGAGGTCGAACTTGGCCACGCCGAAGTCGACCGGCTCGCGCCGGACGTGCAGGCCGCTCAGCTCGGCACGGGCCTCGAAGTCCTGGTAGGACAGGACCACTTGGAACAGCGGGTGGCGGGCGGCGGAGCGTTCGGGCTGAAGGCGCTCCACCACCCGGTCGAACGGCACGTCCTGGTGGGCGTAGGCGCCCAGGGCGGCGGTGCGGACGCGGGCGAGGAGTTCGGTGAAGGAGGGGTCACCGGAGGTGTCCGTGCGCAGCACGACCGGGTTGACGAAGAAGCCCACCAGACCGTCGAGGGCGCTGTCCGGGCGGGCGGCGGTCGGACAGCCGATGGGGATGTCGGTGCCCGCGCCCAGCCGGGTGAGCAGGGCGGCCAGCGCGGCCTGGAGCACCATGTGGCAGGTGGCTCCCCGCTCACGGGCGAACGCGTCGATCCGGGCGTGCAGTGCGGGGTCGATGCCGAGCGGGACGGAGCCGCCGCGGTGTTCGGCCACCGGCGGGCGGGGCCGGTCGGCGAGGACGTCCAGCTGGTCGGGCAGGCCCGCCAGGGTCCGTTCCCAGTAGGCGAGCTGGCGTCCGGCGAGGCTGTCGTCGGTCCGCTCGTCACCGAGCAGTTCGCGCTGCCAGACGGCGAAGTCGGCATAGCTCACCGGCAGCGGCGGGAAGTCGGGCGCGTGCCCGGCGAGCCGGGCGCGGTAGGCGGTGGACAGGTCGGCGAGCAGGGGACGCAGCGACCAGCCGTCCCCGGCCACATGGTGCATCAGCAGCAGCAGCACCGTGTCCCCGTCGGGCAGCGTGAACAGGTGCACGCGCAGGGGAGGCTGGCGGTCGAGGTCGAAGGGCGTGCGGGCCGCGGCCGTGAGCGCCGCGGGCAGCTCGTCCGGCTCGCTCACGGACTCGACGATCCGGGGCCCGGCCTCCTCGGGCGGCAGCAGCCGCGGGGCGGCGCCGCGCTCGCCGCGGGGGTAGACGGTGCGCAGGCTCTCGTGGCGGATGACGAGGTCGCGCAGGGCCTCCCCCAGCGCGCCGCGGTGCAGCGGACCGGTGACGCGCAGCGCCAGCGGCATGTTGTAGGTGGGCGCGGCCCCTTCGACCTCGCGCAGGACCCACATGCGGTGCTGCGCGTAGGACATGGGGAGCTCGTCGCCCTGTGGCACAGGGCGCAGGGGCGGCCGGGCGGCGCGGGCGGCGCCGGCCACGCGGGCGGCGAGCGCCGCCGGGGTCGGGGCCTCGAAGAGGTCCTGCACGGTGAGTTCGACGCCGAGCCGCTCGCGCACGGTGCCGATGAGCCGCCCGGCCAGCAGGGAGTGCCCGCCGAGGGCGAAGAAGTCACTGCTGCCGCCGATCCGGGCACCGCCGCCGAGGCCGAGGACGTCGGCGAAGACCTGACGCAGCGTCTCTTCCTCGGGCCCGGCGGCGGGTTCCGGGTGCGCGGTGTCGTCCGCGGGCGTGAGGGGGGCGGGCAGCGCGGTGCGATCGAGTTTGCCGTTGGCGGTCAGCGGCAGCGCGTCGAGCGGGGTGAAGGAGGCGGGCACGCAGTGCGCGGGCAGTGTCGCGGCGAGCAGCCGGCGCCAGTCGGCCGGTTCGGGAGCGCGGCCGGCGACGGGCACGGCGTAGGCGGCGAGCCGCTGGTCGCCCGGCCGGTCCTCGCGGACCACGACGGCGGCCTCGGCCACACCGGGGTGGGCGGCCAGCGCGTTCTCGATCTCGCCGAGTTCGACGCGGAAGCCGCGGATCTTCACCTGGTCGTCGCCGCGCCCCAGGTAGGTGAAGGTGCCGTCGTCGAGGCGGCGCACCAGGTCGCCGGTGCGGTACATGCGGGAGCCGGGCGGTCCGTAGGGGTCGGCGACGAAGCGCTCGGCGGTCAGGGCGGGACGGCGCAGGTAGCCGCGGGCCAGACCGGCCCCGGACACGTACAGCTCACCGGTGAATCCGGCCGGTACGGGTCGCAGCGCCGCGTCCAGGACCCGGGTGCCGAGGTCGGGCAGGGCGCCGCCGACGAGGCTTGCGGTGCCGGGCACCGCGTGCTCGGGGCCGAGCGGGGCGCAGGTGACGTGCACGGTCGTCTCGGTGATGCCGTACATGTTGACCAGCCGGGCGGCGGTGCCGCGCCGCGCGTACCAGTCGGCGAGCCGTGCGGGCTCCAGCGCCTCGCCGCCGAACACCACGTGGCGCAGGGCCAGTGGCGGCGCGTCGGCTCCGCGCTCGCGGTCGGCGGTGTCCAGCTGGTGGAAGGCGGTAGGGGTCTGGTTGAGCACGGTGACCCGCTCGCGGGCGAGCAGGTCGAGGAAGTCGCCGGGTGAGCGGCTGACGGTGTACGGGACGACGACGAGACGGCCGCCGTGCAGCAGGGCGCCCCAGATCTCCCAGACGGAGAAGTCGAAGGCGTACGAGTGGAAGAGCGTCCACACGTCGTCGGGCCCGAAGCCGAACCAGTGGTCGGTGCCGGAGAACAGCCGCACCACGTTGGCGTGCGGGACGACGACACCCTTGGGCCGGCCGGTGGAGCCGGAGGTGTAGATGACGTACGCGGGGTGGCCTGTGGCCACGGCCGCGCCCGGGTCGGTGTCCGGGTGGCCGCTCAGGTCCCGGGCCATCGCCTCGGGCCCGAGCACCAGGACGGGCCGGGCGTCCTGCAGCATCCACGCGATCCGGTCGGCCGGGTAGTCGGGGTCGAGCGGCAGGTAGGCGGCTCCGGACTTCAGGACGGCGAGCAGCGCGACGACCAGGTCGAGGGAGCGCGGCAGGGTGACGGCGACGAGCCGGTCGGGTCCGGCGCCGGCCGTGACGAGGTGGTGGGCCAGGCGGTTGGCTCGGGTGTCGAGTTCGGCGTAGGTGAGGTGCTCGCCCTCGTGGCTGACGGCGACGGCGTCGGGGGTGGCGGCGGCGCGGGCCGCGAACAGGGCGTGCAGGGTGTCGCCGGGGGCCGGGGCCGGGGGGGCGGCGCCGTCGGGCGGCTGTTCCTCACCGGGCAGCCGGGCCGGCGGCACATCGGGGCCGGCTTCGGCCAGCGCGCGCAGGAAGCGGGTGAAGCGTTCCAGGTGGGCATCCGTGTCGGTCTCGCCGTACAGGTCCGGGTTCGCCTCGACGTCGATGCGCAGACCGGCGTCGCCGGGCTCCTCGTAGAAGGAGAACTTCAGGTCGTCGACGGGTCCCGTGGACACCGGGTGCACCGCGGCGCGCACCTGCCCGAAGTCCAGGGCCCGCTGATAGGGCATCACGTTGACGACGGGGCCGTGCGAGGTCGCGCCCACCAGACCGAGTTCGCGGCGCACCTCCTCCTGCGGACAGCGCTGGTGGCGCAGGACGGGCACCAACGCGTCGCGGACGGCGGCGACCAGGTCGACGAGCGGGGCGGACGGCCGCGGTTCGACGTACAGCGGGTGCACATGGGCGACGGTGCCGGGGGTGCGGCGGGCCGGCGGGGTCAGGCGTGCGGCCACCGGCAGGCTCAGCGTGATGCCCGGCTCCCCCGTGAGCCACTGCACATACGCGGCGACGGCGGCCGGCACGACGACCGGCCAGGCCGTCTCGGCGGCGGCGGCGACGGTGTGGAGGCCGGCCAGCACCTCCGGGCCGAGGAAGGCGGTGCGCCGCCGGGCGTGCGGCACGGCGGGCGCGGTGGACCCGGCCAGGGTCACGGGCACGGTGCGGGGCGCGGCGAGCCAGTGGGCGCGGTCCTGGTCGTGGGCGGGTGAGTCGCGCCAGGCCTGTTCCGCGGCGGTCAGCTCGCTCACGGAGCCGTCGAGGGGGCCGTCGGTCCCGGTGTAGGCGCGGGCGACCCGCTCGGCGACGAGCCGGAAGCCGTAGCCGTCGAGGAGGAGGTGGTGCACGTGCTGGAACCAGCGGTGATGCCCCTCCCCCAGCGTGAACAGCGCCTGGGTGAACAGGGGCCGGCCGGCGGTGACGTCGAGGGGGCGGGCGATGACGTCGCGCATCCAGGCGTCGGCGGCGGCGGCCGGGTCGGGGGCCCCGCTGACGTCGACGCGGTGGACGGTGTACGCGGGGTCCGGGTCGGCGCTCTGGGTGACCGTCCCGTCGGCGTCGGTGTGGAAGCGCAGCCGCAGCGCGTCGGTGCGGGCGATGACCTCGCGCAGCACCCGCTCGAAGCGGTCGGCGTCCAGCGGGCCGGTGAGTTCGACGTATTCGCCGGTGTTGAAGACGGGGCTGCGCGGGTCCCGAGCCTGGGCGAACCAGATGCCGAGTTGGGCTGCCGTCAGCGGCAGGCGCGCGTCGTCGGGAACGGGAACAGGCACTCTTCCCCCAAAGTCCGGGCCGTCCGCTGCTGGTCGGCGCAGTACCGGCTCAGCCTCGCGGGGCGCCTTGACGGCACGCTGACCCGGACCTGATGCGGTGCGCGTCAGCGCAGGCCGGCCTCGAAGGCGTAGATGGCCACGTGCACGCGGTTGCGCAGGCGCAGCTTGTGCAGCAGGTTCTGCACGTGTGTCTTGACGGTGTGCTCGGACAGCGTCAGCGACTGCGCTATCTCCGTGTTGGACAGACCGCGCGAGACGAGGTCGAGCACCTCCCCCTCGCGGTCGGTCAGCGCCTCGGGCGGCACGTCGGAGACGGAGGTCTTGCCCCTCGGCCGGCCGGCGGCGCCGTCGGCGGCGGGCGGTCGGCCACGGGTCAGGGCGTAGCCGGCCGCGGCCAGCGACACGGCGGCGGCGAGCTGCCGCGCGGTGGTGGTGGCGGGCAGGTGGCCGTGCAGGCTCTGGGCGCAGCGCGCGTCGGGCTCGCAGCCGCCGACGGTCAGCACGGGCAGCTCGGGATCGATGCCGTCGAGGAGGGCGGCGACCTCGCGCAGGTCGCGCGGTGCGTGCAGGACGAGCACGTCGGGGCGGTGCGCGCGCAGCGCGGCGAGCGCGCGGGGGCCCGGCTCGTCGTCGCCGACGACGGTGAGGCCGTCGTGGCCGGCGAGCAGGGACATCACTCCCGCACGGGCGAGCGCGTCGCCGCCCATGAGGAAGATCCGCACCGCTCCGGGCGCGGGCGCGGCGGCACCGCCGGGCAGCACCCGCAGCCTGGCGGCCGGTACGAAGTCGACTCCCGCTTCCGGCATGACGCGCCCCCTCACGCACTCGTGGATGCCGAGCACGCTATCCGGCGCGGGGCACGCCGCCGCCCCGCCTCCAGCCGGTTTCGAGAGCCCGGCGAGCGCCTCTGGAGCAGGGGCCGGCGCGCCGCTACGAGGTCTCGGCCATGGCCGCGGCGAACCCCGGGTCCAGCATGGTGCGCGCCGACGTGTCGTGCGCGGTGTCCAGGCCCGTGTCGTGGCAGGCGACGCTGAGCAGATAGCGGCCGAGGGCCCGGTGGGTGGCGAAGCTCCACTCCCCGCGCGAGCCGCGGGTGCCGTCCGGGGCGAGCAGCCGGCCGGTGCGCAGGCCGAAGCCGAACTCCGTGAAACCCAGCCGCATGCCCTGGCCGAGCGCCTTGGTGTACGCCTCCTTCAGTGTCCACAACCGCAGGGTCTCGGCGGCCTGCTCGTCCTGCGGCAGGCGGGCGAGCTCGGCCGCCTCCGTGGGCGTGCACATCTGCGCCTGCAACACGTCGAAGCGCATCCTGCGGTCGGCGGGCTCGGCGTCGACACCGATGCGTCCGTCCCGGCTGAGCCCGACGGCCATCAGGTCGCCGGTGTGCGTGAGACTCAAGTCGATCTGGTCGAAGCCGCGCAGGTACGGCCGGCCGCCGAGCCGGTACGACACGTCCAGCGACTCCGGTTCGACCCGCAGGGCGGCCGCCGCCGTGTACTTCATCAGCAGGCGCGAGGCGATGAACCGGTAGCGGACGGTGGGGTCGGGGATGCGCCGGCAGCGGGTCCAGTCCCGTCCGAGCAGCTGGCGCAGCCGGGGCTGGGTGACCGCCGTGGGCAGCCATTCGCCCCAGGTGGTGTGGACCACCGCGTTGCCGTACGCCGTCAGGTGCTCGGGCACCTTGCGCCACGGCCCGTCGGGCCGGACGTGGAGGGGCGCGCCGATTCCCGGCTGGTCCATGGTGGCTCCCTTCCGGATTCCAAGGGCCTGTCGTTCGTCCAGAGCTCGGGGGAGTCGGCGACCGACGACGCCGCCGCCGGTGTGCGTGCCGGTCCCCCGCGCCTTCGGCGTGATCCCGACGACAGGTCCTAACCCGCGATGCGGGTGTCGTACACGTCGAAGCTGCGTCCTTCGCGGTACCGCAGGAGCACCTCCTCCAGGATGGGCCCGGTGGCGGTGTCGGGCAGTTCGGGGACCCGCGCGCCCAGCCTGCGGCCGATCCGGGTGAGGGCGAGCACCACCCATTCGGGCTGAGCGAGGAAGGAGTCCATGCCGTCCTGGCCCTCCCACACCCCCAGGCACGCGGCGGCGGCGAGCACCAGCACATAGCGGTCGGCGAGCGTGCAGGCCCGCGGGTCGGCGAGGGTGGCCTGCGCCGACTCCGGTAGCGCGGCGCACTGTTCGCGCAGGGCGCGCATCTCCTGGACGAAGGCGTCCGCGAGATCGGCGAGTGCCGCCCACAGAGGGCCGTGGCCGCGCAGCGGTCCCAGCCGCTCGGCGGTGCCGACGAGGGACGCGGTCAGCACGTCGTCGCCGCCCGACAGGGACAGCTTCCGGTAGTCGAGGGGCGGGACGGGCGCCGACAGCAGGAAAAGGCGCGCGGTGGGCTCCTCGTCGGAGAACCAGGACCTGCGGGCGAGCGCGCGCAGCCGCGGCACGAGCACGGCCTGGCAGGCCGCGCTGCCCGCATGGCCGAGACCGGCGACGGGCAGGTCCCGGACGAGTTTCTGGAAGCCGCCGTACAGCGGCCCGGGGTCGTAGCCGTGCGCGCCGAGGACGGTGGCCAGCTCCTCCAGGTCCTCGCGCAGCAGGTCCGGCATGGTCAGCTTGACGGCCGCGGCCAGGAGATGGGCGCTGTCGGGCAGCAGGCTCAGCGCACGCAGCCCGGTGACCGCCATGCTGTCGCAGGCCAGCAGATCGGCGAAGACCCCGGCGAGCACCGCGTGGTGACGGCGGGCCGGCTGTCCGGTGGGACGGCCGGCGGTCGCGGCCCGCACCGCGAAGCGCAGGGCGCTGTCCACCCCGGCGACGACGGTGCCGGGGATCAGGCACCGGTTGACCATGAACGTACGCAGGGCGAGCTGGACACCGTCGCCGACGTCGCCGACCAGCGTGCCCGCGGGGACGGGGCAGTCGGTGAACTCCAGTCCCGCGAACCGGCTGCCGCGCATCCCGTGGGTGGGGACGCGCGGCAGCCTGCGCAGGCCGCCCGGCGGGAGCCGCTCGGGGTCGAGCAACAGCACGGAATGGCTTCTTGGGCCTGCCGAGGTCGCCGTGCGGGCGTACATCACGAACCCGTCCGCCCGGTCGGCGTTGATGACGACGTCCTTGCGCCCGCCGAGCACGAAACCGCCACCGGGCGCGGAGCGAGCGGTGAACTCGTCGCGCAGGATGGCGTTCGCGTGGGCCAGTTCGTGGTGCAGGATCGTGACCCGGCCGCCGGAGAGCAGCAGCCGGGCGGTGTCGGCGCGTCGGCGCTCGTCACCCGCCGCCCAGACGGCGGAGGCGCCGAACAGGGAGGTGATGCCGTAGCCGAATCCGAGCGCGACGTCGCGCCGGAAGACCGGTCGCAGCGCGCGTGCGAGTACATCGGGGCGGGCCAGCCGTCCGCCGAGGTCCCGGGGGACGAACTCGGCGCCGAGGCGCACGTCGGTCAGGAGCGCCTCGGTGGCTTCCGGTACGCGACGCTGTGCGTCGGCGTCGAGCAGGGCCCGGTAGCCGTGCGGGTTGTGCGGATCGCAGGGGTCGCCGAGCAGGCGCTCGAGCCGCGCGGCCCGCTCGACGCCGTGCGGGCTGTCCTCGGCCGCGTCCAGGGGCGGGGCGGGCGGGCCCGCGGTGTCCGCCGCCGCACGGGCAACGGCGGTCGGCGTCGTGTTCACAGGACCGTTACCGCGCTCTCCGCATGCTTCTTGGCGAGTTCGAGCGTCGCCGTGCTGTTGCGGCCCAGGGCCTCCCGTACATAGCGCCGGGCCTGTGCGAGGTCCGCGTCCTCGCCCAGCACCCGCGCGATGTTCTCCTCGCGCAGCACGACACTGTGCTGCGCGAAGACCGTCACGCCCGTCTCGTCGGGGACGACGGACCATTCGCCGGTGTGCGCCGACATGAGCAGCGGCGTGGCCGTCTGTTTGTAGACGATGCGTCCGGCGTGCGGGAAGCACACCCGGACGGATCGCGTGGTGTGCGAGGAGCCGTCGGCGGTGCGGGTGTCCATCGACATGACCTGCACGCCCGGCTCGTCCTCGGTGAAGTCCAGCCGGGAGACGTGCGGCACCAGCTCGGGCCAGTCGCCGATCCGGTAGAGGAAGTCGTAGACCAGCTCGGCCGGACCGTGCACGCGCACCGAGTCCTCGAACGACAGGACCAGTTCGTCCAGGCGCCCCCACTGCTCGGCCAGCCGGCGCAGACTGTCCAGCTCGGTGCGGCTGTTGGTGTCGGTGGCCCGCTCCACCCAGGCCACGTCGTCGGGGGCGTCGTCGGCGACGGTGAACTCGTGCAGCAGCGTCAGCCGGGACCGGTCGGCGCCGAGCGCGTCGACGGTCCACGTACCGCCCATGGCCTGGACGGGGGCGGCGGGCAGCTCCTGGCGGAACTCGACGCGCCGCAGTGCCGGGTCCAGGAGGCGGCGCGAGGTCCAGGACCGGACCTGGCCGTTGGCGGTGGCCCACATGCGCAGCCGCTCGCTGTCGCCGTCGAACTCCAGCTGCTCCACGTGCACGTTGGGCGGGAAGAACAGCGGCCAGCGGACCGCGTCGGAGATCAGCCCGTAGACCACGCCGGCGGGCGCGGCGACGGTCACCTCGTGCGTCGTGCGGTGCACTCGCTCAGCGGACATGTCCGTTCCTCACTTCCTGGTCAGGAGGCCGCCCCGGGCCGGGCGGTCAGAAGTTGCCGAGGCCACCGCAGACGTTGAGCGCCTGCGCGGTGATGGATGCGGCGTGCTCGGTCGTCAGGTATCCGACGAGACCGGCGACCTCCTGCGGGGTGGAGTAGCGGCCGAGCGGGATCTTCGCCTCGAACTGCTCCTGCACCTGTTCCTCGGTGGTGCCCCAGGCGTCGGCGTAGCCCCGGCGGACCCGTTCGGCCATGGGCGTCTCGACATAGCCGGGACAGACCGCGTTGACGGTGACGCCGGTGGGGGCGAGTTCCTTGCCCAGTGCCTTGGTGAAGCCGACGACTCCGTGCTTGGAGGCGGAGTACGGGGCACCGAGCAGGACGCCCTGCTTGCCGGCCGTCGAGGCGATGTTGATCACCCGGCCGCCCCGGGCGTCCGCCAGGCCGCCGTTGCGGAGCGCCTCGCGGGTGAGCAGGAAGACGCTGTCGAGGTTGGTGGCGATGACGTCGTGCCACAGCTCGTCGGAGATGCCGACGGTGGGGCCGCCACCGCTGCGTCCGGCGTTGTTGACGAGGACGCTGATCGGGCCGAACGCGTCGACGGCGGCCCGGACCAGCGCCGTCACCGATGCGGCGGAGCGCACGTCGGCTGCGGTGCCCGCCACCTCCAGCCCTTCCGCGCGCAGGTCCCGGACCGTCCGCTCGACCTCCTCGGCGGTCCGCGCGCAGATGAAGACGCGGTGGCCGCGGGCGCCAAGTTCGCGGGCGACGGCCAGCCCGATGCCGCTCGTCGCGCCCGTGACCAGGGCGACCGGCTTCGTGGACGACGGTGAAGACGAGGGTGACGTCATCGTGCGCTCTCCCTTTCCATGGCACCGGTAGTGGTCTCGACCGTGTCCTGAACGGCTCGACGGCCACCGGAGGGGCGCTGGAGTGACGCCGCAGGACCATCGGCCGCCCGGTACACGGGGGCGATGGCCCGGGCGAGCGCGCCCCGGGTCAGGAAGTCGCCGCGTGCGGCCAGGTAGCCGTCGGGCCGCACCAGCGCCCAGGCACCCGCCGCGAAGCCCAGTGCGGCGCACAGCGCGCCGTCCGGGTCGGGCAGCGGCGCGGGGCCGGCGCCGCTGCCGCCGACGGAACGCACGGACAGCCAGGCGCCGTGGGCGTCGGCGGCTTCCTGAGCCGCGCGGACGGGGGCGCCCGCCGCGTCGTGGCCACCGGGGGCGACGAGCAGGGTCCAGCGCACGTCGCGCAGTTCGCGCACCAGGGCGTCGCTGACGGTGGCGGCGCCGGCCACCCGTTCGCCGGGCGCGGGCACGGAGGCGCGGCGCGGCACCATGACGGGAGAGGCGATCGGAGCGGCGATGGGCACGGGCTCGGGTCCGCCGCCGGTGGTCAGGGGTGAAGCGGCGTAGTCCAGGCGCAGTCCCGACATGCCGCCCAGGACCTTGCGCTGGATGGCGCGGCGCAGCGCGGGCACCTTGCGCACGACGGAGAAGACGAGCGGCAGGGCCACTGTGGCGAGGGCGTTCTTGAACTGGACCAGGGCGGTCGCGGTGCGGGTCGAACCGAGCAGCGCCCGGCCGACGGGGACGCGTTCCAGCCCGTACGTGTCGAGCAGCTGCCGTTGCGCGTACCCCTGCTGGACGGCGGCCAGCTTCCAGGCCAGGTTGTACGCCTCCTGGATGCCGGTGTTCATGCCCTGACCGGAGGCCGGACTGTGCACATGGGCGGCGTCCCCGGCGACGAACACCCGGCCCTCGTGCATCCGTGGCACCATGCGCTGCTGGAACGTGAACACGGACGCCCACTCGGGTTCGCCCACTCGCACGTCCGTGCCGAGCCCCCGGGTGAGTTTGGCGGTGAACCGGTCCGCCGCCCCGGTCGCGCCGGACGCCCCGGGGGCCGTGTCGAGCAGCCGCCAGCGCCCCTCGCGGGCGTAGGGGACCATCATCAGGGCCTGGCCCCCCGTGTGGACCCAGTAGATGCTGTCGGGCGGCAGGTCCGTGCGGACGGGGGCGTCGGCGAGCATCCAGGTGTCGCGGCTCTCGCCGAGCAGCGGCAGGCCGAGGGTCTTGCGCACGGTGCTGTGGCCGCCGTCGCAGCCGACGAGCCAGGGCACCTCGCAGTGTTCCTCGGTGCCGTCGGCGTGCCGCAGCCGCACGCGGACACCGGTCGCGTCCTGCTCGAACCCGGTCAGGCGGACGCCCCATTCGACGTCGGTGCCCAGCCGCGTGACGGCGGCGCGCAGCACGGCCTCGGTGCGAGTCTGCTCGATGATGACGCTGTAGGGGTGGCGGGTCGGCATCGACCGGTAGTCGGCCTCGAGACGCACCAGGCGGCGCCCGGCGGCGTACATGGTGAACGCCTGGTTGCGGCGGCCGTGCCGCAGGATGCCGTCGACCGTGCCCATCTGGTCGAACGTCTCCAGGGTGCGCGGATGGACGGCAACGGCGCGGCTGGTGCGCGAGGGGCCGGCCGCGGCGTCGACGAGGCGGACACGCAGACCGCGGCGGGCGAGTTCGTGGGCGGCGGTCAGGCCGACGGGTCCGGCGCCGACGACGAGGACCTCGGCACCGGGGCTCATCGCAGGCCCGCCGCGGCCGGCTCGGCGCGGGCGCCGCTGCGCTCGGGCAACGTCTCGTACAGGCCGGGGTCGGGGGTCGCCAGCTGCCGGAGGCCGCCGACGAGCTCCCGGAAGGCCGGGCTCGTGACGGCGGCGCGGTGGGCTGCGGCGTCCTGCCACTGGGCGAGTTCGAGGAACACCGGCTCGCTGCCGACCAGGCGCAGCGTCTGGTGGCCGACGTAACCGGGCTGGGCGCTCATGTAGGCCGTGACGCGGTCCTTGGCGGCGAGGAACTCCTCGACGTCGCCGTGGACGGTCAGTTTGTTCACGAACGTCACCATGATGGGGCCTCCAGTCGGGTGGTGAGGGGTGGGTCGGCGGCGGGAAACGGACGGCGGCGGGACGAGGCGGGGCGGCGGGTGGTTCAGGCCGCGGCCGCGGGCTGTGCGCCGGAGCGCAAGCGGCGTCGCAGTACCTGCCGTTCGGGCTTCCCGGTGGGGGTGCGGGGCACGGCGTCCAGGGCCTCGATCGTGCGGATGCGCTCGAACGGTGCGAGGCGCCGGTTGGCGTGCGCGGCGATCGAGTCGAGAACGGGGTCCGGCGTTCCGGCGGGTGGGTCACGCAGGACGACGCCCGCCCACACGGTGGCGCCGTGCACCGCGTCCGGCCGGCCGACGACCACGCACTCGGCGACCCTCGGGTCGTCTTCGACGATCCGCTCGACCGTGCTCGGCGACACGAGCTCGTTGTCGTGCTTGAAGACGTCGCCGAGCCGGTCCACCAGGAACAGGCGGCCATCCTCGTCGAGGTAGCCGACGTCCCCGGTGGAGAACCAGCCGTCGGCGTCGATCGGGGACGGCCCGTCGTCGTCCAGGTACCCGGCCATGACCTGCGGGCCGCGCACCTGCACCTCCCCGGTGGACCGCACTCCGAGGGGCGCTCGTGAGCCGAGGTCCACGACGCGGCATGCGGTGCCGGGCAGTGCCTGGCCGACGGAGCCGCTCACCGGCAGGTCGCCGGGGCGCTGGGTGTGCGAGAGCGGGGAGAGTTCGGCGAGGCCGTAACCCTGGACGACGGGGACGCCGAGGGCTCGGTGCAGGCGGCGGGCAGCCGCGGGAGCCAGTGCGGTGCCCCCGGACAGGACCGCTGTCAGCCGCGGGCCCGCGGGGACGCCCTCGCGGGCGGTGGCCAGCCGCGGGTCGTCGGCCAGCCGGTGCAGCCGGGCGGGCAGCCCGTAGTAATGGGTGGCGCCGGCGCGCTCGGCCACGGCGAGCGAGGCCACCGGGTCCGGGTCGCGGCACAGGATCTGTGAAGCACCCGCGCACACCGCCGAGTTGAGGTGCATCACGTGAAACAGCGGCAGGTGGTTGAGGGTGACCGAGCCGGAGCCGAGGCGATGGGCCCGGGCGATCTGGTGGGCGTTGGCGACGAGGTTGCGGTGAGTGAGCCGGACGCCTTTGGGGCGTCCGGTCGTGCCCGTCGTGAACTGCAGGCACGCCACCGCACCGGGCTCGGGCCCGTCCCCGGCCGCGTACGGCAGGTCGGGCACGCCGTCGAGCGCCGCGTGCAGGGGCACGGCGTCGGCGGGGACCGTGCCGTCGTCGGCGTCGGTGACGACGACCGTGCGCAGCGCAGGCAGCCGGTCGCGCAGCTTCGTCAGCTGCTCGGCGGTGGCCCTCGGCACCAGGGCGATCTCGACGCGGGCGGTGGCGCAGACGTGGTGCAGCGCGTTGTCGTTCAGCAGCGGGTTGATCAGCGCGACGGTGCCGCCGGCGCGGCTCGCGCCGTAGTAGGCGGCGGGGAAGACCGTGTCGAGGGTGTTGGCCACGCCGATCACCGCGCCCCGGCGGCCCGCCGCCCGTGCGAGGAAGGAGGCGATCCGGTCGGCGCGGGCGTCGAGCTGCCCGTAGGTGACGGTGTCCCGCTCGGTCGTGAGGGCGGCTGCTCGGGGGGCGCGTGCGGCCGCGCGACGCAGGAGTCCGTCCAGTGGCAGTTCCGGGTACGTGAAGCGCGGCACGGCGAGCGGCCCCCTTCGACGGGCTGACGGGCTGACGGGCCGGCGGGTTGGCCGGCTGTCACCCACCACGCTCGGCGCCGGGGCTTGAGGGATGTTCGAAAGCCGCTCGATCCCGGCCACAGATGCTGACCGGACCCGCCGGAGCGCGGCACCGCACAGCACGGTGCGGCTCCTCACCGAACGGAGTGGCCATGACCACGCAGCTCGAAACCGCCCCGCACGGCGCCGCGTTCGCCGCCCTGTACGCGCAGGTGCAGCAGTTCTACGCGCACCAGATGCAGCTCCTGGACCGCCACGCCTCGCGGGAGTGGGCGGCCACCTTCACCGAGGACGCGCTGTTCGACGTGCCGACACTGCCGCAGCCGGTGCGCGGTCGTGCCGAGCTGGCCGCCGCCGGCCGGGGCGCCGCGGCGCGGCTGGCCGAGGCGGGCGAGCGGCATCGTCACTTCATGGGCATGTTCGACGTTGTCGAGCGGCCGGACGGCGCCCTGGACGTACGCTCGTACACCACCGTCTACGCCTCGGCCGTCGGCGGCGCCTCCCGGGTGCACCGGGTGTGTGTGTGCGAAGACGTGCTGGTGCGGGACGCCGACGGGCAGTTGCTCGTGGCGACGCGCAAGGTCACCCGCGACGACCTCGTGTGAGCCGCGGCGTTCCGGTTCAGGCCAGACAGCAGGGCGGCCCGCCGTTGAACTCGATCATCTCGCCGAGTGCGGCCTGCCGCTCGGGCATCGGCAGCGGGGCGTCGGCGGGCAGCCCCTGCAGTTCGGCGTACGCGCGGCGGAGGTTCGGGGCGAGCCGCTCCGGGTCCAGTAGGTCCGCGTAGGGCCCCAGATGTGCGCCGTGCGCGGCCTCGACGGGGGTCAGGCCGGCCCGGAGACCGTCCTCGGCGAGGCACTGCACCAGCCGTAGATAGCCGTCGACGGCGTCGAACAGCTCGGGGCCGCCGACCGGGCCGTGGCCGGGTACGACGGTGGTGGCGCCGAATCGGCGCAGCGCTCGCAGCGCCGTACGGGACCCGGCGATCGACCCCATGAGGCAGAAGGGTGTCACGCCGTTCATCACCAGGTCGCCGGTGAACAGGACCCGCTGCTCGGGCAGCCAGACCACGGTGTCGTTCGAGGTGTGGGCGGGGCCGACGTGGGCCAGTTCGGCGCGGAGGGCGCCGACGTGCAGGCTGAGGCCGTCGCGGTAGGTCACGGTGGGCGGCGCGAGCCTGATGTCGCCCCAGGCCACGTCCGGCCACAGGCCCGTCAGGTGCAGCCCGGCGGCCAGCATCTCGGTACGGGTGCGCTCATGGCCGATCACGACGGCTTCGGGGAAGACGAAGTTGCCGAAGGCGTGGTCGCCGTGGAAGTGCGTGGTGACGATGGTGCGCGGCGGAGCCGGGTTCAGCTCGAGCGCGGTGGCGCGCAGATGGCGGGCCCGGACCTCGGTCGCGGTGGTGTCGACGAGAGCACTCTCGCCGGCGGAGACGAGCAGGCCCGCGTTGTTGAGGCACCAGCCGCCGGGCGGCTGGAGATAGGCGTACACGCCTGCGGCGATCTCGGTCGCCCGGCCGGCCGGGGCAGGGCGGGTGGGACTGGGGCGCACGGCCGGTCTCCTCACGAAGTTCTCCTCTGTCGAGGGTGTCGGGATTTCTGGGAACGCCTCGCGGCGCGGTGGGCGAGCCCGGTGATGCCCTCCTGCTGGAGGTGCTCGGGCTTTCGGAGGGTGGCCGGAGCGCGTGCCGGGCGTCGCGACGGGCGACGGCGCCCGCCGCGGCACCAGCGGGTCTCGACCGGACGTCGACTGATTCCGGAGACCGTTGCGGACGACCGGTTCACCGAACGAGGGAGCCACATGAGCCAGCGCCGCCGATGGCCGGCTCGCCTGCTGCGGCAGGCGTGGTCCGGGCTCGTCGCCATGGGCACCGTCTACCTGGCCGGCGAGACGAGCCGCCCGCACACACCGGACGCGCCCATCGCCGGGCCGCCCGCGGGCCATCCGGAGCGGCTGTGCCCCGACGTGCCGCTGACCCGCCTGGAGCGGACACTGCTGCGGGAGCTGGGCGAGCGCTGACCCGTGGGCGTGCTCCCCCGGAAGCGTCCCGCGGATCGTGACATCGCGCCCGGCTCGCCCGGGTTCGTCCCGACCGGCATGGCAGGCGGTCCCCGACGAGCCGGGCGGCCGGAGCGAGGTGTGCAGGGCGCTTCTAGGCCGGGCGGATGCCGAGCCCCTGCCGGAACATGCCGCGCGGGTCCCACTTCGCCTTGACGCGTTGCAGGCGGCGGTAGTTGTGCTTGTGGTAGAGGCGGTGCCAGGGCACGCCCGAGGTGTTCCACGCCGGGTCGGCGAGGTCGGTGTCCGGGTGGTCGGCGCAGCAGCCGTCGCTGCCGCCCT
Organism: Streptomyces sp. NPDC012466; assembly: GCF_042955215.1. Classification (NCBI taxonomy): domain Bacteria; kingdom Bacillati; phylum Actinomycetota; class Actinomycetes; order Kitasatosporales; family Streptomycetaceae; genus Streptomyces; species Streptomyces sp. NPDC012466. Next base: position 90,784 of record NZ_JBIBEQ010000017.1, on the reverse strand, counting down.
CGCCCGGCACGGGCACACCGCCCGTCGAGGCGAACACGTCCCGGTACAAGCGGCGCAGCCGGTCGAGAGGGCCGGCGTCGACGGACGGGTCCTGCCAGGTGACCGTGAAGGCGGCGTCCAGGACGGAGTCGCGGTGGGAGCCGGCGGTGGCGTAGGTGGGCAGCGTGTTGGCACGGCCGCCGAAGGACCGGAGGGTCACGGACAGCGTTCCCGAGCCGCCGGCCGCGTCCAGATGGGTGCGGAGGGCGTCGGTCTGCTCGTCGGTGAGGCCGCGCCGCAGATAGGCCGACTTGGTCCGGTGGCGGCTGCTGCCGGTGTCCTGCGGCGCGGTCGCCGCGGTCAGCCACGGCGCGGTGGTCGTGTCGCTGACGAGGGCGGTGGCCGCGACCCCGGCGGTGAGGTCGTCGACGTAGCGGCGCAGCATGCCGTGGGCGTCGGGCAGCGTGGCGTCGAGGTGCGTGCTGACGATCGCGCTGTGGCCGGGGTCCTTCTGCGCGTGCCGGCCGGACAGGACGAGGCTGCTGTGGAGTGCGGCGTACGGGGAGTGGGCGCCGCTGTTGCGCTCGTGCCACAGCCCGTGGTTGCGCACGAGCCGGCGGAACGCCGCCCGGTCCATGCCGGCGCGGGGGAACATCACCGCGTTGGACAGCAGGGTGCCGGGCGGGCGCGGCAGCAGTGTCGTGGGGTCGGTGCCGGTGGCGTCCGGGGAACGGAACCAGCAGCGGGTGACCACCCCGAAGTTGCCGCCACCACCGGTGTGGGCCCACCACAGGTCGCGGTGCGGGTCGTTGCGCTCGCGGGTGGCCACCACCGCGCGGGCGTGCCCGAAGAGGTCGACGACCACGACCTCGATCGCGTGGAGGTGGTCGGCGGCCAGGCCGAAGGAGCGGGTGAGGGCGCCATGGCCGCCGGCCGTCACGTGCCCGCCGATGACCGCGTCGGCGTCGGCGCCGCCCGGCAGGGTGACCCCCCAGCCCTCGTACAGCGTCCGGTACACGTCCGTCAGGCGCGCGCCGGCCTCGACCATGAAGGCGCGCCGGGCCGGATCGTGGGCGACGGCGGTCATCGCGCTCAGGTCGATGACGGCACGGGCCTCCGGGTCCGCGACGGGGTTCTCCTGGCGCCGGCCGGCGCGGACCTCGACGCGCTGCCGCCGGCGTGCGGCGTCGGCCACGGCCCGGACGACCTCCTCGGTCGTGGTGGGGGGAGGGAACACGGCGCCGGGTGTCGTGGGGTGGCCGACGCGGCGTCGAAGGCTAGGAGCGGTGGTCATCGTGCACCTTTCTCGCATGTGTCGCATGAGGCGCGTGGCTCGCGGGGCAGGCGGCACCCGCGTCGAGGAGGACGGGCTCGGCGATGGGGTGCGTGAACAGGTCCGTCCGTACGTGGACGGGTGAGCGGCCGTATGCCACCTCGGCGGTGATGCGCGCGCCGATCGGGGTCCGGGTGACCAGTTTCGCGGCGCCGGCCCGGGCCAGCGTCGCGGCGCGTCCGGCGGTCCCGAAGAACGCCCTGGCCTGGAGGCGCTGGGCGCGGGTCACCGCGTCGGCGGCCGGGGCGCGCAGCTCCTGGAAGCGGGTGAGGCGGGCGCGGGACACGTCGCCGGACCGCAGCGCCGCCACGAGGACGGGGTGCAGGACGGCCGCGTCCTGCAACGCGAGGTTGATGCCCTGGGCGCCGAGGGGCCCGTGGGTGTGCGCGCTGTCCCCGATGAGCACGAGCCCGTCACGGGCCCACTGCGGGGCCCGGGCGGCGAACACGTCGAGCAGTTTCAGATCGGCCCGGCTGGTCAGGTGCTCGGCGATGAGGTCGGCGAACTGGGGTACGGCCGCGGCGAGCCGGTCCTTGACGGCGCTGATGCCGCGGCCGGCGACGGCGGGCCAGGAGCGGTGCGGCAGCGTCCATCCGACGCGGATCCGGTCGGGGTGGGTGTCATGGACGAGGACGGCCGTACCGGCCGCGCGGTGGATGCGCACCCGCCCGGTCGCCCGGCCGGGGGCGGGCAGCGAGAACCACACCACGTCCTGGTCGAAGGCCTCGGTGCGTCCGGCGTCGATGCCGGCGAGCGCGCGGGTCCGGGAGAACCGCCCGTCGGCGGCGACGACCACCCGGGCGCGCACGGCGAGCCGGCTTCCGTCCGGTCCGCTCGCCACCGCCCCCGTGTACCGGCCGTGTTCCTCGGTCAGCGCCGAGACCCGGTGCCCGTCCCGGTAGGTGAAGCCGGGCAGTCCCCGGCAGGCCGCGAGCAGAGTCTCCAGCAGGTGCCGCTGGGGCAGCGCCAGGAGACGGTCGTACGGGGCGGAAAGCCGCCGGTAGTCGATGTCGAGCAGGAGGCGGTCGCCCTCCAGCACCTGGAAGCCGTGCAGGGTGCGGTCCCCGCGGGCGCGGGCGGCGGCCAGCACCCCGAGTTCGTCCAGGATCCGCTGGCCGCCGGGTTGCAGGATCTCGCCGTGGAACTCGCGTGCGAAACGGGTCGACTTCTCCAGGAGCGTGACGCGTACGCCGGAGCGCAGCAGCATCAGGCTCAGGGCGAGACCGGCCGGGCCCGCGCCGACGACACAGACGTCGGTGGTGGCGGTGGCGGTCGGGGCGTCGTCCTGCCCGGTCATGCCTCAGCCCACGGTCCTGGCCGCAAGGGCCCGGTTGACCAGGGCGAGGAAGTCGCGCGGGGTCTCGGCCTCGTCGAGCCCCTCCTCGTCCAGGGTGGTGCCGTGGTCACGCTCGATGCGTCCGGTGGTCTGCAGGAGCGCGAGCGAGTCGTAGCCGAGTTCCATGAAGGGGACGTCGAGAACGTCGCCGTCCAGGTCGACGCCCTCCTCCTCGCCCGCGCACTCGCGCAGCAGGGTCCTCAGATCACTCAGTTCCAGGCGGTCCATGGCCTCTCCCTTTCGGTTTCTCGAGCGGCGGTACGGGGGCGTTCCACAACGGGGGGCCGCGCGGTCAGGCGGCGCCGACGACGGCTGCCGAGTTGAAGCCGCCCCGTCCGCGTGCCAGGACCAGCGCGTGCCGCAGCCGTATTCCGGTGCGGGGGACGGTGACCAGGTCGACGGGGCAGTCGGCGGCGGGCCGCACGGTGCCGGTGGTCGGTGGGATCACCTGGTCGCGCACGGCGAACAGGGCGGCCGCCAGGTCGAGCGAGGCGCCGCCGGCCAGCAGGCGGCCGGTCATCGACTTGGGAGCGGTGACGGGGACGCCGTACGGGCCGAACACCTCGGCGAGGGCGGCCGCCTCGGCTCGGTCGGCATCGCGGGCGCCCGCCGCGTCGGCGAACACGACGTCGATCTCGTCTGGCCGCACGCCCGCGTCGGCGAGCGCGAGCCGGGCGGCATCGGCGAGGCGGGGGGTGCCGGGGCCGTCGAAGGTGGCGGCGTATCCGGCGACGGTGCCGTACGGGCAGGCGCCGCGCGCGCGGGCGAGCGCGGCGTCCTCCAGGACGAACAGGGCCCCGCCTTCGCCGACGACGTGCCCCGACGCCTCGGCGGCGAACGGCAGATAGGCGGTGGCCGGGTCCTCGACCGTGCTCAGGCCGCCGCCGGCCAGGTGCGCGGTCCAGCCCCAGGGGCACAGCCCCGAGTCGACGCCGCCGGTGACCATGACCTGCGCGCCCTTGCGGAGCTGGCGGCGGGCGTGGGCGACGGCGTCGAGACCGCCGGCCTGTTCGGACACCACGACTCCGCTGGCGCCGCGCAGCCCGTGCCGGATGGAGATCTGGCCGCTGTTGACGGCGTAGAACCAGGCGAAGGACTGGTAGGCGCTGACGTACCGGCCGCCCTTGCTCCACAGCGCTTCCAGCTCGCGCTGGCCGAACTCGAAGCCGCCCGCCGAGCTGGCGGTGACCACGCCGGCGCCGTAGCCGGGCAGGTCGGCCGGATCCGTTCCGGAGTCGTCGAGGGCCTCTTTGGCGGCGACCAGGGACAGCCTGGTGACCCGGTCGGTCTGCGACAGCAGCCGGCTGGGCAGATGGTCCTCGTCCACGAATCCGGGCACCTCGCCGGCGATACGCACCGGGTAGCCGGAGGTGTCGAAGCGGGTGAGGCGGCGGATCCCGCTCTCGCCGCGCAGTACGGCGGCCCACCAGGCCTGGGCGCCCAGACCGTTGGGGGCCGCCACGCCGACGCCGGTGACGACGGGCGCCCTGCCGGACGGCGCGAGGGCCCGGGCGGCCGGGCGTTCCAGGGTGGCCGTGCTCATGCTGCCTCCTTCAGTCGCGGCCGGGTCAGGACGACGGCGCTCTGGAAGCCGCCGAACCCGCTGCCCACGCTGAGCACCGTGTCGGTGCGCTGCCGGCGTGCGATGAGCGGGGTGTAGTCGAGGTCGCAGGCCGGGTCGGCCTCGTGGAGGTTCGCCGTCGGCGGCACGGTGTCGTGTTCGATGGCGAGGGCGCTCGCGGCGACTTCCAGGGCTCCGATGGCGCCGAGCGAGTGCCCGATCATCGACTTGATCGAGCTGATCGGAGTCCGGTACGCGTGGTCGCCGAGGGAGCGTTTGAACGCGGCGGTCTCGTGCCGGTCGTTCTGCTTGGTGCCGGAGCCGTGGGCGTTGACGTAGTCGACGTCGGTGGGGTTCAGGCGTGCCTCGTCGAGCGCGGCCCGGATGGCCTCGGCCATCTCCTCGCCGTCGGAGCGCAGTCCGGTCATGTGGTACGCGTTGGAACGCCCGGCGAATCCGGCGATCTCCGCGTACACATGGGCGCCGCGTCGGCGGGCGCTCTCGAACTCCTCCAGCACGACAAGGGCCGCCCCCTCGCCGAGGACGAACCCGTTGCGGGTGCGGTCGAAGGGGCGCGAGGCGGTCGCCGGGTCGTCGTTGCGGGGGCTGGTCGCCTTGATGGCGTCGAAGCAGGCCACGGTGATCGGGGAGATCGGGGCCTCGGTGGCCCCGGTGATCATGACGTCGGCGCTGCCCTCGCGGATCAGGTCGACGGCGTGTCCGATGGAGTCCAGGCCGGAGGTGCAGCCGGTGGAGACGAGCGAGACGGGACCCTGCGCGCCGGTGGCGCGAGCCACTTCGGCGGCCATGGAGCTGGGCACGAAGTAGTCGAAGAGGTGGCCGACGGCCTTGGTGTGGTCGACCTCCCACCTGGTGCCGTTGTCGCTGACCACTCCGTACTCGCTGTCGAGCCCGGTGGTGCAGCCGACCGCGCTGCCGAGGGTGACACCGGTGCGGACCGGATCCAGGCCGGGCTCGATGCCCGCGTCGGCGACCGCTTCGCGGGCGCAGGTCAGGGCGAACAGCGCGGCCCGGTCCAGGCGGGCGGCCTCACCGGGGGTGAACCCATGGGCGGCCGGGTCGAAGTCGGCCTCGGCGGCGATGCGCGAGCGGAACGCGGAGGCGTCGAACAGGGTGATGCCGCGGGTGGCCGTGCGGCCCGCGGTCAGCATCTCCCAGAACGCGCCGGTGCCCACGCCGCCCGGGGCGACGACCCCGATGCCGGTGATGACGACCCGTCTCATCGGTAGCCCCTCACAGTTGTCCTCCAGCAGGTTCGGGTACGAGCGCGATGCGGCGTGCCACGCGGCAGGCGCGCCCGATGAGCCGGGGCAGCTCGGGACCGCGTACGAAGAAGTGGTCGCCCGGCACGGTGCGGCGCACGCAGCGGGCGCTGGTCCAGCGCTGCCAGCCGTCGAGTGCCCGCGGCCCGACCACGGGGTCGTGGCTGCCGCCCACGGCGAGCACGGGGACCGGCAGCCGGCCCCGGGCGCCGTCCTCCATGGCGGCGGCCCGCAGCGCGCGTGCCAGCTTGAGGTCGTCCCGCAGGACGGGCAGGACCGCGCGGTGCCAGACGCTGTTCCTCTCGGCGAGCGCCCCGTCCGGCGCGGAGCCGATGTCACTGACGAAGCCCAGCAGTTGGTCGTCGGTGATGTCGTCCGTCGCGGCGGCGGGCGCGACGGTGTGCGGGGCCGGGGAGCCGCCGACGGCCAGCAGCCGCGGGCCGGGCAGACCCGCGTCGAGCAGGGCCCGGGCGAGCGTGTAGGCGACCATGCCGCCCAGGCTGTGCCCGTAGAACACGTACGGGCCGTCAAAGGCGGCGTCGGCGATCCCGCCCAGCAGGTCGTCCAGCAGCTCGTCGCGTCCGGTGGGGCGCGGCTCACGCCGCCGGGCCTCACGCCCGGGGAGCAGCACGGGGACGACGTCGACGCCGGGCCCGCAGCGCTGCGGCCAGCGGCCGAAGCTCGACACCCCCGCACCGGCGTGCGCGAAGCAGTACAGCCTTACGTCCATGACACCCGAGCCTCGCCGACCTCTCTGGAGAACGGCTCGAACCCGCCACCGGGAGGCTTCGCGGCGGGCACCGGGCGGCCCCCTCAGGCGGCGTACAGGTCGAAGGTGGAGGAGCGGCGCGGCCCGCACGGGATGTCGAGTTGCGGGTCGACGGCGAGCATCGCCTGGTGCAGGCGCTGGAGCTGGGGCGCGGGCTCGACGCCGAGTTCCTCGATGAGGCGGCACCGCAGCCGGTGGTAGACGTCGAGCGCCGTGGCCTGCCGGCCGGAGCGGTACAGCGCGACCATCGCCTGCGAGTGCAACCCCTCGTGCTGGGGGTGACGGGCGATCAGGTCGGTGAGTTCGGCGATGACCTCGACATGGCGGCCCAACCGCAGATCCGCGTCGATGCGGCGCTCACGGGTGACGAGCCGGCTCTCCTCCAGGCGCATCACCTCGATCGTCAGGATGGGCCCGACGCGCACGTCGACCAGCGCGGGGCCCTCCCACAGGCCGAGCGCCTTGCGGTAGGCCAAGGCTGCCCTGTCGTCCTCGCCCTCGTCGGAGGCCTGCTGCCCCTCGGCCACGAGACGCTCGTACTCGTGCACGTCGACGGCCTCGGAGGGGATCTGCAGCAGGTAGCCGCCGTGCCGGGTGGCCAGGACGTCCTTGGCGGCGCCCGGCACGCCCGGACCCATGGCCGTGCCCAGCCTGCGGCGCAGTTGGAGGATGTACGTCTGCAGCGTGGTGAGCGCGCTCTGCGGCAGTTCGGTGCCCCAGATCTCCTCCATGAGCGTGGGAACGGGCACGACCCGCCCCGGGTAGAGCGCGAGCAGTGCGAGGATCTGCCGTGGCTTGCCCGCCGTCGGAACGATCGACATCCCGTTGACGTCGGCACTCAGCGGACCCAGAACCCGAATTTTCATGGTCTCCTCCGTACCGGTATCCGATGAGCGTCGATATTGCGCCGCGGAACGTATGCCTGTCCCGTCCTCACAACCGTGGAACGAGACGAACCGTAGCCGCCCTCGACCTTTCACGGCGGCATCCTCCAGCCGCCTTCGAGCAGTTCTCCACGCACTGCTTCCTGACACGGCACTGACGCGCACCTGACCCTTTCCAAGAGAACACCGACTTTGCCTTCAACAGGATCCGCAATGCCATTATTTTCCCTTCCATGGATACCCGTGAAAAGCATGATGTGCCGGCGGGCGCCGATCCGCTGACGCAGCAGCTGCTGCGTCAGATGGTGGCCCGCGCCATGCAGCTCGACCCGTCCGAACTCCCCGGTGACGAGGATGACCTGGTCGACCACGGCTTGGACTCGATCCGCACGATGCAGCTGATCTCCGCATGGCACCGGCGCGGTATCGAGGTCGGCTTCCCCGAGCTGATGGCCCGGCCCACGCTCGGCCACTGGTGGGAACTGATGTCGCGTGCCGACGGCCCGCACGGCCTCGAGGCGGCGCACAAAGCCCCTTGAGAAGCACTCGCGTCCGCCCCGCGATCGCTCCCGCTCCGCTTAAGGTCCGATAGCCGAAGAGCTTTCCATGGTTTTCCGGGAAGCCGGAAACGGATCACCAGACGGAGCCCCCATGAAATTCGGCGTGAACTTCTTCCCGGTCATCGACCCGGCGAAGAAGAGTGCGAGCACCTACTACGACGAAAGCCTCCGGCTGGTCGAGCTGGCCGAGGCGCTAGATTTTGAACATGTCCAGACCGTCGAGCACTACGGCTCCCCGTACGGCGGTTACAGCCCCGATCCGGTCGTGTTCCTGACCGCCGCCGCGGCCCGCACCAGCCGTATACGACTGGTCACCGGTGCCGTCATCGCGTCGTTCGCGCACCCCGTCCAGACGGCGGCGCGCCTCGCGCTTCTCGACAACCTCTCGCACGGCCGCCTCGACGTCGGTTTCGGCCGCGGCTTCCTGCCCGACGAGTTCGACCTGTTCGGCGTGTCCATGGAGCAAAGCCGCACCCGCTTCACCGAAGTGGTCGAGGCGTGCGTCGCCCTGTGGAGCGGTGAGGAGGTCCGCTTCGAGGGTGAGGCGCACCGGTTCGGCCCGGTGACGGGTTTCCCCCTGCCCTACCAGCGCCCCCACCCGCCGGTGTTCGTCGCGTCGGCGACCAGCGCCGAGTCCTGTGCGCTGGCCGGCACCCGGGGACACCACCTCCAGGTCGTGCCCTCGGTGACCAGCCGTGAGCAGCTCACGGAGATGACCGCCGCCTATCGCGCCGCGCGCCGCGCCGCGGGCCACGAGGGCCCGGGCCGCATCCAGATCAAGTACACCTGCTATCTGGGCGAGGACCGGGAGGTGGTCCTCGCGGACGCCCGGGCCAACGAGCGCAACTACGTCGAGATGATGGCGGACGCCGTCGCCTCCTGGGCGGACGCGCGCTCCGCGCAGTACCCGGGCTATGAGAGGTTCGCGGACAAGGCGCGCGCCTACGACTTCGACACCGCGCTCGCCGACCACAAGGTGCTGGCCGGGACGCCCGACGAGGTGCGCGCGCAGATCGGGACGATCCGCGGCTGGTACGGCCCGGACATCTGCCTGAGCCTGCAGTTCAATCCCGGACACATGCCCTACGAGCGCGCCGAGCGCGCCATGGAACTGTTCGCCGCCGAGGTCGCCCCCGCCTTCGCCGACACCCACGACGGCGCGGCCGAGCCCGCCGCCGTGGCCGCGTGACGGGGGCCGGCATGCACGGCACGCACCAGCCCCTGCGCCTGTACGTCTTCCATCACGCGGGCGGATCCCATCTGCTGTACCGCGACTGGCCCGGCCTGCTGCCCGCGCACTGGGACGTCCGGCTCATGGACGCGCCCGGACGGGGCCGGCTCACGGGCGAACCCCAGATCGACGACGCCCGGGAGCTGGCCGGCTTCTTCCTGCGCCGGCTGGCCGCCGACGGGCCCGGCCCGTTCGCCTTCTTCGGTCACAGCATGGGCGCGCTCGTCGCCTACGAGATGGCCCAGCGCCTCGCCGCCGAGGGCCGCGAACTGCCCCTATGGCTGGGTCTGTCGGCGCGCGGCGCGCCCCGCCCGCAGGGCGAGGCCACCCGCCGCCACGCACTGCCCGACGAGGAACTGCGCCTGCATCTGGCGGCGATGGGCGGCACGCCCGTGGAAGTGCTCCGGGACGCGGATTTGTGGGAGATGTTCTCCCCCGCGATCCGCAACGACCTGAAACTGGTGGAGAGCTGGCGCCCGCTGCCGGGCACCCCGGCGCTGACGATGCCGGTCGCGGTGTACGGCGGCACGCGGGACGTGGTCGTGGGGCCTGAGCGCCTCGCGGCCTGGGAGCAGTTCGCCGAACACTTCCAGGGGCTGCGGATGTCCGAGGGCGGGCATTTCTACTTCCAGGCCGACCCGCGCCCGCTGCTCGACCTGATCCAGAGGGACGCGACGGCCGCCCTGTCGGCGGCGGTGAGTCCGTGGTGAGCGGACCGGACGCGGACATAGCCGTCGTCGGTCTCGGTGCCTGGGGGGCGAGCGCTCTGTGGCAGCTGGCCCGGCGCGGCATCCGCGCGATCGGCGTCGAGCGCTACGGCCCGGCCAACATCAACGGTTCCTCGTACGGTGAGAGCCGGATGTTCCGCACGGCGTGCCTGGAGCACCCCGGTCTGGTGCCCCTCGCGCAGCGCTCGCGCGCACTGTGGCGGCAGCTGGAGCAGGAGAGCGGCACCCGGCTGCTCGAGCCGACCGGCGCGATGCTGATCGGTCCCGAGGACGGCCGGATCGTGGGCGGCGCGCTGCGGGCGGCCCGGGAACACGGCCTGGACATCGAGGTGGTGGACCGCGACGCGCTGCGCCGCCGCTGTCCGGCGCACGAGGACCTGTCACCCGGCCACCTCGCGGTGATCGAGCCCGCGGGCGGCCTGACGCTGCCGGAGGCGACGATCCGGGCGGCGCTCGGCGCGGCCCGGGCCGCGGGCGCGCGGGTCATCACCGACACGCGGGTCACGGCGCTGGAGACCGAGAGGTCGCGGGTTGCGGTGCATACGGCGGCGGGCCGCGTCCTGCACGTCGGGCAGGTCGTGGTGACGGCGGGGCCGTGGCTGGACCAGCTGGTGCCCGGCCTGCCGCTGGAGGTCGTCCGCATGCCCACCACGTGGTTCACGCCCGAGGCGCCGCACGAGCGGTTCACGCTGCGGCGGCTGCCCGTGTTCATGCGGGAACTGGACGGCGGGGACGTGCTGTGGGGTCACGGCACGCTGCCGGGCGGCACCGAGGTGAAACTGGGCCTGGAGGACGGCGGCAAGCACTTCAGGGTCGTGGACCCCGAAAGCCTGGACCGCTCCGTCTCGCCGGCCGACTGGTCGGTGCTCACGCGCCGGCTGGCGCAGGCGGTGCCGGGCGTGGGCCGGGAGCCGTCGCGGGCCATCGCGAACATCTACGCACGCACGCCCGACGGCCAGTTCGTCATCGGCAGGCCCCGCGGCAACCCGCGCCTGGTCGTCGCGGGCGGTTGCAGCAGCCACGGATTCAAGCACGCCACGGGCATCGGGGAGGTGCTGGCCGACCTCGTTCAGGGCAAGGAGCCGGTGTTCCCCCTGGGCTTCACCGATCCCGACCGGTTCGAGTGACGCGCGGCGTGACGCGCGAGGAAGATACGAGGGAGAGATGCAGATGCAGTTCCGCATTCTCGGTCCCGTGGAGATCCAGGACGAGCGCACCGGTCTGAGGATCCTTCCGACGGGCGCCAAGCAACGCGCCCTGCTGGGCGCGCTCGTGGTGAAGTCCGGGCACGTCGTGTCGGTGCACCGGCTGATCGACGAGCTGTGGGGGGAACACCCGCCCACCAACGCGACGAACGCGCTGCAGGCGCACGTGGCCCGGCTGCGCCGCCTGCTGCCGGTGCCGGAACCGGGGTCGGGCGAGCCGCACCACGAGTGGATCGTGACGCGCTCGCTCGGCTACGTCCTGCGCCTGGGACGGAGCACGACGGACGCGGACCGGTTCAACGAGCTGGCCACGCGGGGCCGGGCCGCCGCCGCGGAGGACCCGCAGCAGGCGACCGAACTGCTGCGCGGCGCCCTGGCCTTGTGGCGGGGCCCGGCGCTGGAGGGCAGTGTGCGCGGAGACATCTGCGCGGCCGAGGCGGCGCAGCTGGAGGAGAACCGGCTGACCGCTCTGGAGACCCTGTACGACGCGAGTCTGCGCGCGGCCCGGCACGACGAGATCATCGGCGAGCTGGAGGAACTGACCACCGATCACCCGATGCGGGAGCGGTTCTACGACCTGCTGATGGTGGCGCTCTACCGGTGCGGGCGGCAGGGGGAGGCGCTCAGCGTGTACGACCGGGCCCGCAAGCGCCTGGTGCACGAACTGGGGGTGGAGCCGGGGCCGGCGCTGCGCGGCCGGATGAACGCGATCCTCCAGCACGACCCGGGCCTGGCGGCGCCGGGGGTGGTCGACCAGGTGGCCTCGGTGCACCCGATACCACCGCCGGCCCGTCCGCCGGGGCCGGCCGGTCGCGCCGGGCCCGACGCGACCGTACTGAGCCTGAGCGGGGAGATCGCCCAGCTGCACCATCGCATCGAGCGGCTCTCCCTGGAGCAGGAGGAGCTGATGCGCCGGTTCGACCGGCTGGTCGCGCACCCCGCGGCGGGCCTGTAGGCACGCTGCGGCGCCCGGCTCAGCCCCGGTGCTCGCGCGCGGTGTGGAAGCCGCGCCGGTACCAGAGCAGCGGAGCGGTCGCCTCGGGGCCGTGCCGGAACTCGACCGGGGTGCCGAGCACCAGGTCGTGGTCGCCGGCGCGGACGATCCGCGCCGTGCGGCAGCGGACGAGCAGCGCCGCGTCCGGCAGACACGGCGTGCCGGAGCCCTCCCACGGCGCGAACCCGCCGCCCGCGAACCGGTCGACGTCCTGGGCCGCGAAGCGCCGCGCGAGGTGCCGGTGCTGCTCGCCGAGCACGTTGACCACGAACTCCGGTGCGGTCGTCAGCGTCGCGTGGCAGCTGGAGGTCAGCGCCACACCCGCCATGATCAGCGGCGGGTCCAGCGAGACGGAGACGACCGAGCTGGCCGTGAATCCGCGCCGGCGTCCGTCCGGGTCGAGAGCGGTGACCACGCTGACCGGCGCGGCCAGCAGGGCCATCGCGTCCCGGAAGGTCTGCGCGGCGAGCTCGGGGCGGGTCTTCTCCTCGACTGCTGTCATACGAACTCCTTGATCGTGGGTCGGCCGGCGCGCGGGGGCAGTGCGCGGTGCGGCCGGGGCAGCGGGATGTCGCGAGGCGCGGCGCGGCCCCAGGGAAAACCGTCGTGCACCTCGATCCGCCGGGGTCCGGCACCGTCCGGCCGCCGCTCCACGGCGAGGGACACCAGGACCTGCGGTCGCGGCGCGAGTTCGGTGAAGCACCAGCGGTCCGCGCTGTCGCCGTCCGGCGGGCGGAACCCCACCACGCCCTGCTCCTCGTCCAGCTCGAAGGCGAACGAGTCGAACGGCAGCCCGAGGCCGAGCCCGCGGGCCTTGGCGTAGGCCTCCTTCAAGGTCCAAAGCCGCAGCGTGGCCCGGTCGCGCCGGCCGCCCGCCGTGAGGCCGGCGAGGTAGGAGCGCTCCTCCGGGGCGAAGGACTCCACGATCCAGTCGAAGCCGCGCTCGCCACCCCGGTCGAGGCGCTCGATGTCGATGCCGACGCGGCAGTCGCGGGTGACGGCGACGACGTTGAAGCCGTGGGCGTGCGAGAGGTTGAAGTCCAGCTCGCGCCCGCCGCCGGGCAGACCGCCGGGCGGCGTCTGGAGGAACGGGCGGCCGCGTGAGGACCGCCAGAGGACGGCCTCGGCCTCCGGAATGCCGGTCTCCAGGGACAGCACGCGGCGGACCAGGCAGTGGGCGACGAGGTACTGCCGCCGGTCCCGGTCGAAGAGGAACCGTCCGGCGGTCTCCCGCTCGTGCTCGTCCAGCCAGTGCCGGGCGAGCAGGGTGCTGGTCGCCTCGTCCAGGCCCTCGTTGGGACAGAACCAGATGCCCACCGTGTCCTGCCCGCCGTCGGGGTGCACAGCGCTCATCGGGCGCCCGCCCCGGTCAGCACCCGGTCCCGGCCCTGGTCCCGCTCCCGGCGGATCTGCCGCAGCAGGCCGGTGAGCACCTTGCCGGTGCCGATCTCGGTGAACTCGGGCTCGGGCCCGTACGTGCCGTCGAGGATCGACTCCACGGTCTCGTACCAGCGCACCGGCTGGTGGATCTGCTGGAGGAGGGTCGCGCCGAGGTGGTCCGGCACGTAGGGGCGGGCGGTGGCGTTGGCGATCACCGGGAACGCCAGTGGCCCGAAGGAGGTCGCCCGCACCAGGGGCTCCAGGCGCTCGGCGGCCGGGGCCATGTAGCGCGAGTGGAAGGGGCCGCTGACGTCGAGCCGTCGAACCATGCGGGCTCCCGCGTCCTCCAGGATCGGTCCCACCTCGGCCAGGTCGCCGGCCGGCCCGGCGAGCACGGTCTGCCCGGGGGTGTTGAGGTTGGCCAGGTCCAGGGAGCCGAACCCGGCGCGCAGCAGCAGGAAGCGCAGCCGGGTCTCGGGCAGGCCGATGACGGCGCTCATGCCGCCGCCGGTGACGTCCGCCATCGCCGCGGCCCGTGCGGCGACGAGCCGCAGCCCGTCGGCGAAGCCGAACGCGCCCGCCGCGTGCAGGGCGTTGTACTCGCCCAGGCTGTGGCCGACGGCGAGGTCCGCCCGGTCGCCCCCTTCCTCCAGGTGGGCGCGGTAGGCCAGGGCGCTCACGACGAAGAGGGCGGGCTGGGTGTAGCGGGTGTTGCCGAGCTGTCCCCCGGGGTCCTCCAGGCAGAGCCGGCGCAGGCTGTAACCGAGGACGTCGTCGGCCTCCTGCACCAGGTGGGGGAAGCGTGCGAACAGGTCCCGGCCCATGCCGACGCTCTGGGCGCCCTGGCCGGGGAACATGAGGATCCGCGTCATGGTGGTCACTGCTTTCGGTTCAGACGGTCACGGGGGCGGGGAAGGCGCGGTCGGCCAGTTCTCCGAGGTCGGCGGCGGTGAACAGGGTTTCCAGCGGGAGCTCCCGTCCGCCGTCGGCGGTGATACGGGCGGCCAGGCGCAGCAGTTGCCTGCTGGTGGCGCCGAGGGTGAAGAGGTCCTGGTCGGGGCTCAGCCTGCCGACGTCGGTCCCGAGTTCGGCGGCGACCAGCGCCGACAGGCGGGCGAAGTGGTCACCGGCGGGCGCGGCGCCGCCGTCGGACGCTGCCGGAGCCGGCTCCTCGGCGAGGCCGATACCCCACACCGAGCCGAGCCGGGTGGACAGCGTGTCGGTGGCCGGGGGCGCGGCGGGCTCCACCTGGGCGGCCAGGGGGGCCGGGCCGGCCGGAAGCGGCGGGCGGGTACGGGTGAGAGGGGTGGCCGGCAGCGCCGCTTTGGACGCGGCGATCGGGGCCCAGTCGACCGGCTCCCCCGCGACCCACGCGAGCAGGGTGTCCCGCTCCTGGGCGGGAGCGTCGGCGGCGGTGTCGACGGCGCCCGCGCCGTGGGTGCGGATGCGGTGGGCCATGGTGCGCAGGGCCCCGGCCGCCGCGGCGGCGTCCGTGACCAGACCCGCGCGCACCGAGCGGTGGGTGCGGCCCTCGCGCAGGGCCCGGGCGACACGGCCGGCTCCCAGGGACGGGTCCCGTTCCCAGATGTCGGCGAGGCTGTCGGCGAGCGCGGCGAGGTTCTCCGGGGTGTCGGCGGACAGCGGCAGCGCCCAGGTCCCCTGGTCGTCGGGGCCGGGCCGCACGGCCGGCGGTTCCTCGACGACGAGGCTGCCGTACGAGCCGCCGCCCGCGAAGCCGTTGACCAGGACGCGGCGGGGCGCTCCGGGGGCGGTGCGCCATCCGCGGTTGCCGTCGGCGGCCAGGGCGACCGGGCCCGCGGCACGGGCGAGCGCCGGGTTCACCGCCGAGGTCAGCAGCGTCGGGTACACGTCGCGGCGGCGGAACTGGGCGATGACTTTGCCGAGCTGGGCGAAGACCGAGGCCGCTTCCAGGTGTCCGGTGTGGGGCTTGACGGTGCCGACCGGGACCGGTGCCCCGCTGGGGGCGTCGTCGCCGAACAGCCGACCGAGTGCGGTGAACTCCAGCGCGTCGGCGAGCGCGGCCCCGGCCGCGGCGGCCTCGACGTATCCCACGTCGGCGGGCCGCAGCCGGGCGTCGTCGAGCGCGGCCCGCATGGTGGCCTCCTGCCGCTGCGGGTCCGGGATGCCGAACTGGCGGGTCGTGCCGGAGTGCTGGAGGGCGCCGCCCCGCAGCACCGCGTGCACGGGGTCCCCGTCGGCGAGGGCGCGGTCGAGGGGCTTGAGCAGGAGCGCGCCGACGCCCTCGCCGACCAGCCAGCCGCTGGCCCGGTCCGTGAAGGCGCAGGAGTCGCCGTCCTCGGCGAGCAGACCCATCTCGGACAGGACGTCGAGGTGGTCGGGATGGAGCACCAGGTTGGATCCGGCGGCGAGCGCGGCTTCGCAGCGGCCGTCGGCGACGGCCCGGTAGGCGGCTTCGACCGCGGCGAGCCCGGACACGCAGCCGCTGTCGATCAGCACGCTGGGCCCGGTCAGGCCGAAGGCGTGCGAGGTGCGGTGGGCCAGGCCGCCGCGGGTGGCGTGGGTGCCGTCCTCGGCCCGCCCGTCCGCACGGGCGGCGATCCCGTACAGCGCGTGGTCGTGCCACATCGATCCGACGAAGACCCCGACCCGGCCGCCGAGGCGGTCCGGGGTGAGCGCGGCGTCCTCGAAGCAGCGGCGGGCGACGGACAGCAGGAGGCGTTCCTGCGGGTCGATGGCGCCGGCCTCGTCCTCGGGGATGCGGAACTCCTCCGCCTCCAGGGCGAGTACGTCGTCGAGGTAGCCGCCGACGGCCGCCCCGGACCGCCGCGCCCGTGAGCGCAGCGGCGCCCACCGTTCGGCGGGCGCGGGCCCGGTGGCCGGGGCGGCGGCGGTGAGCAGGCCGTCGAGTTCGTCGAGGGTGCGGGCGCCCGGCAGGTCGGCCGCGAAGCCGACGACGGCCACAGCCCGGCCGGACCGGTCGGCGGGTCGGCCGGCGGGCCGGTCGGCGGGCCGCGGGAGCCCGGTGGCGGTGCGGGTGAGCGCGGCGCGGCGGGCGCGCGTGTCCTCGGTGAGCGCGCCGCCCCACAGGGACAGCAGCAGCTCCTGCTCGTCGGTGACGCCGAAGTCGGCGCGCACCGCGTCGAAGTCCATCTCGCCGACCGCGCACAGCCCGAGTCCGCGCTCCGGCGCCCCGGTGAGCAGCAACTGGGCGATGTGCCCGGCCTCGATGGTGGAGAAGCGGGTGGCGTTGCGTTCGCCGTAGGCGGGGGCGATGGCGGCCGGGGTCGAGACCAGGAAGACGCCGAAGCCGGAGCCGGCCACGAGCGCACGGTTGTGGTGGACGTGCAGGTCGGTGCCGTACCGGGCGCCGGGGGACAGCGCGACCAGGGCGCGTTCGGCCGGGTGCAGGTAGTACAGGCCGGGGGCGAGGTCCTGTACTGCGCCGGGGGCCACGTACACGTACACCTGGACCGGGTAGAAGCCGCCGCCGGACGGATAGCGGCGTTTGGCGCGACCGTCGAGTTCGCCCCAGGTGACGGTGGCGAGGAGGGCGAGCAGGTCCCCGGCGGGCAGCGGACCGTCGGCGAACTCCCGGAAGGAAGCGGCGTCGAACAGGGCGCGGGTCTCGTCGGGGGTGGCCGGCGGGACGGGGACCCGGCGCAGGGACGCGGGGAGCCGTCGCTCGGCGACCCTGGCCTCCTTGAAGGCGGCCTTCGCCCGGGGGTCCAGTGCGATGCGGACGTCGGTGCCGGTGGCGGGCGGGGACGCGGCGGTGGTCGTGGTCGGCGGGGCGACGCTCTGCGCGATGGAGCGCGGGGTGGGGCTCTGGATGAGGACGTCCACCGGGACCTGTGCGCCTGTCGCCGCCTCGATCTCCTGGGCCAGCCGGATCATCGTGAAGGATGTCGCGCCCAGGTCGAACAGGTCGTCGCCCACCGCGACCTGGTCCACGCCCAGTACCTCGGCCGCCCGGCGGGCGACGTATCCGGCGGTGACGGGCGAGGCGCCGCCGGCCGTGGCCGCCTCGTCCGGTGCCGGCAGGGCGGCCGCCGTGAGCGCGTCGAGTGTCGGCCTGCTGATGAGGGCGTCGACGGGCAGCGCGGTGCCGGTGAGACGTTCGATCTCCTGCGCGATGCGGATCATGGTGAAGGAGGTGGCGCCGAGGTCGAACAGGTCGGCTCCGTCGTCGACTTCGGCGACCCCGAGCACCTCGGCGACGGCGGCGCGGATGTCGGCACGCAGATCGGCGCGGACCCCGGCGACCGGCGCCGGGGTGGAGAGGGGGGCCGGCGCGGCGGGCGTCACGGGATCCGGCCGGGACGCCGGTCCGGCGCCCAGGAGCCGGGCGGCGGCCGGGCGGTCCAGTTTGCCGTTCGTCGTCAACGGAAGGTCCTCCACGAAGCAGAAACGGCTGGGCACCAGATAGGCGGGCAGCAGGTCGCCCAGGGCGCGGCGGATCTCCGGCACCGCCGGGGCGTGGCCGGGTGTACGGGGAACGCAGACGGCAGCCAGGACCTGTTCGCCCGACGCCGGGTCGTCGACCGGGAGCACGCGGGCCTCCGCGACACCGGGCACGTCGGCGAGGGCCGCCTCGATCTCCTCCGGCTCGATGCGCAGCCCGCGCAGTTTGAACTGGCCGTCGATCCTGCCGAGGTAGCGGATCTCGCCGTCCTCGCCGACCAGTCCCAGATCCCCCGTGCGGTAGAGCCGCGGCGACGGGTCGAGGTCCGGGAAGGGCGAGGTGACGAAGCGTTCCGCCGTCAGCTCGGGCCGCTGGTGGTAGCCGAGAGCGACCTGCCGGCCGCCGATGAGGATCTCCCCCGCGACGCCGGGGGCGACCGGGCGCAGCCGGTCGTCCACCACGTGGATGCTGGTGTGGGCGACGGGGCGGCCGATCGGCACGGTCGGTTCGTCCCAGTCGGGGCGGCACGCCCAGTGGGTGACGTCGATGGCGGCCTCGGTGGGCCCGTAGAGGTTGTGCAGTTCGGGGACCGGGGTCTGCGGCCGCGGCGCGTCGAACACTTCGTAGAACCGCCGCATGGTGGCGACCGGGAGCGCCTCACCGCTGGTGAACACCAGGCGCAGCGCGGTGCCGTCGGCGGCGCCGGGGTGGCGCAGGAACATGCCGAGCACGGACGGCACGAAGTGGGTGACGGTCACCCGCTCCTCGCGCAGCAGCCGTGCGAGGTAGGCCGGGTCCACATGGCCGCCGGGCCGGGCCACCACGATGGACGCGCCGGCGATGAGCGGCCAGAAGAACTCCCAGACGGAGACGTCGAATCCGTACGGGGTCTTCTGCGCGACCCGGTCTTCGGGGGTGAGGCGGAAGCGGTCCTGCATCCACAGCAGCCGGTTGGCCACACCCTGCTGGCTGTTGCGGCAGCCCTTGGGCCGGCCGGTCGTCCCGGAGGTGTAGATCGTGTAGACCGGGTCGTCGGGGCCCACCGAGACGGCCGGCGGCGTGCCGGGCAGCGCGTGGAGTGCGGCCCGGTCGGCGTCCCGGTCGGGGCAGACGACCACCGCGCCGGCCTGTGCGGGCACGGCGGCGAGAGCGGCGTCGGCGACCACGACGCGGGCACCGCTGTCCTCCAGCAGGTACCGCACGCGCTCGGGCGGGTTGGCCGGGTCGACGGGCACGTAGACGGCGCCCGCGCGCACGATGCCGACCAGCGCGGCCACCAGGCGTTCGGAGCGGTCCATGTGGACGGCGACGTGGTCACCGGGGCGGACGCCGAGGGCGTGCAGGTGGCGGGCCAGCCGGGCGGTGCGCCGGTCGAGCTCGCCGTAGGTCAGGGTGTGCCCGGCGTAGTGGACGGCGTCCCGGTCGGCGCGCCCGGTGAACGCAGCCTCGAGGAGTTCGACGAGGGTGGGGGCCGGTGTCACCCGGTCGTCCACGGGCCCGACGACGGCGGGGCGGTCGTCGACGCGGGCGCCGGCGGGCGCGTCGGCGTCCTGCGGGACGGCCGGGCGACGGGCCGGCTCGCGCTCGCCGATGACGAACTCCCGCACCCGTCGGGCGTACCGCTCGAACATCGCGGTGAGACGCTCCGGTGCGAGGGAGCCCTCGGCCGCGTCCCACTGCCCCACCAGGTCGTCGCCGACGAGCAGCGGCACGTGGTCGAGCGCCACCTGGGCGGTCTGCGACTGGCTGGTGCGCAGTTCCACGTCGCGGGGATGCAGAGCGGGGTCGATCTCCGGTACGCGGGTGAAGACGACGGGCAGCCGCAGGGCGCCGCCGGAGCGGAACACACGCGTGCGCAACTCGGTCAGACCGGGCACCAGTTCGGCCCGCTCCAGGTCGGCGCGGACCCGGTCCCACAGGGCGCGGGCGCGGTCGGCGAAGGCGTCCGGGAGCGTTGCGTCGACGGTGACCCAGGCGAGCTGGGTGAAGTCGGCGACCATCGCGTCGGCGTGCGCGAGCCCGCCGGGGCGGTCCCAGGAGACGACGGTGACGGTGAACGGGCCCGCGTCCCCGAACTCGGCGCGCAGTTCGTCGGTGTAGGCGGTGAGCAGGACGATGTCGGCCGGAACACCGATGGCCGCCGCGCGTTCGGTGAGGGCGCGCCACGAGCCGAGCGGTGCCCTGCGGTGGGCCCGCGCCGCGCCGGGAGCGGGCTCGGGCAGAGCGGGCCCGGAGGGCAGCGCGGCGAACTTCTCGCGCCAGGCTTCGCGTGCCTGCCGGCCGGCCTCGGTGAACCGCAGCCCGGGCAGCGCGCGCAGGTGCGCTGTCGGGTCGGCGGGGGCTGCCGGCACCCGGTCGTCGCCGTCGTGCAGGGCGAACAGCTGACCGAACAACAGTGCGAAGCTGCGGGCGTCGGCGAGGAGGGCGTCGAGGACCACGTGCAGCACGACCGTCCCGTCGGGCAGCGTGCTGGCCTCCAGGGCGTACATGGGGCTGCTGCCCAGCGGGAACGTGGTGTCGCGCAGCCGCGCGGCGGTCTGCGCGAGCGCGGCCTCGGGGTCGGCCGCCGCGGTGAGGTCGTGGCGGGCGATGCGGTACGGGCCGGCGGCCGGCGCGACGCTGAGCGTGCCGTCCTCGTGGACGGCGGCGCGCAGCATGGGGTGGTGCGCGACCAGCCGGTTCCAGGCGTGCTCGAGCCTGTCGACGTCGTGCCGGCGGAGCAGGAACTCCTGGTACACCCGCGTCTCGGCGCCCCCGCCGAGTCCGCCGATCCGGCCGACGAGGTAGGCGGACTGGACCTCGGTGAGCGGGATGGGCTCCGCCGTTCCTCCGGCGGCCGGGTCCTGGCCCGCGGGGGGAGGCGCGGCGGGCAGTGCGGCGGGCCGGGCGAAGGCGGCTGCGCCCTCGTCCGCGATCCGCTCGAGTGCCGTGCGCAGCGCGCCGAAGGCGGCCCGGGTCCGAGTCTCCTCCACGGCGGTCGGCGCGAAGTCCCACGACACCAGGAGGGCGCCGTCGCGTTCCTGGACGCAGCTCTCCAGGTGGACGCCCGGGGTGAGCGTCGCGGAGGCCTCCAGGTCCACCCGCGCCGCCCAGCTGTCCGGGTCGTCGCCCAGCGCGGTGAGGCTGCCGAGGAGGCTGGTGAAGACCATCGGGACCGAGCTGCCGCGGCGCCCCGGTTCGTTCCTGGCGCGTTCGCGCAGGGCGCGCACCCCGCTGACGGCCGCGTGTTCCAGGTCGCTCCACAGCCGGGCGCGCACCAGTTCGAGGCGTTCGCCGGCCGTGCCCGTGGCCGGCGGCGCGACGAAGACGGAGGTCGAGATGAAGGGACCGACCAGGCGCGGCACGTCGGGGTGCACCCGACGCCGGTTGTACGTCGTCAGGACGACGGGCAGCGCCGCCGGGTCGCCCTCGGTCCCCTGCACCGCGGCCGTGCACAGGGCGAGCAGCAGCGCGGTGGGCGTCGCCCTGGCCTCCTTCGCCGCGGCCTTCACCCGCTCCCAGCGCTCCGGCTCCAGGCGCAGCGCGATCCTCCGGTGCGCGGGGCCGGACGCCGAGCCGCCCGCCAGCGGCAGCGGCCGGTCGAGGTTGACGTCCGCGAGTTGCTCGCGCCAGTACGCCAGGGAGGCCCGCGGCACCTCGGCGCCGGCGCCGGCGGCGCAGTACTCGCGGAAGGTGAGCGCGGGCGCGGTGACGGCGGTCCCCCGCGCGTACCGCTCGTACCACTGCTGCAGCAGCAGGGACACGCTCGGTCCGTCGGCGATCAGCTCGTCCACGGTGAACAGCACCCTGGCCCGGCCGCCCGCCAGGCGGGCGACGCGGATCGCGAACAGCGGCCAGCGGTGCGGGTCGAAGCCGGCCAGCGCCTCGCGGCGCAGCCGCGCCAGTTCGGCGTCCCGGGCGGCGGGTTCGAGGGTGCTCAGGTCGGCCCGGACGAACCGGTGGGTGGGCACCTGTGCGCGCACCACCTGTCGGGCGTCGGGCAGGACGTGGGCGCGGAGCATGTCGGTGGCGGCGACGACGTCGTTCCAGGCGGTCTCGGCGCGGTCGGTGTCGAAGTCGTCGGCCTCGAACTCCAGGTGGATCTGGGTTCCGGCACCGGTACCGCCATCGAGCGTGCGGCCCACGTAGAACGACTCCTGGACTTCCGTGAGGGCGAACGGCTCGAACCGGTCGGTGGGATCGGTCTGCGGCATGGCTGGGTTCTCCGGTTCCCTCTACTGGCTCTGCAGGGCGGACAGGTGGGCGACAAGTTCGTCGACGGTGAACTCGCTGAGCATCTGGAGTGGCAGCGTCCGGCCGAACCGCTCGGTGATCTCGAAGCGCAGGTTCATCGCGCCGATGGAGTCCACGCCGAGTTCGACGAGGGTCCGTCCGGTGTCGAGGGGGCCCTCGGCTCCGGGTCCCGCGGCCAGTTCGCCGACGAACGCGACGAGCTGGTCGAGCCGGGGGTCGACGGCGGGCGCGGGTGCGGCGGACGGCGCGGGTGCGGCGGACGGCGCGGGTGCGGCGGACGGCGCGGGTGCGGCGGTCTCCGCCGCTGGGGCGTGCGGCTCCGCGGGCCGGCGGGCGGCCTCGGGCTCCTCCTCGGCGAGCCAGTAGCGGCTCCTGAGGTACGCCGACGGCGGCAGGGACACGATGCGTCCCTGCCCGGCGTCGAGGGCCGTCCGGTCGATCTGCCAGCCGGCCACCCACAGGTCGGCGATCTGCTCCAGGCGGCCCGCCCGCCACAGGGCGGCCACCAGGTCGTCGGTCTCGGGAGCCTGACCCCGGGCGGTGGTGGCGGTGCCTGTGCGCAGCGCGTCGGAGGCCGTGCCGTCCTCGGCGAAGCGGGCGAGTTCCGCAGCGAGCCGGGGGCCGGAGTCGGCGACGACGGCGAGGCGGTGTTCGTGGAGCGCTCGCCCGCTGTGCAGGGTGTGGGCGATGTCGGCGAGCGGGGTGCCCGCCCCGGCGCCGGTCAGCCACCGGGCCAGGCGTGCGGCGGTGGCGGCGAGGTGGGCGGCGCTCGGCGCGGACAGTACGACGAGCTGCCGCCCGTCCGGCCGTGGGGCGCTCTCGTCCGCCGCCGGGCGTGGCAGGTGCTCCTCGACGATGACGTGGGCGTTGACGCCGCCGGCGCCGAACGAGCTGACGCCGGCGCGGCGGGGCAGTTCGCGGCCCGCGGCATCGCACAGCCGCGGCCAGGGCGCGGCGTCGTGCTGGAGCCGGAAGCGTGTGCCGGCCAGGTTCAGGTCGGGGTTGACGGGTTCGGCGTGCAGCGTGGGTGCGAGGATGCCGTGCCGCATCTGGAGCAGCACCTTGGTGAGCGCGGCGATGCCCGCGGCGGACTCCCCGTGGCCGATTGCGGACTTGACCGAGCCGAGAGAGCAGGGCACCTCGACGGCCGTGCCCCGGCCGTACGCCTCCTGCAGCCCGGCGAGTTCGACCGGGTCGCCGAGTGCGGTGCCGGTTCCGTGCGCCTCGATCAGGTTCACCGTGGCCGGGTCCACGCCGGAGCGGCGCAGGGCCTCACGCAGCACCCTGGCCTGGGCCCTCGGGCTGGGCGCGGTGAAGCCGTTGGTGCGGCCGCCGTGGGCGACGGCGGTGCCGCGGATCACGGCGTGCACGGTGTCGCCGTCGGCGAGGGCGCGGGCCAGTGGCTTGACGACGACGGCCCCGGCGCCCTCACCGGGCCCGAACCCGGCGCCGCCCGCGCCGAAGCTGCGGCACAGGCCGTCCTCGGCGAGGAAGCCCGACTGCCGCAGCATGCGGAACCGGGAGGGGTGCAGATAGAGGTTGACACCGCCGACGAGCGCGGCCGCGCACTCGCCGCGCCGCAGCGCCTCGACGGCCTGGTGCAGCGCGACGAGCGAGGACGAACAGGCGGTGTCGACGGGCTGGCTGGGGCCGCGCAGGTCGAGCAGGTACGACAGCCGGTTCGGCAGCGACCAGTAGTGGCCGGAGGGCATGTCCCGGTGGCCCGCAGCCCAGCGTTCGGCGCCGAGCAACGGGTAGTCGGCCGAGGTGATGCCCGCGAAGACACCGACGCTGCGCGGTTCGCCGTCCGGCGCGGTGAGGGCGTCGAGACGGGCGCCGGCGAGCCCGGCGTCCTCCAGGGCCTCCCAGGCGACCTCCAGGAAAAGCCGTTCCTGGGGGTCGGTGAACGCGGCCTCCCGGGGCGACAGGCCGAAGAACGCGGGGTCGAACGCCTCGACGCCGTCGAGGAAGTGTCCCTTGGCGTGGACGCCGCCGGTGTTCTGCCAGCGGCCGGTGGGCAGGTCGGCGACCGTGTCCTTGCCGACGAGCAGGTTCTCCCAGAACGCCTCGGGGTCGTCCGCTCCGGGATAACGGCCGGCGAGGCCGACGATGGCCACGGCGTCGTCGGCACCGGAGTCCGCGCCGGACGGGGCACCGGAGTCCGCGCCGGGGCCCGCACCGGATTGGGCACCGGAGTCCGCGCCGGTGTCCGGCGCGTTCCCGGGGGCCGGGACGGCGGGCGTCGTGGGCGGCGGCGCGGCGGGCTCCCGCGCGGGCGCGAGGCGGGCCAGGTGGTCCGCGAGCTCGGTCAGATCGCGCAGGCCGAAGAGCATTTCCGGTCCGACGGGCGCCACGTGCGTACTCAGCTTCGACGCCAGCGTACGGATCATCACCGAGTCCAGGCCGAGCGCTTCCAGGGACGTGCGCGGGCCGACCGCGGCCGGGTCGTGGCCCAGGGTGTCGGCGACCGTGCGGCAGACCCGCTCCAGCAGGCCGTCGGGGGCCGCGGCGGGCGAGGAAGCCGGCGGGGGCGGGGTCGAGGCCGGGAGCGCACCCGGAACCCGGACCGAAGCAGAAGCGGAAGCGGAAGGCGGGGCCGGGGTCCGGCGGCGGGGCAGCAGGTGCAGGTCGGCCAGGTTTCGGCGCCAGGCGTCCGCGCGGCCGTGGAAGAGCGACACGACGCACGGGCCGTCCGCGCCGAGCAGCCGTTCCAGTGCCCGCAGACCCAGTTCCGCGGGGAGCGGGACCATGCCGACGCGCTCCTCGACCACCTCTCGCACCGGGTCGGGAATCGTCATCCCCGGCACGTCCCACAGCGGCCACTGCACCGACAGGGTCCGCCCGTGCCGCTCCCCCGCGGCGACGAGATCCGCGCGGTGCTCGGCGAGGGCGTCCAGAACGCCGTTGGCGTAGGCGTAGTCGGCCTGGCCGATGTTGCCGCCGAGCGCGGCGACCGAGGAGAACAGGACGAAGACGTCGAGCGGCAGCCCGGCCGTCGCCTCGTCGAGGGCAGCGGCACCGACCGTCTTGGGGGCGAGCACCGCTGCCACGTCGTCGGGGGTCTTGCGCAGCAGGTACGCGTCGCGCACCACACCCGCCGCGTGGAACACGCCGTGCAGGGCGCCCTCGTGGCTGAGGATGTCGTCGACCAGCGCCCGGGCGCCGTCCGGGACGGTGACGTCGGCGCGTACGTAGCGGATGCCTCCGGAACCGTCCGCCGGCGGGCGCTCGGCCGGATCCAGCTCGTCCCAGGGAGTGCGCCCGCACACGACGACGCGGGTGCCGGGCTGCGCGGCGAGCCGACGGGCCAGTACGCGGCCGATGCCGCCCATGCCGCCGGTGACCAGGTGGACACCTGCGGGGCGGGGGACGAAGCTCTGCTCGGGCAGGGCGGCGGGGCGCAGCACGCGGCGGGCCCGCCGGCCGTCGCGCACCTCGGCGAGGTGGCCCCACTCCGCCTGCGGGACGGCCAGTTCGCCTCGGACGGCCGGGGCGAGGGCCAGGTCGTCGGCGACGAGCAGGGCCCGCCCGTCCAGCCGCGGGTTCTCCTGGCGCAGTGTCTGTACGAGGGCGCGGGCGGCGTCGGCCTTCAGCGCGTCGGCGGTGACGACGAGGACGGTGAGCCGCTGCGTGCGGAAGGCGGCGAGCGCGGTGCGCAGCGCGGCGAACGCGGCAGTGTCGGCGTCCGGTTCCGGCCCGAGGCGCACCACGAGGGTGACGGCGTCCGGGTTCGTGGCCCGCACCGTGTCGATCGCGTCGAGGCCGGTGCCGTCGAGCGCGGTGACGAGGTCGCCCTGGGGGTCGTGCACGAGGAGCGGTCCGCCGGCGGGCTGCGGCGCCTCGGCCGGCAGGGGGTCGTCCTGCCAGCCGGGCGTGTACAGGACGAGGTCGTCCAGGCCGGACCGGTGGTCCTCGCCCGGCGCGGGTTCTGCCGCCGTCACGTAGTGGCGGTCGCGGGCGAAGGCGTAGCCGGGGGCCGGGATGCGCCGGTGGCGGCCGGGCGGGCAGAGCCGGGTGAAGTCGACGTCGTGGCCCTCGGTGTAGAGCCGGGCGAGTTCGCGAAGGTGCCCGGGGTGGCCGGGCTCGTCGGCGGCCCGGTCGAGGAGGCGGTCCACCCGGGCGGCGCGGGCCCGGCGGGTCTCCCGGTCCACGTCGCGCGTCTCGGCGGCCGGCCCGTCGATGCGCCGGTCGTCGCTGTCGCCCGCCGTCAGCCGGTCGAGAGCGTCCAGGAGTTGGGGCCGGTCGGCGACGAGCAGGGCGGTCCGGTACGGGTGGTGGTCACGGGCGCAGGACAGGGTGTGGGCCAGGTCCCGGAGGGCGGCGTCGGCGCCGCCGGGCGAACGCAGCCAGCGGGCGAGTTCGGCGGCGCGGTCGGCGATCGCCGCGGGGCGGCGGCCGGACAGCGGCACGAGGACGGGACCGTCGGGCGCCGGGGTGTGCGCGACGGGCGGGGCCTGCTCGACCACGACGTAGGCGTTGGTGCCGCTGAAGCCGAACGAGCTGACGGAGGCGCGGCGCGGCCGGCCCCCGGTGTCGGGCAGCGTCTGCCGCTCGGTGGCGACGGTGAACGGTCCGTCGGCGAAGGGGATGCCCGGGTTGAGGGTGGCGGGCGAGCAGTGCAGCGACGGGGGCACCTGTCCGGTCCGTACGACGCCGATGGCCTTGAGCAGTCCGGCGAGGCCCGCCGCGGCGGAGGTGTGACCGACGTTGCCCTTGACCGAGCCGATCGGCACACTGCCCGCGGGGCGGCCGGCGGGGGCGAACACCTGGTTGAGGGCGGTGACCTCGATGGGGTCGCCGAGCGGGGTGCCGGTGCCGTGGCACTCGACGTAGTCGATGCCGTGCGGGTCCAGGCCGAACCGGTCGAGCGTGCCGCCGATGAGGCGGGCCTGCGAGGCGGCGCTGGGCGCGGTGATCCCGTTGGTCCTGCCGTCCTGGTTGAGGCCGCTGGCGCGGATCACCGCGTGCACGGGGTCACCGTCGGCGCGCGCCTTCGACAGGGGTTTGAGGACGACGACGGCACAGCCCTCGCCGGGGACGATGCCGTCGGCGGACGCGTCGAAGGGGCGGCAGCGCCCGCCGGGCGAGAGCATCCCGGCTCGGCTCATGAACACGTGCGGCAGTTCGGTGAGGTAGAGGGTGACGCCGCCGACGAGCATCATGTCCGCGTCGCCGAGCCAGAGCGACTGGCACGCCTGGTGGAGGGCGACCAGGGACGACGAGCACGCCGTGTCGACGGTGACGGCCGGGCCCTTGAGGTCGAGGTGGTAGGCGATGCGGGCGGCGAGCAGCGAGTTGGAGTTGCCCTGCATGACCTGGGCCAGCCGGGTGTGTGCGCTCTCCCGCTCGATGAGGTCCTGGTAGTCGTTCATCATGACGCCGGCGTGTACGCCGACCCGGGCTCCGGCGAGCGAGCCGGTGCGCTGCCCGGCGTGCTCCAGGGCGCGCCAGGCCTCCTGGAGGAAGAGGCGGGCCTGCGGGTCGGTGAGTTCCGCCTCGCGCGGCGTCATCCGGAAGAAGTCGGCGTCGAACCGGTCGACGCCGTCCACGAACCCGCCCCACTTGGAGACCGACTTGCCCTCCGCGCCGGGGTCGGCGTCGTAGTGCTCACCGACGCGCCACCGGTCGGCGGGCACCTCGGTGACCAGGTCGTCCCCGTCCAGGACCCGCTGCCAGAACGTGTCGGCGTCATCGGCCCCGGGGAACCGGGCGCTGTAGCCGACGACGGCCACGGGCTCGAACCGGTGAGCGGACCCGGCGGGGGCCGGCGCGGGTGCCGGGCCCGGGGCCTGGGCCGCCGGGGGTCGGGCCTGGCCCGGCCCCGCCCCCGTCGCCGTTGCCGGTGCCTGAGCCTGGGCCTGGGCCTGGAGCGCCGCGGCACGCAGGAGCGTTTCCGCGGTGGCGCGGTCCACGCCCGCGGGAGGCTCGGGCGGGCGCGGGGCGCGTAGCAGCGCGGCGGCGGACGCGGCGTCCAGCGCACCGGTCTTGACTCGGGTCAGGATCTCTTTCGCGTCCATGCCGTCCTTCGGTTCCTTCGTTGCCGGTGCTCGGTCAGTGGGCTTCGGCGCCGTACGCGCCGACGATGCGTTCCATCACCTCGGGCAGCCGGAACGAGGTGCGGTGCAGCGCCGCCTCGCGGGCCACCGCCTCGCCCGTCGCGGCCAGCAGCGGTGCGGCCAGCTCCCGTTTGAGCAGCTCGAGCGAGGCCCGCGGGGCGTGCGTCATGGACCGCGCCAGTTCGCGGGCGGTGCCCGGCACGTCCTGGTGCGGCACGACCCGCACCGGCGCGCCCCGATCGCGCAGTTCGGCGCCCCGGTAGGTGCGGGCGGTGAAGAGCATCTCCGTACCCAGCTCTCGCCCGAAGCGGCTCGGGAACAGATGGGTGGCGCCCATGCCGGGCGTGAAGCCGTACTTCATGAAGTTGCCCGCGTACAAGGACCGTTCGCTGAAGACGGCGAAGTCGGCGTAGAGCGCGAGCACGAGCCCGCCGCCGATGGCATGCCCCTGCACCGAGGCGATCACGGGCAGCGGGCACCGCGCGAACACCCGGAAGAAGTCGTCGGTGTCGAAACTCCCGTTGCCCCGCGCGAAGTTGATCAGTTCGCGCTGGGTCCCGCCCGCGCAGAACAGTTCGGGCCTGCCCTCGACGACGACGGCCCGGGTGCGCGGGTCGGCGGCGGCCCGCTCGATCGAGTCGACGAGCCCCGTCGTCAGCCCGGCCGAGAACGTGTTGCGGCCGTCCGGGTCGTCCAGGGTGACCACGGCGACGGGCCCCTGCCAGGCCAGCCGGACCACGGAGAGACCGGCGGGAACAGTCGGTGCGGTCATGCGGCACGCTCCTCGATCAGCCGGTGCACGGCGGGGTCGGTGAGACGGTCGAGGAAGGCACGGCCCGCGTCGCGGCCCAGCCGCTCGTCGCGGGGGAAGAGCCGCGCCCGGTACTCCTTGAGCGCGCCGGCGGTGGCACGGTCGACCCTGCTGAGGCCCACGAGGACGCGCCGCAGGGCCTCCTCGGCGTCGTCGGCGGCCGTGTCGGCCAGCCCCACGGCCACGGCCGCGGCGGCGTCCAGCTCCTCGGCGAGCAACGTCGCCGAGAACGCCCGCTGCTCACCGGTCCTGCGGGCCACGAACGGCAGCGCCATGGCGGGCACTAGGCCGACGAGGGCCTCGGTCAGCCGGAAACGGGCGCGCGGCCCGGCGATCACCAGGTCGCAGGCGGCGGCGAGCCCGACGCCGCCCGCGGTGGCGCGGCCGTCGACGAGGGCGACGGTGACCACGGGAGTGCGGGTCAGCCGCTCCAGCAGTGTCCAGTACGGCAGCTCGTCCGCGTCCGGAGCGGGCACCTCGGCGGGGGCGCCGTCCGACAGGTCGGTGCCGGCGCAGAAGTCCTCGCCACGCGCGCGGAGGACCAGAACCCGGCAGTGCGGGTCCGCCTCGGCGCTGTCGACGGCCGCGTGCAGGGTGTCGAGGAGCGCCGGGGTGACGGCGTTGCGCAGTTCGGGCTGGTCGAGCCGGGCGTGGATCACCCCACGGGCCCGGGTCAGGGTGACGGCGGTCATCGCTGCTCGCCTCCCAGCCACACGTACTCGCGGTGGTAGTCGCGCACTCCGCGCAGGACCAGGCGGCGGCCGGCGTCGAAGCGCGCCTTGGTGATCTGCGGGAAGCGGTCGAGGTCGAAGGTGAAGTCCTGCGTCCCGAACTTCAGCTCGGCGGTCGCGGTGAGCAGTTCGTCGTATTCCTCGATGCTCAGCGGGTATCGCGCGTCCAGCGCCTCGCGGATGCCCATGGCCCGTACGGCACGCTGCGACGCGGGGTTGACGACGGCGCTGTAGAACTCGGAGGCGCAGCCGGATCCGTAGGAGAAGACACCGATCCGGCGCTCGCGGTCGATGACGGCGTTGTCGATGGTGGACGCGAGAGCGAGGAAGACGGTGCCCGCGTAGATGTTGCCGACCTGTTGCGGGTACCGGATGGCCGCGCCGAGGCGGTCGGTGAAGTCGTCCTCGATGGCCTGCGGGGACAGGCCGCGCTTCAGCTTGCGCAGCGCGGCCCGGTGGGCGCCCTTGACCATGCCGGGGAAGGGGGTGTGCATGGCGAGCAGGTCGAAGGAGTCGACGAAGTCGGCCCCGTCGACCTTGCTCGCGTAGTCGGTGAAGGAGCCCTTGAGGCATTCGATGTAGGTCAGCAGTGACAGGTCCGTGTCGCCGGCCTCGCGCTCCGGGTCGGGGCGGCAGGTGTCCATGACCTCGTAGCTGTGAAAGCCGTTGGCCCCGTGGTCGAAGGCGGCGACGACCGGCTTGTCGCTCACCAGCATCGCCATGGCCCCGGCGCCCTGGCTGGGCTCGACGTAGGTGTGCGGCACCGGGCGGGCGACGTCGCTGCTGATGACCAGGGCCTTGGCGCCTTCGAAGGGGCTGGCGGCGACGACGGCGGCGGCCATCTGCAGAGCGGCGGTGCCGCTGTAGCAGGCCTGCTTGGTCTCGAACAGGCGGCAGCTGCGCGACAGTCCCAGGTGGTCGTGGACGTAGGTGGCCAGCGACTTGCCGAAGTCGACCCCGGACTCGGTGCCGACGATCAGCAGCTCGATGGAGTCGCGCTCCTCGTCGCTGAGGGCGTCGACGAGGGGCTTGGCCGCGTTCACGGCGAAGGACACGGCGTCCTCGCAGTGCAGCGCGACGCTCTTGCGCGCCATCATCAGGTTGCCGATCCGGCTGTCGTCGAGGCCGCGGGCCGCGAACAGGGTCGGGACGTCGATGTAGGTCTCACCGCAGTAGGCGTTGATGGCTTCGATGCCGACCTGCTTCATGGTCTTCTCCGTAACTACAGGGCTGCTTCAGGGCTGGACGCGGATGACGACGGAGGCATTGATGCCGCCGAACGCGAAGCTGTTGCTGAGGGCGGTGCGCAGCGGCCGCCGTTCGGCCGTCCGGCCGGCCCACGGCAGGTCCGCGACGGGGTGTTCGAGGTTCGGGTTGGGGTGCACCGACCCGGCCCGCAACTGGGCGATCGTGGCCACGGCCTCGACGAGACCCGCCGCGGAGAGACAGTGGCCCGTCAGCGGCTTCGTGGAGTTCACGCGCAGGCCCGTGCACCCGCCGAACACCTTGTGCAGCGAGGCGGCTTCGGTCTCGTCGCCGAGCACCGAGCCGGTGCCGTGGGCATTGACGTAGTCGATGTCGCCGGGGGCGAGGCCGGCCGTCGCCAGGGCGGCGCGCATGGCCGCCGCCTGCCCCTCGGCGTCCGGTTCGGTGCCACGCCGGGCGTCCAGGCGCTGCCCGTGCCCGGCGATCTCCGCGAGCACCCCGGCGCCGCGCTCCCGGGCCGCGTCGGCCCGCTCCAGGACGACGGCCGCCGCCGCCTGGCCGCGGACGAAGCCCTGGCGGTCGCGGTCGAAGGGGCGGCACATCCGGGTGGGTTCGGCCCTCAGGTGCTCGTGGGCCAAGGCGCCGGTACGCCGGAAGGACTCGGCTTCCACGGGCGACAGTTCGGCGGCCGGCGCAACGACCAGGACACGCTCGGCCCAGCCGGCGGCGATGGTGCGGGCGGCCTGCACCAGGGCGAGGGTGCCGCTGGCGGAGGCGCCGCCCAGCGTCCAGCCCTCGCCGCGGATGCCGGTCAGCTCGCTGACCACGCCGACCACGTCCACGTCGAGGTGGGTGAGCGCGTACGAGGCACGCAGCCGGCCCGGCGCGCGGTCGTGGCCCAGGACGGTCTCGGCCTGGTGGGCCAGGGCGAGGTTGCTCCCGGCGACCAGCAGGGCAGTGCCGTCCGCGAGCCGGTCCCGGCTCAGTCCGCTGTCCCGTACCGCGCGCAGCGCGACGCACGCGGCGGTGCGCGCGGGCAGCGCGGCGCGGCCCGCGACCTTGCGCAACCGGGCCGTCGTGGCCGGATCGTCCGGCAGGTGCCGCCGCGCCCAGTCGGCGAGGGCGAACCCGTCGAGCGCGGCGACGGGCAGGCCGCTGCCGCCGTCCGTGGGCGACAGCTGCACGGCACTGCGGCCGGCGAGCAGCGCGGCGGTGAAGCCGTCGAGGTCGTCGGCGAGCGGGCTGAGGACCGAGGCGGCGGTGACGGCCACGGCGCCGGGTATGTGCCTCACGCGTGGGCGCTCGCGTGCGCGCGGAACACCGCGACCAGGGAGCGCAGGTCGTTCGCCCGGGTCAGCTCCGCGTTGGGCACCTTGATGCCCAGCTCGTCCTGGGCGGCGATGACGACGTCCATGCGGTCGATGGAGTTGGCGCCGAGGTCGCGCATGCTGTGGTCGAGGGTGATCTCGATGTCGGCCGCCTCGGGCAGGACGTCCACGATCTGGGTGCGGAGCACGGCGAATATCTCTTCGTCGGTCATGATGGGCGGGTCCTTTCCGGAGCTCAGGAGTGCTGGGGCAGCAGGGCGAGCG
Organism: Streptomyces sp. NPDC012466; assembly: GCF_042955215.1. NCBI lineage: Bacteria > Bacillati > Actinomycetota > Actinomycetes > Kitasatosporales > Streptomycetaceae > Streptomyces > Streptomyces sp. NPDC012466. The sequence continues at coordinate 58,528 of NZ_JBIBEQ010000017.1, read as the reverse complement.
CCTGCTCCACGGTGAGCCGGCTGCCGCGTACGGCGCCGAGCAGGGCTTCCAGGTCGGCGGCGCTGATCTGGCCGGCGGCCGGAGCGGCCGGGGCCTCGGCGGCGGGCGCGGCGGCGGCGGTGCGGGCCGCGACGTGCGCGGCGAGGGCCGTCAGACTCGGGTGGTCGTAGAGCACCCCCGCCTTCTCGTCGAGGCCGTACGCGTTGTTGAGGAACGCGACGAACTCGACGCCGAGGATCGAGTCGAGGCCCAGCGTGTTGAAGGTGGCGTGCACGTCGATGTCCCAGACCTCGCAGTACAGGGTCTCGGCGAGCTGCTCACGCAGGGTCTGCAGCACGGCGGCGGCGCGGTCACCGTCGGCGCGTGCGGGGGCGGGGGTCTGCGCCACGGGAACCGGAGCGGCGTTCTGCGCCACGGGAGTCGGAGCGGCGTTCTGCGCCACGGACGCGGGGGCGGGTGTCTGCGCCACGGGAGCCGGAGCGGGTGTCTGCGCCACGGACGCGGGGGCGGGTGTCTGCGCCACGGGAGCCGGAGCGGTCGGCTGTCCGCCGGTGGCCCTGGCGGCGACCTGTCGCGCGAAGGCGCTCGGTGTGGGGTGGTCGTAGAGCTCGGTGGCCTTCATGTCGGTGCCGAACCGGGCGTTCACCAGCGCCACGAACTCCACGCTGAGGATGGAGTCGACGCCGAGCGTCTGGAACGTCTGCTCCGGGTCGAGGTCGGCCGGGTCCATGTAGAGCACTCCGGCGAGCACTTCACCCACTCCCTCGGCCACCCGGTCCCTCAGGGCGCCGTCCCGGGCCGCGGCCGGAGCGGCGGCGGGAGCGGCGGCCGGGGCAGGGGCGGGCTCGGGCACGGGGACGGGAGCCGGGGCCGGGGCCGCGTCCAGCGGCCTGAGAGTGATCTTGCGGTCACGAGTCATGGAGGGCGTCTCCTGGGGCATGGTCGTGTTCGTCACGGGCACCGCCGCGTTCAGCTGACGGAGCACGGACGCGGGCGCGGGGGTGAGCACAGGGGCCGTCTTTGCCGGAGGCGGAGCGAGTGCCGCACCCGTCGGCGGCGGGGCGGGAGTGGGCGGCGTGCGGCCGAAGTCGCGCAAGTGTCCGCGGTCCGGCACCGGTTCGGGGCGAGCCGTGCCGAGGCCTTGGCGGTGCAGCCGTTCGATCTGGAGGTCGTACCAGCAGCGGACGCGTTCGAAGGGGTAGTGCGGCAGCGGTACGCGCCGTGCCCGCCTCCCGGCGCCGCAGACCTCGACCCGGTCGATCCGGCCGCCGTCGAGCCACACCCGTACCGGATCGTCGGCGGTGACCTCGGTGCGGCGCCACGGGCGGGGCCGGCCCGCCGCGACCGCGGCGAGGCCGGACAGCAGTTCCGGCATCGAGCCCGCCGCCACGGCGGCCCTGCGCTCCAGGTCGGCGCGCCCCGCCGCGAAGGTGTACGCGACGTCGGCGATCCGGACCGGCGTGCCGCGCTCCGCTGCCGCGGTCAGGTCTTCACGCAGCGCGGAGGCGTAGGCCGCCAGGGCCGTGTCGGTGCGCGCGGACAGGAACACCACGAAGCGTCCTGGTTCCTCGGCGGGGCGGGGGCCCTGCGGCGGCGGTCCCTCGACGACGACATGGGCGTTGCCGCCGCCCGCGCCGAAGGAGCTGATGCCGGCGCGCAGCGGCCGGTCGACGCCGTCGCGGGTGGTCCAGGGCGCGACCTCCTGCTGGACCGAGAACGGCACCCGGTCGAAGTCGATCTCCGGGTTCGCGGGGGTGGCGTGCAGCGACGGGACGAGTGTGCGGTGTCGCATCTGCAGCAGCACCTTGGCGAGCGCGACCGCGCCGGCCGCCGATTCGAGGTGCCCGACGTTCGACTTCACGGAGCCGATCGGCACCTCACCCGCGCCCTTGACGCCGTCCCGGGAGAACGCGGCGGTCAGGCCACGGATCTCGATGGGGTCGCCGAGCGCGGTGCCGGTCCCGTGGGTCTCGACGTAGTCGAGGTCGCCGGCGCTCAGGCCGGCGTCGCGCAGCGCCTTGGTGACGAGGTCGGCCTGGGCCCGCGGGTTGGGGACGGTGTAGCCGTTGGTCCGTCCTCCGTGGTTCGCGGCGGTCCCCCGGATCACCCCGTGGATGTGGTCGCCGTCCCGCACCGCGTCGGCGAGCGGTTTGAGGACGAACGCGCCGACGCCCTCGCCCGGCACATAGCCGTCACCGCCCGCGCCGAAGCTGCGGCAGCGGCCGTCGCTCGCCGCGAACCGGCCCTGGCCCAGCATGAAGTACTTGTTGGGGTGGATCAGGACGTTGACGCCGCCCGCGATGGCCACCTTCGAACTGCCCGCGCGCAGCGACTCGACCGCGAGATGGATGGCGGTCAGCGCGGACGAGCACGCCGTGTCGACGGCGGTGCTCGGGCCCTGGAAGTCGAAGTAGTACGAGACGCGGTTGGCGATGGACCAGTAGGCGCTGTTGGCGAGCACGTGGTTGCCGCGCAGCCGTTCCTCCGCCTCGTGCAGCTGGTACTCGCCGTACATGGCGCCCACGAAGACCCCGACGTCCTTGCGGTGCACGGGGTCGGCGGCGGTGACGAGGGTGTCCGGGGTGTAGCCGGCGTCGTCGAGGGCTGCCCAGCAGGCCTCGAGGAACAGGCGGGCCTGCGGGTCGACGGTACCGGCCTCGCGCGGGGAGATGCTGAACAGCGGCGCGTCGAAGTTCTCGACCCCCTTCACGAAGCCGCCCCACTTGGTGTACGTGCGGTCGACGCGGGACTTGTCCTGGTCGTACAGGGCCTCGGCGTCCCAGCGTTCGGGTGGCACCTCGGTGATGCTGTCGCGGCCGGCGAGGAGGTTGGCCCACAGCTCGTCGAGGCCGTCCGCCTGCGGGAAGCGTCCGGCCACGCCGATGATGGCCACCGCGCGGGCGTCGATGCCGGTGTGCGGGGCGGGCGTCCGCTCGGCCGGCGCCGGCTCGTCGCGGTGGCCGGCGTCGAGCGGCGCGGTGGACGAGGCGGGCGGCTCGGCGCTGACCGTGGCGGGCGCGGTGCCGGTGGTGCCGGTGAGGTCGGCGCACCGCTCGGGGAACTCCTCGACGAGGTGTTCGGCGAGTTCGGCGACCGTGCGGCACTCGAACAGCAGTGTTTTGGAGAGCCGGCCGAAGTCGGGTGCCAGGAGTTCCACGACCCGGATGGCGAGGAGCGAGTCGATGCCGAGGTCGTCGAAGGGCCGCTCCGGCGTGATCTGTTCGAGGGGGGTGCGGGTGGCCTCGGCGACGACGGCCCGAAGCCTCTCCTCCAGCAGGCCGCGGGCGGGTTCGGTGGCCGGGGCGGCGACGGCTGGGGCGTGGGCGGGCTCGGGCTCGGCGGCCGCCGGGGGCAGGGGGCCGGCGGCGGGCCGCCGTTCGAGGAGCGGGAACGACTCCCGCAGCCGGTCCAGATCCCCGTAGAGCACGACGGGTGCGCTCTCCTCCCCGTCCCGCTCGGGTGCGCCGAGCAGCGCTTCCAGCACGGCGATCCCGGTGGCGGAGGGCATCGGACGCATACCGAGCTCATGCAGTTGCTGCTCCGCGTCCGCACCGGTCCGCATGCCGCCCCCGGCCCAGTACGGCCAGCTGACGGAGAGCGAGCGGCCGGTGCGGGAGGCGGACTTGACGCGGCGGGCCCGGCGGGCGACGAACGCGTCCACGGCCGAGTTGGCGAAGGCGTAGTCGGCTTGGCCGGGGCTGCCGAGGGCCCCGGAGACCGAGGAGTAGACGACGAAGAAGTCGAGGGCCCAGTGGGCGGTGGCCGCGTCGAGCGCGGTGGCCGCGATCAGCTTGGCCGCCACCACGGCGGCGGCGTCGGCGGTCTCCTTGCGCAGCACGTAGGCGTCGCGCAGGGTCCCTGCGCAGTGCAGGACACCGTGGACGGGTCCTTCGGCGTGCAGCCGGTCGGCGAGGGCGCGCACGGCCGCGGGGTCGGTGCTGTCGAGCCGGTGGTACGTGACCGATCCGCCACTGCGTGCGGCGTGTTCCGCGAGCCGGGCGATCTCAGCGCCGCGCTCCCCCTCGGCCGCGGAGCGGCCGGTCAGGACGATGTGGGCGGCACGGGTGTCGAGCAGGTGGCGAGCGAGGAGCGTGGCCAGTCCGCCCATGCCGTTGATCCAGTACCGCCCGCCGCTGCGGAACGCGGCGCGGCCGGGAGCCGGGGCGTCGGTGCGGCGCAGGACGGACGTGGTGAGCGTGCCGTCGCGGGCCACGCCGAGCCAACGCGCCGCCGGGGGCCGGGTGACGGCCGCGCGCACGGCGGACGCGAGGGCGTCCGGCCCGGCTTCCGCGTCGAGGGCGAGGGCCGTCAGTTCGAATCGCGGGTTCTCCCCGGCGAGCGAGCGGCCCAGGGCGGCGACGCCGTGGCCGGTGACGGCCGCCGCGTCGTCGAGGGCGTTGGCCGGGAAGGGGACGAGGATCCGGGCCCCGCGCCGGGACAGCGGGCGCAGCAGGGCACGGAGGAGGGCGAGCAGGCGCAGGGCGTCGGCCGCGGAACCGAGGGCGCCCTGGGTGAGCGGCCAGACCACGACGGGCGGGGTGGTGCCTTCGCCGAGGCGCGCGACGAGTTCCTCGCCGGCGGCGGCGGCCCGCTCGGCGTCCTCGGGGTCGGCCAGCCGCACGGCGGCCCCTTCGAGGGGGGCGTCGCCGATGACGACGAGCGAGGCGGTTTCGCTCTCGTGCCCGTCGGCGACGTCGAACGGGACGCTCGCGGGCGCGAAGAGGTGCACCCCGGCGGGGAGTTCGGAGCTCGCGGGCATCTCGTCCGGGGTCCGTTGCGCCTCGCCCTCCGCCAGGTGTCCGGCGGCCGCGGGGCTGGTGGCGGCGGCCGGCGCGGTGGTCTCGCGCGGGACCGGGCGCAGCGCCAGGCCGGCCAGGGTGAGCACCACGGCGCCGTTCGGGCCCGCGACCGTGACGTCGTACTTGCGCACCCGTCGCCCGCCGCCGGCGAGCCGGGCGGGACGGACCCGTACCCATGCCTCGCGCGGCAGCGGGCCGTGCAGCGTCAGTGTGTCGACGGCGAACGGGATGAACGTCTCGCCGCCCAGGTCCTCGCGCAGCACACATCCGATGACGGTCTGCAGCGCGCCGTCCAGGACGTACGGGCACAGGGTGTCACCGCCGGACGGGCCGTCGGCCTCGACCCGGGCGAGCGCGCCCTCGCTGCCGTGGCGCAGTTCGCGCAGCACCTGGAAGGCGGGGCCGTAGACGACACCGTGGTCGGCGAAGTACCGGTACAGCGCGGCCGGTTCGGCCGTATCCGGGTAGGCGGCGCGCAGTGCGGCGGGGTCGAGTCGCTCCGGGGCGGCCGGGGCGTCGCCCATGAGGCGTGCCTCGGTGTGCGCGGTGTCGGACAGGACGCGGACGGTGTCGCCGGTGACGGCGGCGCGCAGGGTCACCGGTTCGGTGACCTCGACCGGCCGGTGGAAGGCGATGTCGGCGAGACCGGCCGTGGCGGGGGCGGTGCGCCGGGCGGCGGTGAGGGCGAGGTCGAGCTGGGCGGCGGCGGGCAGTACGGGCCGGCCCGCCACGACGTGGTCGGCGGCGACCGGGTCCTGCGGGCGCACGGTGCGGGCGGGGGCGGCGCCGGGCCGGGGCCAGAGGGTGCGGGCGAACGGGTAGCCGGGCAGTCGCACCCGCCGGGCCTGCGGTGCGTGCTGTTCCGGCAGGTCACCCGCGCCCGCTGCCCACGCCCGGTACTCCTCCGGCGCGGCGGGGGCGACCAGTTCCGCTCCGGCCGCGATCTCCCTGAGCGCACCGGCCAGTTCGGTCACGGAGGTGGCGCCGAGCACCGCACGGACCCGGCGCCGGCTCCGGCCCGTGCGCAGGGTGTACGCCACGTCGGCGAGCGAGTGCGCCGGCACGGCGTCGGCGAGGTCACCGGCGATGTCGCGCAGCGCGGCCTCGGTGTGGGCGGACAGCACGAACCACCGCGGGCCGTCCGCGTCGCCGTCGGTGTCCTTCGCCCCGGTCCCCGGGGCCGGCGGGGCCTGTTCGAGGACGACGTGGGCGTTGGTGCCGCCGATGCCGAAGGAGCTGACGGCGGCGCGCCGGGGCCCGTGGGGGACGGGCCAGCCGCCGGCCACGACGTCGCCGTCGGCGATGCGCAGTCCGCCGGCGCCGCGCAGCGCGCGGTTGGGCTCCGAGAACGGGGTCTGGCGCGGCACGGTGCCGTGCTCGAGCGCGAGGACCGCCTTGACGACGCCCGCGATCCCGGCGGCGGTGTTGAGGTGGCCGAGGACCGCCTTGACCGAGCCGACGGCGGCGGGGTGCGGGCGCTCGCCCCCGTAGACCCGTTCCAGCGCGGCGAATTCCACCGGGTCACCGAGGTGCGTGCCGGTGCCGTGGGTCTCCAGGTAGCCGACCGAGTGCGGGTCGGTGCCCGCGACGGCCAGGGCCTCGCGGATCACGGCCTCCTGCCCTTCGGGGGACGGCGCGTGGTAGTCCATCTTGCGGCCGCCGTCGTTGTTGACGGCGCTGCCCCGCAGCACGGCGCGCACCGGGTCGCCGTCGCGCACCGCGTCGGCGAGGCGGCGCAGGACCAGGGCCCCGCCGCCGTTGCCGAAGAGGGTGCCGTCGGCGGTGTCGTCGAAGGGGCGGCACTCACCGCTCGGCGAGAGGATCATGCCGGGTGCGGCCAGGTATCCGGCCTGCGGGAAGTGCAGGGAGGCGGCGGCCACCACGGCGAGGTCGCACTCGTGGCCGAGCAGGCCCTCGGCGGCCAGGTGCACCCCGACGAGCCCGCTGGAGCAGGCGGTCTGCACGGTGAGGCTGGGGCCGGTGAGGCCGAGCTTGTAGGAGAGGCGGGTGGCGGCGAAGTCCTTGTCGGAGGAGGAGAAACGGATCATGCCGGCCGCGTCGAGTTCGGTGATGCCCACGGGCGGCTGCACCGGCTGGCCCACGGAGACGTAGGCGGCTGTGCGCAGCCCGGTGCGGTCGGGGGCGAAGCCCGCGTCCTCCAGGCCGTGCCAGGCCACCTCCAGGAGCAGTCGCTGCTGCGGGTCCAGCCACTCCGCGTGCTGGGCGCTGTAGCCGAAGAACTCGGCGTCGAAGGCGTCCGCGTCGGCCAGGACGACCCCGGCGGGCACGAACTCCTCGCGTGCCACGGTGTCGGGGTCGTGCCCCAGACCGATCAGCTCGGCCTCGCTGTAGCGGCGGATGCCGGACCGGCCCTCCTCGAGCAGCCGCCAGAGCCGGCTGACGGAGGTCGCGGGCCCGAACCGGCAGGCCATGCCGACGACGGCGATGGCGTTGGGGTCGATACCGGGGGCGTCGTGGGTCATCGTTCGTCTCCGAGTCGGAACGCGCGCCGCAGCTCACGGCGGGAGGGTCGGTCGGGTGCGGCGGCGACCTCGACGGGCCCGGGCGGGCCGGCGCCGAGCCGTGCGGCGAGGAGGCCGGCGATGTCGTCGACGGTCGGCCGGGCGAACAGGTCGGCGAGTTCGATGCGGGTGTCCGGGTACGCCTCGTCGAGGCGCGCGAACAGCTTCCCGAGCAGCAGGGAGTTGCCGCCGATGTCGAAGAATCTGCGGTCGCTCGGAACGTCGTCGGTTTCCAGTACCTCGCGCCACAGGGCGAGGACGTGGTCCCGCAGCCGGGCCGTGTGCACGGCCGGGGCGCCGGCGGGCGCGTCGGTGGGCGCGGCAGGCGCGTCGGGGGCGGGCGTCCGGAGCGCCTCGGGGTGCCTCCTCGGTGGGAGGTCCTGGGTGGCCCGCCGGACGGCTTCCCTGCGGTCGACCTTGCCGTTGGGCGTGAGCGGCAGTGTCTCGGCCGCCTCGAGCCGGTCGGGCAGCATCCACAGCGGCAGTGTCGCGGAGGCGAAGTCACGCAGTTCGGCGAGGCTGGGCAGGGGCGTGCCGGCCCGGGGCACGGCGATCACCAGGAGACGGGCCGAGGAACCCTCGCCGTGTACGGCCAGGACCGCGCGGGCGAGCGCGGGGTGCGCGCTCAGCACCGCCTCGATCTCGCCCAGTTCGACCCGGTGGCCACGGATCTTGACCTGGCTGTCGGCCCGGCCGAGGAAGAGCAGCCGCCCCTCCTCGTCGCGGCGCACCAGGTCCCCGGTGCGGAACCAGCGTCCGCCGCCGGCCGCGCGGACCGGGTGTCCGGTGAAGCGCTCGGCGGTGAGGCCGGGCTGCCGCCAGTAACCGTGGGCCACGCCCGCCCCGCCGATCCACAGTTCGCCCGGCTCCCCCGGCGCCGGGGCGCGGTGCCCGTCGACCTCGGTGAGGACCAGCTCCGTCGCGCCGATCGGCTCGCCCAGGTGCACGGGCCCCGCTTCGGTGACGCGCGCGATGGTGGACCAGATGGTCGCCTCGGTGGGGCCGTAGACGTTCCACAGGGTGCCGGTGCGTTCGACGAGGGCGGTGGCGAGGTTGCGCGGCAGGGCCTCGCCGCCGCACAGCGCGATCAGTCCGCTCGCACCGCTCCAGCCGCCCTCGACGAGCAGCTGCCAGCCGGCCGGGGTGGCCTGCATGGCGGTGATCCCCCGGGTTTCGACGAGCCGGGCCAGTCGCCGGGCGTCGACGACGTCGGCGCGTTCGGCGACGACGACGGTGCCGCCCACCAGGAGCGGCAGGAACAGCTCCAGGACCGAGATGTCGAAGCACACCGTGGTGACGGCGAGGAGCCTGCCGGGCGCGTGCTCGTCGATGCCGACGGTCGCCGCGATGGCCTCCAGGGTGTGGACGACGTTGCCGTGCGTGACACCGACCCCCTTGGGCGTGCCGGTGCTGCCGGAGGTGAACATCAGGTACGCGAGATCGGTGGGCGCGGCAGGGGTGCCGGCCGGCGCGGTGGGGTCGCCGTGGACGTCCGCCGGGTCGACGATCGTGAGTCGCCGCGGCAGCAGCCCGGCCAGGTCCCGGTCGGCGAGGGCGACTTCGCAGCCGGCTCCCTCGACGACCATGGCCAGCCGCTCGCTGGGGTAGGAGTCGTCCAGCGGGACGTAGGGGCGGCCGCTCTTGAGGATGCCGAGGAGCACGGCGGGCAGCCGCGCGGAGCGGTGCATCAGGACGGCGACGGGCCGGCCCGGTTCCGCCGTCGCCTCGACGCGGCGGGCCACGGCGTCGGAGAGGGCGTCGAGTTCGGCGTAGCTGAGGCGCTCGTGGTGGTCCTCGACGGCGGTCGCGTCCGGGCACCGCCGCGCGGTGGCGGCGAAGCGCGTCACGAGGGTGCCCGCGGCCGGGTCGAGCAGGTCGCCGACCCGGCCGCCGGCCGTGGCCCGGACACCGCCCGCCAGTTCGACGACGGTGCGGCGCAGGTCGTCCACGAAGCGGTCCACGGCGGCGCCATCGAGGACGGCGGTGCGGTGGTTGGCGAGGATCTCGACACCGTCGGGGGTGTCGGTGACCTCCAGGCCGAGATCGAAGTGGCCGCGCTGGCCGCGCCGGTGCACCGGCTCCCATCCGTCGGGGGTTCCCGCGCCGTCGTGCTCCCAGTTCTGGTAGGCGAGGGTGACGGTCGGCAGGGCGTCGTCGCCGTGTGCGGCGCGGCACAGCGCGGCGAAGCGCGGGTAGGGCAGTGCGGCGTGCCGGAGGGCGTCGCGCACACCGCGGCCCAGGTCCTTCAGCCAGTCGGCGAGCGGGCGTGCGGGGTCGAGGTCGATCCGCACCGGCACCGTGTTGACGAAGCAGCCGACGGTGGCCTCGTCGTGCGCGGAGCCGCGCCCGTAGGTGGGGACGGCCACCAGGAACGAGTGGTGGCCGGTGGCCCGCGCCAGGGCCACGGCGAACGTGCCGAGCAGCGCGGTGAACGCAGGTACGCCGGCGGCGCGCGCGATGTCGGCGAGCGCGCGGGACAGGGCGCTGGGCAGACCGTATTCGCGGTGGGCGCCGGCCGCGCCGGCCCGCTCGCCGCCCCCGGGGAAGAGCACGCCGGCGGGGGTGCCGCCCTCGGCCAGTCGTGCGCGCCAGTGGCGTTCGGCTTCGGCGCATTCGGCGGCCGCGGCACCGTCCCGTTCGCGGCGCAGCGCCGCGGCCGGCGAGCCGGGGACGGGCAGCGGGGCCGGCACCCCCTGGCTGTGCGCCGCGTACAGGGCGGCGAGGTCGCGGCCCAGCAGGTCGGCGGAGCGCCCGTCCACGGCGATGTGGTGCGTGGTCAGCTGGAGCACGGGGCGCCGCTCCCCCGCGACGTCCCAGAGAACGGCCCGCAGCAGCGGCTCGGCGGAGACGCGCAGCCGGCGGTCGGCCTCCTCGGCGAGGGCGCGGTCCAGCGAGTCGGCGTCGACGGTCCGGGTGACGAGTTCCGGGGTGTCGGGGGCGGGCACGAAGGCGGGGCTCGCGTGGTGGGTACGCACGCAGCAGCCCAGCACGGGGTGACGCCGCACCAGATCCGCGACGGCGGCCCGCGCTGCCTCGCGGTCGGCGCCGGCGGGCAGCCGCCAGGACAGCGAGATGTTGTACGGCGCGTGCGGCGCGGCGGCCTGGTCCGCGGCCCACATGCCCACCAGACGGTCGGGCAGGGCGACCGGGAAGGTGTCGGCGGCCGAGGGTTCGGCCGGAGGTTCGGCCGGAGGTTCGGCCGAAGGCCCGGTCGCGGGCGCGGTGGCGGCCCCGGCTGCGACGACTGCCGTCAACCGGGCGCTGTGCGAGAGGAGCAGTCGTTCGGTCAGGTCGCGCAGGCCGTTGCTGTCCAGGAGCACGGACAGCGGTACCCGGCCGAGGTCGTCCTCCAGGAGCCGGGCCAGGCGCATCAGGGCGATGGAGTCGACTCCGTAGTCGGCGAGGGGTGTGTCCGGATCGAGTTCGCCGGCCTGACGGCCGACGGTGTGCGCGACGCGTCCGGTGATCCAGCGCAGCGCCGCCTCCGGCAGCCCGCCGGCAGCCGGGGTGGGACTGGGTGCGGGGGCGGGAGCGGGGGGCGCCTCGTGGTGTACGTCGTGACGTACGCGCAGGGCCCGGTCCCACACCGTGGCGTCGCCTGCCACCAACGCCGCGTACGGCACCGGGGCGTGTGGAGCGGCCTCGTCCAGCAGAGGCCATACCGAGCGCAGGGCCGCGCGGGTGGCGACCGGTCGCAGTCCGTAGTCGCCGGCCAGGTAGGCCAGGGTCTCCGGCTCCGGCGCCATGCCCGCGTCCGCGAGGACCGGCCAGCCGACGGACAGGGTGCGGCCGGGCCGGCCCGCCGCTGTGCGGCAGGCCGCGAAGCCGTCGAGGAACCCGTTGGCGAAGGCGTAGTCCGACTGCCCCTGGTTGCCGACCAGCGCGGCCAGCGACGAGGCCACGACGAAGAAATCCAGCGGGTGTCCGGCGAGCGCCGCGTCCAGGCGCAGGGCGCCCAGCACCTTGGCCCGGCACACCTCCTCCACCGCCTCGGGCGTCTTGCAGCGCAGGAACCCGTCGCGCAGCACGCCGGCCGTGTGCACGACGCCCCGCAGCCGCACGCCCTCCTGTGCCAGCCACCGCACCAGACCCGCGACATGGTCCGCGTCGGCGACGTCGCAGCGCCGGTAGGTGACCGAACCGGCCCGGCGCAGCTCCCGCAGCGCCGCGTCGTCCGGCTCCGAACGCCCCACCAGCACCAGGCGTGCCCCTGGGACACGTGCCAGGATGTCGGCGGCGACGTGCCGGCCCAGCCCGCCGAGTCCGCCGGTGACCAGGTACGTCGCCTCGGGGCGGAGCGGGGGGCACGCCGTGTCGGGCTCAGCCGGGGCCGAGGCCCCGAGCGGGCTCAGCACCGACACCCGGCGCCCCGCGGCCCCCAGGCGCACCCAGTCGGCGCCTTCGGCGGGCAGCATCGCCTCGGCCACCAGATCCGCGACGTCCGTGCCGGCCCCGCCCTCGTCGAGGGTGACCAGCCGCAGCGCGAAGCGGCCGGTCTCGCCGGCGACGGTCCGCGCCAGGCTGTGCAGACCGTGCACCAGCGGCGCGATGCCGCCGTCCGGTTCGGCCCGGGTCACCAGCAGGACCCGGGCGCCGTCCAGGGCGCGGCTGCGGACGAACGCCCGCAGCAGACCGAACACGGGGGCCAGCGTTCCGTCGGCGAAGCGGGTCCACTCCCCCGTCACGTCGTCCGGGGACAGCGGCGCGATGCCCAGTCGGCTCGCCGCAGCGCCGTGTGCGAGGTCGACCAGGACCACCCCGGGGGTCCCGGTGCGCCGGGCCGTCGCCGCGAGGGTCTCCTCATCGCAGGCCGGCCCCCACCCGAGGGTGGCCGCGGCCCCTTCACCCCACCCGGGCGCCGCGTCGCCGACGATCCACAGCGGTGTCCCCGGCGGGGCCTGGGCGTCGTCGTCGACCGGTGCCGGCCGCCAGTCCATCCGGTAACCGGCGACGGGTACCGGGGCCGGCACGTCGTCGGCCGTGGTCCCGGCCCGCGGGGCGGTCGGCCGGGAGCCCGCCGCCACCCGGATGCGGAAGCCGGTCACCTCGGCGAGCACGTCGCCGCTGTCCGGGTCGATGAGGTTCATGTCGAAGACGTGGATCCCGGCCGCGTCGTCGCGACGCACCCGGCGTGCGTGCACATAGGCGCGGCCGGTGACCGGCTGGTGGACCGTCAGCAGGCCCAAGGACAGCGGCCGCAGCGTGCGTGCGCTTCCGGGCTCCTCGGCGAACAGCAGATACGCGGCCGTCTGGCACGCCCCGTCCAGCAGGGCGGGATGCACGACGTGACGGCCGTCCGGGTCCTCGCCGTCGGTGAGCCGCAGCTCCGCGGTGACCTCCTCGCCCTGCGCGACGGCGCGCCGCACGGTGCGGTACAGGGGGCCGTAGGCGAATCCCTGGGACGCGAACAGCCGGTAGAAGTCCTCCTGGCCGACGTCGCCCAGGTGGGCGTCGAGCTCCTTGGTCCGGTAGACCAGGACCTGCCGCACCGGCCCGGGCGCCGGGTCGGCCCAGCCCTGGGCGACCACGGTGTCGGCGACCACCGTACGGAAGCGTCGTGAGCCGCGTTCGTCGGGCTCCTCCAGGACGGTGCTGACCGTCATCGGCAGGCCCTTGGCCGGCCGGGGCCAGACGAGGTCGCGCAGGACGGTGCGGTACGGGTCCTCGCCCGCGCCGAGCAGCGCCTCGTGCACCAGCTGGGGGTGGAACGCCCCGGGCAGCAGCGGTTCACCGTCCACGACGTGGTCGGCGACCCAGTGCGAGGCGCCGCCCAGGCGGGCGGTCACGGTACGGGAGGCGGGCACCGTCAGGGTGTCGGTGAGCGGCATCGGGGAGGTGGCGGCCTCGGGCAGGGTGCAGCGGACCCGGGCGAACGGCGTGCCGGGCAGAGGAACGCGCCGCCCGCCGGCCCGTCCGGTGTAGGTGCCGTCGGCGACCCAGGCCCGGGCGGCGGCGTCCGCGCCGGGTGCCGCCGGCGCGGTCAGCAGCGCCGGGTGAGCGGCCCCTTCGGCCAGCGCCCGCAGCGCGGCGCGCAGCTCGGCCGGGTCGTGGGCGGTGACGGCGGCCCGGCAGGGGCCGTGGTCGCGGCCCATGTGCAGGGTGTGGGCGATGTCGGCGAGGTCGAGGCCCTCGACTGCGGCGGCGAGCGCGCGGGCCGTGTCGGCCAGTCGCCCGGCGTCCGGCGCCGCGAGCGGGATCAGGACCGGGCCGGAGGGCCGGGGCGTCGTCGGCGGGGCGGTGTGCCGCCCGGCGTACTCCTCGAGGACGACATGGGCGTTGGAGCCGCCCGCGCCGAAGGAACTGACGGCCGCGCGGCGCGGGACGCCGCTGCCGGGGTCCCAGGGCTCGGCGGCAGTCTGGATGCGCAGTGCGGTGCCGTCCAGGCCGAGCTTGGGGTTGGGCCGCTCGGCGTGCAGGGTCGGCACCAGGTGCGCGCGCCGCAGTTGGAGGATGGTCTTGGTCAGTCCGGCGATGCCGGCGGCCGCCTCGGCGTGGCCGATGTTGGACTTGACGGAGCCGACCCGCAGCGGGCCGTGGGTGCCCGATTCCTCGAAGGCCAGGGCGAGGGCGCGCAGTTCGACCGGGTCGCCGAGTTCGGTGCCCGTGCCGTGCGCCTCCAGATAGCCGACGCTCGACGGGTCGACGCCGGCGCGGCGCAGCGTGGCGCCGATGAGGGCGGCCTGGGCGCGCGGGTTGGGGACGGTGTAACCGCCGGTGCCGCCGCCGTGGTTGAGGCCGGTGCCGCGGATCACGGCGTGGATCGTGTCGCCGTCCGCCTCAGCCCGGTCGAGGCGCTTGAGAACGACGGCGCCCGCGCCCTCACCGGGCACGAAGCCGTCGCCGCCCGCGCCGAAGGCCCGGGTGTGCTCACCGCGCGAGGGCATGCCGAGGGCGCACAGGCCGGCGAACCGGTCGGGATGCAGATACAGGTTGACGCCACCGGCGAGCGCCAGGTCCGCCTCGTCGCTCTCCAGTGCCCGGCAGGCCAGGTGCAGGGCGGTCAGCGATGACGAGCACATCGTGTCGACGGTGAGGCTGGGGCCGCTGAGGTCGAAGACGTGCGAGACACGGTTGGCGACGGACGCGGCGGCCGTGACGGCGTACTCCGGGTTGTCGGCGCCCGCGGCGCGGGCATCGCGCTGGGCGAGCAGGTGGCTGTTGGCGGTGACGCCGGCGAAAACCCCGACGCGCGGCCCGCCCTGGGTGCCCGCGAGGGTGTGCCGGGCGTAACCGGCGTTCTCGAAGGCCTCCTTGGCGATCTCCAGGAACAGCCGCTCCTGCGGGTCCATCAGGGCGGCGTCCCGTGGGGTGAGGCGGAACATCGCCGGGTCGAACGCGTCGATGCCGTCGACGAAGCAGCCCCAGCGGGCGTATCCGCCGCCCAGGGTGCGCGCTGTGCGCCAGTCCCACCGCTCGGCGGGCACCTCGCGTACGGGGGTGCGCCCGGCGTTCAGAAGCTCCCAGAACGCGTCGAGGTCGCGGGCTCCGGGATAGCGTCCGGCGAGCCCGACGACGGCGATGGCGTCGGCGCGGGTGGCCCGGTCGGGGTGCGCCGGGACGGGCGCCGCCGGTGCCACGCGCGGCTGCGCGACGGGGCGCGTGGCCGACTCGCTCGGTACGGCTTCACCGCGGCCGGTCCCGGCCGGCGCGGGCAGCAGCCGGACCGGTGCGAGATGGCGTGCCAGCGCCCTGGGGGTCGGGTGCTCGAAGAGCAGGGTCGAGACGACGGCCCGCTCGGGGAACATGCCGCGCAGCCGCTCGCAGAACTCCTCGTTGAGGAGAGAGTCCACGCCGAGTGCGGGGAAGTCGGTGTCCGGGTCGAGCCACGCGTCGTCACGGGCGGTCAGTTCGGCGACCAGCCGCAGCACGTCCGTCAGGGGACCGGTGTCGTCGTCGGCTCCGGGCGAAGGCTCGGCGGCGTGGGCCGGCGCGGCGGCATGGGCCGGCGCGGCGGCGGTCGGACCCGTGGCACCGCGCCCGGCCAGCATCGCGGCCAGCTCGTCGACGGTCCGGTGCTCGAACAGCGCGGTCGCGCCCACCGGTCCGTACCGGCGCGACACCGCCTGGACCAGCTCCATGTTGAGCAGCGAGTCCACGCCGAGTTCCTGCCAGGGCAGATAGCCGGGCACCTCGGCATCGGCGTCACCGAGCAGGTCGCGTACGACGGCCCGCAGTCCCTCGGCGATGTCCTCGGCCGAGGAGCCGGCCGCGGCGGCCTCGTCGCCGGCGGTGGGGGCGCCGGGCGGCAGGCAGGTCAGCAGCGCCACGCACCCCGGGGCGTCGTGCAGACGGCCGACGTCGGTGAGGCGCCAGCCGTGCTCCTCCAGCAGCGAGCGCCAGCGCGGCACGTCGAGGAGCGGGCCGTGCGGCATGCGCCGGTCGGTGTCGACGTAGCGCCACCAGCCGTCCGTCAGGCCGAAGGTGAGGGTGTAGACGGCGGCCGGGGCCACCATCTCGACCAGCAGCAGCCGTCCGCCCGGGGCGAGCAGCCGCCCGATGTGGTCGAGCGTGCGGGACAGGTCGCGGGTCGCGTGGATCACGTTGCTCGCGACGATGAGGTCGGCGGCGGCGGCGGGGAAGCCCTGGGCCTCGGGGTTCTTCTCGATGTCGAGGAGGCGCGGCCGGACGCGATCGCCGAAGCGGCGGCGTCCGTGCTGGAGGAAGGCCGGGGAGACGTCGGTGTACGTGTATGCGGTGCCCCGCACGCCGCGGGCGTCCAGCGCGGCGAGCGCGGCGCCGGTGGTGCCGCCGACGCCCGCGCCGATCTCCAGGACACGCGGTGCGCTGAGCGTCGCGGCGGCGGCGGCAAGGGCTGCGGCGGCGTCTGCGTTGACCGGGTCGAAGAGCTGGTTGCCGCTGTAGACGGCGGTGACGCCGCTCAGGTCGCCGCCCGGGAACAGGACGGCGGTGACGGGGAGTTCGCCCCGCAGGACGGGCCCGTAGGACTCCATGACCCGGTCGAGGAGGGTGAGGTGCCCGGCCAGGTCGGGGTGGTCGGCGAGCAGGGTGTCGCGGATCCGGTCCAGCTCGGCCCGCGTGGGGACGCCGAGACCCGCCGCGGCGTGCTCCGCGAGGAGTTCGAGGATCGCGGCGAGCAGTCTGCGGTGCTCCGGTACCACCGCGAGCAGCGCGGACGCCTCCTCCGTGCCGGTGCCGGGCCGGGCGGCGAGTGCCGGTGCGAGACCCAGCTCCGTCATCCGATGGGCGAGCGCGCCCCGCGCGTACGCCTCGAGCCGGTGTGCTGCGTCCCGGTCGTCCTGCGGGGCGGCGGGCGTGGGGGGCGCGGTGAGCGGGCGCAGCGGCTCGGGGTCACCGCCGAGCACGAGGGACTGCGGTCGGTTGCCGGACATGCCCGCTTCCAAGGCGGCCACTCCCCTTTCCGGTACGAATGCGGTGATGCCGGGATATTCGCGTGCGACGTGCGCGCTGTAGCGACGGGCCAGACCGGTGCCCTGCCACAGGCCCCAGTCGAAGGTGCGGACGGCGAGGTGGGGGTCGCCGTCCACGGCGGTGGCGTAGTGGTCGAGGAAGGCGTTGGCGGCGGCGTAGTTGAGGCCGCCGACGCTGCCGAAGAGACCGGCGGCGGAGGAGAACAGAACGAGCGTTGCGGGCCGGCCTGCCGGGCGGGCGCGCAGGGCGCGGCGCAGGGCCAGGACGGCGGTCACCTTGGTCGCGAGGACCTGGTCGAGGTCCTCCGGGCGGAGTTCGGCGAGCCGCGCGGGGCTGATCGAACCGACGCTGTGCACCACGCCGTCCGGTTCGCCGAACGCGGCTCGGCAGGCGGCCAGGGCCCTCTCCACGGCGGTGGGTTCGGTGATGTCGGCGCTCAGGTACCGGGCCTGTGCGCCCCGTTCCGTGAGCTCGCCGAGCAGGGCGGTCGTGCGTTCGTCCGCGGGTGAGCGTCCGACCAGCAGCAGCCGTGCGCGGTACCGGCGCGCGAGGTGCCGGGCCACTTCCGCACCGATGCCTCCGGCGCCGCCGAACAGCAGGTACGTCCCGCCCGTGACGAAACCGTCGCCGGTGGCGGCGGGGGCAGGGGCGGGGCGGTCGGCGTAGACCTGGCGCAGGCGCCGCC
Source organism: Streptomyces sp. NPDC012466 (assembly GCF_042955215.1). Classification (NCBI taxonomy): domain Bacteria; kingdom Bacillati; phylum Actinomycetota; class Actinomycetes; order Kitasatosporales; family Streptomycetaceae; genus Streptomyces; species Streptomyces sp. NPDC012466. The sequence continues at coordinate 41,132 of NZ_JBIBEQ010000017.1, read as the reverse complement.
CGCCGCGCAGGGCGATGAGCGGCACGGACCGGGCGCAGGGTTCGGCCAGGGCCGCGGTGACCTCGGACGGCCCGGCGGTGGCGTCGAGGTCGACGGCGGCGGCGGTGAGGCCCTCGATCTCGCCGGGCAGTGTGCGGACGGCGCCGAGCAGGGCGCCCTGGAGCGCCGCGCCGGGCGCCGGGGCGCCGCCGTCCGGGTCGGTGAGGCCGACGGTGACGAGGGTGAGGCGCGCGGCGTCGAGTGTTCGTGCCACGGTCAGCAGGGCTTCGAGCCGGCCGCGCAGCTCGCGGATCCCCGCCGTGTCCTCGCCCCAGCGGGAACCGTCCACGAGGAAGGCGACGTGGTCGGCGCCGCGCACGGCCTCGGCGAGACCGGGTGCGTCACTGCTCACGGTCCGCACGCCGACGCCCTCGACGCGGTGCGTGCCGGCCGTGTCGTGCACGAGCACGACCCCGCCGCCCGCTCCCGCCCCGGGCGGGAGCGGCCCCCGCGGCTCCGGGCGCCACTCGGGCACGAGCACCCGGACGCCGTCCGCTTGCGGGGCGGACGCGTCGTGCGGCTCTTGCGGCACGGGGGCGGGAAGGGACGTGGGCGTCGCGGCGTGCAGGCGTAGCCCGCGGACGCGCAGGACGGGGCGGCCGTCGGTCTCCGCCTCCAGATCCACGACGGTGTACGAGGCGCCCTGCGCGGTGCGGCGGACCCTCAGGTCCGCCTGGTCCGGGACGAGGCCGGACCACTCCACGTGCTCGGCCGCCGCGGCGACCTGGGAACCGGAATGGTCCAGCAGGGCGCAGGAGGTCTGCAGCGCCGCGTCCAGCCATGCCACCCGCCGGGTCCGCGCGTCCGTGGTGGCCGGGGCGACGAGCCGGGCGACGGCCTGCGCGCCCTGGCGGCGCACCTCGCGTACGACGTCGTACACGGGCCCGGTCACGACGCCGTTGCGTGCGAGGGCGGCGGCGAGGTCGACGTCCCGCGCCGGGCCCTGAGGCGGCTCGGCGGACATCGGTGCCGCCGGGCCGCTCGCGCGCACGGCGAGGGCGACGACGGTGCCCTCGTGCTCGATGCTCACCCGCACGGTGCCGCCCGTGTCCTCGGTCGTGCGCAGCAGACGCACCGAGCCGCCTTCGGGCACGGCCACCGGCCGCTGGAAGCGCACCTGCTTCAGGGCGACGGGGCCGCCGTCGGCGAGCGCGTCGATCAGGGCGGCGCCCGGCAGCGTGGTCAGACCACCGACACGGTGTTCGGCCAGCGGGTCGCCGTGGCCGACGACGTAGCCGTCACCCGGGGCGGCGGCCTCGGTGCCGGGCAGCCAGTACGAGTGGCGCTCGAAGGGGTAGGGAACGAGCGGCACGCGCCGCGGGAGCGGACCTTCGGGCAGTCGCGCCGCCCAGTCCGCGGCGCTCGTGGCGGCGCCGTCGAGCCAGTCGCGCAGCCACGGGTCGTCAGGCTCCGCCTGGGTGCCGTGGGTGACGAAATCCTCTGCGAGACGGACCAGTTCGGGCAGGTCCGCGACGACGAACAGGGCCCGGTGCGGCAGATGACGGCGGCCGGACTGCAAAGTCCAGGCGATCTCGTCGAGCGAGGGCGCGGCGGGCGCGGCGACGAGTTCGGCGAGACGGGCGGCCAGCCGGGTCAGCGAGCCGGGCGTCGCGGCCGACAGCGGCACGGCGAACGGCCCGTCCCCGGGGACGTGCGTCCCGGGAAGCGGCGGTGCCTCCTCCAGGACGACGTGCGCGTTGCTGCCACCGAACCCGAACGCGCTCACGGCCGCCCGGCGCGGCGCGGCTGCGGTCCCGGCCGGCCAGGGCACCGGCCGCGTGGCGACCCGGGCCGGGGTCCCCTCCAGTTCGATGTGCGGGTTGAGGCGGGTGAAGCCCGGCGTACCCGGTATCAGCCCGTGCCGCAGCACCTGGACCGCCTTGACGACGCCGGCCAGTCCCGAAGCGCCCTCCAGGTGGCCGATGTTGGCCTTTGCCGAGCCCACCCACACCCGGCCCTCGGGCCCCGCGGCGCGCGGGGGCGTGTCCTGCCCGCCGGCGGTGAGCACCTCGCGGAAGGCGTCCAGCTCGATCGGGTCGCCGAGCGGGGTGCCGGTGCCGTGCGCCTCGAGGAAACCGAGGTCGGCGGCGCGCAGGCCGGCCCGGTCGAGCGCGGTGCGGATCAGCCGGCTCTGCGCGCGGGGGTTGGGGGCGGTCAAGGCGGCGGCGCGACCCCCGTGGTTGACGGCGGTGCCCCGGATGACGGCGAGCACGGGGTCGCCGTCGGCGACGGCGCGGCGCAGCGACTTGAGGACGAGCCAGCCCGCACCCTCGCCCCGCACGAACCCGTCGGCGTCCGCGTCGAACACCCGGCTGTCCCCCGCAGGCGAGAGCATGCCCGCCCGGCGGTAGGCGCGGGCGTTGAATCCGTTGCTGAGCAGGTTGGCGGCACCGGCGAGCGCGACCTCGCACTCGCCGGAACGCACCGCGGCTTCGGCGAGGGCCAGCGCGGTGAGCGCACCGGAGCAGGCGGTGTCGACGGTGATGCTGGGCCCGGTGAAGTCGTACAGGTGGGAGATCCGGTTGGCGAGGAAGGCGGGGAACGTGCCGGTGGTGGCGTATCCGTCGGCCGAGGCGGCCCGCTCCACCAGTCGCTCGCGGTAGTCGTAGCTGCACGCGGCGGCGTACACACCGACGGGGGTGCCCGCGAGGGTGTCGGGGGCGAGCCCGGCGTGTTCCAGGGCGTGCCAGCTGAGTTCCAGCAGGGCGCGCTGCTGGGGGTCCATCGAGGCGGCCTGGCGGGGAGTCACGTCGAAGAAGGGCGCGTCGAACTGGTCGATGCGGTCGAGCAGTCCGGCCCGGAACCCTTCGGGCACCTCACCTGCGAGCCGTCCGTCCCGCACGGCCCTGATGTGGCACTCCCCCGCGCTCAGCAGCCGCCAGAAGGCCTCGACGTCCACCGCCCCCGGCACCTTGCAAGCCATGCCGATGACGGCGACGGCGTCTGCGTCGCCGGCCGCGACGCCCGTGGCCGTGGCGTCGTCCGTGGCCGCACCGGACGCGGAGGCGGGCGCGGATACGGAGGCGGGCGCCGGAGCAGACACGGCCGCCGGAGCAGACACGGGCGCCGGGGCAGACACGGGCGCTGGGGCAGACACGGCCGGAGCAGACACGGCCGGGGCCGGTGCGGCAAGCGGCCCCGGCGCGGCAAGGGCCGGCGCGGCAAGGGCCGGCGCCGACGCGGGAACGGGTTGCTCATCCCGCGGCCGGCCGGGCAGCTGCGCCGCCAGTTCCTCGAGCGTCGGATGGCGCCAGACGGCGGTGGCCGGCAGCTGTGCACCGAAGGCGTCCCGGGCCTCGCGGATCAGGCGCAGGGCCAGGGCGGAGTCGAGTCCCTGCTCGCCGAGCGGGCGGGCGGGGTCTGCGGGATGCCCGAGGACCTCGGACGCCAGGGCGACGAGCCGGTCCAGCACACCGGGTGCAGGGGTCCGTTCCTCGTCGCCGGGCTCGGCCGCCGCGGCGTGCGCCGGCACCTCGGGGGCGGTCGCGGGCCGGCCCGTGCCGTGCCCGGCCGCCGTCAGGGAATCGGTCACGGCGTCCAGGTAGGCGGAGGCGTCACGCCCGTTGAGCACCGTGTGGTCGAAGGCGAGCACCATCCTGCGCGCGGCGCCCGAACCGGTGTCCTCGACCGCCCCCAGGAACAGCGTCGCCACGGCCGGCGGCACGACCACCGGGACAGCGAGGGTCGGCCCCCGGTCCCCCAAGTGGGAGAGCATCAGAGTGACCCGGCCGTCGGCCTGCGACCGGCCGTCGAGCGCGTCCTCGACCGCCCGCGCGTAGTGCGCGTCGAAGTCCTCGGCCGGGAGCGCGTCGGCCTGGCGCACCACGGCGACGGTGAGGTCCGCGTCGTCGGTGGCCACGGCGATCCCGAGGTCCACGTGCTCGTACACCCGCAGGGTGCTCTCGTCGAGCCGCCGTGAGCGCAGCCGGGCCGCTTCGGGGGCCGCCGCGCAGCGTGCCGCGTGATGGGCGAAGGCCTGGAAGAGGGTCGAGAAGCGGGCGCCGCGGTGCTGTCGCAGGGCACGTTGCAGCGTTTCCTCGTCGACGAGCGCGGCGACGACCGCGGGGACCACCTGGTCGCGGGCCCCGAGCAGGGCACGGTTCAGTGCGCGCTGCCGGTCGGACTGGGTGACGTCGGTGAATCCCTCCTCCGCCCCTCCCTCGTCCCGCTGGGCGACGTAGCGCTGCAGATCGGCCGGCATCAGGCTGGTGCCCGCCGCCGGAATCGTCGGCAGCAGGTCCTCGTCGATGCCGAGCCGGCGGGCGTGGGCCCGGGTGCGCGGAGGAATGCGCCGGGTCCCGGCGGGCTGCCGCCCGGGCACGCCCCGCACGGACGCCCCGCAAGCCGCAGGTTCGTCGGACGCGATCGGCCCGGCCGGGCCGGGCTGCCGCCGATCCGCCACGATGCGGCCCACGGCGCCGCCGATCGGCACGGTGTCTCCGGTCTGCACGAGCCAGTCGTCGAGGAACCCGGCCACCGGGGACTCGATCTCGACGGCGGCCTTGTCGTGCTCCATCTCGTAGACGACCTCGTCCTTGGCGACCGCGTCGCCCGGCCGCTTGAGGAAGCGGACGATGCGCACCTCGACGATCCCTTCGCCGAGGCGCGGAACGGACAGCACCGTTTCCGTGGTCATCTGCGCTTCCTTCTCTCTGCGGTCAGGCCAGTACGGAACGGACGGCCGCGACCACGTCGTCGGCGGCGGGCAGCACGGCGCGCTCGAGGTCGGGGTGGAACGGGACGTGCACGTCCTCGCGGGTCACCAGCCGCGGCGGTGCGAGCAGCGAGTAGAACTCGTCGTCGTGTGAGAGGAGTTCGCTGATCAGTCCGGCGCCGAAGCTGCTCGTGCGGTTGTCCTCCTGCACCACGACCAGGCGCCCGGTGCGGCGCACGGAGGAGGCGACGGTCTCCCGGTCCAGGGGCACCAGCCAGCGCAGGTCGATGACGTCGGCGGTGACCCCGTCGGCCGCGAGGGCGTCGGCGGCGTCCAGGGCGAGTTCGGTGCCGTTGCCCCAGCTGACGACGGTGACGTCGGCACCGGGCCGCAGGGTGCGGGCGCCCAGGGCCGGCGTGGGCCCCGCGGCCGGTTCGCGGCGCTGCCGCATCAGGTGCTTGGGCAGCAGGATGAGCGTCGGGTCGGGGGCGGTGAACGACTCCAGGAAGGCGGCCTCGGTGTCCTCGGGAGTGGAGGGGACGACCACCCGCAGGCCTGGCAGGTGGGTGAACAGGCTCTCGTTGCTCTGGCTGTGCCAGATCCCGCCGCCGGGCAGGTAGCCGCCCCAGGGCGCGTAGATGACGACCGGGCACTGCCACGCGGAGACGGTGCGCCAGCGCAGCGTGGTGAGCTGGGCGGCGATCTGGTTCCAGGCGGGTCCGGCGAAGTCGACGAACTGGAGTTCCACGACGGGCCGCAGCCCTGCGGCGGCGAGCCCCACGGCGGCGCCGACGATGGTGGCCTCGGCGAGCGGCGCGTTGGTCATGCGGTCGCCGGCCACCTCGCCCAGTCCCTTGGTGAAGCCGAAGACGCCGCCCTTGGGATCATCGATGTCCTCACCGAACAGGACGAGGTCGGGGTGGCGGGCCAGTCCGGTCGCCAGGGCCCGGTTGACCGCGGACACCATGGTGCCGCCGCACGGCTCGGTGAGCGGCGCGCCGGCCGTGTCCGCCTCGAGGGCGGACGGCTCGGGCTGCCCGGCCGGCGCGAACAGATGCTCCATGATCGTCTTGGGGTCGGCGGCCGGTTCCGCGGCGACCCTCTCGTAGACGGCCTCGATCTCCTCGGCGTGCCGTGCCCGGGTGTGGTCCAGCCATGCCTCGTCGACGGCTCCCTCCGCGAGCAGCCGCGTGGTGAAGATGTCCACGGGGTCGCGCAGGGCGCTCAGGTCCTCCTGGCTGCGGTAGACGCGGTGGTCGTCGGAGGACGTGTGCGAGTCGAGCCGGTCGAGTTCGCACCACAGGACGCGGGGGCCCTCGCCGGCCCGCACGGCGCCCAGGGCGCTCCGGGCGGCGGCGTGCACGGCGTCGGGGTCCGCTCCGTCGACGACGGTGGTACGCGAGCGCGGCAGCAGTCCCAGGGCCTGCGGTGACATGTGCTCGGTCGGCGTGGAGATCCCGTAGCCGTTGTCGGCGACCAGGAAGAGGACGGGCAGGCCGCGCTCCACCGCGAAGGCGACCGCTTCGAAGAACTCGCCCTGCCGGGTGGAGGCGTCGCCGATGGAGCAGACGACGACCTGCTGCCGGTTCTGCAATTGCGCGGCCCAGGCTGCTCCAACGGCCGGCAGGCACTGGCTTCCGGTCGGGCTCGCGACCGAGAAGACATTCCCTTCGCGATGGCCGAAATGGGCGCTCATATTGCGTCCGCCGGAATGTGAACCGGCCTTGGCCATCAGATCGCGGGCTTGTGCCTCGGGGTCCATTCCACGGGCCAGCAGCAGCGTGCGGTCACGGTAGTGAGGGACGATCAGGTCCTCGGGTCCCAGCAGCTCACAGAGGGCGGCCAACGCCTCGTGCCCGGCGGAGGAGATGTGGAACCAGGCGTGGCCCTGACGCAGCACGAGGCCCGATCTGCGGTCGCATTCACGGGACAGCAGCATCAGTTCGAGGAAGTCAACCCGTCGGTCGGCGGGTATCCCGGAAAGCCCGGATTCTTTCTTCCGTTTCGTCACAACCGAATGCTGCCCTGTCGCCATGGTCGCCGCATCGCCCCCAACGACCAACCATTCGCACCATCGTGATCCCTCGTAAGAGGGAGTGCCGGTTGATTCGGCTACGGGAAAATAGTGACCCCTCCCTCCCGGGAAGGGGGGGCACCCGGAATCGGTGTCCTGGGAGGGAGGGGTGTCCTGGGCGGGGCGGATGTGCGGGCCGGCCCGGTGGGCGGGACGGCTCACCGGGCGACGAGGCGCTCACCGACGGCCTCCGGTCCGACCGCGACGATCGGCTCCGGATGCGCCATGAGTATGGACCGCTGGAGCCGGCCCAGCGAGGTCGACGGCTCCAGGCCCAGCTCCCGTACGAGGGTGGTGCGCAGCCGCTGGTAGACGTTGAGGGCCTCACCGCGACGGCCCGAGCGGTGCAGTGCGAGCATGAACTGCCCGTGCAGGCTCTCGTGCATCGGGTACCGGTTGACCAGCACCGTCAGTTCGGACAGCAGCTCACGGTGGTGGCCGAGCCGCAGGTCCGCCTCGATGCGCTGGTCGAGGGCGCACAGGCGGGTCTCCTCCAGGCGCCTGACCTCCAGGGCGATCTGGCTGCCGGCCTGGACGTCGGCGAGCGCGGCTCCCGTCCACAGGGACAGCGCCTCGCGCAGCCGCCGGGCTGCACCGGAGTAGTCCTCCGTGTCCATGCAGCGGTACCCGGCGCCCGCCCGCCGCTCCAGCTCCTTGAAGTCGAGGGAGCCGCCGCGGGTCTCCAGCCGGTATCCGCCCGGCAGGGTGACGAGGATGTCCTTGGCGTTGGTCCGCTCGTCGCCGCCCCGGCGCAGCGCCTCCCCGATGAGTTCCCGCAGTTGCAGGATGTAGGTCTGCAGCGTGGTGCGTGCGCTGCGCGGCGGGTGCTCGTCCCACAGCTCCTCGGTGAGCATGGCCACCGGTACGACGCGGTCCGCGTTGAGCGCGAGCAGGGCCAGGACCTGGCGGGGCTTGGGTGCGGTGGGCGCGATCGAGATGCCATGCTCCCGCACCGACAACGGGCCCAGTACTTCGATGTCCATCGTTTCTCCCCTGGTCGGTGCAGGCAGGTCAGCACGTACGGGGCCGCCCGCCTCGCCACGGACTCAGCGTGCTGCGGCATCAGGGCCCTGATGAATAAAAAAACAGCGCGGTTGGTTTGTCAATCGTCCAGGCTGTAATCTCGTCCCTCATGAGTTCGCGCACCCCCCTGGAGCGCCCGTCGGGCCGCCTCCGCAACCGTCTCGCCACGGACCGCCGTCAAGCATCCGTCATTGCAGGTGGGAAGCGACTCTGCGGTCCTCCAGCGGCCCGTCGCGGCAAACAGCGCGGGGACCGAATCCAACTGGTACCGCCCGTGCTCCAGCAGCAGGACCCCACCCGGCCGCAGCAGCCGGCTCGCCGTCCGTTCCATCGCCCGGATCATCTGGAGACCGCCCTCACCAGCCCAAAGAGCCAGCGGAGGATCGTAGTTGAGGACCTCGGGGGAGCTGGTGCGCAGCCCGATGGGGATATAGGGCGGATTGCTCACGACCAGATCGGCGGTGCCGTCCAGCTCGGGAAAGGCGTCCCGCGCGTCACCCTGCACGATCCGCGCGCCGGTGCCGCGCGCGTTTCGGATCGCAACGCGTGCCGCGGCCTCCGACAGCTCCACTCCGTACACCCTCGCACGAGGGAAGCGACGAGCGATCGTGACCGCCATGGTGCCGGGCCCCGCACAGAGATCGACCACCAGAGGCGAGGGCGAACCCTGCTGAAACAGACTGTCCAGTCTGCTTATCGCGTCCTCAACTATCTCCGCGGTCTCCGGCTTGGGCACGAACACCCCCGGGGCCAGTTCGAAGCGGTGCCCCATGAACCAGGCATGGCCGACGATGCGTTCGGCGGGCTCCCGGGCGGTCCGGCGCTCCACGTACGTCCAGAAGCCGTCGGGGACCGGCCCCGCCAGGTGTCCGTCGAGCTCGGCGGGGACCACCCGCAGCGCGTGGGCCGCCAGGAGCCGGACGTCCTCGCGGGCCGCCTCCTGCCCGATGCCCGCCTCGACGAGGCGCCCGGCCGCCGTGTCCAGCGCGACGGCAAGGGTGTCCGGCGCGGCCCCGGCCGGGCGGACGCCGGCGCTCACGAGGCGCTCCGCTGCGGCACGCCGGCGTCCGGGCCACCCGTCGCGATCCACTCGTCCTCCAGGCGGCACGTCTCGGCGATGATCGTGTCGTACAGGCGCCGCAGGAACGCCGGCTCGATGCCGTGTTCCTCGGCGTACCGCGCGGCACGGCCCTGCACGGTGGCGATGCGGTGCGGCTGCATCATCGCCACGCCGTGCACGCGCTTGTACTCGCCGATGCGCAGGCAGACCTCCAGGCGCTCGCGCACCGCGTCGAGCAGGCCGGCGTCGACCGCGTCGAGGCGGGCGCGCAGCGACTCCAGGTCCTCGGAAGCGTCCACGGGTCCGACGCGTAGTGACATGACTACTCCTTCGATCATCGAGTGACGGGCTGGGAGGCAAGGTGTTCGAGCACTGTGTGGTGGCGGGTGGTACCGGCGCGGTGGGGCGGATGTTCGCCGACCGGCTGGCGGAGTCGGGCGCGGCGGTGCTGCGCGTCGACCCGGCCGGGGCGGGTCCGGGCGCCCTGACCGACGACATCCGCGCGCCGGGTCCCGCCGCCGCCCGGGCTCTGGCCGCGGCCGACCTGGTGTTGTTGGCGGTACCGGAGTCGGTGGCTCTGGACGCCGTAGGTCCCGTGACCCGGCTGATGCGGACCGACGCGCTGTTCGCGGACACCCTGTCGGTCAAGGGCGGCATCGCGGAACGCCTGCGGGCCCGTGCGCCCCGCACGCAGGCGGTGAGCCTCAACCCGATGTTCGCTCCGTCGCTGCCCCTGCCGGGCCGGCCGGTGGCCGCAACCGTCGTCACCGAGGGGCCGGCCGTGCGGGCGTTGCTGGCGCTCATCGCCCGGTGGGGCGCCCGGGTGGTGGAGATGTCGGCGCCGGAGCACGACAGGCTGACCGCGGCGCAGCAGGCGGCGACGCACGCGGCCGTCCTCGCCTTCGGTCTGGCGCTGGGCGGGCTGGGCGTCGACGTCGGGGCGCTGCGCGCCACTGCGCCGCCCCCGCACCGCACGCTGCTCCAGCTCCTCGCCCGCATCTCGTCGGGCTCTCCGGAGGTGTACTGGGACGTCCAGGCGGGCAATCCGCACGCGCTGGCCGCCCGTGAGGCGGTGGGCCACGGCCTGGAGCGGCTGGGGCGGGCCGTGGCGAGCGGCGACGCGGCGGCGTTCGAGACCCTGTTCGAGGAGCTGCGGGCCACGCTCGGGGATCGGCATCGGACCGAACTGGCCGAGGCCTGCGCCGAGGCCTTCGCCGGGCCGCGGTGAGCGCGAGGGCGGCCGGGCCCGCGCCCCGGAAGCGGTCACCGCACGCTGCCGGCCAGCAGCTCCCGCGCCCCGGCCGGGGCGGCGGCCTGTGCCTGGCGCAGCGCGCGCAGCGTGGTGCGGGCCTTGAGCAGCATTTCCTGAACCTCGTCGTCCGGGTCGGACAGCGCGATGACCGCCCCGCCGACGCCGATCGTGGCGGCTTCCTCGGTGGCGACGATCGTCCGGATGACGATGCTGAGGTCGACCGCCCCACTCAGGGCGAAGTAGCCCAGCGCCCCGGAGTAGACGCCGCGCGGCCCGCCTTCGAGGCGGTCGATGAACTGCATGGTGCGCACCTTCGGTGCCCCGGTCATCGACCCGCCGGGGAACGCGGCGCGCACGGCCGCGGGCCGTGACACCCCGGCCGCCAGTCGCCCTCGTACGGTGCTCACCAGCTGGTGCACGGACGCGTACGACTCGACGTCGAACAGCTTGGGCACACGGACGCTGCCGATCTCGCAGACCTGCCCGAGGTCGTTGCGGACCAGGTCCACGATCATCAGGTTCTCCGAGCGGTCCTTCTCCGCCGTGGCCAGTCCCCGAGCGACGGCCTCGTCCTCGGCCGGGGTCGCCCCACGGGGCCGGGTGCCCTTGATCGGCTTGGACTCCGCGGTGCCCGCCGCGTCGATGCGCAGGAACCGCTCGGGCGAGGAGGAGAGCACGGTGCCCTCGGGGAACTGGAGGTACGCGGCGTACGGCGCCGGGCTGATGGCACGCAGCGCCCGGTAGGCGGTGAGCGGGTCGACCCGGCCGGGCACGCGCAGCAGATTGGTCAGACACACCTCGTAGGTCTCGCCGTCGCGGATGAGGCGCCGGCATTCCTCGACCAGCTCCCGGTACTCGGCCGGCTCGTGCCGGAACTCAACGTCCAGGGGCAGCAGTTCCTCGTCGGGCAGCAGCCGGACGGGCGGGCGGGGCACGGCGGTGGCGAGGGCACCGGCCGCGTCGGCGAGCCAGTCCTCGGCCGCGCGGGCGCTCGCCGGGTGCCCCGGGCCGCTCAACGCGAGCAGCCAAGCCCGGTCGTCGGCGTGGTCAATGGCGACCATCCGGTCCGCGAACACAAAGGCCCCGTCGGGCAGTTCGGCCGAGTGGACGTGGTCGCCGCCGGCGTCGGCCTTGGCCTCGTACCCCAGGTAGCCGACGTATCCGAGGTTGAACTCGAAGGGCAGGTCCGGTGCCGGGGTGCGGCGCGCCGCCAGCTCCCGCTCGAGGTACTCGAAGAGCGTGCCGGTTCGGCGCCGCACCGCGCCCGCGTGGTCGCGTACCCGTACGAGCCCGTCGGCCACGTCGTAGGTGAGCGTCTCGCCGAGGGGGCCCCGGGGCGCGCCCAGGAAGGTGAAGCGGGACAGGCCCGGGTCGACACGACTGCTGTCCAGCCAGAAGCGGGCCGGAGCGTCACCGAACAGTTCCTCGAACGCGGCGTCGGCGTCCGGAACCTCCGGCAACTCCCGTACGTGCAGACGCAGTCCCGCCGGGCCACCGGTCATGTCCCGGCCGGGGGCCGCGGGCGCACCGGTCACGCCGGGCACCTCCACGTCCAGCGGCGCCCGTCCGCGGGCTCGCAGGCTCAGGTCGCGGAAGTTCGCGAGCAGCCGGTGGCCGTACTCGCTGCTGATGGATTCCGGGTGGAACTGCACGCCCCAGCGCGGCGCCCGGCGATGCCGTACCGCCATCAGCAGGCCGTCCCGTGTGGTGGCGGTGGCCTCCAGTTCCGCGGGTGGGGCGTGGACGGTGAGCGAGTGGTAACGCACCACGCGCAGCGGCGAGGGGATCTCAGCGAACAGTTCACGCCCGTCGTGCTCGATCATGCTGGTCCGGCCGTGCACGGGTTCGGGGGCGTGTCCGACCTCGCCGCCGCCGAGCAGGCACAGCGCCTGGTGCCCGAGGCACACGCCGAGCAGCGGCAGGTCCCAGGCCTCTATGACGCGCCGGCTGAGTCCGAGGTCGGTGTCGGTGCCGGGGTGGCCGGGGCCGGGCGAGACGACCACGTTGTCGAAGTCCCGCGGGTCGAGCGCCGTGAATCCGGCATGGTCGTCGTTCTTGACGACCACGGGCGGGCAGGCGTTCACCTCGGCCAGCATCTGGAAGAGGTTGTAGGTGAACGAGTCGTAGTTGTCGATCAGCAGGGTTCGTACGGTGCGCACGGCTGCCCCCTCGGTCTCAGGCTCGGCGTACGGTCAGCGGGAGGTTCCGCACACCGAGCAGCCCGTCGCGGTGGTAGCGCAGGTGCGCGCCCTCGGTGACGCGCACGTCGGCGAAGCGGTCGAGCAGTGCCTCCAGCGCGATCCGGCCCTCCAGGCGGGCGAGCGGGGCGCCGAGGCAGTAGTGGATGCCGTGGCCGAAGGCGATCTGCCGTCGGGCGTCGCGTGCGGGGTCGAAGCGCTCGGGCTCCGGGAAGAAGCGCTCGTCGTGGTTGGCCGACAGGAGCGAGGGGACGACCATGCGGCCGGCTGGGACGGTGACGCCCGCGATCTCGGTCTCGCGGGTGGTGACGCGGGCCATGACGGTGATCGGCGGGCGAAGCCGCATGACCTCCTCGATGACGGCGGGGACGAGTGTGCGGTCGGCCCGCACCTGGGCGGCGACCTGCGGGTTCTCCTCCAGGCACAGCACCGTGTTGCCCAGCATCATGGACGTCGAGACGTGCCCGGCCATCAGCAGCAGGCCGCCGAACTCGATGATCTGACGATCCGTCAGAGTGGTCCCGTCGACCTCGGCGGCGACCAGCTTGGAGATCAGGTCGTCGCCCGGGTTCCTCCTGCGGTCCTCGACGTGCCCGAGCAGATACTCGTGCATCGCCTTCATCGGTTCCTTGACGAGCTTCTCGTAGTCCTCGCCCGCCCCGTCGCCGAACTGCATGTCCGCCGGGTCGTCGACCTGCATCGACAGCATCCGGTCCGACCAGGAACGGAACAGGGCGCGGTCCTCGGCCGGTACGCCGAGCAGCTCGGCGATCACGATGACCGGCAGGGGGTACGCGAAGTCCGCCACCAGGTCGAACGAGTCGCCCTCGATCCCGTCGAGGAGCTGCCCGGCGAGTTCCACGATCCGCGGCTCCAGTTCCGCGACCGTGCGGGGCGTGAACGCCTTGCTGACCAGCTGGCGCAGCGTGCGGTGCACCGGCGGGTCGATCACCGAGAGGATCTCCTCGGTCAGCGCCTCGGAGCCGGGGCGCAGCCGGTGCAGCTCGGAGGAGAAGACCTCCGGGTCAGAGGCGACGCCGAGCACGTCGGCGTGCCGGTAGACGTGGAAGACCCCGTATTCATCCTCGTGAACGGGGTGTTCGTCGCGCATCCGGCGCAGCCAGCCGAAGAGTCGGTGTCCGCCGTCCTCGATGGTCGGCCGGGGGGCGGGGAGGGTCTTCTGGGCCATCGAGCGGTTTCCTTCGCGGGGGGAGTCGGTCGTGGTGCGGGCGGGGTCCGGTTCAGTGCCCGACCGGGGCGGCGACGGGCAGCGAGTGCAGCGCGTACGGGTCGAGGGCGTCGGCCGGGTGGTGCTCGATCTGGAGACGGCGGCCGAGGCCGTGCTCGGCCGCCGCCTCCAGGAACACCTCCATGGCGAGCGCGTCCTCGAAGGCGAATCCGGTCGAATCGAACACGGTCAGCGCGCAGCGGTGCTCGTGGGCGAGGGCCGGCTCGGCCACCAGCCGGGTCAGGCCCGGGCCGGTCTGGTGCGTGGCGAGCTGCTGGCATTCGCCTTCCCGGTGGGCCTGTTCGGGGTGGTCGGCGGTGACGAAGGCCCGGCGCAGCAGGGACAGCGGCAGTTCGGTCTTGCCCACGAGGTCGGCGCCGACGGCGTTGACGTGCAGATGCTCGCGGTAGCGCCCCTCGGGCAGCACCGGACCGCAGCCGACGGGGACCGCGGTGGCGGTGGAGATGATGTCCGCCTCGGCAGCGATAGTTGCGGGGTCGGCGCACTCCACCGCGAGGCCGGTGAACGCGGCGCGGCGCGCGAAACTCTCGCGGTGTGCCGGGTCCGTGTCCCACACCAGGACCCGCTCCAGCGGAAACACCAGCGACAGCGCGTGGAGCTGGGTGACCGCCTGGGCACCGGCGCCGATGAGGCCGAGGGTCCGGCTCTCGGGAAGGGCCAGCAGCCGGCTGGCGACGGCCGAGGCGGCGCCGGTACGGATCGCGGTGAGCAGCACGCCGTCCATCAGGGCGGTGAGGGCACCGGTGCTGTCGTCGTAGCGGGCCACGGTGCCGATGATGGTGGGCAGGCCGAAGTGCCCGGGGTTGCCGGGGCTGTAGCCGACGGTCTTGAGGGTGATGCTGTCGCCCGGATCGCGGTGCGGCATCCACTCGAAGATGCCGGGAACCGGCTCCGTGCGCTCGAACCCGTCCCGCGGGGGTGACAGTTCACGGACGCCGCGGCCGATCTCCGCGAAGCCCTCGGCGAGCCGGTCGATGACCCGGACCATCAGGGCGTCGCGTCCGACCGCGCCCACGATCTCCGCGATGTCGTGCCTGCTCAGGACCCAGGTCTCCATGGGGTGCTTCCCTCTTCCCGCGCGCTCGGCATGGCTTTTCCCTCAGCCCGTACGTCCGCATCGTGGCCGTACGGGCTGACGCCGGGCTGATCGCCGCCTGACGCGCCGGGCCGCCACGGCACCCGCGCATCAGCGGCGTGTCAACGCCCCTGCGGAGACTGGCCGAGACCCGAACGGCGGAAGGACGGACGATGCTGGACGGATGCGTGCCCTGGCCCGAGGAGCTGGCCTCGCGTTATCGCGAGGCCGGGTACTGGCGGGGCGAGACGCTCGGTGCGCTGCTGCGGCGGTGGGCCCATGAGTACCGCGACCGGGAGGCCCTGGTAGGCGCGGACGGACGGCGCCGTATCACCTATCGCGCCCTGGACGAGTGGTGCGACCGCCTCGCCGCGGGGTTCGCAGCCCGTGGCATCGCCCCCGGCGACCGGGTCCTGGTGCAACTGCCCAACACCCCTGACTTCGTGGCGGTCTGCTTCGCGCTGTTCCGCCTGGGAGCCCTCCCGGTGTTCGCGCTGCCCGCGTACCGCGACAACGAGATCCGGCACCTGGCCGAGCTGTCCGGCGCGAGCGCGTACATCGTGCCGGACACCTGCAACGGTTTCGACCACCGGGAACTGGCCCGCTCGGTCCGCAGCGGACTCCCGCAGATCTCCCAGGTGTTCGTCGCCGGCGACCCGGGCGGGGTCGAGGGCTGCGTCGCCTTGGCCGACGTGGACGCCGAGCCGATGGACCTTCCCGAGCCGGACGCCTCGGACGTCGCGTTCTTCCTGCTGTCCGGGGGGACGACAGCGCTGCCGAAGCTGATCCCGCGCACCCACGACGACTACGCGTACCAGACGCGGATCACTCGCGAGATCTGCGGCCTGGACGGTGACACCGTCTATCTGGCGGTCCTGCCGGTCGCCTTCAACTTCCCCTGGGGCTGCCCCGGCGTCATCGGGACGCTGGGGGCCGGCGGGCGGGTCGTCTTCGCCGAGACGCCCCAGCCACTGGCCTGTTTCCCGTTGATCGAGCGGGAGCGCGTCACGCTCACCTCGGTGATCCCCACGATCGTCCATCTGTGGCTGGCCGCCGTCGAGGAGGGACACGACCACGACCTCGGCAGCCTGCAAGTTCTCCAGGTGGGCAGCGCCAAGCTGCAGGACGAGGTGGCGGCCCGCATCGAGCCGCTGCTGGGGGTGCGGCTCCAGCAGGTCTTCGGCATGGCCGAGGGCCTGCTGACGTTCACCCGGTACGACGACCCGCAGCAGACGATCCTGACGACGCAGGGCCGCCCGGTCTCCCCCGCCGACGAGATCCGCGTGGTGGATCCGGACGGCGCGGACGTCCCTGACGGCGGGATCGGAGAACTGCTCACCCGGGGCCCGTACACGCTGCGCGGCTACTACCGGGCACCCGAGCACAACGCCCGGGCCTTCACCGAGGACGGCTTCTACCGCTCCGGCGACCTGGTGCGGCGCACCCGCGGCGGGGACATCGTGATCGAGGGCCGGGTCAAGGACGTCGTCATCCGGGGCGGCGACAAGGTCTCGGCCACCGAGGTCGAAGGTCATCTCACGGCTCACCCGGACGTACAGCAGGCGGCGGTGGTGGCGATGCCCGATCCGGTCCTGGGCGAGAAGGTGTGCGCGTACGTGATCGCGGCGCCGGGACGGCCGGCGCCGCGGCTGCCGGTGCTGCGTGAACTGCTGCGATCCCGGGGCCTGGCCGCGTACAAGCTGCCGGACCGCGTCGAGGTCGTCGGCTCCTTCCCGCTGACCGGCCTGCACAAGGTCGACAAGAAGGTGCTGCGGGCCCGTATCGCGGACAAGCTGGGGCGGCGCGCCGGGGTGGCGGCATGAGCGCCGTGGCCCTGCAGGGGGGCAGCTACCGCGTGCCCTTCGCCCGCCGGGGCAGCGTCCTCGGCGAGGCCGATCTCGCGGCCCTGACGCAACTGGTTCACGCCGAGGGGACGTTGACGTCCGGTGTGTGGCGCGACCGGTTCGAGGAGCGCTTCCGCGAGCGGATCGGCGCCCGGCACGCACTGACCGTCACCAGCGGGACGGTCGCCCTGGAACTGGCCACCCGCCTCCTGGACCTCGCCCCGGGCGACGAGGTGATCGTGACCCCGCAGACCTTCCAGGCCACGATCCAGCCCCTGCTGGACCATGACGTACGGGTCCGCTTCTGCGACGTGGACCCCGACACCCTGAACATGGACCCCGACGTCCTGGAGACGCTGGTCACCGAGCGCACCCGCGCGATCTTCCTGGTCCACTACGGCGGCAACCCGGCCGACATGGACCGGATCACGGCGATCGCCCGGCGGCACGGGGCGATCGTGGTGGAGGACAGCGCCCACGGCCTGGGCGCCCTGTACAAGGGGCGCCACCCGGGCGCCCTCGCCGACATCGGCTGCTTCAGCTTCCACTCCACCAAGAACATCACCACGCTCGGCGAGGGCGGCATGATCACTCTGGCTCGCGACGAGTGGGCCGAGCGAGTGCTGCGCATCCGCGACAACGAGGTGGACGGCGTCTACACGCCCCGCACCACGGCGGAGGGCGAGCGTCCCGCGCTGCTGCCGTGGATGAAGTTCGCCGACTCCGTGTACCGGCACACGGCGGTCGGTATCCGCGGTGCCGGCACCAACGCCACCATGTCCGAGGCCGCGGCCGCCGTGGGGGTGGTGCAACTGGGCTCGCTGGACCGCTTCGTGGCCCGGCGCCGGTGGATCGCGAGCCGCTTCGACGAGGCGCTGTCGGCGTTCCCCGGTGTGCGCCTGCACCGCGCGGAGCCGGACAGCAGGCACGCCTACCACCTGTACACGTTCTTCCTGTCCGGCGGGCGGGAGGTGCGCGAGCACTTCGTGCGGGCCGTTGACCTGCTGGGTGTGGAGATCCAGCTGCGCTACTTCCCGCTCCACCTGTCGCCGGAGTGGCGGCTGCGCGGGCACGGCCCGGGCGAGTGCCCGCAAGCCGAACGCGTGTGGTTCGAGGAGCACATGAACCTGCCGTGCCACCCGGGTCTGACCGACGACCAGGTCGAGTACGTGGTCGAGTCGGTGACGCGGGCGCTGCGGGAGGCGTACGAGAAGGCGGGCCTGGCCCGGATCGCGTGACCCGGCCACGTCCGCCCCGACGAGACCTCCGAGCGAGAGGAAAGCAGCCGGACATGCCCTTCATCGATGTCAAGATCTACGACCGCCGACTGACGCCCGAGTCCGAGCGCGCCCTGATCGAGCGGCTCACGCAGGCCACGGTGGACGTCCTGGGCGAGGAGGTGCGCGAGCAGACCTGGATCACGCTCACCGGGATCCCCGCGCAGCGCTGGGGCATCGCGGGGAAGCCGGGGACGTAGCATCCGGCGCGAGCCGGGCACCCGGCGCGCGGCTAGGGCCCCGGGGTGATGGACCCCGGGGCCTCGCGCGTCGGTCGTGCCCGGCCGGTGCGGCTATCCGACAGCGGCCGGGGTCTTTGCCGCGTCGTGCCGGCCGGCGGCCCGGTCGGCCACGTGCAGCAGGGCGCCGGCCAGCAGGCCACCTGCGAACACCGCCGCCGCGCCGATGAGCTGACTGGTGCTCACCGCGTCAGCGAACGCGTCGTGGACCTGCCCGACGAGCCGGGGGTCGTCCCCGGCGTCCGCGAGCGCCACGGCCAGCGACCCCGACGCGCCCACGCCCGCCGGGAGCAGCGCCGCGAACCGGGAGCCCAGGACGGCACCGAGCACCGCCACCCCGAGCCCGCCGCCGAACTCGGTCAGCGTGCCCTGCACGCCCGCCCCGACACCGGCCTTGGCGGGCGGAATCGACGACATGATCGAGACGGCCATCGCGGGCATGGCCAGGGCGATGCCGCAGCCCATCAGGACGAGGCCGACGAGCATCCCGCCGTAGCCCGCGTCGGAGCCCGAACCGAGCACCGCCACTGCGCTCAGCCCGGCCGCGAGCAGTGTCATCCCGAGTGCGATCGAGCGCGCCGCGCCCAGCTTGGCGAGCAGCTTGGCGCCGATCCCCGCGAGGTTGAGGCAGACGATGGTCAGGGCGAGCGGCGCGGTCCGCAGACCGGCCTGGAGGGCGTCGTAACCGAGCACGAGCTGGAGGTGCTGGGTGAGCAGGAACAGCGAACCGGCCATGCCGAGCGCCACGAGCAGCCCGCCCGCCATCGCCCCGTTGAAGCGGCGGCTGCGGAAGAAGCTCATGTCCAGCATCGGGTGGGGCACCCTCAACTCCCAGCGCACGAAGGCGAGCAGCGCGAGCACCCCCACCGCCGCGGGCACCAGGACCCGAGTGGAGCCCCAGCCGTGCTCGGGCCCGGAGATGATCGCGTACACCACGCCCACCATGCCGAGCGTGGACAGCAGCGCGCCGGCGAGGTCGGGCCGGTCGCCCTGCGGGTTCTTGGTCTCCGGCACGAGCCGGGCGGCGGCCAGCAGGCCGAACAGCGCGACGGGGATGTTGATGAGGAAGATGGAGCCCCACCAGAAGTGGTCGAGAAGGGCCCCGCCGATCAGGGGCCCGGCGGCGAAGCCGAGCGAACTGACCGCGCCCCACAGGCCGATGGCCCGCGGCCGCTCCTCGTCGTCGAACACCTGCATGATCACCGCGAGGGTGGTGGTCGCGAGCAGCGCGCCGCCGATGCCCATCCCGGCGCGGGCTGCGATGAGCTGCCCGGAGTTCTGGGCGAAGGCCGCCACGGCGGACGCGAGGCCGAACAGGACGAGTCCGGCGAGCAGCATCAGCCTGCGGCCGTAGCGGTCGGCGATGCTGCCCGCGGTGAGCAGGAGTCCGGACTGCACCAGGGCGTAGGCGTTGACCATCCACTGGACGTCGGCCGTGCTCGCGCCCAGGTCCTCGGTGAGCACCGGGATGGCGACGTTGAGGACGGTGTTGTCGAGCAGGACGACGAGTTGGGCCAGGCAGATCACCCCCAGGATGACCCAGCGCCTCGGGTCACGTTGTGCCGATGTCTCCGGCTGGGTGCTGTGCAAGGAAATACCTCCTGGGGGGATGGGGGGTTCGCCGGTCGGCACGGGTCCGTGGTGGATGGGTGCGACCGGACCTGTGGCCCGGTGTTCCGGGCCGGCCGGGCGTCAGGCCTTCTGATCCGCCGCTCCGCTGCGGGCGGCGTCCTTGGTTCGCGCATGGTGGGCGCCCTCCGCCGTGAGCGTCCCGAGCGTCGCCGGGGCGGCGAGCAACGGCAGGAGCAGCTGCCAGAATCGGGTGAGGGTGCGGCGCGAGAGCCACTCTCCGTCCCGCGCCCCCAGCACCTCGAACCCCACGGTCGCGGCCACGACGGCCATCATCACGTCCTGCGAGGGCACGTCAGCCAGCACGCCCTCGGCGTCGGCCCGCTTGACGGTGCCCTCGACCCACTGGCTCCACACGAGTCTCAGATTCCGCCCGTCCGCGTGGAAAGGCTCACCGCTCAGGCCGAAGCCGGCTCTCAGGACCACGTCCTCGCGCAGCGCGCGGGCCAGTTCGTGGGTGGCGTCCACCAGGGTCTGCAGGGCGTTGGGCTTGTCGGCGCAACGCTGGGTGACACCGTCCAGCCGGTTCTCGGCGATCTCCTCGACGGCTCCCGCGAGCGCCGCCTTGCTGGCGAAGTGGAAGTGCAGTGCCCCGTTACTCACACCGGCCCGGCTGCTGATCGCGGTGAGGGACGCCACGCTGAAGCCCTCGCGGTCGAAGACCTCGGCGGCCGACTCGATCAGTGCCTCGCGCGTGCGCAGGGCACGTTCCTGTTTGACCATCACGGTGCTCCGTTACTGCGGCGGGTTGCCGTGCTTGCGGGACGGCAGGTCGGCGTGCTTGGTGCGCAGCATCGCCAGCGACTTGACGAGCACCTCGCGGGTCTCGGCGGGGTCGATGACGTCGTCGACCAGGCCGCGCTCGGCCGCGTAGTAGGGGTGCATGAGCTCGGACTTGTACTCCTTCACCATGCGCGCCCGCGTGGCCTCGGGGTCGTCCGCCTCAGCGATCTGCCGGCGGAAGACGACGTTGGCCGCGCCCTCGGCGCCCATCACGGCGATCTCGTTCGTCGGCCAGGCGTACGTGAGGTCCGCCCCGATCGACTGGCTGTCCATGACGATGTAGGCACCGCCGTACGCCTTCCTGAGGATCAGCGAGATGCGCGGCACGGTCGCGTTGCAGTACGCGTACAACAGCTTCGCCCCGTGCCGGATGAC
This sequence comes from Streptomyces sp. NPDC012466, assembly GCF_042955215.1. Classification (NCBI taxonomy): domain Bacteria; kingdom Bacillati; phylum Actinomycetota; class Actinomycetes; order Kitasatosporales; family Streptomycetaceae; genus Streptomyces; species Streptomyces sp. NPDC012466. Next base: position 20,361 of record NZ_JBIBEQ010000017.1, on the reverse strand, counting down.
CCCGCCGTGCTCCTGGTCCACACCCGGCAGGAAGCCCGGCACGTCCACCAGCGTCACGAGCGGGATGTTGAAGGCGTCGCACATCTGGACGAAGCGGGCCGCCTTCTCGGAGGCCTCGATGTCCAGCACACCGGCGAGCGCCTGGGGCTGGTTGGCGACGATGCCGACGACCTGGCCGTCCAGGCGGGCCAGCGCGCAGATGACGTTGCGCGCCCAGTGCTCGTGGACCTCCAGGTACTCGCCGTCGTCGACGATCTCCTCGATGACCTTGGCCATGTCGTACGGCCGGGCGCCGTCCGCCGGCACCATGTCGAGCAGGGCGTCCGAGCGCCGGTCCGCGGGGTCCGAGCTGCTCAGCCGGGGCGGGGTCTCGCGGTTGTTCTGCGGCAGCAGCGACAGGAGGTAGCGGACCTCGGCGATGCAGGTCTCCTCGTCGTCGTAGGCGAAGTGGCACACGCCGGACGTCTCCGCGTGCACGTCCGCGCCGCCGAGGCCGTTCTGGGTGATCTCCTCGCCGGTGACGGCCTTGACGACGTCGGGGCCGGTGATGAACATCTGCGAGGTCTCGCGGACCATGAACACGAAGTCCGTCAAGGCCGGGCTGTAGGCGGCGCCGCCCGCGCACGGGCCGAGCATCACGCTGATCTGCGGGATGACGCCCGAGGCCTTGGTGTTGCGCTGGAAGATGCCGCCGTAGCCGGCGAGCGCCGAGACGCCCTCCTGGATACGGGCGCCCGCGCCGTCGTTCAGCGACACCAGCGGGGCACCGGCCGCGATGGCCATGTCCATGATTTTGTGGATCTTCGTGGCGTGGGCCTCGCCCAGGGCGCCGCCGAAGATGCGGAAGTCGTGGGCGTAGACGAAGACCGTGCGGCCCTCCACCGTGCCCCAGCCGGTGATCACACCGTCGGTGTACGGCTTCCTGGCCTCCAGGCCGAAGCCCGTGGCCCGGTGCCGGCGCAGCTGCTCGACCTCCCGGAACGAGCCCGCGTCCAGGAGGAGTTCGATCCGCTCCCGCGCGGTCAGCTTGCCCTTGGCGTGCTGCGCCGCGGTCGCCTTCTCGCCCGGCCCGGCCAGCGCCCGCTCACGGATCTCGTTGAGCTCGGCCACGCGCCCGCGAGCGCCGGTCGACCCCGCCCTGCTCGGTACGGGGGCAGTCGTCATCGACATATCTGGTCCCTCCCCGGGACAGGCCGAAGCGGCCCCCGCCCGGCCCATGGGAATAATAACAAACCGAATGCGCGGTTTATCTAGCCGGAAGGAATTCTCCGGCCTGGCCCCGGCCTCAGCGCCAGCTACCGGGCGCCACATAGCCCGCCGGCCGCTCCCACCAGGCCGCGGGGAGGGCCACGGGCTCCTCGTCCACCTCTCGGCCACTCCTGCGCAACGCACCCAACACCGCTGCTAGGGCGGCCAGTTCCTCCTCGCTCGCATGTCCGCGCTCCACCCGAAGCAGCACCTCTGCCCGCTCCATCCGGCCGCCCCCTTCCAGGGTTTGAGGAAAGGGTGGGCCCAGGCACTCAAGAACAGCTCCGGATCCGCTTGAGAGCACTCTCCCCTGCCGCCACAAACCCGCCGCGCGGCCGAAACATGCGGTGCGCGACTGCGCGGCATCCATCGCCCGCCCCACTCGGCCCGACGAAAGGCCTGGTAGGCCCCACTCGGTGGACACACGAGGCGGAAGTGTCATCCGGGGAGAACAAGCCGTTCGACAGGGCCCCGTAGCCGGAATGGTTCGTACCGCTAGAAATTAAACCGGGTGGTATGTATCTTCACAGACCTGAGCGGCCCTCCGCATCGACGTCACATCAGCGCCCCAGGGGGAAGAGACATGTCTGCGAGCACGTTCCGCGTGGCACGCCCGATACCCGGCACGCGTCACGCCGAGGAGAACGACACGACGCCGGTGCGCGCCTTCGTCCCGCGCTTCCCGTCTCTGACCACCACCGTTCCCAAGGAACTGGTGCACCGCGCCAGTGTCTCCGAGGTGATGCTCACCGACTGGGCGCGCGTCGACGACGAGCACTACACGCTCGCCGCCCAGTGGCCGCGCGGACACAGCTTCTTCACCAATGTGGACGGCTGCCACGACCCGCTGATCGCCGCCGAAACCATCCGGCAGGCCGGAATCCTCCTGGCGCACGCCGAGTTCGGCGTCCCCCTCGGCCACCACTTCTTGGTGAGCGACCTGAGCGTCCACGTCGACCCCCGGCACGTCCGCGTCGACTGGACCCCCGCGACGCTGGAACTCCAGGTGACCTGCTCGGAGGTGAAGCTGCGCGGCAAGGACCTGCTGGGGTTCCGCATCGCGGTGGAGATCCGCCGCGACGGCCGGCTCGCCGCGACCGGCGGCGGCTCGCTCACCTGCGTCACGCCCCGGGTCTACCAGCGGCTGCGCGCCGGCCGCCTCGGCAAGGACGGCATGCCGCAGGTCATCCAGCTCACCGCGCCGGAGGCCCCGCAGGTCGTCGGGCGCATCTCACCCACGGACGTCGTCCTGTCGCCGATCGGGCAGCCGAACCGCTGGCAGCTTCGCGTGGACACCCGCCACCCCGTGCTGTTCGACCACATGGTCGACCACGTGCCCGGCATGGTGCTGATGGAGGCGGCCCGCCAGGCGGCGACCGCGACCCTCGGCCGCGCGTCCCTGCCCCTGGACGTCATCAGCGAGTTCACACGCTACGTCGAGCTGGACGCCCCCTGCGTCGTCGAGGCGCAGCGCCTGCCCGCGTCGGGGCACAAGGAGTCCGTTCTGGTGACCGCCCACCAGAACGACGCGCTGGTGTTCCGCTGCACCGTCTCCCTGCCGTCGGTCACCGGGTGACCGCCCTGCCGCGCGACGGCCGGTGAGCACGGCCCCGCGCCACCTGGAGGCCTTCACACCGACTCATCCGGTGACCGGGGCGAAGGCCTCCAGGTGGTCCCGGGCCCACTGGCGGAACGTCCCCGCCGGACGCCCCATCAGCGTGGACACCGCCCCGTCCACCCGGGCCTTGGCACCCGCACGCTGCCGTTCCGCGCTCGCCAGCAGCGCCTCGACGACCGGCTCCGGATAGCGCCGGCCCAGACCGGCCCGGGCCTCCTCCCGGCTCAGCTCCTCGAACCTGAGCGGGAAGCCGAGCAGCCGGCCGAGCTGCCGCGTCTGCTCCACCGGGGTGACCGCCTCGGGGCCGGTCAGCGTATAGGCGCGCCCGCCGTGCCCCTCCTCGGTCAGCACGCGCACGGCGGCCCGGGCGATGTCCCGGGGATCCACACAGGAGTTGGCGGACGTCCCGTTCAGCGCGCGCACGACCCCCTCGGAACGGACGGACGCCGCCCAGGACAGGGAGTTGGACATGAACGCCCGCGGCCGCAGCAGGGTCCACTCCAGGCCGGAGCCGCGCAGCGCCTCCTCGCTGGCCCGCTGCCACCGGGTGATGAGGTCCTGGGCGCGGTCGTCGAGGACGGCCGCCGCGGACAGCTTCACCACCCGCCCCACCCCTGCGCCGCTCGCCGCCCGCAGGAAACGCTCGTCGTCCCGCCCCCCGACCGCGGTGGTGACGAGGAACGCCGTCCGCACCCCGGCCAGCGCCCGGTCCAGCGACCGGGCGTCCTCGTAGTCCCCGGCGACCGTCTCCACGCCCGGTCGCGTCCCGGTGACGCGCCCGGGATCCCTCGCCATGACCCGAACCTTCACCTCGCCGGGGAGCTGGCGCAGCAGCGCCCGCCCCACCGTGCCCGTGGCCCCCGTCAGCAGGATCACCGCAGTTCCCCTCGTCGTGACGTCTGCTGTCCCGGATTCTTTCAACATGGTGGCGCCCAGGGGGCTGCGCGAAGCCACACCATCTGTAATATACATACTGGGCGGTTTTTTATTGGGGGTCTCCGGGCTCATCGAATGAAGGAGGCCGAAGTGGCGAAGCAGGACCGGGCGATCCGGACGCGGCAGACCATCCTGTCGGCGGCGGCGAAGGTCTTCGAGGACCGCGGCTACCAGGCGGCGACGATCAACGAGATCATCGCCCTGGCCGGGGTCACCAAGGGAGCGCTGTACTTTCACTTCCCCTCCAAGGAGCACCTGGCCGAGGGGGTACTGACCGAGCAGGACCAGAACCTGCCCATCCCCGACCGTGCCTCCAAGGTCCAGCAGCTCGTGGACACGGTGGTGCTGCACGCCCACCGCCTCCAGACCGACCCCATGGTCCGCGCCGGCGTCCGTCTCACCCTCGACCAGCAGGCCCAGGACCTGGACCGCAGCGGCCCCTTCGTGCGCTGGAGCGAGGTCGGCAACGAACTGCTGGAGAAGGCCCAGGCCCAGGGCGAGTTGCTGGACCATGTCTCGACCGCCGAGACCGCCGACGTCCTGGTGGGATCCTTCGCGGGCATCCAGGCCATGTCCCAGGCGGTGTGCGAGTACCAGGACCTGCCCGGCCGGGTCAGCTCCCTGCTGCGGCACATCCTGCCCAGCGTGGTGATCCCCTCCGTCCTGGCCTCCGTGGACATCACCGAGGACCGGGGCTCCAGGGTCCACGCCGAGCTGCTGGACCGCGCCGCCCGGCACGAGGCGGCACCCGTCAGCTGAGGGCCGGGGCGAGCACGTCTCCCCCCGCCGCGCGATCCGCCGCGCCCCCGCCCGCGCCGAAGTACGCGGTGAGGGCGGCATCCAGCGCACCACCGCCCGCCGCCCAGGCGATGTAGCCGTCGGGCCGCACCAGCAGCGCCTCGCAGGGCAGTTCGGGAGCCGGCTCGGCATGCACCACGCGCAGCAGCCCGGCCCATCCGCGCGCCTGCTCGGCGTAGGCACCCTCGCCCGCCGCGCCCAGGAGCAGCAGGAGCGGCCGGCCCGGCACCAGCAGGTCGATCACATCCGTCCGCCCCTGCCGGGTGGTCAGGCCGACATTGTGCAGAAACCTTCCCTCCCACGGTGAGGCGTCCGCAGCCCGGCGGGGCAGCACCGTGTCCTGGGCACTGACCATGGACGCCAGGACGCCGCTCTCCCTCTCCCCGCCCAGCAGCTCACCGAACAGGGCACGCAGCGGGTCGAGTTCGGGGGCGGGACGCATCAGGGCGAGCTGGGCCCTCGTGTTGTCGATGACCCGCTGCGCGGCGGGCCGGCGTTCGCGGTCGTAGCTGTCGAGCAGCCCCTCCCCCGCCCGGCCGCGCACCGTGAGCGCCAGCTTCCAGCCGAGGTCGACGACGTCCAGCAACCCCGTGCTCAGGCCCTGCCCGCCGATCGGGAAGTGCACGTGCGCCGCGTCGCCCGCCAGCAGGATCCGCCCCTCGCGGTAGGACTGGGCCAGCCGCGAGAAGTCGCTGAACCTGCTCAGCCACTTCGGGGCCCGCATCGGCACGTCCCGCCCGACGATCCGGGACACCTCTGCGCGCAGCTCCTGCAGGGTCGGCGGCCGGTGACGCTCGCTGTGCGCACCCGCGCAGTTCAGCGTCCGCAGGCGGGTACCGCCGCCCGGGAGGTGCTTGGCGACGATCCACCCGCGCGGGGTGCGCCGCCACCCCTCCTCCAGCGCCCCCGGCTCCTCCAGCAGGACGTCGCCCGCCAGCGCGGACACGGTCGCCGGATACGTCCGGGAGGCGAACCCGGCCTGCTCGCGCACAATGCTGCGGGCACCGTCAGCCCCCACCAGGTATTCGGCCGTGCACGTCACCGGGCCGTCCGGGCCGGCGGCCGTGACCCGCACCCCGTCCGGGCCCTGCCGTACCCCGGTCACCCGGTGCCCGCGCAGGATCAGCGCCCCGGCGGCCCGTGCACGTTCCTCGAAGTGGTGTTCCAGTTCCTCCTGCGCCCGCTTGAGGAGCGGCTCCGGTTCGGCCGCGGGCGCCGAGATGCCGAGCCCCGGGATTCCCGCGAAGTGGAACGGACTGGTCGCCTGCCCCGCCCCGTCCCCCGAGTGCGACAGCCCGTCCAGGTACCCGCGCCGGACCAGGCACTGGACCGTCCGGGCGTGCAGGGTGGTCGCCTTGGGGCGCCGGGACACGGCGCTCCCGGCCTCCACGACCACGGTGACCAGGCCGTATCCCGCCAGCTCGCAGGCGAGCACCATCCCCACCGGCCCGCCGCCGGCGATCACCACCTGTGCCTGTATGCCATCCGTCATTCCGGATCTCCCCCTGTCATCGACCGGAACCCGAACACGTGCAGCAGCCACTCCCGGGCCCCGCCCAGGGATGGGACATCGAACTCGCTCCTCGCTCAGGAGTACCGAGTCCCGGAAAATATACCGGTCGGCCGGTTCTTTGTAAGCCCGTGGAGCACCGAAGTCCCCGGCCCACCCGGGACAGGCGGCCGGAGTGCTCTCACAACGGCCGCGTGATCCCCAGCTCCCGCATCGCCAACGACGGCGGTCCGCCCTCCGACCGCTCCGTCTTGCAGCCCTTGCCGCCGGGTGCCAGCGTGCGCGGATCGACGGCCTCGGCGGGCGCCCCGGTCGCGTACAGGCCCTGCGGGTCCGTGTCGCGGTCGTGCGGCAGCAGCCAGAAGACCCGGCGCCGGAACGTCCCCGAGGAACGCGACGGCTTGGCGCCGGGCCCCAGCAGCGCGTACCCGACCATGCGCCCGTCGCGGTGGTACGCCGGCCTGCCGCGCCGGGTGGGCAGCCGGTCCAGGCTCTGGCGGACGTAGTCGAGCCGCGCGATGTCCTCGAGCCAGACGAAGTCGGTCTCGTGAACGAGCTCGTGCTCGGCGATGAGAGCGCTCATTCTGTCTCCTCGTCGGCAACCAGTCCGATACCCGGGTAGTACTTGCGCTGGTTGGACAGGATCATCTCCTTGGGCGACGCCAGTCCCACCACTTCGCGGACCCGGGCTGCGAAGGCGCGTGACGAGATGGCCGGGGCGCCCTCATTCTGGCACCACGCCTTGTAGGCCGCGTAGAGCCGGGCTTGTTCCGCCCGCAGGTCTCCCTCCAGCCGGCACGACTCGGCGAGGAACCGTCCGGTGTGGTCTTCCGTCTCGGCGTACGCCGTGGTGGCGATCCGCACCCGTTCCGGCCCGGTGAGGTCCCGCTCGCCGCTCAGATAGCGACGCGCGCCCAGGATCAGCCAGTTGAGGATCCCGGGGCCCTCCTCGGTGACGAGGATGTCGGCCAGGTTGTCGATCTTGCGGTCGTCGGGCACCACCCGCTCGAACGGGATCAGCCGCATACGCCGCCAGAACGCGAAACCGCCGGTCCCGACCTCCGGCCGATGGTTGCCCAGCAGCCACAGCTTGTGTGTCGGCTCGAAGCTGAAGAAGTCCTGCCGCATACGCCGGGCCTTGATCCGGTCGCCGCCCGTCAGCAGCTTCACCCGTGCCTCGTCGAAACGGTCCCCCGGCTTCACCTCGCTGCACACGATCACGCGCCGGCCGTGCAGTTCGGCCAGATCGGTCGGATGCCCCTCGTAGGGCCGGGCCATCAAGAACCCCGGCGGCGCGGCGTCGGCGTAGTCCCCCAGCAGCTTCATCAGTACGTCCAGCAGCACCGACTTGCCGTTCTTGCCGGAGCCGAACAGGAACGGCATGACCTGCCCGCCGACGTCCCCGGTGATGGAGTAGCCCAGCAGCAGATGCAGGAAGTCGATCATCTCCGCGCCCTCGTGTCCGCCACCGAAGGTATCGGCGAGGAACCGGTCCCAGCGCGGGGTGGGCATCGGCTGCGGGGCCGCGGTGGTGGAGCGGGAGTGGAAGTCCTTGTCCGGGTCCGGAGTGCGGATCAGTCCGGTGCGCAGGTCGACGATGCCGGCCGGGGTGCACAGCGCGTACGGATCCGCGTCGAGCATGGACGCGTTGAGCACCATGCCCGGAGCGGACCTGGCCTGCGTCAGCATCGCGTTCATGCCGCTGGTGCTGAGTGCGCGGCGACGGTGCTGCTGCAGCGCGGCGGGCGTGAACACCCCGCGCGGGTCACTGCTCGCGAGGGACTCCGCCAGGTCCCCGGCGGCCCACATGACAGTGTCGTCCTCGTCGGCCTGCCAGCGGGTACGGTCCCAGCGGAACCAGCCGAGGCCGGGCACATGACGGTAGTCGTGCGAGTACAGCTTGACGAACAGTTTGGCGTTGCCGCGGTCGCTGAGCGTGTCGGGCAGCAGTCCGTCGGCGGTCGCCTCGCCGCCGCCCGCGACGGCGGTGGGGACGCTCTCGACGCCTTGCCGGGGGGCCAGGGCGGGCTGAGCGAGGATCTGCATGGCGACCGCTTGGGCGTCGAAGAGGGTGCTGTCAGGTCCGGAGGTCATCTTCGGCCTCCCAGCGACAGTGGACGGAGCCGGCCGGCGCCCAGGCCACTGCGGATGATGGCTCTGTAGCGCCGCTCCTGGCCGGGGCGGGCGCATTCGGCCGCCTCTGCCAGGGCTCGTTCCGCCTCGTCCGCCGACAGGTGCCCTGCGGCCACGAGGCCTCCGGCGGTGTAAGCAGCGCGGTTCAACTTCTCGGAGAACGCCGCCCCTTCGGGTACGGCGGCGCAGTCGGCCACTTCGGTGAGCAGCACGGCCAGAGCCCGGGCCGCGGCTCCACGGCCGCCTCCCGCCGCGATGACTGCCTGCCGGGCGCGGGGCGGCACCGTCCGGGGTGCCGGCACGCGCGCGGGCGGCAAGTGGCCGGTGCGCTCCAACTCGCGGGCGAGCCAGCCGGGCAGGGGCGCGGGCTCACGTACGGCACCGACGGGCTCGTACGTTCCCGCCTCGGTCGAAGTGCCGGGGGCGACGATGTACCCACCGCATGCTCGTACGTCGGCCTGCCAGGCCAGCGCGCGGCCGCCGCCCGACCCGGTGGAACACTGCCACTGATGCCCGAGATGGGCCCGGTACCAGACGTGGAGACCACCGGACGGTGTGCGGACGCGCAGCGTCGTGTCGTCGTCGGCGGGGCTGGTGACGCCCCGCAGTGCGGCCAGCAGACCTATGGTGTGGAACCCGTTGGCGAGTCCGGTCAGGTCGACGTCGTCCGGGATGCCGATGCCGGGCAGCAAACGGTCCCGCTCAGGCAGGCACCTCTCGTGGGCATCGATATCGATGATCACCAGCCCCGCGGGGCCGCAGGCGACTCCCACGCCCAGTCCCGGGTTTGCACCCCACCACTGCTCGATCCTGGTCACGTCCAGCGTGGCGGCACGAAATCCATGGCACCAGCGGCCCGCGGCGGGACAGCCGCAGCCTGCGTGGGTGTGGCCGGATTCCCGACAGGAGGCACAGTTGCCCGCCGGCGTCTTACGGCCGGGAGCAAGGGGATGAACCGGCCACCCCCGACTGGCGCACCATCGGGCGATCGCCAGTGAACGAGAGTTGCCCGTCCGCTCGACACCCGATCCCCGTGAGTCGCTACGTAAAAAGGGCAGCTCAGAAGCCATGCGCATCCCCCATGAGCGACTCAAGCGACTGAACGACTGGAACAGACTAGCGAAACGGGGATGGCAGAAGGAAACACCTGAGGAAACTGAAACACAACGCGTTATCGGGATGGCGAGCGACTCAGAGAGCGGTGCAGCGACTGGAGTTGTCCGGATGACTTCTTCACTGCTGAGCAAAACCGCAGGTCATAGGCCTCAAGCAAGACGAGGCAGCGACTGAAGCGACTCAAGCCCCTATATATGACTCCCACGCGCGCACACAGGGCACCACCCACTCCCCCATATATCGGCCCCTTGGGTCGCTTCAGTCGCTGCCCGGTCTTGGAACCCACTCTGACCTGGGATTCTCCGCGACGGTCAGCAGCGACTGGCCGTGCGTCCCGTCGCTGTTCTTCAGTCGCTGCCGCAGGCGGCACGGTGAGGCACCCCCCCTGTCCGGATCGTCGGCCGGCGACTCGGACGGCTCTCGACCGGATCCCCCCGGCCGGGCCTGAGGCGCGGCTGGCCAGCGACTCAAGCGACTCTCGAGCGAGACCGGAGCCGCGGACGCATCCCCCGCGACCACCCTCGTTCGGCCAAGCAGGACCGTTGCCCTTGCCCGAAGGGCAAGGGCAACGGTCCTGCAGACCGCTCCTCATGTACTCCACGTCAATGAGGAGCGGTCTGTGGGACGTCAGGTTGCGCGGCGGAGGTGGACGACGACGTTCTCCCCCATGCGCTTGGGGGCGAGCCGGTAGTACCTGATGTGGCCGAGCCTCTCGGTCTCCTCGAGCCAGCCGGCCTCGATGACCTGCTTGCGCGTCCGGGAGAAGACGGGCGCGGCCATTCCGACGAGTTTGGCCAGGTTGGCCGCGGTCTCGAGTACGGCTCCGGACCGGTCGGTCGGATGCAGGGCGTAGAGCATGACGACAAGACGCTGGTTGGCGGTCATGCCTGCCGTCTTCTCAAGCAGCTGAAGGTTCTTCTGCTTGTCGTCGCTACTGATCACTGAGCCTCCCACCGTGCAGGCACGTTCTCGTCGAATCCGGGGATGTCCGGCGGGTTGCACGTCTTCACCGCTTCACGCTGCTCGAGTCCCGTTCCGTGAAAGGCGATGTACGGGCTGATCCGGTAGAAGTTGTAGTTGCCGATGCGTCCGCGGACGATCAGGATGCGGTGCTTGGCCAACTTCCTGTTGATTTTCCCGACAGCGTCGGTGGACATCCCCACCCGCTTGGCGATGTCGGCCCCCGTGGCCCTCAACGGTTCCATGCCCTCGGGCGAGACTCCGATCCACCACAGGACGAGGAACTTCTGACTGGGCGTGAACGCCTTGGATTCGGTGATCGCCTCGACGCGCGCCTTGTCGACCTGAGTGTGCCTGCCGGAGAAGGCATACGGCGCATAGGGCACCGCCTCGCCCGTCTCGGCATCAACCAGCCTGCGTACTGCTCCCAACGGGGCCCTCCGTGAACGGGGGTTGTCTGACGGTTCATGAGAGGCGGCTTCGAGGCCGACCAGATGAACTTAACGTACATGAGCAGGAAGTCAATCAACCCCGCCTGCCGACCCGTGTCGCCTGCTGAATCGCTCAGGGTTCGTGCCTGCCGGATGCGACCGCGACGCCGCCCACTCATGTACGTCACGTCAATCTGCCACGGCTGGAGGATCTGGGTACCACGATCCTCCAGCCGTGGTGCCAGACCTCAGGATCGTGGTCACGGTCCCTCAGATCGTGGTGTGCGGCTCACAGAACTGGGTGACACGACCGCAGGAACTGTTCACTCAGTTCCTGCGGTCGCCCTCTGCTGTCGCAGGAACTGCCTGCCAGTTCCTGCGGTCTTGGTTGTTCGAGGTATATGCGCAGGTCAGAGGCTGATTGGCGAGCGCGCTCTCTTACCTCAACAGGAGCCGCGCCGTTCACCCCACGGCCCACGCAACCCCTGCACTTCCGCACGGCCGGACGGCGTGCTCAGGTCGTCACCACCCTCGAATGGCACTCCCGGGGAACGAACCGACCTCACCCCACGGCCGAGCCCCGTTCCGGTCCGCAGTCACAGGCAGGACTACCCCCACTGAAGGTGCTCGTCCCACGGAACGTCTGCCCACCCGTACCCGCCACTTCCCGGCGCGTACGGCCTGCGCCACGACGAAACCGATTCGCGCCGGGATGTGGCGGGGCAGCGGGGTCCAGGGGCCGGCGAAGGCCCCTGGTACCACGCTGCTCAGCCACATCCCTGGACTCGTTGTCGGCCCGCAGTCTCATGACGGGCTGTGGCAGCTGCGGCCCGGTGGTGACCCGCACGCGAGCACCTTGCTGTACCAGCAGGAGACTTCTGCGCCAGACTCGCTCCAGTACGAGAACTCGCCCGCAGCATCCATGTACACCGTGACGAGGGCGACACCGTAGAAGGCGGTGCGGGCTGGAGGGGACGCAGTGGGATGGCAGTCGAGTGAGGCCGGGTTATCGGTCCGGGCTCACAGGCTGTCCGGACCAGGGCTGCTAGAGGTCGAACTCGATGTGCTCGATGTCGGTGAAGCGGACCTCCTCCAGAGAGCCGGCGCGGCGGCCGCCGTCCTGGAAGTACATCTCCTTGAGCCCTTCAGCGGCGATCTGCTGCAACTGCTGGTCGCCGGCGCCGGCCTGCTGTGCGTCGAAGAGACGGGCGGCGTAGTGCGGCGGCAACGCCACGGTCAGGTGCCGGATCCGGGCGTCGTCGGTCGTGCCCACCGGCGCCGTGTAACCGATGCGGGCACGGGTGTCGATGACGATGCCGCCGGTCGTCGCCGCCCTCTGCCGGGCCTTGGCCCGGATCTGCGGCTGCCACCGCCTGTTCACCTCGCGCTCCAGGCGCGCGGCGAGATCCGGTCGCGGCTTCTTGATCTGGTTTTTCACGTACCGCTCGACGGTGCGCTGGGAGATGCGCAGCATCTGGGCGACCGCCCTGGTGCTCTTGAGTTGCTTGACCAGGTACCGCATCTGCGCGGGCGCGGTCTTGGGCGCCGGGCGGGTGAATGCCTTCTGTACCGCGGCTTCCAGGCCGTCACCGAACAGACTCATCGTCGCCCTCTCCTACTCTCCGTTGTCGACGTCGGTGACGGTGCCGTCCTTGATGTACCGGGCGAGGTTGAGCTCCGGAGCGTTGAACCGCTCACGGACCTCTTCGCCCCACAGGACGGTCTGGGTGCCCTCGTGCTTGACCAGGCCCGGGTTGATGCCGACCTTGAAGCCGCCGGGCAGCGGCTTGCCGTCCCGGTAGGGCAGGAAGTCCAGCGGGCTGGTGCCTCCGGCCGCGTACACGACGCAGTCGGACAGGACTGCCACGGGGTACTGGCCGGTGAAGGCCGCGTGCTTGATGATCTTCCGGTGCAGGTTCACGCGGGTACGGGAGATGACCGCTGCCCGGATGTCCGGCCGCCACGTCGGGCGCGACAGCGCCCGCCACGGCTGGCCCGGCCGCCAGCCCTCACCGCGTGGACGTTCGCGCAACTTGCCCAGGCCGCCCTTGACCGTCGCCTTGATCGCTGAGACGACGATCGCCAACTCGGGATCGTGCTCCCCGTAGCCGTTCATCGCCGCCAGGAAGTCCGCCGGCTCCATGTCCGCATGCACACCGAGATCGGCCATGGTGGCCAAGTAGGCGTCGCGTAGCCGCTGGTACCAGCCGTCCAGGTAGCGGCCGCTCTCGTAACGCACCCACGCCTCGATCGGCCGTACCTCGTAACCCAGCTCCACCGCGTACGCCACGGTCGGAGTCGCGTACCAGGCCGGACCCTCGGGACGCTCGCCCTTCGGCGTGAACGGACTGGGCAGCAAGCCGGCGTCCAGCTCGGCCCACTTGTCCTTGCCGATCTTCACCCGGGACAGATCCACGTGGGACAGGTCGACCAGCCATGAGCCGGGCAGCTTCGGGTCGAACATCGGCTGCTTGACGTGAGTCGGAGCGCCGAGCCCGACGACCAGACCGTTGGCTCCGGCGGCGAAGGCCATGTTCACGTCGATGCCGACCAGGTGCCGCAGGGTGCATTCGGCGTCGGTCATCGGCCGAGCCCAGTCACAGGCTTCCTCGAACAGTTTCTCCGCCGGGCCTCGGACGTGGAAGCGCGGCAGGTCCGCCAGGAGCGGGTGTCCGTCCGGGGCCTCGCACGGGGCGCAGTCGACCGGCTCCTTGCCCAGGGAGCCGGGGTTGTGCTCGGAGTGCCGCTTGCCCGTCTCGTCGGGTTCGGAGGCGCGGGTCGGCGGGTGCAGCGCGGTCATCAGCTCCAGGCCGGTGACGGCGGTGGAGCCGCGCGGCGTCATCACCCGCGACGCGTACACGCCCAGCACCCGGGCGAGCTCCGCCGGCGGAAGCTCAGCGGCGTTGCCCCAGTGACGTGTGTCCAGCGCGTGCCAGGAGGGGATGCACAGTTGTACGCACGCCCGCTCCGACCCGGTGGCCGGGCGGTAGATCCGCGCCCACGGCCCGAACCCTCGCTTCGTGAGCTTCCAGTCGGCGCGCGCCAGTTGCTTGATGACCTTGTGGTTCTCCGGGATCCGCCCGGCGCGTCGCTCCTCATCCGTCAGGGTGACCGGCAGCCCGTAGCGCTCCAGGGCGGCCTCGGTGAGCACGAGCAGCGGGTCGGCGTCCTTGCCCGGGCCGGACAACCTCGGCTGCCCCAGCTTCGCCTCCGTCAGTGTCCAGTCCACCAAGGCGGCGATGCTCTTGGCGGGCACGTCCAGGACCAGGCCGCCCGTGCAGTAGGCGAGGACCTGGCCGTCGGCGTCGACGTCGACCACCGCGAGCGGCCCGTTCTCGAAACGCGCGTCGGTGCCGCCCGCCAGAGCGTTGGCCGGGGTGGCGCTCCGAACGGCAGGGCGGCGTGACGTCGACGCGCCACTGACGGCGCGCGCCGGGCGCCGGGCGGCCTCTTCGGCGGGAGAGGCGGGCTGGGGGACGGGGGCGGGGACGGTCTGAGTGATCTCCCGTTCCGTCGTGGGCGCGGCGTCCACAGCCGGACCCGGGGCTTGAGACTGCTCCGCCGGGCCGAGCCGGCCGCCGGCCGTCGCCGGTGCCGCGGCGGGCGTGGGGTAGAGCTCCGCGAGCTTGTTCAGCAGCCGCGCATACGCTTCCCGCTCCGGCCCACGCGGCTCGACCGGCTTCTTGACCGACTCCCAGCCGGAAACCGTCGCCCGACGCACCTTCAGCGCGGCAGCCACCTCGTCGAGCGTCAGACCGTGAGCCTGACGCAGACGCTTGCGCTCCTCCACCGACGGCAGCGCAGCGCGGGAGGCGACCAGCGCATCGACCGCGTCGAACAACTCGGACATGAAACACCTCCTAGCGATCACCCTATCGCAGCAAACCGTACGGTTCGCGTACGTAAGCCGTACATATCGACCGCGAGTCTGGACCGGTTCCCGTCGTGGACCTCCCCCGGTGATGGCTCGAGCTCGTCGTGGTGAACGCGGAAGCTGATCTTGCCTGGCACCTGCCTGATCTGAGGCATGGGCGTCGCCGCACGAAGCCGCACTGGCCGAAGACGTTCCGCAGGATCACGCCCTGTCGGTCTTTCCTGCGGCGGCACCCACTGCTGGCCAGGCTCATGGGGATGACGAGGCGTCCGTCGACGCGTCGGGCGCGATCCTGGGCGTATGGACGCCGACTTCCGTACCACTCCCCCACGTCGCGGCGGTACTGGATGTAGCAGGCTTCGCGGTCCCCTGAGGCCTGCACCGCTTCGGCGTCAGAGACCCCGCGCTGATCAGGACCCATAGGACGACCTGGCTTGCCATCGGGACCAAATCCCGGGCTGTCCGCCGCCAGGTGCGGTGATTACGCCGTAATCACCGCACCTGGCGGCGGCGATGTGGGTGTCACTTGCTCCCGGCCCGGACACGGGCCCGCCCCGCTGCATCCTGCTCGGCGCTCGCCGCGCAACGGACGCCCCGCCCGGGCGCCTGGATGCCGCTGAGTGATTACGGCGTAATCACCGTTGGAGTCCTCCACCTCATCAACTTGGTCTAACTAACGTGTCAATGCTGCACTTGATCATGCGCGTTAGTATGGTGTCCTCCATGAGTTCGCCAGCCACTTCCAGCGACCGCGAGAAGGTCGTCTCCAAACTGCCGGGATGGCTCCGGCAGAACCTCAAGATCAGAGCCGCCCAGTACGGCATCGAGATCCAGGCCGCCGTTGAGCAGGGCATCACCGACTGGTGCAGCCTCGCCTCCACCCCTGCCTCGATCGACACCGCCGGCGCCGACTCCTTCTCCACCTTCCTCCCCCCCGGCCAGTGGGAGGAGTTCCGTCGGATCGCCGCCGACCGACGCGTCTCCCTCATCCAGGGCCTCGCCCAGTCGGTCCAGTTGTGGCTCGACGCCAACCCCGCCCCGGAGATCGAGCGCCCCGCGATCACCCGACGCATCATCGTCTGCAACCAAAAGGGGGGAGTCGGCAAGACCGCCGTCACCGCCGGACTCGGCGAGGCCCTGGCCGAAGACCCCAACACCCTCCATCCCGTACGCGTCGCCAAAGCCCTCACCAAGGCCCTGCGCGCCAGCGAGACGCACAACGACGACGCCGAGGCGGTATCCGACCCGCTCGACATCGAGAACCTGCCCGGCCTGGGGCTGCGCGTTCTCCTCGTTGACTTCGATCCGCAGTGCCACCTCACCAACCAACTCGGTGGCACCCCTCTGCCGTTGAACGGCGACAGCCTGACCAACCACATGGCGGGCGACCCCAAGGGCGACCTGCGTGACCTCATCGTCTCCGTCGACGAGGACAGTTTCGGCGGCCGCCTTCACCTCCTGCCCGCCTGCAACGACGCGTTCCTGCTCGACGTACGCCTGTCCGCCGTACGCGCCCGAGAAGCCGCGCTCGAGCGGGCCCTTGCCCCGCTGGAGGCTGATTACGACGTAATCATCGTCGACTGCCCGCCCAGCCTCGGCCTGAGCATGGACGCCGCCGCCTACTACGGCCGCCGACGCGACGGTGAGAAGCCCGGCCAGTCCGGCGCCCTCATCGTCGTGCAAGCCGAAGACAGCTCCGCCGACGCCTACGAGCTGCTCACCACCCAGATCGACGACCTGCGCGGCGACCTCCAAGTCGACATCGACTATCTCGGCATCGTCGTCAACCTCTACGACTCCCGCCGCGGATACATCGCGACCTCCTCGCTGCAGGGATGGGTGGACATAAAGGATCCGCGAGTCGTCGGACTCATCGGCGACCTCAAGGAGCAGAAGGAAGCAGTCCGCGTGAAGAAGCCCCTACTGTCCTACGCGCCCAAGTCGCAGCAGGCCGTCGGCATGCGCGCCTTGGCAAGGGAGGTCTCGTGAGCAAGGCCGACCAGTTGGGCTCCGGCCGATTCGGCGGGACGGCGCGTACGGTCAGCGCCCGCCGCCAAGCCGTCGCGGCCGCCACCGGAGTCCCCACTGAGGGCATCGCCCCGCCCACAGAGCTCCCCGTCCATCGGATCAGCCCCAACCCCGACAACCCCCGCTCCACGCTCGGGGACCTCACCGACCTCGCGGGCAGCCTCAAGACCCATGGCCAGAAGCAGGCCATCACGGTCATGAACCGCGACGCCTACGTCAAGATCAACCCGGAACGGGAGTCCGACCTCGAGCCCGACACCACCTATGTCGTGATCGACGGCAGCAGCCGCCTCGCTGCTGCCCGGGAGGCCGGCCTGGCCACGGTCAAGGTCATGGTCAGCGACGATCAGGGGACCACCCCCGAAGAACTGCTCGAATCCGCTCTCGTTGCCAACATCCACCGCCAGGACCTCGAAGAACTCGACGAAGCCCGCGCACTCCAGCGCCTGTTGGACATTCACGGCAGTCAGCGCGCCCTCGCCAAACGCCTCCACCGCTCCCAGGGCTGGATCTCCCAGCGCCTGGCCCTACTGAAGCTGACTCCGGAACTCCAGGCCCGTATCGGTGAGGAGCCCATCGATCTGCTGCGCGCAGTCGGTGGCAAGCCGGTTGAACAGCAGGCGGCCGCTCTGGAAGAGCTCAAAGCGGAGCGCGTGGCCAAGGAAGAGGAGTCACGCTCATCGAAGCGCGGCGCGCCGCAGAGGCCAGCCGATGCGGGTAAGGGCGGGACGACGGACCAACCGGCCGGTGATTACGGCGTAATCACCGGCTCGACGGAAGGGCCATCGGCAGCCGACAGCCTGGGGGAGACCTCGGCCAACGACCTGGAACCGTCGAAGGACTCACCGGCAGCGGAGGCGATCCCGGAACCTCGCGCTGACTCCCGTTCACCAAAGAGCAGCAAGGGGAGCGAGGAACAGGCCTCCCGCCGCGTGCCGTTCGACAGGCCCGGTGAACTCGCGATGCTGCTGGACGTGAGGATGGAAAACGACGACGCCTTCTTCACACTCGTCGAACTCTTGAACCGCAAGGCACTCGACCGAAACCCCGAGCGGCTCAGCGCACTGGCACGGTCCTTCGCCGAGCACACCGCCGAACGGGCCGGCTGACCGGTCAGAGCCTCTGTGCACAGACGTGCCCCGTCCTACGAGGGACGGGGCACGTCTGTGCCGCGAGCAGGACGACCGGGGACCTGATCCGCCCCATTGCGGCAGGAGATGCGCGCCCTGGGCACTGCGTGCGCTCGGTCCAGGTCATGTCGGCTTTCCCAGGCGGTGGGCGCGGTGAGTGAGATGGCGGCGCTCGGGGGCGCTGGTGGTGCGGGCGGCAGCCTCCCGGTAGGCGTGCGCGGCGAGTTGGTGTCGGCCGAGCATCTCCAGCAGGTGGGCACGGGCGGCGAGCAGCCGGTGGTGGTGCGTCAGGCGCTTGTCGCTCTCCAGCTTCGCCAGCAGGTCCAGGCCGGCATTCGGTCCTCGGACCATGGCGACCGCGATGGCGCGGTTGAGGCTGACCATCGGGTTCGACCCAAACTGTTCCAGGAGGTCGTACAGGGCGAGGATCTGCGGCCAGTCGGTGGCGTCGGTGTGCTCGGCCTCGTCATGCACCGCGGCTATGGCCGCTTGGAGCTGGTAAGGGCCGACCTGCCCGCGGGGCAGGGTGCGGCTGATCAGGTCCACACCTTCCGCGATGAGCCCACGGTCCCACCGGCCCCGGTCCTGTTCCGCCAAGGGCACCATCTCGCCGTGGGGTCCGGTACGTGCCAGGCGGCGCGCGTCGGTCAGCAGCATCAGCGCGAGCAACCCCGCGGTCTCGGTGTCCTCGGGCACGAGACGGTGCAGCAGCCGGGTGAGCCGGATGGCCTCGGCGGACAGTCCCGGCGCGGTCAAGTCGCTGCCGCTGGTGGTGGTGTAGCCCTCGTTGAAGATCAGGTAGAGCACGTGCCGGACCGCCGCCAGCCGCTCGGCACCCTCGGAGCCCTCCGGCAGGGACAGAGTGGTGCCGGCCGTCTTGATGGCCTGCTTGGCCCGGCTGATGCGCTGGGCCATCGTCGCCTCAGGCACCAGGAAGGCCGCGGCGATCTGCGCGGTACTCAAGCCGCCGACCGCACGCAAAGTAAGCGAGATCTGGCTCGGCGCGGACAGCGAAGGATGGCAGCACAGAAAAAGCAGGGCCAGGGAGTCGTCCCGGTCCGATGCCGGCACGTCGTCAGCGGCACAGGCCAGCAGTGCGGATTGCGGAGTGGCCAGTGCAAGGGCGTCCTCACGGCGGCGACGTGCCGCCTCGCTGCGCACCTGGTCGACCAGTCTGCGGGAAGCGACGGTCACCAGCCAGCTCCGCGGGCTGTCCGGTACGCCCGCCTCGGGCCACTGCAGGGCGGCGGCCAGCAGCGCCTCCTGAACGGCGTCCTCACACGCGTCGAAGGCGCCGTACCGGCGGACGAGCGTGCCGAGGACCTGCGGCGCCAGTTCGCGCAGCAGGTCCTCGACGCCGTGGTGCGCGGTGCTCACATGTCCGCCGCGGACTCGTGCAGCACAGGCCACAACTCCACCGGCTCCACATCGGCGAACGGCATGTCCGCGGCGATCTGCTGCGCCCGCTCAAGGCTTTCGCAATCCAGGAGGTAGAAACTGGCGATGTACTCCTTGGTCTCCAGGTAAGGCCCGTCGGTGATGGCGGGGGCCCCGTCCTTGCGGCGCACCAGCTGGGCGGCAGCGGCATCCGCGAGGCCGTAGGCACCCACCAACTCGCCGCTTTCGCGGTACTTCGTGTTGAACGCCTCCTGCTTGGCGATCGCCTCCGGCCACGCCTCGGCCGGGAAAGAGTCCCACTTGGCCTGGCTGCCGTAGATCATCGCAACGTACTTCATCTCGGGTGTCCTCCCCATCTCGCGCACCCCGTTGGCGCGCTGTCACCCTTCAGTCGGAGCAGGAAGCAGGTCCTCGACATCCGACGACAACTTTCTTCAACTTTTCTCCCAAGCCACCCTGAACAGCTGAAATACAGAGCAGGGCGAGTGATCAACCTATGGTGCCGTCGCCCATGAGGCCACCGGGCCGTCCGGGGCCTGCGGACCTCGCCCCAGAAGGCAGGTGTGAGAATCCCCCAGCGAGGTCGCGTTCCAGACCTTATCGGTGGATAAGAATGAGGCATACGGTTTCGTGAACCGGCTTTGGTGTCATGGGTACTCCGCTTCTAATCCACCATCCCTTTCAAGCTGCTCATCGGAGGGTCATGAGGCAGGGGAGTGAGGACGTGAAGGGCCACCGGATTTGCAGGGCGTGTGGCACGCCGGCTGAGGATGGGAAGTTGTGTAGCCGTTGTGGGGTGGTTCTGGACTTTCCTGATGAGGGTGGGCTGGTTGAAGATCAAGGGTGCGGCAGTGCGACACGATTTTGAACAGCGAGGGCACGGGTGAGCGAAGTGGCGGGGAGTGGTGTGACTTTGACTGGTCATCCGGTCCTGATGGTCAGTTTGGCTCGTGGTTGCGGGGGGCGGGGTCTGGAGCGCAGCGGAAGACCCTTGCGGGGGCGCAGCCCTCGTGGCTCCGGGAGCGCAGCGGACGGAGTGTCATCCCGGTTGCGCAGCAACCGGGATGAGCGGGACGCGGAGCGTCCCGCGAGCGCTCCCGCGGAGCGGGAGCACAACACCTGCGCGCAGCGCGGGTGTTCGCTTGCGTATCGCGCAGCGATACGGTACCCGCTCCGCGGGG
>NZ_JBIBEQ010000016.1:0-141841 GCF_042955215.1 Streptomyces sp. NPDC012466 | reverse complement strand
TGTTGAGTTCTCAAGGAACGGTCGCTTCCTTTGTACTCACCCTCTCGGGCTTTCCTCCGGGCTTCCCTTCGGTGTTCCAAACTCTATCAGTGTTTTTCCGGCCCCCTGACCACCGTCCTGCAGGCATGCAGAAGGCGACCCAGAGATTAGGATCTGACAAGTTGGATGCTGCTCGGCCGGGACGCAAGGTTGCGCCGTTCAGCCCCAAGCAGGAGTACGACTGTACACGCGGCCGCGGAGCGGGTGCAAATCGATTTGGGGTATGGTCTAGACCACTTCGGAGTGCTCACGCGGAACCGGCACTTCAGGTGACATACGCTGCTGAACAGTGTGCCGTCCGGTACCTACAAGGACGGCCATATCGATCTCCACCCCTGGGAGGTTTCCCATGACCACCGTGACGTCCCCGCTCGCAGGACGCGCCATCGGACTGGCAGCCGTGCCGGATCCCGTCTTCTCCGGGGCCATGGTCGGCCCGGGCACAGCGATCGACCCCGTACGTGAGCCTTCCGAGGCCGTCTCGCCCGTGGACGGCGTCATCGTCTCTCTGCACCCGCACGCGTTCGTCGTCGTCGACGAGAACGGGCACGGTGTGCTCACCCACCTCGGCATCGACACCGTGCAGCTCAACGGCGAGGGTTTCGAGCTGCTCGTGAACAAGGGCGACACCGTCAGGCGCGGTCAGGGCGTCGTGCGCTGGAACCCGGCCGCCGTCGAGGCCGCCGGCAAGTCCGCGGTCTGCCCGGTCGTGGCACTGGAGGCCACGGCCGAAGCTCTCTCCGATCTTCGTATCGACGGCGATGTGAAGGCCGGCGACAGTCTCTTCCTCTGGAAGTGACGTCCGTGCCGTCGTGATGACGGCGAGTACCACAACCAACGCGGCGGCGGGGCCCGCCGCTCTATCGGAGACGGGTGAGATGGAGACAACCCTGCGAGGCGTCGGTGTGAGCCACGGTGTGGCGATCGGCGAGGTTCGGCACATGGGAACGGCGGTGCTCGAGCCGCCCGCGAAGCAGATCCCGGCGCAGGAGGCGGAGCGTGAACAGGGGCGCGCCCGCAAGGCCGTGGAGGCTGTGGCCGCCGACCTGATAGCGCGTGGCAATCTGGCCGGGGGCGAGGCCCAGGCGGTGCTCGAGGCCCAGGCCATGATGGCCCAGGACCCCGAGCTGATGGCCGATGTGGAGCGGCGGATCGCCGTGGGCAGTACGGCGGAGCGCGGGGTCTACGACGCGTTCGCCTCCTACCGCGAGCTGCTGGCGGGTGCCGGTGAGTACCTCGCCGGCCGCGTGGCGGACCTCGACGACGTGCGGAACCGCATCGTCGCCCGTCTGCTGGGGGTGCCGATGCCGGGCGTTCCCGACAGCGACGAGCCCTACGTCCTGGTCGCCCGTGACCTCGCTCCGGCCGACACCGCGCTGCTGGACCCGACGCTGGTGCTGGGCTTCGTCACCGAGGAGGGCGGGCCGACCAGCCACAGTGCGATTCTGGCGCGTGCGCTCGGTGTGCCGGCCGTGGTGGCGCTGCCTGGTGCCGGTGAGATCGCCGAGGGCACGATGATCGCCGTCGACGGCAGCACGGGCGAGATCTTCGTGGACCCGAGCGACGAGAAGAAGACGCAGCTCGAGGCCGCGGCCGCCGAGCGGAAGGCTGCGCTGGCGGCCTCGACGGGGCCCGGTGCCACGGCGGACGGTCACAAGGTGCCGCTGCTCGCGAACATTGGCGGCCCCGCTGATGTGGCGGCCGCTGTCGAGGCCGGTGCCGAGGGTGTCGGTCTCTTCCGTACGGAGTTCCTCTTCCTGGACGACAGCAAGCAGGCGCCGTCCGAGGAGAAGCAGGTCGCCGCCTACCGCCAGGTGCTCGAGGCGTTCCCCGAGGGACGTGTCGTGGTGCGGGTGCTGGACGCGGGCGCGGACAAGCCGCTCGACTTCCTCACGCCGGCCGACGAGCCGAACCCGGCGCTCGGCGTGCGGGGCCTGCGGACGTTGCTCGACCACCCGGATGTTCTGCGCACCCAGCTGACCGCGCTCGCGAAGGCCGCGGAGGGGCTGCCGGTCTACCTGGAGGTCATGGCCCCGATGGTGGCGGACCGTACGGACGCCCGGGCCTTCGCGGACGCCTGCCGGGAGGCCGGGCTGCGGGCGAAGTTCGGCGCGATGGTCGAGATCCCGTCGGCGGCGCTGCGGGCTCGCTCGATCCTGCAGGAGGTCGAGTTCCTGTCGCTGGGGACCAACGACCTCGCCCAGTACACCTTCGCCGCCGACCGTCAGGTGGGTGCGGTGTCCCGGCTGCAGGATCCGTGGCAGCCCGCCCTGCTCGACCTGGTGGAGCTGTCCGCCGAGGCGGCGAAGGCCGAGGGCAAGAGCTGTGGTGTCTGTGGTGAGGCCGCGTCCGACCCGTTGCTCGCGTGTGTGCTGACCGGTCTGGGCGTCACCTCTCTCTCGATGGGTGCGGCGTCGATTCCCTATGTCCGGGCGACGCTGGCGAAGTACACGCTGGCGCAGTGCGAGCGGGCTGCCGCGGCGGCGCGGGCGACGGACAGTGCCGAGGACGCGCGCAGTGCGGCGCAGGCGGTGCTGTCGGGCGAGTAGGTCCGGCACGGCCGGCCGGCGGCTGCCCGGCGAGGGGCGCTCCACTGAGGTGGGGCGCCCCTCCCGTGTTCAGTGGTGATGCCCCTGGGCGGGTTTCTCCTCTCCGAGGTCGGGCGGCGTGCAGTAGTCGACGTTGGATTCCGGGGAGATGAGGTCTCCGGATTCGACGTCGGTGCAGTAGGCGTCGAAGACCTCTCCCGCCGTGAGGGGTTCGAGTCCGTAGGCGCGCATGCGCCAGCCGTAGACGCGGTCGGGTGTGCCTGGGGCGCTGGTGCGGATGACGAGTCCGCCGGGGCTGTTGGTGGCCAGGCCGAGGGCGAGGACCGTGGTGAACTCCAGGGCTTCGGTCTCGTCCGGTTTCGGCTCGGCCCCCTGGTCGGTGATGTGGAGGGCGGCGATGAGGGTTTCGGGAGATCCGGTGACGCTGCAGACGAGGTGGCGGTGGCCTGGTGGGGCCGTGTCGAGGATGCGGACGAGCAGGTCGGAGGCCCGGGTGAAGGCCGCGCGTCCGATGTCCTCGCCACAGGCGGTGCAGGCGCCCAGGCGGGCGAGGAGGGTGGTCGCGTACTCCCAGGTGGCTTGCCGCACGGCCTCGTCGACGAGGGCGGGGAGCAGGTCGGCCAGTGGCCGGCCGTCGTAGGGAAGGGTCGGGCCGGTGAGGGCGATCTGTGCGGTGAAGCGGGTGCGGCTCGACGGGCTGTCGGGGTCGAGTCCCTTCCGCGCGCAGAACTCGGCGTACTCCTCGGGGTCGAAGAGTGCCACCGTGGTGTGGCCGCCCTGCAGGGCTCGGGTCCTGAGGAGGCCCTCCACCTGTTTCAGGTAGGTGGCGTGGTCGTCGAAGGTGAAGCTGCGGTAGCGCCGCATGGCCCGGAAATCGTGCTCGTCGGTCAGCAGGCCGATGGTGCCGGCGATTTCGCGGCGCAGTGCGCGGCGCATGGTCCGGTTGTCTGTGTGCGCCATTGTTTCCCCCTGTGCGCGGTCGATCAATGCTCACTCACAGTAATCGTCGGCACTGACAGTGAGCCGGGCGCCGTGGGAGTTCGCACTCGGTCGACAGCACAAGGACGGCAAGAAGGCGCAGGTCACAGCGTGTGTGCGGGTGTGGGCTGCGGCCTGCGCCGTGGTGACGTCGAGTTGTGGTGGGGTCAGGCGCGTTTGCGGGCCAGGTCCTCGTAGAAGTTCAGCAGGTCGAGGTTGTCGATGGAGCCCGGGTTGACCGCCTTCTCCAGCGGGGTGCCCTGGAGGAGGCGCTTGACGGGGACCTCGATGCGCTTGCCGGTGAGGGTGTGCGGGACTCCGGGCACTTCGATGATCTCGTCGGGGACGTGGCGCGGTGACAGTTGTTCGCGGATCGTCTGCTTGACGCGGTTCAGCAGGGTCTCGTCGAGGACGGCTCCGGGGGCCAGGTGGACGAAGAGGGGCATCCAGTAGCCGCCGTCGGGCTGCTCGATGCCGATGACCAGGGACTCCCTGATCTCGGGGAGACGTTCCACGGCTTCGTAGATGTCGGCGGAGCCCATGCGGACGCCCTGGCGGTTGAGCGTGGAGTCGGAGCGGCCGTGGATGACGACGGATCCGCGGGACGTGACGGTGATCCAGTCGCCGTGCCGCCATACGCCGGGGTAGGTGTCGAAGTAGCTGTCGTGGTAGCGGCTGCCGTCGGGGTCGTTCCAGAAGTGGATGGGCATCGACGGCATGGGGTTGGTGACGACCAGTTCCCCGACCTCGTCGACGAGGGGGCTGCCGTTCGGGTCCCAGGACTGCAGGTCGGTGCCGAGGCACGGGGCCTGGAGTTCGCCGACGTGGACCGGGAGGGTGGGTACGGCACCGGCGAAGCAGGAGCACACGTCGGTGCCGCCGCTGACGGAAGCGATCCACAGGTCGTCGCGGACCTCGTCGTGGAGCCAGCGGAAGCCGTCGGGTGGCAGGGGCGAGCCGGTGGTGGCGACGCACTGGACGGAGGAGAGGTCGAAGTCGCGCGACGGGTGCACCCCGGCCTTGCGGCAGGCCATGACGTAGGCGGCCGAGGTGCCGTAGAGGGTGGCTTTCGTGCGTTCGGCGATCCGCCACTGGGCGCCGGTGTCGGGGTAGCCCGGGCTGCCGTCGTAGAGGACGATCGTGGTGCCGGTGAGCAGGCCGGAGACGAGGAAGTTCCACATCATCCAGCCGGTCGAGGTGTACCAGAAGAAGCGGTCTTCCGGGCCGAGGTCGCAGTGCAGGCCGAGTTGCTTGAGGTGCTCGACCAGGATGCCGCCCTGGGACTGGACGATGGCCTTGGGCAGGCCGGTCGTGCCGGAGGAGTAGAGCACCCACAAGGGGTGGTCGAAGGGCACCTGCTCGAAGACGGGGTCCGTGTCCGCCGAGGTGAGGGCCGACCAGTGCAGGGCGCCCTCGGGTGCCTCGGTGCCGAGGAGCGGGATGTGGATCACGGCGCGCAGGGTGGGCAGTTCGCGGCGCAGTTCGGCGACGACGTCGCGTCGGTCGTGTTCCTTGCCTCCGTAGCGGTAGCCGTCGACCGTGAAGAGGACGACGGGTTCGACCTGCTGGAAGCGGTCGAGGACGCTGCGGGCGCCGAAGTCGGGTGCGCAGGAGGTCCAGACGCCGCCGACGGCGGCTGTGGCGAGGAGGGCGACCACGGCCTGCGGGACGTTCGGGAGGTAGCCGCTGACGCGGTCGCCGGGGCGTACGCCGAGCGTGCGCAGTTCGGCGGCCAGGGAGCCGACCTGGCGGCGCAGCTCGGCCCAGGTGACGGGGCGGGGTTCGTGCGTCTCGTCGACGTACAGGAGGGCCGGTTCGTCCGCGCGGGTGGCGGCCGCTCGCAGGGCGTGTTCGGCGTAGTTGAGGGTCGCTTCGGGGAACCACTGGGCGCCCGGCATCGAGCGGTCGCCGAGCACGCGCGCGTAGGGGGTCGAGAAGCGGACGTCGAACCACTCCGTGACGGCTTTCCAGAAGGTGTCGAGGTCGTCGACGGACCAGCGTTGCAGGGCCGCGTAGCCGCCCTCGGCGGGGGCGCCGTGGCGTTCGGCGGCCCAGGCCTGGAACCTGGTGATCCGTGCCCGGGCGATGCGCTCGGGGTCTGGCTGCCAGAGCGGCTGGGGACTCTCGGTCGACATGGTCGGCTCCCGGACTGTGCGCGTCGTGTGCGTCCTCCGCGCACGGGCTGGGGTGTGCGCGTGAGCGGATGGCACGGACAATGCCATGTGATCGACTTCGGCACCAGGGTGCGCCCCACATAGTCCGTGTCGTGAAGATGTGGTCCGGGCACGGGTGAACGGCAGTTGAACGACACCCGTGCGCGGGGCGGTCAATGGCAGGGTGAGCAGCATGAACGGTCGTGACCTGGTGCGTTCGGTGAAAGCGGTGGCTTCGGTGGGGGCGGCGCAGGGTGTGCGTACCGTACGAGCAGCGTGGCGCAGGCGCCGGGCCGACGCCACCGGGCTGCCGGCGCGTGGGGCGGAGCGTGCGCGGGTGCCCGGGCCCGTGGAGGACGTGGAGCCGGGGCCGGGCGGCGGTGTCGTCCGCTTCAGCCGGTCGGAGCTGCGTGTTCTGGTCGCTGTGAATGGGGCCGTGTTCTGGGGTTGGGACGGGGCGGAGCCCGAGCCGTCGTACGCGCTGGCCGGTGGGTGTCCGGAGCCGGATCCGCGGGCGGTCCTGGAGCCGGACAAGGAGGGCGGCTGGCGGGTGGTCGCCGAGCGGGTCACGGTCGTGGTCTCGCGGCACGGCGCGGTGGAGGTGCTCACTCCGGGTGGTGTGACCCTGCGGCGTGAGCTGCCGCCGCGGTGGTGGGAGCCGGTCGGCGGGGGCCCGGGGCGGTGGATGCAGCGGTCGGAGGTGGGCGCCGACGCGCGGTTCTTCGGTCTCGGGGGACGGACCGCGGGTCCTGGGCTGCCGGACGGGACGTACCGGCTGTGGAACACCGATCCCGGCCGCTCCGTCGCGCCGGGCGACGACCCGCTGTACCTCACGATGCCCGTGCAGGTGGTGGTGTCCGACGGCGGCACCCATTTGGCCTTCCATGACAACTCGTGGGACGGCACGGTGACGCTGCGGGCGGGCGAGGAGGGCGCGGGTTCCGGACACGACCGTGCGGGGACGAGTGAGCTGCGGATGGACGGCGGT
This sequence comes from Streptomyces sp. NPDC012466, assembly GCF_042955215.1. Classification (NCBI taxonomy): domain Bacteria; kingdom Bacillati; phylum Actinomycetota; class Actinomycetes; order Kitasatosporales; family Streptomycetaceae; genus Streptomyces; species Streptomyces sp. NPDC012466. The sequence continues at coordinate 135,134 of NZ_JBIBEQ010000016.1, read as the reverse complement.
CCGCTGCGCTGCTGGGTGATGGTGGGCACCCCCGCGCGCGTGCTGCTCGCCTGGGCGTCGCTCACCGGGGCGCCCGCCCTGCCGCCCGCGTGGGCGCTCGGGCACCATCACGCGCGGTGGGGGTTCGGCAGTGAGCAGGAGGTGCGGCGGATCGTCGCGGGGTATCTGGAGCACGGCCTGCCGCTCGACGCCGTGCACCTGGACATCGACCACCTCGACGCGCATCAGGTGTTCACCGTCGACCAGGACCGTTTCCCGAAACTGCCCGTGCTGGCCGAGGAGCTCCGGCGGGACGGCATCCGGCTGGTGTCGGTCGTGAACCCGGCGGTGAAGGCCCTTCCCGGCAACGCGGTGTACGACGGCGGTGTGGCGACGGAGGCGTTCGTGCGGGACGCCTCGGGTGAGGTCGTGGAGGGTGTCGCGTGGCCCGGGGAGGTGGTGTTTCCCGATTTCACGCACACGCGCGTGCGTGAGTGGTGGGGCGGCCTCTACGAGGAGCGGCTCGCCCAGGGCTTCTCGGGGTTCTGGCACGAGCTGAACGAGCCGACGTCGTTCACCGCCTTCGGGGAGTCGACGCTGCCGCGTTCGGCCCGGCACTCCCTGGAGGGGCGGGGCGGTGACCATCGTGAGGCACACAACGTGTACGCCCTGTGCATGGCCAGGGCGGGCTTCGAGGGCCTGCGAAGACTCGCGCCGCAGGAGCGGCCGTTCCTGTTCTCCCGCTCCGGGTGGGCCGGCATGCAGCGCTACGGAGGCACCTGGTCGGGGGACGTGGCCACCGGCTGGCCGGGGCTGCGGGCGTCGTTGTCGCTGGTGATGGGTCTCGGCCTGTGCGGCGTCCCGTACTCGGGGCCGGACGTCGGGGGCTTCGACGGGGATCCGTCCCCCGAGCTGTATCTGCGGTGGTTCCAGCTGGGCGCGTATCTGCCGCTGTTCCGTACGCACGCGGGTCTGCGGGCGGGACGCAGGGAGCCGTGGGAGTTCGGCGGCGAGGTGCTGGAGCACGCGCGCGTGGCGCTCGTGGAACGCCGGCGGCTGCTGCCGTACTTCATGACGCTGGCGCATCTGGCGCGGCGTACCGGAGCGCCCTATGTGCGGCCCCTGTGGTGGGTGGCGCCGGAGGAGCGGGCGCTGCGTGACTGCGAGGACGCCTTTCTGCTGGGTGACAGCCTGCTGGTGGCGCCGGTGCTGGACGCGGGCGCCGAGCGGCGTGCCGTGCGGCTGCCGCGGGGGCGCTGGTACGACACCGCGACGGGGCGGGCGTACGAGGGGCCGGGGCAGGTGCTCGTCGACGCGCCGCTGTCGCGGATCCCGGTGTTCGCGCGCGCGGGTGCCGTGATTCCGGTCCGTGGGGCGGACGGTGGTCTGGAGCTGGAGGTGTGGGCGCCCGCCCGGGGACGGACCGGAGTCGGTCTGGTCGTGCCGGACGGGGGCGAGGGGTGGGACGAGCCGGAGATCGAGCGCTATTCCGCTCGCTGGATGGGCTCGCGGGTGGTCGTCGAACGGGAAGGTGGGGAGCACGGGAGTGCGCCGCCCCACCCCGTGCGCGTCCGCGGGGTCGGGGAGCACTGAGCTCTCACTGGGCTGAGCTCAGATGTACCTGCCCTCGAACCAGGCCCGTACGGCCAGGGTGTGCAGGGGGAAGGCGAGCTCCTCGGGCCTGCGCAGCAGGTGCCAGCCCTCCGTCTCGTCCGTGGTGGTGGAGGACGGCAGGCCCTCGGCCGGGCGTTCCGGGAGGAGGCCGAACAGCAGCAGGTGCCCGTCGGGTGAGCTCATGGCGTCGACGAGCCGTACGTCACGGCCGGCCGCGTCGATGCCGGTTTCCTCCCTGAGTTCGCGTATGACGGCCTGCCGCCAGTCCTCCCGGTCGTCGATGTAGCCGCCGGGCAGGGCGATGCCCCCGCGCGCGGGAGCGATGGTTCGGGTGATGACGACCAGGGCGGTGCCCTTGGTGTCGTAGACGGGCTGGAGGGCCACCGCGACCGGGAGTGGATTGCGGTACGCCATGGCGCCGCACACCGGACAGGTGCGGGGCCAGCCGGTGACGCCCTCTCCGTAGGGCGCGCCGCAGCTCGAACAGTGGGAGTTCGGCGCGGAGTTGGAAGCGGAGTGCTGAGTTTCGGACACGCGGCGGACTGTAGCCGATCGCGGAGAGGGCGCCTCGGGCAGGCGGCTCAGTGGGCACCGGTGAGCGACTTCCTGGACACGGGGAAGTCGAAGTACGTGTCCGGATAGGCCTCGGGCTTGAAGGTGTAGTGCCACCACTCCTCTGCCAGGTTCACGAAGCCGACGCCTTCCAGGGTGTCCTTGAGCAGCAGCCGGTTGGCGCGCTGCCGGCCCTGGATGCGCGGGTCGAGGGTGTGCGAAAGGGTGTCGAAGCAGTCGAAGCCGGTTCCCATGTCGATCGAGTTGTCGGGGAACCGCTCGCTCCGGGGCGCGAAGCACGGCACCAGGGGCTCCCCCGGACGGTAGGGGCGGGTCGGCTTTGCCGGGAGCCTGACGAGGGTGACGTCCAGGGTCGAACCACGACTGTGGCCGGATTTCGCCGCGATGTACCCGTCGGCGAAGAGCCGGGTCTTGTCGACGTTCGGGTAGAACTCGCCCTTCATCGCCTCGTCGTCGAGGTCCTCGGCCCAGCGGACGAAGTGGTTCACGGCGCGCTGCGGTCGGTAGCAGTCGTACACCTTGAGCGAGTAGCCCTGGCGCAGGAGCGCGTTCTGGGCCTTGTGGAGGGCTTCGGCAGCGGGACGGGTGAGGATGCAGAGGGGCTGCCGGTAGCCCTCGATGCGCTCGCCCACGAAGTTGTGCGGGGTGACGTAACGCATCTCCTGAATGATCGTCGGGTCCACGCTTCCGAGTGCCACGAAGTCCTTCGGCGCCTTGGGATCGGTGCCCGCCCGGGCGGTCGCGGTGGAGGTGATCGCCGTCAGCGTGACGGTGAACGCGGTGAGCAGGGCACGGGCCACGGTCCTGAGTCGTGTCATGCACCTGCGTCTATCAGGAACGGGGGCGCCGGGGAAAGGGAGCGTCCGCGGAGTGGCGACGGTCCGCCGGCGCCGGGCTCGTGGCCTGCCGATCCGCGAGCGGCCATGGCAGACTTCTGACGTACCGTCAGATCCGATCTGCGGGGAGGCGCCGTGACGCGTGTACGAACACCTGTGGTGACAGGGTGGTTCGCCGGGGAGGGGGACGGTTTCCGGCTGCTCGGCACGCGTTGTTCGGCGTGTGCCACGGTCTTCTTCCCCCGGGAGGACCACCACTGCCGCAATCCCGCCTGCGTGGGCGGTGAGCTGGGGGAGGTTCCGCTGTCGCGCCATGGGCGCATCTGGTCGTACACGGACAGCCGGTACCGGCCGCCGTCACCCTACGTGACCGATGCGGAACTTCCATGGGAGCCGTGCGCGTTGATCGCTGTGGAGCTGGAGGCCGAAGGGATGGTGGTGCTTGGGCAGGCGGTGCCCGGGACCACCGTGGCCGATCTGGCGGTGGGCATGGAGGTGGAGGTCGTGTCCGGCGTGCTCCATGAGGACGCGGAGACGACCTGGACGACGTGGCACTGGCGGCCGACGGGGGTGACGGCATGACGGAAGAGGTGGCGGTGCTCGGCGCGGGCATGCACCCGTGGGGCAAGTGGGGGCGCAGCTTCGTGGAGTACGGCGTCGCGGCGGCCCGCGCGGCGCTCACCGATGCCGAGCTGGAGTGGCGGGACGTCGGCGCGATCGTCGGCGCGGACACGGTGCGTGGCGGCTATCCCGGGTATGTCGCGGGGGCGACGTTCGCGAAAGCACTGGGCTGGCAGGGCGCGCGGGTCACCAGCGTGTACGCGGCGTGCGCGTCGGGGGCGCAGGCCGTCGACGCCGCGCGGGCACAGATTCTCGCCGGGCTGGCCGAGGTGGTGCTCGTCGTGGGGGCCGACGCGGCTCCCAAGGGGTTCTTCCGTCCCGCTGGCGGGGACCGGCCCGACGACCCCGACTGGCTGCGGTTCCGGATCCTCGGGGCGGCCAACCCCGTGTACTTCGGGCTGTACGCCCGCAGACGCATGGCCGTGCACGGCGACACACCGGAGGACTTCGCGCAGGTGAAGGTGAAGAACTCGGCGATGGGAGCACTGAACCCCCACGCCCGCTACCGCAGCCGCGTCACCGCCCAGGAGGTCGCCGCCTCCGCCGTCGTCGCCGACCCGCTGCGTCTGCTCGACATCTGCGCGACCTCCGACGGGGGCGCGGCGGTGGTGCTCTCGAGCATGGAATTCGCGCGCCGGCACGGGCATGTGCGGCCGGTGCGCATCCGGGCCGTGTCCACGGTGACGCCGCGTTACCCGAACACGCTGCTTGACTTGCCGGACATCGCCACGGACTCCACGGCAGCGGTGGATCCCCCCGGCACGCCGTTCCGGAGCCGGATCGCCCGCGCCGCCTACGACGAGGCGGGGATCGGGCCGGAGGACCTGTCGCTGGCCGAGGTCTACGACCTGTCCACCGCCCTGGAGTTGCAGTGGTACGAGGATCTGGGGCTGTGCGGTGAGGGCGAGGGCGTGAAGCTGCTGCGGGACGGGGCAACAGCCCTGGGCGGTCGGATACCGGTGAACGTCAGCGGAGGACTGGCCTCCTTCGGCGAGGCCGTTCCGGCGCAGGCGATAGCTCAGGTCTGCGAACTGACACGGCAGTTGAGGGGCGAGGCGGGTGACCGGCAGGTCGTCGGGGCGCACGTGGGCATCACCGCGAACCAGGGGCTGTTCGGGCACGGGTCGGCGGTGATCGCGGTGCGCTGACGCACAAGGGCCCCGGGCCGACGACGCACCGGGTGCCGGTCGTACCGCCGTACGCACCCTCAGGCATACGGTCCGTGACCGCATCTGACCTCGGCGGGCTCCCCTCACTGCACGGCGCCGTGCCGGAGGCGGGGTGGCTGCCGTGGAAGGTGACGATCGACATCTGTCCGCGTACACGCACGTGCCGCGGCAGGCTCTGCTGGAGGCGGTGGACGCGCTGCGCGAGCAGGGCTTCCGGATCAGCGCGGACGGTGTCGGGGACGACGAGGACATGCGTTGCGGCTGCTCTCGGGCCCCGCGCCCGGCCTGGGGAGACTGGACGCGTCACTCTGGCGCACCCAGCAGTGCCGCGTCGATGCCGACGCTGTGCGACGAGTCGGGGGCGCTCCCGGCCGTGGAGGGCGCGGAGACCGAAGGGCAGTGCGCGGTGGCGGCGAGGGCGCAGCTGGAGCGGAGCGGGCTGTTCGTGCCGTCGGCGCGGCTGCCCGCCGCAGACGTCCATGTTCCGCCCCGGTCCCCGGCGAGGTGGCCGCGCCGCGTTCCGGACCGTCGGTGCGGGAGTTCGTCCGGCCCGCCGCGCCACTGCCCGTCACGGCATCCGCAGGGCAGGGGCGAGCCCGCTGACCGGATCGCCGGACGGGTCCGCGGTGCTGTTCGTGGACACCACCGGGTGCCGGTCCGGTCGGTGCACCGCTCCCGCTTCCCGCTGTCCATTCGGGACGGTGGGGCGGGCGCTGCGACAGGCCGCGACGAACGGGGCACGCGTCGGGGACATCGGTGGGGGCGACTTCCTCGTGCTCGCCGCTCCCGAAGGTCTCGATCCGCTGGCCGCCACGGTGCTGGGCGCTCTCTGGCCGGCGGGTCGCCGACCGGTCTCACCGGCTCGCGACGGTGCTGTGCCCGCCGGGCGGCGTGACCGATCACCGGCAGGGCGCCGCCTGTCCGGCGCGGTTGAAGAAGGCCTCGAAGGCGCTGCACGGGTCGAGTTGAGTGCTGGGCCGGGCGGGCGTCCCGGGCCACGAGACCCGCCGGGGCTCGCTGCCGACGCCGACGTCGCCGCCGACGGGGTGCGGGCTGGGAGTCCAGCCGGACGTCAAGGGCGTCTGAGCGTGGGGCTGCGCCGTGCCGGCGGGACCGGGCGTCGGGTTCCTGCTCGGCGGTTGCGGGGCGGTGGCCCCCAGCTCCCAGCCCCCGGTTCCTGCGGAACGAGGCGCGCGCTGGGCACGAGGCTTGCGGCGCTGCGGGGACCTGTCGAGGCGAGGCGGTGACCGGTCCGCCGGGGTCCTGCGGCGGCCCTGGCGCCGTGCGTCACTCCTGCGGTTGAGAAACGGCCAGGTCAGGTGGATCCTGGACACTAGCAAGCGAGGAGTCAGGTGCGGGCCGGGATTGCGCCGCCCAGGCGGAGCCCGGCGGAGGCCGGACACCATCAGCCAAGCCTCGCGCGGCTCCACCCGGGCCCGCGCGGGCCCGGAACAGATCTGAACAACGACGCGAACGGGCGCCACCGTGGCCGGGCAACCGGCCCGCCGGCCCGGCAGGAGCCCGGTGGCCGTCGGATGGCCGTCAACCGTTGCGGTCGGCGACCTTGACGCCCCTTGGGTGCCGGTGAACACTTCCGGTGTCAGTCGACATCGCCGTACATACTCGGCGTATTCCGGCACTGCGGCGCGTGGATGCGCCTGCGCCAAGGACCAGCCTCCCATGGGCGATTCGGCTGCGACGGCACGCTCGTCACGGAAGCCGGGCGGGGCGCGGAAACCCTGCCTTCGGCTGACGTAGCCACGGGAAACGCACCCTGCAGGTGAGGACCGGGGCGAATCGTCCCGGGCCAAGGCTGAGGAGCCGCCATGAGCAACGGAGACATTTTCGTCGGCGAGATGATCGGCACCGCGATTCTGATCCTTTTCGGTGCCGGGGTGTGCGCCGCCGTCACCCTCAGGTTCTCGAAGGCGCGAGCCGCGGGGTGGGTGGTGATCGCGTTCGGCTGGGGCTTCGGCGTGCTGGCGGGCGCGTACACCGCGGCTCCGCTGTCCGGAGGGCACCTCAACCCGGCCGTCACCCTCGGCCTCGCCGTCGACACCGGCGTGTGGGACAAGGTGTGGATCTATCTGCTGGGGCAGATCACCGGCGCCATGATCGGGGCCGTCCTGTGCTACCTCGTGTACTTCGCCCAGTTCCGCGCCAATGTGCGGCAGACGGGCACCACGGAGGGCACCGTGGACGAGCCGGTTCCGACGCTGGGCATCTTCTCCACGATCCCCGAGATCCGGAACCCGGTGGCCAACCTGATCACCGAGATCCTCGCCACCATCGCCCTGGTGCTGCCCCTCCTCGCCCTGGTGGGCAACAACAGGCACGTCGAGGGCATCGGCATCGGACTGATCCCCGGCCAGGAGGGCATCTACGGGTCCGGGATCGTGATCCTTCTCGTCGCCCTCCTGGTGGTCGGCATCGGTCTGTCCCTGGGTGGTCCCACGGGCTACGCCATCAACCCGGCGCGTGACCTCGGCCCGCGCATCATCCACTCCGTCCTGCCGATCCAGAACAAGGGCACGTCCGACTGGGGCTACTCGTGGATCCCCGTCGTCGGCCCGCTGATCGGCGGTCTGCTGGGTGGCGTCATCTACAACGCAGCCTTCTGAACCAGCCGAAGGGGTAGCCATGACGGACAACTCCGCGAAGTACGTCGCAGCGATCGACCAGGGCACCACGTCGAGCCGCTGCATCGTCTTCGACCAGGACGGCGCGATCGTCGCCGTCGACCAGCGTGAGCACCGCCAGATCTTCCCGAAACCCGGCTGGGTGGAGCACGACGCCACCGAGATCTGGTCCAAGGTGCAGGCGGTGGTGGCGGGAGCGATCGCCAAGGCCGGTCTGCGCGCCGACCAGCTGAGCGCCATGGGGATCACCAATCAGCGCGAGACGACGCTGCTGTGGGACCGCGCCACGGGCAAGCCGGTGCACAACGCCGTCGTCTGGCAGGACACGCGGACGGCCGCGCTGTGCAACCAGCTGGGCGGCTCGGACGGGCAGGACCGTTTCCGCGAGCAGACGGGGCTGCCGCTGGCCACCTACTTCTCCGGGCCCAAGGCGGCCTGGCTGCTCGACAACGTGCCCGACCTGCGGGCGCGTGCCGAACGCGGCGAGATCGCCTTCGGCACGATGGACTCCTGGCTGATCTGGAACCTCACCGGCGGCACGGACGGTGGGCAGCACGTCACCGACGTGACCAACGCCGGGCGCACCATGCTGATGAACCTGGAGACCCTCCAGTGGGACTCCTCGATCCTCTCGGCGATGAACATCCCCGAGGCCATGCTGCCCGAGATCCGCTCCTCGGCCGAGGTGTACGGCACCGCCGTCGGGCAGCTCGCGGGCGTCCCGGTGGCCTCCGCGCTGGGCGACCAGCAGGCCGCCGTGTTCGGGCAGGCCTGCTACGACGTGGGCACGGCGAAAAACACGTACGGCACGGGAAGCTTCCTGCTGCTCAACACGGGCAACCGGCCGGTGGTGTCGAAGAGCGGCCTGCTGACGACGATGGGGTACAAGATCGGCGAGGAGGCGGCGGTCTACTGCCTGGAGGGGTCGATCGCCATCACGGGCGCGCTGGTCCAGTGGTTCCGCGACCAGCTCGGCATCATCCGTACCGCCGACGAGATCGAGCCCCTGGCGGCCAGTGTGGAGGACAACGGCGGCGCCTACATCGTGCCGGCGTTCTCGGGCCTGTTCGCGCCGTACTGGCGCTCCGATGCGCGGGGCGTGGTCACCGGCCTGACCCGGTACGTCACGAAGGCGCACCTCGCGCGCGCGGTGCTGGAGGCGACGAGCTGGCAGACCCGTGAGGTCGTGGACGCCATGTACCAGGACTCCGGGGTGCGGATCACCACCCTGAAGGTCGACGGCGGCATGACCAAGAACAACCTGCTCATGCAGCACCAGGCGGACGTCCTCGACGTGCCGGTGGTGCGGCCGAAGGTCTCCGAGACGACCTGCCTGGGCGCCGCGTACGCGGCCGGTCTGGCCACCGGTGTGTGGAACGACCTGGACGAGCTCAAGGCGCACTGGCAGAAGGACGTCGAGTGGACGCCGAACATGGAGGCGCCGGTGCGGGACCGCGAGTACCACAACTGGCGCAAGGCCGTGGAGAAGAGCTTCGGCTGGGAGGAGGGCGACAGCTGACCACGCGCGCGTGGAGCGTCGTTTCCGACGGCGGCCCGTACCCCGGTCGGCGGGGGTACGGGCCGTGCCCCTTCGGCCGGGGCGGTGTCAGCCGGTCACGGCCTCGCGGCGGTCGGCCCCGTACGCCATGGCGTGCTGGACGACGCCGATGAGCGCTTCCTTGACCGACTCGCGGTCGCGGGCGTCGCACATCAGGAGCGGCACGCCCTCGTCGAGGTCGAGGGCTTGGCGGACGTCCTCGATCGGGTAGCGGGGAGCGCCCTCGAAGCAGTTGACGCCGACGAGGAACGGTATGGAGCGCCGTTCGAAGTAGTCGACGGCGGCGAAGCAGTCCTCCAGACGGCGGGTGTCGGCGAGCACGACGGCACCGAGCGCGCCCTCGGAGAGCTCGTCCCACATGAACCAGAACCGCTCCTGGCCCGGCGTGCCGAAGAGGTACAGCACGAGGTCCTCGCGGAGGGTGATGCGGCCGAAGTCCATGGCCACGGTCGTGGTGTGCTTGCCCTCCACGCCACTGGTGTCGTCGACCGGGCGCCCGGCCTCGGTGAGCAGCTCCTCGGTACGCAGCGGCCTGATCTCGCTGACCGCGCCGACGAGCGTGGTCTTGCCCACGCCGAAGCCGCCGGCCACCAGGATCTTGAGCGTGACGGGCTCGACCGGAGGCTTGCCGCGCTCAGAACGCCCGAAGATCATCGATCTCTTCTCCTGCTTGATGGGGTCGGGCGACGGCGGGCCGCAGCCTCCGGCGCCCGGGCTTTCGATGACGAGTACGTCGCCGGTGACGACGTCCGCACAGTCGCGGCCCCCACCATCGCCGACCGGGGTACGGACCGTCGGGCCGGGTGGAAGTGGAGGTGCGCGCAGTGGAGTCCGGCGGAGCCGTCGAGGTCCGGGGCGCGCGGGACGGTGCCGTCGGCGGCGGTGCGCTCGTGGGTCTCGACGACCCGTTCGTGCGGCGGCTCGAGCAGGCCGGTGCGACGGGCGAAGACGTCCGGGCGGTTCCGGCGGGCGACGCGCGGGGCGTCGAAGCCGCGTGCGGGACTGTCGCAGAGCGGTTCGTGCGCGAGCAGCCGGCCGTCCGGGCGCCGGGCGACGGCGTCCGTGATGGTGCCGCCCCGGTGCGCCCGGATCTGCCGGCCAGTCACGTCAGTACCCCGCTTCCGCGCTGCTCACAGCGCCCGGAGCCCGTTGATCACGTCGCGCAGAATACTCTCGTCCGGCAGCTCGGCAGGGGGCACGGGCCGGTTCACATGGACGAACTCCGCGTCCACGAGATCTCCGACGAGGACCCGCACCACCCCGATCGGCAGGTCGAGTTCCGCTGCGAGTTCGGCGACCGACTGCGGGTCGTCGCGGCACAGTTCGACGATGTCCACGTGCTCCGGGGAGAGCATGTGGTCCGCTTCCGGGTCGTCCGCCTGCGGTTCCGCGACCACGACCGCGATCAGGTCCAGGCGGTGCTGGCCCTGGCTGCTGGTGCGGCCACGGGTCATGGCGTACGGACGGACGACCGGTCCGGCCTCGTCGTCGAACCAGTGGCTTCTTCCCTGACCGTCAGCGCTCATGTCATCCCACTACCCGCCCGCGGGCAGATCGGTGCGCGGAGCGGCGGCCAGATGCACGCCCACCCGCTTCACGAGGAGCGTCATCTCGTAGGCGACCTGGCCGACGTCCGAGTCGGCGTCCGAGAGGACGGCGAGGCAACTGCCGTCGCCGGCCGCCGTGACGAACAGGAAGGCGTCGTCGAGCTCGACGACCGTCTGGCGGACGTTGCCGGCCTCGAAGTGGCGTCCCACGCCCTTGGCGAGGCTGTGGAACCCGGAGGCGACAGCGGCGAGGTGCTCGCTGTCCTCCCTGGTCAGGTCCTTGGAGACGCCCGTCGGCAATCCGTCGCCGGAGAGCACGAGGGCCTTGCGAATGCTCGCGACGCGGTCCACCAGGTCGTCGAGGAGCCAGTTCAGCTCGCCCGTGTTGGTGGTGTGGCCGGTCGCCTTCGGTGCGGTCATCGACCGTCCCCCTCTGTCGTTCCTTGTGGTGCTGTGCCGCTGTGGGCGGCATCGCCCGCGGCGTTCTCCTCACGGCCTCGCTGCCAGCCGCGCTGGAGTGAGGCCATGCGGCTTCGTACTTCATCGGCGTCGCGTTCGACGGGCTCGGCCCCGTCCTCGGTACGCGGCTCCGAGGTCCGCTTCAGCTGCGGGGCCAGGTTGGCCTGCCGGACACGCCGGGGCAGCGGCGCGGTGCCGGAGCCGGTCTCCCGGGGTGCGGCGCCGGCTCCCCGGCGCGCGGGGCCGCCGGTGGTCTCCGGCGTGGAGCCGGAGGGGCGGTCGGGTGCGTCCGGGCCGCCCGACGCGATCTCCGCGCGGCGGGTCCGCCTGGGCAGACCGGACGGCTCCGGCAGGTCGCCGGGGCCGCTGCCGGGCGAGGCCGGGGATTCGGTGCGGTCCTCGTCGCGGCCGGCGGCGCCGATGCCGCGGCGGGAGTCCGTCCCTCGGCGGCGGGCCGGCAGCGGGGGCGGAGCGTCCGGCCGGGCCTCGCCCCGCCGGCTGCCGGTCGAGGAGCTCTCGGTGCGGCTCCGGGCAGGAAGGGCGGTAGCGGGCTCGGGGCCGGGGCGGCCGGGCGTGGGCCCTTCGCCACGGCGGCGTTGCGGAAGCGCGGAGGCGGGGCCCGGCTCCGTCCGGCCGGTGGCCGTGGTGGTCTCCTCGTCCGCCTTCCCCCGCCGGGGGCGCTGGTCGGTGACCGGCCGCCCGTGCGAACTGACCAGCTTGGGGGTGTGGCGGCGGGACAACGGGACCGGAGCGCTCAGCTCCTCCTCGCCGTCGGTCCGGTCCCCGGCGCTGCGGGCGTCTGCGCCCTGGCGGCGCGGATCGCGACGTCCCGCCGTCTCGTCAGGGGCGCGGGTGAGCGAGTGACGGGGGCGGAACAGGCCGCCGTGTTCGCTGTCGTCGTCCTCGATGGCGCCGGGGAAGTCGCCGACGGTGTCCAGGTCGACGGGCGCCTCCAGCTCGACCGGACCGTCCAGCAGGGAGGCGGGCAGGCCGGGGCGCTGGGCGGACGCCTGGGACAGCGCGGCGCGGCGGTTGTCCTGCGGCTCGCTCCCGGGCGCGAGCTGGGGGCGGTCGAGCCGGAACCCGATGCCGTTGGTGTCGGGGACGTCGTCCGTCAGGAGCGCGTCGGGGATGAAGACCACGGCCGTCGTGCCGCCGTACGGCGAGGGCTGCAGGGAGACCCGGACGTTCTGGCGCTGGGCGAGTCGGCTGACCACGAACAGGCCGAGGCGGTCGGTGTCGGAGAGCTCGAACTCCGGTGTCTCGGCGAGCCGGAGGTTGGCGTCCAGGAGCGCTTCGGCGGCCATGCCGAGGCCGCGGTCGTGGATCTCCAGGGTGAAGCCGTTGGCGACGCGCTCGCCCAGGACCTGGACGGCGGTGTGCGGCGGGGAGAAGACCGTGGCGTTCTCCAGGAGTTCGGCCACGAGGTGCGTGAGGTCGGCGACGGCCGGGCCGCTGATGGCGATCCTCGGCAGGCGGCGGACCTCGATGCGTTCGTAGTCCTCGACCTCGGCGACGGCGGCGCGCACGACGTCCATGAGCTGGACGGGCTTGCGCCACTGACGGGAGGGCGCGGCGCCGGAGAGGATCACGAGGCCCTCGGCGTGCCGGCGCATGCGGGTGGTCAGGTGGTCGAGGCGGAACAGGTCGGCGAGTTCCTCGGTGTCCTCGGTCCGGCGTTCCATGGCGTCGAGCAGGGTCAGCTGCTTGTGGAGCAGGACCTGGCTGCGGCGGGCGAGGTTGACGAAGACCTCGGAGACGCCGGCGCGCAGCTCGGCCTGCTTGACGGCGGCCTCCACGGCGGCGCGCTGCAGGGTGTTGAGGGCCTGGCCGACCTCGCCCATCTCGTTCTTGTCGTATTCGAGGCGCGGGACCTCCGTCTCGACGTCGACCTGCTCGCCCGCCGAGAGGCGGCGCATCACGCTGGGCAGCCGCACTCCGGACGCCTCGTGGGCCTCCAGACGCAGTTGCCGCAGATCGCGGATGAGGGTGCGGCCGACGCGTACGGACAGGAAGAGGGAGAGCAGGAGCGCGATCAGGCCGAGGGCGCCGGCGACGACGGCCTTGGCGATGACGCCGACGGCCACGGGGTGGACGCGGTCCTGGTAGCGGTCGTTGGCCTGGTCGTTGAGGGTGCCGAGTTCGTCGAGCACATCGCCGGCGGCGCTGTCCCAGCTCTTGGCGGAGACGCCGCGGGGCGTCCCGGTGCCGGAGGAGACGGCGGCTTCCTCGGCCACGCGCAGGGGAGCTGAGGAGGCGTTCTTCCAGAAGCTCTGGTAGCGGTCGCGCTCCGCCGCGGGCAGCAGCGGCAGGTTGACGTCGTACATCAGCGTGCGCTGGGCCACGAGGTCGGAGATGTCGCGCTCTTCGGAGCGGGAGATCCTGCCGACGATCAGGGCGGAGCCGAGGAGGGCGTCCTCGCGGGAGAGCAGTTCACGGGCGCGGGCGAGGTTGACCAGCGCGCGGTACTGCTTGTCCAGTTCGACGTTGTCGACCACGTGGAGGTTGGCGAGGAGGACGTAGCAGGGGTCGACGAGCCGGTTGTAGAGGTCGAGGGCCTGGGTGCGGTTGACGGTGCCGTCCTCGACGCTGCGGCGCAGCGACTCGATGCCGTCGAAGGCGTCCAGGACCGCGGTCAGCCGCTCGTCGGTGTCCGCGCCCATCGCGTCGCGCACGTCGGGGTGCCGGGCGTTCTCGCGGATGCTGCCGACGGCTTCGTCGGTGGCGGTCCGGCTGCGGCGGAGTGCGGCGAGTCCGTCGGAGGCACGGGGGTCGGCGAGGTAGACGAGGGTCTGGCGGCGTTCCTCCTGGAGGACGCGCACGGTGTCCTCGATGGGGTAGCCGATCTTCTCCACCACGGACGACACGTTGAACAGGTCGCCCGCCTCACGTCCCGTGAGGACCGTGGCGAAGGCCCAGATCGCGGTCAGGGACACCAGCGGCACGAGAAGCAGCGCCACGATCTTCCGGCGGATGGACTTCCCGCGAAAGCGCATGGCCTCCCCCAGTTCGGGCCCCGGGCTACCCGGGGTACACATGTGCGTCAACAAACGGCGCGAGCCTACTACCGACCCACAGGGAACTCGAAGACCGGCCCGGAGCCTGAACTTCCGCGCCAGCCGCACGGCGTCGGGAGTTGTCCGGGCATTGCGGGAGTTGTCTCCCCGAAACCGGTGGTGACGGTGTGGGCCAATCCTCGTGTTCAGCCAGGGCGGTTGGCTGAAACTTTTCGGTTTCCGGGAATCTTCGTGAGGAGTTGTTCGTCCTTCTCCATGGGAGACGGGGGCGGAAGTCGGCCGCAGGAGCCGCGTCCCGCATCCGGGCGGCGTAAAACAGCGCAAGCCGGGCAGCCACTGGGGAACACGGGTCTTCGGATGCGAGCGAGCGGTCTGCTGGCGGTGGGGAGTGACACGGTGATGGGCACGGCGGAACGGCGCGGTGCGCCGAGGGCGGGCGGGGCGCAGCTGACGGAGCCTCGGAAGACGGAGGCGAGCGAGCGCGACAGTCACGGGAGTCCGGCGAGGCCTTCGGAGCGGGGGACGGGGATTCCGGCTCACCAGGTGGGCCGCGGCGCCCGGGAACAGCAGTACTACCGGCCGTTGTGGGTCGAGGAGCCCGCGCGGCGGCGCCGCTTGCCGGATCCCGTGCGGACGGCTGCCGTGCGGGCGGTCCTCCTCATAGCCGTGACGCTGATCCAGGCGATGGTGGCGTTCCTGTGCACGATGGCCGGGTCCTGGCTGGCGTTCCCGATGGTGATCAGCAGTGTGGTCAGCACGATCGCGGCCACCTGGGGGGCGCTCGACGTGTGGGTGACCCGCCAGGTCTGGAACCAGCGCAACGGGGTGGTGTCCGTGCCGAGCAGCACGGCCCGGTCCCTGCGGCGCGAGCGGCGCCGGACCCGGCGGCACGAGCGGGCCGCCGCGCGGGCACAGGGGCGGATAGGCCGGCGGGGTGGAGCCGGGCAGTTGTCCCACTCGTGAGGCGTGCCGCGGGGGCCCGCGGTGGGGCGACCGGACGCGAGAGAGATCGCTCGGCCGAGACGCGACCCGGCATCGCCTCACCGTAGGACCGGCCGCACCAACACGGTCCACCACCCCTCCTGTACCGCCGAGACGGGTGTGGACGGTGGTCCTTCGGCCCCCTTGGACGCGCGGCTGCTGGTCAAGGGGGTGCAGGGGCTGCGGGTCGCCGACGGGTCGGTCATGCCCGACCTCGTCACCGTCAACCCCTGCGTCACCACGATGATGATCGGCGAGAAGTGCGCCGATCTCCTCCGGGAGGACGCCAGGGCCTAGGCAACCGGGCGTTTGTACATCCTGGTCGCCGTGATCTCGCTGTGTCCGGACTCCCCGTCGGAAGCCTCACGCGGCAGACCGGGGCGCAGATGTTCCTCGACGCTGATGTATTTGAGGCCCGCCCTCAGGTCGGCGTCGTTGCGCATGCGGATGACCAGGGGGAACTCGGCCAGCGCGGTGGTGTCGAACAGGCCCGTGGTGTACAGCAGCTGGACGCCCAGGGCGTCCGACACCGCCCGCTGGAGTTCCAGCAGGTACGTGGCGTTGGCGCGGCCGATGGGGTTGTCGAGGAACAGCGTGCCGGCGTGCCGGTGCTTGTCGCGGCCCCGGTCGTTCGAACGCAGCGCGGCCATCGTGCAGTACAGGGCGATGGCGGCGGTGAGGAGCTGGCCGCCGGAGAAGACGTCGCCCATCTGCCCGACGGGGACGCGCTCGGCGCGCAGCACCGCGTCCGGCTTGAGGATCTCCACAGCGACGCCCTTGGGCTGGAGGGCCGCCGCGACGCCCCGCAGCAGCAGGGACATGCCGTCGCGGCGCAGGTCGGAGTTCTTCTTGACGGCGGCGCGGGTCGCCTCGTCGATGACCTCACCGAGCCGCTCGGTGAGGGTCGCCTGGTCGGGCTCCTCGAAGCGGATGCGGAGGAACTCCTGCCCGGACCACTCGCCGAGGCCCTCCGGAAGCCGGGAGAGCCGCTGGGCCGAGCGCAGGGTGGCGAGTGCCGATTCGACCAGGCCGCGCAGGCGGTCCACGATCGAGTCGCGGTTGCGCTCCAGCTGCTCCAGCTCATCGGTCAGGACGCGCAGCCGGGGCGCGAAGGCGTCCGCCCACTTCTGGGCGTGCTCCGGCAGGGCGGAGGCGGGCAGTTCGCGGATCTGCTGGCGGGCCGGGGTGCGGACCTGCTCGTAGCGCGTGGAGTTGGCGTGCCGGACGAGGATGTCACTGGCCTCGCGGACGGCGGTCTCGGCCGTGGACAGGTCGGCCGCGCAGCCGCGCAGGGAGCGGCGGGTCTCGGCGGCGGACTGGCGGGCCTCCTCGGGGCTGCCGGGGTACGGCTCCGTCTCCTCCTGCTCCTCCTCGGTGCCGTGCTCGCGCAGCAGATCGCGGAGCATGGCGGCGATCTCGTCGAAGCCGCTCGCCGCGTCCTCGGCGGCGCGGTGGGCGTCCAGGAGGTCGGCGTGCGCCTCACGGGCCTGGTTCAGCGCCTCGGTGTGGGAGGCCAGTTCGGCGGTGGCGGTGCGCAGCAGGGTCTGCGCGTGCTCCGCGTCGCGCGGCTGGAGCTCCTCGGGGAGGCCGGTGTGCGCCTCGCCGTCCTCGGGTGCGAGCCGTTCGGCTTCGCCGCGCAGCCGCCCGAGCTGCTCGCTCGCGCTCGACATCCGTGTCTCCAGGAGCTGCACCAGCTCCTCGGCGCGGGCGGCGGCGGCCTGACGGCTGGGCCCGTCGGAACCGTCGGGGGCTTCGAGGAGCTGCTCCGCGCGCGTACGGACCTTGTTGCTCAGCCGGTCCAGCTCGGCGCGGGCCGCGCTCTCGTCGCTCTCCGCACGGGCCTGCTCGGCGCGCAGGTCGGCTCCCACGCCGACCTTCTCGTACAGCTGGGACGCGGCCCGGTAGGCCTCGCGCAGGGCGGGCAGGGAGGCCTTGGGGGCCTGGGCGTCGCCCTCGGGCACGTCGTCGGGGGCGCCCGCGATCTCGGAGCGCTCGGCGCGCAGGGCACGGGCGGTGCGGCGGGCGTCGTCGGCGGCACGCTGGGCGGCCCGCCGGTCCTCGTCGGCGGCCCGGGCCCGCTCCAGGCAGGCCTGGGCGCTCGCCTCGGACTCGGCGGCCTCGTCGGCCAGTTCGCGCACCTTGACCTGCCAGCCGGCCCGCTCGCGCAGCCGGAAGGCGAGGCCGGCGAGGGCGTCGGCGGAGCGGCGGGCCTTCTGGGCGGCCTCCTGCCGTTCGTCCCGTACGCGTGCGGCCTCGGCGGCGGCCTCGTCGGCCTCGGCCCGCACGGTCCGTGCCTCGGCCAGTTCGGCCTCCGACTCCTCGGCGAACACCCGGGAGTCCTGGGCCGCCCGGGCCAGTTCGGCCAGCCGGCCGGCCGGGCAGCCGGTGCGCCAGGAGGCGAGCCGGGCGGCCAGCTCGCGGTCCTTGCCGAGCCGGGCGGCGAGGGTGCGGATCTCCTCGTCCCGCTCGGTCGCCCGGGCGCGCAGCGCCTGCCGTTCCTCGTCGGCGGCGTGCTCGTCGTGCATGGCCGGGTTCGGCGGCACGAGGAAGACGTCGCCGCTGTCGGTGTCCGGGGCCGGGGTCGGGGCGAGCAGGGCGGCGGCGGTGCCGACGGCCACGGCGGACCGGGGCAGCAGAGCCGCGTCGCCCAGCGCCTCCCGGGCTCGGGCGTGGGAGGCGGGGTCGGTGATGATCACGCCGTCGACGAGTTCGGGCCGGGCGGCCAGCACACGCGCGTGATCGGCCGGGTCGACGGCCTGGGCGAGATAGCGCCAGCCGGGCAGGGCGGGGATGCCGTGCTCGCCGAGGAACTCCACCGTGGCCAGCACGTCCGGGCCGGGCGGCAGCAGCCCGCCGTCGCCCAGTGCGCCGAGGATGCGGGAGTCGTCGGCGGCGGCCGTGCGCAGTTCGAACAGCTGCCGTTCCGCGGAACCGACGGCGTCGTCGAGGAGTTCGCGCAGCTCGTCGGCGAAGCGGTCGAGCTCCTCGGGGCTGAGCCCGAGGGTGCCGGCGGCCGGCTGCGCGTTCGGCTCGGTGTCCGCGCCGTGGCGGGGTTGCGGGATGCCCGGGCGGGTCTCCGGAGTCAGGCTGAGCAGTTCCGCCAGCCGCTCCTCCCCCGCCAGTGCCTCGGCGGTGCGGCGCTCGGCCTCGTACGACCGCTCCGCCGCCGTCGCCGCGTCCGCCGCGCGGGCCGCGGTCAGCTCCGCGCGGCTCTCGGTGGAGGCGGCTTCGCGCGCGTGCTCCGTGGCCCGGCGGGACGCTTCGCGGGCCGAGTCCCAGGCCGCCACGGCGGTCTTCTCGGCGTCGCTGGCGGCGAGGGCCGCGCGGGCCGGGTCGGCGTCGGGGGCGGAGTCGTCGAGCCAGCCGGCCCGGACCGCCTCGGCGGTCTCCTGCTCGACCTCGGCGAGGCGCTGCTTGAGGTGACCGATCTCGCTGCGGGCGCGCTGGGCCTGCGTGGCGGCGCCGGTGGAGTCCCGGTAGGCCGCGTCGCTGACCTCCTGGAGGGCGGCGGAGCGCTCCTCCTCCTCGTTGGCGTGGCTCTCGGCCTTCTCTGCGGCCGCGTGCAGGGCCCGGACGAGGTCCACGGCGGCCCTGGAGCGGGCGGCGAGGGCGGGCGCGGCGTCCCGCTCGGCCTCCTGGATCGCGGCGGACACACGGGCGACGCGGTCGGAGGCGGCGCGGTGGCGCAGCACGGCCTCGGCGGCCTGCCAGGCCGAGTACAGGGTGCGGGCGTCGGCGAGCTCGCGCTTTTGCGCGGCGGCGGACTTCTCGGCCGCCGTGAGCGCCAGCGAGGCGTGCCGGTAGGCGAGTTCGGCGGAGATCAGCGCGCTGCGCTCGCGGGCCGCCTCGGCGTGTGTGACGGCGTACGCGGCGGCGGTGACCCGCTGGGCCAGGTCGGCGGCCCGGACCCGCTCCCGCACCCCGCGCGCGGACAGCCTGCGGGCGAGGGTCCGGGTACGGCGCTCGGCTGCGGCGTGGACGTCACGCGCGTGTGAGCGGGCCTCGGCGGCCTCGACGATCCGCCCGAGGAGGTCCACCGATCCGGCGGTGAAGTCGCGTTCGGCGATCAGCTCGGCACGCCGGCCCAGCTTGTTGCCGAAGCCGCTGACCAGGTCGGCGAGCCCGTCGGTGTCGCGGGTGTCGGTGACGGCACGCAGCAGCAGGTCGGTGAAGTCGGCGTCCTTCTTGACGGCGAAGAGACCGGCGGCCTCGCCTTCGTCGGCGTTCATCTCCCGCTGGTAGCGGAAGAGTTCGGGGTCGAGGCCGAGGTCGCCGAGGTGCTCGATCCAGCGGTCGTGAATCTCCTCCCAGTGGACCTCCAGGTGCGGGTAGGTCTTGCCCGCCTCCGTGAGGGCGTCGCGGAAGCCCTTCATGGTGCGGCGCCGCCCGCGCGCACTGGACTGGCCCTCGACCGGCGCCCGTACGGCGGTGGCCTCCGCCACGGGGAGGTTGTCGAGGCTCAGCCCGGGGCCGGGCCGGAAGGAGTACCAGGCCTCGGCGAACTTCCGCGGGTCGTTGGAGACCTGCCGGCCGCGCCACTCGCTGACCTTGCCGACGACGACGCACTCGCCGGTCAGCACGTGCTGCCACTCCAGGGCCACGTGTCCGCAGTCGTCGGCGAGGAGGAACTTGCGCAGCACGCCGGAGCTGGCGCCGCCGAGCGTGTTCCGGTGTCCCGGCAGCATCACGGAGAAGATCAGCTTGAGCAGCACCGACTTGCCGCCGCCGTTCTCCAGGAAGAGCACACCCGCGGGCGCCGGCCGGCGCGGCGGGCCGACCGGCTCCTCCTCGAAGAACTCCGCCTGCGCGGGCGCGGGGTCGGGCACGATCTCACCCACGCCCCGCAGGTCAAGCACGGTGTCGGCGTAGCGCGCACCGGCGGGCCCGATCGAGTAGAGGCGGACCCGGGACAGCTCGTACATGGCGGACTCTCGTAGATCTTCGTGAGATGGGGGGTCAGGAGGAGTGGAAGGGCAGCCCGGCGTCGGCGACCAGCTCCAGGTCGTCGCCCTCCTCGGGGGGCAGCAGCGTCGGTGTGCCGTCGGTGACCGGGACGACGCCCAGTTCCAGCAGCTCGGCCATGGCGGCGCTGCCGGCCATGTCGCGGACCTGGAGCTGGTAGCGGGCGGTGGTGCGGTACGTGCCGCCGTGGTCGTCGCCGGTGCGCTGCAGGAATCCGGAGTCGGTGAGGAAGGTGACGGCCTTGGCGATGATGCCGGTGGTGGAACCGGCCAGCCGGCGTGCGTCCTTGGTGGCGCCGGTGGCGCTGCGCCGCACCCAGATCCGCCAGGCGGCCTCCAGCCCTGGCGCGTCGGTCGCCGGGTCGGTGTTCTCGCCCTGCTCGGCGGCGCGTTCCTCCAGCCGGCGGCAGGCCTGGCGCACGAAGGCGTCGACGCCGTTGACCGTCACGCGGCCGATGTAGCCGTCGTCGGCGAGGTCCTCGGGACGCGGGAACGCCATGGCGGCGACGGCGAGATGGGCGAGCCCGTGCAGGAACCGGTCACCGCCGTCGGCGGACGTACGACGCGCGTAGTCGCCCATGCGGACGGCGAACACCGAGTCCTCGGCGGCGGTGACGGCCATGCCCGCACGCGGGGACACCTCCAGCACGATCAGCCCCAGTCCGGTCGCCACGGCGTCCGCGAGCCGGGCGAAGGGCGGGTCCTCGCGGTAGCGCCGCAGCAGGTCCGCGTACTCCTGGTCGCGGGCGGGCTGCAGCTTGGGCTGCAGCCCGAAGGACACGAGCCGGGCCGCGTCGGCGGCGTCGGCGGGAGTGACGGCGGCGCCGGCCGCCGGGGCCGGCCCGTCCGGCTCGCTCCACTCGACATGCTCGCTCACGGTCGGGACTCCTTGTGCCACTCGTACTGACTCATGCCGCTTCCGTCCGGTCCGCCGCCATCCCCGCCGCGTCCAGCAGCGCGGTACCGACGATGAGATCCGCGCCGCCGAACTCCGGATCGTCGAGCTCGGTCCCGTCGTCCACGGCGAACAGCAGCTTCTGCTCGCCCTGGCGATAGGCCGTGCCGACCGGCGGACTGGCGGCGTGCACCGCCAGCAGGGCCACCAGATACGGCAGTTCGGGGTCCTGCCGCCGGGCCTGCGCCAGCAGCCCCGACAACCGGCGCGGCGCGTCCGCCGGCAGGTCGAGCAGCTCCTGCGCCGCAGCCATCTGCTCCTCGCTGAAGCGGCTGTCGTCCGGTGTGGCGATCAGGTCGGGCTCCGGCATCTCCGCGCCCAGGTGCTCCCGCTCCACCGGCGGCGTCAGCAGTATGTCGACGAGGTCACCGACCCGGACGGACACGGGCGTGCGCAGCCCGGTGCCGCGGCCGAAGAACGCGTCCGTGACGCGGACGGCCTGCTCCAGCGGCAGCGGCAGCACGGGCGCGAGGAGGTGCCCGTAGAGGTCCGTGCCCGATGTCGTCATCGGGGCGGCGAAGGCCTGCCGGTCCTGCTCGGCGCGGAACAGCGGTCCGGCCTCCAGCAGCCGGGACTGCAACTGCGTGTGCCGGCGGATGCAGTCCTTGACGATGTCGACGAGCTCGGCGGCCCGGCGCTTGTGCTCGGGGTCCTCGGACTCGTCGCGCGCCTTGCGGATGTTCGTGAGGATCGCGTTCTCGTGGCGGTAGCGGTCGGCCACGTGCTCCAGCGCCTCGGCGATCATGTCGGGCACGGTGGAGAGCCAGTCCACCGCGCGCACGTTGCGCCGGGTCGCCTCCAGGGCGCGGCGCAGGGTCTCCGAGTACTGCACGGTCCGGTAGCGGGCCTGTTCGGCCGCGAGCTGGGCGTCGGCGAGCCGGCCGCGACTGATCAGCACCTCCAGCTTGACCTCGGCGGCGATCTGCGCGCTGGTGACGTCCGTGTCGAGGGCGCCGACGAGGACGTTGACCGCTTCGTCGGTCGTACGGAGGTAGACCGTGCCGCCGGGGCCGGGGACCTCCTCGATCAGCTTGAAGTCGTAGTCGCGGCGCACATAGGTGCCGTCGGCCGCGAACGTGCCGTACACCGCGCGGAAGCCGCGGTCGACGCTGCCGACGTTGATCAGGTTCTCCATCACCCAGCGGGCGACCCGCTCGTGCTCGGCGGCGGGCCGGTGCGCGGCCTGGGCGGCGATGCGCGGGATGAGGCGGGCGACGATCTGGTCGTGGTCCGCGCCCGTGTCGAAGTCCATGTTCAGGGTGACCAGGTCGATGGCCGCGAGGGCCACCTCCGCCATGCCGTACACCGAGTACTCACCGGCGAGATTGGCCTTGCGCGCGTCGAGGTCGTGCAGCGGCGCGGTGCAGGCGAGCGCGCGCAGGCGCCGCGCCAGGCCCTCGTCGGCGGCCGGCCCCGGGGCGGGGCGCGGCCCCGCGCTGAGCTGGGGCGGAACGCTGTCCGTCGATGCAGGCGAAGTCACGGTGCACAGACTAGGTCCTGGGTCTGACATCGGCCCAAACGGCGCGGTGCGCCCCCGGCGCCGCCGCCTCAGCCGTCCTCGCCGACCCGCCGCCGGTACACCTCGACGACGCGCTCCAGCGAGTCGTCGAGGTATCCCGCGAGCAGGCTCTCGGCCTTCTCGCGGTCCCCGCCGTGAAGAGCCTCCAGAATCCCGACATTTCGCGCGATGTATGGTTCGTGGAGTTGCTGGGGCTCATCCACCACGTGGAAGGCCAGCCGCAGTTCGGCGAAGACGCTCCGCATCAGCTCGTCGGTGCGCTCGCTCGCGGCGAGAGCGACCAGTTCCCGGTGGAAGTGGATGTTCGCCGTACCCACCGCTTTCCAGTCACCTTCCCGAGCCGCCGTCCGCCCCTGCGCGACCGCACCGGCCAGCCCGTCGAGCCCGTACGGCGGCTCCCCGAGGCCTCGGACGACCGCGCACTCGACGAGCCGGCGGGTCCGGTAGATGTCCTCGACGTCCTCCACGGTCAGGACCCGGACGAAGACGCCCCGGTTCAGCTCGTGGACGAGCAGGCGTTCGTGCGTGAGCAGCCGGAACGCCTCGCGCAGCGTGTTGCGGGAGACGCCGAGCGCGCCGCCGATGCTGTCCTCCGACAGACGGGTCCCGGGCGGGAAGTAGCCTTCCGCGATCCGGCTCCTGAGGATGTCCGAGACCCGTTCCGCGGTGCTGGTGCGCCCGAGGAGGGCCCGGTCGTCGGCGAGGTCCTTCAGCTGCTCTGCCATGCCGGAATTCAACCGCAGATCCCAAGAACGAACCAACATGGGTATTGAGGGATCGTTGAACAATCCCCTACGGTGTTACGCACGGCGTCGCTTCCCCCACCGCCGCGCCGACCGCTTTCGCACGACACGGCTCACCCCAAGCACTCTCCTCCTCCCTCTGCGAGGTGCCCATGAGCACGACTCCTCCACCGCAGGCAAAGATCGACGACACCCGCGCCACGACCGCGGAACGCGCCCCGGACGACGGGGCGCTGGGCTGGCTGCGCGCCCTGGGCCCGCGCGGGCGCCGCGCGTTCGCCGGCGCCTTCGGCGGCTATGCCCTGGACTCGTACGACTACTTCACGCTGCCGCTGAGCATGGTCGCGCTGTCCGCGTACTTCGGCCTGACCAGCGGCCAGACCGGCCTCTTCACGACGGTCACGCTGGTGGTCTCCGCGATCGGCGGCGCCCTCGCGGGTGTGCTCGCGGACCGCGTCGGCCGGGTGAAGGCGCTGATGGTCACCGTGATCACGTACGCGGTGTTCACGGTCGCCTGTGGCTTCGCGCCCAACTACGAGACCCTTCTGGTCTTCCGCGCGCTCCAGGGCCTCGGTTTCGGCGGTGAGTGGGCGGTCGGCGCGATCCTGGTGGCCGAGTACGCGAGCGCCAAGCACCGGGGTCGCACGCTCGGCGCGATCCAGAGCTCGTGGGCCGTGGGCTGGGGCCTGGCCGTGATCGTCTACACCCTGGTCTTCTCGGTGGCCGGCGACGACCTGGCCTGGCGCATCATGTTCTGGACCGGGGCACTGCCCGCGCTGCTCGTCGTCTGGCTGCGGCGCAGTGTGCACGACGCGCCCGAGGCGGCCGCGGCGCGCGAACAGAGCGCGCACAAGGGCTCGTTCACGGCGATCTTCAAGCCGGGCCTGCTGCGGGTCACGATCTTCGCGGGGCTGCTGTCGACCGGTGTCCAGGGCGGCTACTACACGCTGGCCACCTGGGTGCCGACGTATCTGAAGACCGAGCGCGACCTCTCGGTCGTCGGCACCGGCGGCTATCTGACGTTCCTCATCTCGGGCGCCTTCATCGGCTACCTGACCGGCGGCTACCTCACCGACAAGCTGGGCCGGCGGCGCAACATCTGGCTGTTCGCCCTGCTGTCGGCGCTCTGCATCCTGGCGTACGCGAACATCCCGAGCGGCGCCAACACCCTGCTCCTGGTGCTCGGTTTCCCGCTCGGGTTCTGCATGTCGGCGATCTTCAGCGGCTTCGGGTCCTACCTGAGCGAGCTGTACCCGACGGCGGTGCGCGGCACGGGGCAGGGCTTCACGTACAACACCGGCCGCGCGGTGGGCGCCGTGTTCCCGACCATGGTCGGGTTCCTGGCCGACAGCTGGGGCGTCGGCGGCGCGCTGGTCTTCGGCGCGATCGGCTACGGCATCGCGGCCTTGGCGCTGCTCGGGCTGCCGGAGACGCGTGGGAAGGAGCTCGCGTGAACCGCACGAGCACAGAGGACCGCCCCCTGCTCCTCGTCGACGAGCACGCGCGCGCGTGGAGCCCCGCGACGGCCCGGGCCCGCTTCCGTGAAGGCCTGACGGGCCCCACGGCGGGGGTCGCGGCGGGCCACACCCAGGTCAACCTGATCTCGGTGCCCGCCGACTGGGCCTACGACATGCTGCTGTTCTGCCAGCGCAACCCCAAGCCCTGCCCGGTCCTGGACGTCACCGACGCCGGGTCCTGGACGACCGTGCTCGCCGACGGCGCGGACCTGCGCACGGACCTGCCGCGCTACCGGGTGTGGCGGGACGGCGAGCTCGTGGACGAGCCGACCGACGTGCGCGCGTACTGGCGGGACGACCTGGTGTCGTTCCTGATCGGGTGCAGCTTCACCTTCGAGTGGGCGCTGGGCGAGGCGGGCGTGCCCATCCGCCACGTCGAGCAGGGCCGCAACGTCCCGATGTACGTGACGAGCCGGCAGTGCCGTCCGGCGGGGCGGCTGCACGGGCCGCTGGTGGTGTCGATGCGGCCGGTGCCGCCCCCGCATCTGGCGGCGGCGATCCGGGAGAGCAGTCTGCTGCCGGCGGTGCACGGCAGCCCCGTGCACTGCGGTGACCCCGCCGGGCTCGGCATCGGCGATCTCGGCCGACCCGACTTCGGCGACCCGGTGGACGCCGAACCGGACGACATCCCGGTGTTCTGGGCGTGCGGGGTGACCCCGCAGGCGGCGGTCATGGCCTCGCGCCCGCCGTTCGCCCTCACGCACGCCCCGGGACAGATGTTCCTCACCGACGCCCGCGACGAGCAGTACCGCGTGGCCTGACAGGAGACACTGGATACATGGCCTGCATCGACCTGAACGCCGACCTCGGCGAGGGCTTCGGCCGCTGGCGGCTCACCGACGACGAACAGCTGCTGTCCGTCGTCACCAGCGCCAACGTGGCCTGCGGCTTCCACGCCGGGGACGCGGTCACCATGCGCCGGGTGTGCGAGCTGGCGGCCGAGCGCGGGGTCCGGATCGGCGCGCAGGTCTCCTACCGGGACCTGGCCGGCTTCGGGCGGCGCGCGATGGACGTGCCGCCCGCCGAGCTGGCGGCCGAGGTCGCCTACCAGATCGGCGCCCTGGAGGTGTTCGCACGCGCGGCGGGCGCCCGCGTGGCCTACGTCAAGCCGCACGGCGCGCTCTACAACCGGGTCGTGCGCGACACGGAGCAGGCCGCCGCGGTCGTCGACGGCGTGCTCCTCGCGGACGCCGCCCTGCCCGTCCTCGGCCTGCCCGGCTCGCGCCTGCTGGAGCTGGCCGGGAAGGCCGGACTGCCCGTCGTCACCGAGGCCTTCGCGGACCGGGCGTACACCGATGAGGGCACCCTGGTGCCGCGCGCCCGGGAAGGTGCCGTGATCACCGACCCGGACGCCGTGGTGGAACGCTCCCTGGGCCTGGCCCGCTCCGGCGAGGTCGTCTCCCGCTCGGGGACGCGCATCGAGGTACGCGCGCGTTCCCTGTGCCTGCACGGCGACACCCCGGGCGCGGTGGAGCTGGCGCGCCGGGTACGGGAACGGCTGGAGGCCTCGGGCGTCCGGGTGGAGGCCTTCGTATGAGGGTCCTGCCCGTCGGCGACGACGCCCTGCTCGTCGAGGTCTCCTCGGGCGACGAGGCCGAGGCCCTGCACGCGGAGCTGCTGCGACGCCGCGCGGAGGGCTCGCTCCCGGCCCGCGAGATCGTGCCCGCGGCCCGCACGGTCCTCATCGACGGCCTCGACGCCCCCGCCCGGCTGGCCGCCGAACTGACCGCCGCCGAGCTGCCGCCCCCTCCGTCACGCGCCCACGCGGTCGTCGAGATCCCGGTGCGCTACGACGGCCCGGACCTGGCCGACGTCGCCGCGCACTGGGGCGTGCCGGTGCCGGAGGTCGCCCGCATCCACGCGGACACCGAGTTCCGGGTCGCCTTCTGCGGCTTCGCACCCGGCTTCGGCTACCTCACCGGGCTGCCGCCGCGCTACGACGTCCCGCGCCGGGCCACCCCGCGGACGGCCGTCCCGGCGGGGTCGGTCGCCCTGGCGGGCCCGTACACGGGCGTGTACCCGCGAGCGTCGCCCGGCGGCTGGCAGCTGATCGGCGGCACGGACGTCGTGCTGTGGGACCACACGCGCGTGCCGGCGGCGCTGCTGTCGCCGGGTACGCGGGTGCGGTTCGTCCCCGAGGCGGGGTCATGACGGACCGTGCGCTCGCCGTGGTCCGGGCCGGGGCCCTGACCACCGTGCAGGACGCGGGCCGCCCGGGCCACGCCCACCTGGGTGTGCCTCGCTCCGGGGCGCTGGACCGGCCCGCCGCCGACCTCGTCAACCGGCTCGTCGGCAATCCGCCCGGTGCGGCCGTGCTGGAGACGACACTCGACGGCTGTGCCGTCCGCCCCCGTTCGACCGTCACCGTGGCGGTCGCGGGCGCGCCGTGCCGGGTCACCGTGGACGGGCGGCCCGCCGCCTGGTGCGCGCCGGTGCGCGTACCCGCCGGGGCGCTGCTGGACGTCGGACCCGCTGTCTCGGGCGTGCGCGCCTACGTAGGGGTCTCCGGTGGCATCGCGGTCGAGCCGGTGCTCGGCAGCCGGTCGACGGACCTGCTGTCGGGACTCGGCCCGCCCCCGCTCGCGGACGGCGCGGTGCTGCCCCTGGGCCGGCCGACGGGCGTCCACGCGGGCGTGGACGTCGCTCCGCAGCCGGCGCCGCCGGCCGAGCTGGTGCTGCGGGTGACACTCGGCCCGCGCGACGGCTGGTTCACGCCGGAAGCCGTACGCACCTTCGGCTCTCGCGCCTACCGGGTGTCCTCCGCGAGCAACCGCATCGGGCTGCGCACCGAGGGGCCGGCCCTGGAACGGGCCCGGCCGGGCGAACTCCCCAGCGAGGGCATGGTGCTGGGTGCCGTACAGGTCCCGCCGGACGGCCGGCCGGTGGTGTTCCTGGCCGACCACCCGACGACCGGGGGCTACCCGGTGATCGCCGTGGTCCGTGCCACCGACCTCCCTGCCGCCGCTCAGGCGTCCCCGGGGACGCCGGTCCGCTTCGTGGCCGTGCGCCGCCGCTGAAGCCGGTACACGCGCTCCCGGGACAGCCCGTCAGGCCACGTCCGCCTGCTCCGCGACCGGCAGGGCGGCGAGGGCGGCGGACACCGCGGCCGAGGCCCGCAGATCGAGCCGGGTGCTCGTGCCCCGGACGCGGTGCCGGAGCTCGACGGCGGCCAGGGTCAGGAGCTGGGGCCACAGGTCGGTGCACCTGCGGGCCACCCAGGTGGCGGGCAGCTGCCGCTCCGGCACGTCCCGGTCTGCGACCCGCTCACCGCGAGGCGGGTGCAGTCGACCGGCTCTTCGGTGAGTCCGTGCGCGAGCAGCGCGGCCCAGCCGCACCCCACCCGGTCACCGACGGGATCGCCCACGCCCTCGGTGAGCGAGTCGCCGAAGGCCGCGAACCGCAAGGGCCCCTCGAACCGCGGGGGTCTCATGCCACGCCACCGGGTGTGTGCGGCAGCGCCGGGCGCACTGGGACGGCCGCGTCGTGCGCGGCGAGGAACGCGTCGACCGCCGCGTTCCACCCGAAGCACTCCGCACGCGCGCGTGCCGCCTCGCGCCGGTCCGCCTCCAGGCGTTCCAGCAGGAGGTCCACGGCGTCCGCGAAGGCCTCGCCGTGGTCCGCCGCGACGGCTCCGGCGGAGCCGATCACCTCCGTCAGCGCGGACGACGCGCTCGCCACCACGGGCGTGCCGCAGGCCATGGCCTCCAGTGCGGCGAGCCCGAAGGTCTCGGCGGGCCCGGGTGCCAGGGCGAGGTCGGCGGACGCCTGGAGCGCCGCCAGCAGCCCGCGGTCGGAGACGTGCCCGAGGAAGGTGACCGGCAGGCCGCTCTCGCGCACCCGCTGTGCGAGCCGGGTGCGCAAGGGGCCGTCCCCGGCCACCACCAGCACGGCCCGGCGACCACGCCGCCGCAGCGCCTCCAAGGTGTCCAGCGCCGTGCCGGGCCGCTTCTCCACGGACAGCCGCGAGCACATCACGAGCAGCGTCTCGTCCTCGCGCGCGTGCCGGGCCCGTACCCCGGGGTCGCGCAGCGCCGGGTGCCGCTGCACCAGATCGACGCCGAGCGGGGCCCGGACGATGTTGCGGGCACCGATCCGCACGAACTCCCGCTCGGCGAACTCGGTGGTGCACACCACGCGCGAGTAGGTGTGGGCCGTACGGACGTTGAGGGCGTCGGCGGCACGCCGGGCGGCTCCCTCGGGCAGGCCCCAGGTGCGCAGCACCCCGTCGGCCGTCTCGTGCGAGACCATCACGGCCGGGACCCGGGCGCGCCGCGCCCATGCGCCGGTCCACCGCAGGGTCGTCCGGTCGGACACCTCCAGCCGGTCCGGCGCGATTTCCTCCAGGAGCCGGGCCACCCTCCGTTTGTCGGTGAGGACGCGGTAGCCGCCGGTGCCGGGCAGCAGCGGCCCGGGAAGGGTGATCACCCTTCCCTGCTCGGTCTCGCGGTCGCTCATCCGTTCGCCGGGGACCACGAGGACGGGTTCGTGTCCCGCCGCCTTGAAGCCCTTGCCGAGCTCGCGCAGCGCGGTGCGCAGACCGCCGGACGAGGGTGCGACGAAGTTGGCGAGCCGGACGATCCGCAGCAGCCGACGGCCGCTGTCGCCCGCACGGGAGGCGCTCATGCCGCCACCGCCGTCCGGCGCCCGGCGAGCACGTGCGCGTAGTGCCCGATCAGCTGGTCGCCGACGGCCGCCCAGGTGCGGCCCTCGACCATGGCGCGTCCGGCGGCGCCGAAGGCGGCCCGCGGTCCGGCGTCGGCGGCCAGGGACCGCACCGCGTCCCGTACGGCGGTCGCGTCGCGGGGCGGTACCAGCAGGCCGGTGCGCCCGTGGGCGACCAGGTCCAGCGGTCCGCCCGCGGCGGGCGCCACCACGGGCAGGCCGCTGGCCATGGCCTCCTGGACCGTCTGGCAGAAGGTCTCGAACGGGCCGGTGTGGGCGAAGACGTCGAACGAGGCGAAGATCCGGGCGAGGTCGTCGCCGGTGCGCCGGCCGAGGAAGACGGCGCCGGGCAGCGCCTGCTCCAGGCCGGGCCGGCTGGGGCCGTCCCCGACGATCACGATCCGGACGCCCTCCAGGCCGCAGGCACCGGCGAGGAGTTCGACGTGCTTCTCCGGGGCGAGCCGGCCAACATAGCCGACGATCACTTCGCCGTTCGGGGCGAGTTCGCGGCGCAGGACCTCGTCGCGCCGGCCGGGCCGGAACCGCCCGGTGTCCACGCCGCGCGGCCACAGCCGTGCGCGGGGGACCCCGTGGGTCTCCAGGTCGTGCAGGGCCGCGCTGGACGGGGCGAGGGTGAGGTCGGCGGCGCCGTGGACGGAGCGGATGCGCCGCCAGGCGGCGGCCTCTCCGGCCCCCATGTACGTACGGGCGTAGCCGGCCAGGTCCGTCTGGTAGACGGCGACGGCGGGGATGCCGAGGCGGGCGGCGGCGGCCATGCCGCGCACGCCGAGGACGAAGGGGCTGGCGAGGTGGACGACATCGGCACGGTGCTCGATGAGGGTGGCGGCCAGGCGGCGGCTGGGGAGGGCGACGCGGACCTGGGGGTAGCCGGGGAGCGGGAGGGAGGGGACGTGGACGACGGGGCACGGCGCGCCGGCGTCGGGCTTGTTGCCGGGTGCGGGGGCCGGGGCGACGACGACGGGGGCGTGACCGCGATCGACGAGGTGCCGGGCGGTCTGGAGCGCGCAGTGGGCCACGCCGTTCACATCGGGGGGAAAGGATTCGGTCACGATGACGACACGCATACCGGTGTTGTCGCCGTGCCGGACGTGGCCGCGTCAACGTGGATCTTTCCGCACGAGGAACGTCCCATGAGCGTTCTGAGGTGCACCCGCGCAGGTCAGGCCGTGTCCATGCCCTCCTGACCCGCGCGTCGTCCCGTGTTCACCCGGGAGGCGCGAATCCGCCCCGGCATCCCGTCGGGGAGGGGGGTCACACAGCGGTCTCCTCGGGACCGATGCGGCTGCGGACGGCCGTCTGCACCTCGGCCTCCTCGGCCGGGTCGGCGGCGAGCCGGCGCAGTCGCTCGACGACGCGGGTGTCTCCGGTCTCGGCGTGCCGGGCGGCGATCTCCCGGGTGGTCTCCTCGCAGTCCCACAGGCATTCGACGGCGAAGCCGGTGGCGAAGGAGGGGTCGGTGGCGGCGAGGGCCCGGGCGGCCCGGCCCCTCAGATGGGAGGAGGCCGTCTCGCGGTACACGTGCCGCAGGACGGGTGCGGCACAGGCGATGCCGAGCCGTCCGGTGCCGTCCACGAGGGTCCACAGGGTCGGCGCGTCGGGGCCTTCGCCCCGTACGGCCTCCCGTAGCGCCGCGAGGACCAGGTCGCGGTCCTGGACCCCGCCACGGCAGGCGAGGAGGCGTCCGGCTGCGGCGCCCAGCACGTCCGGCCGCCGGGCCCAGCCGCGCGCCCGGTCCACGGCCGCCAGCGAGCGCATGCGTTCGAAGGCGTCGACGGCGGCGTCCACGACGAGCGTCGAGCCGGTGGCCACGGCGCCCTCGATCAGATCGAGGACCTCGTGATCGTTGCCGTCGGCGAGGTACCTGAGGGCCGTGCACCGGGCTCCGTCGGTGCCGTCCTTCGCCGCCCGGACGATCTCGGCCCGGTCCTCGGGCCCTGCCACGGCGCTGAGACAGCGGGCGGCCGGCACGTGCAGGGCGGCACCCCGCTCGATGCCTTGCTGGGCCCACTCGAAGACGGCCTGCACGCTCCACCCCGGCCGGGGGCCGGACGGCCGCATCTGCCGCTGCCAGCGGTCGAAACTGCCGGTTTCGTGGGCGGCACGCACGCGCGTGGCGACGGATTCGCGCGGATCCTCGGCCCACAGGCGCCAGGGCCGGGGTTCGAAGGCGTCCCGGACGGTGGCGGCCAGTTCGGCGTCGCCCTCCGGATCGGCCGGGAACCGGGCGAGGACGGGTGCGGCGAGGGCGCGCAGCCCCGCGTCGTCGTCCCTGAGGGCCAGCTCGTCGAGGGCCCAGGCCCAGTTGGAGCCGTGGGCGGCGTACCTGCGCAGCAGTTCGAGCGCGTCCCGCCTGCCGTAGGAGGCGAGGTGCCCGAGGACGGCCAGGGCGAGCCCGGTGCGGGACTCGTCGGTGTCGAGGACGTCCTCGGCGCAGAAGAGATGGGCCTCGACCTCGTCCAGCTCGCCGTTCAGGTCGAGGTAGAGGCGGGCGTAGTAGAGGGAGCGGTTCTCCACCTGCCAGTCGTGGCGGGGATCGCGCAGCACACAGTGGTTCAGCGCCGCCAGCGCCTCGGGGCGCGGGGCGGTGAGCGCGTGCAGCGTGCCGTCGCCGCGGCCCCGCTGGAGCAGGCCGAGCAGCGTACCGCTGGGCGCTATGACCGGATCGAACATGGGAAACAGCCTCACATCAAGCGTCGACGCAACCGGGGACGTGTACTACCTGGCCGCGCGACAACACGTCGGAGTGTCCGCCGTTTCCTGCTTGCTGTAGACCATCTTCCTCTGCCTCTCGTCGGTGGCCCTTGCGGACCGCGTCACGGCCCGCGCGGTGCGGCAACCTCTGCCCGACCATCACGTCCGTGAACCACGTCGTCATGATGACTCGGCACTCTCGTTCGCCGCGACCGAAATTTCGGCGGCCTTGTACCGCCTCCCCCGTTTTCCTTGTCGTGCCTGGTCAGGCTGGTCGGCTCAGTGCTCGCCGAAGAGTTCGAGCAATTCGGTCCGACCGAACATCCGGGCGGTGTCGACCGCCGAGGGCGTGCCGGCGGACGGGTCGGCTCCGCCTTCCAGGAGGACCTTGATCACGTCCGTCTCGCCCTTGAAGACCGCTCCGGCGAGCGGGGTCTGGCCTCGGTCGTTGATCCGGTCGGCCTCGGCGCCGCGCTCCAGCAGGGCCCGCACCGCGTCGGAGTGGCCGTGATAGGCGGCGAGCATCACGAGCGAGTCGCCGCGGTCGTTGGTGAGGTTGGCCGGAACACCCGCGTCGACATACGCCACGAGGGCCTCGGTCTGTCCCCGCCGGGCCAGATCGAAGATCTTGGTCGCCAGCTCCACGACCTCGGGGTCGGGGACTTCGGTCATCGGCCGGACCGCCTCTCCACTACGCGTCTGTTCAGGGTGTACGCCTGCGAGGGCGCAGCCGTACGAGTGAATCGCCAGGGTACTGGCTCGCGCGGCACATGACCCGATGTGCCCGAGGTAAAGATCAGCACAGACCCGGACAAGCACAACAGCCCGGCTCCACCGGGCGCGGGGCCACTCCACCGCACGGGCGAAATCGCCCGAATTTCACCCAGTTGCACCTTTTATCGTATGGATACATCCTGTGAGCCTGGAAGTACTCATGGTGACTGTCCCCGCGAACCAGGAGAACTCAAATGATCCTCTCCATCTCAGGCGTGGTCCTGCTCGGCATCGTCGTCTTCATCTTCTTCCGCAAGGACGGACTGAAGGCGTCGCATGCCGTGGTCGCCATGCTGTTCGGCTTCTACCTGGCGAGCACGGCCATCGCCCCGAGCATCAAGGCGGGCGGCGAGAGCCTGGCGAGCCTCCTAGGCGGAATCAAGTTCTGACGGCCCCGTTCCCCGTACGCATCCCGCCCGTACGCACTCACTGGAGGCAGTAGTGGCCCGGCGCCCCCTCCCCCGCATTCTGAGCAACGGCAGCGCGCAGCTCGCCCGGAGCCGGGAGCTGGCCCGGACGGCCGCCGACAGCGCCACCGACGTCCTCCACCCGCTGATCACGATCACGCGGGGTCTGCGCCGGCTGGCATCGGCCGGACGGCGCAGATGGACCGAGACCCCCAAGGAGCGACGGGGGGCACTGCTCTTCCTGGTGGCCTCCGTGGTCCTGGTCGTGGCCCTGGTGCCGTACGGGCCGCTGCTCGCCGCCATCACCCTGATGGCGGCGGCGGCCTGGCAGGGCCGGGACCGGACCGCGGCGGCGTCCGACGGGCCCGACGAGTCGCAGAGCCAGCGGCTGAAGTCGCTGTACGAGGCGCTCGTGCCGTACTTCTCCGCCGCCGAGGACCCCGAGCCGCTGTACTCCCACGGCGGCGCGTGGGACAAGGCCTTCCCCACCTACGCGTTCGACGGCGGCGGCCGGATCTCGCAGCTGGTGGTGCGCTACCCGGCGTACTTCACCGACGGCGAGGCCGAGGCCCGCGCCCGCATCGAGCACCTCCTCGCGGCCAAGTCGGGCCGGGGCCGCGAATACCACTTCACGTGGGACGAGGAGGGCAACCAGTTGACGGTCGGCGTCCTCCTGCCGCTGCCCGTCGACATCACCGCCCAGCGTTTCGTCACCACCCCCGGCGAGACGGTCCTGGGCTTCACCGACCCCACCCGGGTCCAGCGCACCCTCCCCCTCACCCACGGGGAACGCCGCCGCGACGTGCCGCCGGTCGTCTGGCGCACGGGCCTGCGCTCCACCGAGCCGCACCTGCTGGCCCTCGGCCAGCCGGGCAGCGGCACCTCCACCCTGCTGCGGTCCATCGCCCTGCAGGCCCTGCAGCACGGCGACGTGGTGATCATCGACGGCGGCGGCACCGGCGAGTACGCCTGCCTCACCGGCCGGGACGGCGTTCTGGCCGTCGAGGCCGGGCTCGCCGGGGTCACGGCCAGCCTGGAGTGGGCGGCGACCGAAACGGAGCGCCGCCTCATCGCCGCCAACCGCGCCCACCAGGCGGGCCACCCGCCGCCCGACGACACCAAGCGCCCGCTGTGGATCCTCCTCGACCGCCCCACGGCGTTCACCGATCTGGCCGCCGCGGACGGCCGCAAGGATCCGCAGTCGCTCCTCCAGGTCCCCCTCCGGCACGGCCGCCCGGCGAACGTGACGGTGGTCGTGGCCGACCAGCTGGACAGCATGGACGCCCTCAGCGATCCGGTGCGCCAGCACACCCGCGCCCGTGTGGTCCTGGGCCCGGCGACGGCGGACCAGCTCGAGTCGGTGCTGGGCGCACCCCCGCACACCACCCCCATCGACCAGCTCCCGCCCGGCCGCGGCTACGCCCGCCTGGGCACCGGCCCGGTCCACCGCCTCCAGGTCCCCGCCACCCCGAACCCCTACGACGACGCGACGCCCGACGCCCTGTGCCAGGCGGTCCTGGACCTCCTCCCGCCCCGGACGACCCCGGCGGACGGGGAGACGATCCCGGAGCAGGACCAGTCGGCGGGCGAACCGGAGCAAGTACCGACGGCAGGGGAACCGGAGCCGGTGGCGACGGCCGGCGAACCGGAGCCGGTACCGGTGGCCGTCGGGCCCGTGGCGCCGGAAGCGGAACCCGGCCCGGTACCGGTCCTCGGTCAGGACCCGCTGCCGCGTCCGGCCCCGGTCCTGACGAAAACCTCGGAAGCGGATCGCTCGTAGCCCACCAGGCCGCGGGCGATCCGCCCCGCCCCAGGCCTGTCGTTCGGATCACGCCGCAGACGCGGGGTCCGGCACGCGCATCTGCCGCGTTGTCGTCGGCTGCCGACTCCCCCGAGCTCTCGACAAGCTCGGGCAGGGGGACCCCCCTCGCGTCGACGCCCTCCTCCACCGTGCAGCTGCACGCACCGGGCCCCGCTCACCGGCGCTGAACAGCGCAGGCCCTAGGCGACGAACGTGCGCGGCGCCTCCGCGCCTTGGACGGCGCCGCTCTCCACCAGTCCCGCGGCCGCGGCCAACCGCACGGCCGCCTCCTCGGCCACCGCACCCCCGACGGTGAACGGCAACCGCACATACCCCTCGAACGCCCCGTCCACCCCGAAGCGCGGCCCGGACGGCACCCGCACCCCCACGCGTTCCCCCGCCTCGGCCAGCCGCGAACCGGACAGCCCTCCCGTGCGCACCCAGAGCGTCAGCCCGCCCTGAGGCACCTCGAACTCCCAGTCGGGCAGTTCCCGCCGCACCGCGGTGACCAGCTCGTCCCGGTTCGCACGGGCCTGCTCCCGCCGTACCTCCACGGCCTGCTCCCAGCCCCCGGTCCCGAACAGCCAGTTCACCGCAAGCTGTTCCAGCACCGGCGTACCGAGGTCGGCATACGCCCGCGCGGCGACCAGACTGCGGATCACGTCCGGTGCGGCCCGCACCCACCCGATCCGCATACCCGCCCAGAAGGCCTTGCTCGCCGACCCCACCGTGATCACCGTGGAGCCGGCCGGGTCGAACGCGCACACCGGCCGCGGCATCCGTACCTCCGCGTCGAGCCACAGTTCGCTCATCGTCTCGTCGGCGATCAGCACGGTTCCCGCGGACCGTGCCGCGTCCACCAGCCGCCGCCGCTGGTCCTCGTCCGCGAGCGCCCCGGTCGGGTTGTGGAAGTCGGCGACGACGTAGGCGATGCGGGGCGCGGCGTCGCGCAGGACCTGCCGCCAGCGGTCCATGTCCCAGCCGGTGAGCCCCTCCGCCATGGCGACGGGCACGAGCCGGGCCCCGGCCTCCCGCATCAGCTGAAGGATGTTGGCGTACGAGGGCGACTCGACGGCGATGCGCTCGCCCCGACCCGCGAACAGATGGCAGATGGCGTCGATCGCGCCCATCGCCCCGGTCGTCACCATGATCTGCTCGGGCATGGTCGGGATGCCGCGCGCGGTGTACCGCTCGGCGATCATCGCCCGCAGCGCGGGCAGCCCTGCGGGATAGTCGCCGTGCGTGTGCGCGTAGGGCGGCAGTTCCTCCAGGGCGCCCTGGACGGCCCGGGTGAGCCAGGGCTCGGGAGCCGGCAGGGCGGCGCAGCCCAGGTCGATCATCGAGCCGAGGGCCTCCGGCGGCAGGGGCTCGAGCCCCCGCGCGGGCAGCGGGTTCCCGGCCGGCACGGCCGTCCAGCTGCCCGCGCCGCGCCGGGACTCCAGGAACCCCTCGCTGCGCAGCGCCTCGTAGGCGGCGGCGACCGTCGTACGGCTGACGGACAGGGAGAGCGCGAGTTCGCGTTCGGCGGGCAGCCGGGCGGCCACCGGGACCCGCCCTTCGAGCACCAGCAGGCGGATGCCGTCGGCGAGCGCGCGATAGGCCGGTGGCCGGCGCGTGCCGGGCCCCGCCGGTCGGTCCTGCTGGGAGCTGAGGAGCCGGGCGAGTTGCGCCGCCCCCACGGCCGAGGTCCACTCCGCCATCGAAATCAGTCCACCTTCCCCGGATTGGCCATGGATGGCCTCTCCATCCAAGCCACAGGGTGTCATGCAGCAGTCCACTACCACCACAGGGGGGCACATCATGTCCACGCGGGGGCGTCTCACCCGGCGGCTCGTCCAGCTCTACGCCGGTCTCGCGCTGTACGGAGCGAGCTCGGCGCTGCTCGTCCGTTCGGGGCTCGGGTTGGAGCCGTGGAACGTGCTGCACCAGGGCCTCGCCGAGCGGACCGGCCTGTCGATCGGCGTCGTGCTGACCCTGGTGGGCGCCGCGGTGCTGCTCGCGTGGATCCCGCTGCGCCAGCGGCCGGGCCTCGGCACGATCTCCAACGTGCTGGTCATCGGCATGGCGATGGACGCGACGCTGGTCCTGGTGCCCGACGCGCACGGTCTGGCGCCGCGCATCACGCTGCTGGTGGCGGGGATCGTCCTGAACGGCGCCGCGACCGGCCTGTACATCGCGGCCCGCTTCGGACCGGGCCCGCGCGACGGCCTCATGACCGGACTGCACCAGCTCACGGGCGTCTCGATCCGTCTGGTCCGCACGGGCATCGAGCTCACGGTCGTGGCGACCGGCTTCGCCCTGGGTGGCACCGTCGGGATCGGCACCCTTCTGTACGCCCTGGCGATCGGCCCGCTCGCGCAGGTCTTCCTGCGCGTGTTCGCCGTCCCCCCGGCATCCGGTGGCAGCACGGCCGTTGCCATCGCTCAACCCCGAGGGGCGATACTGCGTCCGTGACCCCGCGGATACGCCACCCCTACCTCGGCCATCCCGGCCCGATCGCCTTCGCCCACCGGGGCGGGGCCGCGGACGGCCTGGAGAACACCGTGCGGCAGTTCCGGTGTGCGGTGGAGGCCGGCTACCGGTACATCGAGACCGACGTCCACACCACCCGGGACGGCAAGCTCGTCGCCTTCCACGACGCGACGCTGGACCGGGTGACGGACGGGTCGGGCCGGATCGCCGACCTGCCGTGGCAGGAGGTGCGGCAGGCGCGCGTGGCGGGCGAGGAACCGCTCCCCCTCTTCGAGGAGCTCCTGGAGACCTTCCCCGACGTGCGCTGGAACGTGGACGTCAAGGCGGAGGCCGCCCTGCTGCCCTTCCTGGACCTGGTCGGGCGGACGGACTCCTGGGACCGGATCTGCCTCGGCTCGTTCTCCGAGGCCCGTGTGGTGCGTGCCCAGCGGCTGGCCGGCCCGCGCCTGGCCACGTCGTACGGCACGCGGGGTGTGCTCACTCTGCGGCTGCGCTCCTGGGGCTTGCCGGCGGCGGTGCGCCGCTCGGCGGTGGCCGCGCAGGTCCCCGAGATCCAGTCCGGCATCCAGGTCGTGGACGGGCGCTTCCTGCACGCCGCCCACGCGCGAGGGCTCCAGGTCCACGTGTGGACGGTCAACGACGCCGAGAGCATGCACCGGCTTCTGGACCTGGGCGTGGATGGCATCATGACCGATCACATCGACACGTTGCGCAAGGTCATGGAGGACCGCGGCGTCTGGGTCTGAGCCCCCGGGTCCGTCCCCTCTGCGCGTTCACGGGGAAGCGAGGGCACGGGTGGGCCACGACACCGTGCGGACACCACCGGCCGACGGGGCCGCGGAGCTGAGGCGCGAGCAACGCGGCTGGTACGTCTACGACTGGGCCTGCTCCGTCTACTCGACGAGCGTGCTCACCGTGTTCCTCGGCCCCTATCTGACCTCGGTCGCCAAGTCGGCGGCCGACGCCGACGGGTACGTCCACCCCCTCGGCGTACCGGTGCGGGCCGGGTCCTTCTTCGCCTACTCGGTGTCCTTGTCGGTGATCGTGGCCGTACTGGTGATGCCTCTGGTGGGTGCGGCCGCCGACCGCACCGGCCGCAAGAAGCCCCTCCTCGCGGCCGCCGCCTACACCGGCGCCACGGCGACGACGGCCATGTTCTTCCTGGACGGCGACCGCTACCTGCTCGGCGGCGTCCTCCTGATCGTGGCGAACGCCGCACAGTCGGTCGCGATGATGATCTACAACTCCTACCTGCCGCAGATCGCCCCGCCCGAGCAGCGGGACGCGGTCTCCTCCCGCGGCTGGGCCTTCGGCTACGCCGCCGGCTCGCTGGTTCTCGTGGCCAACCTGGTCCTCTACACCGGCCACGAAGGCTTCGGGCTCTCCGAGAGCGCGGCGGTCCGCATCTGCCTGGCGTCGGCCGGGCTGTGGTGGGGCGCGTTCGCCCTCGTCCCGCTGCGGCGGCTGCGCGATCGCAGGACCGCCGGCCGGGAGGCGGCCCTCCCCGGCTTCCGGCAGCTCGCGGCAACCGTCCGCGACATGCGCCGCCACCCGCTGACCCTGGCCTTCCTGCTCGCGTACCTGGTCTACAACGACGGCATCCAGACGGTGATCTCCCAGGCCTCGGTCTACGGCTCCGAGGAGCTCGGCCTCGGTCAGTCCACACTCATCGGCGCGGTCCTGCTGGTGCAGGTGCTGGCGGTGGCGGGCGCGCTGACCATGGGCCGGCTGGCCCGGGTGTACGGGGCCAAACGCACGATCCTCGGCTCGCTGGTCGCCTGGACGGTGACGCTGGCGGCCGGATACTTCCTGCCGGCCGGGGCGCCGGTGTGGTTCTTCGTCCTGGCGGCCGGGATCGGCCTGGTCCTCGGCGGCAGCCAGGCGCTGTCCCGGTCCCTGTTCTCCCATCTGATCCCGGCCGGCAAGGAGGCCGAATACTTCTCGGCGTACGAGGTGAGCGACCGCGGCATGAGCTGGCTGGGACCGCTGCTGTTCGGGGTCACCTACCAGCTGACCGGGAGCTACCGGGACGCGATCATCTCGCTGGTGGCGTTCTTCGTGCTCGGGTTCGGCCTGCTCGCACGGGTTCCGGTGCGGCGTGCGATCGCCGAAGCGGGGAACCCGGTTCCCGACAGGATTTAGCACTGAACACGAAAGGGCTGTAGTGTACGCGTTTGGCCTGCCAGGCGGACCGTTACTGCGCGTCAAAGATGCCGAAACGCTGGGTTACATCTGCTATCAGATGTGACAAACCGGGCGCTGGTGGGTACAACAAGGGCGGCTACGACGGCGACGCATGACCCGGAACGGGACTCGGAACGGGAATCTTTACCGCCGACCGGACGTTGACCGGATGACGACGACAGCGACACCTGTCCTGTGGGCGACAAGCCCGGGAGGCACGATTCATGAGTGAGCGAGCTCTTCGCGGCACGCGCCTCGTGGTGACCAGCTACGAGACGGACCGCGGCATCGACCTGGCCCCGCGCCAGGCCGTGGAGTACGCATGCGAGAAGGGGCACCGCTTCGAGATGCCCTTCTCGGTCGAGGCGGAGATCCCGCCGGAGTGGGAGTGCAAGGTCTGTGGGGCCCAGGCACTCCTCGTGGACGGCGATGTCCCTGAAGAAAAGAAGGGCAAGCCCGCGCGTACGCATTGGGACATGCTGATGGAGCGGCGTACCCGTGAGGAACTCGAAGAGGTCCTCGAGGAGCGCCTGGCGGTTCTGCGCTCCGGTGCGATGAACATCGCTGTTCATCCCCGCGACAGCCGCAAGTCGGCATAGTCCCTCCAGGGTCTGGCCGAAGTAACAGCGCATCAGAAGACCGCGGGCGCCGTACGAGATGTACGGCGCCCGCGGTCTTTCGCGTGCCCGGGCCCGATGCCGGACCGGCCGGCTGGGCCGGACGGCTCAGTGCGCCAGCGGCGGCCGCGGGGCGTCCCCCGGCTCGTCCTTGATGACCTCGCCCTGGACGACCTTGCCGTCGGGCTGGTGCATACGCGCCTGCTGGAACGCACCGCCCAGGGTGCCCGGGCGGGCCTCCCGGAGCTTGCGCTCGAAGGTGCGCTCGACGGAGCGGCTCACGGCCTTCTGGACCGGCGGCAGCAGCAGGAGCAGGCCCACCGCGTCCGACACCAGGCCCGGGATCATCAGGAGCAGGCCGCCCAGCATCATCAGGCCGTTGCCCTCGCTGCCCGGCCGGGCCGCCTCGGGCATCACACCGCTCTGCTGCTGTTGCAGCGCCTCGGAGAGCTTGCGGAAGGCCCGCCGGCCGGCCCGCTTGATGACGACGGAGCCGAGAACGAGACCCGCCAGCAGGACGAGGAAGACCACCAGCCCGCTGGTCGCCCCCGCGACCATCGTGAGCAGCCAGATCTCCAGCACCAGCCACACGGCGACTCCCAGCGGCAGGAACGTGCGCAGCCGCGAGCGCCGGGGCCGGGCAGGGGACAAGGGGGTCGGAGCGCCAGTCGTCATGCCTCCAGTGTGCCTGGCCCCGGCTCAGCGCGGCATAAGGCCACCATCAGCTGATTCTGTGAGCGGCCTCCCCGGGAATGGACCGGACGGCGCTACGGCTTCGACGGCTTTCCGGCGCGCCCCGTGACCTTGCCGACCCGCTCCCCCACGCCCCACGCCGTGACGCGCCACAGCGCCTCGACGAGGATGTCGCGGCTCATCTTGGAGTCGCCGAGTTCCCGCTCGACGAAGGTGATGGGCACCTCGATCACGTGGTAGCCGGCCTTGACCGCACGGCGGGCGAGATCCACCTGGAAGCAGTACCCCTGGGAGGCGACCTCGTCGAGGCCGAGGCCTTCCAGGGTCTCGCGGCGGAAGGCACGGTAGCCGCCGGTGATGTCGCGCAGCGGCAGATCGAGCGCCAGCCGGGAGTAGAGGCTGCCTCCCCGGGAGATCACCTCGCGGGACTTCGGCCAGTTCACCACCCGGCCGCCCGGCACCCAGCGCGATCCCAGCACCAGGTCGGCGCTCTTCAGGGCGGTGAGCAGACGGGGCAGTTCCTCGGGCTGGTGGGAACCGTCGGCGTCCATCTCGATCAGCACGCCGTAATCCCGCTCCAGGCCCCAGCGGAAACCCGCGAGGTAGGCGGCGCCCAGGCCTTCCTTGCCCTTGCGGTGCAGCACGTGGACGTGGTCGTCCTCGACGGCCAGCTCGTCGGCCAGCTTGCCCGTGCCGTCGGGGCTGTTGTCGTCGGCCACGAGCACGTGCGCCTCGGGGACGGCCTTGCGCACCCGGCCGACGATGCTCTTGATGTTCTCCGCCTCGTTGTAGGTCGGGATGATCACCAAGGCCGTGCCGAGCGGGCCGAACTTCCTCCCCTGGGCCCCTGCCGCGAGGGTTCCGTCGCCGTCGTTCACTACTGCCCCTTCATGTCCATACGCAGAGGTCCACCATAGTGGGCCCGGCCTGCGCCGACATGACAGGACGTTCGAATCGTGGTGTCGAATCCGCAAGACGCGCGTAAGAACGCGCTTCCGGGTGCGCGCGTACGACGGATGGGGGCCCGGCGCCCTTCGGGCCGGCCTGGGATCCGCCGGCTGCGGATCGACCGAAAGCCGTTGTCTACTGAGCGCCCGGGCCCCACCCGGGTCACACCTCCCCGACCGGCCGGAACGTTCCCTCGGCGCTGCGCCGGCCTGAGCCTGGCTCCCAGTGGCGGTGTGCCGGTGCGGCACACCGTCCCTGACCCGGCGGCGCCGCGGCGAGTGCTCGGACGTTCCCCGGTCGGGCGTCCGGTGGTGGACTCCGCCGAACCTACCGGCCCCCTCCGGCCGCCTGTCAACAGCCGTTCGACCTGCGCACCTTCGGGCAAGGCCCTGGTCAGCGCGGAGGATGCGCAGGTCGCACGCCGGGGGCGCGGCGCACGACTTCATGCGCGCCACCCCCGTACATCACTCGCCCGGCCGTACGAAGACCGTGCGTCCGCCCACCACGGTGCGCAGACAGACGGGCAGGTCGCGGCCCGGAGTGAGGTCGGGCAGACCGGGCGTGCCGGAACGGGGATCCGTCGACCAGCGCGCCACGCGGTCGTCCGGGGCCTGGACGACGAGTTCGCCGGTGCGCCAGACGGCGTAGTCGGCGGGGGTGCCCGGGACCAGAACGCCCGCGTCGTCCCGTCCGACGGCCCGCCAGCCGCCGCGCGTGTGCGCCGTGAACGCGGCGCGCACGGAGACGCGGTGCTCCGGTGTGCGGTGGAAGGCGGCGGCCCTGACCGTGCCCCACGGGTCGAGCGGGGTGACGGGACTGTCGGAGCCGAAGGCGAGCGGGACACCGGCGCGCAGCAGGGCCGCGAAGGGGTTGAGGGCGCGGGCCCGTTCGACGCCCAGGCGCTGCGCGTACATGCCCTCCTCGCCGCCCCACAGGGCGTCGAAGGCGGGCTGTACCGAAGCGGTGAGGCCGAGTTCGGCGAAGGCGGCGACACTCTCCGGGGTGAGCATCTCGGCGTGCTCGACGCGGTGGCGGGCGGCCCGGATCCGGGCGAGGCCGAGCTTCTCGGCGGCGGCGCGCACGCCCTCCACCACGGCGTCCACGGCCGCGTCGCCGATGGCGTGGAAACCGGCCTGCAGGCCCTCCTCGGTGCAGGCCACGACGTGCGCCGCGACCGCGGCGGCGTCCAGATACGCGATACCGGTGTCCCCGGTGTCGGCGTACGGCTGGTGCAGACAGGCCGTGTGGGAGCCGAGGGCGCCGTCGACGAACAGATCCCCCGCGGCTCCGGACGCGCCCAGCTCGCGGGCCTTGGCGACGTCCTGTTCGGCCCAGTAGCCGACGACGCGCGGTCCGGGTTCCGCCGCGGCGAGGCGCAACAGGCCGGTGAAGTCGTCCT
This sequence comes from Streptomyces sp. NPDC012466, assembly GCF_042955215.1. NCBI lineage: Bacteria > Bacillati > Actinomycetota > Actinomycetes > Kitasatosporales > Streptomycetaceae > Streptomyces > Streptomyces sp. NPDC012466. The sequence goes on along the minus strand of NZ_JBIBEQ010000016.1, from coordinate 91,777 downwards.
CGGAGGAGATCTCGGGCCCGGCGCACTCGTGGACCGTGCCGATGCCGAGCGAGACGGCGTGCGCGAGGGCGGCACGCTGTGCCTCGGTGCGCTGCCGGGACGTCACGGCTGCGAACGCGGCGGCCCGCACGGCGTGATGGGCGCCGGCGGTGAGCGGACCGTCCTCGCGGGTGACCTCGGGAACCAGGTCGAGCAGGGCGGTGCTCACCACCGCCGAGTGGACGTCGATCCGGCTGAGGTAGAGGGGCCGGTGCCCGGCGGCCTCGTCGAGCTCGGCCCGCGCCGGGGGCCGGCCGCCGGGCCAGCGGGCGGCGTCCCAGCCGTGCCCGAGCAGCACACGGTCGTCCGGGCGGGCGGCGGCGAAGTCCCGTACGAGGGCGAGGGCGGCTTCGAGGGAGGGGGCGCCCGACAGATCGAGACCGGTCAGGGCGAGCCCGGTGGCAGTGGTGTGCACATGCGCGTCGGTGAACGCGGGGGTCACCAGGGCCCCGTCGAGGTCGACCACCTCGTCGACGCCGTCGGCAAAGGCGTCAGCGGCCCCCTCGGACCCCACCCACGCGACCTGTCCCCGCTCCACGACCATCGCGGTGGCGAAGGGATCGGCAGGGCTGTGCACCTCGCCACGGCGGAGCAGAACGGTCTTCGGCGGCACACTGGACTCACTCATGGAGCACAGTCTCACAGGCCGCCCTCGGCGCCCCGCAAAGGGGCGCGGGACGATGTCGAGGTGCGGCTCCGCCGCGAGGGCGCGATCAAGCGCACAGGCCCCGCAGCCGCAGCACCGACCGGTCAGATCCTGGGAGGCCGCGCCTCATAGGGCGTGGACAACACCACAGTCGTCCGGGTCGACACCCCGGCCAGCGACCGCAGCCGGGCCAGCAGTTCCTCCAGCTCGTGCGGTGTGGCGACCCGCACCTTGAGGATGTAGTTCTCGTCCCCCGCGACACTGTGGCACGCCTCGATCTCCGGCACGCCGGCCAGCCGGTCCGCGATGTCGTCGGGCGCGCTGGGATCGAACGGTTTCACCGAGATGAACGCCGTCATCGGCAGCCCCACGGCCTCCGGGTCGACGACCGCGGCATAGCCCCGGATGACACCCCGCTGCTCCAGCCGCCGCACCCGCTGATGCACGGCCGACGTGGACAGGCCCGTGGCCTTGCCCAGGTCGGTGTAGCTCATCCGCCCGTCCTTGACGAGCAGCTGCACGATCTGTCGGTCCAGCTCCTCCATGGCGCAAGAACCTACAGGGCGGTTGATCTCCTGGGATACCTGAGCAGCCCGGTCATGCCCGCTTCGTGATGTGGGCGGAAGCGGGCTGTCAGCCGTCCGGGGGACAAACACACCGCAGCGGACACCTGCGCGGGGCATGTGACGAACGCCACAGGCCTCGAACAGTCTCCGTAATGTTCTCGTGATTACCGCCCAGGGGGCGCGGGAAGTGCTTGCTGTGGTCGAGGCCGCAGTGCCTGATACGGCCCAGCCTTAGGGGGAGAACCCAATGCAGAGTCTTAAGCGCCCTGGTCGCACCGCACCCAAGCGGCAGCAGCTCGTCGTCGAGCCCGAGCCGGAGGGCGTCGAACCCGACACCTTCGACGACGAACTCGACGCCTACGACACGTTCGAGATGTTCCGGGTCGTCTGCCCGGACTGCGCGCAGCCCATCGCCCTGCTGGCGGACGAGGAGGTCCTGCCGGAGCACGCGATGTGCGCCTCGCCGTGGAACCCCTTCGGACTCACGGTCTGCGCCGGAACCGGCCGCAGGGCCGCGGACGCCCGCCCCGCGGACGAGTCCGTGGAACCTCAGGAGCAGGACACCGCCCTGCTGTTGACGCTCCCCCAGGGGCTCGACTGGCGGACCCAGCCCTTCTCGCACGTCGGCGGTCCGGGCTCGCGCCCCATCAGGGTCCCCGTCATGCGCCGCCACGCGGCCTGAGCGCGGGCCTTCTCCGCCCGCCCGCTCCACTCCCGTAGCTGCCCCGCGCCACGGCTCGCAGACCGCCGTGGTGCGGGATCAGTGCGCCCGGAGGCGGGCCGATCCGGGCGGGCACTGAACGCACGCCCGATTCCACCATCCGGTGACCTGTCCGGGCCCTGCCGCGTTGCCCTGGTATGACCCCCATCTCCTCAGCGACCGGGCGTCAGCGCCTCCTGTACGTCCCGCCGCCCGCAGAATCGGTTCGGCCGGCTCCGTCCCGCTATCAGGACCCGCCGATCTACCGCGACCTGATGCGGACCTGGGCCGAGGGCGGCCGCACCCTGCCGGGCCGGCACGACCCGGAGTGGATGCGGCTCGCCGCCCCCTGGCGGGGCCTCGACCAGTTCAGCGTCCCTCTGGACCCACGAGATGACGGGCGATGACCATCCGCTGGATCTGGTTGGTGCCCTCCACGATCTGCAGCACCTTGGCCTCGCGCATGTAGCGCTCGGCCGGGAAGTCGGCGGTGTAGCCGTAGCCGCCGAGGATCTGCACGGCGTCGGTGGTGACCCGCATCGCCGTGTCGGTGCAGTGCAGCTTGGCCATGGCGGCCTGCCGCGCGAAGGGCCGGCCCGCGTCCTTCAGCCGGGCCGCGGCGAGGTAGAGCGCGCGGCCGGCCTCGATCTGCGTCGCCATGTCGGCGAGCATGAACCGCAGCCCCTGGAAGTCGGCGATCGGCTTGCCGAACTGGCGCCTCTCGGTCGCGTAGGCCAGCGCCTCGTCGAGAGCCGCTTGCGCCACGCCGATGGCGCACGCCGAGATGCCGAGCCGCCCCGAGTCGAGCGAGGACAGGGCGATCGCGAAGCCCTGGCCCTCCTCGCCGATGCGCCGGTCGTCCGGGACGCGGACGCCGTCGAAGTGGACCTGCGCGGTGGGCGAGCCCTTCATGCCCATCTTCTTCTCCGGCACGGCGGCGCTCAGCCCCTCGGCGTCGCCGGGCACCAGGAACGCGCTGATCCCGCGCGGGCCCTCATCGCCGGTGCGCGCCATCACCGTGTAGAAGTCGGCGATCCCGCCGTGCGTGATCCAGGCCTTGGTGCCGGTGATCACCCAGCCGTCGCCGTCCCGCACGGCCTTGGTGCGCAGGGCGGCGGCGTCCGAGCCGGAGTGGGGTTCGGAGAGGCAGTAGGCGCCGAGCAGGCCGCCGCCGAGCATCGCGGGCAGGTGCTCGACCTGCTGCTCCTTGGTGCCGTAGGCGGCGAGCGCGTAGGAGGCCAGGGAGTGGACGCTGACGCCGAGACCGACGGTGAGACGGGCGGCGGCGAGCTCCTCCAGGACCTGGAGGTAGACCTCGTAGGGCTGGTCACCGCCGCCGTACTCGGAGTCGTACGGCAGGCCGAGCAGTCCTGAGCGGGAGAGCAGGGTGAACAGCTCGCGCGGGAAGCGGCCGGCATCCTCCTCCTCGGCCGCCTTCGGGGTGATCTCCTGCTGCGCGATGTCGCGCACGAGTGAGATCAGGTCCCGGGCCTCCTCCGTGGGCAGTTGTCGGTCCACCGGCTGCGGGGCGCGGTCGGGCATGGCGACGCTCTCCTCCCTGTCGGGCACTGGCGGGCGGGCCCATGGGTGGGGGGCGGCGCCGCCGGGTCGTTCTGGTGCCTGGCCGATGCTTGCAGTCCCGGGTCTCGGAAGCTGCTGACCAGCGGCTGTGCGCTGTGAGTATGCCCGATCGGAGGCATCTCGTCACCAGTTAACGACCGCTTACTTCAAGAAATGGCCGAGCGCATCCGGAGGGGCGGAATTGGTCCGCACCATTGACCCAACTGGTCTAGTCCTCCTACTGTTTCGCTCCACCGAATCACCGCGTTCATGCCAATGGGCGCGGCGTTCCCCTCTCCCCACGAGGAGACACCGGATGCACACCCCCCACCCCTCCCGCTTCCGGGCCATCGTGTCCGCGGCCTGTTGCGCCGTCCTCGGCGCCGGCCTGCTGGCCGGCGCGGGCACCTCCGCCTCCGCGGCGACCTCGGCTCAGAAGGCCGCCGCAGCCACGAAGGACGCTCCCGGCGCCAGAGCCGCGGGCTCCAAGGTCATCGGGTACTTCACCGAATGGGGCACCTACGACCGCAAGTACTACGTCAAGAACATCGAGACGTCCGGATCGGGCGGCAAGCTCACCCACATCAACTACGCCTTCGGCAACGTCACCGGCGGCAAGTGCGCCATGGGCGACGGGTACGCCGCCACCGACCGGGCCTACACCGCCGCCGAGTCCGTCGACGGCAAGGCCGACACCTGGGACCAGCCGCTGCGCGGCAACTTCAACCAGTTGCGCAAGCTGAAGCAGAAGCACCCGAACCTCAAGGTCCTGTGGTCCTTCGGCGGCTGGACCTGGTCGGCCGGCTTCGGCGAGGCCGCGAAGAACCCGGCCGCCTTCGCCCAGTCCTGCTACGACCTCGTCGAGAACTTCAAGTGGGCCGACGTCTTCGACGGCATCGACATCGACTGGGAGTACCCGAACGCCTGTGGCGCCACCTGCGACACCAGCGGCAAGGCGGCCTTCAAGAACCTGATGCAGGCCTTGCGCGCCAAGTTCGGCCCGCAAAACCTCGTCACCGCGGCGATCACCGCCGACGCCACCCCGGGCGGCAAGATCGACGCGGCGGACTACGCGGGCGCCGCCCCGTACGTCGACTGGTACAACCCGATGACGTACGACTTCTTCGGTGCCTGGGACGCCGCGGGTCCGACCGCTCCGCACTCGCCGCTGACCTCGTACTCCGGCATCCCCAAGGCGGACAACCACAGCGCGGCGACCATCGCGAAGCTCAAGGGCCTCGGCATCCCTGCCTCGAAACTGCTGCTCGGCATCGGCTTCTACGGCCGCGGCTGGACGGGCGTGACGCAGTCCGCCCCGGGCGGCACCGCGACCGGCCCGGCGGCGGGCACGTACGAGCAGGGCATCGAGGACTACAAGGTCCTCAGGACCACGTGCCCGGCGACGGGGACGGTGGCCGGCACGGCGTACGCCAAGTGCGGCACCAACTGGTGGAGTTACGACACCCCGGCCACCATCGGCACCAAGATGAACTACAAGAACCAGCAGGGCCTGGGCGGCACGTTCTTCTGGGAGCTGAGCGGCGACACGTCGAACGGTGAACTGATCAAGGCCATCAGGTAACGCCCGGAGCGAGGGGCGGAGGTCCGCTGCGGACCCTCCGCCCCTTCGTCATGCGCCCCGGCGGGCGGGCTGCGGGGCCGGGTAGGCCGGGTCGAGTTCCTCGATCGCGCGCAGAGCGCCGCCGAGGGTCTTCACCAACAGCTCGCACATGGTGGCGCGGGGCAGTTCGGGACGGTCGATCCATTCGAGCGTGGCACCCTCGACGCTGCACACCCAGGCCAGCAGCCCCATCCGCGCCAGCGCGGTGATGTCGACACGGCCGTACGCGCCCTCGGCGATGGTCGCCACCACCGCCTCGCGCACCCCGTCGCGGAGGGCGTGCACCTCGGTGTCGAAGCCGACGCCGCCGCTGACGATCGTGCGGTACGCGGCCTGGTTGTGCTCGGCGTAGCGCAGATAGCTGTCGACGGTGAGCTGGACCCGGTCGACCGGGGGCAGTTCGCGACCGCTCGCCGCCAGCGTGACCAGTTCGGTGACGGAGTCCTGGATGATGGCCAGGTAGTAGCCGCGCTTGGACTGGAAGTAGTAGTAGATCAGCCCCTTGGCGACGTGCGCCTGCCGGGCGATGTCGTCCATCGACAGGGCGTCGTAGGAGATGTCGGCGAACAACCTCCGCCCGATGGCGATGAGTTCGGCACGGCGCGCCATCGAGCGCTCGGTGCCGCGGGCCCTGGGGCGCGCGGCAGGCTGGGGACTGATGTTCAAGGTCGACCCTGGTCTCGACAGGCGGGGGCGGGACCTCCGCAGTATGGCAGGCGCCGACGCCGGGTCGTGGGTCAGGTCACAGCAGTCCGAGCTGGGTCACGAGCATCGCGACGACCACGACGAGGGTCCATCCCATGACGTGCTCGACGATCTTCGGGCCGTCTTCCTGAGGGCCGCCGGTGCGGACGCGGGTGGCGGTGGCGCAGTGTGCGGTCATGGCTTCTCGCAGGGTCGGTGGTGCGGACGGACTCCCCCCGAAGTCCTGTCCACCTTGCCACCGGGAGCGGCTTTTGCGGCCGAGAGCTTGGTCACACGCGGACGCCCACGGCCGTCAGGGCCTTGCGCTGAGCCGCGCTCGGGCGGGCCGGGAAGTACAGGTAACAGATCCCGCCGGTACCGGAGGCGACCTTGCCGGAGGCGTTGTACCGCTTCGTCCTGAGCCAGATGTTCTCCCACTCGCGCCTGCGGTAGACGCGTCGCACGGCCTCGTCGGTCGCGGAGAAGGGATCGTTGGCGATCACGTCGCCCTCGGCGGTGAAGCCGATGACCGTCATCAGGTGCCCGGCGGTGCCGTACCCGGCGCCGGTCAGCTCCTCCTTCAGGAACGACTGGGACGTTATGGCCGGGATGCCCGCGGCGATCAGCCTCTCCAGTTCGGTGAGCGAGCCGAGCCGGGTGACCACGCCCTGGAGGTCCTTGAACGTGGCCGCGTAGGCGGCGTTGAACGGCCAGTTGCCGCAGCCCCCGTACTGGTAGTCGTAGGTGAACCGGGCCGCGTGGCAGACCTGCGGATCGGTGTACGACGGGTCGACCCAGGCGAGTTGCTCCTCGGTGAGCCGGCCGCCCCAGTACTCGATGATCATCTGGGAGGACGTCGGGCTGCACCAGGCTTCGCCGCCGTTGTCGTACTCGGGATACCGGCCCTTGTGGATCTCCTGCGAATAGCGCGGGACGGCCAGTTCCTTCGCGAGGCCGGGCGCGGACGCCGGGACGGTGAACCGGTCGGGCACGTCGGAGCCCATGGCGCCGAGCCGCCAGACGGTGGGGGTGGCCTTGGTGCCGGGCTTGCGGTAGAGGGTCAGGCGCAGCCTGTACGAGGCCAGGCGCAGGCCGGTCGACGGGTCGTCGATCGCCAGGGTGTCGGTCCAGACCGTGCTCTTGCCGTCGCTCTGGTCGTCGACCGAGGTGCGCCGGATGTCCTGGTCGCCCGCCGCCCAGCGGCCCATCACGTACCAGGGGGTGCTGGTGCCGTCGGTGTAGGTGCCCCTGATCTCGGCCTGGATCCAGGTGCCGGCCGGGGTGCGCGCGTTCCAGGAGACGATCGCCTCGGTCGCGGGGACGGTGAGCCGGTGGACGGGCGAGGTCCAGGTGCCGTACTCCCACGCCGCGGTGGTGCCGGTGTGCGGGTCCGTGTAGTCGGCCGTTCCGACGGGCCCGGCGATCACCAGGCCCGGGCGGGTGCCCGCGACGGCCCGGGTGCCCTTGGGGGTGCCGCCGCGCCAGTCGCCGTAGGAGATCCAGGCCCGGTTGTCGACGGTGGGGGCCGGGACCGCCCGGGCGGGGTCCGCGGTGTCGGTCGTCATGGTGGCCTCGGGGTCGGCGGCCGCCGGACCCGCGCCCGCGGTGACGGCGGCGGCGACCGCGGCGGCCAGGACGGTTCTGCGGGAGGGCTGTTCGGCTCTGCGCATGGCGGGGACCCCCGGATGTCGGAGTCGGGCAGGGGCGGGGCAGGTCCGTGCACGGCCGGACGCATCCGTGCGTGCGCCACATATGAGCACAGCCCGCCCTGTCCTGCCAGCACTTCGACGCGCGCCACGCCCACCAATATTGGCGTCGACCAGTGGCGACCGCGCAGGACACCGTCGTTAGAGTGCTGCGCGAGATGAATCCGTCCTTCCGTCCCGCACCGGGCCCCGCCGTCCACGACCTGGCCATCCGGATCCGCCGCCTCTCCCCCTCCTGCGGCCCGGTCCGCCTCGTCGGCGTCGACGGGCACGCCGGATCCGGAAAGAGCACGTTCGCCGGGCGGTTGGCCACGGCGCTGGGCGGTGCGCCGGTGCTGCGCCTCGACGACATCGCCAGCCACGACGCGCTCTTCGACTGGACCGGGCGGCTGCTGGACCAGGTGATCGAGCCGCTCTCCCAGGGCCGGACCGCGCACTACACCCCCTACGACTGGCGGGACCGGCGCTTCGGCCCGCCGGTCCCGCTCCCGCCCGCTCCGGTGCTCCTCGTGGAGGGCGTCGGCGCGGGGCGCCGGGCGCTGCGCTCCCACCTGGCCCTGCTGCTGTGGATGGAGCTGCCGCGCGAGGAGGCCTGGGCGCGAGGACGGTCGCGGGACGGGGTGGAGCAGCGGGAATTCTGGGACGGCTGGGTCCCGGCGGAGCGCCGGCACTTCGCCGGTGATCCCTCGCGACCGTTCGCCGACCTTCTGGTGCGGCAGGGCGACGAGGGATACGAGGTGCTCCCGGGACCTGCCGGGACGGTGGGACCGGACCAGCCCCTCACGCACGGTGACGGACCGCCCGCAGTGTGCTGAACGTGTGAAGGGCCTTGTGGGACAACTCGTCGCAGTGCTTCAACTCGGCTTGACCGCCGGGCCGTACAGGTCTTACGTTCTCAATGTGCGGCATCGAAGCCGCCCGCAGACGCGAAGCCCCCGGTTGTTCCCCCGTGATCGGGGGCTTCGTTCTGCCCTCTTCCTGTCTTCCGGCCGCCGCGGGGGCGCCGACCACTCACCCTGGGTCACCGCGCGCGAGTCCGTCGCGTCCGCTCCCACCTCGCCGAACGGCCCGTGCGGCACCCTACGGGGGCGCCGCCCGCGACGGTACGATGCCCTCGTCGCGACCTGCGGACGGTTGCTTCGCGCACGGCAACTCCGGTCCGTGGCACAGCGGTTCGAGCAGGGCAGCCGGCTGGGGGACGGCTCGTTGGCATACCGACGGGGGCACGGTTCGTGGGGGACGTGATGGACTTCGGCACGCAGGGCCCTCAGGCCCCGGCCGACCTCGCCTGGCTGCGAGGCGTGGACGCCTACACCATGGGCGCCTATCCGCAGGCGGAGGAGGAGTTCCGCGCCGCCGTTCGCATGGACTCCGGGATGGCCGACGGCTGGCTCGGACTGCACGCGCTGCGCGTCGACACGACGACCGCGCTGCTGCGGATGTTCCAGCACCGCGACCGCTTCGGGGAGCAGCGCTCCCGCTACCGCCGCGCGCTCAACTCCTGGTACTGGCTGGGCTGGTGGGTGCAGCCCGTACTGGAGAGTCCCCGCGACCTGCTCCTCGCGCACGCCTCCCACTGGCTCGACGGCCGCCATGTCCCCGAGCTGGACCGGGCGCTCGCCGGGCTGCCGCCGGTGGACACCGACCACCAGGTCCGCTTCCTGCACTCCTGCCGCGCCTATCTGGTCAAGGACTGGGAACAGCTCGTCCGCCACACCGACCCGCTGCTCGACGATCCCATGCTCGGCATCGAGGCCGGCCTGTTCGGCGGCATGGCCAGGGTCCGCCTGGAGATGTACGGCCAGGCCGAACCACTGCTGGCCGCCGCACTGATGCGCTGCCGCAGCGAGCAGCCGCAGCGCAAGGAGCTGCGGTACTGGCTGGCCCGGGCCCACGAGGGCACCGGCCGCAGTGCCGCCGCGCTCCCCCTGTACCGGGCCGTGCACCGCGTCGACCCGGCCTTCATGGACACCTCCGCCCGGCTCGCCGCGATAGCCGAGGGCGACGGATACGACGACGTCACGGACCTCGCCGCGATCACGCTCACCGGCGCGGGCCAGGACGTCGTGGACGGGCCGGACGGGTTCGATCCGCTCTTCGGACTGGAGGGGCGCGACCTGAGGCTGCCCGACCCCGAGCCGGCGATCACTCCCCTGCCGCCGGTGACCGTCCCGCCGGTCCGCGAGAGGACCGGCCCGGCCTCCTCCCTGCCCGCCGGGCCGACCGACCCGGCCTTACTGGAGGAAGCACTCGCCGAGCTGGAGGGCATGGTGGGTCTGGAGCCGGTGAAACGCCAGGTCAAGGCGCTGTCGGCGCAGCTGAACATGGCCCGGCTGCGGGCCGGGCAGGGCCTTCCGGTCCAGCCGCCGAAACGGCACTTCGTCTTCTCCGGCCCCTCCGGTACCGGCAAGACCACCGTCGCCCGCATCCTCGGCCGTGTCTTCTACGCGCTCGGGCTGCTCGGCGGCGACCACCTCGTGGAGGCGCAGCGGGCCGATCTGGTGGGCGAGTACCTCGGGCAGACGGCGGTGAAGGCGAACGAGCTGATCGACTCGGCCCTCGGGGGCGTCCTCTTCGTCGACGAGGCCTACTCGCTGTCCAACTCGGGCTACGGCAAGGGGGACGCCTACGGTGACGAGGCCCTGCAGGTGCTGCTGAAGCGCGCGGAGGACAATCGCGACCACCTCGTGGTGATCCTGGCCGGCTACCCGGAGGGCATGGACCGCCTGCTGGCCGCGAACCCCGGGCTGTCGTCCCGTTTCACCACCCGCGTCGACTTCCCGTCGTACCGGCCCCTCGAACTCACCGAGATCGGCAAGGTACTGGCGGCGGAGAACGGTGACCTCTGGGACGAGGAGGCCCTCGACGAGCTGCGGTCCATCGCCGGGCACGTGGTGGACCAGGGGTGGATCGACGAGCTGGGGAACGGGCGGTTCCTGCGGACGCTGTACGAGAAGAGCTGCGCCTACCGGGACTTGCGGTTGTCCCTCTACCCCGGGGCGCTGGGGCGTGAGGATCTCGCGACGCTGCGGTTGCCGGATCTGATGCAGGCGTACGGGGAGGTGCTGTCCGGGCGGGGACCACAGGATCCGCCCGGACCATGAGGAAGCGGCGTGAGTGGGCCGCTCGCTAGGTGGCCAGGACCTCCTCCGACGCCCCACTGCTCCGGGGCTCGGTCAGCCTCACCTCGCGCACCTCACGATGCGCGGGGTCCCGCACCTCCCCCACCAGCAGCTCCAGCACGTCCTCCAGCGCGACCAGCCCGAGCACCTTCCCGGACCCGTCGGCCACCTGGGCCAGGTGGGTCGCCGCGCGCCGCATCACCGTCAGCGCGTCGTCCAGCGGCAGCTCGGAGCGCAGGGTCGTCATGGAACGCCACAGGTGCTGCGGGACGGCCCGGTCGGAGTCCTCCAGGTCGAGGACGTCCTTGACGTGCAAATAGCCCATGAACACGCCGTTGTCCGCGGCGACCGGGAAACGGGAGTAGCCGGTGCGGGCCGTGAGCTCGACGATGCGGCCGGGGGTGACCGACGGTCTGACCGTCACCAGGGACTCGCGCTTGAGCAGGACGTCCGTGACCGGGCGGGAGCCCAGCTCCAGGGCGTCCTCCAGGCGTTCGGCCTCCTCGGGGTCGAGCAGGCCCGCCTGGCCGGCGTCCTCCACCAGCCGGTTGAGCTGCTCGCTGGTGAAAACGGCCTCGACCTCGTCCTTGGGCTCCACGTGGAAGAGCCGCAGGATGCCCTGGGAGCAGGCGCCGAGGGCGGCGGTGATGGGCTTGCAGAAGCGGGCGAACCAGACCAGGCCGGGGCTCAGCCACAGCGCGGCCTTCTCCGGGGCCGCCATCGCCAGGTTCTTCGGGACCATCTCGCCGATGACGAGGTGGAAGAAGACCACGGCGGCGAGGGCGATGACGTAGGTGAGCGGATGGATCACGCCCTCGGGCAGGTGGATCCGCTCGAAGACCGGCTCCAGCAGGTGCGCGACGGTCGGTTCGGCGACCGCGCCGAGGGTCAGCGAGCAGATCGTGATGCCGAACTGGGCCGCCGCCATCATCTGCGGCAGCCGCTCCAGCCCGTAGAGGACCTGCCGGGAGCGGGCGGTGCCGAGCGGCTCGATCTGGCTGCGGCGTACGGAGACCAGCGCGAACTCGGCGCCGACGAAGAAGCCGTTGGCGAGCACGAGCAGCGCCGCGAAGAGAAGCTGGAGCACGCTCATCGGACGGCCTCCGCCATGGAGACCACGGGGGCGGTCCGCACCAGCCGGACCCGTTCCGCGCGGTAGTGGCCGACCTGGCGCACGGACAGCCGCCAGCCGGGCAGCTCCGCCTTGTCCCCGACGGCCGGGATACGGCCCAGCAGGTCGGCGATCAGGCCCGCGACGGTCTCGTACGGGCCTTCGGGCACGTCCAGGCCTATGCGCTGCAGGATGTCGACCCGGCAGCTGCCGTCGACGTCCCAGGCGGGCCTGCCGTCCTCCGGCGGCGCGGCGGCCAGCTCGGGCAGGTCGTGTCCGTCGTGCTCGTCGCGGACCTCGCCGACGAGTTCCTCGACGATGTCCTCCAGCGTGACGACACCGGCGGTGCCGCCGTACTCGTCGACGACGACCGCGATGGGCTGCTCGCTGCGCAGGCGGGCGAGGAGCGGCTGCACGGGCAGCGTCTCGGGGACGAGCAGCGCCGGGCGGGCGATGCGGCCGACGGGGGTGCGCAGCCGGTCCTGGACGGGCACGGCCAGGGCGTCCTTGAGGTGGACCATGCCGACGACCTCGTCGATCCTCTCCCGGTAGACGGGGAAGCGGGACAGGCCGGTGGCCCGGGTCAGGTTGACCACGTCCTCGGCGGTGGCCGAGGACTGCAGGGCGCTGACCTTCACGCGCGGCGTCATCACGTGCTGCGCGGTCAGCTCGCCCAGCGACAGGGTCCGGACGAACAGATCGGCCGTGTCCTGTTCCAGGGCTCCGGCCCGGGCGGAGTGGCGGGCCAGGGAGACGAGTTCACCGGGGGTGCGGGCGGAGGCCAGTTCCTCGGTGGGTTCGACGCCCAGGGCGCGCACGAGCCGGTTCGCGACGGCGTTGAGGCCGGCGATGACCGGCCGGAACAGCCGGGCGAAGACATGCTGCGGGCCCGCGACGAAGCGCGCGACCTGCAACGGCCTGGACACCGCCCAGTTCTTGGGCAGGAGCTCGCCGATCACCATCTGCACGGCGGAGGCCAGCAGCATGCCGACCACGACCGTGACACCGGAGACGGCTCCCGCGGGGACGCCGACCGCGGTGAACGGGCCGTGCAGCAGCTCGGCGAGCGCCGGTTCGGCGAGCATGCCGACGACGAGCGAGGTGATGGTGATGCCGAGCTGGGTGCCGGAGAGCTGGAAGGACAGTTCCTTGAGCGATTCCACGACACGGTGGGCGCGCCGGTCACCCTCGGCGGCGGCCTTCTCGGCCTCCGGGCGCTCGACCGTCACGAGTCCGAACTCGGCCGCCACGAAGAATCCGTTGGCGAGAATCAGCAGGAACGCGGCTGCCAGGAGCAGCAGGGGGGTGGTCATGATGCCGCCGCCTCCGCACGGTCGCGTACCTCGGCAACGAGGTCCGCGCTATGTCGGCAGGGGGCGGCGCAGGTACTGCAGGACGATCCGTCCATCGCCGGAGGGGGTCACTCCTCGGTTAGCAGGGGCCTCTGCGCACCGGTCGGGGCAACAGAGGCGGAGGCGCATCCATCACGCCTCCGCCAACAGATTAATCAAGACACGGCCCGGTGCGGCAGTGGCGGCCGCCGGGAGGATGCCCGGCGTCAGTCCCGAGGCCCGTCGGGGCCCGCCGCGGAACGGGCCTCGGCGAGCGCCCGCAGGGCCCGGGCGTCGGCGATCGCGCGCTGCTTGGCCAGGCCCGGCTGGATGCCCAGAGCAGGCAGGCTGGTGCCGTCGCTGAGGTTGAGGAAGACCCAGGGGTCGCCGGGCCGGAGGGTCACCTGGAGGATCTCGGCCCAGTCCAGCCGGCGCTTGTTCGTGAGATTGACGACAGTGACGCCGTCCTCGTCGGCGACGACCTTGGGCCGCGCCAGGAGGAGCAGTACGGCGTCCAGCAGGAGCGCCGTGAAGACGAAGCTGACGCGCTCGCCGGGGCTGAGCTGCTTCAGCAGCATCGCGACCGCCGTGATCACCACGAAGACGGCGACGGCTGCGGTGAGCAGCACCACGCGGGTGCTGCCCGGCCGGAAGGTGACGGGCAGGGTGGGCAGATCGGACATCGGTGCGCGCCCCTCAGAGACGGCAGGCGTGGATGGCCGTGGTCAGGATGGCCCGGGCGCCGATGTCGTACAGGTCGTCCATGATCCGCTGGGCTTCCTTGGCCGGAACCATCGCGCGGACGGCGACCCAGCCCTCGTTGTGCAGCGGGGAGACCGTCGGGGACTCCAGGCCCGGCGTGAGGGCCACGGCCTTCTCCAGCTGCTCGACACGGCAGTCGTAGTCCATCATCACGTACGTCCGGGCGACCAGGACGCCCTGGAGGCGGCGCAGGAACTGCTGCACCTTGGGGTCGTCGGGCTCCGCGCCGGTGCGGCGGATCACGACGGCCTCGGACTGCATGATCGGCTCGCCGGCGACCTCCAGGCCCGCGTTGCGCAGGGAGGTGCCGGTCTCGACGACGTCGGCGATGACCTGGGCGACGCCGAGCTGGATGGCGGTCTCGACGGCGCCGTCGAGGTGGACGACGGAGGCGTCGATGCCGTGCTCGGCGAGGTGCGCCGCGACGATGCCCTCGTAGGAGGTGGCGATCGTCTTGCCCGCCAGGTCCGCCAGGCCGCCGATCGTGCCGGGCTTGGTGGCGTAGCGGAAGGTGGAGCGGGCGAAGCCGAGGGCGAGGATCTCCTCGGCTTCGGCGCCGGAGTCGATGAGCAGGTCCCGGCCGGTGAGGCCGATGTCCAGCTGACCGGAGGCCACGTAGATCGCGATGTCGCGGGGGCGGAGGTAGAAGAACTCGACCTCGTTCACCGGGTCGACGATCCGCAGTTCCTTGGACTCCCGGCGCTGCTGGTAGCCGGCCTCATGCAGCATCTCCGCCGCAGGGCCTGACAGGGAACCCTTGTTGGGGACGGCGATGCGCAGCATGAGGTCGGCTTCCTTTGCGTGGGTGTCGTACGGGGACGGGTGCGGCTTACAGGTGGGCGTAGACGTCGTCGAGGGAGATGCCGCGGGCGACCATCATCACCTGGACGTGGTACAGCAGCTGCGAGATCTCCTCGGCGGCCGCCTCCTTGCCCTCGTACTCGGCGGCCATCCACACCTCGGCGGCCTCTTCGACGACCTTCTTGCCGATGGCGTGGACGCCCTTCCCGACCAGTTCTGCGGTGCGGGAAGTGGCGGGGTCGCCCTGGGCGGCCTTGTGCTGGAGCTCGGTGAAGAGCTCCTCGAACGTCTTCTTGGACATGGTGTCGCTCAGCCTATGCCACACACGGCTTTCGTCAGCGCCAGGGTTCGGATACTGAGCGGAGGGTGGCCGCGGTCGCGACCGCGGCCGTCACCGCCTCGTGCCCCTTGTCCTCGTGGGAGCCCTCGATTCCGGCGCGGTCCAGGGCCTGCTCCTCGGTGTCGCAGGTCAGCACGCCGAAGCCGACGGGGACGCCGGTGTCGACGGAGACCTGGGTGAGGCCCTGGGTCACGCCCTGGCACACGTACTCGAAGTGGGGGGTTCCGCCGCGGATGACGACGCCGAGGGCGACGATCGCGTCGTAACCGCGGCCCGCGAGGACCTTGGCGACGACCGGGAGCTCCCAGCTGCCGGGGACCCTCAGCAGGGTCGGCTCGTCGATGCCCAGGTCGTGCAGGGCGCGCAGGGCGCCGTCGACCAGGCCGTTCATCACCTTCTCGTGCCACTGTGCCGCGATGACGGCGACCCGGAGGTCACCCACATTGCGTACGGACAGCTCCGGTGCACCCTTGCCGCTCACGTCTCTCCCTCTGTGCTTTCTTACTGGTTGCCGCAGGCCGGCACGGTCGTCGTGTCCAGCCAGGGCAGGTCGTGGCCCATCCGGTCCCGCTTGGTGCGCAGGTAGCGGAGGTTGTGCTCGCCGGCGCTCACGGGCATCGGCACGCGCGCCCTGACCGCGATGCCGTGCCGCACGAGCGCGTCGGTCTTGTCGGGGTTGTTGGTCAGCAGCCGGACACCGCGCACGCCGAGGTCGGCGAGGATCTGGGCGCCCGCCGCGTAGTCGCGGGCGTCGGCGGGCAGGCCGAGTTCGAGGTTGGCGTCGAGGGTGTCGCGGCCGCGCTCCTGCAGTTCGTAGGCGCGCAGCTTGGACATCAGGCCGATGCCGCGGCCCTCGTGTCCGCGCAGGTAGACCACCACGCCCCGGCCCTCGGCCTGGATGCGGGCCAGGGAGGCGTCCAGCTGGGGTCCGCAGTCGCAACGGGCGGAGCCGAAGACGTCGCCGGTGAGGCATTCGGAGTGGACCCGGACGAGGACGTCCTGGCCGTCGCCGATCTCGCCGTGCACCAGGGCGACGTGCTCGACGCCGTCGACGATGGAGCGGTAGCCGTAGGCCGTGAAGGTGCCGTGGGCGGTGGGCAGTTGGGTCCTGGCCTCGCGGCGGACGGTGGGCTCGCTGCTGCGGCGGTAGGCGATCAGATCCTCGATGGAGATGATCGTCAGGCCGTGCTTGCGGGCGAAGGGGATCAGCTCGGGCAGGCGCAGCATGGTGCCGTCCTCGCCGGCGATCTCGACGATCGCGCCGGCCGGGCGCAGGCCCGCGAGGCGGGCGAGGTCGACCGCGGCCTCGGTGTGGCCGTTGCGGGTCAGGACGCCTCCGGGGCGGGCGCGCAGCGGGAAGATGTGGCCGGGGCGGACGAATTCGTCGGGTCCGCTGACGCCGTCGGCGAGCAGCCGGAGGGTGGTGGCGCGGTCGGAGGCGGAGATGCCGGTGCTCACGCCGTGGGCGGCGGAGGCGTCGACGGAGACCGTGAACGCGGTCTTCATCGACTCGGTGTTGTCCTCGACCATCTGCGGGAGGTTCAGCCGGTCCAGTTCCTCGCCCTCCATGGGGGCGCAGATCAGGCCGCGGCACTCGCTCATCATGAAGGCGACGATCTCGGGGGTGGCCTTCTCGGCGGCGATGACGAGGTCGCCCTCGTTCTCCCGGTCCTCGTCGTCGACGACCACGACGGGGCGGCCGGCCGCGATGTCGGCGATGGCCTGCTCGACGGGGTCGAGGGCGAAGGTCTCGACGTCGTCGGAGCTGTACAGGGCGGTGGTCGAGGGGGTGGCGCGAAGCGCCTCGTTCAGGGTGGTGGCGGGTGACGGGCGGGCAGTCATGCCGGCGCTCCTTCCAGGGTGGGCCGCGCGGCCTGACGCGAGCGCAGCCACCAGTCGCGCAGGCCCCACAGGACGAGCGCGCCGTAGATGACGTAGACGAAGCCGGAGAAGGCGTAGCCGTTGGCGAAGTTGAGGGGCACGCCGACGAGGTCGACGAGCAGCCAGGCGAACCAGAACTCGACCATGCCGCGGGCCTGGGCGTACATGGCGACGACGGTGCCGACGAAGATGTAGGCGTCCGGCCAGGGGTCCCAGGAGAGGGTGGGGTACGCGGTGAAGAGCAGCGCCACCGCGACCGTGCCGGCGGCGGCCGCCGCGGCCATCGCCGCGCGCTCGCGCCAGGTGGCGAACCGGACGGCGATGTGGCCGTCCTCGCCCTGCCCCGTGCCGCGCTGCCACTGCCACCAGCCGTACAGGGCGACGACCATGACGACCGCCTGCTTGCCGGCGCTGCCGGTGAGGTGGCCGAAGAAGGCGCCGAAGAGGATGAGGCCGGCCAGGAACTGCACGGGCCAGGTCCAGATGGAGCGCCGCCAGCCGAGGGCGAGGGCGGCCAGGCCGAAGAGGTTGCCGACCATGTCGGACCAGAGGATGTGCTGGCCGAAGAGGGCGAACGCCTCGGAGTTCAGCGTGTTCACCGGGCCGCCCCCTGCGCGCGGTCGCCGAGCATCCGCTCGACGTACTTGGCGATGACGTCCACCTCGAGGTTGACCGGGTCGCCGGGCTGCTTGTGGCCGAGCGTGGTCAGGGCGAGGGTGGTGGGGATGAGGCTCACGGTGAAGTGGTCGGAGCCGGCGTCGACGACGGTGAGGCTGATGCCGTCGACGGTGATGGAGCCCTTTTCGACCACGTACCGGGTGAGGTCGGCGGGGAGGGAGATCTTCACGATCTCCCAGTTCTCGGAGGGCTCGCGCTCCAGGATGTGGCCGGTGCCGTCCACGTGGCCCTGCACGATGTGCCCGCCGAGGCGTTCGCCGACGGCCATGGGGCGTTCGAGGTTGACGCGGGAGCCGGCCTTCAGGGCGCCGAGGCTGGAGCGGTTCAGGGTCTCGGCCATGACGTCGGCGGTGAACTCGTCACCCTCGTGCTCGACGACCGTGAGGCAGACGCCGTTGACGGCGATGGAGTCGCCGTGTTTCGCGCCTTCGGTGACGACGGGGCCGCGCAGCCGGAAGCGACAGGCGTCGTCGAGGTTCTCGACGGCGGTGACCTCGCCCAGCTCTTCGACGATTCCGGTGAACACTTCCCGGGTCCTCCTGCCTCTTCGGGCACGGACTCCGGGGCTGTCGATGACGACAGAAAGTACGAGCAGGACACCGGGGACGACGCCGGACGGAGTCCGCCACGGGGACGGACTTCTGGGCGGCGCGCACGGATGCCCGCTCGCCGCGCACTGCCTCCCATCCGGACTTTAACCGTCGGTCCAGGAATTTCACCTGGTCAACCGGCCGCTGGAGGCGACCGGGTCGCGGACTGTAACCGCCGGTTCGGACTTTCACCGACCCCGGAGTGCGCTGCTACTGATACAGGGCCAGTGTGCCACGCCTGATCGACGTTCAAAGAGGAGAAGTGTGTGGGCTGCCTCACAGACCGTGTCGCACCCCTTCCCGAGCGCGACCGGCCCTCAACATCCGTTCCGGGCCGGTCCCTTGAGGCCGCCATTGGTACACACCTATTGACGATGTGGTCTAGTCCTTTCTAGGGTCGGCCTCAGGGTCGACCGACCCCCCACCGACCGGCCCGGCGGCGGTGACGACGGCCCTTGCCCGCCGTCGGGCCTTCCCACGCCGCGCGCCCGGCGTTCTGGCAGGGTGAGTCGTATGACCACGACGACCGCCGACGAGTTCGAGATCCACCGGCGCCGGATGTTCTCGCTCGCCTACCGGCTGCTGGGCTCCGCCGAGGAGGCCGAGGACGCGGTCCAGGACGCGTACCTGCGCTTCAGCGGAGCCGACCGGGCCGGGATCGTGCAGCCGGCGGCCTGGCTCGCCAAGGTGGTCACAAACCTCTGCCTGAACCGGTTGACCTCCGCGCGGGCCCGCCGCGAGCAGTACGTCGGGACCTGGCTGCCCGAGCCGGTGGTCACCCAGGACGGCACGCTCGGGCCGCTGGAGTCGGCCGAGCAGCGGGATGCCGTGTCGATGGCGATGCTGGTGCTGCTGGAGCGGCTGACGCCGACCGAGCGGGCGGTGTACGTGCTGCGGGAGGCGTTCGGGTACGGGCATCGGGAGATCGCCGGGGTGCTGGATCTGAGCGAGGCGAACTGCCGTCAGCTGTACCGGAGGGCCGCGCAGCGGGTGGGGGAGCCGCAGGCCCGGTTCGAGCCCGCGTCCAAGCAGCAGGAGGAGCTGGTCGCGTCGTTCATCACCGCGGCCCGTGAGGGTGATCTGGCCGGGCTGGAGAAGCTGCTCGCGGCCGAGGCGACCTGGTGGAGCGACGGCGGCGGAAAGGTCACCGCGGCGCGTTGGCCGATCGAGGGCGGTCAGAGGATCGCCCAGTTCCTGGCGGGCGGGGGACCGAAGTTCGCGGCGGGCCTGGACTTCACGCCGGTGGAGGTCAACGGAGCCACCGGGCTGGCCACCTGGGCCGGCGACACCCTGGTGGGGCTGGCGGCGTTCGAGGTGCGCGACGGGCTGGTCACGGCGGTGCGGGCCGTCGTCAACCCGGAGAAGCTGGCGTTCGCGCGGCGTCAGCTCATCCGGGCGTAGGACCGCCGGGCGCGTCTGTCACATTCCGCGGGGGGTGTTCGGTCCTAGCCGGCGTGGGGCGCTCCGTCCGGGAGCGCCGGCGTCCGAAGGGACTGAACCGCATGACCACGATCCTGGTGACCGGCGGTACCGGAACGCTCGGCCGGCTCGTCGCCGAGCGGCTGCGCGCGGACGGGCACGAGGTGCGGGTGCTCAGCCGGCACAGCGAGCCGTACGCGGTCGATCTGCGCAAGGGCGGTGCCGGGCTGGAGGTGGCGGTCGCCGGTGTGGACACGATCGTGCACTGCGCGTCGTCGCAGAAGGGCGACGAGGAGGCGGCGGCGAACCTGATCAGGGCGGCACGCGGGGCACGTGTGCCCCACTTCGTGTACATCTCCATCGTCGGCGTCGACCGGGTGCCGTTCCGCTATTACAAGAGCAAGCTCGCGGTGGAGAGGCTCGTCGAGGAGTCGGGGCTCGGCTGGACCGTGCTGCGGGCCACCCAGTTCCACGACCTGCTGGTCATGCTGTTCCAGGGGCTGTCGAAGCTGCCGGTGCTGTTCCTGCCGGCCGGCCTTCGGGACCAGCCGGTCGAGGTCGCCGAGGTCGCGGACCGGCTGGCCGAGCTGGCGGCGGGTGCGCCGGCGGGGCGGGTCGAGGACATGGGCGGGCCCGAGGTGCGGACGTTCGAGTCGCTGGCCCGCGCGTATCTGAAGGCGACCGGGCGACGGCGGGCGGTGGTGCACGTGCCGCTGTGGGGGGCGGCATACCGGGGCTTCCGCAGTGGGGGGCATCTGACGCCGGACCGGGCCGTGGGCACCGGGTCCTTCGAGGAGTACCTGGCGAGGCGCTTCGGGAGCGACCGGGTGCGGGCGGGGAGCCGGCGGGGCGGAGAGGGTCGGTCCGGGGCCTAGGGCAGGGCGGGCGGCGGCGGCCGAGGGGCAGGGCGGGGAGCAGCGGCCAAGGGCGTCGGCACCAGGACGCGACGGCCAGGGCGTCACGCCCTATCAGCCCGGGAACGGCTGTGGCAGCCGCTCCCCCGGCGGGAACAGTTCCTCCTGGGCGCGGTCCCGAGCCGTGAGCAGCGCACCTCGCAGGACCGCGCCGCCGCCCAGGGTGGCCGTCCGTACCTCCGTCGGCAGCGGTGTCATCCGGGCGATGCGGTCCTGCACGCGTGCGGCGAGCTCCTCGCCGCCGGCCTGACCGACCTCACCCCCGAGCACCACGCACCCGGGGTCCAGGATCGCGACGACCGAGGCGACTCCGACGGCCAGGCGATCGGCGAGGGCGTCGAGGAAACGGCCGGCGGGGCCGGCGGGCGAGTGCTCCTCGGGGGGCCCGGCCGCCGCTCCCGCCTCCCGGACCTGAGCCACCGCCCCCCGCACCACCCCGACCGCCGCCCGCACGCCCCCGGCCTGCGACGCCTCCTGTCCCGGCTCGACCGGCACCCCGCACTCGGCAGCGAGTTCCATGACCGCAGCCGACGAGGCCAGGGAATGGAAGCCCCCCTCGCAGTCCGTCGAGGACGGCAGCGCGGTCGTGCCGGGGACGGGGAGGAAGCCGATCTCGCCGGTGCCGCCGGAGGCCCCGCGACGGAGGGCGCCGTCGAGGACCACGGCCGCTCCCGTTCCGTGGCCCAGCCACAGCAGGACGAACGTGTCCCGGTCCCGGGCCGCCCCGTCGCGCTGTTCCGCCAGCGCCGCGAGGTTCGTCTCGTTCTCGACGCTGACGCGGGCCTCGGGCAGGTGCTCCTGGAGGGTGGCGACAAGGCGGCGGTGCCACTCCGGCAGTCCGGAGGAGTCGCGCAGCTCGCCGCTGGAGGGGTCGATCAGGCCGGGCGCCCCGATCCCCACGGTGTGCAGGCGGTCGGCCCCGGCCTCCTTCACCACACGCTCGACCAGCGTGACCGCCTGTTCCACGGCGGGGCCCGTTCCCATGTCTCCGGCGATCGGCACCGACGCCTCGGCCAGTACCCGCCCCACCAGGTCCGCGACGGCCACTGCGACACCCTCGGTGCGAACGTCGAGGGCGGCCAGGTGCGCCCGGTCGGCGACGATGCCGTACACCTTCGCGTTGGGGCCGCGCCGCTGCTCCCCCGCCTCGCCGACCACCGCGATCAGACCCGCGGCGGTGAGGCGTTCGACGAGGTCGGCGACGGTCGGCCGGGACAGACCGGTCAGCTGCTTCAACTGCCCTGCCGTCAACGGGCCTTCCTGCTGGAGCAGGCGCAGGGCGAGCCGGTCGTTGATGGCCCGGGCGGTGCTCGGGGATGCGGGCATGCCGGGATCCTTCCAGATCGGCGGAGCCGTCGACCGCGGCCCGCCGGGAGACCCTCTTATTATCAGGCAGGGTTCCTGATAGTTTACGCCCGCACCAGAGGCGAGTACGGCAGAGACCTGGAGGGGGACCGCAGAATGGGCAACGTGGTCGACGAACAGCGCGAGGTGAAGCGGTCCCGGTACGCCGTGGCCGCCGTCTTCGCCGTGCACGGCGCCGTGACCGGCTCGTTCGCCACCCGCGTGCCGTGGATCCAGGATCACGCGGGCGTGAGCGCGGGCCAGTTGGGGATCGCGCTGGCCTTCCCCGCGCTCGGCGCGTCCGTGGCCATGCCGCTCGCCGGCAGCATCAGCCACCGCTTCGGCGCCCGCAACGCGCTGCGCGGACTGATCGCCCTGTGGACGCTGTCCCTGGTTCTTCCCTCCCTCGCCCCGAACCTGCTGACGCTCTGCCTGGCCCTGTTCACGTACGGCGCCACGGCGGGCATGGCGGACGTGGCGATGAACGCGCTGGGGGTGGAGGTCGAGAACCGCCTCGGCCGGTCGATCATGTCCGGGCTGCACGGCATGTGGAGCGCGGGCGCCCTGGTCGGCTCGGCGGCCGGCACGCTCGCCGCGCACCTCGGTTCGGACGCCCGGCTGCACCACGTCCTGGCCGCCGCGGTCCTCACCGTCGTCGGCGTGCTGTCCTGCCAGTGGGTGCTCGACCTGCAGCCCGCCGAGGACGAGGAGCCGCCGCCGCGGTTCGCGCTGCCGCCCCGCTCGGCGCTGCTCATCGGCGCGATCGGGTTCTGCGCGGTGTTCGCGGAGGGCGCGAGCCTGGACTGGTCGGCGGTCTATCTGCGCGAGCAGCTGGAGACCTCGGCCGGGCTCGCCGCGGCGTGCACGACGGGCTTCACGCTCACCATGGCCGTCGCGCGGCTCGCCGGCGACAAGGTCGTCGACCGCTTCGGTGCGGTGCGGACCGTGCGGACGAGCGGCGTGTTCGCCGTCCTGGGCGGGCTGCTGATCGTCGTGGCGGACCATCCGGCGGTGGCCATGAGCGGGTTCGCGCTGATGGGTCTCGGCATCGCCGTCGTCGTACCGCTGTGCTTCGCTGCGGCCGGCCGCAGCGGCGCCAACCCGAGCCTGGCCATCGCGGGCGTCGCGACCATCACGTACACCTCGGGGCTGATCGCGCCGAGCGCGATCGGCATGCTGGCCCAGGCGACCAGCCTGATGGTGTCGTTCTGCCTGGTGACGGCGCTGTCGTGCGGCCTGGTGGCGTTCGCGGGGGTGCTGCGCCCCGGCGAGCGGACGCAGATCGGGCGGCCGGACGCGGCGGTTCCGGACCCGCGGCCCTGAGCCGGCGCCGGACTGAAACGGGCCCGGCGCCGCCCCGGTCACCAGCACTCCCGGCGCACCCCGACAATGGTCCGGACACTCGCACGCACGACGAAAGCGAAACCGCACCATGGATCTCGGCGTCCGCTGGAAACTGCACGGCGACGGACGCACCCCGGCGCCCGGCGCGGTGGTCCGCCCCGACGAGCGGCTCTCCTGGCCGCGCACGGCCGGGCTCGGTGCCCAGCACGTCGTGGCCATGTTCGGGGCGTCCTTCGTGGCCCCGGTCCTGATGGGCCTGGACCCGAACCTCGCGATCATGATGTCGGGCGTCGCGACCGTCGTGTTCCTGCTCGCCACCCGCGGCAGCGTGCCCAGTTATCTGGGCTGCTCGCTCTCCTTCGTCGGCGTGGCGGCGGTCATCCGGGCGCAGGGCGGCAGCAGCGCGACCGTCACCGGCGCGGTGTTCGTCGTCGGGGGCGCGCTGTTCCTGGTGGGGCTCGCCGTGCGGCGGTTCGGGGCGCGGATCATCCACGCCGCGATGCCGCCGATCGTGACCGGCGCGGTGGTGATGCTGATCGGCTTCAACCTCGCGCCGGTGACGGCTTCGACGTACTGGCCGCAGGACCAGTGGACGGCCCTGCTGGTGATGCTGTTCACCGGTCTGGCGGTCGTCTGCCTGCGGGGCTTCTGGTCCCGGATCGCGATCTTCCTGGGGCTCGTCTTCGGGTACGGCATCTCCTGGGTCTTCGACCTCGTCTTCGGCAAGATCCACTCGGTGGACGCGAGCGGCAAGCTGACCGACCACTGGCGGCTCGACCTCTCCGGCGTGGGCCGGGCCGACTGGATCGGGCTGCCGGACCTGCACGCCCCGTCCTTCGAGTGGTCGGCGATCCTGGTCGCCCTGCCGGTCGTCATCGCGCTGGTCGCGGAGAACGCCGGGCACGTGAAGGCGGTCGGCGAGATGACCGGCGACTCGCTGGACGACAAGCTCGGCACGGCGATCGCGGCCGACGGCGTCGGCTCGATGCTGTCCACCGCGGTCGGCGGCCCGCCCAACACCACGTACTCCGAGAACATCGGCGTGATGGCCGCGACCCGCGTGTATTCGACGGCCGCCTACTGGGCCGCCGCCGGCTTCGCCCTGCTGTTCGGCATCTGCCCCAAGTTCGGCGCGGTCGTGGCGGCGATCCCGGGCGGCGTGCTCGGTGGCATCACCGTCATCCTCTACGGCATGATCGGCCTGCTCGGCGCCCAGATCTGGCTCAACGCCAAGGTGGATCTGCGCAGTCCGCTGAACCTGGTCCCCGCGGCCGCGGGCATCATCATCGGCGTGGGCAACGTCTCCATGAAGTTCACGGACACGTTCTCGCTGAGCGGCATCGCGCTGGGCACGGTGGTCGTCATCACCGGCTACCACGCCCTGCGGGCCTTCGCCCCGGCCCACTTGAAGACGCAGACGCCCCTGCTGGACGAGGGCACCTCCTCCTACGACGACGCCAAGTCGTAGGCGTAGGACGCCGTGAACGTCCCGGGCCTGCCCTTGCAGCCGTCCGACTCCCCCGGCAGTTTGATCCACAGGTAGGCGTCGATCCGGGCCTCGCCGGTGCTGAGGGTGGGTGCCCGGCCGAGTTTGCGGCCCGCCGGGTCGCACCACCGGCCGTCGGTCGGGGCGCCGTTGCCGTTGCGGCTGGTGTCGATGACGGCGCCGAGGCTCCCCGGGCCGCCGAGAGCGTCGAGGACCCGCCGGTCGTAGGCGACCTCGTCGGCGGTGGTGTGGAAGTTGGAGACGTTGCTGAAGATCCCGTCGGAGGAGGCGGGCGAGGCGGCACCGGCCTGTCTGAGCCAGGCCGCCTGCGTGCCGGGCGCGTTCCAGCCCGAGTGTCCCGCGTCGAAGTACACGCGGGCCCGGGGATTGGCCGCCTTCAGGACCCGGCCGGCCCGGGCCAGTGAAGCGAAGCGGTCCGCGCGGTCACCGGTGGAGAGGCACGCGGTCTGGGCGACCGAGTCCGGCTCCAGGACGACGATGACCTCGCCGGAGCCCAGCCCCGCGGCGAACCGGTCGATCCAGGCGTCGTATTCGTCCAGGTCGGGCGCCCCGCCCTGGGAGTAACCGCCGCAGTCCCGGCCGGGAATGGCGTACGGCACGACGACGGGCACCCGGCCCTGCACGGCCGCGCCCGAGGTCACCGCGGCCACCCGGGCGGTGACGGTCTCGGGCGAGTAGTCGGCGAACCAGACCGCCGCCGGCTGCTCGGCGATACGGGACGCGATGACCGCGTGCCGGGGGTCGCCGGCGTGGGAGCGGACCCACTCGAGCACTTGGGAGTCGGGGTGGCGGTACAGCCGCCCGGCCACGCGGGTGGTGGTGCGCTCCCGCTTCTTCTCGGTCCTCGGCGGGGTGGAGCTCCGCGTGCGGCGCGCGGACGGCGACGGCGAGGGGGAAGCGGACTCGGCCGTGGCCGACGCGGACGTCGGCGGCACGGCCGGCAGGGGCGCCGGGCGGGGCGGGGCCGACACCTCGGGGGGCCCGGCCTCGTCCGAGGCCCGCCCGTGGTCGAACGCGGCGAGGACCCCGGCGACCGCGCCGGCCGCGATCACGAGCGAGGCCGCCACGACCATCGCGCCGCGTCGGGCGGCGCGCCTGCGCTCGGCCCTGCGGGCGGCCAGGCGCTGCGCGCGCGAGCCTGACACGGTGCTGCTCCCCCTCCCCCTGCGGCGGGCGGTGTTCCCCCGTTTCGGGGAAGCCCCGGGCCCGCCGGTACGTCCGCCAGCCTAGAGCTGCGACTCTGCCCGCATGCCGCGATGCGAACAAGTCCCCCCAGCCGTGGACACTCCGGTCGACGCCGTCATCTCCCGGATGCGCGCCCTCGACGCGGCCCTGCATCCCCGGGACGGGGTGGCGGTCTTCAACCGCGTCTACCTCGCCGTGACGGAGGCGGTGGACCGGTACCTCGACACCGGGCGGTTCGCGGACGCCCACGCCGCGATCACGCTGGACGTACGGTTCGCGCAGCGGTACCTGGCGGCCGTCGAGACGGTGGCGGGCGAGCGGCGCCCGCCCGCCTGCTGGCGCCCGCTGTTCCAGTTCCGCCGCCATCCCGGGGTACGGCCGTTGCAGTTCGCGCTGGCGGGTATCAACGCGCACATCGGGCACGATCTCGCGCTGGCCGTCGTGGACACCTGCCGTACGCTCCGCTGCGCACCCGTCGATCTGGAGGACGAGTTCGACATGGTGGGTGATCTCCTCGTCTCGCTGGAGGAGCGCATCCGCGAAGATCTGATGCCGGGCCCCGACCTCTTCCGGATCGCCGACCCGCTGACCCACCTGCTCGGCTCCTGGAGCCTGGACCGCGCCCGGGACGCCGCGTGGACGGCGGCCCGGGCCCTGTGGGCCCTTCGCGAACTCCCCGATGTCGCCGAGGAGTTCACCGAACGCCTGGACACGGCGGTGGGCTTCGCGGGGCGCATGCTGCTCACCCCCCTGGCCGAGCCGGGCTTCCGGCCCTAGTCCTCCGGCAGTTCGACGGGCGCGATCTCGTCGTAGACGTCGCCCGGACCCGGGTTGGTCGGGTCGGTCGTGCCGCCGAGGTGGTGCATGACGCCCCAGACCGCGTTGAGGGCGGTCTGGATGGCGCCCTCGGCCCAGCCGGCCGTCCAGGAGATGTCGTCGCCGGCGAGGAAGATGCCGCGCTTGTCCTCGGGCAGCCGGTCCTGCATGAAGTGCGTGAACAGGCGCCGCTGGTAGCGGTAGTGGCCGGGAAGGTTGGCCTTGAACGCGCCCATGAAGTAGGGCTCGTTCTCCCAGGAGACGGTCACCGGGTTGCCGATGATGTGCTTGCGGATGTCGACCTTGGGATAGATCTCGCCGAGCGACTTCAGCATGACCTCCATCCGCTCGTTCGCGGACAGCGGCAGCCACTTCAGGCTGTCGTCGCACCAGGTGTAGGAGAGGCAGATGACGGCGGGCTTGTCCGGGCCGTCGTCGAGCAGGTAGGTACCGCGCGTCATACGGTCGGTGAGCGTCATCGACATGACGTCCCGGCCGGTCTCCTCGTCCTTGTCCAGCCAGAAGGGACGGTCGACCGGCACGAAGAGCTTGGAGCTCTCCATGTAGTGGGTGCGCTCGATGGCGGTCCAGTGGTCGATCGGGAAGAGCGAGTCGTCGCAGGCGATCTTCGACAGCAGCATCCAGGACTGGGCGGTGAAGATCGCCGCCTGGAAGGTGCGGATGTCGCCGCGGGCGTCGGTCACCGTGATGCGGTTGCCGGCGGTGCGGTGCAGCCGGGTCACGGCCGGGAGGGGCTCGCCGCCCTCGTGCAGGCTCGCGAGCGAGGTGCCGAGCGGCCAGTGGACGATCTTCTGCGGCTCGCGCTCCCACAGGCGCAGCGGCAGCTGCTGGGAGCCGCCGACGATGCCGCGGTGGTGGTCGTCCGCCTCGGTGTAGACGACGCGCAGGATCTCCAGGATGGAGTTCGGGAAGTCGGTGTCCCAGCCGCCCGTGCCGAAGCCGACCTGGCCGAAGATCTCGCGGTGCCGGAAGGACTTGAACGCCTCGGAGTCGCAGAGGAAACCGTAGAAGGTCTGGTTGTCGAGCTTCTCGACGAGCCGGGACCAGATCTCGCGGATGCGCGGCACGTCCCGCTCGCGCAGGGCGCGGTTCATGTCGGAGAAGTCGGCGCCCTCCTCCAGGCAGCGGTTCCATGCCTCGGCGACGTCCCGGTAGACCTGGGGCAGGTCGCCGATGGTCTCGGCGTAGTGCGACTCGCCCTTGAGGTCGACGACGGTCGAGGGGGTCGCCTCGGCCAGGGGGTTGGGGAACGGCCGCGTCTGCAGGCCGACGAGGTCGATGTAGTGCTGGAGGGCCGTGGAGGACGGCGGGAAGCGCATCGCGCCCATCTCGGCGGTGAGGGACTCGTCGCACCCGTCGAAGCCCACGGTGCGCAGCCGGCCGCCGATCTGGTCGGCCTCGTACACGACCGGCTTGAGGCCCATCTTCATGAGCTCGTACGCGGCGACGATGCCGGACAGGCCGCCGCCGATGACCGCGACCTCCGTGCCGTGCCGTGTCGCGGGTATCTGCCCGAGGCCCGCCGGGTGGGCGAGGAAGTCGTCGTAGGCGTACGGGAAGTCCGGGCCGAACATGGTGATCGGCGGCTGCTGCGCGTCAGCGTGCTCGACGGCGTTGGGCACGGTGGACGTCATGGGGTGCGGACTCCTTGCACAGATACGAACGGGCGGTTCAGGGGAGGTGTCAGACGAGCGGGCCGTACAGGCCGGGCCGCCGGTCGTGCAGATACGGGTTGTTCGCGCGCGACGCGGCGAGGAAGGCCGGGTCGATGTCGGCGAGTACGAGTTCCTCGCCGCGTCCGGCGCGGGTGCGGGCGATCCCGTCGGGCCCGGCGAGCGTGGACAGCCCCACGAACTCGAACTCGCCTTCCTGGCCGGCCCGGTTGACGTACGCGACGTACATCTGGTTCTCGAAGGCGCGCACCGGGATCATCGACTCGGCGACGAACTGGAACGGGTGCATCTGCGCGGTCGGGACGACCAGCAGGTCGGTGCCGGCGAGGGCGTGGGCGCGGACGTTCTCCGGGAACTCCACGTCGTAGCAGATCAGGATGCCGACCCGGAGGCCGTCGATCTCGGCCTGGACGACCGGCTGGTCGCCGGGCGTGAAGTGGTCGCGCTCGAAGCAGCCGAAGAGGTGCGTCTTGCGGTGGTTGGCGAGACGGGTGCCGTCGGCGGAGATCAGCTGGGCGGAGTTGAACACGGTGTCGCCGGCCCGCTCGGGGTAGCCGTAGGCGATCGCCAGGCCGTGGTGCGCCGCGATCTCGGCGATGGCGTCCGCGCAGTCGCCGTCGGCGGGCTCGGCGAGCCGGCCGATCTCGTCGCCGATCGCGTACCCGGTGAGGAACAGCTCGGACGTGACCAACAGTCCGGCGCCCGCGGCGGCGGCACGGCCGGCGGCCTCGTCGAGGACCTTGAGGTTCTCGACGGTGGAGCCGGGCCGGCCGGAGCTCTGGAGCAGGGCGGTGCGCATGCGTGTTCCTCACCGGGCGGAAGGGTGGTTGGTGGGGCCACATAGAGGGGCCACATAGACGGTACGGGCGGCTGACCAGGGCGGACAAGAAGGAGCCGTTGCGCGCCGGTGAACGGTTCGTTGCGTGCGCGCCGGGCCGCGCGGCGATTCGTTGCGCGCCTCGGGTAGGACCCTGCTCCTCCTGGGAGTGCAGCCGTGTGCGGCCTCCCCCCGCCGTGCGGCGGAGGCGGGGTCCCGCCCCGGGCGCGATGTCCCCTGCGCGCCGGGCCGGGAGAGTAAGGGCTGTCCACTCGACCTGCGGAAAGGAACGTCATGAAGCGCCGTACGAAGATCGTTGTGCTCGGCTCCGCGTTGCTGCTCACGGCCGGGGCGGCCTCGGCCGCGACCGCGTCGGACGCACCTCGGCAGCGGGAGGCCGCAGCGCTCACCGGCACCGCCAAGCTCCACCGCTCGGCAGGGGACGACATCACGTTCTCGTTCGACGCGCATCTGGCGGCGAGGGACACCGCCGACCCGATGAAGGCCACCGGCACCTTCGAGTTCAGCCACTATCTGAACGGCGAGGGCGCCCGGGCGAGGGCGAAGGTCGACTGCCTGGTGACCGGCGGCAAGGTGGCCGTCGTCTCCGGCGTCATCACCGAGTCCGACCTCCCGGGCGCCGAGGGCAAGCGGGTCGGTGTCACCGTGCACGACCTCGGCCGGCACGACCGGCTGGGCTACAGCTGGGCGTCCACGGGCAGCCCCGTCGAGACGAAGGAGCTGCCCACGTGTGTGAGCTCCGCCCCCTTCGAGAAGGTCGAGAAGGGGACGGGCGACTTCACGGTCGTGCCGTGGCAGCCCGAGCTCTAGCCAGCGCCAGGGCCGTCAGCAGGTAGGGAATCGCCAGTACCGCGAAGACGGTGCCGTGCGCCAGCTCCGTCCCGAGCAGCGCGTACACGCCGAACGTGGCGACCGTGGCCAGCTCGGTGCCCAGGCTCGCCACGGAGGTGAGTGTGGCCCGGCGGGACTCGTCGATGCGGTGCTGGAGACGGACGTCGGCGAGCACCTCAGCCAGCTGGAATCCCGCGAAGGCGAGGCTCACGAGGGCGACACCGGCCAGGGAACGGGCCACGGCTCCCACCGCCAGGGCGAGGGCGGCACCCGCGAGCAGCATGGCGAGCCCGGTCGTGCCGAGGCGTTCGGCCGGTCCGGTCAGCAGGCTGCCGAGGGTGACGCCCGCCCAGATCAGCATGATCAGGTAGGGCACCGCGGCCTCGGCGACGCCGAGGTCCCGGACCAGCAGGGGGGTGTACTCGTCGAGCGCGCCCCACACCGCGGCGACAGCCGGGATCAGCAGCAGGGCGCCGCGCACCGCACGGTCCCCGCGGACCTCGGCGAGTCCGGCGCGCAGGGTCGCCGACCAGCTGTCGCCGGCGCCCTCCGGCCGCGCCCGGTGCTCCGGGAACCGGGTCGCGGTGAGGGCGGTCAGCACACAGGCCACGACGCTGGCGGCACCGACCGCCCCGTAGCCGCCCCGGGCGAAGACGGGCCCCGCGAGGCCGAGGGAGGCCACGGTGCCCAGCAGGCGTGCGGCCCGGGCCCGGCCCATGACCCGCGCGTACCGGCCGGCGGCATCGAGCCGGTCCAGTTCGTCGTAGACCAGCGCTTCCAGCGCGCCGGAGCCGAGGGCCCCGCCCGCGCCCCACAGGACGAAGCCGGCCGCGAAGGCCCCGTACGACGGGAGGACCACCCACAGCGCGAAGCCGGCGGCAGTCAGCAGCGGGCCGATCCACAGCAGCCTGCGACGCGACACGGCGTCGGCCCAGGCGCCGGAGGGGACCTCCAGCACCACGCCGGTGACCGACCACAGGGCGAACAGGGAGGAGATCTGCCAGAGCGACATGCCGGTGTCGGCGAACAGCAGCGCGTACACCGGGTAGAGCAGGACGAAGTCGTCGAGGAACGCGTATCCGTACAGCGTGGTCGTCAGCCGCCGGACACCGGTGGCGGGCACGCGGGCGGGTGAGAGTGTCATGAGGCCTTCCCGGGGAGACGGATCGGACGCCGGAGGTACGGCGGCCGAGGCGGTCCTCGGGAGGCACGGCTGGTGGATCAATGTCGCCAGGTCATGGCACCGATGCTAGGCCCGGCATGCGGATCGGGCCACGGACTTACGTGGGCGACCCGGAGGAGAAGCGGCGCAGCAGCGGCGAGAGCACGAGTACGGACTTGGTCCGCTCGACGAACGGCTCCCCGGCGATCCGCTCCAGGACCCGCTCGAAGTGGCGCATGTCGGAGGCGAAGACCTGGGCGATCGCGTCCGCGTCCCCGGTGACGGTGGACGCGGCCACGACCTCCTGGTAGCGCTCCAGGCCCCGCTGGATGGTCTCCGGGGAGGTGTTCCCCCGGCAGTAGATCTCGACGAACCCCTCGGTCTCCCAGCCGAGGGCGCCCGGGTCCACCCGCACCGTGAAACCGGTGATGGCCCCGGTGGCCCGGAGCCGGTCCACGCGCCGCTTGACGGCGGGCGCGGACAGGCCGACGAGTTGGCCGATGTCGGCGTAGGAGCGGCGGGCGTCCTCGGCGAGGGCGTGCACGATGCGTTCGTCGAGATCGTTCAGCACAGTGGGTTGATCACTTTTCGGATGGCGCGAGTCGGGAACGGCGGTAGCCGTACACGAAGTAGAACACGAGCCCGGCGGCCATCCAGACACCGAAGACCACCCAGGTCACGGTCGACAGGCTGCCCATCATCCAGAGGCAGAAGGCGAGGCCCAGCGCGGGCAGGACCGGGGAGAGCGGCACCCGGAAGGTGCGGGGCATGTCCGGCTTGGTGCGGCGCAGCACCACGACGGCCACGTTGACGAGCGCGAAGGCGAACAGGGTGCCGATGCTGGTGGCGTCGGCGAGCTGCCCGAGGGGGATCGCGGCGGCCAGGACACCGCAGAACAGGGAGACGATCAGGGTGTTGGCGCGGGGCGCGCCGGTCTTCGGGTGGACCTTGGCGAACACCTTCGGCACGAGACCGTCGCGGGACATGGCGAACAGGATGCGGGTCTGGCCGTACAGCACGGTCAGCACCACGCTCGCGATGGCGATGACGGCGCAGAACGCCAGCAGCGTGCCCCAGAAGGTCTGGCCGGTGACCTCGCGCATGATCTGGGCGAGGGCGGCCTCGGAGTCGGTGAAGTTCTTCCAGGGCTTGGCGCCGACCGCAACGGCCGCCACGAGGACGTACAGCGCGGTGACGATGACCAGCGACAGCATGATCGCCCGGGGCAGGTCGCGCTGGGCGTCCTTGGCCTCCTCGCCGGCGGTGGAGGCGGCGTCGAAGCCGATGTAGGAGAAGAACAGCGTGGCGCCGGCCGCGCTGACGCCGGCCATGCCGAGCGGCATGAAGTTCTCGTAGTTGCCGGAGCGGAAGCCCTGGACGCCGATGGCGCAGAACAGCACCAGCGCGGCGATCTTCACGACGACCATGACGGTGTTGGCGCGGGCGGACTCGCGGGCGCCGCCCAGCAGGAACGCCATGGCGAGCAGCACGACGATCAGCGCCGGGAGGTTGAACACGCCGCCGTCGCCGGGCGGGGCGGACAGGGCGGCCGGGATGGTGACGCCGATGGTCCCGTCGAGCAGTTCGTTGAGGTACTCGCCCCAGCCGACGGCGACGGCGGCGACCGACACGCCGTACTCCAGGACCAGGCACCAGCCGCATATCCAGGCGACCAGCTCACCCATCGTTGCGTACGCATACGAGTACGAGGAGCCCGCGACGGGGATGGTGCCCGCGAGTTCGGCGTAGGACAGGGCCGAGAACAGGGCGGTGAGGCCGGCGATGACGAAGGAGAGGGTGACGGCCGGGCCCGCCTTGGGGACGGCCTCGCCGAGGACGACGAAGATGCCGGTGCCGAGGGTGGCACCGATGCTGATCATGGTCAGCTGCCACAGCCCGAGGGTGCGGCGCAGTGCCCCTCCCTCGCCCTGGCCACCCTCGGCGACCAGGCGTTCCACGGGCTTGCGCCGTATGAGGCGCGTGCCGATGCCGGGGGGCGCGGAAGCGGCTGTCCGGCCTGGGTTCTGCGGGGGTGCGCCTTGGTCGAGCACGCGCTGGCTCCTTTTCGCTGCCGGTCAGGGCGGCAGGGACCGGGGGCGCCCTTGAGCAGGGACCCACCGAGCGGAGTCCCCGCCACGCCACGTACGAGGCGACAGCCTACGAGCAACGACGTTGCTGTCGAAATGCAGCAACCTTGCGCATACCCGCAAGATCATTGCGTTCCCGTGGACTCGGTGGGTGTTCGTTGCAGGACGGCTGTGGAGTGTTGCACCGGAGCGGTCGGAGCGCCTTGACCAGGAACAGGCAGGGATCGGCCGGCTCCTGCCTCACGCCGACGGAGTCCAGGTGGGCCCAGCGATCGACGCAGGCCGCGGTGGGCACGTATCCGAGCCGGGCGTAGAGCGCCGCCGCGAGGGGGTTGTCGTCCCCGACGCCGAGGCCCATCACCACGATCGGCGCTCGCGCGCCAGCCGTTCGGCGGTGTGCACCAGGGCGGTGCCGACGCCCTGGGAGCGGAGCGACGCGGGCCGGACGAAGAGGCCGTCTCCGGGCACCCCGGCTGCGCGGCCCGTACCTCGGCCGCCTCGCACGCGGTCCAGCGGACCTCCGCGTGGCCCACGTGCCTGCCCTCCAGCCACGGGATCAGGTGGGTGCTGTCCCCGGCCCGCTGCCGCGCGAAGCGGGCGGCGCGGCTGCCGTCGGCACTGTGCGACGGCATGCAGCGCTCCAGCGCCTCGACGTCCTCGCCTGTGCACTCGGCGATCTCCATGCGCCGACGGTAGAGCCGGGGCATGCGACACGGCCCCCGAATCCGCGCGGGGCGGTTCGACGGGGGCCGTTCGAAGGGACGTCGGGACCGTCAGTTCCAGCTGGCGTGCAGCGGCTTGCCCTCGGCGTAGCCGGCGGCGCTCTGGATGCCGACGATGGCCTTCTCGGCGAACTCCTCCAGGGAACCGGCACCGGCATAGGTGCAGGAGGAGCGGACGCCCGCGATGATCGAGTCGATCAGGTCCTCGACGCCCGGGCGGGCCGGGTCGAGGAACATGCGGGAGGTGGAGATGCCCTCCTCGAACAGCGCCTTGCGGGCCCGGTCGTACGCCGACTCCTCGGAGGTGCGGTTGCGCACGGCACGGGCGGACGCCATGCCGAAGGACTCCTTGTAGGCGCGCCCCTGGGCGTCGTGCTGGAGGTCGCCCGGGGACTCGTAGGTGCCCGCGAACCAGGAGCCGACCATCACGTTGGACGCGCCGGCCGCGAGGGCCATGGCCACATCGCGCGGGTGGCGGACGCCGCCGTCGGCCCACACGTGCTTGCCGTACTTCTTCGCCTCGGCGGCGCACTCCAGGACGGCGGAGAACTGCGGCCGGCCCACGCCGGTCATCATGCGCGTGGTGCACATGGCGCCGGGGCCGACACCGACCTTGACGATGTCCGCGCCCGCCTCGATCAGGTCGCGCACGCCCGCGGCGGCGACCACGTTGCCCGCGACGACCGGCACCTGCGGGTCGAGGTCGCGCACCAGCTTCAGGGCGCTGATCATCGACTCCTGGTGGCCGTGCGCGGTGTCGATGACGAGCGCGTCGACCCCCGCGTCCAGCAGCTGCTGCGCCTTGCCCGCGACGTCGCCGTTGATGCCGACGGCGGCGGCGATGCGCAGCCGCCCCCGGGCGTCGGTGGCGGGCGTGTAGAGCGTGGCGCGCAGGGCGCCCTTGCGGGTCAGGATGCCGGCGAGCGTGCCGTCCGGGTGGACCGCGGGGGCGTAGCGGCGGTTGGCGTGGTCGAGGGTGTCGAAGGCCTCGCCCGGGTCCTTGTCCGCGTCGATGAGCAGCAGGTCCCGGGACATGACCTCGGCGAGCTGCGTGAAGCGGTCGACGCCAGAGAGGTCGGAGTCGGTGACCACGCCGATGGGCTTGTGGTTCTCGTCGACGACGACACCGGCGTCGTGCGCCCGCTTGGGCAGCAGTCCCAGCGCGTCAGCGACGGTCTGGTGCGGGGACAGGATGATCGGGGTGTCCAGCACCAGATGGCGGCTCTTCACCCAGGAGACGACCTCGGTGACCACCTCGATCGGGATGTCCTGGGGTATCACCACGAGGCCGCCGCGGCGGGCCACGGTCTCGGCCATGCGGCGGCCGGCGATGGCGGTCATGTTGGCGACGACGAGCGGGATGGTGGTGCCCGTGCCGTCCGGGGAGCTGAGGTCGACGGCCTGCCGGGAGCCCACCGAGGAGCGGCTCGGCACCATGAAGACGTCGTCGTACGTCAGGTCGTACCCGGGCTGGATGTCATTGAGGAAACGCACGTGCTGCACATCCCAGTCGATCAGAGGTGACCCCCCGTACCGGTCGGCCAGGGGGAAAGAGCACGTACTTCATTCTCCCATGCCGGACACCCCGACGACCCCCGGCGGATCATCCAGGCTGGTCAGGGAGCCTCTCGGAGGATTCTCCAAGGCCGAGGGTCACGAACAGTCCCGGGCCACGGTCCGTCGCCTCGGCGAAGATCTCCTCGGCGACCTGCCACTCGTCGGGTTGCGTCTCGGCGTAGGTCCGCCAGCCCCGGACGACGACCAGCAGCCCCCGCTCTCCGGCCTCCTCGGGCCAGAGGGCGGGGTCGGCCAGGCAGTCGGCGAGGGCGTCCCAGTTGCGTCCGAACCAGTCGGGCAGGGCGAGGTCACGGGCGCAGCGGTCCATGAGGCCCGCCTTGTCCGTGACCCCGTCGAGATCCAGGACGAGCACGATCCGGCCCGCCGGGTCGTGCACTCCGTGCGCCTGGCCGGCCACCCGTCAGACCCCGTCCGGGTCGGACCTGTTGAGCGCGGACTTGGGCGCCGGTCCGGCCGTCATCAGGTAGTCCGCGGCCGAGGTGTCCGTCACCAGGCTGGTGACGAGCCCTGACCGCAGCACCGCGTCGATCGCGGGTCCCTTGCGCTGCCCGCCCGCGATCGCCACGACCTCGGGGATGCGGCGCAGCTGGTCGGCCTTCACCGTGATGCACCGCTCGCCCAGGTCCCGGCCGACCCGGCGGCCCTCGGCGTCGAAGAGGTGCGCGGACATCTCGGCGGCGACACCGAGGGAGGCGTAGTGCGCGCGCTCCTCGTCGCTGAGCATGTCGTGCACCGTGGAGATGCCCGGCTCCCAGGAACCGATGGAGACGCAGGCGACGGTGACCTTGTCGAAGTGCTCGAAGGCCCGGGCGATGCCCGTCTGGTTGCGCAGCGCCGCGGCCGTGGCCGCGTCGGGCAGCAGCATGGGCGCGTAGATGGGGTGGGCGTCTCCGCCGGCCACCTGGGCGGCGCGGCGTACGGCCTCGACCGAGCCGCGCTCGGCGGTCCCGGCGTCGTACACGCCGGTCAGCTGCACCACCGTGCACGGCGGCAGCCGGTCGAGCGCCGCCGCCATGTGGATGGTCGAGCGGCCCCAGGCCAGGCCCAGCACATCACCTTCGTCGACCAGTTCGCCGAGCAGGTCGGCGGCCACCTCTCCCAGGTTCTCGGGATCGGGCGACTCCTCGGCCTCGGCCGGGGACTCGACCACGACAGCGTGCCGCAGGCCGTAGCGGGCGCGGAGCGCGTCCGAGCGCTCGGCGTCCAGCTCGGCGGGCACACGGATCTCGATACGGACGAGATCCCGTTCGAGGGCGGTCTCCAGGACCCGGGCCACCTTGAAGCGGCTGACGCCGAACTCCTCCGCGATCTGGATCTTGGACTTGCCCTCCAGGTAGAAGCGGCGGGCCATGGCCGCCGCCTGCACCAGCTCAGCGGGTCCCATCCGCATGGCTGACCGGCCCGCCGACATACCCGACACGGCGTTCTCCTCACTGCTGTTCACACTCTGGATTCGCCGTTCATCCTTGCAGATCCGGCGCGGTTGATCAGCCCTGATGAGAGCCGTTCACTTTGCTGTGGCTCAGTGGTCGCAGGCCCACGAGGCCTTCGCCGTCGCCGCCTCCGCCTGTGTGCGTAGTGCACGTACCGCCTCGGCCGGGTCGTTTGCCCCGTAAACCGCCGATCCGGCCACGAAGACGTCGGCTCCGGCGTCGGCGCAGCGCTCGATCGTGGAAGCGGAAACTCCGCCGTCGACCTGGAGCCAGAGCTCCAGTCCGTGCTTGCTGATCAACTCGCGGGTGCGGCGAATCTTCGGAAGCATGATGTCGAGGAAGGCCTGTCCCCCGAAGCCCGGTTCGACCGTCATGATCAGCAGCATGTCGAGCTCGGGGAGCAGGTCCTCGTACGGCTCGATGGGGGTCGCGGGCTTCAGCGCCATGGAGGCGCGGGCGCCCTTGGCACGGATCTCCCGGGCGAGCCGGACCGGGGCGGCGGCGGCCTCGACATGGAAGGTGACGGAACCGGCCCCCGCTTCCACGTACTGGGGCGCCCACCGATCGGGGGCCTCGATCATCAGATGGCAGTCCAGCGGGGTGTCCGTCGCACGGGCGAGCGACTCTACGACCGGCACTCCGAGCGTGAGGTTCGGGACGAAATGGTTGTCCATGACGTCGACGTGGAGCCAGTCGGCTCCCTCCACGGCCTTCGCCTCGTCCGCGAGGCGGGCGAAGTCGGCGGAGAGGATGCTGGGGTTGATCTGCGCGGCCATGTCCTAAGACTGCCATGCCCCACGGGGGTTGTGGGCATCGGTCCCGGTTGGCCAGGGTGGTTCGTCGGCTGCGGACCGTTTGTGGCCGGTCGCGCGGTTACCCGCGCCCCTCGCGGGGCCCTGTCGCGGAGGGGGTTGCCGTGAAACATGGTGTCGCACACCTCGTCTGCGGGCGGCGGGCCAAGTGGCTGGTCCTGGGCCTGTGGGTGGTCGTACTGTTCGTCGCCGCCCCGTTCGCCCTGAAGCTGACCGACGCGCAGGACAACGACGCGGCGTCCTGGCTGCCGGGGTCCGCGGAGTCGACGCAGGTGCTGCAGATCTCCGAGGACTTCCGGCCGGAGCAGATCCCGGCGGTGGTGATCTACGCGCGGGAAAGCGGCCTGACGGCACAGGACCGGACGGAGATCGCCGAGGACGTGCGGCAGCTGAAGCAGCTGCGTGACCACGGCATCCTCGGTGAGCAGACGCGGGGGCCGGTGTTCGACCGGCAGGCCGATCCCCGGGCGGCCCAGGTCTTCGTGCCGATCATGATGGACGAAGAGGGCTGGGAGCGGATCTCCCCCGCCGTGGAGTCCATCCGGGACGACGTCGGCGAGGGCGGCGACGGACTGGCCGTGCACATCACCGGCCCGGGCGGCACGTCCGCGGACTTCTCCGAGGCGTTCGAGGGCATCGACTCGACCCTGCTGCTCTCGGCGATGGTGGTCGTCGTCGTCATGCTGCTCATCACGTACCGCAGCCTGACCCTGCTGCTGGTCCCCCTGGTCGCGGTGGTCTGCGCGCTGTTCACCGCCCAGGCGCTGATCTACCTGCTGGCCGAGCACGGCGGTCTGACGGTCAACGGCCAGAGCGCCGGCATCCTCACGGTGTTGGTCTTCGGGGCGGGGACGGACTACGCCCTGCTGCTGGTGGCCCGCTACCGGGAGGAACTGCGCCGGCACGAGGACCGGCACGAGGCGATGGCCTTGGCGCTGCACCGCGCCGGCCCGGCGGTGCTCGCCTCCGGCGCGACGGTCGTGCTGAGCATGCTGGTGCTGCTGGCCGCCGAGATGAACTCCACGAGCGGCCTGGGCCCGGTGGCCGCGATCGGCGTCGCGGTGGCCCTGCTGGCGATGATGAGCCTGTTCCCGGCCCTGCTGGTGATCTTCGGCCGGTGGATCTTCTGGCCGGTGATCCCGCACCACGGCACTCCGGACCCGACCGAGCGCGGCATCTGGGCCAGGACGGGCCGCCGTATCGCCCGGCGCCCGCGGGTGACCTGGATCGCGACGGCACTCGCGCTGGCGGTCTGCTCGCTGGGCCTGATCCAGTTGCGGGCGGAGGGCATCGGCAACGCGGACGCGTTCACCGGCAAACCGGACTCGATCACCGGCCAGGAGGTGTCGGCGCGCTACTTCCCGGCGGGCAGCGGTGACCCCCTGGTCATCGTCAGCGACCAGGCCCAGGCGGTGCAGGTGGGCCGCGCGGTCGCCGGAACACCGGGCGTGGTCCCCCAGTCCCTGGGCCTGCCGCCCGGCACCAAGCCGGCCTTCGAGGGCAAGGTCCTCTTCGAGGCCACCATGACCGCCCCGTCGGACAGCGAGGCCGCCAAACAGACGGTCGAGCGGGTGAGGGACGCCGTGCACGCGGTGCCGGACGCCGACGCCAAGGTGGGCGGCGGTACGGCTGCCCTGCTGGACATGGACGAGGCGACCACGCACGACAACGTGCTGATCATTCCGCTGGTGCTGGTGGTCGTCCTGCTGATCCTGTGCGCCCTGCTGCGCGCCCTGATCGCCCCGCTGCTGCTGATAGGGACGGTGATCCTGTCGTTCGCGGCGGCGCTCGGCATCAGCGCGCTCGCGTTCCGGCACGTCTTCGACTACGCGGGCGAGTCCACCGACTTCCCACTGTTCGTCTTCGTGTTCCTGGTCGCCCTGGGCATCGACTACAACATCTTCCTGACCACGCGCATCCGCGAGGAAGCAGCCCGCCAGGGCACCAGAGCGGGCGTCGTCACGGGCCTGGCCGCCACCGGAGCGGTCATCACCTCCGCCGGCCTGGTCCTGGCCGGCACCTTCGCCGCTCTCGGCACCCTCCCGATGGTCGCCTTCGCGGAGATCGGCTTCACGGTCGCCCTCGGTGTCCTCATCGACACCTTCATCGTCCGCTCGGTACTCGTGACGTCGCTGTTCCTGGACGTGGGGCCGAAGGTGTGGTGGCCGCACCGGCTGGCGCGCCAGGACGGCGACGCGCCGGACCGGGCGACCGTGGGAGCGGGCGTCAGCCGGTCCGGCGGATGAGCGCCAGGTACATCGCGTCGGTCCCGTGCAGATGCGGCCACAGCTGCACGTCGGGTCCGTCGCCCAGGTCCGGCACGCCGGGCAGCAGCGGCCGGGCGTCGACGAGGTCCGTGTCCGGGTGCTGCTTGAGCACGTCGGCGACGACGGCCCGGGTCTCGGCGAGGTGCGGCGAGCAGGTCGCGTAGCCCACGACACCGCCGACCCGCACCGACTCCAGGGCGGTGCGCAGCAGCCCGCGCTGCAGCGGCGCGAAGCCCTCCAGGTCCTCCGGACGGCGCCGCCAGCGCGCCTCGGGGCGGCGGCGCAGGGCGCCGAGGCCGGTGCACGGCACGTCGACCAGCACCCGGTCGAAGCTGCCGGGCCGCCACGCCGGGCGCGTCCCGTCCGCGGCGATCACCTGATACGGACCGGGGTTGCCGTCCAGCGCCTTCGCCACGAGGCCCGCCCGATGGGTCTGCTTCTCGGAGGCGACGAGCAGGGCACCCCGCTCGGCGGCCAGCGCGCCGAGCAGCGCCGCCTTGCCGCCGGGCCCCGCGCACCCGTCCAGCCAGCGCCGGTCGGGCCCGTCCAGGGGCGCGTTGGCGAGGGCGATCGCCACGAGCTGGCTGCCCTCGTCCTGCACACCCGCCCGCCCGTCCCGCACGGCCCCGATGGCACCCGGCTCCCCGCCCTCGGTCAGCCGCACCGCGTACGGCGACCAGTGCCCCCGTACCGCGGCGTCCTCCTCGAGCAGTTCCTCGGCGGTGGCCCGCCCGGGCCGCGCCACCAAGGTCACCTCGGGCCGTTCGTTGTCGGCACGCAGCAGCTCCTCGACGCCGGCCCTGCCGCCGCCCAGGGAGTCCCACAGCGCGGAGACGACCCACCTGGGGTGCGAGTGGACGACGGCGAGATGGTCCTCGGGGTCCTCGTCGTAAGGGGGCGCGACCTTCTCCAGCCAGCCCTCCAGATCGTGCTGCGCGACCTTGCGCAGCACGGCGTTGACGAACTTGGCCCGTCCGTCGCCGAGCACGACCCGCGCGAGTTCGACGGTCGCGGACACGGCCGCGTGCGTCGGGATCCGGGTGCCGAGCAGCTGGTGCGCGCCGAGGCTGAGCACGTCCAGCACCGGCGGGTCGACCTCTCTGAGCGGCCGGTCCACGCAGGTCGCCAGGACCGCGTCGTACGTCCCCTGCCGCCGCAGCGTCCCGTACACCAGCTCGGTGGCCAGAGCCGCGTCCCGGGTGTCGAACGACTCGGGGCCCTCCTTCTCCCGCGCCTTGCGCAACAGGGGCGGGAGAACGAGGTTGGCGTAGGCGTCCCGCTCGTCCACGGCCCTCAGCGCCTCGAAGGCGAGGATGCGGACGGGGTCCTTCTTGGGCCGGCGGTAGGGCTTGCCTGACGTGCGGGCTCGACGGGGCTGTTCGCTCACGAAAAAGGTGCTCCGGGTGTGAGAAGAAGTGCGTCGTCCAGCCTACGCCGCCGGGGGCGGCGGGGAACCGGCGGCGGGGCGTCGCACCGCGTCGCGGCACCGCCCCGGGCGGATGTCTAGCCGCCGAGCCGCTCGCCCTCGCCGATCCGCACCCCGCGCGCCCAGTCCGCCGCCCGCATCGGCTTCTTGCCCTGGGCCTGCACCCACAGCAGCTCGACGCCGTACGAGCCGGTGCCGACGTACACGTTGTTCTTCCCGGCGGCGATCTGCCCCGGGGCGAGGTCCGTCCGGTCGGGCGCGGGGGCGACCTGGATGAGCTTGAGCCGCTCACCGCGGAACGTGGTCCAGGCGCCGGGAGCCGGGGTGCAGCCGCGCACCATCCGGTCCACGCGCAGCGCGGGCGCGCTCCAGTCGAGGTGCGCGTCCTCGACGTTGACCTTCGGGGCGAGGCTGATTCCGTCGGCCGGCTGCGGTACGGCCTTCAGCGTGCCGTCCTCGATGCCGTCCATGGTCGCCGCGAGCAGCCCGGAACCGGCGAACGCCAGCCGCGTCAGCAGATCACCGCTGGTGTCGGTGGGCCGGATCTCCTCGGTCACCGTGCCGTACACCGGCCCGGAGTCGAGCCCTTCCTCGATCAGGAAGGTCGACGCCCCCGTGATCTCGTCGCCGGCCATGATGGCGTGCTGCACGGGCGCCGCGCCACGCCAGGCCGGCAGCAGGGAGAAGTGCAGGTTGACCCAGCCGTGCACGGGAACGTCGAGGGCGACCCGGGGCAGCAGCGCTCCGTAGGCGACGACGGGGCAGCAGTCCGGCCCGATCTCCCGCAGCCGCTCCAGGAACTCGGGGTCCTTCGGCTTCGCGGGCTTCAGCACCTCGATGCCGGCCTCCTCCGCCCGCTCGGCGACGGGCGACGCGACGAGCCTGCGTCCGCGTCCGGCCGGCGCGTCGGGCCGCGT
Organism: Streptomyces sp. NPDC012466; assembly: GCF_042955215.1. Classification (NCBI taxonomy): domain Bacteria; kingdom Bacillati; phylum Actinomycetota; class Actinomycetes; order Kitasatosporales; family Streptomycetaceae; genus Streptomyces; species Streptomyces sp. NPDC012466. The sequence continues at coordinate 49,343 of NZ_JBIBEQ010000016.1, read as the reverse complement.
GACGACGGCGGCCACCTCGTGCCGCCCGGAGGCGAGCAGAGCGTCCAGAGCGGGAACGGCGACCTCGGGTGTACCGGCGAAGACGAGCTTCATGGGGTGGTGGGGGCCTCTCGGGCGGGGGTCGATGACGGGCAGCACACAAGTCTATGAGCCGTGGGACGCAACGCCGCCGACGGCGCTCGGCCCCCGCGGGAGGGCCGGGCCGCCCGGTCGCACGGTCGCGGGCGGTGCGCGGCTGGAAGACCCCGCTGAAGGCCGAAGACCGAGGCGCGCATCCCGCGCAAACGGGCGCACGCATATGCCCCCGCGCCCCCACACCGTGACCCTCGGAGCGAATCCGCGTTGGTCAAGACAGAGTTGACCACAACGGGCCGCGATCGCGGCCCATTCCTTTCAACGCCGGTTCGAGAGGCTTGTTCATGGCCGACCACGCAACCCACGACGCCCAGGCTCGGGCCAGCCTGCACTTGCTGGTGCGGGACATCGAGCGGGTCCGCCGGCAGGTGGACGCACTGCGCACACTCACCGCCCAGTTGGGCAATGTCTACCGCCCGCGCCGCTCCGGCCCCTCCACGGGCTTCGTCGTCTACGGACGCGCCCCCGCCCCGACGGTACGTCTCGCCCAGGAGCTGCGGGACAGCGTCGAGACCCTGGTCACGGCGGCCGTGGACTTCGATCGCTCACTCGGCTTCTCGTGGGACGCGGTGGGCTCCGCGCTCGGAGTCACCAAGCAGGCGGTCCACCGCCGATACGGCGCCCGCCGGGCCACGGCCCAGGCGGTGCCCGAGCCGGAGCGCACCCCGGAGCCGTCGGGCAGCCGCTCGGTCAACGTGACCACCGGCCTCCCCACGGTCCCGACCGTCCCGGCGGCCCGCTCCATGCCCACGCAGCCGACGGCCGGCAGTCCGGCACTGCGCGAGGAGGTCAGGCCGACGGCCTTTCCCGGCCCGCGCAACGGCTGACCCACCCCGCCGCCCTGCCCTCTCGGAACACCTCCGGGAGGGCAGCCGCGTATCCGGCCGGTTCCCACCCGGACGTCGCCCACCGCCCGCCGCGGCTCACCCGATGTCGGCCGGATCGACCCGTACCCAGACGCCAGACCCGGTCCCGGCGCCCCCGCCACTCCCCCGCGCCATCCGCGCGGCCTGCGCCGCCTTGAGCGCGGCGGCCAGCGCGGCGCCCCTACCCGGCGGCACCCTCAGCAGCGCCCGATCCCACTGCTCCCCGGGCGGGGGCGCCCCCGCCCGCCGCGGCCGCCCCGCGGCCGGGACGGGCAACGGCACCGGGCCCAGCACCTCCGCCTCGGGCGGCAGCTCGGCCGTACGGAGGAAGTCGGTCACCGCCTCCGGCGGGCCCGACACCGCGGCCATCCGCGACACCGGCGGAAACCCCAGCTCGGCCCGCTCGGCGAGTTCCCGCACCGCGTGACCGACGGGGTCCCACCGCACGAGCGCCTGCACGGGCCGCAGCGTCGGCTCGGCCACGACCACCACCGTGCCGCCGGCCGACTGAGGCCGGACCAGGGACGCCGCCGCGATCCACCGCCGCAGCGCGTCCTCCCCGGCCCGTAGGTCGGGCCGCCCGAGCATGGCCCAGCCGTCCAGCAGCAGCGCCGCCGCGTACCCGCCCTCGGCGACGGGCTCGGCCCCCGGCGTGCTCACGACCAGCGCCGGCGCCCCCGGGACCGTGTCGAGCACGTGCTCCCGCCCCGAGGTGCGTACCGGCACGGCGGGGAAGGCCCGCCCGAGTTCCTCGGCGGTCCGCCGCGCCCCGACGACCGAGGCGCGCAGCCGGAAGGAACCGCACTCCGGGCAGTGCCAGCCGCTCTCCTCGCGTCCGCACCACCCGCAGTTCAGGGCACCGCCGTCCGGCGCCTCCAACGGCCCGGAGCAGTGCCGGCAGCGCGCGGGCGCCCGGCAGTCGGCACACGCCATGCGCGGCACGTACCCCCGGCGGGGCACCTGCACCAGCACCGGACCGTGGCGCAGGCCGTCCCTGACGGCCTGCCAGGCGAGGGACGGCAGCCGGGCGGCCCGGGCGGCCTCGTCCCGGGCCAGGTCCTGGTCCCCGACGGTCCGGACGAGCGGAGCGGCCCCCCGCACCTGGTCCCGGCCGGCGACGACCGGGCGGGCCCAGCCGCTCTCGACGAGTTGCGCGGCCTCCACCGTGCAGCCCCAGCTGCCCAGCAGGAAGCCGCACTTGTCCTGGGCGGCCCGCAGCAGGAGCACCTCGCGGGCGTGGGGCTGCGGGGCGTGCTGCTCGCTGTGGCTGTCGTCGCCGTCGTCCCACAGAGCGACCAGGCCGAGGTCCTGGACCGGCGCGAACATCGCGGCCCGGGTCCCGATCACGGCCCGGACGGAACCGCGCCGCACCGCGAGCCACTGCGCGTAGCGCTTCTCGGGCCCGGCGTCGGCGGTGAGCACCGCGTGCCGCCCCTCCCCCAGCAGGGAGGTCAGGGCGGCGTCGACCCGCGCGACGGCCCGCCCGTCGGGCAGGACGGCGAGCGCCCCGCGCCCGGAGGCCAGTGTCGCGGCGACGGCCCGGGCCAGCTCCTCGCTCCACTGCGGCCCGGGCAGCGCGTTCCACACGGCCCGGGGTGCTCCGCCGGAGGCCAGCGACTCCAGGAAGGCCGCTCCCCGCTCGTAACGCAGCCAGGAGCCCGGCTCGGGCGCCGGGGGCGGTGGCAGCGGGTCGGGCGAGGGCCGCTGCTCGGCTCGCGCGTTGCGCGGCGGTACGGCGAGTTGCAGGACGTCGGCGAGGCTGCCCGCGTAGCGGTCGGCGACCGCCCGGGCCAGCCCCAGCAGCTCCTCGCTCAGCACCGCCTCGGGCGAGACGACCTGGGCGAGGGCGGCCAGCGGTCCGGCGTAGTCGGACTCGGCCAGCCGCTCGACGAGGAATCCGTCGATGAGGCCGCCGCCCTCGCGTCGGCCCTCCCGCACCCGGTGCCGTCCGGCCCCGAACCGCACCCGCACGCGCACACCCGGCCGGGCGTCCGCGTCCAGCTCCTCGGGCACGGCGTAGTCGAAGTAGCGGTCGAGATGGAGCACGCCCTTGTCGACGAGGACGCGCGCGACGGGGAGCTCCTTGGCGAGGGCGGCCCCCCGCCAGGTCCGCGGCTTGGCCCGGGGGGTCTTGGCCTTGCGCACACTGTCCCGGATGAGCGCGAGCTGCTCGGGCGGAGCACCCTCGGCCCCGCCGCCCGCCTGTTCGTTCTCGCTGCTCACGCTTGCATTCTTACCAAACACCACTGACATACGGCGGTGCCCGGGAGGAGAGCCCGCCTCCGGGACACGGCAAAGCCCGGCCCCCCGAGGGAGCCGGGCCTCACATGCCGGGACTTACAGACCCGCAGCCTTGCGGAGCGCGTCCACGCGGTCCGTCCGCTCCCACGTGAAGTCGGGGAGCTCGCGGCCGAAGTGGCCGTAGGCCGCGGTCTGGGAGTAGATCGGGCGGAGCAGGTCGAGGTCGCGGATGATGGCGGCCGGGCGGAGGTCGAAGACCTCGTCGATCGCCTTCTCGATCCTGTCCGTGTCGACCTTGGCGGTGCCGAAGGTCTCGACGAACAGACCGACCGGCTCGGCCTTGCCGATCGCGTACGCGACCTGGACCTCGCAGCGGGTGGCGAGGCCCGCGGCGACCACGTTCTTCGCGACCCAGCGCATCGCGTACGCCGCGGAGCGGTCGACCTTGGACGGGTCCTTGCCCGAGAAGGCGCCGCCGCCGTGCCGGGCCATGCCGCCGTAGGTGTCGATGATGATCTTGCGCCCGGTCAGGCCGGCGTCGCCCATCGGGCCGCCGATCTCGAAACGGCCGGTCGGGTTGACCAGGAGACGGTAGTTCTCCGTGTCCAGCTTGATGCCCTCGTCCAGGAGCGCCTTCAGCTCCGGCTCGACCACGAACTCCTTGATGTCCGGAGCCAGCAGCGAGTCCAGGTCGATGTCCGAGGCGTGCTGCGAGGAGACCACGACGGTGTCCAGGCGGACCGCCTTGTCACCGTCGTACTCGATGGTGACCTGCGTCTTGCCGTCCGGGCGCAGGTAGGGGATCGTGCCGTTCTTGCGCACGTCGGACAGGCGCTTCGACAGGCGGTGGGCCAGGAAGATCGGCAGCGGCATCAGCGTCGGCGTCTCGTCCGTCGCGTAGCCGAACATCAGGCCCTGGTCGCCCGCGCCCTGCTTGTCGAGCTCGTCGTCGTCGCCCTCGACACGGGTCTCGTACGCCGTGTCCACACCCTGGGCGATGTCCGGGGACTGCGCGCCGATCGACACCGACACGCCGCAGGAGGCGCCGTCGAAGCCCTTCTTGCTGGAGTCGTAGCCGATTTCGAGGATCTTGCTCCGGACCAGCGTCGCGATGTCCGCGTACGTCTTGGTCGTGACCTCGCCGGCCACGTGCACCAGGCCGGTCGTGATCAGGGTCTCGACGGCGACCCGGGAGGACGGGTCCTCGCGCAGAAGCGCGTCGAGAATGGTGTCGCTGATCTGGTCAGCGATCTTGTCGGGGTGACCCTCGGTCACGGACTCCGAGGTGAACAGGCGACGGGACACAACGCTCCCTGGGGTTGCAGCGGCTGCTGGCTGATCATTGGCGGACGGCGGGGGCTGCACCCGGCGCCGTCCGTGGAACAGTTTACGGGTCACGCTTCGGCCACGGTCCCCCTGTCTCGCCACTCGGGAGTGCTGTGACCTGCGGCACGGGCATTCTGCCCAATGCCGAGCGGCGTTGGCCAGAGGCGCCACGCCCGGATCCAGCCGCTTTCGAGGGGTACGCGACGCCCGGACCTCAGCGGAGGCGCTCGGCCACCAGGTCCCACACCGTTTCGGCCAGGGCTTCCTTGGGGCCGTACGGCACCGCCGTCTCGCTGCCGTCCGCGCCGAGCACGACGGCCTCGTTCTCCTCGGAACCGAAGGTCTTGCGCTCCCCCACCTCGTTCACGACGAGCAGGTCGCAGCCCTTGCGCTTGAGTTTGGCGCGGCCGTTGGCGAGGACGTCGTCCGTCTCCGCGGCGAACCCGACGATCACCTGTCCGGCGCGGGCCCGGTCGGCGGAGATCTCCGCGAGGACGTCCGGATTCCGCACCAGGGTGATCGGCTCCGGCTCCTGGCCGTCCTTCTTCTTGATCTTCCCCGCCGCGTACGCCGCCGGGCGGAAGTCGGCGACCGCGGCCGCCATCACCACGGCGTCGGCTTCGGGGGCGGCCCGCAGCACCGCCTCGCGCAGTTGCACGGCGGTGCCGACCGGGACGACGTCGACGCCCGCCGGGGCCGGCAGGGTGCTGTTGGCCGCGATCAGCGTGACACGGGCGCCGCGGGCGGCGGCGGTGCGGGCGAGGGCGTAGCCCTGCTTGCCGGAGGAGCGGTTCCCGAGGAACCGGACGGGGTCCAGGGGCTCGCGGGTGCCGCCTGCGCTGACGAGGACGTGCCGGCCCTTGAGGTCGGGCTCGGCGATGCCCCGGGCCAGCACGCGGCGGCACACCTCGAAGATCTCGCCCGGGTCGGGCAGGCGGCCCTTGCCGGTGTCGACGCCGGTCAGACGGCCCACGGCCGGCTCGATGACGAGGGCACCGCGGCGGCGCAGCGTCGCCACGTTCTCCTGGGTGGCCGGGTGCTCCCACATCTCGGTGTGCATGGCGGGGGCGAAGACGACCGGGCAGCGGGCGGTGAGGAGCGTGTTGGTGAGGAGATCGTCGGCGAGGCCGTGGGCCGCCTTGGCGAGCATGTCGGCGGTGGCCGGGGCGACGACGACCAGGTCCGCGTGCTGCCCGATGCGGACGTGCGGGACCTCGTGCACGTCGTCCCACACCTCGGTGGAGACCGGGTTGCCGGAGAGCGCTGACCAGGTGGCGGCGCCGACGAAGTGCAGCGCGGAGGCGGTGGGCACCACCCGCACGTCGTGGCCCGACTCCGTCAGCCGCCGCAGCAGCTCACAGGCCTTGTACGCGGCGATGCCCCCGCTGACCCCCAGAACGACCTTCGGCTTGTCCACGTCTCTCCCCGGACCTCGGCAACCGGCACACCGTACGACTCCATGACACACCACAGGCCCGGCAGTCGGCCTGCCGGGCCTGTGGACAAGTCAGCGTGAAGCTGTAAATCCTATTACTGCGCCGGGCCCTCGACGGCCTCGGACGTCAGGAGCCCCGCGTTGATCTCGCGGAGGGCGATCGAGAGCGGCTTCTCGTGCACGTGGGTGTCGACGAGGGGACCGACGTACTCGAGGAGACCCTCGCCGAGCTGCGAGTAGTACGCGTTGATCTGGCGGGCACGCTTGGCCGCGTAGATCACGAGGCTGTACTTCGAGTCGGTGGCCTCGAGGAGCTCGTCGATCGGCGGGTTGATGATGCCCTCGGGCGCGGAGATGGAAGAGGACACGCTCTACCTTCCGATGGATGGGAAAGATTCTGTCGGGTTGATCAGCCGGCCGGAACGACCGGCGATGGTCACACGACGTCCATCAAGGCTAGCAGCTCACGAGCGACGTCCTCGACGGAGGTGTTGACCAGGGTGGTGTCGAACTCCGGCTCGGCCGCGAGTTCGATCTTCGCCGCCTCGAGCCGGCGCTCGATCACCTCGGGCGGCTCGGTGCCCCGCCCGGTGAGTCTGCGCACGAGCTCCTCCCAGGAGGGAGGAGCCAGGAACACCAGCTGGGCCTCGGACATCGACTCCCGGACCAGGCGGGCGCCCTGCAGGTCGATCTCCAGGAGTACGGGCTCGCCGTTCTCCAGGCGCTCCTGCACGGCAGCACGCGGCGTGCCGTAGCGGTTGCCGGCGAACTCGGCCCACTCCAGCAGCTCCCCGTTGGCGATCAGCTTGTCCATCTCGTCGTCGGAGACGAAGAAGTAGTGGACTCCGTGCTTCTCGCCGGGGCGCGGCTTGCGGGTCGTCGCCGACACCGAGAGCCAGACCTCGGGGTGTTCCTTGCGCATATGGGCGACGACCGTGCTCTTGCCGACCCCGGAGGGGCCGGAGAGCACGGTCAGCCGCGGACGTACGTCCGGGGGTACGGGGGTCGTCCCCCGGGGTGTTGCAGCCATGGAGCGATTATCCAGCAATCCCGGAGTGCCCGGGACTCGCTCCCCCGGATCAGGAGCCGGTGCTGCCGAACTCGCGCTCCAGGGAGGCGATCTGGTTGGAACCGAGACCACGCACACGGCGGCTCTCGGAGATACCGAGTCGCTCCATGATCTGCTTGGCGCGGACCTTGCCCACGCCGGGCAGCGACTCGAGGAGGGCGGAGACCTTCATCTTGCCGATGACGTCGTTCTCCTGGCCCTGCTTGATGACCTCGTGAAGGGAGGCGCCGGAGTGCTTGAGTCGATTCTTGACCTCGGCCCGCTCCCGGCGAGCCGCGGCGGCCTTTTCGAGCGCGGCTGCGCGCTGTTCAGGGGTAAGGGGCGGAAGAGCCACGCCTACGTCACCTCGGATGTCGAACTGTCGGATACGGACCGGTGAGGAACCTAGTCGCCCCACACCTGGGGAGCCACGAGCAACACACGCTTGCCCGTTCTCTCGTCGGAGACTAGCGGGCAAGTCCGCCAGAGTCAGCGAGAACAGCGGAAAAGTCCTGGTCAGCCTTCATCTGAACGGACATTTAGGACATACTGCCCCGGATTTGAGGATGTATTCAGACTCAAGCGGGTCCCGGGCCTCTCATCGGAGGTCTCGCGAGAAGGTCTGGACCGCCTCACGAGGACGTCACGACGTGACGGATCTCCTCCGCGAAGCGGTCGGCGGCGTCACGCAGAGCGACCGTGTCGGGACCGTGGCGTAGCACTCCCCGGCTGACGTTCGGCACGACGTTGCGCACGGACGCGCCGAAGACCCCGGGAAGATCGGCCGGCGTGGCACCCTGGGCGCCGATGCCGGGCGCGAGGAGCGGGCCGTTGATGTCCAGGTCGTACGTCGACAGATCACCGAGGGTGGCGCCGACGACCGCGCCGAAGGATCCGAGGGGCTCCTCCCCCGCGTTCTCGGCGGCCAGGTGCGCGAGCATGGTCGCTCCGACGTTCCGGCCGTCGGACCGCACGGCGTGCTGGACCTCGCCGCCCTCCGGGTTCGAGGTCAGAGCCAGCACGAACAGGCCCGCGCCGCTCTCCCGGGCCAGCGCGACGGCCGGGCCGAGCGATCCGTAGCCGAGGTACGGCGAGACCGTCAGCGCGTCGGAGAACAGCGGGGCGTCCTTGTGCAGGAAGGACTCGGCGTAGGCGGCCATGGTGGAGCCGATGTCACCGCGCTTGGCATCCATCACGACCAGCGCGCCGGCCGCCCGGGCCTCGGCGACCGACTTCTCCAGCACGGCGACGCCGCGCGAGCCGAAGCGCTCGAAGAAGGCGCTCTGCGGCTTGAGCACGGCCACCCGGTCGGCCACCGCCTCCACGACCGTGCGGCTGAACCGCTCCAGGCCCGCCACGTCGTCGTTCAGGCCCCACTCGGCGAGCAGGGAGGCGTGCGGGTCGATGCCGACGCACAGCGGACCGCGCTCGTCCATGGCCCGGCGCAGACGCGTGCCGAAGGGTTCCAGGGCACTCATGCCGTCTTCCTCACGTCGGCGCCCACCGCGTCGGCGAGCGTGGCGTACGGGCTCGTGCGCAGGCGCGCTGCGAGCCCCTTGTGGAGGTCGCGAGCGTAGAACGGGCCCTCGTAGATGAAGGCGCTGTAGCCCTGGACCAGGGTGGCACCGGCCAGGATGCGCTGCCAGGCGTCCTCGGCGTTCTCGATACCGCCGACGCCCACCAGGGTGATCCGGTCCCCCACGCGCGCGTAGAGACGGCGCAGGACCTCCAGGGAGCGTTCCTTCAGGGGCGCCCCGGACAGCCCGCCGGTCTCCTTGACCAGGGAGGGGTCCGACTTCAGGCCGAGCCCCTCGCGCGCGATGGTGGTGTTGGTGGCGATGATGCCGTCCAGCCCGAGTTCCACGGCGAGGTCGGCGACGGCGTCGACGTCCTCGTCGGCGAGGTCCGGCGCGATCTTCACCAGGAGCGGGACGCGCCGCGCGGACACCGTGCGGTCCGCGGCCTCGCGAACGGCGCTCAGCAGGGGGCGCAGCGCCTCCGTCGCCTGGAGGTTGCGCAGGCCGGGCGTGTTCGGGGAGGAGACGTTGACGACCAGGTAGTCGGCGTAGGGGGCCAGCCGCTCGGCGGACTTCACGTAGTCCGCGACGGCCTCCTCCTCCGGTACGACCTTGGTCTTGCCGATGTTGACGCCCACGACCGGATTGAAGACGGGCGTACGGGAGGCCAGGCGGGCGGCGACGCGGAGCGAGCCGTCGTTGTTGAAGCCCATGCGGTTGATCAGCGCCCGGTCCTTGACCAGGCGGAACAGCCGCTGCTTGGGGTTGCCGGGCTGCGGTTCGCCGGTGACCGTGCCGATCTCGACGTGGTCGAAGCCGAGCATGGCCATGCCGTCGATGCCGACGGCGTTCTTGTCGAAGCCCGCGGCGAGCCCGAAGGGGCCGTGCATGCGCAGGCCGAGGGCCTCGGTGCGCAGCTCCTTGTGGCGGGGCGCGAGGGCGGCCGCGAGGAAGGTGCGCAGCACGGGCACGCGGGCGGCCAGGCGGATCCAGCGGAAGGCCAGGTGATGGGCCTGCTCCGGGTCCAGCCGCTTGAAGACGAGACGGAAGAAGATCTTGTACATGGTGTCCTCACGAAGACATGGCGTCCTCACGAAGAGGGGGACACCGTTTCCGGTGTCCCCCTCGGGGCTGCTAGTCGCGGGCCGCGGTCAGGTGTTCCGCGTGTTCCTGGAGCGATCGGACGCTCACGTCGCCGCGGTTGAGGGCGTCGATGCCCTGGACCGCCGCCGCGAGGGCCTGGACCGTCGTCAGGCAGGGCACGGAGCGCGCCACGGCCGCCGTACGGATGTCGTAGCCGTCGAGGCGGCCACCGGTGCCGTAGGGGGTGTTGACGATGAGGTCGACCTCGCCGTCGTGGATGAGCTGGACGATGGTCTTCTCGCCGTTCGGGCCGGTGCCCTCGGACTGCTTGCGCACGACCGTGGCGTTGATGCCGTTGCGCTTGAGGACCTCGGCCGTGCCGGAGGTGGCCATCAGCTCGAAGCCGTGCGCGACCAGCTCGCGGGCCGGGAAGATCATCGAGCGCTTGTCGCGGTTGGCGACCGAGATGAAGGCGCGGCCCTTGGTCGGCAGCGGGCCGTAGGCACCCGCCTGCGACTTGGCGTACGCCGTGCCGAAGACGGAGTCGATGCCCATGACCTCGCCGGTGGAGCGCATCTCCGGGCCGAGGACGGTGTCGACGCCGCGGCCGTGGATGTCGCGGAAGCGCGACCACGGCATGACGGCCTCCTTGACGGAGATCGGCGCGTCGAGCGGGAGCTCACCGCCGTCGCCGTTCGCCGGGAGCAGGCCCTCGGCGCGCAGGTCGGCGATGGTCGCGCCGAGCGAGATCCGGGCGGCGGCCTTGGCCAGCGGCACCGCGGTCGCCTTCGAGGTGAAGGGGACGGTGCGCGAGGCGCGCGGGTTGGCCTCCAGGACGTAGAGGATGTCGCCGGCGAGCGCGAACTGGATGTTGATCAGGCCGCGGACCCCGACGCCCTTGGCGATGCCCTCCGTGGAGGCGCGCAGGCGCTTGATGTCGAAGCCGCCGAGCGTGATCGGGGGCAGGGCGCACGCCGAGTCGCCGGAGTGGATGCCGGCCTCCTCGATGTGCTCCATGACGCCGCCGAGGTAGAGCTCCTCGCCGTCGTAGAGGGCGTCGACGTCGATCTCGATCGCGTCGTCGAGGAACCGGTCGACCAGGACCGGCCGCGAGGGGCTGATCTCGGTCGATTCGGCGATGTAGGACTCCAGGCGGGTCTCGTCGTAGACGATCTCCATGCCGCGTCCGCCGAGGACGTAGGACGGGCGGACCAGGACCGGGTAGCCGATCTCGTCTGCGATGGCCTTGGCCTCGGCGAAGGTGGTGGCGGTGCCGTGCTTGGGGGCCGGGAGGCCGGCCTCCTTCAGGACCCGGCCGAAGGCGCCCCGGTCCTCGGCGGCGTGGATGGCCTCCGGGGAGGTGCCGACGATCGGCACGCCGTTGTCCTTCAGCGCCTGCGACAGGCCCAGCGGCGTCTGGCCGCCGAGCTGCACGATGACGCCCGCGACCGGTCCGGCCTGCCGCTCGGCGTGCACGATCTCCAGCACGTCTTCCAGCGTCAGCGGCTCGAAGTACAGGCGGTCGGAGGTGTCGTAGTCCGTGGAGACGGTCTCCGGGTTGCAGTTGACCATCACGGTCTCGTAGCCCGCGTCGCTCAAGGCGAAGGAGGCGTGGACGCAGGAGTAGTCGAACTCGATGCCCTGGCCGATGCGGTTCGGGCCGGAGCCCAGGATGATGACGGCCGGCTTCTCGCGGGAGGCGACCTCCGTCTCCTCGTCGTAGGAGGAGTAGAAGTACGGCGTCTTCGCGGCGAACTCGGCGGCGCAGGTGTCGACCGTCTTGTAGACCGGGCGGACGCCCAGCGCGTGCCGGACCTCGCGGACGACGTCCTCGCGCAGGCCGCGGATCTCGCCGATCTGCTGGTCGGAGAAGCCGTGCCGCTTGGCCTCGGCGAGCAGGTCGGTGGTCAGCTCGGGCGCCTCGGCCAGCTCGTCCGCGATCTCCTTGATCAGGAAGAGCTGGTCGACGAACCAGGGGTCGATCTTCGTGTACTCGAAGACCTCCTCGGGCGTGGCGCCCGCGCGGATGGCCTGCATGACCGTGTTGATCCGGCCGTCGGTGGGGCGGACCGACGCGCGCAGCAGCTCGTCCTTGTCGCCGGGGTCGCCGACGAAGGTGAACTGGCTGCCCTTCTTCTCCAGCGAGCGCAGCGCCTTCTGGAAGGCCTCGGTGAAGTTGCGGCCGATGGCCATGGCCTCGCCGACCGACTTCATGGTGGTGGTGAGGGTGGAGTCGGCGCTCGGGAACTTCTCGAAGGCGAAGCGCGGGGCCTTCACGACCACGTAGTCGAGCGTCGGCTCGAAGGAGGCCGGGGTCTCCTGGGTGATGTCGTTCGGGATCTCGTCCAGCGTGTAGCCGACGGCCAGCTTGGCGGCGATCTTGGCGATCGGGAAGCCGGTCGCCTTGGAGGCGAGCGCCGAGGAGCGCGACACACGCGGGTTCATCTCGATGACGATGACGCGGCCGTCCTCGGGGTTCACCGCGAACTGGATGTTGCAGCCGCCGGTGTCGACGCCGACCTCGCGGATGACGGCGATGCCGACGTCGCGCAGGGTCTGGTACTCGCGGTCGGTGAGCGTCATCGCGGGCGCGACCGTGATCGAGTCGCCGGTGTGCACGCCCATGGGGTCGAAGTTCTCGATGGAGCAGACGACCACGACGTTGTCGTTCTTGTCGCGCATCAGCTCCAGCTCGTACTCCTTCCAGCCGAGGATGGACTCCTCCAGGAGGACCTCGGTGGTCGGGGAGAGCGTGAGGCCCTGGCCGGCGATGCGGCGCAGCTCCTCCTCGTCGTGGGCGAAGCCGGAGCCGGCGCCGCCCATGGTGAAGGAGGGGCGGACGACGACCGGGTAGCCGCCGAGCGTCTCGACGCCGGCGAGGACGTCCTCCATGGAGTGGCAGATCACCGAGCGGGCGGACTCGCCGTGGCCGATCTTCCGGCGTACGGCCTCGACGACCTCCTTGAAGAGGTCGCGGTCCTCGCCCTTGTTGATGGCCTCGACATTGGCGCCGATCAGCTCGACGCCGTACTTCTCCAGCGTGCCCGCCTCGTGCAGCGAGATCGCGGTGTTGAGGGCCGTCTGGCCGCCCAGGGTGGGCAGCAGCGCGTCGGGGCGCTCCTTGGCGATGATCTTCTCGACGAACTCGGGGGTGATCGGCTCGACGTAGGTGGCGTCGGCGATCTCCGGGTCGGTCATGATCGTCGCCGGGTTGGAGTTCACCAGGACGACCCGCAGGCCCTCGGCCTTCAGGACGCGGCACGCCTGGGTGCCGGAGTAGTCGAACTCGGCGGCCTGGCCGATGACGATCGGGCCGGAGCCGATGACCAGGACGGACTGGATATCGGTGCGCTTAGGCACGCTGGCCCTCCATCAGGGAAACGAAGCGGTCGAACAGGTAGGCGGCGTCGTGCGGGCCGGCTGCCGCTTCGGGGTGGTACTGGACGCTGAAGGCGGGGCGGTCGAGGAGCTGGAGCCCCTCCACCACGTTGTCGTTCAGGCAGACGTGGGACACCTCGGCGCGGCCGAACGGGGTCTCGGAGACCTTGTCGAGGGGGGCGTCGACGGCGAAGCCGTGGTTGTGCGCGGTGACCTCGACCTTGCCGGTCGTCCGGTCCTGCACCGGCTGGTTGATGCCGCGGTGGCCGTACTTCAGCTTGTAGGTGCCGAAGCCGAGCGCGCGGCCCAGGATCTGGTTGCCGAAGCAGATGCCGAACAGCGGCGTGCCGCGCTCCAGGACGCCCCGCATGACGGAGACCGGGTGGTCGGCGGTGGCCGGGTCGCCCGGGCCGTTGGAGAAGAACACGCCGTCCGGGTTCACCGCGTACACGTCGTCGACGGTCGCGGTCGCCGGGAGCACGTGCACCTCGATGCCGCGCTCGGCCATCCGGTGCGGGGTCATGCCCTTGATGCCGAGGTCGACGGCGGCGACGGTGAACCTCTTCTCCCCGATCGCCGGGACGACGTACGGCTCGGTGGTGGCGACCTCGGCGGAGAGGTCGGCACCCTTCATCTGCGGGGCCTCATGGACACGTGCCAGCAGTGCGGCGTCGTCCTGGACGGCGTCGCCGCTGAAGATGCCGACGCGCATGGCGCCACGCTCGCGCAGGTGGCGCGTGAGGGCGCGGGTGTCGATGCCGCTGATGCCGACGACGCCCTGGGCGTCCAGTTCGTCGTCCAGCGTGCGCCGGGAGCGCCAGCTGGACGGCACGCGCGCGGGGTCACGCACGACGTAGCCGGAGACCCAGATCTTCCTGGACTCCATGTCCTCGTCGTTCACGCCGGTGTTGCCGACGTGCGGGGCGGTCATCACCACGACCTGGCGGTGGTAGGAGGGGTCGGTCAGGGTCTCCTGGTAGCCGGTCATGCCGGTGGAGAACACCGCTTCGCCGAAGGTCTCCCCCACGGCCCCGTAGGCGCGGCCACGGAAGATCCGGCCGTCCTCCAGGACGAGTACGGCGGGAGTTTTGGCGGCTCCCCTGGTGGAGGTGGTCATCGTTCGGCGCCTTCCCTGGTGTTCGTATCGATCATGGAGTTGATGGCCTCGACCCACTCGTTGTGCTCGGCAGCGTGGTCGGAGCGGAAGCCGGAGTCGATCAGCCGGTCGCCGTGCGCCCAGGTGACGACCAGCAGGCCGCCCTCGGTGAGCACCTTGCCGGCGATGCCCTTGTCGAGCCGGGCCTCGCGCAGCGCCGCGGCCGGGACGAAGAAGTCGCTCGCCCCGGGCCGTACGACGTCGAGGCCGGCGTCCGTCAGGGTCAGCTCGGCCCGGCTGCGGGTGCCCAGGCCGTGCGCGACGATGCGGTCGAGCCACTGGCCCGCGGTGGTGGAGCCGTGGTAGCGGCCGGTCATGGTGAGCTGGGCGGGGCCCGGGTCGTCCGGCGCGGCGGGCAGCTCGGGGAGGTCGCCCTGGAGGGTGCCGCGCCACTTCCAGCCCTCGCGCATCAGCCAGTAGACGAGCGCGACGAACAGGGCGAGGCCGACGACCCAGCCGATGCGGGCGGCCCAGTCGGTCACTTGCGCCGATTCCTTCTCGGCGGCCAGCAGGAGTACAGGTGTCACGTGAGCTTCCCGTCGACGAGCGTGGCCTTGCCCCGCAGCCACGTGTGCGTCACACGGCCCGGCAGCTCACGACCCTCGTAGGGGGTGTTGCGGCTGCGCGAGGCGAAGCCCGCGGGTTCCACGAGCCCACGGTATGCCGTGTCGACCAGGGTGAGGTTGGCGGGCTCACCTGCCGAGACGGGACGGCCGTGGCCGGTGGCCTGTCCGATCTGCGCGGGCTTGACGGACATCCGGTCGGCGACGCCGGCCCAGTCCAGCAGGCCCGTGTCGACCATGGTCTCCTGCACCACCGACAGCGCGGTCTCCAGGCCCACCATGCCCATGGCGGCCGCGGCCCACTCGCAGTCCTTGTCCTCGTGCGGGTGCGGGGCGTGGTCGGTGGCGACGATGTCGATGGTGCCGTCGGCGAGCGCCTCGCGCAGGGCCATCACGTCGCGCTCGGTGCGCAGCGGCGGGTTGACCTTGTAGACGGGGTTGTAGGTGCGGACCAGCTCGTCGGTGAGGAGCAGGTGGTGCGGGGTGACCTCGGCGGTGACGGCGATGCCGCGGGACTTGGCCCAGCGGACGATCTCGACGGAGCCGGCGGTCGACAGGTGGCAGATGTGGACGCGGGAGCCGACGTGGTCGGCGAGCAGGACATCCCGGGCGATGATCGATTCTTCGGCCACCGCGGGCCAGCCCCCGAGGCCCAGCTCGGCGGAGACGACGCCCTCGTTCATCTCGGCGCCCTCGGTCAGCCGCGGCTCCTGCGCGTGCTGCGCGACGACACCGCCGAAGGCCTTCACGTACTCCAGGGCCCGGCGCATGATCACGGCGTCGTGGACGCACTTGCCGTCGTCGGAGAAGACGGTGACGCCGGCGGCCGACTCGTGCATGGCGCCCAGCTCGGCGAGCTTCCTGCCCTCCAGGCCGACGGTGACGGCACCGATCGGCTGGACGTCGCAGTAGCCGTGCTCCTTGCCGAGCCGCCAGACCTGCTCGACGACGCCGGCGGTGTCGGCGACCGGGAAGGTGTTGGCCATGGCGAAGACGGTGGTGTAACCGCCGGAGGCGGCGGCCCGGGTGCCGGTGAGGACGGTCTCGGAGTCCTCGCGGCCGGGCTCGCGCAGATGAGTGTGCAGGTCGACCAGGCCCGGCAGCAGCACCTTGCCCTCGGCCTCGACGACCTCCGCGCCCTCGGTGCTCAGGCCGGTCCCCACCTCGGCGATGGTCCCACCGTCGATCAGCACGTCCTGCGGCTCGCCGCCGAGCACCTTCGCACCACGGATCAGGATCTTGCTCATCTGTCTTACTTCTCCTCGGTACGGGGGTGGGTGACGGCGGGCTCGTTGCCACCGAGCAGCAGGTACAGAACGGCCATCCGGATGGACACTCCGTTTGCGACCTGCTCGACGACGGTGCAGCGGTCGGAGTCGGCGACCTCGGCGGTGATCTCCATGCCGCGGACCATCGGGCCGGGGTGCATCACGACGGCGTGCTCGGGCATGCGCGCCATGCGGTCGCCGTCGAGGCCGTAGCGCCGGGAGTACTCGCGCTCGGTCGGGAAGAACGCGGCGTTCATCCGCTCGCGCTGGACGCGCAGCATCATCACCGCGTCGGATTTGGGCAGCGTGCTGTCGAGGTCGTACGACACCTCGCAGGGCCAGTTCTCGACACCGACCGGCACCAGCGTGGGCGGCGCGACGAGGGTGACCTCGGCACCGAGGGTGTGCAGCAGGTCGACGTTGGAGCGGGCGACCCGGCTGTGCAGGACGTCGCCGACGATGGTGATGCGCTTGCCTTCGAGGTCCCGGCCCAGTCCGGCGTCCGGGCCGACCAGACGGCGGCGCATGGTGAAGGCGTCCAGCAGGGCCTGGGTCGGGTGCTGGTGGGTGCCGTCGCCGGCGTTGACCACGGCCGCGTCGATCCAGCCGGAGTTCGCCAGGCGGTACGGGGCTCCGGAGGCGCCGTGCCGGATGACGACGGCGTCGACGCCCATGGCCTCCAGGGTCTGGGCGGTGTCCTTCAGGGACTCGCCCTTGGAGACGCTGGAGCCCTTGGCGGAGAAGTTGATGACGTCCGCGGACAGCCGCTTCTCGGCGGCCTCGAAGGAGATCCGGGTCCGGGTGGAGTCCTCGAAGAAGAGGTTGACGATCGTGCGGCCGCGCAGGGTCGGCAGCTTCTTGATCGGCCGGTCGGCGACCCGGGCCATCTCCTCGGCGGTGTCGAGGATCAGGACGGCGTCGTCGCGGGTGAGGTCGGCGGCCGAGATGAGATGACGCTGCATCTGTCAGGCTCCGTAAGGCAGTTCAAACGGGAGATTCGGGGCAGACGGGCGCGCGTATGCGCGCACTGAGCCGGCGTACGACGGCGGCGTACGCCTGAAGCGCTACTGGGCGGCCGGCTTGGCACCGAGCAGCACGGTGTCGCGACCGTCCTCCTCGGCGAGCTGGACCTTGACCGTCTCCCGCAACGACGTGGGGAGGTTCTTGCCGACGTAGTCGGCGCGGATGGGCAGTTCGCGGTGTCCGCGGTCGACGAGGACGGCGAGCTGCACCGCGCGCGGGCGCCCGATGTCGTTCAGGGCGTCGAGGGCGGCGCGGATGGTGCGGCCGGAGAAGAGCACGTCGTCGACGAGGACGACGAGCTTGCCGTCGAGACCGTCACCGGGGATCTCGGTGCGGGCCAGGGCACGCGGCGGGTGCATGCGCAGGTCGTCGCGGTACATGGTGATGTCGAGCGAGCCGCACGGAACCTTGCGCTCGGTGATCTGCTCGAGCTTGTCCGCGATCCGGCGGGCGAGGAAGACGCCCCGGGTCGGAATGCCGAGGAGCACCACGTCGTCGGCGCCCTTGGCGCGTTCGACGATCTCGTGGGCGATGCGGGTCAGTACCCGCGCGATGTCGGGCCCTTCGAGAACGGGCCGGGCATCGGAGTGCGTGTCGTGCGAGTCCATAAGAAACGGACCTCCTTCTCCGCCTCACGGGACGGACCTTAAAGGACGTCGGGATTGCGCCATACACGGTAGCAGGTCTCCGTGGTCGCCCGTTTGGCCCCCTCGAATCACCTACTCGGCCTAACGGAACGCCGATACCACGGAAGAGTCGGTGCGGACCATTCGGCTTGACGCGGCAGAGTAACGCTGCGTAACCTCACAGTGAGTTACCAGCCGCGCGGCCTGGCACCCACGCCAGACGCGTCGACACAGTGCCGGGGAGCTATATGTCCAGCGAATACGCCAAACAGCTCGGGGCCAAGCTCCGGGCGATCCGCACCCAGCAGGGCCTTTCCCTCCACGGTGTCGAGGAGAAGTCCCAGGGACGCTGGAAGGCGGTCGTGGTCGGTTCGTACGAGCGCGGCGACCGTGCCGTGACCGTACAGCGCCTTGCCGAGCTGGCGGATTTCTACGGCGTTCCGGTGCAGGAGCTGCTTCCGGGCACGACCCCGGGCGGCGCCGCCGAGCCGCCGCCGAAGCTGGTCCTGGACCTGGAGCGGCTGGCCACGGTGCCGGCCGAGAAGGCGGGCCCCCTTCAGCGCTACGCGGCCACGATCCAGTCGCAGCGCGGTGACTACAACGGCAAGGTGCTGTCGATCCGCCAGGACGACCTGCGCACACTCGCCGTCATCTACGACCAGTCCCCCTCCGTGCTCACGGAGCAGCTGATCAGCTGGGGTGTCCTGGACGCGGACGCGCGCCGCGCGGTGGCGTCCCACGAGGACGCCTGACCCGTCCGCGGGTCCAGCAGAAACGTGCCGCCGGGGTGGCCGAAACCGTAGGGTTCTCGGCCACCCCGGCGGCGTTGTGAGGGCCTTGGTGCGGCCCTTGCGGTGCTGGGCCGCACAAGAATGAGCGGGGCACGTACGGAAGACGCCGGAGGGCCCGCAGCGGTGACGCTGCGGGCCCTCCGGCGTTTTGGTCGGTCTCAGACCTCGTCGCGGCGGAGCGAGGGCTTGAGTTCCTTCAGCCGGCCGAGCAGACCGTTCACGAACGAGGGCGACTCGTCCGTGGAGAACTCCTTCGCCAGCTGCACCATCTCGTCGAGGACGACGGCGTCCGGCGTCGCATCGACCCAGATCAGCTCGTAGGCGCCGAGCCGCAGGATGTTGCGGTCGACGACGGGCATCCGGTCGAGCGTCCAGCCGACGGAGTACTGCGCGATCAGCTCGTCGATGCGCTTCGCGTGCACCGCGTAGCCCTCGACCAGCTCCATCGTGTACTCGCTGACCGGCGGCTGCCGGGTGTCCGCCCGGGAGAGCCGGATCCAGTCCGCGAGGACGGTCAGCACCTCGGCACCGCGCTGGTCCCCCTCGAAGAGGATCTGGAAGGCGCGCTTACGGGCCGTGTTGCGGGCAGCCACGGTTAGCTGTTCACCCGGCCGAGGTAGTCGCTGGTGCGGGTGTCGACCTTGATCTTCTCACCGGTGGTGATGAAGAGGGGCACGTTGATCTGGTGACCGGTCTCCAGGATGGCGGGCTTGGTGCCGCCGGTGGAGCGGTCGCCCTGGACGCCCGGCTCGGTCTCCTGGATGACGAGCTCGACGGCGGCCGGCAGCTCGACGAAGAGCACCTCGCCCTCGTGCTGCGCGACGGTGGCGGTGAAGCCCTCGATCAGGAAGTTCGCGGCGTCACCGACGGCCTTGCGGTCGACGTGCAGCTGGTCGTAGGTCTCCATGTCCATGAAGACGAAGTACTCGCCGTCCATGTAGGAGAACTGCATGTCGCGCTTGTCGACGGTGGCCGTTTCGACCTTGACGCCGGCGTTGAAGGTCTTGTCGACGACCTTGCCGGAGAGCACGTTCTTGAGCTTGGTGCGCACGAAGGCCGGGCCCTTGCCGGGCTTGACGTGCTGGAACTCGACGACGGACCAGAGCTGGCCGCCTTCGAGCTTGAGCACCATGCCGTTCTTGAGGTCGTTCGTGGAAGCCACGGTTGCGGAATCTCCTGGACTGACGTACGACCCCGGTGCACGCACCTGCCTACCTACAGGGCGAGCAGCTCCTTGGTCGTGATGGTGAGTAGCTCGGGTCCGCCGTCCGCCTCGGGGCGGACGACGAGCGTGTCATCGATCCGGACACCGCCCCGGCCCGGGAGGTGGACCCCCGGTTCGACGGTGACCGGCACGCAAGCGTCCAGTTTACCCATGGCCGCGGGACTCAATTGAGGGTCCTCGTCGATTTCGAGCCCGACACCGTGTCCGGTCAGGATCGTGAGGCCCTCCGTGTACCCCGCGGAGTCCAGGACCTGGCGGACGGCGCGGTCGACGTCCCGGCAGGCGGCGCCGGGCACCAGGCTCTCACGCCCGGCTCGCTGGGCGGCGAAGACCAGGTCGTAGAGCTCGATCTGCCAGTCCGCGGGAGCGGTGCCGATGACGAAGGTGCGGCCGATCTCGCAGCGGTATCCGCGGTAGGTCGCGCCGAGGCAGACGGAGAGGAAGTCGCCCTCCTCGACGCGGCGGTCGCTGGGCCGGTGGCCGGGGCGGCCGGCGTTCGGGCCGGTGGCGACGGACGTGGGGAAGGCCGGCCCGTCCGCCCCGTGATCGACGAGCCGTCTCTCGAGTTCGAGCGCGAGATGGCGTTCGGTACGGCCCACGAGAATCGACTCGAGCAGTTCGCCGAGGGCCTGGTCGGCGATCTCGGCGCCGATGCGCAGACAGGAGATCTCCTCCTCGTCCTTGACGACCCTGAGCTGCTCGACGGCGCTGCCGAGGTTGGTCAGGCGCAGCCGGGGGGCGACCGAGCCGAGGGCTCGGTGCCGGGTCACGGTGAGGTGGTGCTCCTCCACGGCGAGGGAGTCGGCGCCCTGGCCCGCGGCGACGCCGGCGGCCGCGACGGCCGGGTCACCGCCGCCGATACCGGGCAGGGCCTGTACGCGCAGGGCCTCGTCGGGACGTTCCTGCGTGGGGCGGTCGGCCGTGGGGCCGGCACACACCAGGAAGTCCTGTTCCTCGGTCCTGCCCAGCAGGAGAACGGCGCCGGGCGGGGCCGCGCCCGCGAGATAGCGCACATTGGCGGGGCGGGAGACCAGCGCCGCCGCGCTGCCGCCCGCGTTGCAGTAGTCCCTCAGACGCGTCCGGCGGGCCGCGTACACCTCTGACATGACCCGAGCGTATGAGCTCCGCGGGTTCGGCGCCGTTCGGGAGAGGCCGAGTGGGGCAGCCGGACATCCGTCGTACGAGTCGTGGGCGCAGGTCGCGCGGTCCCCGGCGTCCCTACGGGGCGCTCACCACTGGGGTGGGCTGGCGATGGAGCGGGCCAGGACGTCGTCCAGGACGCGCGCCGTCTCCGGGACGTCCATCTGCGAGTTGTCGATGATCGGCAGGCCGGACCCGTACCAGCCGGCCATGCGGCCGTGGATGCGGGCGACCTCCTCGTCCGACAGCCGCCGGTTCCCCGAGCGCTCCGCGTTGCGTTCCAGGACGATGTCCAGCCCGGGCAGGAGGACGACCGGCAGCAGGCCGGGGCCCACGTGACGCTTCCAGCCGCCGAGGCCGACGACCGGACGGTCGGGGAAGACCGCGTCGTCGAGGATGCACGAGATGCCGTTGGCCAGGAAGTTCCGCGCGGCGAAGCCGCAGGTGCGGCGGGCCAGGCGGTACTGGGCCTCGGAGTGGTCGTTCCACCCGGACTGGGGGTCGGCGAAGCCGGAGCGGACCCACTCGCGTACGTCGTCGAGGCTGATGTGGGCCGTGGGGACCCGGCGGTGGTCCGCCCAGAACTTGGCGACGCTGGTCTTGCCCGCGCCCGCGGGGCCGATGAGCAGCACCGCGAGCGTCGTGGCGGCGGGGTCGGGAACCGCCGCGGCGGGCGGGGTCATCGGCATGGCGACCGGGCCGCCGGGTGGCAGCGGCACGTGGCCGGTGGTCTCCGGTGCGGGCGGGCCGGAAGCGAGGGGCGGGGCCGCGGCCGGTCCGGGCGGGGGCGCCGGATATCCCGGCGCCGGGGGTGGCGGGGGCACGGGCACGGAGCCCTGGTGCGCGCCCGGGTTCGGCGGAACCGGGTGATGTGCGGCCGGCGACCAGCCGGTGGCCGGTCCGTGCCCCGGCTGATGGGGCGGCGGCAGCGGAGAACCCACTGCGTGCTGCATCCGGTGCCACTCCGTCTCGTACAGGCGATGGGCGCTGACAGCGGGGGCGGAACCCGCTGCTACCGAACGGTACCGCCCCCGGTCGTCGATGTGTGAACGGCCGGGGACGGCCCGAAGTGCCCGGTCCCGTAAGGTGATTTCGGGCGGAAGGCGCGCCGGAGGACTTACTGGCCCACTTCGCCGTACGCGGCGAGCAGCACGGCCGGGTCGGGCCCCTCCAGGACCGTGGGCTTGGCCAGACCGTCGAGGACGATGAAGCGCAGCAGGTCGCCGCGGGACTTCTTGTCGACCTTCATGGTCTCCAGCAGCTTGGGCCACTGGTCGTGCCGGTAGTGCAGGGGCAGCCCGACCGCTTCGAGGATCGTGCGGTGACGGTCGGCCGTCGCGTCGTCCAGCCGGCCCGCCAGACGGCCCAGTTCGGCGGCGAAGTGCATGCCGACCGAGACCGCCGCGCCGTGGCGCCACTTGTAGCGCTCGTTCTTCTCGATGGCGTGGCCGAGTGTGTGGCCGTAGTTGAGGATCTCGCGCAGTCCCGACTCCTTCAGGTCCGACGACACCACGTCGGCCTTGACCCGGATGGAGCGCTCGATGAGCTCGGCGGTGTGCGGGCCGGCCGGGGTGCGGGCGGCCTCGGGGTCGGACTCGATGAGGTCCAGGATCACCGGGTCGGCGATGAAGCCGGCCTTGATGACCTCGGCCAGCCCGGAGACGTAGTCGTTGACCGGCAGGGAGTCCAGCGCGGCCAGGTCGCAGAGCACACCGGCGGGCGGGTGGAAGGCACCGACGAGGTTCTTGCCCTCGGCGGTGTTGATGCCGGTCTTGCCGCCGACTGCCGCGTCCACCATGGCGAGCACGGTGGTCGGGATGGCGATCCAGCGGACGCCGCGCAGCCAGGTGGCGGCCACGAACCCGGCGAGGTCCGTCGTCGCGCCGCCGCCGACGCCGACGATGACGTCCGTGCGGGTGAAGCCGGACTGGCCGAGCGCCTTCCAGCAGTAGGCGGCGACCTCGGCGGTCTTGGCCTCCTCCGCGTTGGGCACCTGGATGGCGACCGCCTCGTAACCCTGCCCGGCCAGGTCGGCACGCAGCGCGTCACCGGTCTCGGCCAGCGCCTCGGGGTGGAGGATCGCGACCCGCTTGGCCTTGCCGCCGATCAACCCGGCGAGTTCGCCGAGCAGTTGGCGGCCCACCAGGACCTCGTACGGCTCGGTGCCCGCCGTGCCGCCGACCTGGATCCGCGTCACTGCCTCGCTCATGCTTCCTTCAACTCCAGTGCGTCCAGGGCGGCTTCGGTGACCTCTTCGGGGGTCCGGCCGTCGGTGGCGACCACTGCCGTGGCCACCTCCTCGTACAGGTGGCGGCGGGCCTCCATCAGCTCGCGCCACTGCTTGCGCGGGTTGACCGCGAGCAGCGGCCGGGCCGTGTTGAGTCCGGTGCGCTTGACCGCCTCCTCGACGTCCATCGACAGGTACGCCACCCGCTGCCCGGCGAGCAGCGCCCGCGTGTCGGCGTCGAGGATCGCGCCGCCGCCCAGGGCCAGGATCCCGTCGTGCTCGGTGACGGCCCGGCGCACGGCCGCCTTCTCGATCGCCCGGAAGGCCGACTCGCCGTCGTCGACGAAGATCTCGGCGATGGTCCTGCCCTGCTCGGTGACGATGTCGTCGTCGGTGTCCCGGTAGGAGACGCCGAGCCGCTCGGCCAGAAGCTGCCCGACGGTGGACTTGCCCACGCCCATCGGGCCGACCAGGACGACCAGGGGGCCGCTCATCGGATGGCGAGGTTGTCGAGGTACGACGTGACGTTGCGGCGGGTCTCGGTCACCGAGTCGCCGCCGAACTTCTCCGCCACGGCGTCCGCGAGGACCAGGGCCACCATGGCCTCGGCTACGATGCCGGCGGCCGGGACGGCGGACACGTCGGAGCGCTGGTGGTGGGCCTGCGTCGCCTCGCCGGTGGTGACGTCCACGGTCTGCAGGGCGCGCGGCACGGTCGCGATCGGCTTCATCGCGGCGCGGACCCGCAGCAGCTCACCGGTGGTCAGGCCGCCCTCGGTGCCGCCGGAGCGGCCGGAGGTCCGGCGGATGCCCTCGTCGGTCTTCACGATCTCGTCGTGCGCCTTGGAGCCGGGCACCCGCGCCAGCTCGAAACCGTCACCGATCTCGACGCCCTTGATCGCCTGGATGCCCATGAGCGCACCGGCGAGCCGGGCGTCCAGCTTGCGGTCCCAGTGCACATGCGAACCGAGTCCCACCGGCACGCCGTACGCCAGGATCTCGACCACGCCGCCGAGGGTGTCACCGTCCTTGTGGGCCTGGTCGATCTCGGCGACCATCGCCTTCGACGCGTCCGCGTCCAGGCAGCGCACGGGGTCGGCGTCCAGCTTCTCGACGTCGGCCGGGGTCGGGTACACGCCCCGCGGGGCCTTCGCGGAGGCCAGCTCGACGACGTGGCTGACGATCTCGACGCCGGTCGTCTCCTTGAGGTACGACCGGGCGACCGCGCCCAGCGCGACACGGGCGGCGGTCTCCCGCGCGGAGGCGCGCTCCAGGATCGGCCGGGCCTCGTCGAAGCCGTACTTCTGCATGCCGGCGAGGTCGGCGTGGCCGGGCCGCGGGCGGGTCAGCGGGGCGTTGCGGGCGAGCCCGGCGAGGATCTCCGGGTCGACCGGGTCGGCGGCCATGACCTGTTCCCACTTGGGCCACTCGGTGTTGCCCACCATGATCGCGACCGGGGAGCCGAGGGTGAGGCCGTGCCGGACGCCGCCGAGGAAGGTGACCTCGTCGCGCTCGAACTTCATCCGGGCACCGCGCCCGTAGCCCAGGCGCCGCCTCGCGAGATGGTCCGCCACCATGTCCGTGGTGATCGGCACGCCGGCGGGAAGACCCTCCAGCGTCGCGACGAGTGCGGGACCGTGGGACTCCCCCGCGGTCAGCCAGCGCAACCTGCTCAACGGTGCTCCTCAGTGCTCGCGCTCTGGTACTGCCCTGCGTACGCGCCTCGTCGCGTACGGCGACGGCACGACCGGGTGCGC
Organism: Streptomyces sp. NPDC012466; assembly: GCF_042955215.1. Lineage (NCBI taxonomy): Bacteria > Bacillati > Actinomycetota > Actinomycetes > Kitasatosporales > Streptomycetaceae > Streptomyces > Streptomyces sp. NPDC012466. The sequence goes on along the minus strand of NZ_JBIBEQ010000016.1, from coordinate 24,539 downwards.
GGCCCGGTCCGCCATCTCCGATCCTCCCACGCCGGGGCCCTCACCCCGGCGGCCGGTCCATCAAGCGGACGCGTTCGCGGACGGACCGTCGCCCTGCCGCTGCTGCGGCGCGTACGCCCCGAGGAAATCGGCACCGCTCGGCTGCGGCTCGGGCCGGGCCTGCTGCGGGGCGTACGCCCCCAGGTGGTCGGCACCGCTGCCCTGCTGCTGGGCCGGCTGGGTCTCCTGCGACGCGTACTGCCCCAGGTAGTCCGCTCCGCGCCCCTGCCCGTACTGGGCCGCCGCGTGCACCGGCTGCCCGGTGCGGACGGCACGCCGGTAGGCGATCTTGCGCTTGATCTTGACGACCCACGACGCCACGACGGCGAGCACGATCAGGGCGAGCACCGTGATCTGCACCCAGTCGGGCAGGAAGCCCAGCAGGGACTCGAATATCTGCGACTTGACGGACGCCTGAGACAAGCCTGTGGACATGACGGACGTTCCCCTCCCCTGTTCCGCCCCCTGCGGAACCGAGTGCGGATCTTATCGGTCCGCGAGAGCCCGCTCGCCCGCTTTTCGCATGGCCCCCAGGGGCGCCGGGGCGAGCCCCGTCATCAGCTCGACCTGGAGCACGGCCTGGTGGACCAGCAGGTCGAGGCCGCTGACGACGGCACCGCCGTACGTCGACCAGCGGGCGGCGAGGTCGGTCGGCCAGGGGTCGTAGAGGACGTCGAAGAGGGCCGCCGGCCGCTCCGGCACGGACCGGGCGAGGGCGTCGGTGACACCGGCCGGGGTGGTGCTGATCACCAGGGGCGCGCGCAGGGCCTGCTCGGCGTCCGCCCAGTCGGCGATGCGGACGGCGACGTCGAGCCGCTCGGCCCACCGCCGCATTTCGGCGGCCCGGGCCTCGCTGCGCACGTAGACGGCGATCTCGCCCGGGCAGATCCGGGACAGCGCGGCCAGCGCGGAGGAGGCGGTGGCGCCGGCGCCGAGGACGGCGGCGGCGTCGACCTTGTCGATGCCGTGCTCGCGCAGAGCCGCGACCATGCCGGGGATGTCGGTGTTCTCCCCGACCCTGCGGCCGTCCTCGGTGGTGACGACGGTGTTGACGGCGTCGACCGAGGCGGCGGTCTCGCTGATCTCGTCGAGCAGCGGGATCACGGCCCGCTTCAGCGGCATGGTCAGCGAGAGCCCGGCCCACTCGGCGCCGAGCGTCTCGAAGAACGCGGGCAGCCCGGCCTCGTCCACCTCGAACCTGTCGTACGTCCAGCCGGCCAGGCCCAACTCCTGGTAGGCGGTGCGGTGCAGGACCGGGGAGAGCGAGTGGGCGATCGGGGAGCCGAGTACGGCGGCCCGGCGTGGTACTGCCATCAGGGTCTTCCTCAGTTGTTCCGCGAGGCGTTGAACTGGTCGACCAGCTTCTGGTGTTCGGCGTTCGTCTTCGTGAACTTGCTGGTCTTGCCGTCGAGCGAGATGAAGTAGTACCAGCCGTCGTCCGTCGGGTTGAGGGCGCCCTTGATGGCGTCCTCGCCCGGGTTGTCGATCGGACCGGGCGGCAGTCCCTTGTGGAAGTACGTGTTGTACGGGTTGTCGTAGTTCCGCAGCTCGCTCAGGCTCAGGTCGATCTTGCTCTGGTTCTTGATGTAGTTGTAGGTGGAGTCGAACTCCAGCATGCCGTTGGTCTGCGGGTTCCCGGGCTTCATGCGGTTGTAGACGACCTCGGCCATCTTGCGGAAGTCGTCGTGACTGGTGCCCTCGGCCTGGACCAGGCTGGCGACGGTGACCAGCTGCCACGGGTCTTCGAGTCCGAGGCTCGCGGCCTTCTTCTCGACCCCGAGCTTCGCGTACGTCGCGGTGGCCCGCTTGACCATCTGCTTCAGGACGGCCTCGGGCTTCTGCCCCTCGCTCACGCCGTAGCTGGAGGGGTAGAGGAAGCCCTCCAACGGGTCCTTGACGTCGGCGTGGTTCTGCGCCCAGGCGGGCAGGCCGAGCTTCTTGTAGTCCTTCTCGGCGACCGCGGCGGTGGTGCCGGCCTTCACCTTCAGGCGCTTGTCGATGAGCCGGTAGATGTCGGCGTTGCGCTTGCCCTCGGCGATGATCAGGTTGTCGCGGCTCTTCGGACTGAGCATCAGTTCGACCGCACTCTTGGCCGACATTTGCTTCTGCAGCGTGTAGACGCCGTCCTGGATGCCCTTGCCGTTCGGGTTCTCCTCCTGGGCCGCGACGAACGCGTCGACGCTCTTGACGACCCCCGCGCTCTTCAGCACCTGGCCGATCTTGTACCCGAGCGCTCCCTCGGGGATCTCGACGGACACCTGCTGTCCGTTGCCGTCGCCCGCGAAGTCCGGGGCGTCGCCGAAACGATCCTGGTAGAACTGGTAACCGAAGTAGCCGACGCCGCCCAGGACGCCGCCGAGCGCCACGACGACCAGCAGGCAGGCCGTGCCGCTGCGGCGCTTCTTCGGTTTGCCGCCGCCCCGCCCTCGCTTGTCCTCGCGCGAGCGGCGCTCCCTCGGCTCGTCGCCGTCGCCGTCGTCGTCCCCGCCCGCGAAGAAGGCGTGTTCACCCTGGTCCGGGCCGGGATCCCAGTCCGTCTCCGGTTCCGGCGCGGGCTCTGCCCCCCGCCGGCCGGGCGGCTCGGGGGGCGGATACGCCTCAGGCGTGCCGTAGTAGTCCTGCTGGCCCCCGCCGTACGTACCGGTCTGCTGCGCGTACGGATCCTGGGGATCTCCGGGGTACGCGACCTGCTGGTGCGGGTCGTTCGTCCAGCCGCTGTTGTCGTACTGCTGCTGGTGGTAACCCTGAGCCGGGTGTTGTCCGTGGTCCTGCTGGCCGGGGTACTGCTGGTGGCCTTGGTCCGGTGCCGCGTACTGCTGGTCGTACGGGTACTGCTGCTGCGCCTGGCCGTACCCGGCCTGGTCACCGGTGCCCCAGTCGCCGTACTGCGGCTGCTGCGGCTGCTGCGACTGCTGCGACTGCTGCGGGTAGTGCTGCGGCTGGCCGCCGTAAGGGGACTGCTGACCCTGGTGGGCCTGCTGTCCATCCCATCCGCCGTCCCCGTACAACGGGTCCTCCGGATGCCACGGTTCGGAGCCTTGGCCCCGGCCATACTCAGTCATCGATCCCCTAGAGCCGCGAGGCGGCGGTCGCGCGGCTTCCGGCCCGGCTCCCGTTCCGCCTCTTGCTGTGCGGCGGCTGTTCGAACGCCGCCGCATCGCGCGGAACGTTACCGTATCGCGATCAGATGACCACTTCGACGCCTTCGCCGGGTGCTTTACCTGACACCCGTTCAGATTCGAGGGCCTGTTGCAGGATGATCACGGCCGCTGCCTGGTCGATGACGGACCGGCCCTTCTTGGATTTCACGCCCGAGGCGCGCAGTCCCTGACTGGCCGTCACCGTCGTCATGCGTTCATCGACGAGTCTCACCGGAACCGGGGAGATCATGCGGGCCAGTTCCTGGGCGAAGCCCCGGACCTTGACCGCGGCCGGGCCCTCGCCTCCCTTGAGGGAGCGCGGGAGACCGACCACCACCTCGATGGGCTCGTACTCCTCGACGAGTTGCTTCAATCGCCGCTGAGCTGCGGGGATGTCGCGCCCCGGGACCGTCTCCACCGGGGTGGCGAGGATCCCGTCGGGGTCGCACGAGGCGACCCCGATGCGGGCGTCCCCGACGTCGATCGCGAGTCGACGTCCTCTGCGCATGCTTTTCCGACCCGTCTCTTACTTGGCGGTCTCGGTGACCAGGCGCTCCACGGCGTCCACGGCGTCCCCGATGGCGGCCGGGTTCTGGCCACCGCCCTGGGCGACGTCCGGCTTGCCGCCACCGCCGCCACCGAGGGTCTTGGCAGCCGTACGCACCAGGTCGCCGGCCTTCAGGCCGCGCTCGCGGGCGGCCTCGTTGGTGGCGATGACCGTCAGCGGCTTGCCGTTCGCCACCGTGAAGAGGGCGACGACGGCGGCCCGTCCGCCCTGGATCCGTCCGCGCACGTCAAGGACCAGCTTGCGCAGGTCGTCGGCGGTCGTGCCGTCCGGGACCTGACCGGTCACGACAGCAATGCCACGGATGTCCTTGGCGGACTCGGCGAGACCGCCGGCGGCCTGGAGGACCTTCTCGGCGCGGAACTTCTCGATCTCCTTCTCGGCGTCCTTCAGCTTGCCGAGCATGGCGGAGACCTTCTCGGGGAGCTCCTCCGGACGCCCCTTGATCAGCTCCTGGAGCTGGGCGACGACCGTGTGCTCCCGGGCGAGGAAGTTGTAGGCGTCCACGCCGACCAGGGCCTCGATGCGGCGGACACCGGAGCCGATGGACGATTCGCCGAGCAGCTTCACCAGGCCGAGCTGGGCGGTGTTGTGCACGTGCGTGCCGCCGCACAGCTCCTTGGAGAAGTCGCCGATGGTCACGACGCGCACGCGCTCGCCGTACTTCTCGCCGAACTCGGCGATGGCGCCCTGCTTCTTGGCCTCGTCGATGCCCATGACGTCGGCGCGTACGTCGAGGTCGCGGGCGAGCACCTCGTTGATCTTCTGCTCGACGTCGGTCATCACGGCCGTCGGAACGGCGGACGGGGAACCGAAGTCGAAGCGGAAGCGGCCGGGCTGGTTCTCGGAACCGGCCTGGGCGGCCGTCGGGCCGAGGGCGTCGCGCAGGGCCTGGTGGGTGAGGTGCGTGGCCGAGTGGGCACGGGCGATGGCCTTGCGGCGGCGGTCGTCGATCGAGGCGTGGGCCTTGGCGCCGACGGTCACCTCGCCGACCTGGACGACGCCCTTGTGGACGTAGACGCCCGGGACCGGCTTCTGGCAGTCGCGGATCTCGATGACGGCACCGGTGTCGACCTTGATGCGGCCGGTGTCGCCGATCTGGCCACCGCCCTCGGCGTAGAACGGGGTGCGGTCGAGGACGATCTCGACCTCGTCGCCCTCGGTGGCGGCCGGGGAGGAGGCGCCGTCGACGAGGATGCCGACGATCGTGGACTCGCTCTCGGTGTCGGTGTAACCGATGAAGTCGGTGGCACCGGCCTGGTCGGCGATCTCGCGGTAGGCGCCGGCGCCGGCGTGCCCGGTCTTCTTGGCCTGGGCGTCGGCCTTGGCGCGCTCCCGCTGCTCCTTCATCAGGCGCCGGAAGCCGTCCTCGTCCACGGAGAGGCCCTGTTCGGCGGCCATCTCCAGGGTGAGGTCGATCGGGAAGCCCCAGGTGTCGTGGAGCAGGAAGGCCTTGTCGCCGGGCAGGACGGTGCCGCCGGCGGCCTTGGTGTCGGTGACGGCCGTGTCGAGGATGTTGGTGCCGGCCTTCAGCGTCTTGAGGAAGGCGTTCTCCTCGGCGACGGCGACCTTCTCGATGCGCTCGCGGTCGGTGATGAGCTCGGGGTACTGCTGGCCCATCATCTCGATCACGGTGTCGATCAGGTCCTTCACGACCGGACCGGTGGCGCCGAGCAGGCGCATGTTGCGGATGGCGCGGCGCATGATGCGGCGCAGCACGTAGCCGCGGCCCTCGTTGCCGGGGGTGACGCCGTCGCCGATGAGCATCACGGAGGTGCGCATGTGGTCGGTGACCACGCGCAGGGAGACGTCCGAGCCGTGGGCGTCGCCGTAGCGGACGCCGGTCAGCTCGGTGGCCTTGTTGATGACGGCCATCGAGGTGTCGATCTCGTACATGTTCTGCACGCCCTGCAGAATCATGGCGAGGCGCTCGAGGCCGAGGCCGGTGTCGATGTTCTTGCTGGGCAGGTCTCCGAGGATCTCGAAGTTGTCCTTGCCGATGCCCTCGCCCCGCTCGTACTGCATGAAGACGAGGTTCCAGATCTCCACGTACCGCTCGTCGTTGACGGCGGGGCCGCCCTCGGCACCGAACTCGGGGCCGCGGTCGTAGTTGATCTCGGAACACGGGCCGCAGGGGCCGGGGACGCCCATGGACCAGTAGTTGTCCTTCATGCCGAGGCGCTGGATGCGCTCCTTCGGCACACCGACGACCTCGTGCCAGATGCGCTCGGCCTCGTCGTCGTCCTTGTAGACGGTGATCCACAGGCGCTCGGGGTCGAGGCCGTAACCGCCCTTGTCCTGGGGGCCGGTGAGCAGCTCCCAGGCGAGCTTGATGGCGCCTTCCTTGAAGTAGTCGCCGAAGGAGAAGTTGCCGCACATCTGGAAGAACGTGCCGTGGCGGGTGGTCTTGCCAACCTCTTCGATGTCGGGCGTACGCACGCACTTCTGCACGCTGGTGGCGCGGCTGAAGGGCGGCTTGACCTCACCCAGGAAGTAGGGCTTGAACGGCACCATGCCGGCCGGGACGAGGAGCAGAGTCGGGTCGTCCGCGATGAGCGACGCCGAAGGGACGACGGTGTGACCGCGCTCCTCGAAGAAGCTCAACCAGCGGCGGCGAATCTCAGCCGACTCCATCAGTGGTCCTCATTCCGGTTGTACGGGTACGTCTGGTACGTCGAACCCTCGACGTACTTCGGGTGGTTGCGGTTCTCGATGGCCGTGTGACGCCGGGGGCCGGGAAGCTCGGGATTCTCGTTGATCCCGAGGGCGTCGCCCAGCTCGGCCTCCCGCACGGCCATGTTGTCCCGGACGTCGAGCGCGAAGCCCACGGCACGGTCCTTGATGCGGTGACCGGCCTCGATCGCCTTGTTGCCCGCGGTTCTGGCGAGGCTCTCGGGGGTCAGCTGCTTCAGCTTGCGATTGACCTTGGTGGTGGCCCAGACACCGGCGGCGACACCCGTGCTGAACCAGAAGGTACGGCGGAACATCGCTGGCTCTCAGTCCCTCTTCCCTCGGGCGCTGCGACGGGTGACCGTGCGGCCCACGATCACGGTACGCCTGGGCGCCTTGGCGGGCACGTCCTCCTTGCGGCCGCCGAGGGCCCGGCGCACGCCGTAGCCGAAGGCCGCGACCTTGACCAGGGGGCCGCCGAAGGTGGAGGCGACGGTGGTCGACAGCGCCGAAGCGTTCGACGTGACCTCCTGGACGTCGGAGGCGATCGAGTCGACCCGGTCGATCTGGGTCTGCGCGGAGCGCACCGCCGCGGAGGCGTCGGCCAGCAGCGGGACGGCCTGATCGGTCACGTCCGCCACGAGCTTGGTGGTCGCCTTGAGCGTCTGGGCCATCCTCGCCAGCGCGACGGCGAGGAAGGAGACCAGGATCGCCCAGAAGACGGCCACCAGGATCCCGGCAACCTCTCCACCGGACACTGTGTGCACCCGCTCCCTGAAACGTGCCTGAACATCGAAAAAGTCGTGCGACGAGCCTATCGCGACCGCGACGGCACTCCGTACCGGATTCCGCTCCGGCGGGCGGGCGCGGCGCCGGGGCGGGGTGCGCGGGGCCCGGCGCCGGGGCGGGCGGTGTCAGTCCACGGCGCGGGCTGCGGCGAGCTGGTCCCGCTTCTCCTCGCGCACGGCGGTCAGGGCCGACTCGTTCCGCGCGATGAGCTTTTTCTGGTAGGCGACTTCGACCCGGTACCAGATGCCGGTGACGTCGGTGCGCGCCTTGCAGGCGACGTCCGCCGTGGCGACCTCGATCTCCAGCGGCACGGGCGTGTTGCCCTGGAACCGCTTGTCGTTCATGACGTCCATCGGGTCGGAGTAGGAGAAGTCCCGCTCCTTCATGCACCGGGACCACGCGCGGAAGGCCTCGACGACGCGGGGGTCGGCCCGGGTGTCGTTGAAGCTGCGTCCGTTGAGGTCCTGCGCCAGGTCGCTCGATCCGAGCCGGCCCGTTCCGACGATCTTGCGTTGGGCCTCCCCCGCGCACCCGCGGACCGGTACGCGCACGCCGTTCACCTCGGTGGGCCGGCCCGTCCCGGCGATCACTTTCAGGGCCTGGCCGGTGGGAGGGGTCCGCTCGGGGAGCGGGTGGGTGCGGGGGTCGCGGTCGCCGAGGTGGTAGCCGGTGGTGCGGGCCGCGCGCGCGTCGGTCAGTCCGTAGCGGCGGTCGGTGAGGCTGCGCGGGCCCATCGCCGGGGGCGGCGGGCCGAAGTCGTGGGTGACCTTGTAGCGGCGCATGCACTCCTCGGTGAGGGTGCGCATGGCCTGCTTGACGGTGCGCAGGTCGGCGTCCGAGAAGAGGTAGTCCTGCAAGGGCAGACGCAGACCGACGCTGGGGCGCAGGGTCGGCGCCGCCCCGGCGTCCGGTGTCACCTGCCCGGTCGCGGGGTCCGCGGAGCATCCGGTGAGCAACACCAGGGAGGCGCCCAGGACACCCAGGGCGCCTCCCCGTCTGCCGAAGGTCAGAGCACCCACGTGAGGGACGCGTTGTTGTTGTAGGTGTTCTTCAGGTTGCGGGCGGTGCCGGCGTCGACGTCGTCGTAGGCGCCGCTCCAGTTCGAGTTGAAGAAGATCCGCGCGGTGGGCCAGGTGTCGCCGGTGAAGCTGCGGTAGTTCCGGGCGGACGCGGCGTTGTTCTTGACCGGCTGGCCGGAGCCGGCGCCCGCCGAGGTGAAGACGTCTCCGGCGAAGTTGTCCGAGCCGTACACGTAGCAGGCGGAGGCGCCCGCCTGGTTGGAGTTGTAGTAGAGCCGCAGGCCGTGCTCGCACCCGGCGGCGCTGGCCGGGGTGCCGGCAAGGCCCACCGCGGCGGCCGCGAGCGCGACGGCGGCAGCGGACATCACACGCATCTTCACTTGTTGTCTCCCCTGTGGTGGCCCGTCGGAGGACGGAGCTCGATGATCACCACTCGAAAGTATGACCACACAAGATCGTCACAACAAGTGGATTTCTGCCGCGAGTTGGGGGCTCGTACACAAGCACGGGACGTGGGCGGAAGCAGAAAAAACCCGCTGCCTCCCACCGTGACGGTGGGAGGCAGCGGGCTCGGCGTGAAGCCGGTGGTACCGCGTCGCCGATGAAGATCAGCGGGCGTAGTACTCGACGACGAGCTGCTCGTCGCAGATCACCGGGATCTCCTTGCGGTTCGGCTCGCGGTCCAGGCGGAACGCCAGGGCCTTGAGGTTCACCTGGAGGTAGCGCGGGGTCTCACCGTCGGGGGCGAAGCCACCCTCACGAGCGATCGTGAAGAGGGTCTTCTCCTTGGAGCGCTCGCGGACCTGCACGACGTCGTCCGGACGGACACGGAAGGAGGGCTTGTCGACCTTCTTGCCGTTGACGGCGATGTGGCCGTGCACGACCATCTGGCGGGCCTGGTAGATCGTGCGGGCGATGCCCGAACGCAGAACCAGGGCGTCGAGACGGCGCTCGAGCTCGATGATCAGGGCCTCACCGGTCTTGCCCTGGACCTTGGAGGCACGCTCGTAGGCGCGGACGAGCTGGCGCTCGGACACGTCGTACTGGGCGCGCAGACGCTGCTTCTCGAGCAGACGGACCTTGTAGTCCGAGTTCTGCTTGCGGCCACGGCCGTGCTCACCCGGCGGGTAGGGGCGGGCCTCGAAGTACTTGACGGCCTTCGGGGTCAGCGCGATGCCGAGGGCACGCGACTTCTTGACCTTGGGGCGGGACTGGTTCGCCACTGTTTTTCGCTTTCCTTGTATCGGCTTGTCAGGGTTGAGGGAGGTCGCATCCGCAGCCGGGGAAACCCGCCTCGGTCCTGGTGGACCTCGGTGGGCAGCCGCTCCCCTGGTCTGGGCACATACGTGCAGCACGCGAGTGGCCCACCGACCGGTTCCGTCCTGCGACGGGTGGTGGTGGGCTGCCCGCGACACCGTTCGACGGTGCGCGACGCTCCTGGAGCCGATCCCGGAGGATCGGGACTCCGGCCGACTGCCCCGTTCTGACTGCACGGGACGCGGCACTCCGAGCGAGTTTACAGGGTGCTCAGGACCGCTTACGACCGAGGTTCTTCCGGGTCCACTCCACCGCGTCCGCGTAGCGGGCCTCCGCGCCGTGCCGGGTCGGCTCGTAGTACTCGCGGTCCTTCAGCTCGTCCGGGGCGTACTGCTGGGCCGCGATGCCCTCGGGCAGGTCGTGCGGGTAGACGTAGCCCTGGCCGTGGCCCAGCTTGGTCGCACCCTTGTAGTGGCTGTCGCGCAGGTGGGCGGGCACGGGTCCGGCCAGTCCCTTGCGGACGTCCTCCAGGGCGGCGCCGATCGCGGTGGTCGCGGCGTTGGACTTGGGTGCCAGGGCGAGGGCGATCGTGGCGTGGCTGAGGGTGAGGGCGGCCTCGGGGAAGCCGATCATGGCGACGGCCTGGGCCGCGGCGACCGCCGTCTGCAGAGCGGTCGGGTCGGCCAGGCCGATGTCCTCGCTGGCGGAGATCATCAGGCGCCGGGCGATGAAGCGGGGGTCCTCGCCGGCCTCGATCATCCGGGCCAGGTAGTGCAGGGCGGCGTCGACGTCGGAGCCCCGGATGGACTTGATCAGGGCGCTGGCCACGTCGTAGTGCTGGTCGCCGTCGCGGTCGTACTTCACGGCCGCCCGGTCGACCGTCTCCTCCAGGGTCGTCAGGCCGATCTCCGCCTCGCCCTTGTCGAGGGCGGCCCCGGCGGCCGCCTCCAGGGCGGTGAGGGCGCGGCGGGCGTCACCGCCGGCGATGCGCAGGAGGTGGCTCTCGGTCTCCTCGGGGAGGGTGACGGCACCCTTGAGGCCGCGCTCGTCGGTCAGGGCGCGGCGGATGAGACTCCTGATGTCCTCGTCCGTGAGCGGTTCGAGGGTGAGCAGCAGGGAGCGGGACAGCAGGGGCGAGATGACCGAGAAGTACGGGTTCTCCGTGGTCGCCGCAATGAGCGTCACCCAGCGGTTCTCGACGGCGGGGAGCAGGGAGTCCTGCTGGGCCTTGCTGAAGCGGTGGATCTCGTCGAGGAAGAGGACGGTCTCCTTGCCGTACCCGCCGGCGGCGCGGCGGGCGCCGTCGATGACCGCGCGGACCTCCTTGACGCCGGCCGTGATCGCCGACAGCTCCACGAAGCGGGCGTCGGTCGCCTTGGAGACGACGTACGCCAGGGTGGTCTTGCCGGTTCCGGGCGGGCCCCACAGGAGGACCGAGGAGGGTCCGGCCGGGCCGGAGGCCTCCCCGACCAGTCTGCGCAGGGGTGAGCCCGGCTTCAGAAGATGCTGTTGGCCCACGACCTCGTCGAGGGTGCGCGGGCGCATCCGCACGGCCAGGGGGCTGCTGGACGGCTCCTTCTCCTGGCGTTCTTCGGCTGCGGCGGTGAACAGGTCGGGCTCCACGTCCAAAACCCTAAATCACGGCACCGACAATCCGGCCGGGCCCCTGCATCCCGGGCTCAGGCGGTCCAGAAATCCCACCAGCGGGTCAGGACCAGCATGCCGATGATGCCGATGTGCAGCACGGGCATGACCCAGGTGAACTCGCCGAAGAAGCTCTTGAGCCAGCTCGGGGCGGGCAGGAAGCCCTTGCGGATGTTGAACGACGTCACGTACCAGAACATCAGGATCGTGGCGACCCAGGCCAGGCTGCACCACAGGCAGAGCGCGTTGATCCGGTACAGGGACTGGAACATCAGCCAGGCGCAGAAGCTCACGCCGAAGAGGCAGCCGGCGTTGAAGGTGAGCCAGTACCAGCGCGGGAAGCGGGCGCGGGCGAGCAGGCTCACGCCGACACCGATGACGATGCCGTAGGCGACGAGGCCGAGCATCGGGTTCGGGAAGCCGAAGACCGCGGCCTGCTTGCTCTCCATGACGCTGCCGCAGGAGACGACGGGGTTGAAGCTGCAGCCGGGTGTGAACGTCGTGCCCGCGACCTTGGCTTCGAGGATCTTGAACTTGTCGATCGTGATGACCCACGCGGCGAGCAGTCCGGCCGCGCCGGTGATCACCAGCAGCAGGGCCAGGGCCCGGCTGCCGCCCTCCGCGCGGGGCACGATCTCGGCGCGCTCCGGCTCGGGCTCGGTGGAGACGTCCTTGACTGTCGTCTTGCTCATCACGCCGATTCCGTCACTTGAGACCTGAACATCTTCGGGCAGGGCCATTGTGCCGCACGGGTGCCGGTGTCCACCGTTCAGTGGACATAAGGATGTCCAGCCGGTCGTCCCCGAGGGGCGTGTTCCGGCCGACGCTCGTCGCATGACAGCACAGGGGTACGAACTCGCCGTGGAGGTGCGGGGGCTGAGCAAGCGCTACGGGGGTGTGACCGCCCTCGACGGCATCGATCCCGGCATCCGGCGGGGCGAGGTGTTCGGCCTGCTCGGACCCAACGGCGCGAGCAAGAGCACCACGGTGGAGATCCTCCAGGGCAACCGGGACCGGGACGCGGGCGAGGTGTCCGTGCTCGGGTCGGATCCGTCGGTCGGCACGCGCGCTTGGCGTTCACGTGTCGGAATCGTCCGGCAGGACGAATCGGCGCCCGCCGAGTTGACGGTCCGGGAGACGGTGCGGCACTTCGCCCGCTACTACCCCCGGCCGCGCGACCCGCGGGAGGTCATCGCCCTGGTCGGCCTGGAGGCGAAGGCGGACAGCCGGATCAAGGCCCTGTCCGGGGGCCAGCGCCGGCGCCTGGACGTGGCGCTCGGCGTCATCGGGGCCCCGACCTGCTGCTCCTGGACGAGCCGACGACCGGGTTCGACCCTGCGGCCCGCAGGCAGTTCTGGTCGCTGATCCGCGCCCTGGCCGACGACGGCACGACCATCCTGCTGACCACGCACTACCTGGAGGAGGCGGAGGCCCTCGTGCACCGGCTCGCCGTCGTCGCCGGGGGCCGGATCGTCGCCGAGGGCGAACCCGGAATCCTGCGGGAGCGCTACGGCACCGAGGCCACCGTCGCCTGGACCGAGCCGGACGGCACCCCGCGCGCGGTGCGCACCGGGACGCCGACCCGGACCGTCGCCGGGCTCACGCGCCGTTTCGGCGGCGAGATCCCGGGCTGACGGTGAGCCGCCCCACGCTGGAGGACGTCTACCTCCGGCTGACCGGACAGTCCGAGGAGGAGGCACGGTGAGCACGACCGTCGTACGGGAGCGCGGCGAGGTCGGCGTCGGACGGCTGCCTGGTGCGTGGGGGCTCGGGCTGCGGCGGGGCGCCCTGGAGATCCGGCAGTTCTTCCGCCAGCGCGACCAGGTGGTGTTCACGTTCGCCTTCCCGGTGGTTCTGCTGTTCCTGTTCGCCTCGATCTTCCGGGACGACGTGGAGGGCGCGGGCGTCACCGCCTCGCAGCTGTACGTGCCGGCGATGATGGCCGCCGGGATCATGTCGACGAGCTTCCAGGCGCTCGGCATCTCGATCGCCATCGAGCGGGAGGACAAGGTGCTGCGCCGGCTCCGGGGCACGCCGATGCCGCCGGCGGCCTACTTCCTCGGCAAGATCTGGCTGGTTCTCTTCACCGGTCTGCTGGAGACGGCGATCCTCCTTCTCGTCGGCACGACCTGCTACGGCGTGGACCTGCCCGCGGACGCGGGCCGGTGGTTCGACCTGGCGTGGATCTTCGTGCTGGGCATCACGGCCTGCGTTTTCACTGCTCCAGTAGTCCCAGCCGTATGGCTCCGGTGACGGCGACGGTCCGGTCGGTCAGGCGCCTGCGCCGCCGGCAGGAACACCCCGCGCAGCCCCTGGCACATCCACTTCAACGGGAACAGCGCCCCGACGGTCAGCATCCAGTCGGGGATGGTGCCGATGGCGATGTACACACCGGAGATGAACTGGAGCACCAGGAAGGGCAGGACGACCACCGAGCTCGCACTGTTCGCGGATTTCGGGACCGAGCCGATCGCGAAGCCGAGCAGGGCCGCCCCCACCGCACCCACGCAAGGCATCGAAGTGACCGGGCGGTTATGAGGGACCGACCGGGCCGCCGCCGTCGCGGGCGCGATGCGGTGCGGGCTGCTGGAGCGATGAGGAAGGCGCCGGACAACCGGCGCCTTCCCGGTGTGCGGGGGTGTCTCAGCCGAGCCGGGCTTCCAGCTCTGCCACGATCTCGTTCACGCCCACCGCCGTCTGCTCGCCCGACTCCATGTCCTTGAGCTGGACGACGCCCTCGGCGAGGTCGCGTTCGCCGGCGACGACCGTGTAGCGGGCGCCGCTGCGGTTGGCGTTCTTCATGGCGCCCTTGAGGCCCTTGCCGCCGTAGGAGAAGTCGGCCGCGATGCCGTTCTTGCGCAGTTCGGTGACCTTGGCGAACAGGACCCGGCGGGCCTCCTCGCCGAGCGGGACGGCGAACACGCTGGTGGTGGCCGGCAGTTCCAGCTCGATGCCCTCCGCCTCCAGCGCGAGGACCGTGCGGTCGACGCCGAGGGCCCAGCCGACGGACGGCAGCGCGGGGCCGCCGATCATCTCGGACAGACCGTCGTAGCGGCCCCCGCCGCCCACGGCGGACTGCGAGCCGAGGCCGTCGTGGACGAACTCGAAGGTGGTGCGGGTGTAGTAGTCCAGGCCGCGGACCAGCTTCGGGTCGTCCTCGAAGGCGACGCCCGCCGCCGTGATCAGCTCGCGGACCTCCTCGTGGTACGCCTTGCACGCGTCGCACAGGTAGTCACGCAGCAGCGGCGCGTCCCCCAGCTGCTTCTGGACGGACTCGCGCTTGTCGTCCAGGACGCGCAGCGGGTTGATCTCCGCACGGCGCAGGGTGTCCTCGTCCAGGTCCAGGCCGCGCAGGAACTCCTGAAGCGCCGACCGGTAGACGGGGCGGCACTCCTGGTCGCCCAGGCTGTTCAGCAGGATCCGGAAGTCCCTCAGGCCCAGCGAGCGGTACGCCTGGTCGGCCAGGATGATCAGCTCGGCGTCCAGCGCCGGGTCCTCCGCGCCGATCGCCTCGGCACCGACCTGGGAGAAGTGGCGGTAGCGGCCCTTCTGCGGACGCTCGTAGCGGTAGTACGAGCCGGAGTACCAGAGCTTGACCGGGAGGTTGCCGGCCTTGTGCAGGTTGGCCTCCAGCGCCGCGCGCAGGACGGAGGCCGTGCCCTCGGGGCGCAGGGCGAGCCTGTCGCCGCCCTTGGTCTCGAAGGCGTACATCTCCTTGGTCACGATGTCGGTGGACTCACCGACCCCGCGCGCGAAGAGCTCGACGTTCTCGAAGCCGGGCGTCTCGATGTAGCCGTAGCCGGAGTTGCGCAGCGGCGCGGCGATGGCCTCGCGGACCGCGAGGTACTTGGCGCTGTCCGGCGGGATCAGGTCGTACGTGCCCTTGGGGGCCTTGAAGGTGCTCACGGAAGGTCTCGTCACATTCCTCGTCGGGGAGCCTCGAAGGCTCCCTGGCCGGCCGCCACCTGCCGCAGATACGGGTTGGCGGCGCGCTCCTGGCCGATGGTCGTCTGGGGGCCGTGGCCGGACAGCACCACGGTCGAGTCGTCGAGCGGCAGGCACACGCGGGCCAGCGAGTCGAGCATCTCGGCCATGTCACCGCCGGGCAGGTCGGTGCGTCCGATGGAGCCGGCGAACAGCAGGTCGCCCGAGAAGAGGATCGGCGGGATGTCCGCCGCCTCGGGCATGCCGAAGGTCACCGACCCCTTGGTATGGCCGGGCGCGTGCGCGACGGACAACTCCAGGCCCGCCAGCTCCAGCTTCGCCCCGTCGGCCAGTTCCTTGACGTCATCGGGCTCTCCCACGGTCAGCTCGCCCATCAGCGGCATCCCGATGGAACGGCCGAGCGCCTTCTCTGGGTCGCTCATCATGTACCGGTCGTCGGGGTGGATCCAGGCCGGCACGTCGTGGGCGCCGCACACCGGGACGACCGAGGCCACATGGTCGATGTGGCCGTGGGTGAGGACGACGGCGACCGGCTTGAGCCGATGCTTGGCGATCGCTTCCGCGACGCCGTCGGCGGCCTGATGGCCGGGGTCGATGATCACGCACTCCTCACCGGCGGCGGGGGCGACGAGGTAACAGTTCGTCCCCCAGGCCCCGGCGGGGAACCCGGCAATGAGCACGATCGTCCTTCGTTGTGTCGATACGGGCGGCTACGGCTGCTCACAGAGCCTACCGGCGCTGCCGATTCCTCAGCGAACCCATATACGGTACGGGGCACACGCAGGCGCTCGGCACACAGGACGCACGCGTACCGGTCGACGTTCGAGACCCATGAGGAGAGAACCCGGTGGTCAGCCAGGAACAGCGGCGGCGTCAGCTCGCCCGGGAGAAGTTCTTGCGGCAGCAGCAGCGACGCACGGACGCGCGACGCAAGGCCCGTATCCGCAACTCCGTGATCGCCTCGGCTCTCGGCGTGATCGTGGTGCTCTCGGTGACGGTCTTCCTGACCAAGCCGTTCGAGGACAACGGCAAGACGGAGAACGCCAACGCGGACGTCACGCCCAGCGCCACGCCCAGCAAGGCCCCGGACCCGTGCGAGAAGCCGGCCCCGGGCAAGGTCAAGTCGGAGACCTGGAAGAAGGAACCGGCGCTGACCATCGACAAGTCGGCGAAGTACACGATGAAGCTGGACACGACCTGCGGCGAGATAGACGTCGCGCTGAAGGCGTCGGCCGCGCCGCACACCGTCAACTCGTTCAACTTCCTTCTCGGCAAGGGCTACTTGGACCACAGCAAGTGCCACCGGCTCACGGACCAGAACATCTACGTCCTGCAGTGCGGCGACCCGCAGGGCACCGGCATGGGCGGACCGGGCTACACCATCCCGGACGAGAACCTCAAGGACAAGAGCCTCAAGGGCGGGGTGTACCCGGCGGGCACGGTCGCGATGGCGAACCAGTACAACGCGCAGACGAAGCAGGGCCGCAACAGCGGCGGCAGCCAGTTCTTCCTCGTCTACCGGGACAGCCAGTTGCCGCCCGACTACACACCGTTCGGCACGGTGTCGGAAGCGGGCATGAAGATTCTGCAGAAGATCGCCAAGGCCGGAGCGCAGGCTCCCGACCCTCAGACGGGCAATACCGCGCCCAACGCGACGGTCGTGATCAACAAGGCCACGATCAGCGAATCCTGACCCCCAACTGCGAAATTTCGGTCGCGCGGGATGCGGACAGGCCCCCCGCCGGTCGCCTATGTTGGCCGTGACGAAACTGTGGACGATGCCCGGGGGAGCTACAGGCCCCTCGCAGGCATCATGTGGAGGAGGCGCTGTGAGCAGCGACCCGTGGGGCCGCGTCGACGAGACGGGGACCGTGTACGTGCGTACGGCCGACGGCGAGCAGGTCGTCGGTTCCTGGCAGGCGGGCTCCCCCGAGGAGGCGCTGGCCTACTTCGAGCGCAAGTACGAGGGCCTGGTTGTCGAGATCGGCCTCCTCGAGAAGCGAGTGAAGACCACCGACCTGTCGGCGAAGGACGCCCAGGCCGCCATCGACCACATCCGGGAGCAGGTCGACGCGCATCACGCGGTGGGCGACCTGGACGCCCTGCGGGTCCGGCTGGACAAGCTCGTGGAGCTGGTGGAGGCGCGCCGTGAGGAGCGCAAGGCGCAGCGGGCGAAGCAGTCCGACGAGGCCCGCCACGCCAAGGAGGCGCTGGTCGCCGAGGCGGAGGAGCTGTCGCAGTCCGACCAGTGGCGGGCGGCCGGTGAGCGGCTGCGGGCCCTGGTGGACACCTGGAAGGGCCTGCCGCGGCTGGACCGCAAGTCCGACGACGAGCTGTGGCACCGGTTCTCGCACGCCCGGTCGGCGTTCTCCAAGCGGCGCAAGCAGCATTTCGCGCAGCTGGACGCGCAGCGCGAGGAGGCCCGCAAGACCAAGGAGCGGCTGGTCGCCGAGGCCGAGGCGCTGTCGAACTCGACGGACTGGGGCGTGACGGCGGCGCGTTACCGCGAGCTGATGTCCGAGTGGAAGGCCGCGGGCCGTGCCCAGCGCGAGCACGAGGACGACCTGTGGAACCGCTTCCGCGGCGCCCAGGACGTCTTCTTCGCGGCCCGCAGCTCGGTCTTCGCGGAGCGGGACGCGGAGCAGACGGAGAACCTCAAGCTCAAGGAGGAGCTGGCCGAGGAGGCCGAGAAGCTCCTGCCGATCACGGACCTGAAGGCGGCCCGCGCCGCGTTCCGGAACGTGAACGAGCGCTGGGAGGCCATCGGCCATGTGCCGCGCGACGCCCGGCCCAAGGTCGAGGGCCGGATGCACGCGGTCGAGCGGGCCATCCAGGAGGCCGAGGAGGCCGAGTGGCGCCGGACGAACCCGGAGGCACGCGCGCGTGCCGAGGGGCTGACCGGTCAGCTCCAGGCCGCCGTGGACAAGCTGCGGGGCCAGATCGAGCAGGCCCGGGCGCAGGGCAACAACGCCAAGGCCGACAAGCTCCAGCGTGAGCTCGACGGCCGCCAGGCGCTGCTGGACCAGGCGCTGAAGGGTCTGCAGGAGTTCGGCGGCTGAGCAGTCGGTCGAAAAGGGGCTCCCGTACACGGTGTACGGGAGCCCCTTTCGTGTGGTCCTGCGACGACCGGTTACGACCTGCTGCGCGCCGACGTCACCCGGTACACGTCGTAGACGCCCTCCACGCCCCGGACCGCCTTCAGGACGTGGCCGAGGTGCTTCGGGTCGCCCATCTCGAAGGTGAAGCGGGAGGTGGCGACGCGGTCCCGGGAGGTCTGGACGGCCGCGGACAGGATGTTGACGTGCTGGTCGGACAGCACGCGGGTGACGTCGGACAGGAGCCGGGAGCGGTCCAGGGCCTCGACCTGGATGGCGACCAGGAAGACCGAGGACTGGGTGGGCGCCCACTCGACGTCGAGGATGCGCTCGGGCTCCCGGGACAGCGAGTCGACGTTCACACAGTCGCTGCGGTGGACCGATACGCCGCTGCCGCGGGTGACGAAGCCGATGATGGGGTCGCCCGGGACGGGTGTGCAGCAGCGGGCCAGCTTGACCCACACGTCGTCGACGCCCTTGACGACGACGCCCGGGTCGGCGCTGGAGCGGCGCTTGCGGCTGCGTCCGCGGGCCGGCGGGACCGACTCGTCGATCTCCTCGGTGGCGGCCTCCTCGCCGCCCAGGGCCTGGACCAGCTTCTGCACGATGTTCTGCGCGGAGACATGGCCCTCGCCGATCGCCGCGTACAGCGCGGAGATGTCGGCGTAGCGCATCTCGTGCGCGAGGGTCACCAGGGAGTCGCCGGTCAGGATGCGCTGGATCGGCAGGTTCTGCTTGCGCATGGCGCGGACGATGGCGTCCTTGCCCTGCTCGATCGCCTCGTCGCGGCGCTCCTTGGAGAACCAGGCGCGGATCTTGTTGCGGGCCCGCGGTGACTTGACGAAGCCGAGCCAGTCGCGGGAGGGCCCGGCGCCGGCCGCCTTGGAGGTGAAGACCTCCACCAGGTCGCCGTTGTCGAGGGTGGACTCCAGCGGGACCAGCCGGCCGTTGACGCGGGCGCCTATGGTGCGGTGGCCGACCTCGGTGTGCACCGCGTAGGCGAAGTCGACCGGGGTGGCACCGGCGGGGAGCGCTATGACGTCGCCCTTGGGGGTGAAGACGAAGACCTCGTTGCGGGAGAGGTCGAAGCGCAGGGACTCCAGGAACTCCCCCGGGTCCTCGGTCTCCTTCTGCCAGTCCAGGAGCTGGCGCAGCCACGCCATGTCGTTGAGGTGGTCGTCCTTGCCCTTGCCGGACGACTTGGGGGCGTCGCTGCGCACCTTGGAGGCGCCGGCGACGGCCTCCTGCTTGTACTTCCAGTGCGCGGCGATGCCGTACTCGGCGCGGCGGTGCATGTCGAAGGTGCGGATCTGCAGCTCGACCGGCTTGCCGCCGGGGCCGATGACCGTCGTGTGCAGCGACTGGTACATGTTGAACTTGGGCATCGCGATGTAGTCCTTGAACCGGCCGGGGACCGGGTTCCATCGCGCGTGCACCGTGCCGAGGGCCGCGTAGCAGTCGCGGACGGTGTCCACGAGGACGCGGATGCCCACCAGGTCGTAGATCTCCGCGAAGTCACGGCCGCGGACGATCATCTTCTGGTAGACGCTGTAGTAGTGCTTCGGACGGCCGGTGACGGTCGCCTTGATGCGGGCCGCGCGCAGGTCCTGCTGCACCTCGTCGGTGACGATGGCCAGGTACTCGTCGCGCTTCGGCGCCCGCTCGGCCACCAGCCGGACGATCTCGTCGTACATCTTGGGGTAGAGGATCGCGAAGGCGAGGTCCTCCAGCTCCCACTTGATGGTGTTCATGCCCAGGCGGTGGGCGAGCGGCGCGTAGATCTCGAGGGTCTCGCGCGCCTTCTTCTCCTGCTTCTCGCGCTTGAGATAGCGCATGGTGCGCATGTTGTGCAGGCGGTCTGCCAGCTTGATGACCAGGACGCGCGGGTCCTTGGCCATGGCGACGACCATCTTGCGCACGGTCTCCGCCTGCGCGGCCTCGCCGAACTTGACCTTGTCCAGCTTGGTGACGCCGTCGACGAGCAGGGTGACGACGTCGCCGAAGTCGCGGCGCAGGTCCTCCAGGCCGTACTCGGTGTCCTCGACCGTGTCGTGCAGCAGGCCCGCCATCAGCGTGGCCGGATCCATGCCCAGCTCGGCGAGGATGGTCGTGACGGCGAGGGGGTGCGTGATGTACGGGTCGCCGCTCTTGCGCTTCTGGCCGCGGTGCCAGCGCTCGGCGACCTGGTAGGCGCGCTCGATCTGGCGGAGGGTGGCCGTCTCGATCTTCGGGTCGTTGCTGCGCACTATCCGCAGCAGCGGCTCCAGCACCGGGTTGTAGGGGTTCGCGCGCTGCACACCGAGCCGGGCCAGACGGGCGCGGACGCGGTTGGAGGAGCCGGAGCGGGCCGGCTGTCCGGCGGCCTGGCGCACCGCGGGCGGCGGGGTGGGCTTGGGCCGCGACTGCTCCTCCGGCTTGTCGACCGGCGCCGCCTGGGCGTGTTCGACCGGCCCGCGGGTGTCGTTCTTCGCGTGGGGCGCGTTCGGCGCGGGCTTCGCCGCGGCCGCCGAGGCGGACTCGGGCTTGGCGGCGGTCAGGTGCTGGGCCTCGTCTGGCAAGAGGACTCCTCGTGCGCGATCCGGGTCCCCCGGTCAGGCTCCGGACCCCCATGGTAGCGATCCTGAGCTCCAGGATCGCCTTCAGGCCAATGTGAGGACCGTCTACCCCGGAAACGCACGAGGCGGGCACCGGATTCCTCCGGGCCCGCCTGCGCGATGTGGTGCCGGTGTCCCCGGGCCGCCACGGGGTCGCTAGACCGTGAGCAGCGCCTCCAGCGGGGCGCCGTTCAGCGCCGGCTCCAGGCGGGCGCGGCCGCTCAGGAAGCCGAGCTCCATCAGGACGGCGAGACCGGCCACCTCGGCGCCGGCCCGGCGGATGAGCTGGACCGAGGCCTCGGCGGTGCCGCCGGTGGCGAGAACGTCGTCCACGATCAGGACGCGGTCGCCCGCGTTCAGGTCCTCGGCGTGCACCTCGATCTCCGCCGAGCCGTACTCCAGGTCGTAGGCCTGGGCGAGGGTGGCTCCGGGGAGCTTGCCCGCCTTGCGTACGGGGATGAAGCCGAGGCCGGCTCGGACGGCGACCGGGGCGCCGAGGATGAAGCCCCGTGCTTCCAGGCCGACGACCTTGGTGGCGCCGGCGCGCTCGGCGATCTCGGCGAGGGCGTCGGTCAGTGCGGTGAACGCCGCCGGGTCCGCCAGGAGCGGGGTGATGTCCTTGAACATCACGCCCGGCTCCGGGTAGTCGGCCACGTCACGGATGCGGCTGAGCAGCAGCTCCCTGATGTCGGTCATCGGCGCTTCCCCGAGGGACGGCCACGGCCGCGGTTGCGGGAGGCGGGCTGGTTGCGGGGGCCGACGACCGCGGGTGCGCCGTCCTCGGGCTCGTCGGCGTACGCCTCCTCGCCGCCCTGCACGTCGGGCGTCTCACCCTTGGCGGCGGACTGGGCCCGCTTGGCCAGCACGCGCTTCTTCAGGGCCTTCATCGCCGGCTCGCGCTCCTTGAGGTCGGCGACGAGCGGGGTGGCGATGAAGATCGAGGAGTAGGCACCGGCGGCGAGGCCGACGAACAGCGACAGCGAGATGTCGTTCAGCATGCCGGCGCCGAGGACACCGCCACCGATGAACAGCAGGCCCGCCACCGGCAGCAGCGCGACCACCGTGGTGTTGATGGAGCGCACCAGAGTGCTGTTGATCGACCGGTTGGCGACGTCGCTGTAGGTCCAGCGGGTCTGCTTGGTGAGGTCCCTCGTCTGTTCCTTGAGGCTGTCGAAGACCACGACCGTGTCGTAGAGCGAGTAGCCGAGGATGGTCAGCAGACCGATCACCGTGCCCGGGGTGACCTCGAAGCCGACGAGGGCGTAGATGCCGACCGTGATGGTGATGTCGTGGATCAGCGCGACGAACGCGGCCAGGGCCATGCGCCACTCGAAGGCGATCGCCAGATAGATCACCACCAGGACCAGGAAGATCCCGAGGCCCTGCCAGGCCTTGTTCGCGATCTGCTCACCCCAACTGGGGCCGACCAGTTCGGCGTTGATCTGCTCCGCGTCGATCTTGAGGTCGTCGGCGAGCGTGTTCTTGATCTGGTTCGCCGCGCCGGTGTCGATGCCGGCGACCTGGATGCGCAGGCTGCCGTCGCCGAGCTTCTGGACGATCGCGTCGTGGCCGGAGGCCTCTTCCGCGTACTCCTCCGCCTGGGACACCGATGCGCTGGTGTTCTTCGGGGTGTTGAAGACGGCGCCGCCCTGGAACTCGATGCCCATGTTCAGGCCCCGGACCGCCAGGCCGACGATGGCCGTGATGGTGATCAGGATGGAGAGGCCGTACCAGATCTTGCGGTTCTTGACGAAGTCGTAGCCGACCTCGCCACGGTGCAGTCGGGCGCCGAGGGTGCCGAGTTTCGACATCTCAGGCCTCCTTGGGGTCGACGGGGGCGGCGGGGCGGCGGGTGCGGCGCAGCGGCGGCTGGGCACCCAGGCTCTTCGGGTCGAGGCCGGACCACTTGTGGCCGTTCGCGAAGAACGGGCGGCGGGCCATCAGGGTCAGCAGCGGCTTGGTGAAGAGGAACACGACGACCACGTCGAGCAGGGTGGTCAGGCCGAGTGTGAAGGCGAAGCCCTGGACCTTGCCGACGGTGACGATGAAGAGCACCGCGGCGGCGAGGAAGGACACGAAGTCGGAGACCAGGATGGTGCGCCGGGCGCGCGGCCAGGCCCTCTCGACGGCGGGGCGCAGGGTGCGGCCCTCGCGGATCTCGTCGCGGACGCGTTCGAAGTACACGATGAACGAGTCCGCGGTGATGCCGATCGCGACGATGGCACCGCACACGGCCGGCAGGTTCAGCGCGAAGCCGATGGCCGGGCCGAGGAGGGCCATGAGCGTGTAGGTGAGGGCGGCCGAGACCAGCAGCGAGAGGATCGCGATGAACGACAGGCCGCGGTAGTAGGCCAGCAGGTAGATGACGACCAGCGCGAGACCGATGGCGCCGGCGATCAGTCCGGCCTTCAGCTGGTCACCGCCCAGCGCGGCGGTCACGGTCGTCATGCTGTCCACCTTGAAGGTCAGCGGCAGCGCGCCGTACGACAGCATGTTGGCGAGGCTCTTGGCCTCCTCCTGGGTGAAGCTGCCGGAGATCTGCGCGTTACCGCCGCTGATGGCGGTCTGGACGAACGGGTGGGAGACGACCTCACCGTCCAGAACGATCGCGAACTCGTTCTGCGGGGTGGTCTGCTGCGCCAGCTTGCCGGTGATGTCGGCGAACTTCTTGCCACCGGCGGAGTTGAAGGTCATGTCGACCTGCCAGCCTGCGGCGCCCTGGGTGTCGAAGCTCGCCTGGGCCTTGTCGATCTGTGTGCCGTCGACGTCGACCGGACCCAACAGGAACTTGCTCCACTCCTTGCCGTCCTGGCCACAGGCGACGGTGGGCTGGTCGTTCTTGGCTTCCTTGCCCGCGGTGGCTCGCTGCTTCGGATCGGTGCAGTTGAGGGCCGCGTACTTCTTCTCCAGCTCGCTGGTCGGAGAGCCGGCGGTGCTGGACGGCGAGGGACTGCCGGAGGTCTCGGGGCTGTTGCTCGCGGACGGCGTGGCGTCCGCCTTCAGCGCGTCGGTGACGGCGCGGCCCTGCGAGGTGGCGGTGGCCGACGGGCTGGCGGAGCCGGGCGCCGCAGACTCGTTGGCCTTGTCGGTGCTGGACGCGCTCGGGGAGGCGCTCCCGCTGGGGGGCGCGCTCGGGGTGGGTGTCGCCTCGCCGGGGGCGGCCTCGCGCTGCAGGACCGGGCGGAAGTAGAGCTTGGCGGTGGTGCCGACCTGCTTGCGGGCCTGCTCCGAGTTGGTGCCCTTGGGAATGTTGACGATGATGTTTTCCCGGCCCTGCGTCTGGACCTCGGACTCGGAGACGCCCAGACCATTGACACGGCGCTCCATGATGGAGACGGCCGTGTCCATGTTGGTCTTGTTGATCGCCGCCTCGTTGCCGGCCTCGGGGACCGCGCGGAGCGTGATGCTCGTACCGCCGGCAAGGTCGATGCCGAGACGGGGCTTCGTGTGCCCCGTGGCGAACATCCCACCGGTGAGCGCCGCGATGGCGATCAGGATCAGGGCCAGCGAGCGCCCCGGCTTGCTCTGGGCGCTCGCGTTCCTGCCCTTTTTAGGTGTGGCCACCTTCTCGTACTCCCTCTCGGGCCACCTCGCTCCGGATCGGCGGACGGGCGGCCATGACATGGTGTCGGGATTCCGTGCGAGCTGGGCGTGTGCCCGGGGGGGGGGGGGGGGGGCCCCCCCCCCCCCCCCCCCCAAAAAAAACGGGGGGGGGGGGGGCCCCCCCCCCCCCCCCCCCCCCCCGGGGGCCCGCCCCCCCCCCCCCCGGGGGGGGGCCCGGC
>NZ_JBIBEQ010000015.1:0-152037 GCF_042955215.1 Streptomyces sp. NPDC012466 | reverse complement strand
AAGTACCAGCTCAGGCACCGTGACTGGGAAGCGGCCGAACGCGAGGGCCGCACCATCACCGCGCTGCTGACCCGGCTCAACACCGTCCGGCGGGAACACCCCGCGCTGCACCGGCTCAGGAACCTCCGCTTCCACCACACCGACAACGACGCGCTCATCGCGTACAGCAAGCGCAGCGGATCGGACGTCGTCCTGGTGGTCGCCAACCTCGACCCGCACCACCCCCAGGAGGCCACGGTCTCGCTGGACATGCCGCAACTCGGCCTCGACTGGCACGAGTCGGTGCAGGTGCGCGACGAGCTCACCGGCGAGACCTATCGCTGGGGGCGCGACAACTACGTGCGGTTGGAGCCGGGGCGGGCTCCCGCGCACGTTTTCCACGTCCAGTCCCCGCCCGCCGCGCATGCGAACGGAGGGGCAGAAAAGCCATGACCGTGAACGAGCCCGTGCCGGACACCTTCGAGGACACTCCCGCGAGGGACCGTGACCCGGAGTGGTTCAAACGCGCTGTCTTCTACGAGGTGCTCGTCCGCTCGTTCCAGGACAGCAACGGCGACGGCGTCGGGGACCTCAAGGGCCTGACCGCCAAGCTCGACTACCTCCAGTGGCTGGGCGTCGACTGCCTGTGGCTGCCGCCGTTCTTCAAGTCCCCGCTGCGCGACGGCGGCTACGACGTCTCCGACTACACGGCCGTGCTGCCGGAGTTCGGCGACCTGGCCGACTTCGTGGAGTTCGTCGACGCCGCACACCAGCGCGGCATGCGCGTGATCATCGACTTCGTCATGAACCACACCAGCGACCAGCACCCGTGGTTCCAGGAGTCGAGGAAGGACCCCGACGGGCCCTACGGCGACTACTACGTGTGGGCCGACGACGACAAGGGCTACCCGGACGCGCGGATCATCTTCGTCGACACGGAGACGTCGAACTGGACCTTCGACCCGGTGCGGGGCCAGTACTTCTTCCACCGCTTCTTCTCGCACCAGCCGGACCTCAACTACGAGAACCCGCGCGTCCAGGAGGAGATCCTGGCCGCGCTGAAGTTCTGGCTCGACCTCGGCATCGACGGGTTCCGGCTGGACGCGGTGCCGTACCTCTACGCGGCCGAGGAGACCAACTGCGAGAACCTGCCCGCCACCCACGCGTTCCTCAAGCGCGTCCGCCGCGAGATCGACGCGCAGTACCCGGACACCGTGCTGCTCGCGGAGGCCAACCAGTGGCCCGAGGACGTCGTCGACTACTTCGGCGACTACGCGAACGGTGGCGACGAGTGCCACATGGCGTTCCATTTCCCCGTCATGCCGCGCATCTTCATGGCCGTACGCCGCGAGTCCCGCTACCCGGTCTCGGAAATCCTGGCCAAGACACCGGCCATTCCGTCGAACTGCCAGTGGGGCATGTTCCTGCGCAACCACGACGAGCTCACGCTCGAGATGGTCACCGACGAAGAGCGCGACTACATGTGGGCCGAGTACGCCAAGGACCCCCGCATGCGCGCCAACATCGGCATCCGCAGGCGGCTCGCTCCCCTGCTGGACAACGACCGGCACACGATCGAGCTGTTCACGGCCCTGCTGCTGGCCCTCCCCGGCTCGCCGATCCTCTACTACGGCGACGAGATCGGCATGGGCGACAACATCTGGCTCGGCGACCGGGACGCGGTGCGCACGCCGATGCAGTGGACACCGGACCGCAACGCCGGGTTCTCCACCTGCGACCCGGGCCGCCTCTTCCTGCCGGCGATCATGGACCCGGTCTACGGCCACCAGGTGACCAACGTCGAGGCGTCGATGTCGTCGCCGTCGTCGCTGTTGCACTGGACCCGCCGCATGATCGAGATCCGCAAGCAGAACCCCGCCTTCGGGCTCGGCTCCTACACCGAACTGCCCTCCTCCAACCCCGCGGTGCTGGCGTTCCTGCGGGAGTACGAGGACGACCTGGTCCTGTGCGTCAACAACTTCGCGCGGTTCGCGCAGCCCACCGAGCTCGACCTGCGCGAGTTCGCCGGGCGGCACCCGGTGGAGCTGTTCGGCGGGGTCCGCTTCCCGGCCATCGGCGAACTGCCGTACCTGCTGACCCTCGGGGGCCACGGCTTCTACTGGTTCCGGCTCACTCGAGTCGCATCCCGCATCGGCCGGCGACTGTGAGCCTGCGCCGACGAAAGGAGGCGTGACCATGCCGAAGACCGCATCCCTCCGCCCGAGTCTCACCCGCCTGGCCGAGCCCATGGAGTCGCTCGGCGGGCTGCTGCGCGACTGGCTGCCCCGGCAGCGCTGGTTCGCCGGCAAGGACCGGCCCGTCACCGAGCTCGGCCTGCTGTCGATGACCGAGCTCTTCCCGGGCTGTCTGCACCTGCTGGTCCACGCCGGCCACGCCGGGCACACGGGTGTGCCCTCGCCCGGCGGGGCTCCCCCGGCCGGCGACTGTTACCAGCTGCTCCTCGGCGTGCGGGAGCAGCCGTCGCCGCGTCTGGGGCGGGCGCTCATCGGGCAGGTGCAGGACGGGCCGCTGGCCGGCATGACCGTCTACGACGCGCTGCAGGATCCCCGTTCGGCCCAGCAGCTGCTGGACCGGCTGCGGCACCCCGGCACCGCGGGCCCGCTGCGCTTCGACTGCGACCCGGACCAGCAGGTGCCCGCGGGACTCGTGCCGCGGCTGCTGGACGCGGAGCAGTCCAACTCCTCGCTGGTGTACGGCGACGAGTACATCCTGAAGGTCTTCCGGCGCATCCAGCCGGGCGTCAATCCGGACCTGGAGGTACCGGGCGCGCTGGCCCGTCAGGGCTGTCACCGCGTGCCCGCGCCCGTGGCCTGGTTCCAGACCAGGCACCCGTTCAAGGCCACCCTCGGGGTGCTCCAGCCGTATCTGCGGGACGCCTCCGACGGCTGGACGCTGGGGCTGAACGCGCTGGCCGCCGGGGACGACTTCACGATCCAGGCGCGGGCCCTGGGCGCTGCCACGGCGGAGGTGCATCTCGCACTGGCGTCGGCCTTCCCGGTCGGCGAGCCCGGGGAGAACGGGCGTACGGCGGCGGCGATGACCGAGCGGCTGGACGCCGCGGCGCACTGCGTGCCCGCGCTGCAGCCGTTCGTGCCGGGCCTGCGGACCGCGTTCGCCGCCCTCACCGGCTGCGACCCCGGGCCGCCCGCCCAGCGCATCCACGGCGACCTGCACCTGGGCCAAGTGCTGCGGGCCGGGCGCGAGTGGTTCGTCATCGACTTCGAGGGCGAGCCGTCCCGGCCGCTCTCCGAACGGCGCAGCGCCCACTCCCCCGTGCGGGACATCGCCGGGATGCTGCGTTCCTTCGACTACGCCGCCCGGCAGCGCCGCCCCTGGCGCCCGGAGTGGGCCCGCCGCTGCCGCGAGGCCTACTGCGCGGGCTATGCCGCCCGCGCCGGCTGGGACCCCCGCAAGAAACACGGACTGCTCCGCGCCTACGAGACGGACCGGGCCGTGTACGAGGTGCTGTACGAGGCACGGCACCGCCCCGACTGGCTGCCTGTACCGATGGCGGCGATCGAGCGCCTCGCCGTGAGAGGAGACTGAGCCGTGGCCCTGCGCGACACCTCAATCCCGGAGCCGTCCGGCCCGGTCCCGAGCACGACCGCCCCCGCCCTGAGCCCGCAGGACCGCGGGCGGCTGCTGGCGGGCGCCCACCACGATCCGCACGCGCTGCTGGGTGCCCACCCGGTGCCCGGCGGGGTCGTGTTCCGGGCGCTGCGCCCCTTCGCCCGCGCCGTGAGCGTGGTGATCGGCGGCAGACGCACCGCGCTCGTCTCGGAGGGCGAGGGCCTCTTCTCGGGTGTCCTGCCGCTGGACGCGGTCCCCGACTACACGCTGCACGTGGCCTACGAGGACGGTGAGCAGGAGACGGCCGACCCCTACCGGTTCCTGCCCGCGCTCGGCGAACTCGACCTGCATCTGATCCGCGAGGGCCGGCACGAGCAGCTGTGGCAGGCGCTCGGCGCGCAGCCCATGACCCACGAGGGCGTCAGCGGCACCCGGTTCACCGTGTGGGCACCGAACGCGCAGGGCGTGCGGGTCGCCACGGACTTCACCCACTGGGACGGGACGCAGTTCCCGATGCGCTCCCTGGGCGCCTCCGGCGTGTGGGAGCTGTTCCTGCCGGGCGTCGGTGAGGGTACCCCGTACAAGTTCGAGATCCACTCGCGGCACGGGCATCGCTTCCTCAAGGCCGACCCGATGGCCCGCCGGTGCGAGGAGCCGCCCAACACTGCCTCCATCGTGACGGCCTCGCACTACGAGTGGGGCGACGCGCAGTGGATGGCGCACCGCGCCGACACCCCCGTGCACGAGGCGCCGTTCTCGGTGTACGAGGTGCACCTGGCGTCGTGGCGGCCGGGGCTGACCTACCGCGAACTCGCCGAGGAACTGCCGAAGTACGCCAAGGACATGGGCTTCACGCACATCGAGCTGATGCCGGTCGCCGAGCATCCGTTCCACGGCTCCTGGGGCTACCAGGTCACCGGCTTCTACGCGCCGACGGCCCGGCTCGGCACCCCGGACGACTTCCGGTTCTTCGTGGACGCCTGTCACCGGGCCGGCATCGGCGTGATCATGGACTGGGTGCCGGCGCACTTCCCGAAGGACGACTGGGCGCTGGCCCGCTTCGACGGGGAGCCGCTGTACGAGCCCGGGGACGACCGGCGCGCGGAGCACCCGGACTGGGGCACGTACGAGTTCGACTTCGGCCGCACCGAGGTGCGCAACTTCCTCGTCGCGAACGCCGTCTACTGGTGCGAGGAGTTC
Organism: Streptomyces sp. NPDC012466; assembly: GCF_042955215.1. Taxonomy (NCBI): domain Bacteria; kingdom Bacillati; phylum Actinomycetota; class Actinomycetes; order Kitasatosporales; family Streptomycetaceae; genus Streptomyces; species Streptomyces sp. NPDC012466. The sequence goes on along the minus strand of NZ_JBIBEQ010000015.1, from coordinate 147,267 downwards.
CACATCGACGGCCTGCGGGTGGACGCGGTGGCGTCGATGCTCTACCTGGACTACTCCCGTGAGGACGGCCAGTGGGAGCCCAACGCCTACGGCGGCCGGGAGGACCTGGCGGCCATGACGTTCCTGCAGGAGATGAACGCGACGGTGTACCGGCGGGCCCCGGGCGTGGTCACGATCGCCGAGGAGTCCACCGCCTGGGGCGGGGTGACCCGGCCCACCGAGACCGGCGGGCTCGGCTTCGGGCTGAAGTGGAACATGGGCTGGATGCACGACTCGCTGGAGTACATCGCCCACGAGCCGGTGCACCGCAAGTACCACCACCACGAGATGACGTTCTCGATGGTGTACGCCTACAGCGAGAACTACGTCCTGCCGATCTCCCACGACGAGGTCGTGCACGGCAAGCAGGCGCTGGTGTCGAAGATCCCGGGCGACTGGTGGCAGCGGCGCGCCACCCACCGGGCCTACCTCGGCTTCATGTGGGGCCACCCCGGCAAACAGCTGCTGTTCATGGGACAGGAGTTCGCGCAGGGGGCGGAGTGGTCCGTGGAGCACGGCCCCGAGTGGTGGCTGCTCGACGACGGGTATCACTCGGCGGGTGACCACCGGGGCGTGCGCGACCTGGTGCGGGACCTGAACACCGCCTACCGGGCGACGCCGGCGCTGTGGCAGTGCGACACCCGCCCGGAGGGCTTCCGCTGGGTGGCGGTGGACTCGGCCGACGACAACGTCCTCGCGTTCCTGCGTTACGACGCCGAGGGCCGTCCGCTGCTGGCGGTGTCGAACTTCTCCCCCGTGGTCCGGCAGGACTACGGCCTGTGGGTGCCGGGTGACGTCGTCGCCTGGGAGGAACGCCTCAACACCGACGACACGCGCTACGGAGGCAGCGGCGTCACCAACCCGAATCCGGTCAAACCGGAGGACGGACAGGTCCGGATCACGCTGCCCCCGCTCGCCACGGTGTGGCTGACGCCGTTCGCTGTGTGAAGTCCCGTCGTCCCACCAGGTGTCCTACCCGCCTGTGAGGGGCACTAGGTCGTACCACCGGGAGCACCCGGTGGTACGACTCGGCAGGGCCAGAAGGGCGGGCATCAGGTGCGCACCGTTGGAGTGGAGGAGGAACTCCTCCTGGTGGATCCGGAGACCGGAGAACCGCGGGCGCTGTCCGCGGCGGTCCTCGCCCGGGCGGAGAAGGACGACGCGGATCAGGACGTTTTCGAGAAGGAACTCCACGAGCAGATGCTGGAGTTCGCCACCCATCCGCAGTCGTCCATGGAGAGCCTGCGCGCCGAGATCGTCCGCTGCCGCAAGGAGGCCGCCCGGCACGCGGGCGAGATCGGCTGCACCGTGGCGGCGCTCGCCACCTCGCCGCTGCCGGTCAGCCCCGCCGTCGGCGTCGGCCGGCGCTACCAGTGGATGGCCGAGCAGTACGGCATCGCGACCCGGGAGCAGCTCGTCATGGGCTGTCATGTGCATGTGTCGGTCGAGTCGGACGAGGAGGGCGTCGCGGTCGTCGACCGGCTCCGGCCGTGGCTGCCGGTCCTGCGGGCGCTGAGCGCGAACTCGCCGTTCTGGCAGGGCAAGGACTCGGGGTACAGCAGTTACCGCAGCCGGGTGTGGCTGCGCTGGCCGTCGGCCGGCCCGACCGAGATCTTCGGCTCGCCCGAGCGGTACCACCGTCTGATCGCGGACATGGTGGCCACCGGCGCCCTCCTGGACGACGGGATGATCTACTTCGACGCACGGCTGTCCCCGCGGTACCCGACGGTGGAGCTGCGCGTCTCGGACGTCTGTCTGCACTCCGGCACGGCCGTGCTGATCGCCACGCTCGTCCGCGGGCTGGTCGAGACCGCCGCGCGCGAGTGGCGGGACGACCGTGAGCCGCTCGGCCACAGCGTCAGCCTGCTGCGGCTGGCCGACTGGCAGGCCGCCCGGTCCGGACTCTCGGGCGAGCTGCTGCACCCGGCGACCATGCGGCGCATGCCGGCCGAGGCCGTCGTCCGCGCCCTGCTGGAGCATGTCGAGGAGGCTCTCGACAGCACGGGCGACCTCGATCAGGCCCGCGCGGCGTTGGAGGAGCTGCTGCGCGAGGGCAACGGCGCTCAGGTGCAGCGCGCGCTGATGGAGCGCACGGGGAGCCTGCGGGACGTCGTCACCGAGTGCGTCCACCACACGCAGTCGTGAGGCGTCCCGTGCGTCAGGGGTAGGGGTCTCAGAGGATCAGGACGAGGGCGTAGGCCAGGAAGAACGCCGCGATCAGCACCGCGAGGACGATGATCACGGTCAGCGGACCCTTGCCCCAGCCCTTGGTCGGATTGTGCGTCTCCCGCGGCAGCGTCTCCGGCATGCTGCTCTCCGCGGGCGGGGTCTCGCCCGGCGGTACACCGCCGCCGGGCTCCAGACCGGTGGTGCGTTCGGGTTCGGGATCGGGACTGATGTGAGTCATGCCCTCCGTGTCCCCCGATCACGCCGAGATCATCAGCGGGTCCACTTCCGTATTTTCCGACCCCGAAGGGTCTCGACTCGACTACATTCGAGCACCGCCGATGACGGTACCCGTCGGCAACGTCACACCCCGTACTCGTCAGGAGCAGTGCATGCGCGACCTCGCCCTCGCTCCCCCGGCCGTGGCGCCCCTGACCGGCGGGCTCGCCGACAGCGTCTTCGAGACGGCGGACCGCGAACCGGCCCGGCCGATGCTCGCCCGCCGGGCCGATCCCGCCTCCACGGCCTGGGAGGAGGTGACGGCCGTCGAGCTGCGCGACGAGGTCGTGGACGTCGCCAAGGGGCTGATCGCCTCGGGGATCGCGCCGGGCCACCGCGTGGCGATCATGGCGCGCACCCGGTTCGAGTGGACGGTCCTGTGCTACGCGCTGTGGGCCGTGGGCGCCGAGGTCGTCCCGGTCTACCCGACGTCCTCGCGCGACCAGGTGGAGTGGATCCTGCGGGACGCCGGCTGCGTGGCCGTGGTGGTCGAGGACGAGCAGGGCGTCATGACCGTCGGCTCGGTGTGCGCGTCGCTCCCGCTGCTGCGCCACGTCTGGCAGCTGGACGCGGGCGCCCTCGCGGACCTCACCGTCCGCGGGGAGTTCATCCCGATCGCCACCGTCGACTCGATGCGCCGCATCGTGCTGCCGGACTCCACGGCCGTCATCGCCTACACCTCCGGCACCTCCGGTCATGCCATGGGCTGCGCGCTCAGCCACCGCAACCTCGCCGGCCCCTGCGACACGCTGCTGGCGGGCTGGGGGCACACGGCCGCACCGCGCGGGGAGCAGGGCTCGGTGCTCGCGTTCCTGCCCTTCTCCCATGTGTACGGGCTGATGATCCAGGGGCTGTGCGTGCGCGGCGGGCTGCTGATGGGACACCAGGCCGAGCTGAGCGGGGAGGCACTGTCGTCGGCGCTGCGCTCCTTCCGCCCCACGTACCTCTACGCGGTTCCCTCGGTCCTGGAGAAGATCTACAAGAACTTCCTGCGCACCGCGCAGCAGGGCGGCCACGGCGGACTGTTCGAGCGGGCCGCCGACACCGCCCGGGACTTCGCCGCGGCCCTGGAACGCCAGCGCCTGGGCCGGGGGCGCGGGCCCGGATTCGACCTGCGGCTCCAGCACGCGCTGTACGAGCGCACGGTGTACCGCCGGCTGCGGGCCGCGCTGGGCGGCCGGGTGCAGCGGGCGACGTCCGGCGGCTCACCGCTCAGCCGCGAGCTGTCTCTCTTCTACGAGGGCATCGGCATCTACGTGCACGACGGGTACGGCCTCACGGAGACCTCCGGCGGGGTGACCATGCAGCCGCTGGGGCGGGAGAAGTCCGGGACCGTGGGGCAGGCCCTGCCGGGCATGGAGATCCGGGTGGCCGAGGACGGGGAGATCCTGGTGCGCGGCCCGTCGGTGTTCCAGGGGTACGTGGGCGACCAGGCCGCCACCCGGGCCGCGCTGCGCGGCGGCTGGCTTGCCACCGGGGACCTCGGGCAGCTTGACTCGGAGGGCTATCTGACGATCACCGGCCGCAAGAAGGACATCATCATCACCAGCAGTGGCAAGAGCGTCGCCCCGCTGGCCCTGGAGCAGCGGCTGCGGATGCACCCGCTCATCCACCAGGCGGTGGTGGTGGGGGACAACCGGCCCTGTGTGGGCGCCCTGATCACACTGGATCCGGAGTTCCTGGCGCACTGGCGGGCCGGGCTGGCCCTGCAGGGTGAGATGCGGGAGGCGCGGGAGGAGAACGCGCTGCGGGAGGAGGTCGCCCGGGCCGTGGCAGCGGCCAACAGCGTTGTGTCACCATCGGAGTCGATCCGGGTCTTCCGGGTCCTGCCGGAGGCGTTCGACGTGACCAACGGACTGCTCACGCCGTCGATGAAGCTGCGCCGGGACGAGATCGTGCGGCACTATGCGTCCGAGATCGACGCGATGTACCAGTCACGCAGGCGTCCTACCCGGCCGAGCACCTCGGACGAACCGTCGAACTGGGACGATTCGGACAACGTGTTCCGCTGAGCGTGCAACCGGACGCGTAGGCCTCGCCCGGTCGGGAACACGCAACAGTGGCGACGCAAGAGAAAGGACGACAGCCCTGACGACAGCCCTTGCTGACGCCCGGGCCGGAAAGGCGATATGTCAACCGAGCCGCGTGGGGACGACGCCCTGACCTCCGAGGAGATCCCGAGCCGCACGAACAGCTTCGTGGGCGAGCCGCATGACGTGACGGGTGCGCGGCTGGCCGCGGAGGAGTTCCTGCGTGATCTGGCACGCTCCTCCCCGCCCTCTGCCCCCGAGTACTGGGACGACATCCTGCTGGTGGTGACGGAACTGGCCGCCAACGCGGTCCAGTACGCCCCGGGTCCGTTCGCGCTGCGGATGCGCCGGACGTTCGACGGGGTGCATGTGGTCCTGCACGACACCAGCACCACCGAGCCCGCCCCTCGCCCCTTCGACCCGCGCAGCGGTGGCGGGGGCATCGGCTGGCACCTGATCCACACCCTGTGCGACCAGGTCAGCGTGGTGGCCGACGACCACGGCAAGGACGTGCACGTATTCATGCCCTGGTGAGCCGAGCGTCACGGGCGCAGCGCGCCCGTGACCGGCTCAGACCTGGGCCGCCTCGCGGGGCGGCAGCCGGTCGTAGTAGTCACCCACGGCCCGCAGATACTCCTGGTCCCGCGTCTCGCTGTCCGTCTGGAAGCGGGGCGCGGCCTTCGCGTCTCCCCTGCTGCAGGCCAGTGTCACCTTCCTCGCCTGCGTGTCGACGCCGGTGACGACTCCGGCCGGGACCAGGACGCTGCGGCCGAACACCCAGACCCCGGTGTCGACGACCAGGTGCCGCATGCCGTGCGGGGCGGCCTCCCGGTCCACGTGCCCGATCGTGCCGTCGGTCGCGGCGACGGCGAAACCGGTCAGGTCCTGTCCCTCGGTGCGACCGCTGTCCGGCGCGTACGACCAGATTCTGTCGATGGCCACGCTGTTCCATCCTCCCTGGCGATGTGCGGATCGTCATGCCTCCGGCGGACGCATCCCGCCCGCCTCGTTCCACAGCAGCAATTACCCTCCTGCCGCAAGCGCATTCGGCGAACACGCCTGCTACCGCAAGTCGTCCTGCGACCCGGTCCCGAGGATCTTCGGACCGGGATGCATGGAGGACGGTTTCCGGGGTAATCGCGGGGGCGCGGTGACATCCGAAGCCCGTCGATGAAGGGAGGCGCATGAGAAACGGCATTCGAGTCCGGAGAACGACCGGAATCCCCTCGCACCGCGGTCATCCCCAGAGGTGACCAGCCCGTGGCCGTAGCACTTGTTGGAGGTACCCGTGCCCCTCGCCCAGAACCCGCTGTCCGTGGAAGTCGAACTGCCCCGGGAGGACGTGGCCCTGATCACGGTCGACGGCTACCTGGACGTCGACACCGCGACCGAGTTCCAGGCCCATCTGGCCAATCAACTCCACCACGGCCGACGGCATTTCCTGCTCGACCTCTCGTCCGTCCCCTTCATGGACTCGTCCGGGATGAACATCATCCTGAGGGTGTACCAGGAGACCCGTAAGACCGAGGGCAGCGTGCACGTCATCAGCCCGACCCCTGCCGTGCGGCGCATCCTCGACCTGACCGGCGTCAGCATCACGGTGCCGATATCGGAGAGTGTCGACGAGGCTCTGACCCGTGTCGACGAAGGGCCGAGCGTCCCCGAGGAGCCGGGAGACCAGAGCCTCTGACCAACCGGCTCCCCCTCGGGCACGGTGACGTCGAAGAACGGTCGGCCGGTGCCCTCGCTCCGCCCTGCCCGAACGACGGCTCACCCTTCACGCGCCGATACCCGGACGGTGGCAACCGCCGTTCCCCTGAACCGGATCGCTTGCACCGGAGCAGGTGTCGTACGAGGTCGGCGCATGGTTAGAGTTGTCGCCCGGCAAGTGTCACATCGCCGTCTCGTTGCCAGAAGCGGGCTCGGTCGACGCAACGCGGATGAGGAGAGAACCAGGTGCCGGAGCACGAAGCGGACGGACAGCTCGCCACCCCCAGCCACGAGGTCAGGGACTTCCTGCACCGCCGGCGTGAGCAGATCGCCCAGCGGTGGGCGGACGAGCCCTTGTTCCGCACCGTGTTCACCGTCTCGCGCGACGAGGCGGTGGAAGCGGGCAAGGCCGTGGTCGACGCGCTGGCCCAGGTGGCCGACTCTGAACAGGTGGAGGACCCGGACGCCGCGGGATTCAGCGGGGTGCGCGAGCAGCTGGCACGGATGGGCGTGGCCCGCTCCCGTGCCGGGCTGTCCAACACCCAGGTCTCCAGCGAGCTGGCCGCCCTGCGGCCGCCCGTGGAGAATCTGCTGGCCGCCGATCTCGAGCAGGCGCCCCCCGAGCACCTGCGGGCGTCTTCGACCGCCCTGACCGTGCTGATGGGCACCCTCCGGCTGGTGGCGATGCAGACGGCGCTGAGCGAGTGGCAGGCGCTCAGCGACCGCCAGCGACTGCAGCTGATGGAGGTGGCCACACCCGTCATCCGGCTGTGGGACGGCGTCGTGGCCGTACCGCTGATCGGGACGCTCGACAGCGCCCGCAGCCAGATCGTGATGGAGACGCTGCTGAACGCCGTCGTCGAACAGCACGCGCGGTTCGCGATCCTCGACATCACCGGGGTGCCGACGGTCGACTCGCTGGTGGCGCAGCACCTGATGAAGACGGTCGCCGCGGCGCGGCTCATGGGCGCCGAGTGCATCGTCTCGGGCATCCGCCCCGCCATCGCCCAGACCATCGTGCATCTCGGACTGGACCTGGACGTGATCACCCGCGCGAGCCTCGCCGACGCGCTCGGGTACGCGCTGCACCAGCTCGGCGCGGACATCGTGAATTCGGGTACGGGCCAGCGGTGAACGACGCCTACCCCCACCCCGTGACCGGCCACGTGCCGGTCCTCCGGCTCGGCGACGTCCTGCTGGTCACGCTCCAGGGCGATCTGCACGACAGCACGGCGCAGCAGCTCCAGCAGGACCTCTCGGAGACCATCTCCCGCACCGGGGTGCGCGGGGTCCTCATCGACATCTCCGGTGTGGAGATCGTCGACTCCTTCCTCGGCCGGGTGCTGGCCGAGATCGCCGCGCAGTCCAAGTTGCTGGCCGCGCGCACCGTGGTGGCCGGCATGCGCCCGGCCGTCGCCATCACCCTGGTCGAACTGGGTCTGACGCTGCCGGGGCTCAGCACCGCGCTCAGCACCGAGGCGGGCATGGAGCTCCTCGCCCGGCAGGCCCCGGTGACCCGTCCCGGCAGCCCGCGTCAGGAGAGTCCGTGATGCACACTGCCGCGGGCGTGGAGGCCTGCTTGCCCATCCGGTCGGACATGGACCTGGTGTGGGTGCGTCAGCACGTACGGCAGGCCGCTGCCCGGCTCGGCTTCGGCCTGGTGGACCAGACCAAGCTGATCACCGCGGCCAGCGAGCTGGCCCGCAACACCCTGGTGCACGGCGGTGGCGGACAGATGGAGGCCACGCAGGTCAGCAGCGCGGGTGCGCAGGGGCTGCGGCTGTCCTTCAGCGACGACGGGCCGGGCATCGCGGACCTGGACCAGGCGCTGAGCGACGGCTACACCTCCGGCGGCGGTCTGGGCATGGGGCTGAGCGGTGCGCGGCGCTTGGTGCACGACTTCGACATCGACACCACGCCGGGTACGGGCACCACGGTGCGCGTGACCTGCTGGGTGGGCCGGCCGCCGCGTCCGCGCGAGGAGGTCTGATGCCGCGCGTGTGGGACGTGCCGGTGCGCGACTCGACCCGGGTGCGTGACGCGCGGGTCGCGGCGGAGGGCGCCGCCGCGCTGGCCGGGCTGGACGAGCGGCGTACCGCGGCCGCCGCGCTGGTCGCGACCGAGCTCGCCACGAACCTGCTGAAGCACGCCGAGGGTGGTCAGGTGCTCATCGAGGTCGTGGCCCCACCCGTGCTGCGGGAGGGCGGTGAGGCGTCCCGGGTGGTGCAGATCGCCGCGATCGACCACGGCCCGGGCATCCCCGACGTGTCCGCGGCCCTGCGCGACGGCTTCTCCACGACCCGTTCGCTCGGTGCGGGCCTGGGCACGTGCCGGCGCCTGTCCGACGACTTCGCCCTGCACAGCGCCCCCGGCCGCGGCACGGTCGCCGTCGCCCGCGTGAGCACGACCCCCCGGGGCGCGCAGGCGCCGGGGCGGTTCGAGGGCGGGATCTCCGCCGGCGGACAGTGGCCGGGCGGCGAGCCGCCGTTCGGCGCGGTGGCCTGCGGCGCGCTGACAGGCCACGCGGCGGTGCCGGGCAGTGCGCCGGACTTCACCGGGCCGGCGCAGGGGGCAGCGGGCGGCCCCACGCCGGAAGCCGGCCCGGCGCAGGGCGTCGGGCACGGGCCGTACGGAGTGCCGGGCCAGGAGCTCCGGCGCACCGGCGCCACGGGGCGGCGACCCGAGCCGCAGGCGGCACGGGCCCACGGCCTCGCCCACGCCGGCACCCCGGGGACCGGCTCGGCACCGTCCCACGAACCGGCCGACGCCGTCACGTTCGGCACCCCGAGGACGAACACGCCGGCAGACCCCGCGGCTCCCGCTCACGGCCTCCCGGCCCCCGGGACGGCCCGGCAGAGCCGTTCCCTTCCCGGTGCCGGGGTCCGGGCCGGTGGGGTGAACATCCCCTACGGCGGCGCCGAGTACTCGGGAGACGCCTGGGCGTGGGTCCGGGACGGGGACCGGGTGACGTTGATGCTGGCGGACGGACTGGGACACGGGCCGGAGGCCGCGCATGCCTCGTCCGCCGCGGTCGCGGCCGTGCACCGGTGGGCCCACCTCTCCCCCGCCGAGTCGCTGCGCCGGCTGCACGAAGCGCTGACCGGCACGCGCGGCGCGGCCGTCGCCCTCGCCCAGCTCGACCTGCCGGCCCGGCGGCTCCGGTTCGCCGGCATCGGGAACGTGGGGGCGCGGCTGCGCACCGACGGCACCTGGCGCGCCCTGCTGTCGAGGCCCGGCATCGTCGGGGTCCACCGGCCCACCACCCTCCGCGAGGAGGAGGCCGACTGGACGGGCGACCCGCTGCTGATCCTGCACACCGACGGTCTGCCCAGTCGCTGGACGCCGCCGTCCGACCCCGGGCTGCCCGCGGCGGACCCGGCCGTGACGGCCGCCGTGACGATACGCGACACCAGCAGTCCCGCCCGGCCGGTGCGGGACGACACCGCCGTGGCCGTGCTGACCTCGACCCCGCCGGAACGCCCATGATGCGCACTTGGCAGATCACCACCGTCACCGACGCGGCCCGCGCCCGCATCTCGCTCGCGCGCCTGGCCGCCGCCCACGGTGTGCCCACCGTCGAACGGACCCGGCTGGCCACCGGCCTCAGCGCCCACCTGCGGCAGTGCCTCACCAAGGGCGGCACCTGGCGGCTCACCATGGACCTGGCGGACTCCCCCGCCGAGGAGGGTCTGCTGCACCTCGTGGTGACCCCGTCACCGGAGGCGTGCGCCGCCGGGGAGCCTCTCTGGGAGGCCACCGTCCCCTGCCCCGAGACGGCCGGGGCCACCGAAGGCGGCACCGTCGCCGACGACCCCGCCGCCCTGTCCGAAGCGCTGCTCGGCGCCGACGAGGACACGGCCGTGGTGCTGGAGAAGCTCACGGAGCAGGAGGACCTGGTCTCCTTCCACCGCGAGGAGCTGCACCAGACCAACCAGGGCGTCCTGGCGCTGCACGCCGAGCTGGACGCGGCCGGCCGGGCCCAGCGCGAGGCCTTCGCCGCCGAGCGCAGCGCCCGCAACGAGGCGGAGAGCGCCCGGCGCAGGCTGACGTTCCTCGCGGACGCGAGCGCCGTGCTGACGGCGTCGCTGAACCACGAGGAGATCGTGCGCCGGCTGCCGGACCTGCTGGTGCCGGAGTACGCGAGCAGTGTCGACGTCTGGCTCTTCGACCAGGAGGAGGACAAGCACCGGTCGGCGCCGCATCCGGCCGCGGCCGTGTTCGCGGCCCGCACCGGGCGGCCCCAGTACGCCGCCGACCACCCCGGCAACCTGCCCGGCGTCGACGACCAGCCGCCGTCGGCGCTGGATCCCGGGCGGCCGCTGCTGTGCGTGCCGCTGCCGACACGGCGGGCGCCGCTGGGCGTCCTGACGCTGTCGCCGCCCGGGGGGCGCTGGGACCCGGACGACGCGGTGATGCTGATCGAGCTCACCCGGCGAGCCAGCATCGCGATCGACAACGCCCGGCGCTTCGAGCACAACCGCGACATCGCCGAGACGCTCCAGCGCGCCCTGCTCACGGACCTCCCGGCCACACCGGGCCTCAGCCTGGCCGCGCGGTACCTTCCGGCCACGCACGGGCTGAACATCGGCGGCGACTGGTACGACGCGTTCCCCCAGCGGGACGGCGGTCTCATCACCGTCATCGGCGACGTCACCGGGCACGGGCTGCACGCGGCGGTCATGATGAGCCAGCTGCGCACCGCGCTGCGGGCGTACGCCGTCGACGGTGACAGCCCGGGCCGGCTGCTGACCCGGCTGCACCGGTTCCTGCACCATCTCCAGCCGGATCTGTACGCCACCGCCGTCATCGCCCGGTTCCACCCGGACGAGCCCACGCTGACCTGGGCCGCCGCGGGGCATCCGCCGCCGGTGCTGCGCCTGCCCGACGGCACCGTGCGCACCCTCGACGCCAAACCCGGCGCGATGCTCGGCATCCCGCTCACCCAGGAGATCGCCGACCACACGGAGGAGCTGGAGCCCGGCTCGACCCTCGCCCTGTACACGGACGGGCTGGTGGAGCGGCGGGCGCAGGGCATAGACCCGGGCATCGGCCGGCTGGCCTCGGCGCTCGGCGGATTCCGTTCCGCGGAGCTGGACGCGGACCTGGAGGGCTCGGCGGACCGGCTTCTGAACCCCCTGCTGAGCGATTCCGAGCGGGACGACGACGTCTGTCTGCTGCTCTGTCACTTCCAAGGCGGCGCGCACTCCTGACGGCGGCTCCGGCCGGCCGGGTGTGCACGCGTTCTTCACTCCCGCCTGGTGCTTTTCGGCCACGGTGCGGGCATGGTGGTGATCGACGCGTTCGTCTGCCTGCCGCGTCCGACTGGCGCGACGGCCGGACACACGGTGGGATCGAAGGGGTGCGAACCAGCGATCCAGGGGCAGTCGGAAGGCGTTCGAGGCAGACCGCCTGGAGCCGCAGAAAGGGATGAACACCGTGACACGACCCAGGATCCTGGTGGTTGGCGCAGGCTTCGCCGGCGTGGAGTGCGTCCGCCGTCTGGAACGGAAACTCTCCCCGGACGAGGCCGACGTCACGTTGGTGACGCCGTTCGCCTACCAGCTCTACCTGCCGTTGCTCCCCCAGGTAGCCTCCGGCGTGCTGACGCCGCAGTCGATCGCCGTCTCGCTGCGCCGCAGCAAGAAGTACCGCACGCGGATCATTCCGGGCGGCGCCATCGGCGTGGACCTGAAGTCCAAGGTCTGCGTCATCCGCACCATCACCGACGAGATCGTCAACGAGCCGTACGACTACATCGTGCTGGCGCCCGGCAGCATCACCCGCACCTTCGACATCCCGGGGCTGACGGACCACGCGTTCGGGATGAAGACCCTCGCCGAGGCGGCGTACATCCGTGACCACGTCATCTCACAGCTGGACCTGGCCGACGCGAGCCAGGACCCCGTGGAGCGGGCCTCCCGGCTGCAGTTCGTGGTGGTCGGCGGCGGTTACGCCGGCACCGAGACCGCGGCGTGTCTGCAGCGGCTGACGCACGCGGCGGTCAAGCGCTACCCGCGGCTGGACTCCAGCCTGATCAAGTGGCATCTCATCGACATCGCGCCGAAGCTGATGCCGGAGCTGGGCGACAAGCTCGGCAGCAGCGCGCAGGAGATCCTGCGCCGGCGCGGCATCGAGATCTCCCTGGGCACCTCCATCGCGAAGGCCGGCCCCGAGGAGGTCACCTTCACCGACGGGCGGGTGATCCCGACCCGCACGCTCATCTGGACCGCCGGCGTCGTCGCGAGCCCGCTCATCGCCACGCTCGGCGCGGAGACCGTCAAGGGACGGCTCGCGGTCGCCCCCGAGATGAACCTGCCGGGCAACGACGGCGTGTTCGCGCTCGGCGACTCGGCCGCCGTGCCCGACCTGGCCAAGGGGGACGGGGCCATGTGCCCGCCGACCGCGCAGCACGCCCTGCGGCAGGGCAGGCATGTCGCCGACAACGTCATCGCGTCGCTGCGGGGCCAGGTGATGAACCCGTACGTCCACAAGGACCTCGGGCTCGTCGTCGACCTCGGCGGCACCGACGCGGTCTCCAAGCCGCTGGGCGTCGAACTGCGCGGGCTGCCCGCCCAGGCCGTGGCCCGCGGCTACCACTGGTCGGCGCTGCGCACCAACGTGGCCAAGACGCGGGTGATGACGAACTGGCTGCTCAACGCGGTCGCGGGTGACGACTTCGTACGGACCGGCTTCCAGGCCCGCAAGGCCGCGCGGCTGAAGGACTTCGAGTACACCGACGCCTATCTGACGCCGGAACAGGTGCGGGAGCAGGTCGAGGGTTCGGGCCGGCCGCGGTAGACCGGGCCGGACGGGAGCTTGCGCTCGTGGCATGTCATGCTGAGATACGGATCTTGGTGTGAGTCGGGAGAGAGTGCGACGGAGTGAGGGCAGCGGGACGCGCGGCACGGGGACGCGTGCGGGACCGGATCGCGGCGTCCGACCCCGGACTGCTGCGTCTGACGGCCGGGTTGCGGACGGTCGGCGCGATCGCTCTCACCCTGGCCGTGCTCTCCCTGCTGGGGGCCGATGTGCACCTCCTGGTGGCGGGGGCCATGGCGGCGATGGTCGCCACCTTCGCCATCCGGGAGAAACAGCCGGGCGCACAGGCCGTGACGCTGGCGCTGGGGCTTCCGGTGGCCTTGGCCTCGGTGTCCCTGGGCGCGGTCCTGAACGCGCGCCTGGTCGTCGGTGACGTCTTCTTCGTCGTCCTGATCTTCTGCGCGGTCTACGGCCGCCGGTTCGGCGACCGGGGCACCGCACTCGGGCTGATCGGCTTCCAGGTCTACTTCCTGTCCCTGTTCGTCGGTGCCACCGTCTCCGCGCTGCCCTCGCTGTGCGCGGCCATGGCCCTGGCGTTCTGCTCCAGTGCCCTGATGCGCTTCGCGATCGTGCCCGCGACACCCGCCGGCGTGCTGCTGCGACTGCGCCTGGCCTTCCGCGCCCGGCTCGCCCAGCTGGTCGCCGCGCAGCTCGAACTCCTCGACGCCCCCGCGGACGAGATGGACAAGGCGCTGGGGGCCGTGCGCGAGGGCACCGCACGGCTCCACGAGACGGCGATGATGATCCAGGGGCGGCTGGAGGAGGGCACCCCGGACGAGTCGGCGGCACGGCTGGTGCAGCGCAGGATCGCGGACGCCGAGATCGCCGCCGAGCGGCTCGGCCTGCTCCTGCTGACCGCCCGCAGCGCCGAACGGGCCGACACGCTCACCCTGCACCTGCCCGGTGCGCCCGCTCCGTCGCCGGCCGGTCCTGCCGTACCGGACGAGGCGGGCGCCACGCTCCGCCGCGATCTGCAGGCGCTGCACGCCCTGGTGCTGCGGGCAGGCAGCGGCGACACGGGGACCGGGCTGGCCCATGTGCGCAACCGGCTGCTCGGCTACCGGGACGAGGAGAACCTGCCGCCCGCGTCGGCCGCCGTCCAGGACGTCTTCCGCGGCATCGGCGAGTCGGCCCGCGCGGTGCTCGGGCTGCGGATCGCGCTGGACGGCCCGCAGGACGAGTCGGACGACACCCCCGCCACGGCCCGCTCCCGCGAGGAACTGGACGCCGAGGACGCCGCGATCGACGGCGGCGGCGAGGAGGCGGCGCAGGAGGAGCAGACGGGCCTGCGGCGGCCCACCACGCGGGCGGCCGTGCAGGTCGCCGTCGGGTCCTCGCTGGCGATCATCGGCGGGGAGCTGCTGTCCACGCAGCGCTGGTACTGGGCGGTGCTGACCTGCTGGATCGTTTTCCTGAACACCGCCTCGACGGGCGAGATCCTGGTCAAGGGCTACCGGCGACTGCTGGGCACGGTGTTCGGCGTGGTGGCCGGCATCGTCCTGGCGGGACTGGTCGGCACCCACACCTGGACGGCGTTCGCCCTGGTCCTGGTGCTGATCTTCGCCATGTTCTACACGGCGCCGTTGTCGTACACCCTGATGTCGTTCTTCGTCACCGCGATGCTGGGGCTGCTCTACACGCTGCTGCACACCTACAGCCTCGACGTGCTCGTGCTGCGGATCGAGGAGACGGCGCTCGGCGCGGCGTGCGGGGTGGTGGCGGCGGCACTGGTCCTGCCGGTGCAGACGGACCGCCGTACGAACGAACTGCTCGGCACCGTGCTGGAACGGCTGGCCGAGGTCACCGAGGCCGCGGTCGGGCAGCTCAGCGGCGGGCCGGCGGACGAGCTGCTCGACAAGGCACGCGACCTGGACCAGGCGCTGGCCGATCTGCGGGCCGCTACCCAGCCGCTGATCCACCCGGTCACGCCGCTGCGGACCCGGCGTCACACGGCCCGGTACGTGGTGGCGCTGCTGGAGACGTGCGCGTACCACGCGCGGACCCTGGCGGCGACCGCCGAGCTGCTGCCCACGCACCCCTCGATCGCGGCGGACCCGCGACTGCGCGGGGCGGCCGGGCGCACGGTGCGCAACATCGGGACCATCGCGGCCCGGGTGGCCGACGAGCACGCGGACGTGCGTGTGGAGACCGGACCGAGCATCGCCTCGCTGCTGGGGTCCGACGCCGGAACGCCGCGCTACGGCCGGATCACCGACCGCGTGCTGCGGCATCTCGAGCGGCTGGACGAGGCCGTGGTGGGCCTCGCCCGGCCGCTGGGCGTGCCGATGGCGGCACCCAAGGCGTGAGAGGCGCGCAGGGGGTGAGAGGCGCTGTCCGTCAGAAGTCCGTGGGCAGCCCGCTTGCCTCGGCGATGCCCCGCAGCTCCTCGGTCTGCTTGTGCCGGTCCCGGATGTAGTCGGCTATCTCGCCGAGGCGGATCGGGTCGGACGCGGTGGTGGCGTCCGTGACGATTCTGACCGGGCCGGTGTCGTCGACGTCGAGTTCGACCACCTCGTTGTCCAAGCGGCCGGTGACGGCGGTGGCGATGACGAGGGCCACCTCGTCACGGACCTCCTGGGGGAGTTCGTCATTGGCCCCGGAGTCGAGCGCGAAGTCGAGGCTGGACAGGCGTTCCTCTTCGATCGCCTCGAGGACGGGTTCCACCGCGCGCATCAGAAGGCGGTAGTCCTCCGTGTCCATCCGGATGCGCAGGAGGTCCAGGTACATGTCCACGGGCCGGCCATCGCCATGCGGAATCTCGGAATCGCTCATGGGCATCGTGTTCCCCACACGACGCGACTCAGACGCGTCGCCACCGGGCCATGGCGAAGGAGAACACTCCGAACAGCACCAGCCCGGCCGCGACGCAGACCAGCAGCCAGGGGCCGAGCGGGGTTTCGGCCAGGGAGCGCAGGGTGTCGTCCAGCCCCTTGGCCTTGTCCGGTTCGTAGTCGACGGCGGCGCGGACGGCGAAGACGCCGGCCACCGCGAAGACCAGTCCGCGGGCGGCGCCACCGGCCACGCCCGTGACGTCCACCAGCTGCCGCGTACGGTGGCTCATCTGCCCCAGCCGGAGCTTGTCGTGGTACTTGCGCATCACCGCGCGTACGGCGATCCAGCCGCCCGCCACCACGATCGCGATGCCGGCGGCCCCGACCAGCCACTGGCCGGCGGGAATCTCCAGAACCCTGGCGGTGGCGTCCCGGGACTGCTTGTCGCTGTTCCCGCCGCTCTGGTGGCGGCTGATCGCGAACGACAGCACCGAGTAGGCGACGAAGACGTAGAACGCGAAGCGGGCCGTCGCCATCAGCCGCTTGCGGGCACTGCGGCCGTCCTTGCCGATCGAGCCGAAGAGCGCCTCGGACAGCCGCCACAGGGCCATACCGACGAGCCCGATGCCCAGCGCCCACAGCAGCACCGCGCCGAACGGCTTCTGCGCCAGTTCCTGCAGGGCTCCCCCGCGGTCGGCCTGCCGGCCGGTGTCGCCGAAGGCGATCTGCAGGGCCAGCGCCCCGACGAGCAGATAGATCACGCCCCGGGCGGCGAACCCCGCCCGTGCCGCCCCCTCGGTCATCGAACCCCGGGCCATCCGCCGGGCCCGGAACCGACCGCTCTGTGCCATCGCACTCGTGTTCATGTCGACCTCCCGGGAGTCCGGATGCCCCGGGTCGGCGTCCACACACCCGGCGCAGCTCCCGGACCAGCGGATTCCGGTTCGCGGCCGAGCGCGGCCCTCCCAGCGGCACGGCGGCGTCACTTCCGTCACGGCCTCAGGACCGCCGGAACCTCGCTCCGCGGCCTGCGCAGCCGAGGGCGTGCAGGTGCTCCAGGGCGTCCAGGACCACCGTGCGGTCGTGCCAGGCGAGCCAGCGGCCCGCCTGGCCGCCGATGGTGTCGAGGGCCTTCTTCTGGGCCGTCGTCAGGCCGTCGGAGGGCCGGTCCATGTGGGCCGAGACCATGCCGACGCAGAGCCCGGACTCGGTGGTCAGCGGGACGCTGTGACAGGCCCTGCTGCCCGCCGCGAGGATGGCCCTGCGGGCCGGTTCGGTGAAGACCGGGTCGCTCTCCACCTCGCGGACGGTGACCTGGCAGACGTCGCGCGCGGCCTGCGCACAGGACGTGCCGTCCTCACCGACGTGGGCGAAGAAGTCGACGAAGTCGGCCGTGAGGCCGGTGTGCTGCTCGATGCGCAGACCTCCCCGTGCCCGGTCGGGGAGCTGCACGTTGCCCATGTCGGTGCCGGTCACCATCAGGGTCGAACGCAGCACGGCCTTCAGGACGGCACCGCGGCTGCCGGAGCCGGACCGGTGCGCCTGCGTGAAGGTCAGACCGGGTTCCGGTCCGCGGACGCGCTCCGGGAACCACAGCGTGTCCTGCCCGTCGGGGCGGGGCGCCGTCACCAGGACGTCGGCGAGTGTGCGCAGCTTGACGTTGTACCGCTGTGAGGCCATCTGCATCAGCGCGAAGGCGCTGTCGGCGTCGGGCAGCGTGTAGCGCTCCTGCAGCATGCCCTGCGCCTGCGAGATCAGCGGGCGTACGCGGGCCCGGGCCCGCAGGTCGCGCACCTCGGCACGCAGGCGCTCCAGCTCGTCGTCGGCGGCCGCTGCCCGCCCGGGTGTGGACATGGGTCTCCTGGTGTCAGTGGCATGACGCGGACGGGCCCGGCCGCGGCTTCCGCCGTCGGCCGGGCCCTGGTCCTGCCTCGTCTTCCCCGTCGTGTCAGTGGCACACGCGGATCAGGCGGGCTCCGTGGCCGGCATGCGCCGTCCGGCCGTGGCCACGGCCGGTTCGCGCTGTACGGCCGTCGCCGCGGCGGGTTCGCGGACCGGTGCGGGTGCGGTCGCGAGCCACTGGTGGGCGGCTTCCAGGGCGCGCTTGACGTCCCGGGTGCCGGTGGACACGCACAGCGTGTACGCCAGGTCGCGCGCTCTGGGGTTCAGCTCCGCCGGTCCGCGGACGGCCTCGGCGGCGGCCAGGGCCTCGTACTCGTCGACCAGTCGGCGCAGCACGGCGGGGTGGGGCCTCAGCATGGTCGTTCGCTCCTCGTGGGGTCGGATGGTCAGGCCGTGGTGGAGGGGCCGCCGCTCCCCCGGGTGCCCGTCCGCTGCCCCAGGACCTCGTCGCGCACACGGGCGCAGCTGCGGCTGATGAGGCGGGAGACGTGCATCTGGGAGATGCCGAGGTGGTCGGCGATACGGCTTTGGGTCATGTCCTCGAAGAAGCGCATGTAGAGGATGGCCCGTTCGCGTTCCGGCAGCCGGCGCAGGCCTTCCTTGGCGGACTCGCGGTCCACGACGACGTCGTAGGACGAGTCGGCCGCGCCGAGGGTGTCCGCGAGGCTGTAGCCGTCGTCGTCGGCCGAGAGCTCGGCGTCCAGCGACAGGGTGCTGAAGCTGTCCAGGGCCTCGAGCCCGGCGTTGACCTCTTCCTCGGTCAGGCCGGTGTGGGTGGCGATGTCCGCCACGGAGGGCTCGGGGCTGCCCGGGTTCTGGGTGAGTTCGCGGCGTGCCACCCGCACCTTGTTGCGCAGTTCCTGGACACGGCGGGGGACTCGCAGGGCCCACATGCGGTCCCGGAAGTGCCGCTTGACCTCACCGGTGATGGTGGGGACGGCGTAACTTTCGAAGGCGCCCCGGCTCGGGTCGAACCGGTCGATGGCCTTGACCAGGCCCAGCGCCGCGACCTGCCGGAGGTCTTCGATCGACTCTCCGCGGTCGCGGAAGCGGCCGGCGATGCGGTGGGCCATGGGCAGCCACAGGGTGACCAGTTCGTCGCGGACGGCGTCCCGCTCGGGACCATCCTCCAGTTCCGCCATCCGGGTGAACAGGGCGGCGGTGTCGGGGGCGTCGTCGTGACGGCGCCGGGGAGCGGTGGTCGTCGTTTCGGGCGTGCCGGGACGATGGGTGGGCGTTTCGATGAGCATGCGGATTCGCTCCTGAACGGTGGTTTCAGGGACTGACCGCGGGAAGGTCGCTGCCCGGATGCGCCTGGACGCCCTCCGGGGCAGTCATACCGCTCCCGCTGGCGCGCCTCCGGTCCGAAGCACGAAACTGCGTCTGCCCTAGGCCCGGTGGAACAAACTCCGCTTTGCTGAGCAATCTGTCGGGCGCCGTTTCACGGGCGTCAGGACAAGGGCACGACGGCGGTGATGCACTTGCCCCCGGCAGGCAGGTCCGACACCCGGACGTCGCGGGCGAGCCGGCAGACGATGGGCCAGCCGTGGCCGCCGTGCCGCAACCGTCCGTGCGCGTCGGTGCGGGGCGCGGTCACGGGCAGCGCGTCGCTGCGGTCGCTCACCGAGACGCGCACGCCGGGGCCGTCGACGTCGACCTGGAAGTCGGTGACACCGCCGCCGTGCAGGATCGCGTTGGTCGTCAGCTCCGAGACGACGAGCAGCGCGTCGGACAGGGCGTCGCGGTCGCACGGTATGTGGGTGGCCCGGCAGCGCTCGGCGACGGCTCGCTCCACCGCCCGGCGTGCCTCTGCGGGTTTGGACGGCCGGGCACGGTGGCCACCGGGCGGCTCGAAAACGGATTCGATCATGTGCTCCTCGCACATACTGCAGCTCCCTGTCAGCACAAACGGATGCCGGGCCCGGACCGCGTCCATGGCCGCCCGCCCCGGACTGGCCGGGGCCGGCGGACCCGTTGCCCCTCTTCGACCTGCCGCGGCGTTCCGGGCGCGCACCGCGCAAGCGCCGCGGTCGTACTCAACGGCTCACCTCTCCCCGCACCTGCAAACCTCGGATACGCCCGGAAGGCCCGAAAACACCTCTGGCGGCCGTGACTCGGTGCCATCTCCCTGCGCTGAACGGGTACGCGGTGTGCATGACCGATGTGGTGGATTCAGACGAGTTGCTGCGGCGCATCCAGCGTGCGAGGGAGTGCGCGGTCCAGGAGGAACGAACGTGGCGGACCAGGAGCGAGGAGCTGGACGCGACCGACCCCCAGGGGGCCCGGGACGCGACCGTGCGGCGGATGTCCTACGAGGCGGTGCTGCGGGTGCTGGACGAGATCGTGGCCCCCGGCTCACACGCGCCCGGAGGCTGACCGGGTGACGGCCGACCGCCGGGGGGCCGGGCCGGATTGCGCGGGCACACGCCGGGAACCCGGTGCACATGACAGTCGACCACACGCGAGCACCGGTTCTGGAAGCCCTGGACGAGTACCGACGCAAGGGGCATCTGTCGTTCACGCCGCCCGGGCACAAGCAGGCCCGCGGCGCTGATCCGGCGGTCCGGGAGATCCTCGGTGACGCGGTGTTCCACGGGGACGTGCTGGCCTCGGGCGGGCTGGACGACCGGCTCACCCGGGGCCGGGTGCTGCAACGGGCCCAGGAGCTGATGGCCGACGCGGTGCACGCCGAGCACACCTTCTTCAGCACGTGCGGGAGTTCCCTGTCGGTCAAGGCCGCGATGCTGTCGGTCGCGGGGCCGCACGAGAAGCTGCTGATCGGGCGGGACGCCCACAAGTCGGTGGTGGCGGGGCTGATCATCTCCGGCATCGAGCCCGTCTGGGTCGAGCCCCGCTGGGACGCGGAGCGCAATCTGGCCCATCCGCCGTCCGCCGAGGAGTTCGACCGGGCTTTCGACGCGCATCCGGACGCGCGCGGCGCGCTGATCACGAGTCCCACGCCGTACGGCGGCTGCGCGGACCTGCGGGCCGTCGCCGACGTCTGTCACCGCCGCTCACGGCCGCTGATCGTCGACGAGGCGTGGGGGGCGCATCTGCCGTTCCACCCCGGTCTGCCGTCCTGGGCGATGGACGCGGGCGCCGACATCTGCGTGACCAGCATCCACAAGATGGGCAGCGGTCTGGAGCAGGGTTCGGTCTTCCATCTCCAGGGCGGTCTGGTGCCGCCGGAGCTGCTGGGGATGCGCGCGGATCTGCTGGGCACGACCAGCCCCTCGGTGCTGATCTACGCCGGTCTGGACGGCTGGCGGCGGCAGATGGCGCTGCACGGCGAGGAACTGATGGGCGGTGCGCTGGAGCTGGCGGCCGACGTCCGGGCGGCCATCGAGGAGACCGACGGACTGCACGTCAACGACCGGGACGACTTCTGCGGTCCGGGCCGGTCCGACGACCTCGACCCGCTGCCCGGCGTCATCGACCTCACCGGACTCGGGATCACGGGCTTCCAGGCGGCGGACTGGCTGCGCGAGCACCGGCACATCGACGCGCATCTGGTGGACCACCGCCGTATCGGCGCGCAGATCACCCATGGCGACGACGAGGAGACCACCGGGCAGTTGCTGGAGGCGCTGCGGGACCTCGCGCGGATCGCGCCGGACCTGCCCCGGGCGCCGCGGGTGGAGGTGCCCTCGCCCGCGGAGCTGCGGATGGAGCAGGCGGTGCTGCCCCGTGACGCGTTCTTCGGTCCGGCCGAAGCCGTGCCGGTGGCCGAGGCCGCCGGGCGGATCGCGGCCGAGATGATCACGCCGTACCCTCCCGGCATCCCCGCGGTCCTGCCCGGCGAGCGTCTGACCGAGCCGGTGCTGGCGTATCTGCGCACGGGGCTGGACGCGGGCATGCATCTGCCCGATCCCGAGGACCCCGGGCTGGAGAAGATCCGGGTCCTCGCCGAGAACCCACAACGCCCCCGAAAGTGAAACAGGTCACGCAACCGGGTTTCGGGTGGCGAGCACACCCCCCGGATGGTTTACCGTTCATTCATACGTGGTGACGGAGTGGACCCCCCGTCCTCCGTGCACCACCGCTTACGGCCCTGGCTGGTTTCCCCCGTCCAGCCAGGGCTTTCTCATGCCCGGGCGGCCTGTCGGAAGAAGTCGCGTACGCCGAGGTGCCCAGGGCCCCGGCAGCGGCTGAAATGGGCTTAGGGACAGCACCGCAGTCGACCGCCCGGCGAGGAGCTCCGCATGACCAAAGCGATCAAACTCCTGACCGCCCTGCCTCCGCCCCAGCGGCAGCGTCTGATGACGCTCGCCCGGGAGGTGTCCTTCCCCGAGGACACCCGCATCTTCGAGGCGGACGGCCCGGCCGACCGGTTCTGGGTCATCCGCTCCGGTGCCGTCTCCCTGGACCAGCAGGTGAACTCCCTGCAGCGGGTGACCGTGGCCAGCCTCGGCGCGGGCGACCTGCTCGGCTGGTCCTGGCTGTTCCCGCCCTACACCTGGGACTTCGGCGCGGTGGCGTTCAGCCCGGTGCGGGCGTACGAGTTCGACGCGGGGGCCGTGCTGGCGCTGTGCGAGGAGGACCCGGAGCTGGGGATGATGCTGGTGCGCAACGTCGCCGAGGTCCTCGCGCACCGGCTGGAGATGACCCGGGGCAAGCTGATGGAGCAGTACACGCTGCACCGGCGCGGAGTTCTGTGAGACGTCAGACGCGGTAGCGCCGCAGTGCCGGTACGGCGGCGGCCAGGACCAGCATCACCGCGACGACCAGCAGTCCGCCGCCCGCGACGGCGGTGCCCGGGCCGAAGGCGGAGCCCGCGGTGCCGTGCAGCACGTCGGCCAGGCGCGGGCCCCCCGCCACGACGACGGTGAAGACGCCCTGCATGCGCCCGCGCATCTCGTCGGTGGCGGCGGACAGCAGGATCGCCCCGCGGAAGACCATGGAGACCATGTCGGCCACCCCGGCGAGGGCGAGGAACGCCACCGCGAGCCAGAGGTTGCGACTGAGACCGAAGCCGGTGATGGCCACGCCCCAGACGACCACCGCCCCGATGACCATCCAGCCGTGCCGCCGGGCCCGGGAGAAGGTGCCGGAGAACAGCCCGCCCAGCACGGCGCCGATCGGGATCGCCGCGAACAGCAGGCCCAGCGCGAGCCCTTCGCCGTAGGGGGCGTAGGTCTGGGAGGCGAGCTGGGGGAACAGGGCGCGGGGCATGCCGAGCACCATGGCGATGATGTCCGCTAGGAAGGACAGCAGCAGCACGGTGTGCCCGGATATGTAGCGGAAACCGGCGACGATCTCCTTCACACCGGCCCGCCGCACCGCCGTGCCGGCCAGGGGCGGCAGCGAGGGCAGCCGGTACACCGCCCACACCGTCACGCACAGGGCCAGCGCGTCGATGAGGTACAGCTCGGGCAGCCCGATGACGGGGATCAGGGCGCCGGCGAGCAGCGGGCCGGCCACCTGCCCGGTCTGCATCACGGTCGAGCCGAGGGCATTGGCGGCGGGCAGTTCGTCCTCGGGGACCAGGCGGGCGATGGAGGCGTTGCGGGCCGGTGCGTTCAGACCCCAGAAGGCCTGCTGCACCGCGAGCAGCAGCATCAGCGCGGTCACCGACTCCAGGCCGGCGAAGGCCTGGAGCCAGAACAGCAACGAGGTGACGGCGATGCCGCTGTTGGTGATCAGCAGCAGCTTGCGCCGGTCCACGGTGTCGGCGATCGCCCCGCCCCACAGCGCGAACACGATCAGGGGCACCAGGCCGGCTATGCTCGCGGCACCCACCCAGGCCGAGGAGCCGGTGATGTCGTAGATCTGCTTGGGCACGGCGACGGCGGTGAGCTGGCTGCCGACGGCCGTGACGATCGTTGAGCCCCACAGCCGGCGGTAGGCGGGGCGGCGCAGAGGGCGGGTGTCCATGGCCCACCGCCGCCAGCCACGTCGGCGGGGCACCTGTGGGCCGGGGTCCCGCTCTTCGGTTGTGCTCTCGCTCGTGTCCACGCGCCGCTTCCTCGATGCTCGCTACATCTTTTCGGGCGGGGATCACTATCGCACCGGTCGCCGTCGGCCCGGCGGCCCGTCTCAGCTTCCGATGATCAGCGCGGCGCCGAGCACGATCATGGTGGCGGCGACCAGGCCGTCCAGGACCCGCCAGGCCGCGGGCTTGGCGAGGAACCGGCCGAGCAGCCGGGCGCCGAAGCCGAGGGCGGTGAACCAGCACAGGCTGGCCAGCACCGCTCCGAGGCCGAACGTCCAGCGCAGCGAACCGTGGTCGGCGGCGACAGAGCCCAGCAGGAACACCGTGTCGAGGTAGACATGCGGATTGAGCCAGGTCATCGCCAGGCAGGTGAGCACGGCCCGGCGTACCGATCCGGCCGCCTCCCCCTCGCTCCGCAGCGCGTCGCCGCCGGGCCGGACCATCCGGCGGGCGGCCAGGACGCCGTAGCCCAGCAGGAACGCGCCGCCGATCCAGCCGACCGCCGTCAGCGCGCCCGGCCACTTCACCACCACCGCGCCGACCCCGCCGACCCCGAGCGCGATGAGCGCCGCGTCCGACAGGGCGCAGATGGCGACCACGGCGAGGACGGCCTGGCGGCGGACGCCCTGGCGCAGGACGAAGGCGTTCTGGGCGCCGATGGCGACGATGAGGGACAGTCCGGTGCCGAAACCGGCGGCACCGGCGGTGAAGGTGCTGGTCATGGCGCCGACGCTACGGACAGGACCGACCAGGGTCCAGCTAAGGATTCTTACGTATCATTAGCTCGCGTGATGGCAACCGATCTCCCGCTGGACCAGGTGCGGACCCTGCTCGCCGTCGTGGACGAGGGCACCTTCGACGCGGCCGCGGCCGCGCTGCATGTGACGCCGTCGGCGGTCAGCCAGCGCGTGAAGGCCCTGGAGCAGCGCACGGGCCGGGTCCTGCTGCTGCGGACCAAGCCCGTACGTCCGACGGAGTCGGGCGAGGTGCTGGTCCGGCTGGCCCGCCAGGTGGCACGACTGGAGCACGACGCCTACGCGGAGCTCGGGCTGAGCGGTGCCGGGGAGCCGATCCGGGTGTCGGTCGCGGTGAACGCGGACTCGCTGGCGACCTGGTTCCTGCCCGTGCTCTCCCGCGTGCCGCCGGAGCCGCGGCTCTGCTTCGAGCTGCGCCGCGAGGACGAGGACCACACGGCGGCACTGCTGCGCGAGGGCGCGGTGATGGCCGCGGTGACCTCGTCGCGGGACCCCGTGCCCGGCTGCTCCGTGCGCTCGCTCGGGCGGATGCGCTACCTCCCGGTGGCCGCACCGGACTTCGCCGCCCGCCACGTGACCGGGCCCCTGGCGCGGGTGCTGCCGGAGGTGCCCGTGGTGGTCTTCGACCGGCGGGACGACTTCCAGGACGGCTTCGTCCGCGGCCTCACCCGGGGGCGGAGCGCGGCGAGCGAGCTGCGCACCTACGTGCCGACGTCGGAGGGTTTCGTCGAGGCCGTCGCCGCCGGACTGGGGTGGGGCCTGGTGCCGGAGCCCCAGGCCGAACCCCTGCTGCGCGACGGCCGGCTGGTCCGCATCGCCCCGGGCCGCACGGTCGACGTGCCGCTGTACTGGCAGCAGTGGAAGCTCGACTCGCCGGCGCTGGCGCAGGTGGCGGAGACGGTGACGGAGACCGCCGCCGAAGCCCTGCGCACCTGACGCCGGCCCGTTCAGACCCTGATGTCGGCGAGCCGGGCCGCCGCGCTGTCCAGCAGCATCTCCAGGGCCGTCGGGTAGGCACTGGTGAGCATGCGGGTGGCGAGCAGGGGCGCCGCCTCGGCGATGCGGGGATGGGTCGTGGCGGGCAGGCGGGCGTACGTCGAGCGCCACATGTCCTCGTCGGCGTGGAGCGAGTCGCTGGGCAGGGCCAGTGAGGCGGCGTCCAGCGCGGCGAAGGCCAGGGTCTGGTCGATGAAGGCGTGGTAGATGCGCACGGTGTCGGGCAGCGGGAAACCGGCCGTGCGCAGCACGTCCAGGACGGCCTCGTCGGCGGCCAGCTCATGGGCCCGGCCGGTGACGCGGTTCGTGGTCAGCAGCGCGGCCTGCGGATGGGCGAGATACGCCGCGTGGATGCGCAGCCCGAAGGACCGCAGATCCGCCCGCCACTCCCCCGTGGGCCGCCACCCCTGCAGTGCCTGGCCGATGAGGGCGTCGCCGATGGCGAGGGTCAGGTCGTCCATGCCCCGGAAGTACCGGTAGAGCGTGCTCGGGTCCGCGTCCAGGGCGAGGCCCAGCCGGCGGGCGGTCAGGCCCGCGCTGCCGTGTTCGCGGAGCATCCGCAGCGCGGTCTCGACGATCAGCTCCTCGGACAGCACGGTGCCGCTCTTGGTGGGCCTGCGCCGGCGGCGCTTCTCCTCGGGCACCACGGGCTTGGGCACGACGTCTCCCTCCCTGCCCGCCTTATGCCAACGCCATTGACCTTATGACACGGGGCGGCGTTGTATCTCCTCCAAGGACGGGTCACGTTCTTCGCGAATAGGGAGTTTCTGTCATGCGTGTACTGCTCGTGGGTGCCGGTGGTGTGGGCGGGGCGATCACCCGGATCGCCGCTCGGCGGCCGTTCTTCGAGGCCATGGTGGTGGCCGACTACGACCCCGCCCGGGCCGAGTCGGCGGTGGCCGCGCTGGGCGGCGACGCGCGCTTCGCGGCCGAACAGGTGGACGCGGGTGACGAGGCGGCCGTGGCCCGCCTGCTCGCCCGGCACCGCTGCGACGTCCTCCTCAACGCCACCGACCCCCGCTTCGTGATGCCTCTGTTCCGCGCGGCCCGCGCCGCGGGCGCCACGTACCTCGACATGGCGATGTCGCTGTCCCGCCCGCACGCCGAGCGGCCGTACGCGGAGTGCGGGGTCAAGCTCGGCGACGAGCAGTTCGCGCAGGCCCCCGACTGGGAGAAGGAGGGACTTCTCGCGCTCGTCGGTATGGGCGTGGAGCCGGGCCTTTCGGATGTCTTCGCCCGGTACGCCGCCGACGAGCTCTTCGACGAGATCGAGGAGATCGGCATCCGCGACGGCGCGAACCTGACCGTCGACGGCTACGACTTCGCGCCCTCCTTCAGCATCTGGACCACCATCGAGGAGTGCCTGAACCCGCCGGTCGTCTACGAGAGCGGCAAGGGCTGGTTCACCACCGAGCCGTTCAGCGAGCCCGAGGTCTTCGACTTCCCCGAGGGCATCGGCCCGGTCGAGTGCGTGAACGTCGAGCACGAGGAGGTGCTGCTCGTCCCACGCTGGGTGGACGCCCGCCGGGTGACCTTCAAGTACGGCCTGGGCCGGGACTTCGTCGAGACGCTGAAGACGCTGCACCTGCTGGGCCTGGACCGTACCGATCCGGTGACCGTGCCCGGGCCGGACGGTCCGGTGGCGGTCTCGCCCCGGGACGTGGTCGCGGCGTGCCTGCCCGATCCGGCGACGCTGGGCGAGCGGATGCACGGCAAGACGTGTGCGGGGACCTGGGTGCGGGGCGTGAAGGACGGCGAGCCGCGCGAGGTGTACCTGTACCACGTGGTGGACAACCAGTGGTCCATGGCGGAGTACGGGGCGCAGGCGGTGGTGTGGCAGACGGCGGTCAACCCGGTGGTCGCGCTCGAACTCCTCGCCACCGGTGGCTGGTCCGGCACGGGCGTGCTCGGCCCGGAGGCCTTCCCGGCCCGGCCCTTCCTCGGCCTGCTGACGGACTACGGTTCGCCCTGGGGAATGCGGGAGCAGTGAACGACTGTCCGGGAACGCCCTGTTTCACCGAGCATCGACAGGTGACCCGCAAGGGAGCATGCTTCCGAAAGAGCACGTTTCTACTGCGATGCAGGTGACTTCGATGGACAACTGGCGAGACCACGCTGCCTGTCGGCACGAGGACCCCGAGCTCTTCTTTCCGATCGGCACCTCCGGGCCGGCTCTGCTGCAGACGGAGCAGGCGAAAGCGGTGTGCCGACGGCGCTGCCCCGTGCAGGAGCAGTGTCTGCAATGGGCGCTCGACACGGGCCAGGCCATCGGTGTCTGGGGTGGGACGAGCGAGAACGAACGGCGCACCCTGAAGCGCCGGGCAGCGGCCCGGCGCCGCTCCGGCTGACGCCGTCCGCCCCTGGGGGCCTGGGTCCGCCGTTCGGATCAGGCCGCAGGGGACCGGCGGGGTGGTCAGCGCCGGTGCGCGGGGTCCGGTGCGCGCAGCCGTGAGGCGGAGGAGGGAGCCGACGCGACGGGGGTCCCCCCGTTCGGGGGAGTCGGTGACCGACGACGACAACGCGGATGCGCGCACCGGACCCCGCGTCTGCGCCCTGATCCGAACGACTGGGCCTAGCTGCGGCGCAGCGGCCCCCACGGGTTCTCCTGCCGGGCCACCTCGCCCTTCGCCTCGTCGATCACCTGCTGGTCGATCCAGCACATCGGCCGGACGTCGGTGACCAGCGGTTCGTTGTCCGGTCCGCGGGCGGCCTCTTGGCCCGCGAGCACCCAGGGGTGTACGCCCGGGCCCTTGTCGTGCGGCAGATGGGCGTAGTCGTGCAGCCGGCGGGCCACCCACACCCGGACCGGCCGGTCCTGCCACCATGCCTCGACGCCGAGCGGGTTGGCGGACAGGCCCGGCAGGGACAGGCCGGTCAGATCGTCGGTGCTGGACGCCTTGCGGAGATCGATCTCCGGGCCACGCGACCAGCGGACGTACAGGCCCCGGTGCCGTTCCACGAGCTCGGCGAGTTCGTCGAGAGTGCGCACGACCGGCAGGTCGTCCCGTGCACTCATGTCACGACCTCCTTCCTCGACGCTGCCAGGCGATCGGAGTACCCACCCGGCACGAGCGGAACCGGCCGTTCGGCTCGGTCGGCGCCGGGCCCCGCTCCCCGGCCGGGGTTACGCTCGCGGCACACCCGTACCACCGCGGAGAGGAGCCGGACATGAGCGTGCGCGTGCGCCGTGTCTACGACCCTGCCGAGCCGGAGGACGGGGTGCGGGTCCTGGTCGACCGCTTGTGGCCGCGCGGACTGGCGAAGGACGCGGCGCGGGTGGACGCGTGGCCGAAGGCGATCACCCCGTCCACGGAGCTGCGCCGCTGGTACCACGCGGGTGAGGGCTCGTACGAGGAGTTCGCCGAGCGGTACGAGGCGGAGCTCTCCGCCGACGAGGCCGCCGACGCCCTCGACGGCGTGCGTCTCCTGGTCCGCAAGGGTGAGGTGACGCTGCTGACCTCGTCCAGGACACCGGAGCGAAGTCACGCCGCGGTGCTGGCCCGTCTCCTCCAGGCAGGAGAAGACGGGCCGTGACAGGCGGTCAGGCGGTCTGCTTGGCCGCCGCCCGCCCTGCCGCCCGCCCCGAGAAGAGGCAGCCGCCGAGGAAGGTGCCCTCCAGGGCGTTGTAACCGTGCACACCGCCACCGCCGAATCCGGCGACCTCACCGGCCGCGTACAGCCCCTCGACCGGCTTGCCGTCGGTCCCGAGGGCCCGGGAGTCGAGGTCGGTCTGGATGCCGCCGAGGGTCTTGCGGGTGAGGATGTGCAGCTTGACGCCGATCAACGGTCCGCCCGCCGGATCGAGAACGCGGTGCGGGGTGGCGACCCGGCCGAGGCGGTCGCCGATGTAGCGGCGGGCGTTGCGGATGCCCTGCACCTGGGCGTCCTTGGCGTACGGGTTGGCGATCTGCAGGTCCCGCGCCTCGATCTGGCGCTTGATCTCGGCCGCGTCGAGGAGCGGCTCGTCGGTGAGCTCGTTCATCTTCGCCACGAGCTGTTCGATGTTCGACGCGGTCACGAAGTCGGCGCCCTTGCGCAGGAACGCGTCGACCGGTCCGGGCGCGCCCTTGCCGAGGATGCGCTCCTTGAGGAATCCGGTCCGGTCCTTGGCGGTGATGTCGGGGTTCTGCTCCGAGCCCGAGAGCGCGAACTCCTTCTCGATGATCTTCTGCGTGAGGATGAACCAGGAGTGGTCGTACCCGGCGATGTCCTCGGTGGTGCGCAGGTGCTTGAGGGTGCCGAGCGTGTCGTAGCCGGGCAGGCAGGGTCCGGGCAGGCGGCGGCCGAGGGCGTCGAACCACAGGGAGGACGGCCCGGGCAGGATGCGGATGCCGTGGCCGGGCCAGATCGGGTCCCAGTTCTGCAGGCCCTCGGTGTAGTGCCACATGCGGTCGCGGTTGACCAGCCGGACGCCCGCCTCGGCGCTGATGTCGAGCATCCGCCCGTCGACGTAGGCGGGGACGCCGGTGACCATCTCGCGCGGCGGGGTGCCGAGGCGTTCGGGCCAGTAGCGGCGGACGATGTCGTGGTTCGCGCCGATGCCGCCGCTGGTGACGATGACGGCCTGGGCGGTGAGTTCGAACTCGCCGACGGCGTCGCGGCTGGAGGCGACGCCACGGGGTGCGGGGTCGTCGGCCAGGACGGTGCCGCGCACGCCGCGGGCGGTGCCGCCCTCGACGACGAGTGCGTCGACGCGGTGGCGGTGGTGGAAGGTGAGCAGGCCGTCGCGGGCGGCCTGCCGGGCGTAGCGCACGAACGGTTCGACGACGCCGGTGCCGGTGCCCCAGGCGATGTGGAAGCGGGGCACGCTGTTGCCGTGCCCGTGCGCCGTGAGGTCGCCGCGCTCGGCCCAGCCGACGGTGGGGAGGAACGTGATGCCGTGCCCGTCGAGCCAGGATCTCTTCTCCCCCGCCGCGAACTCCACGTAGGCACGCGCCCAGCGCACGGCCCAGGAGTCCTCGTCCTCCAGCCGGTCGAAACCGGCGCTGCCCCGCCAGTCGCTCCAGGCGAGGTCGAAGGAGTCCTTGATGCCCAGGCGCCGCTGCTCCGGCGAGCCGACGAGGAACAGGCCGCCGAAGGACCAGAAGGCCTGTCCGCCGAGGTTGCCCGCGTTCTCCTGGTCGACGAGGGCGACCCGCCGGCCCCTGCTGGTCAGTTCGTGCGCCGCGACCAGACCGGCGAGACCCGCTCCGACGACGATGACATCGGCATCCATGGCGACCGTTCCCTTCTTCAGTTCTTCGTGTGATCGAGGGTGCCGCTGCCGTCGGTCAGCAGGGCCGTGAGCAGTTGCTTCAGCCAGGCGCGGGCGTGCTCCAGATCCCGGTCCAGCAGCAGTTGCGTGGTGACGCCGTCGTACGCGGCGACCACGGCGCGGGCGGCGCCGTCGGTGTCGCCCAGGACGGCGGGCAGTGCGGTGTGCCCGCGGGCCCGGCCGAGCCGGTCGGCGATCGCCCGACGCAGCCGCGCGCGGTGTTCGAGCAGACTCCGGGCCACCTCCGGGTCGCGGGCCGCGTGGACGAGGAAGTCCGTCTTCACCAGGAGCCAGTCGCGGTCCAGGAGCAGCACGTCGGTGACGCGGTCCACGGCGGCCGGCACGTCGAGGTCGGGCCCGTCGAGGGCGAGGGCCCCGGACACCTGCTCCGCGATCAGGTCGGCCCGCTCGCGGTAGAGGGCGAAGAACAGTTCGTCGAGGCTGGAGAAGTTGGAATAGAAGGCGCCCCTGCTGTAGCCGGCGGCCTCGCAGACCTCCTCGATCGAGACGTGTCCGAAGCCTTTGGCCGCGAACACGGAGAACGCCGCGTCCAGGAGGTTGGCTCGGGTGTGGACACGACGCCTGGTCACGCGACCGGTGCTTCCTCCGACAGACATGCCCGGCCCCCCTTTCGATACAGGACTGTATTGGATACACCGGTGTATCGAAAGGGCGAGTTCTCTATGGAACATGCTTTCGATTCGGAGGTAGGCTGGCCGTATGCACCTGCAAGGCTCCCTCTTCGACCAGACCGACGAGCTGCGTCTCGGTCCGCTGGACGGGATCAGCCGGACCCACCTCGGCTTCGGCGCCTGGCTCGACGTGCTGCCCGGGTGGCTCAGCGGCTCGGACGGCTTGTTCGAACAGCTGGCCTCGGAGGTTCCGTGGCGGGCGGAGCGGCGCACGATGTACGACACCGTGGTCGACGTCCCCCGCCTGCTGGCGTTCTACGGCGTCGACGACCGGCTTCCGCACCCGGTGCTGGCCGACGCGCGGGACGCGCTGAGTGCCCACTACGGCGAGGAACTGGGCGAGCCGTTCACCACGGCCGGGCTGTGCTACTACCGCGACGGCCGGGACAGCGTCGCCTGGCACGGCGACCGGATCGGGCGCGGTGCGCACGAGGACACCATGGTCGCCATCCTGTCCGTGGGAGCGCCCCGGGACCTGCTGCTGCGCCCGGTGCGAGGCGGCCCGGACACCGTGCGGCGGCCGCTGGGGCACGGCGACCTCGTCGTGATGGGCGGTTCCTGCCAGCGCACCTGGGAACACTCGATCCCCAAGAGCACCCGGGCGACGGGGCCGCGCATCAGCATCCAGTTCCGCCCGCACGGCGTGCACTGACGGCGGTCCGAACGCCCCTGCCGCGCGACCCGGTTCAGGCGGACCCGGCGCTTCCGTCCGCCGCCGGGTCTGCTTTTCTTCTCCCGTCGAGCCGGTACCGGGAACCACACAGGGCGGGGCGAGCATGCGGGCGGACGTACACCAAGTCGCGGACGGCACCTACCTGGTGCACGGCTCGAACACCAACTGGGTGATCCTCACGGAAGGGGACGCCGTCACGCTGGTCGACACCGGCTACCCCGGTGACCGGGAGCAGGTCCTCGCCTCCCTCGCGCAGGTGGGCAGCTCCCCGGAGGCGGTCGCGGCCGTGCTGATCACTCACGCGCACAACGACCACCTGGGTTCCGCCGAGTACCTGAGCGCCGCCTACGGCACACCCGTCCACCTCCACGAGGCCGAAGTGCCGCACGCCCGCCGGGACTTCCTGCACCAGGTGTCCGTCGGGACGGTGCTGAGGAACGGCTGGCGGCCGGGGGTGCTGCCCTGGGCCGTGCACGCGCTGCGCTCGGGCGGCACGGCCCACGTCCCGGTCACCGCTCCGCAGGCGTTCCCGGCGGCGGGCGCCCTGGACCTGCCGGGACGGCCGGTACCGGTGCACACGCCGGGCCACACCGACGGGCACTGCGCCTACCACCTGCCCGCCAACGGTGCGCTGATCTCCGGGGACGCCCTGGTCAGCGGCCACCCCACCTCGCGCGTCGAGGGGCCGCAGCTGCTGCCGGACATGTTCCACCGTGAGCGGGCGCGGGCCCTCGCCTCCCTGGACGTCCTGGCCGGGCTGGAGGGCGAGCTGCTGCTCCCCGGGCACGGGCCGGTCCACCGCGGGCCGGTGCGGGACGCCGCGCACCGGGCCCGGGAACGCGCCCTTTAGAGTGAGGCGACGATCGGCGGCGAGACAAGGACACCCGGCGCATGGCACTGCAGATCAGCGCGACGAATCCCGAGCACCCCGCGCTCTTGCTGGAACTGCCGTGGCACCTGCCCCTGGAGGACTGGCCGGAGGAGTACCTCGTCCCGCTGCCGCGCGGCATCTCCCGGCACGTGGTGCGCTACTCCCGCGCCGGCGAGGAGGTGATCGCCGTCAAGGAACTGGCCGAGCGGCCCGCGCTGCGCGAGTACGAGCTGCTGCGCGACCTCGACCGGATCGGCATTCCCGCGGTGGATCCACTGGCGGTGGTCACCGGCCGCACCGACGAGAGCGGCGCCCCGCTGGAGAGTGTCCTGGTCACCCGGCACCTGGGCGGCTCGATGCCGTACCGGTCGATGTTCGAGACCACCATGCGCCCGGCCACCATGCACCGGCTGATGGACGCGCTCGCCGTGCTCCTGGTGCGCCTGCACCTGGCCGGGTTCGCCTGGGGCGACTGCTCGCTGTCCAACACCCTCTTCCGGCGCGACGCGGGGGCCTATGCCGCGTACCTGGTCGACGCCGAGACCGGTGACCTGCATCCGCAGCTCAGCGCCGGGCAGCGCGACTACGACCTCGACCTCGCCCGGGTGAACATCAGCGGGGAGCTGCTGGACCTGGAGGCCTCCGGGGCGCTGCACCCGTCCGTGGACCCGATCGAGTTCGGCATGGAGATCTGCGCCCGCTACCGCGGCCTGTGGGACGAGCTGACCCGGGCATCCGTCTACCCGGCCGGCAAGTACCACTACATAGAACGCCGCATCCGCCGCCTGAACGACCTCGGTTTCGACGTCGCCGAGATGCAGATCGAGCACGCCTCGAACGGCGACACGGTCAGCTTCGTGCCCAAGGTCGTCGACGCGGGCCATCACCAGCGGCAGTTGCTGCGCCTGACCGGCCTGGACACGGAGGAGAACCAGGCCCGACGGCTGCTGAACGACCTGGAGAGCTGGATGGCGACCCAGGACGACTACGCGCCGGGCGACCCCCTCGGAGCCCGCCCCGAGGTGCTGGCCCACCGCTGGGTGCGGGAGGTGTTCCGGCCGACCGTGCGGGCCGTGCCGCTCGAACTGCGCGGCGCGATGGACCCGGCGGAGATCTACCACCAGCTCCTCGAACACCGCTGGTACATGTCCGAGCGGGCCCAGCACGACATCGGCATCGAGACGGCCGTCGAGGACTACATCAGGAACATCCTGCCCAAGGCGCGCAAGACGCTCCAGCCGACGGCGGAGTGAGCGGCCGGAGCCCTCACCCGTGCGGCACCACCGCCACCGGGCAGTCCGCGTGGTGCAGCATCCCGTGGGCCACCGAGCCGATGCGGGCACCGACGGCCGTGCGGTGGGCCCGGCGGCCGACGACCATCAGCTGGGCCGTCCCGGCCACCGACAGCAGCACCTGGCTCGCGCTGCCCATCTCCACGTGCTCCTCGACCGGCACGTCCGGGAAGCGCTCCCGCCAGGGCCGGACCGCGGCGGCCAGGCTCTTCTTCTCGTACGGCTCCAGTCCCCCGGCCTCGTCGAGCAGCTTCAGCGAGCCGGGGCTGTAGGCGAAGACGGGCGGGAGGTTCCAGGCCCGTACGACCCGCACGGTCGCCCGGCGCGCGGCGGCCGTCTCGAAGGCGAAGCGCAGCGCGTCGGCGCTGTCCTCCGGATCGCCCTGCTGACCGACGACGACCTCGCGCCCCGCGGCCTCGGAGGAGGGCTGGTCACCGGCCCGGACGAGCACCACGGGCCGGGTGGCCGCGGCGATCACCTGCTGGCCGACCGAGCCGAGCAGGAATCCGACGATGCGGCCGTGTCCGCGCGAGCCGAGCACCAGCGTCTCGGCGTCGGCCGCGGCGGCGACCAGGGTGTCGGCGACCGCGCCCT
Source organism: Streptomyces sp. NPDC012466 (assembly GCF_042955215.1). Classification (NCBI taxonomy): domain Bacteria; kingdom Bacillati; phylum Actinomycetota; class Actinomycetes; order Kitasatosporales; family Streptomycetaceae; genus Streptomyces; species Streptomyces sp. NPDC012466. The sequence continues at coordinate 112,492 of NZ_JBIBEQ010000015.1, read as the reverse complement.
CGATGACATCGGTGGTCACCGTGAGGTCCGGATGCCGTTCGCCGACGGTAGCGACGGCCTCGGCGACCGCGCTGCGCACCCACTCGGCCTGGCTGTCCGCGTCGCCCTCGATCCCCGCCGCGAGCGCCTCGCGCGGCTCGAACCGCCAGGCGTGCACCACGCGCAGCGGCCGCTCGCGCCGCACCGCCTCCCGCGCCGCCCAGGCGAGGGCCGCGAGGCTCTCCTGCGATCCGTCGACCCCTGCGGTGATCGGGCGTGTCATCCCGCTGCCTCCCTTGTCGCGATCACTACGTGCCGCTGCCCAGTCTTCCCTACCCCTGGTGGGGCCCACCCCGCCGGAGTCGATCTCCGTATCGGAGCGGTGCGCGGCGATCGAACATACGATGGGCGGAGGTCGGCGCGGTGCCCCGGGATACCGCGCCGTGAGTCGACCGCCCGGTGTGGGGGACGTATGGCACAGGCCGCCGATACGGCGCGGACCGTGATCATGACCGTGGACGACGATCCGGGGGTCTCCCGGGCCGTGGCCCGGGACCTGAGGCGGCGGTACGGCGCGTCGTACCGGATCGTGCGGGCGGAGTCCGGCGAGTCCGCGCTGGACGCGCTGCGGGAGCTGAAGCTGCGCGGCGATCTCGTGGCCGTCATCCTGGCCGACTACCGGATGCCGCAGATGAACGGCATCGAGTTCCTCGAACAGGCCCTGGACGTCTACCCGGGCGCGCGACGCGTGCTGCTGACCGCGTACGCGGACACGAACGCCGCGATCGACGCGATCAACGTCGTCGACCTCGACCACTATCTGCTCAAGCCCTGGGACCCGCCCGAGGAGAAGCTGTACCCGGTCCTCGACGATCTGCTGCTCGCGTGGCGCTCCAGCGACTTCAGGCCCGTGCCCAGCACCAAGGTCGTGGGGCACCGCTGGTCGTCGCGCTCCTCGGACGTGCGGGAGTTCCTGGCCCGCAACCAGGTGCCGTACCGCTGGTACTCCTCCGACGAGCCGGAGGGACGGCGGCTGCTGGCCGCGGCCGGCCAGGACGGGATGCGGCTGCCGGTGGTGATCACGCCGGACGGGACACCGCTGATCGAGCCGGAGGCCGTCGACCTCGCCGCCCGGGTCGGGCTGGCCACGACCCCCACCGCCGACTTCTACGACCTGGTCGTCATCGGCGGCGGCCCGGCCGGGCTCGGCGCGGCGGTCTACGGTGCCTCCGAGGGACTGCGCACCGTGCTGGTGGAGCGGTCGGCGACCGGCGGGCAGGCGGGCCAGAGCTCCCGCATCGAGAACTACCTGGGCTTCCCCGACGGGGTGTCGGGTGCGCAGCTCACCGACCGTGCGCGGCGGCAGGCGTCGAAGTTCGGCGCCGAGATCCTCACCGCGCGCGAGGTGACGGCCCTGGAGGTCAACGGCGCCGCCCGGATCGTGCGGTTCTCCGACGGCTCGGCGGTCGCCGCGCACAGCGTGATCCTCGCGACCGGCGTCTCCTACCGCCAGCTGGCGGCGCCGGGCTGCGAGGACCTCACCGGGTGCGGGGTGTACTACGGGTCGGCCCTGACGGAGGCTCCCGCCTGCCAGGACCAGGACGTGTACATCGTCGGCGGCGCCAACTCCGCCGGACAGGCGGCGATGTACCTGTCGCGGGGCGCCAAGTCGGTGACGCTGCTGGTCCGCGGCGCATCGCTGGCGGCGTCCATGTCGCACTACCTGATCCAGCAGATCGAGGAGTCCCCCAACATCCAGGTGCGCACCCGCACGGTCGTCGAGGAGGCGCACGGCGACGGGCGTCTGGAGCGGCTGACCCTGCGGGACGTGGACAGCGGGCAGACCGAACAGGTCGACGCCCAGTGGGTGTTCGTGTTCATCGGCGCGGCCCCGCTGACCGACTGGCTGGACGGCACGGTGCTGCGGGACGAGCGCGGGTTCATCCTCGCCGGGCCCGACCTGACCGCCGACGGGCGCCCGCCGCAGGGCTGGGAACTGGACCGGCCGCCGTACCACCTGGAGACCAACGTGCCCGGCGTGTTCGTGGCGGGTGACGCCCGCTCGGAGTCCGCGAAGCGGGTCGCGTCCGCCGTCGGAGAGGGAGCCATGGCCGTGATGCTCGTCCACCGGTATCTGGAGCAGTCGTGAGCGGGCGGGCGGTGCCGTGCAACCCGCAGGAGATCGGGGCGCTGTTCCTGTTCGAGAAGCTCACGCCCGAGCAGCTCGGCAGGCTGTGCAGCGAGGGGCGGGTCGAGCGGTTCGAGCCGGGCCCCGTGTACACCGAGGGCGAGCCCGCCACCTGCTTCTATGTGCTGATCGAGGGCACCGTCGTGCTGTACCGCCGGGTCGGCGGGGACGACGTGGAGGTGACCCGGACCTCGCAGCGCGGGGTGTACGCGGGGTCGATGCAGGCATACCTGGGCGACCGGGTGCGGCAGGTCTACAACAACTCCATGCGCGTCACCGAGCCGACGCGGTTCTTCGTGCTGCCCGCCGACACGTTCGCGGGGATCATGCAGGAGTGGTTCCCGATGGCGGTGCATCTGCTGGAGGGGCTGTTCTTCGGCTCGAAGAACACCCAGCGGATGATCGGTCAGCGGGAACGGCTGCTGGCGCTCGGTTCGTTGTCCGCCGGCCTCACGCACGAGCTGAACAACCCGGCCGCGGCGGCCGTGCGGGCGACGGCGACCCTGCGGGAGCGGGTCGGCAAGATGCGCCACAAGCTGGCGGTCATCGCGCAGGGTTCGTACTCCCCCGAGGTCATGGCCAACCTCATCGACATCCAGGAGCGCACGGCCGAACGGGTCGCGAAGGCACCGGCGCTCAGTCCGCTGGAGGCGTCCGACCGGGAGGACGCCGTGACCGACTGGCTGGACGACCAGGGCATCCCGGAAGGCTGGCGGATCGCGCCCACCTTCGTCCAGGCCGGTCTCGACGTGGACTGGCTGGACCAGGTGGCGGCGGCGGTGGACGAGGACATCCTGCCCAGCGCGATCGGATGGCTCAACTACACCGTCGAGACCGAGCTGCTGATGGACGAGATCAACGACTCGACCACCCGCATCTCGCACCTCGTCGACGCGGCGAAGCAGTACTCGCAGCTCGACCGGGCCCCTTTCCAGCACGCCGACGTGCACGAACTCCTCGACTCCACCCTGCTGATGCTGTCCGGCAAGATCGGCAAGCAGATCAAGGTCGTCAAGGACTACGAACGTACGCTGCCGAAGATCCCCGCGTACCCCGCGGAGCTCAACCAGGTGTGGACGAACCTCATCGACAACGCGGTGGCGGCGATGAACAGCGCGGGCGGGGAGGGGACGCTGACCGTGCGGACGGCTCCGGAACACGACCGGTTGCTGGTGGAGTTCCGTGACACGGGCATCGGCATCCCGGCGGAGGACCGGGAGCGGATCTTCGATCCCTTCTTCACCACCAAGCCGGTGGGCGAGGGGACCGGGCTCGGACTCGACATCTCCTGGCGGATCGTGGTCAACAAGCACCACGGGAGCATCCAGGTGGAGTCGGAGCCGGGGGACACGCGTTTCCAGGTACTGCTTCCGCTGACAGCGGTCGAGGAGGAGTCTGCATGAGTGGCGAGAACGGGATCGACCCGAAGGTGCCGCCGAGCGGCAGCGGGTGCGCGGAGTGTGACGCGTCCGGGGGATGGTGGTTCCACCTGCGGCGGTGCGCGCAGTGCGGGCACGTGGGGTGCTGTGACAGTTCACCGGCGAAGCACGCGACGGGGCACTTCCGGGAGACCGGGCACCCGTTCGTGCAGAGCTTCGAACCGGGTGAGGACTGGTACTGGAACTTCGAGACGAACGAGTTGTACGAGGGTGGGCCGGAGCTGGCCGGGCCGGTGAGTCATCCGGTCGATCAGCCCACGCCGGGGCCCGCGGGGCGCGTACCGGTGGACTGGGCGAAGGTGCTGCGAACCTAGCGGGTCTCCGCGCGGCGAAGCCGCATCCCGTCACTCTCCCGCGCCCCGAAAAACAAAGGTTGGTTCTGTGCCGCAGGCTTCATCCGTCACGCCGGTCGTCGGGCGGGATCCCGAACTCTCCCGGCTTTCCGGGGTGCTGGATCGCGCGCGTGCCGGCGACGCGCGGGCCGTGCTGGTGGGCGGGGACGCCGGAGTCGGCAAGACGCGGTTGCTGGACGAGATCGCGGGGCGGGCCGGGGACGCCGGGATGACCGTCGCGACGGGGCACTGCGTGGATCTCGGGGACGTCGGGCTGCCCTATCTGCCGTTCACCGAGATCCTGGGGGTGCTCGCCGCCGACGAGCGGTTCTCGGCCGCCCTGGCCGATCATCCCGTGGTCGAGCGGCTGCTGGGCGCCGGGTCAGGCTCCGTACGGGACGTGGACGGGCGGTTGCGGCTGTTCGAGGGGATGGCGGGACTGCTGGCCGAGGTCGCGCGGGTCGCGCCGCTGCTGCTGGTGCTGGAGGACCTGCACTGGGCCGACCAGTCGTCGCGCGATCTGCTGCGGTTCCTGCTCGGCCGGGGCGTGCTCCGGCAGCGGCTCGCGGTGTTCGCCTCGTACCGGGCGGACGACCTGCACCGCCGGCATCCGCTGCGGCCGCTGCTGGCGGAGCTGATACGGCTGCCCGCCGTCGAGCGGCTGGAGCTGCGGCCCCTGGCCGATTCCGACGTGGACCGGCTGGTGCGGGCCCTGGAGCGCCGGCCGCTGCCGGACACCACGGTGCGGCGGATCGTGGAGCGGGCCGAGGGGAACGCCTTCTACGCGGAGGAGTTGCTCGCCGCCACCGACACCCAGTCCGGTGGGGTGCCCAGCGGGCTCGCCGATGTGCTGCTGATCCGTTTCGAGCAGCTCTCCGAGACCGCGCAGCAGGTGCTGCGGACCGCCGCCGTCGCCGGACGCCGGGTGGACCACGATCTGCTGCGGGATGCGGCCGGACTGCCGGAGACGGAGCTGGAGTCGGCGCTGCGCGAGGCGGTGGGGCGGCAGCTCCTCGTCGCCGGGGACGACGACACGTACTCCTTCCGGCACGCCCTGGCCCGCGAGGCCGTCTACGCCGATCTGCTGCCCGGGGAGCGGGCGCGGCTGCACGGCGCGTTCGCGCGGCTGCTCGCCGGACGCGGGAACCTCGCCGAGAGTGCCGCCGAGCGCGCCCATCACTACCGGGAGAGCCACGATCTCGCCGAGGCGCTGGCCGCGTCCCTGGAGGCAGCCGATCACGCCCAGCGGGTCGGTGCGCCGGCCGAGGAGCAACGGCATCTCGAAGCGGCCCTGGACCTCTGGCCGGCGGTCGGTGCCGAGGCCCGGCCCGCCGGCGCGGGTACCGACCGGGCCACGCTGACGCTGCGGGCCTCGGCGGCGGCCGCGCACGCCGGGGAGCTGCACCGCGCGGTGTCCCTCGCCCGGTCCGCGCTGGCCGAGCTCGGCCAGGACGCCGACTCCGAACTGGCCGCGCGGGTGCGCTACACCCTGGCCGGGAACCTGCTGAGCGTCGACAGCCTGACGGCGGCGTTCGCCTACAGCAGCGAGGCCTTGGCGATGATCCCGGAGGATCCTCCGTCGCACACCTGGGTGTGGGCGGCGGCCACGCATGTCATGGCAGCCCGCTACGTCGGGGAGAACGACACCGCGCTGAAGGTCGCCCGCCGGGCCCTGGACGTGGCGGAGCGGCTGAGGGTGACCGACGCCCAGGCCGACCTGCTGATCTCCCTGGCCGGCTTCGACGACGGCGGCAGGCGCAGCCCGCAGGGCCGTGAACGGCTGCTGCGGGCCCGCGAACTGGCCGCGCGTTCGGGCAACGCGGCCGTGGAGCTGCGGGCCCTGTTCAACCTCGCCATGGGCTGCTACGAGAACGGGAACCTCGCGGAATGCGTGCCCTGGCTGACGGAGGGCCTGGACCGGGCCCGGCGCGCCGGTCTGCTGTCGTCGCCGTACCCGCTGGAGATGCGCTACCTGCGGCTGCTGGTGCTGAACGTGCTGGGCCGCTGGGACGAGTGCGTGCGCGCGGCGGCGGCCGATGCCGAGGTGCTGCCGGCCGCCGGCGGGTACACGGCCGGTCCCGCGCTGTTCGTGATGCTCGCGCGGGGCGACGCCGCGGCCGCCGACCGGGCGCGTGCCCTGCTGGAGGGGCCGTTCGACTGGATGGCCACCCTGGTCGCGGGCATCGTGCTCACCGACGCGGCGGCGCTGCGCCAGGACCCCGAGGACGCGGTGCGGTGGATGCGGTCCACGGTCACGGCCCTCACCGACGAGACGGGCGCCCGCCCGGACGTCACGGTGCGGCTCGCCGCGCTGGCGCTGTCGGCGGTGGCCGACGCGGCCGTCGGACAGCGGCTGGCCGGTGACGGGGCCGGGGTCCGCCGCTGGACGGAGACCGCGACCGAACTGGTGGAGCTGGCGCGGACGATGGCCACGCGTGACGACGGCACGCCGCAGGGTCCCGAGGGGCAGGCGTGGCTGGCCCGGGCCGAGGCGGAGTGGATCAGGGCCGCGGCCGGGCCGGACGCGGTGGCCGCCTGGGCGAAGGTGGTGACGGCGTTCGGCTACGGCGACGTCTACGAGCGGGCGCGGTGCCGGCTGCGCCACGCCGAGGCCCTGGTGGCGGCCGGGCGGCGTGAGGAGGCGGCGGCCGAGGCCCGGGCGGTCCGGGAGACCGCGGACCTCCTCGCCGCCACACCGCTGCGGGAACAGGTGGACACCCTGATCCGGCGCGGCCGGCTGTCGGACAGGCCGGGTGGCGGCGTCCGGGCCACCGTGCTCACCGCACGTGAGCAGGACGTGATCCGGTTGCTCGCCCTGGGCCGCAGCAACCGGCAGATCGGCGAGGAACTGTTCATCAGCGGCAAGACGGCGAGCGTGCACGTCTCCAACATCCTCGCCAAGCTGGGCGCGTCGAGCCGCGGTGAGGCCGTGGCGGTCGCCTACCGCGAGGGCCTGATCGCCCCGGAGCCGTCGACGTCCGGCTGACCGCCCGTCGTGCACCGTCGTCCCGGCGCGCTAGCCGGTCCCGCAGTCGAGGGTCTTCGGATCGACGGCGTCGGCCATCGCCTGCATGCCCTTGTCGTTGGGGTGCAGATGGTCACCGCCGTCGAAAGCGGGGCGGATCCGCTCGGGGTCGAAGGGGCTGCGCAGGACGCGGTCGAAGTCGGCGACCCCGTCGAACTCGCCGCTGTCGCGGATGTAGGCGTTGGCCCGCTGCCGCACCGCCTCCGCCGCGGGGTCCCACTCCTGCCAGCCCTTGAAGGGGGCGATCGTGGCGCCGACGACGCACTTCCCGGCCGCGTGCGCCCGGTCGATCAGCCTGCGGTATCCCGCGATCAGCCCGGCACTCGTGGCGCCGGGCTCGGCCTTGATGTCGTTGACGCCCTGGAAGAGGAACACCGTGCGCACGCCCGGCAGCGAGAGCGCGTCCCGCTGCAGGCGGTTCACGGCGCTCTGCCCGGGGCCGTCGAGGAGGACCTTGTTCCCGGCGATGCCCGCGTTGGCCACCCCTTCGACCGTGGCGCCGGCCGTGCTCAGGCGGCGGGCCAGGTAGTCGGGCCAGCGACGGTCGCGGTCGGTCGTGGAGTGCCAGCCGTCGGTGATGGAGTCACCGAGGGCGACCACGGCTCCCGTCTCCTTGCGCGGCCGCACGGTGACGGCGTCGAGGTAGAACCACGAGCCGGTCCGCTGCTTCCAGTGGGCCGCGCCCTCCTCCGCGGTGTGGTCGCCTTCGGTGGTGTACGACGTCTGCATCGCCATCCAGTGCCCGGTGAGCGTGCCGCCCGCCCGGGACACGTACAGGCTGACGGCGAGGGTGCGCGCGGCGGGGACGCGGCCGGGCAGCGGGTCGCTGTAGACGATGCCGCCGGCGGGGACGGTGACGGAGCGGGCTCCGCCGAAGGTCAGGCGCCTGTTGCTGCCGGGGACGAGCGCGGCGCCGTCCCGTTGCAGGCCCGCGTGGGCGTTGCCGAAGGTCACCGGCCGGTTACCGAAGGCGTTGGACAGCCGCACCCGCAGGCCGCTGCCGCCGACGCTGGTGTGCACCATCAGCCGGTAGCCCCGGCCGTCGGCCGCCTCGCCGACGTGGTCGGCGGAGGAGGCCCAGGTGACCACGCCGCGCCCGGCGGCTGTCGGGCCGCTCGGCGTCGGGCTCGGCCGCTCGCCGGGTACCGTTCCGGTCCCGCAGCCCAGCGCGACGCAGGTGGAGAGGGCGGCCAGGGCGGCGCGCCGGCGGGGGCGTGCGGTGCGGGGCATCGTCGGTGTTCCTTCGGCCGGTCGGTGGTGTGCGCGCGGGGTCACCGGGCGAGGTTCCGGAGAGTCGCGGAGCCGCCGGGCGCGAGGCTGATCCTGCGGGTCGTCCCGGCGTACGCCACCGTAGTGGTGCGGCCGCCGACGCTGTGCAGGCCGGCCTCGACGGGCGTGCCGTTCCGCCGGCGCAGGTCGAGGACGAAGCCGCCGCGCACGCCGGCGCCCCGGACGCGGCCGTCACCGGCCCAGGCCGTCGGGAGGGCGGGCAGCAACTCGACGTGCCCCGGTCGCGACGGGACGAGCATTTCGATCATGGCGACCGGAGTACCCAGGTCCGCGTCGACAGGATCACTTCGACGGTAGTCGCCTTGCCCTGGCGGAGGGGCCGGAACGAGCGGCAGTCCGTGCGGGGCAGCGGGCCGACGAGGGAACCCCCGTGGCCCGGCGGCCGTTGTCCGGGCAACCGGACCCCTCGCGGGGAGGGCAGGGCGGCGCGATGAACGAGTTGGTTCCCGGGGGCAATCTGGAGCTCCCGAGCGGTGCGGTGAACATCCGGGTGCCCGGGCCGTTCGACGTGTCCGCGCTCGTCACGGACGACGGCGGAAAGGTCCGGGACGACGGCGACTTCGTCTTCTTCAACCAGCCCGCGGCGCCGGGGGCCCTCCTGCGGGGTGACACGCTCACCGTGGACCCGCCCGGCCTGCGCACCGGCGCCACCCGGGTCACCATCGCCATCAGCCCCGCCGAACCCGGAACCGTCCTCGGCGACCTGCCCTCCCCCGCACTCCAGGTCACCGACGCGGCCGGCCGCCCGCTCGCCCGCTTCACCCCGCCGCGCCCCCGGCAGGAGACGGTGCTGCTGCTCGCGGAGCTGTACCGGCGCGGCGGCCTGTGGAAGCTGCGCGCCCTGGGCCAGGGGTATGCCGACGGACTGGCGGGCCTCGCGCGGGACTTCGGCGTCGATGTCGTGGACGACGCCCCGCCCTCCGCCGCTCCACCGGGTACTCCCCGCGCCCTCGATCCCGACGGCCTCCTCCCCCTGGTCAACTCCGCCCGCGCCGCGGCCGGTTCACCACCCCTCTGCCTGGACGCCCGTCTGATGTCGGCGGCCAGGGAGCACGCCGCCGCCATGGCCGCGGCCGGACGTCTCGGCGTCGAGACCCGCGACGGTGTCTCCGTCTACCAGCGGGTCACCGGCGCCGGGTTCGCGTACCTCACCCTCGGCGAGCACCTGGTGTCCGGGCCGCGCACGACCGCCGAGTTCGTCGCGTACTGCCTGCGCACGGACGGGCCCCGACGCACCCTGCACGACCCCGCGTTCACCCACGCCGGGCTGGCCCGGGTGTACGACGGCCCTTCCGGCGACACGTACTGGACGGCGTTGTGGGCCGTGCCGCTGACGCCGGACGGGCTGACCCGCACCGCGGCGACCGTCATCGACCTCACCAACCGGGAGCGCGCCCGGGCCGGGCTGCCACGTCTGATCGCGGACCCCGCGCTCACCGCGGCCGCCCAGGCGCACAGCGCGGACATGGTGGCCCGCGCCTTCTACGCGCACACCGCGCCCGACGGCAGCCGGCCGTGGGACCGGGCCGCCGCCGCGGGGTCCACCCGGCGTTCCATCGGCGAGAACATAGCCTGCGGCCAGCGCTCCCCCGCCGACGTCGTGGAGGGCTGGATGAACAGCCCCGGCCACCGGGCCAACATCCTCCGGCCCGGCTTCACCCACATCGGCATCGGCTGCGCCGGCGGCGGCCGCGCGGGCATGTACTGGACGCAGCTCTTCGGCGGTTGACGTCGGCGACCACGCCGCGCAACCGCCCCTACGGCGCGATCTTGGCGGAGGGAGACGCTCCGGGTGAGGATGCCGGTATGAAGGGTGATCTCTTTTCCAGTGAGCACATGGTGCAGCCGGCCGTGGCGCCGGGCATGACGGTCGAGAACGCCAAGTGCATCCGGTACACGGTGAACGGCGAGATGCTCGCCCGGCAGGGCGCGATGATCTCCTATCGCGGCAACCTCCAGTTCGAGCGCAAGGGCCAGGGTGTGGGCGGCATGCTCAAGCGCGCGGTCACCGGAGAGGGGTTGCCGCTGATGGCGGTGCGCGGGCAGGGCGAGGCCTGGTTCGCGCACGAGGCGCAGAACTGTTTCGTCGTCGACGTCGAACCGGGTGACGAGTTCACGGTCAACGGCCGCAACGTCCTGTGTTTCGACGCCACGTTGTCGTACCGCATCGCGACCGTGAAGGGCGCCGGCATCACCGGCGGCGGCCTGTTCAACAGCGTCTTCACCGGACACGGCAAGCTGGGTCTGGTGTGTGAGGGCAACCCGCTCGTCATCCCGGTCTCACCGCAGTACCCGGTGTACGTGGACACGGACGCGATCGTCGGCTGGACCGCGGGTCTGCAGACCTCGCTGCACCGCTCCCAGTCCATCGGGTCCATGCTCCGCGGCGGCTCCGGCGAGGCCGTTCAGTTGCTGCTCCAAGGCGAGGGGTACGTCGTCGTCCGGCCGAGCGAGGCGACTCCGCACAAGCCCGGTCAGCACTGAACCCCCTCCCCGAGCTCTCGGTTTCACTCGAGCGGGGCGTGACCCCCACGGTGATCTGCGCCTCAGAGGCAACCCGGTCCGTTCCGCCGACGTCTTGATCGGCAACAGGTGATGCCCTGGCCTTTTGGGCCAGGGCAGGTTTCCACCCCTCTATACACGCCATGTATACGCACTGTGTATACATGGGGTGCATACAGACCGAAAGGCATCGATGTACGGCAAGGCATTCGCCCCGGAGTACCAGGGCGCGCTCACCACCCTGTCCGTCAACTCCTCGCTGACCGACGTCCTGGCCGCCGGCACCGAGCAGTTGAGGGCCGCCGAGCGTGCCGGACAGCCCGGGGAGGCGGCGCGCTCCGGACTGGCGGTGGCCGAGGCGCACCGCCGGCTGGGCCGGGTCGAGGACGCCGACCGGGCCTGGAAGGCGAGTTACCGCGCGGCCCGGCAGGCCGGCGACGTCGCGGCGATGGCCTGGGCGCTGTGGAGCGGCGGCACGCTGGCCCGGCAGCGCGGCGCGCTCCCGCTGGCCCGAAGGCTGCTCCAGCTGGCGGCCGACCTGGGCGAACGCGGCGGGGACGTCGTCGCCCGCGGCTACTCGCTGGCAGGCCTGGCGGAGACCGGACGGATCCAGGGGGACTACGAGGCCGTCGAGCGGCTGCACGAGCAGTTGCTCGCCGAGGCCCGGCGGCGCGGGGAGGCACGGCACACGGTGTGGGCGCTGGAGGGCATCGCGCAGATGCACCGCAACACCGGGCGTCACGACACGGCGTACGCCCTGTTCGAGGAGGCCGCCGAGATCGCCGCTCGCGCCGAGGACCGGCGCGGTCACGCCTGGGCACTGCGCGGGCTGGCCGATGTGGTCTCGGTCCGTGACGGGGACACCGAGCGGGCCCTTGAGCTGTTGAGCGAGGCGGAGACGACCTGCCGGGCGATGCGGCTGTCCAGTGCGCTGGCCTACAACCACAAGATGCGCGGCAACGTCCTGTACCGGGCGGGCCGTTACGCGCAGGCGCGCGAGCTGTACGAGCAGGCGCTCGCGGAGTTCCGCGAGATGAGCGAGCCGCGCGGGGAGGCCCTGTCCCGGCTGGGCCTCGCCAAGTCCTTGGCCCGGCTGGGCCGCGACCGCGCCGAGACGGCGGCCGAACTGGCCGACCTCGCCGGCCTGCTGGAGCGCATCGGCCTGCAGCACGCCCGCACCATGGTGGCCCGCGCCCACGAGGAACTCGGCATACCGGCGGACGCGCGGGCGACGGAGGCGACACGGTGACGGCGCTGCCCACGACGGTGGAGGCGGCGCGCGGGGGCACCACGACGGCCTCCCCGGCCACGCGGACGCGACCGTCCGGTGGCGGGGGACGAGCGGCACACCAGGGCGGGACACACGCTCTCCTGGCCGGTGCCGACGACACACTCCGGGTTCTCGACCGATGCCGCACCCTGGTCCGGCCCGCTCTGGAGGAAGCCGTCGGCCGGCTGCACCCCTGGGTCGGTGAGATGGCCGCCTATTCCTTCGGCTGGTGCGAGGTCGGCGGTGCGCCGGCCACCGCCTCCGGCGGCAAGGGCGTACGGCAGGCGCTCGCGGTGCTCGGGGCGGAGGCGGCCGGTGCGCCGGGGCGGGCCGGGGTGGCGGCGGCCGTCGCGGTGGAGCTGGTGCACACCTTCTCCCTGCTGCACGACGACATCATGGACGGCGATGCGGACCGGCGCCGCCGCCCGGCCGTGTGGAAGGCCTACGGCACGGGGCCCGCGGTGCTCGCGGGCGACGCCCTGTTCGCGCTGGCCGTGGAGACGCTCGCCGCGCAGCCGGGAGGGGGCGGGGCCGTGCGGACGCTGTCCGCGGCACTGGGCGACCTGGTGCGCGGGCAGGCGGACGACCTGCTGTTCGCCGACCGTCCCTGGACCGGACCGGAGCGGGTACGGCCCGAGGAGTACCGGGCGATGGCGGAGCACAAGACCGGCGCGTTGCTGGGGTGCGCGGCAGCGCTCGGTGCCGTGCTCGGCGGCGCGGGCCCCGAGACCGCCGGCGCGCTCGACCGGGTGGGCCGGCATCTGGGGATCGCGTTCCAGATCGTCGACGACGTCCTGGGCATCTGGGGCGATCCCGCTGTCACCGGCAAGCCGGTCCACGGTGATCTGCGCGAGCGGAAGAAGACCTTCCCGGTGCTGGTGGCGCTCGGCTCCCCGGCGGGCGACCGGATCGCCGCACTCCTGGAATCCGGCGACGCACCCGGCACGGCGGCGGCGCTGATCGAGGAGGCGGGCGGCCGCTCGGCGGCCATGGCCGAGGCGCGGCGGCACATCACCGCCGTCGAGACGGCCCTTGCCGGAGTGCCGCTGGCCGCAGGGGCCGCCGCCGAACTCCGGTCGCTGCTCGGCTACCTGGTACGGCGCGAGGTGTGAACCGAACGCGAACGGCCGCCCTCGGCACGTCCGGTGCGAGGCGCTCGGCACGGCAGGGCCGGTCCGCACGCGCGGCCCGGCCCTGCCCCCCATACCACGTTGACCTCAACCCCCTCCGCACGTCAGGGTTCGACTCGGCGTGCTCCGCGACCCCGCGCCGGAAGGATGACAGTCATGATCGGCATCTCGGAGATCGAAGCCGCGGCCGGGCGGATCGCCGGGCACGTCGTGCGCACTCCGACCGTGGACAGCCCGGGGCTGTCGACACTGCTCGGGGCCCCGGTCACCGCGAAGCTGGAACTGCTCCAGCGCACCGGCTCGTTCAAGGCGCGCGGGGCCACGGCGAAGCTGTTGTCCCTGAGCGAGGCCGAACGGGCCGCCGGAGTGGTGGCGGTCAGCGGAGGCAACCACGGGATCGCCCTCGCGGTCATGGCCGCGGCCCTCGATGTGAAGGCCACCGTGGTGATGCCGCGCTCGGCGCCCGCCCGAGCCGTGGAGATCGCGGAGGCGGCCGGCGCGTCCGTGCGGCTGACCGACGACATGGACGGCGCGTTCGCGCTCATGACGCGGCTCCAGCAGGAGGGCCTGACCCTGGTCCACCCCTTCGACGACCCGGAGGTGATCGCCGGACAGGGCACGGTCGGGCTGGAGTTCGCCGCCGACGCCGGTGAGCTCACCGACGTACTCGTGAGCATCGGCGGTGGCGGGCTGATCGCCGGGGTCGCCGCGGCGCTGCGGGCGCGCCGGCCCGGGGTGCGGGTGTGGGGCGTGGAGACCGAGGGCGCCCAGGCCATGTCCGAGGCACTGACGGCGGGCGGCCCGCTGCCGGTCGCCCTGTCGTCGATCGTCTCCACGCTCAGCGCCCCGTCCGTCTCGCAGCTGACGTACGACCATGTCTCCGCCCTGGTCACCGAGGTGCTCGTGGTACCGGACCGGGACGCCGTGCAGGGCTCCCTGGACCTGGCCGACCACGCCAAGGTGTGGGCCGAACCGGCGGCCGGCTGTCTGCTGCCCGCCGCCCGGCAGGTCATGGAGCGGGTCGGCGAGGGGGCCCGGCTGGGCCTGGTGGTGTGCGGGGGCAACGCGACGACCGGTGACGTGTTCGCCTGGTCGCGCCGCTTCGGTCTGCGCTGAAGGCCCGGCACCTCTCGGGGAATCCGCCGCGCAATTCATCGGAGGGCTCCGAGTTCAGAGGTCGCACGCGTCCGCATTTACCGACGGTTACCACCAGGCGGGGCCCGGAATGGGGAATCCCCGGGCGGGGGGCGGGAATTCTCCGCGCCCCGCCGTGCCCAGCACGGCCGAGGTGAAACCGCACCCGTGCCCTTGAAAGACCGCTTTTCTTCGCACACTTGCTCCCATCTCTTGAACAAAAGACAGGAATGAACACGCAGTTGCGATCGGATTGAACGCGGGCCGCCCCGCTCCCCGTACCTCTGGAAAAGGTGAGAGCCAGGTTTCCAGCGAGGGATGGCCATGGGCAGGGCGCACGTCTCCACACACCAGTTGGTCGCCGGCCGGTACCGGCTGCTCGAGATCATCCAGCGCGAGACCAACCGCATCTGCTGGTACGCCGAGGACACCGCGGCCGGTGAGATCTCCCGCCCGTGTCTCGTGACCCAGGTCGGGCTTCCGGAGGACCCGCGCGCGGCCGAGCGGCGGGCTGCCTCCCGTCTGCTGCGCGCCTCCGAGAACATGGCGCTGCTGTGCCCGGGCCGGATCGCCACGGTCGTCGACGCCGTCGAGGAGGGTGGCGCGCTGTGGACCGTCAACGAGTGGATCGACGGCACCCCGCTCGGTGAACTCCTCTCGGAGCAGGGCACGTTCAACTACGTGCGGGCGGCACGGATCGGTCTCGGGCTGCTCGACGTGCTGGACGCCGCGCACGCCGAGGGCATCACGCACGGCGAGCTGAGCCCCGGCCAGGTGTTCGTGCGCGTGGACCACTCGGTCGTCGTCACCGGCTTCGGCCTGGCCGGCGCGACCCTCGCCCCCCGCCTCACGGCACCCGCGTACGCCTCCCCGGAGCAGGCCCGCGACCATCGCATCGGCCCCACGGCCGATCTGTGGGCACTGGGCGCGATCCTCTACACGATGGTCGAGGGGCGTCCGCCCTTCCGTGACCGGGGGCGACCGGAGAACACCCTCAAGGGCGTGGACCGGCTGCCGCTGCGCACGCCGGTGCGGGCCGGGCCGCTCACCCAGGTCGTGCAGGGGCTGCTCCGCAAGGACTCACGGGAACGGCTGACCCGTCCGGTGGTGCGTGAGGCGCTGATCCGCGCGCTCAGAGAGGACCCCGAGGCGGCCCTGGCCGCGGCGCCCGTCCCGCGGCTGCGGGGCGCCTACGCCGCGATGCTGCCGGGGAGCCCGGCGTGGAGCGGACGGACCGTGGTGGCGGGAACGGCCCTGGCCGTCGTCACCGTCGCGGTCGCCGTGCTCGTCGCCACCCAGGGGCTGCCCGGCACGGACGACGGCAGTGACGCGGCCCGATCGCCGGTCCGGCCGCCGGCCTCCGCCGCCACGCCGGGCGAGGGCACCGGCGGCGACAGCCCCGAACCCTCCGGGGCACCCAGCCCGCCCCCGTCCCCCTCCCCCACTCCCAGTCCGTCGTCCCCGACGCCCACCCCCACGCCCACGCCCACGCCGTCCGGTCCGGCCACGGCCCTGCCGCCCGGCTTCCAGCGCTACCGGGCGGCGGAGGGCTTCTCCGTCGCGCTCCCCGAGGGCTGGAAGCGGCTGGACACCGACCGTCAGGGCGATCTGGCCTACCGGGTCGTCTTCGGCGCCCAGGGTGACGACCGCACGCTGGCCGTCACCTACAGCGCACGCGTCGGCCCGGACCCCGTGGCCGTGTGGCGGGACGACGTCGAGCCGAACCTGAAACGGGCCGACGGCTACGACCGGATCGGAACGATCCGCGCGACGACGTACCAGGGACGCGAGGCCGCCGACATGGAGTGGACGGCGGACGTCGACGGCACCCGCGTGCACACCTACGGCCGGGGCTTCCTGCTCGGTGGCGGCCGGAGCTTCTCGCTGCGCTGGACGACCCCGGACGCCGACTGGGGCGACGCCGCCAACCAGGAGGCGTTGCGCACGTTCTTCAAGACCTTCCGGCCCGGCTCAGACTGAGCCGCGCGGGGCGCGCAGGGAGGCGAACCGGCCGCCGTGCAGGGGCTGGGTGCGCCACTGCGCGGTGAGCGTCCGGTCCGCCAGGGAGCAGGTCAGTGCCAGGCGGTGCGGGGTCTCCAGGAACACCACCTCCACGGCCAGTGTGCCCGGCTCGGTCCAGCCGCCGCTCACTGCGGTCGGCACGCTTTCCTCGGCGACCGTCCAGCCCTCCCCCGCGAGGCGCAGGTCCAGCCGGTCCGGCTGGTCCGGGCGGTCCGCCGCTCCGGTGAGCGCGAGCGTCCAGCCGTCCGCGTCCCGGGCGAACCCGGCCGACCGGACCGGTCCGGCGCCCGCGGAGGGCGTGAAGTGCGCGGCGGACCAGTCCCCGTCCTCCTCCGCAGGCGCGGGCCGGCCCGGCGCGGGCGGCAGCGCGAGCCGGCCGAGGCGCTCGCGCAACTCGGCGTCGGCGGCCTCACGATCGGTCAGCGGCTCCGGTCCGAAGGCCGGCAGCAGATGCTTCCAGACCAGGTTCAGGTACTCCTGCATCCGCTCGGTCGCCGCGGTCGCCGCGATCACGGCGTCGTGCTCCGGGAGCACCAGGCAGAACTGGCCGAACGCGCCGTCGCCCCGGTAGCCGTGCCGGGACGTCCAGAACTGGTAGCCGTAACCCTGGTCCCAGTCCTGCCGGTCCGTGTCTCCCATGGCTCCCGCGGTCTTCGTGCGGGGTCGCGATGCCCGGGCCGCCCATCCCCGCGGCAGCAGCCGCTCACCCGCCCAGAGCCCGTCACGCAGATACAGCTGTCCGAGCCGGGCGACGGCGTCGGTGGTGGCGTGCAGACCGCTGAAGCCGAGTTCGCGGCCGGTGCGGTCCCGCAGCCAGGCCACCTCGCCGATACCCAGCGGGTCCAGCAGCCGGGGCCGCAGATACCGGGTGAGCGGCTGCCCGGTCACCCGCTGGACGATCGCGGCGAGCGTGTAGGTGGCGGGCTGGTTGTAGGCGAAGACGGTGCCCGGGTCGCCGTCCGGGGGCAGCAGCAGGAACTGCCGGACGGGCTCGGCGACGTCCCGTCCGAAGGCCTGGTCGATGGTGTCCCGCCGGTGACCGCTCGCCATGGAGGCCACGTGCCGGACGAGCATGGCCCGGCTGCGCGGATCGGTGATGTCCGCCTCGAACTCCGGGAAGTACGAGATCACCGGCGCGTCGAAGTCGAGCAGCCCCTCGGCCTCGGCCAGGGCGGCGGCGGTCCCGGTGAAGCTCTTGCTGAGCGAGTACAGCAGATGGGGACGCTCGGCGGTGTACGGCGCCCACCAGCCGGAGGCGACCAGGTGCCCGTGCCGCATGATCATCAGGCTGTGCGGCTCGATCTCGGGGGCGGCTTCGAGGGCGTCGAGGAAGGCCTGGACGCCGGAGGCGTCGACCCCCTGGGCGGCGGGAGGGGACGTCGGCAGGGCGGAAGCACTCATGCGTGCATCCTGCACCCGTCGGCTGACCTCGATCGAGCCGTTTCCGGGCTCTCGGTCAGGGGACTCGCCGGTTATGGTGCAAATCGGATACACGATGATGACCGAACAGGCCGGCCCCCGAGAGCTCGTCGACCATGTGGTGCGGGCCGAGAAGGTGGGCTTCGACTTCTCGGTGACCTCCGACCACTACTTCCCGTGGCTGCGCTCGCAGGGTCATTCGCCGTACGCGTGGGCCGTGCTCGGTGCGGCCGCCCAGGCCACGTCACGTATCCCGCTGATGACGTATGTGACGTGCCCGACGTTCCGCTACCACCCCGCGGTGGTGGCGCAGAAGGCGGCGACCCTCCAACTGCTGTCCGAGGGCCGCTTCCGGCTCGGGCTGGGCTCGGGCGAGAACCTCAACGAGCACGTGGTGGGCGGCGGCTGGCCGTCCGTCGACGTGCGGCACGAGATGTTCGAGGAAGCCGTGGAGATCATCCGCGCCCTCTTCGAGGGCGGTCACGTCAACCGTCGCGGCACGCACTTCGACGTGGAGTCGGCCCGGCTGTGGGACCTGCCGGACGAGGCGCCGCCCATCGGCATCGCCGTCTCCGGCGAGCGGTCCTGTGAACTCGCGGGCCGGCTGGGCGACCTGGTGATCGCCACGGAGCCCAAGGCCGGGCTGCTGGAGGCGTTCGACCGGCACGGCGGTCAGGGCAAGCCCCGCGTCGGCCAGCTGCCCGTCTGCTACGACCCGGACCGGGACACGGCCGTCAAGCGGGCCCACTCCCAGTTCCGCTGGTTCGGGAGCGGCTGGAAGGTCAACTCGGAGCTTCCGCACCCGGATTCCTTCGAGGCGGCGACCCAGTTCGTCACGGAGGACGACGTGGCCGAGTCCATCCCGTGCGGTGACGACCCGGACGCGTTCGTCGAGGCCGTCCGCCCGTACGCCGAGGCCGGGTTCACCGAGATCGCCCTCGTTCAGATCGGCGGTGACACGCAGCCGGCGTACCTGGACTGGTCGGAGAAGACCCTGCTGCCCGCGCTGCGCGACGCGTTCGGCTGAAGTCCTCGGCCAGCGCCTGCACGGCCTGTTCGACCAGTTGAGCCCTCCGCCCCGGGGGGCTCTTCTTCACGAGCGCGCTCATCCGCTGGGCCTCCTCGGTCGTGGGCAGGAACCCGGCCAGGAGGAGGGGCAGCAGCAGGCGCCGGACGAGCACTTCGCTCTCGGAGGTGACCTGCGGCCTGCGCACCACCGAGACGTTGACCCGGATCGCGTGCTCGTTGCCGGGCGGGACACCGGGCCGGTCCGTCTCGATCGCGGCGTAGCGGTAGCCGTGTGCCCGGTCGCAAGAGGGGCAGCCGGCCGGGCCGCGGGTGAGCCGGTCACCGCAGTCGGGGCACACCAGCCGGTCGAGGGCGGCGTCCACCAGCCGCCAGTCGTGCCGGTCCGGTTCGGCCGCGACCATCTCGGCCAGGGCGCGCTCCTGGTCACCGCCCGCGGGGGTGTCCCACTGGCGCAGGAAGGCGGCCCACTCCGCCTCGACGATGTCGTCCACGAGGTCACGGCAGAGGGCGCAGGCGGGGGCACCGCCGTACGCGTAGCCGCCGCACTCCGCGCAGCGGCGCAGCACCGCATCCGCCTCCTGTCGCACCATGCCGGGCATCCTCGCGCACCCGCGCCCGGCCGGGACAGCGGTTTTCGGCCGGGCCGTGCGGGGGGTGAACGGCGAGGTCAGCGGGTGCCGCTAGGCTTCCGCCCGCACCTCGTGCCGTCCGATCTGCCCCACCTCAGGAGAGTCGTCCGTGACCGTAGCCATCACCCCGCCCGAGACGTCCCCCGCTGCCCCGGCGCCCGTCTCCGACCCGGTCGCGCGGGACGCGCGGGAGTTCGGGGCGTACGCCCGGACCGGAGGGTGGGCGTTCGGTCTGAAGGTGGCGCGCAGCGTGCGCCCCGGCGGTCAGGGCGCGGACGAGACGCCGAAGGTGTCCGCGAAGGCTTTCGCGGAACTCGCCGGCTGCTCCCCGGAGCGGGTCATGCGCTACTACAAGGCGTGGGACCGGGCGGCCGACGACGGGATGGTCCCGCACTTCGAGGCGCTGACACCGGGCCAGGAGGTGGACCTGCCGGACGCGGACGTGTGGCTGAGTTACTACGTCTCCCGCAGCAGCGCGGCCTCCGAGCGCGGCACCGCCATCTCGGAGGCCGCCGAGGCGGAGGGCATCCGGCCCACGAAGGCCTTGGAAGTGGCGGAGAACCCCACCGCCCTGCGCGCCGCGATTCTCGCCGACCCCGCCACCGCCCGCGCGGCCCGCCAGGCCCTGCTGGACCGCGTCCGCGAGGACCCGGGCCTCCAGTCGGAGCTGGCCCGTGACGTGGTGCGCACCGATGAGCTGAAGAAGGCCGTCGCCGGCGAGAGCAGGGCGGCGGACCGGATCGGATACGTGCGCCAGATCGCCGAGTCGGGCCAGATCAAGACGCCCGCCGGGCAGACCGTCGACGCACCCGCCGACCTGCGGCAGGAGGCCGAGCGGCACCTGTCGCTCATCGACGAGCTGGACGAGGGCGAGGACGCCGGCGAGTGGGCGGCCGAGGCGTACGACACGATGAAGTCCCGCGTCGTCGAGGTCGTGGAGGCCGACCCGGGGCTGCGGGTGCAGGAGCGGCGCACGAAGTTCTACAGCAGCCTGCAGAAGGCGACCAAGGTGTTCGAGGAGCTCACCTTCGACGACGCCGGGGAGTTCTACGAGGACGACATGGTGCAGCGCCTGGAGGAGCTCCAGCGGGCCGTCTCCGTATGCATCGAGTCGCTGCGGGGCGCTCGCGGGAATCACCCGGTCGGCTGAGCATTCCGGCCGGATCGGGGGTAGTAGAGGTCTCTACGTCGGTTCTTCCCGGAGGCCCCCTCGTGAACTCGTTCGTCCACAAGACCCTGGTGGTGCAGCTCCAGGCAGGCGACACGGACCGTTTCTCCGTGCTCGCCCACCTGAGCTACGACGCCGCGGACCCGTTCGCCGTCACCGTGGTCTTCAGCCATGACGGCCGCGTTCTCGCCCGGTGGCAGCTGGACCGGGAGATGCTCGGGGACGCGCTGCGGCGTCCGGTCGGTGTGGGCGACGTGCGGATGCGCCCGGAGTCGCGGGGCATGTGGCGGGAGCTGCGCATGGAGTTCCTCGGGGATGCCCGTCCCGACGGCGGCCGGCACCACGCGGTGGTGTTCGCGTGGGCGCCCGGGTTCGCGGCGTTCCTGCGCGAGACCTACGACGTGGTCGCGCCGGGCTGCGAGGAGGTCCATGTCGACGACTTCCTGGCGGACGTCATCGCCGGGAGTTGATGCACGGCCGGTATGAGTAGGCGTACTCATGCCGAGGGCCTGCCCCCGCCAGGACGATGGGCTCCCGCGAGAGGAGCCCGCCGTGTCCGCAGTGCCGAACCCACGTCCCGGTCCCCGGCCGTCGCTGCCCGCCGCCCTCGCGTGGGGCGTGCTCGCGGCGCTGGTCCTGTCCGCATGGAACCCGCACGACCGCACGACCTGGTTCCTGGAGGTCGTGTGGGTCGTCGTGGGTCTGCCGCTCCTGGTGCTGCTCCGGCGGCGTCTGCCCCTGACGAACCTGCTGTGCTGCCTGCTGGCCGCCCACGCCGTGGTGCTGTTGGTGGGCGGCCACTACACGTACGCCGAGGTGCCGCTCGGCGACTGGATCCGGGACTCCCTCGGCCTGGACCGCAATCCCTACGACCGGTTCGGCCACCTGATGCAGGGCTTCGTGCCGGCCGTGCTGGTGCGCGAGCTGCTGGTGCGTACCTCGCCGCTGCGCGGCAGCCGCTGGCTCGCGCCGCTGACCGTGTGCGCGTGCCTGGCCTTCAGCGCCGTCTTCGAGATGCTCGAGTGGGCGGCCGCCGTGGCCGGTGGGCACGCGGCGGACGCCTTCCTTGCCACTCAGGGCGATGTCTGGGACACGCAGTGGGACATGTTCTGCGCGCTGCTCGGGGCGAGCGCGTCCGTGCTGCTGCTCGGCCGGGTGCACGACCGGTACCTGGCGAAGGCGCCCTCACCTCGACGTGTGCCGGTACCGGGTCCACAGCGGCAGGACGAACCAGCACAGCAGGTACCAGCCGACCACGCCGGCGACCAGGTAGGGCACGAAACCGTCGTGCGTCGCCACACGCAGGATGAGCAGCAGTGAGGCGGTCGTCGTGGCGAGCAGCAGCACGAGGCCGAGCAGGGTGAGCCGGGAGGCCAGCCGCACCGCCTGGGGCTTGACGCGCCGGCCGGAGACGAGGCGGTGCAGGGACACCGGGCCTATGAGGGCCCCGGTCGCGCAGGCGCCGAGTACGACCGTCACGAGGTAGATCGTCTGGTCGGTGGCGGAGAGCTCTTCGTACTTCTCGGTGAACACCACGGTGAGCAGGAAGCCGAACAGGATCTGCACACCCATCTGTGCCACGCGGACCTCCTGGATGAGCTCCTGCCACATCCGGTCCGCTCTCTCGTCCTCCGTCTCGTTGCGCCCCCGGCGCATGATCCCGCCCTCTGACGCGTCCGCCACTGTTCCTCCCGGTGTGAGACCTGAGCCCTCCTCTTTCCCGGGTTCCCCGTAACGACGCGTCTTCCCGGGCTCCGTGACGGTTTGAGCGATCAGGGGACGGTTACACGGACGGCGCGAATGACGCAGAGTTCTAGGAGGTCGTGGACGCATGTCCGGTACGCAGCTCACCGTGACGCTCAGCGGCGGAGGCGCCGACGACGCGCGGGCGGTCGTCCGCGCCCTGGAAGGCACGTTCGGGGCGCCGGACGAGCGTCCCGCCGACGACAACGCGACGGTGCACACGGCGACCTTCGGCGGCGAGGCGCAGGCGGGCCCCGGCGATGGCGGTGGCCAGGGGTCCGACCGGCTGTCGGCTCCGGTGACCGTCACCGTGCAGGGCAGCCCGGAGGCCGTGCGGCGGGCGAGCGACACCCTCACCGCTGCTTTCACGGCACGCGACGACGGCGCCGCCTCCGGCGACCAGGAGCAGGAGAGGCAGCTGCTCCTGGAGCCGTGAGCCGGGCCTTCTACCAGCGGCCTTCGACCTGGTCCTTGATCCGCCGGTCGTAGAGGTCGCTGATCGCCGCCAGCGTCTCGCCGGGCAGTTGCGGGAGGCGGGCGGCGGCCGCGTTGGCCCGTGCCTGCTCGGGTGAACGCGCGCCGGGGATGACGGTCGTGACGCCGGGCTGCTCGACGATCCAGCGCAGGGCCAGCTGGGCCGGGGTGTATCCCTCGGGGGCGAGCGCCGCGAACTCGGCGGCCGCCTCCACACCGGTGGCGTAGTCGACGCCGGAGAAGGTCTCGCCCACGTCGAAGGACTCGCCGTGCCGGTTGTAGGTGCGGTGGTCGTTCTCCGGGAAGACGGTGTCCCGGGTGTACTTGCCCGACAGCAGGCCGGAGGCGAGGGGGACGCGGGCGATGATGCCGACGCCCGCCTCGCGGGCGGCCGGGAGCACTTGGCGCAGGGGTTTCATGCGGAACGGGTTGAGGATGATCTGCACACTCGCCACGTTCGGCCGCGCGATCGCGGTCAGCGCCTCCGCGCAGGTCTCGACGCTGACGCCGTAGGCGGCGACGCGCTCCTCCTCGACCAGGGTGTCGAGGGCGTCGAACACCTCGTCCGTGGAGTAGACGGGCGTCGGCGGGCAGTGCAGCTGCACGAGGTCGATGCGGTCGACGCCGAGGTTGCGCCGGGAGCGGTCGTTCCAGGCGCGGAAGTTGTCGAGCACGTAGTTCCCGGGGATCTGGTCGACCCGGCGGCCCATCTTGGTGGCGACCATGACGTGCAGGTCCGGGCGGCCGCTGAGGAACGCCGCGATGGTCTGCTCGCTGCGGCCGTCGCCGTACACGTCGGCGGTGTCGAAGAAGGTGACCCCGGCCTCGGCCGCCGCCTCCAGCACCGAGAGGGCTTCCTTGTCGTCGACGTCCCCCCAGTCGGCACCCAGCTGCCAGGTACCCAGACCGACGACGGAGGCGTGCTGACCCGATCTGTCGAATGTGCGCTCGTCCATGGGCGTCAGTCTGTCATCCGCAGAGGCGCTGCGCGGAACGGATCGCTCCGGCCTGCCCACCCGGCTCAATTCACTCACACGAGTGAATCGATGCGACAGGAACGCGTCACGTGTCAACCGGCCTCTAGCGTGCTTGACGTGACCACTGGTTCAGCGAACAACCACCCTTCGGACGCGTCGCCCTGGACCCGCCGGGGCTTCCTCCTCACCGCCGCCGCACTGGCCGTCGTGCCCGGCCTGCCGGCGGATCCGGCGGTCGCCGCCACGGAATTGCCGGACTTCCCCGCCGATGTCGCGCTGTACCGCTCGGCGTACCGGAACTGGGTCGGCGAGATCACCGCCGACGGCCTGTGGGCCTGTGCGCCGGGCGACCCGGACCAGGTGGTCGCCGTCGTCAACTGGGCGTGGCGGCACGGCTGGCGGGTACGCGCCCGGGGCGCCTCCCACGGCTGGTCGCCCCTGACGGTCACCGAGGGGACGCCGTCCGGGGCGCCGGTCCTCCTCGTCGACACCGCACCCCATCTCACCGGCCTGGCCCTGGACTCCCCCACCGCCGTGCGCGCCGGCACCGGTGTGACCCTGGAGACGCTGCTGACCTTCCTGGAGGAGCACGGCCTCGGCGTCACGGCCACCCCCGCTCCCGGCGTGCTCACCCTGGGCGGCGCCCTCGCCGTCGACGCGCACGGCACCGCCGTACCCGCGCGGGGCGAGCGGCGGCGGCCCGGGCACACGTACGGCTCGCTCAGCAATCTGGTCCTCTCGCTCACGGCGGTCGTGTGGGACCCCGGGGCCGACGCGTACGTGCTGCGCACGTTCCACCGCGACGAGGCCGACTGTGCCGCGCTGCTGACCCATCTCGGGCGGTCCCTGGTGACCGAGGTGGTGCTGCGGGTGGGCGCGAACACCGACCTCAGGTGCGTGAGCCGTACGGACATCCCGGCCGGGGAGCTGTTCGCCGCGCCCGGTTCGGGCGACGGGCGGACCTTCGCGAGCTTCCTGGACGAGGCGGGCCGGGTCGAGGCGATCTGGTTCGCCTTCACCGAGCACCCCTGGCTGAAGGTGTGGAGCGTCTCCCCGGTCCGGCCACTGACCTCGCGGAAGGTGACCCGGCCGTACAACTACCCGTTCTCGGACAACATCCCGGGACCGGTGGCGGCGCTGGTCGGCCGGATGACGTCGGAGGCCGCCTGGTACCTGGCGCCGGTGCTCGGCACCGCGCAGTACGAGGCCGCCGCACTCGGGCTGGTGACGACGCTGTCCGCCGACCTCTGGGGACCGTCCAAGAACACGCTGCTCTATCTGAAGCCGACCACACTGCGCGTGCACGCCAACGGCTACGCGGTCCTCACCTCGCGGGACCGGGTGCAGCGGGTGGTCTCCGAGTTCGCCGCGTTCTACCGCGAGCGGCTGACGGCCTACTCCGCCCGGGGCAGCTTCCCGGTGAACGGCTCCGTGGAGATCCGGGTGACCGGACTGGACGACCCGGGCGACACGGGAGTGGCCGGGGCCCGTCCGCCGCTGCTGTCGGCCCTCCGGCCGCCCGAGGACCACCCCGAGTGGGACACGGCCGTGTGGCTGGACATCCTGACGCTGCCGGGCACGCCGGACGCGGAGGCGTTCCTGCGCGAGATCGAGCGGTTCCTGCTGCGCGCCTTCGACGGCGGGTTCGCGCTCACCCGGGTGGAGTGGTCCAAGGGCTGGGCGTACACGGACGACGGGGTGTGGAGCGACGAGGAGGTGCTGGGCGACGTCGTTCCGGCGGCGGTCGGCCCTGCCGCGTGGGCGGAGGCGGACGCGGTGCTGGACCGGCTCGACCCGCACCGGGTGTACGGCAACGCCTTCCTGGACCGGCTGTTCGGCTAAGGGGAGAGGTACGCCTGCACGGTCGGGGCGTACCGGTCCACCAGCGTGTCGACGGTGCTCGCCCTCAGTTCACTGCCGCGCGCGATGCCGTACATCACGCCCAGGCCGAGCAGGGTGGCGACGGCCAGTTCGGCGCGCAGGCCCGCGTCGGGGCCGCTGAGGCGGTCGGTGAGGCGGTCGGTCACCTGGGTGCGGAAGTTGGCGCGCAGGATGTCGCCCTGCTCGCCGTGCAGGGGTGCGAACACGATCCGCAGCAGCGGGTCGGCTCCCTGCTCGGACTGGCTGACCAGCACGTGCCGGACCATGTGAGGGCCGAGTTCCCCGAGCGGCGCGGCCAGCAGGGCGTCGGCGTCGGTCTCGAAGGACATGACCCGGGCGAAGAGCGTGTCCTTGTTGCCGAAGTACTTGAGGATCAGCGGCGGGCTCACTCCGGCACGGTCGGCGACCGTCTTGAGGGTGATGTCGCCGTGCGCGTGCCGGGCCAGCAGGTACCGGGCCGCCTTCAGGATGGCCGCCTTGGTCGACTCGGCGTCCCTGCGGGCGGGTGTGGGCGTGACGGGTGGAGTGCTCACGCCACTCATGCTCCCTCCATCGCCTCGTTCCGCGCGCCCCGGGTACGGTTTCGGGCCCGATCCGGACCACCCGTTCCGCCTGTTCCATCTGTTTCGTCCGTTCCGTCCGTGACGTCCTGCGCGGAGTCGCCGGGGATGCACAGCGCCGCCGCGGCGGCCACGAGGGCGACCGTGCCGGCCATTGCGAACGCCAGCAGGTAGCCGTGCAGGGTGGGCACCGGGACACCGCCGACCGGGCCGGCGTGGTGCATCAGGACGGCGGCCACGGCGGCGCTGGAGCCGGCCTGGCCGATCGTGCGCATCAGGACGTTGACGCCGTTGGCGGAGGCGGTCTGCCGGGGCGGCACGGCCCGCAGGATGAGGGTGGGCAGCGCCGAGTAGGCCAGGGTGGTGCCGACCGCGACGACCGCGGCCCCCGCGATGATCATCCACAGGTCGCGGCTGTCGGCGATGCGCACGGCGTACCCGGCCGCGATGACGGTCGCCCCGAGGGCCAGGGTGACGCGCGGCCCGTGCGCCGCGGAGATCCGGGCGGAGACGGGCGACAGCAGCAGCATGACGATGCCGCTCGGCAGCAGGCACAGGCCGGTGGCGACGATGGACAGCCCGAGCCCGTACCCGGTGGCCTCCGGTGCCTGCACCAGCTGGGCGGTGACGAGGGTGTTGGCGTAGAACGCGAACCCGGCTAGCAGCGCGGCCACATGGGACAGGCCGACCCGGGGCTGCCTCACCAACCGCAGGTCCACCAGCGGCCGTTCGGTCCGGAGCTGCTGCCACGACCACAGCGCGAGCACGGCGACGGAGGCGGCGAAGAGACCCAGGACCCGCCCGCTGCCCCAGCCCCATGGCCCGCCCTGAGACACCCCGAGCAGCAGGCAGACCAGCCCGGCGGCGAGCCCCAGTGTGCCGGGGATATCGAACCGGCCGGGCTCACGCACCGGCGACTCGCGCACCGCCCACCGCACCAGCGTGACGCCGAGGGCACCGAGGGCGCTGGTCACCCAGAACATCGTGTGCCAGTTGGCGTACTGGACGATCACCGCGGCCAGGGGCAGGCCGAGCGCGGCGCCGATGCCGACGGTCGAGCTCATCAGCGCCACGGCCGATCCCCGGCGCGGGGGCGGCAGTTCGTCCCGCAGGATGCTGATGGACAGCGGGACGACCGCTGCGGCGGCTCCGGACAGGGTGCGGGCGGCAATGAGCACGGCGATGTCGGAGGTCAGGGCGCACAGGACCGAGCCGGCGGTCATCAGCCCCAGGGCCGCCATGAGGACGCGCCGCTTGCCGTACATGTCGCCCGCCCGGCCGAGAACGGGTGTGAGGACGGCGCCGGAGAGCAGGGTGGCCGTGACCATCCAGGAGACCGCGCCCGCCGAGGCGCCGGTGAGCCGGGGCAGGTCGGGCAGCAGCGGTACGACCACGGTCTGCATGACGGCCATGAGGATGCCGCCGAACGCGAGCACCGGGACGGTGAGCCGCTCCCGGACGGTGTTCGCACGGGGCGGTTTGCGTATCGCGGCGGTCCGGTCCATCGGCACTCCAGCGGGCGGCGCCGGATGAGGGCGCGGGGTGAATGGCAATTCACCATAGCCGGTGAATGGCAATTCACCCAGGACTCACGGGCTGCTCTCGGGAGGACAGCGCCCGCGCGTGCACCGTCCGCGCGACCTTCGGACCCAGCCAGCGCTTGAACCGGCGCAGCGGCTCCAGCCGCCCCGCCGCCCGGTCGAGCCGGTAGTACAGCCGGGGCGGGACATGGGGCAGCAGGGGCGAGTGACGCTGGCCGAGCAGGGCGAACATGCGCTCCGGGGGCAGGTCCATGTAGCGCGGCAGGTTCTCGTACCACTGGGCGCTGTAGCGGGCCGCGCTCTGCACGGGCAGGAGGGCCGCCTTGCGTTCCCGTTCGTAGCGGGCGAGGGCCTGCGGGAGATCCGAGTGCTCGCGCAGCGCGGTGGCCAGGGCGATGGCGTCCTCCAGGGCGAGGGTGGTGCCGGCGCCGATGGAGTAGTGGGTGGTGTGGGCGGCGTCGCCGAGCAGGACGAGGTTGCCGTGCCGCCAGGTGTCGTTCGTGAGGGTGCGGAAGGTCTGCCACGGGGTGCCGCCGGGGCGGCCCAGCAGGGGGTGACCGTCGAGGACATCGGCGAAGAGCCGCTCCAGCAGGGCGCGTCCGTCGGCCTCGCTCGCCCGGTCGAGTCCGAGCCCGGCCCGGGTCTCGGGCGCGCACTCGACGACGCAGGTGCTGCGGTCGGGCCCGTAGCCGTAGCCGTAGAACCAGATCCAGCCGTGGCCGGTCTCCACGAAGGCGAAGGTGAAGGCGTCGAAGACCTTGGTGGTGCCGAGCCAGATGTACGGGTTGCGCCCGGCCGTGAGCCGGGTGCCGAAGTGCGCGGAGCGGTGGGTGCGCAGGGCGCTGCGGACACCGTCGGCGGCCACGATCAGGTCGGCGTCGGAGGGCAGTTCTCCGGCGGTGATCTCGCGCTCGTACTCCAGGCGGACACCGAGGTCGCGCGCCCGGCCGGCGAGGATCTCCAGCAGCCGGTGGCGGCCGATGCCGTGGCCCTGATCGCCGCGGTGCCGGGTTGTCAGGTCCCGGACGTGGGCGACCCCGTCGCTCCACCGGACGGAATCGGCGTCCAGGACGCGCGCCGACTCGGGATCCTGCTCGTGGAGCCGGTCGAGCAGTTCGCGCCAGTACGTCACCCCCCAGCCGTAGGTCGAGCCCTCCGGGTCACGTTCGTGGACGGTGACGTCGTGGGACGGGTCCTGCCGCTTGAGCAGGATCGAGAGATACAGACCGGCGGGCCCGCCGCCGACACAGGCGACCTTCACGCACACCCCTGACAATTACCGAGAGCTGTCGATTGCCGACGCAGAGTAGCAGCATGCGGGCACCGCCGACCGGACCGCCGAATCGCGCCAGTCTTGCGGTGTGACGCCTGCCACGGGCGATGGACCGCACCGGCAGAAACATCCGGCACCGCGCTCCCTGCGGGTGGAATTTCCCCTTCCGCCCTCGCGCGCGGACCTCGCGCGACAAGATCATCTTCGTTCAACCTTGCACGACATGAGGGGAATTGCCCTGATCACAGCCAACCGGCTCGCGTGGATTTCTCCCGGTAGCGGGCCGGCCGGTAGGCATGCGGGGTCATCAGCCGAATCGATACAGGAGGTCCCTGTGCCGGAACTCAGCCGTCGCCGCGCGCTCACCGCGGCGGCCGTCCTCACCGCGAGCGCGGGGACGTTGTCAGCCACCATGCCGGCCTCGGCCGCCGGACACCACGACTCCCCCGGGACCTTCGACGAGGTCTACAAGGGCCGCCGGATACAGGGCCGGCCGGCCGGGTCCGGTCACCACCATCACGGCGCGGGATACGCGGTGTTCGTCGACGGTGTGGAGCTGCACGTGATGCGCAACGCCGACGGCAGCTGGATCAGCGTCGTCAGCCACTACGACCCGGTGGCCACCCCGCGCGCGGCCGCCCGCGCCGCGGTGGACGAGCTGCAGGGCGCGCCCCTGCTGCCCTTCCCCGCCAACTGACCCTCCACGCAAGGCATCTGGAGCACCCGCACATGGCTGTCCGCAAGAACCAGTCCACCCTGACCGCCGACGAGAAGCGGCGCTTCGTCGCCGCGCTGCTGGAGCTGAAGCGCAGCGGCCGCTACGACGAATTCGTCACGACGCACAACGCGTTCATCGTCTCCGACACCGACAACGGTGAGCGGACCGGGCACCGCTCACCGTCCTTCCTGCCCTGGCACCGAAGATTCCTCCTGGAGTTCGAACGGGCGCTGCAGTCGGTGGACGCGTCGGTGACACTGCCCTACTGGGACTGGACCGTCGACCGCACCCCGCGCGCCTCGCTGTGGGCGCCCGACTTCCTCGGCGGCACCGGGCGGGAGCGGGACGGCCGGGTCACGGACGGCGCGTTCTCCGCGTCCGGCGGCAACTGGCCGATCAACGTGCGGGTCGACGGCCGTACCTTCCTGCGGCGCTCCCT
The DNA here is from genome assembly GCF_042955215.1 of Streptomyces sp. NPDC012466. Lineage (NCBI taxonomy): Bacteria > Bacillati > Actinomycetota > Actinomycetes > Kitasatosporales > Streptomycetaceae > Streptomyces > Streptomyces sp. NPDC012466. Next base: position 82,330 of record NZ_JBIBEQ010000015.1, on the reverse strand, counting down.
CGGTTCCGGGACGCGCGAACTGCCGACGCGGGCCGACGTCGAGTCGGTGCTGGCGATGTCCACGTACGACATGGCGCCCTGGAACAGCGGCTCGGACGGCTTCCGCAACCACCTCGAAGGGTGGCGGGGCGTCAATCTGCACAACCGCGTCCATGTCTGGGTCGGCGGGCAGATGGCCACCGGCGTCTCCCCCAACGACCCGGTGTTCTGGCTGCACCACGCGTACATAGACAAGCTGTGGGCCGAGTGGCAGCGCCGGCACCCCGGCTCCGTCTATCTGCCCGCCGCGGGCACGCCGAACGTGATCGACCTGAACGAGACGATGCGGCCGTGGCACGACACGAGTCCGGCGGACCTGCTCGACCACACGCCGCACTACACGTTCGACGTCTGATCAGACGGTCGCGCCCGTGCGGCACTCCGGGTGGCCCCAGCCGCTGTCGTTCTTGGCGATGGGCTCGCCGGCCGCGTAGGGGCGGCCGCACTGGCAGCGGCCGGGGAACTTCGCCTTGATCGTGCGCGCGGACCCCTTCCCCGCCGCCTTGGCGGTGCGGGCCGCGCCGCCGCGCGGGCGGGACTGGGGAGCCTTCGCCGGGGTGTCCGGGGCGGGCGGCGGCTCCGGGGAGCCGAGGCCGCTGCCCGCCGGCTCCTGGACGATGGCGGCCTGGCTGGCCGCACGGTCGGCGAAGTCGTTGAGCCGGTCGCCGTCGACCTGGTGGGCGGGGACGTAGCGGAACTCGACCGAGCGGCCGTCCAGGAGTTCGTCGATGCGCACGACGAGGTCCTGGTTGGCGACCGGCTTGCCGGCGGAGGTCTTCCAGCCGTTGCGCTTCCAGCCGGGCAGCCAGGTGGTGACGGCCTTCATCGCGTACTGCGAGTCCATCCGGATCTCGAGCGGCACGTCCGGGTCGGTCGCCGCCAGCAGGCGCTCCAGGGCGGTGAGTTCGGCGACATTGTTGGTGGCCTTGCCGAGCGGCCCCGCCTCCCACCGCTCCGGCGTCTCGGAAGCGTCGGCGACGACCCAGGCCCAGCCCGCGGGCCCGGGATTTCCCTTGGAAGCCCCGTCACACGCGGCCACAACACGTTCACGCATGCGCTCGATCATGCCATGGCCGCGAGGGCCGTCCGGCCGCGAGGTCCGGGCGCCTACCCCACGTCGGTCAGCTTCGGCATCTCTCCCTCGGTCGTCGAGGTGTCGATCACCGAGAAGTTCGCACCCTGCGGGTCGCTGATCGCCGCGAACCGGCCGAACGGCGTGGTCATCGGACCGAACCGCAGGACGCCACCGAGCTTGGCGGCCCTCGCCACGGCCTCGTCACAGTCCTCGACGGTGAAGTAGACGTTGATGTACGGCCGCACCTCGGGCGGAAACTCCTCCGTCATCTTCATCCGGCCCAGCACGGTGTGTTCGCCCAGGTCGTAGATCCGGAAGTTCATCTCGCCGTCCTCCATGTCCCGCTGCCGGTAGGAGAAGACGGCGGGGAAGAACGCGTCGGACTTCTCCGGCTCGCGGGTGAAGACCTCCGCCCAGGTGTAGGCGCCGGGTTCGCCCATCACCTGGAAGCCCTCGTGCGTGCCCGCCTGCCAGACGCCGAAGACGACGCCACTCGGGTCCCGGGCCAGGCACATGGTGCCGAAGTCGGCGACCCGCATCGGCTCCATCAGCACCTCACCGCCGTGCTCACCGATCCGGGCGGCGGTGGCGGCGGCGTCCTGCGACGCGAAGTACAGGCACCACTGCGACAGGCCTTCCTGGCCGGGCATGGGCGGGACGACGGCGGCGACCGCCTTGCCGTTGGCGTAGGCCTCCGTGTAATTGCCGAAGTCCGCCGACGCCTCGGCGAAGGTCCAGCCCAGCACGTCTCCGTAGAAGCTCTTGGCCCCTTCGAGGTCGCCGAACATCGCGTCGGCCCAGCAGGGGGTTCCCTCAGGTTGCACGGCCATGGTCACGGCCCTCTCCGCATGAGTGGGATCGTCCGCTTCCTCACGCTAGTCACCCGGGGGCCGGCCCGCGCGGTGAGCGGGTGCCCGCCGCCCCCTATGGGGCGGAACCGGCCGGTCCCGGCCATCGCGACCGGCGTACGTCTTCCCCCCGGGGCCCGGCTGTGCTTGCCTGAGTGCCGTTTCGGTGGCCGGGGCGGGAGTTGCCGTATGCGCAAGCCGTGGGTCGTGGGGATTCTGCTGGCCGGGGTGCTCCTCGGCGGGTGCGGCGATCCCGCGTCCGCACCCGAGGAGCCGGCGCCGACCGCACCCGGTGCGTCGGCCGCCACCCACCAGCGCGCCCCCGCCTCCGCCGCCTCCCCCGCCCCCGAACCGAAGCGGGCTCCCACGGTGCTCTACCTCGGGGACTCGCTGGCGATGGAGGGCCAGAAGGTCCTCGGGCAGGAGTTACGCCGGGACCTGAAGGCGCGCTACACCGGTGCCCCGTACTCCGGGACGACCCTGTGCGACTACCTGGAGGGCACGGCCGAGCGGTCCCTGGTGCCGGCCGCCGACAAGGCCGCCGCGCTGGTGCGCAGGCTGCGGCCCGACGTCGTGGTCCTGCAGTTCTGGGGGAACTCCTGGGGCTACACGCCGTGCATGGACGGCATCACCTACGACAAGGACCCGGCCCGGTACTTCAGCCGCTACGACGCCGACGCGCGCCGGCTCACCGAGCAGATCGCCGCGGCCGGGGGCGACGACCGCCCGCGGATCGTGTGGGTGTCACAGGGCCCGGACCCGATCACGCCCGAGCGGGTCCGGCGCGTCAACGCGCTCTACGAGAAGCGGGCCGCCGCCTCAGGCGACCTCGTGGCGGACGCCGGGAAGGCGGTGAGCCCGGCCACAGGCCGCTACGCCTGGACGCAGTACCTGCCGTGCACGGCCTACGAGCGTGGCCACCCCGGCTTGTGCACACAGCCCGGCCGCGACCGCACGGCACTGCACCGCGACGACGACTACCTGCACTTCTGCCTGGCCCCCACCACGTCCACGCCGAAGCCCTGCCCGGTCCGTTCCCCCGGCATCCTGCGCATCGCCCGGGAGGTCACCAAAACCGTTCGACAGGCGGCGCGTTGACGGCTCGAATGGGCCCCATGAGCACCGTGCGCATGCATGAGGACGAGCTGGACATCGACGTGACGCTCGTCGGCCGGCTGATCGCCGGGCAGTTCCCGCAGTGGGCCGGGCTGCCGCTGCGGCGGCTGGAGTCGTCCGGGACGGAGAACGCCATGTTCCGCCTCGGCGCGGACAAGGTCGTCCGTCTCCCCCGGCACCCCCGCGCCGTGGAGGCGATCGCCCACGAACTGCGCTGGCTGCCCCGGCTCGGCCCGGGGCTGCCCGCCGCCTCGCCCGAGCCCCTCGGCCGGGGCGAACCCGGCGACGGCTTCCCCTGGCCCTGGTCGGTCTACGGCTGGCTGGACGGCCGCAACCCGGTGCCCGGCCGGCTCGAGGAGCCCGAGCTGCTCGCCGAGGACCTGGCGGCGTACCTCACGGCCCTGCGCCGTATCGACGCGTCCGAGGGCCCTCCGGGGTACCGGGGAGTGCCGTTGGCGACCCGGGACCCCTTCCTGCGTGACGCGCTCGCGCAGCTCACGGGACGGGTCGACACCGCCGCGGTGACCGAGGTGTGGGAAGAGGCCCTGCGGGCTCCGGAGCACACCGGGCCGCCCGTCTGGGCGCACGGCGACCTGATGGCCGGGAATCTCCTGGTCACGGGCGGACGGTTGAGCGCCGTGATCGACTTCGGCACGGTGGGGGTCGGCGATCCCGCCGTCGACCTCATCGGCGCCTGGTGCCTGCTGCCCGGCGCGGCCCGCGGTCTGTTCCGCGCGGCCGTGGGCGCCGGCGAGGCCGAATGGGCACGGGCCCGGGGCTGGGCCCTGTCGATCGCCGTCATCGCGCTGCCGTACTACTGGGAGACGAACCCGCCCGTCGCGGAGAACTCCCGGTACGTCATCCGGGAGATCCTGGCCGAGGCGGCGTGAGGGCAGGGCGGCATCCCCGCAGGGCACGGCCCTGCCCCTGGCCGCGGCACCTCACTCGCCCGCGTACGCCTTCTCCAGGGCGGCGAGGTCGAACTTGCTCATCGCCATGAACGCCTGGGTCACCCGGGCCGCCTTCGCCGGATCCGGGTCGGTGATCATCTCGTCGAGCCGGTCCGGGACGACCTGCCAGGACAGGCCGAACCTGTCCTTGAGCCAGCCGCAGGGGCCGGGCTCGCCGCCGTTCTCGGTGAGCCTGGTCCAGTAGTAGTCGATCTCCTCCTGGTTCTCGCAGTGGATCATGAAGGAGGTGGCCTCGGTGAACGTGAACTGGGGGCCGCCGTTGAGCCCGAGGAACCTGTGCCCGTTGGCCGTGAACTCGACGGTCATCACGCTGCCGGCGGCCTGGGGCGCTCCCTCGGGGTAGCGCGCGATCTTGCCGATGCTGGAGTTCTTGAAGATCGAGACGTAGTGATGGGCGGCCTCCTCGGCCTGGCCGTCGAACCAGAGACACGTGGTGAAACCGTCGGTGGTCATGAGTCCTCCTGCACGCCGGAACGCTGTCACCACTGTCGACCGGGCCCCGCCCCGGAACTCATCGGTCGGGGACGGGCAAATTCAGGTGGCCGGTACACCGTTCGGAACTAGCATCGCGGGATGACGCCCACGCCCGCCGACAGCGGCATCCGTCCCTTCCGCATCGACGTACCGCAGAGCGACCTCGACGATCTCCACGACCGCCTCGACCGGGCCCGGTGGCCCGACGAGCTGCCCGGCGTGGGCTGGACCTACGGCGTTCCGTCGGGCTATCTGCGCGAGCTGGTGCGGTACTGGCGGCACGCGTACGACTGGCGGGCCGCGGAGGCGCGGCTGAACGCGTGGCCGCAGTTCACCACCGAGATCGACGGGGCGCGGGTGCACTTCGCCCACATCCGCTCCCCCGAGCCCGACGCCACCCCTCTGGTCGTCACGCACGGATGGCCGGGGTCGATCGTGGAGTTCCTCGACGTCGTCGGACCGCTGACGGACCCGGCCGCCCACGGCGGCGATCCGGCCGACGCCTTCCATGTCGTGCTGCCGAGCATTCCCGGTTTCGGGTTCTCCGGGCCCACCCGGGAGACCGGCTGGGAGGCGCGCCGGATCGCCGACGCGTGGGCCGAGCTGATGACGCGCCTCGGCTACGAGCGGTTCGGCGCGCAGGGCGGTGACTGGGGTGCGGCCGTCTCCCGCGAACTGGGCCGCGTCCACCCCGGCCGGGTGGTCGGCGTCCACCTCAATCTCCTGCCGGGCGCGCAGGCGGCCACCGAGCCGACCGCCGGGGAGCTGGAGGCACTGAGCCCCGCGGAGCGGGAGCGGACGCTCACCTCGTGGCGACGGTGGCAGGAGTGGTCCCGCGACGGCACGGGCTACTTCCATGTGCAGTCCACCCGGCCGCAGACCCTGGCCTACGCGCTCACGGACTCACCCGTGGGGCAACTGGCCTGGATCGTCGAGAAGTTCCGGGAGTGGACGGACTCCCGTGAGCTGCCCGAAGAGGCCGTCGACCGGGACCTGATGCTCACCAACGTGATGCTGTACTGGCTGACGGGCACGGCCGGTTCGTCCGCCCGGGTCTATTACGAGCGCGCCCACGCCCGGGGCGAGAGGATCGCCGCCCCGCAGGAGCCCTCCACCGCGCCCACCGGGGTGGCGTCCTTCTTCGGCGACCCCCAGATCCCGCTGCGCCACAAGGCGGAGCGGACGGACAACATCGTCCACTGGACGGAGTTCGACCGCGGCGGCCACTTCGCGGCGATGGAGGAGCCGGACCTGCTGGTCGGTGATGTGCGGGCGTTCTTCGGCCAGTTGCGCGGGAAGGGCTGAGCCTTCGGGCTCCGCCGGTAGCGGATCTGCCGAGGGCAGAGAAACCGTTCACGGGCATCACCCGAGGTCAACAGTGGAGTCGACGGCACATCCCCGACAGTCCAGGCACTCGCTGCCGCGACGAGGAGAACCGATGACTCCACTCACGACGCTCGCCCCGCGGGCGGAGGAGGGCGACACCCCTCCGACCCGTTTCGACGACCACCTGGCCGCCCAGCTGCTCGCGCAGCGCATCGTGCTGCTGGGCACCCAGGTCGACGAGGTCTCCGCGAACCGGGTCTGCTCCCAGTTGCTCATCCTGTCCGCGGAGGACGCGCACACCGACATCAGCCTGTACATCAACAGCCCGGGCGGGGCGGTGCACGCGGGCCTCGCCATCTACGACACGATGCGGCTCATCCCGAACGACGTCTCCACGCTGGCCATGGGTTTCGCGGCCAGCATGGGGCAGTTCCTGCTGAGCGTCGGCGCGCCGGGCAAGCGCTATGCGCTGCCGAACGCGCGGATCATGATGCACCAGCCCTCGGCGGGCATCGGCGGCACGACGGCAGACATCGAGATCCAGGCGGAGAACCTGGAGTTCACCAAGCGGACCATCGAGCGGATCACCGCGGAGCACACCGGCCAGAGCCCGGAGACCGTCTCCCGGGACGGTGACCGGGACCGCTGGTTCACGGCCGAGGAGGCCAGGGAGTACGGCATGGTGGACCGGGTCGTGGAGTCCCTCTCGGACGTCCGCCCGGCGGCCACCCGACGCAGGATGGGGCTCCAGTGATGGGTTCGTACACGATTCCGAACGTCGTCGAGCGCACCCCGCAGGGCGAGCGGTCCTACGACGTCTTCAGCCGGCTGCTGTCCGAGCGGATCATCTTCCTCGGCACCGAGATCGACGACGGCGTCGCCAACGTCGTCATCGCCCAGCTCCTCCACCTGGAGTCGTCCTCCCCGGAGAGCGAGATCGCGATCTACATCAACTCACCGGGCGGCTCGTTCACCTCGCTCATGGCCATCTACGACACCATGACGTTCGTGCAGGCGCCGATCTCCACGTTCTGCGTCGGGCAGGCGGCCTCCACGGCGGCCGTGCTGCTGGCCGGCGGGGACCCGGGGCGGCGGTTCGTGCTGGAGCACTCACGGGTGCTGCTCGGCCAGCCGGCCGCCGGCGGGCAGCGCGGCATGGTGTCCGACCTGGCCCTCCAGGCCAAGGAGATGGTGCGGATCCGCTCCCAGGTGGAGGAGGTGCTGGCGCGGCACACCCACCACGACGTGGCGGCTCTGCGGGCCGACATGGACCGCGACAAGGTGTTCACCGCGCAGGAGGCGGTGGGCTATGGGCTGGCCGACGAGGTGCTCAGCCGGCGCCTCGTGAGGGTCTGAGGCACCGGCCGGCCCGTACGCGGCTCAGGCGGCCAGGCACATCCCGTCGTGCGACGAGGCGGACGCCCCGCGGCGGCCGCCGCCGGCATAGCGCGACGTGACGCGGGTCAGCTCGCCCTGCGCCCTCGTCAGCAGGTCGCCGAGGTTCAGCCCGAGGGCGTGGGCGGCGGCCGCGAGGACCTCCGAGGAGGCCTCCTTGCGGCCCCGCTCCACCTCGGAGAGGTAGGGCATGGAGATCCGTGCCTGGTCGGCGACGTCCTTCAAGGTGCGCTCCTGCGCGAGGCGCTCACGGCGCAGGACGTCACCCACCAGGTCCCGCCACAGCGGCTCCTTCACGGCGGGGGCCTGCGGCGCCTGGCGCGGTGGCGCGCCGACGGGGCGCGCACCGTGCGGGCGCAGCGGGATGACTCGGGCTTCGTTCGGCCGGTGGTTGCTCACCGCTCCAGCCTAGGAATCATGGCCGTCGGCGGAAGGGCCCGGCGTTCCGCCCTGGGTGGAATCACCGCACCCCGGGCAAGGCGTAGCGGTACATTCCCTCTGATTACGCCCATGAGAAAATTGAAGGGCATGGTGAGGGGCGGCCCGGGTACCCGCAACTCGGGAGTACCTATGCAGATGTCCGCCGTGACGTTCGTGGGAGAGGTAATGGAGACCGCCGTGATCCGGTCGAAGGCACAGGTCGTCGAAGAGAACACCGAAGCCGGCGCGGGTGACGGAGCACTGCCGGTCGTGGACCCGCGGTCCGTGGCCCCGCGGGACGCGAGGGAATTGTCCCGCCAGTTCTTCCAGCGCCTGACGGAACTCGAAGAGGGCACGCACGAGTACCAGTACGCGCGCAACACTCTGATCGAGATGAACATGTCGCTCGTGCGTTTCGCGGCCGGACGGTTCCGCGGCCGCGGCGACGACATGGAGGACATCGTCCAGACCGGCATGATCGGCCTGATCAAGGCCATCGACCGGTTCGAGCTCTCGCGGGAGGTGGAGTTCACCTCCTTCGCGCTGCCGTACATCGTCGGTGAGATCAAGCGCTTCTTCCGGGACACCACGTGGGCGGTGCACGTGCCGCGGCGGCTGCAGGAGCTGCGCGTGGAGCTGGCCAAGGCCCGTGAGGAGCTCGCCAGCCGACTGGACCGCGAGCCGACGGTCGCCGAGCTGGCGACGCTCATGAACATCTCCGAGCGCCAGGTGGTGGAGGGGCAGATCGCGGCGAACGGGTACAACTCGTCGTCGCTGGACGCCGCGCTCACCGGCGACGGCCCGGAAGGCGGCGAGGCGGTCCTGGCCGACTTCATCGGAGTGGAGGAGGACGGGCTGCGGCTCGTCGAGGACTTCCACTCGCTCGCCCCGCTGATGGCGGAGCTCAGCGAGCGCGACCGGCAGATCATCCACATGCGGTTCGTGGAGGAGGCCACCCAGGCGGAGATCGGTGAGCGGCTCGGCTGCTCGCAGATGCACGTCTCCCGGCTGATCAAGCGGATCATCACGCGGCTGCGCGAGGGCATGCTGGGCGAGCTGGGCTGCGCCTGAGCGCGAACGGCGGACCAGCGGGTGCCGTCCCACACGCGGGAGTGGGGCGGCACCCGCACATTCGCTCATCAGAAGAGACCGCGACGACATGAGCCGCCCGGGTGAGGTGTCGACCCGGGCGGTCAGGCGTTGGTTCCCTCGGCGAGGGGCAGCACGGCACGCACTCGCTTGCCCACCGGTACCCGTTCCACGCTGACCTGCTCCGCGAGCGCGTGGACGATCTCCAGGCCGTGCCGGCCAATGCGCTCGGGGTCGCGGGGGAAGATGCGGGGCAGTGCGGAGCTGCTGTCGTAGACCGACACCGCCACCGTGGTGTCGGTGCCGACGAGCTCCAGGATGTAGGGCCCGTTGCTGTGCCGGTCGGCGTTGGTGACCAGCTCGCTCACCACCAGCAGTACGGCGCCGTCGACGCGCTCGTCGATGTGTGCGCACCACTCGGTCCTGAGCTGTTCGAGAAAGAGCGCTGCGAAGGACCGCGCCTCGGCGATGCAGCCCTGCTCGCCGGTGTAGTGCGCCGCTCGCCACAGCGGTTCAACGGGCACGTCGAAACCAGTCGGTATCACTGCCCCGTCCAGGTGGTCGATCATTCTTTTCTCTCTGGGAAGCCGGACTGGCCGGACGCTCTGCATCAGTGCTCGTACCCCGAGTCGGGCTTCGCAGTCCTGACACTTCTCAGCCCGTTCGGTGCCCCGGGCATTGTCCCCCTTCCGCGGGGCACCCGGAAGGAATCAGGTCCGGCCGAAGGCGGCCGGACCGGATCGCCGGAGGTGCGCGGTGGCCTGGTGGACATGGCTGGTCGTGGTGATCGCGGCACTCGCCGCCGTAGCGGTGGTGACGCTCGCCGTGCAGGCCGGCCGGCGCTCGGGGACCGTCATCGCGGTCCGGCGCCGGCCCGGCGGGAAGGGCCTGCGATGAACGAGCTGCTGGCCGCACGGAGCCTGACGACCCTGCCGGTGGTCACCCTGGGCGGTGACGCCGTCGCGCAGGTCAAGGACACCGTCTTCGACGCCGCCGCCGGCCGTGTCACCGGCTTCACCCTCAGCGGCCGGGGTCTGCTGGCGGGGCCGCTGAAGCAGAGCCTGCCCTGGTCGGCGGTGCACGCGCTGGGTCCGCACGCGGTCATGATCCCCGACGCCCTCGCCCTGCAGGACACGTCCGTCGTGGTGGCCCGGCGCGAGGCCCAGCAGGGCCGGGTGCTGCACGCGAAGGTGCTGACCGACGAGGGTGCCGAGGTCGGCACGGTGCTCGACGTGATCATCGAGGGCGGGACCAGCGGCCGGGTCGTGGGATTCCGCATCGCCGCCGGCAAGGCCCTGGTGCAGGGCTCGCGGCGCCGCAGGCACCGGGTGTACGTGCCGCGCGGCGAGACGCTCGCCGTCTCCGGTCGCGCCCTGGTCATTCCGGCGGACGCCACCCGCTACGTCGCCGACGACCTGCCGGCCTTCGTCGCCCGGGTCGGCGCCTTCCGGGACGGGCGGGAGGGGACGACCCCGTGATGCTGTTCTCCGAGGCTCGGGGGCTGCCGGTGCTGACGCTGACCGAGGCGGACGAGGTCGGCGTCCTGAGGTCGCTGACGGTCGACGCCGTGTCCGGTGTGGTCACCCACGTCCGGGTGCGGAGCCGGCACTCCCGCAAGGACACGGTGCTGGCCTGGGGCTCGCTGCACGCCATCGGCCCGGACGCGGTCCTGGTCCGCACGACCGCCGCCCCGGCCGAGGTGCCCGTGCACCACGAGCTGCCGGGTCTCAGGATCCTCACCGAGACGGGTGACACGCTCGGCACCGTCCAGGACGTCGCGTTCGAACCCGAGACGGGCCGGATCGAGGCGGTCGTCACCGCCCACGGCGACCTGCCGGCCGATCGGCTGCTCGGGCTCGGCGACTACGCCCTGGTGGTCCGCGCCGCTTGAGCGCGCGGCTCAGGAGGCCGGAGGCTGTTCCGTCGTGCCGCTTCCTGTGTCGCCCCCGGTGTCGCCCCCGGTGTCGCCCCCGGTGCCGCTCCCGGTGTCGCTGTCGGGCGGAGGCTGCTGGGTGTCGGACGACGGCGGCTCGTCCGTCGTCGGCCCCGAGGTGTCCGTGTCCGAGGTCGGCGGCTCGCTCGAGGGCGGTTGCGACGACGTCGAGTCGGACGGTGCCGTCGGAGTGGTGACGCTCGCCGACGGGGAGGGCTTGTCCGGCTTCTTGGTCTTGTGGTCCTTCGTGCCCGTGTCGCCCTTGTGGCGCTCGAACCACTCGCCGTCCGGCTCGCACATCACGAAGACGTCGACCGGCTTCGGCGCGGGCGTCACCATGACGACGTTCGACGACTTGTAGCCCGGCCACGCGTCGCCGGTCGTCTTCGGCGCGCTCTGCTGGGCGACCGGCGGGGAGAGCGGGTTGCCGCAGGCGCAGCGCACCCGGGGTACGCCGCGCTCGTCGACGAGCACCGCCGTGCCGGACTGGAGGACGGCCTGGTAGCTGGTGGGGGCGCCGTTCTTGTAGCCGTGGTTGGTGACGCGGGTGTCCATACGCAACTGCACGGGGGTGAGCGAGCGCAGGTAGGCGGGGACCTCGGAGGGCTTGATTCCGGCGACCGAGGCGAAGGCGCCCTGCTTGTCCGGGGCGTCCTCGAAGTAGGCGATCTGCTTCTCCACGTCACAGCTGGCGACGTTGCGGGTGCCGCCGTACAGGCCCGGCGCGTCGCCCTTCACGCCTTGGACGGCGTTCTGGGGCGCCGACTCGGTGGCCCCCGAGGGCGAGACCGGCGAGGCGGAGCTCTTCTCCTCCGCCGTCGACTCGGTGAACGCGTCCGGGCCCGTGTCGGCCGCCGGCTGGAGGAAGACCTCGCCGCTGGACGTGCTGGTGCCGCCGTCGGACGCACCGGTGCCGCCGTTGTCGGGGCGGGACAGCACCACGGCGAGGATCACCGCGGCCACCACGGCGGTGGCGATGATCGCGACACGGGGTACGGACCCCCACCACGGGCGGCGGGGCTCCGGCTCCTTGCCGCCCCCGCTGGGCGGCTCCGAGGGCGGGCCGCCGCCCGAGGGCGGCTGGGAGGGACCCGACAGCGGGCCGGAGGGAGGTCCTGTGGGGCGGCCGGACGACGGCGGATCGACGCTCACGAGCTCTTCTTCCCTCGTGGGTTCTCTGCGGCCTTCACACACCTGAGGCGTTTCATCCGGGTGCATGCCGCTTTTTCCATTACGAGTTCATTGTGTGCTCCAGCCCCGTACGCCCCGCAAGCCGACGCGGACGGACCTCTCCGGCGAGCGCCCTGCGAAGGGTTTGCCTAGCGTGGCAGCGTGACTTCGCGCACCCCCTCCGGCCAGGCACGTACCTCCGGCGAGCGGGCCGTCGCCCGCCACGGCTGGGCGCATGCCCTCGTCACGGTGCTCGGGGGGCTGCTCGCCATGGCGGTGGTGGCCGCCCTGGGCCTGTGGGCGGCCGGGGCCGCCGACCTTCCGGACGGCGCCTTCGCCCCCGTCGTCGCGGCCACCATGGTCACCGCCGTCGGCGGCACGGTGAAGCTCGCCGGAAGCGCCGGCGACCTCGCCGACACGCAGGCCGGCCTGACGGTCATTCCGTTGTCCGTCACGCTCACCGGTGCGCTGGTGATCGCCTGGGGCTTCCTGCGGCCGCTGCGGCACCGCGCGGTCGCCGGGGCGGCGGAGCTGGCCGGCTGGGCCGGCCGGGTGGCGGTCCTGTGGCTGCTCGCGCTGATCGGTCTGACGCTCGCCGCCCGCCACACCTTCGACCTCTCCCTCGGGGACGACACGCTCGCAGAACTCGGCGACCTGTTCGGCGCCTCACCGAAGATCGGCTTCACCACCGACGTTCCGCTGTCCGTGTTCGTCGCGGTGGTGTGGCTGGCCGGTGTGCTGGTGCTGGCGCTGCTGGTGTCGCGCGGGGCCCCGCTGCCCCCCGGGCTGCTGCGCTTCCAGGCGTCGGTGCGTCCGGCCGCGTACGCGATGGTGGCGCTGCTGCTGGCCTGCGTCGTCATCGGCGTGGTCGTCGCCCTCGTCGTCGCGGCGGCCAAAGGTCACGTGCGGGAGACGTTCGCGGTGATCCTTCTCGGCCTGCCCAACCTGGTGTGGCTGGCGCTGACGATCGGACTGGGCGCCACCTGGAACGGCAGGGTGGAGGGGCCGTTCGGGCTGCCCATGCCGCATGTGCTCGACGAGGTGCTGCGCACCCCGGACGTCTCCGAACTGAATCTGCGGACCCTTTCCGAGCACGACGGCCGGGTGTGGTGGCTGCTGGTCGTCGACGTCGTACTGCTGCTGGCCGCCGCGTTCGTGATGGCGGCGCGGTCACCGGCGCGGGTGCGGGCCTGGCAGCACGCCGTGCACATGACGGTCGCCCTCGTGCTCACGGTCTTCATGATCTGCCTCGTCGGGCGCATCTCCGCGCACTACGGCTTGTCCGTGCTCGGCATCGGCGACCTGGGCGGGGGCCTCGGGGGTGAGCTGTTCCTGCGCCCCAGGCTGTGGGGCGCCGTGGGCCTGGCCGTCCCGTGGGGGCTGGTGACCGGGTGCGCCGGGGCGCTGCTGGCGCGGCACGTACGGCGCCGCGGCGAAGTGCGCTCCGACAGCGAGGGCTGACGCCGCGCGCTACGTCCGCTGCACGAACACCGGCTCGGCCCAGCGCGGCGGCGGCTTGGGCCGCTCCTCCCCCGCACCCGGCAGCTGCCGCTCCACGCGCGTCGGCGGCCGGGTGGCCCCGGTCCTACCGCCGGTCGTCGCGGCGCGCAGGGCGGCGACGAAGGCGAGGCAGGACGGGTACCGGTCGTCGGGGCTCTTGGCGAGGGCCTGGGCGAGGACGCGGTCGACCCCGGGGTTGAGGTCGGGCCGGTCCTCGGTCAGCGGCGGAGGCTGGTCGTACTGGTGGGCCCAGAGCAGGGCCATGTCGTCGTCGCGGAGGAAGGGCGGATGGCCGGCCAGGGTCTCGAAGACGACGCAGGCGAAGCCGTACACGTCGCAGCGTGCGTCGACCGGTTTGCCGGAGATCTGCTCGGGGGCGACGTAGTCGAGCGTGCCGACGAACTGGCCGACCGTCGTGAAGCCGGTCAGCGACAGCGACTTCTTCGTCAGGCCGAAATCGGTGAGGTAGACGTGCTCGGGGTGGTCGCTGTCGGTGCCGCGGGACACCAGGATGTTGCCGGGCTTGACGTCCCGGTGGACCAGTCCGTTGTCGTGGGCCGCGTCGAGCGCGGAGGCGAGCTGCGCGGCGACGCGCAGGGCGGTGACGATCGGCATCGGGCCGTCGCGGTCGAGGACATGCCGCAGGTCGCTGCCCGCGACGTACCGCATGGCGATGTACAGCACACCGTCCGTCTCGCCGGCCTCGAACACGGGCACGATGTGCGGGTGGTCGATCGCCGCGGCGGCCCGGGACTCATGGGTGAAGCGGCGGCGGAAGGTGTCGTTGCGGGCGAGTTCCGGGGCGAGCAGCTTCAGGGCGACGGTGCGTTCCAGGCGCAGGTCGCGGGCGCGGTAGACGACGGCCATGCCGCCGCGCCCGATCTCCTGCTCGATCCGGTACCCGGCGATCTGCTGCCCGATCAGCTCGGAGGGCCGCCCCGAGAACAGGCTCGTCTCGCGGTTCAACGGTCCTCCCCCTCGGGCGACACGACCCGGGTGGGCTCACGCCCCACCACCCGCGTGGGCGGTGCCTCAGCCGTGTGTCCGGCCTCCTCGTCGCCCTCGTCGCCCTGCGGTGACATGAGGCGCGTCGGCTCGGCGGCATCAGGGGCCACGACCCGCGTCGGCTCGGGAGCACCCCTCGGTTCGCGTGTCTCCGGAGCCACCACCCGGGTCGGTGGCGGAGCCTCGGGAGGCGCGATCCCGGTCGGCTCGGGCGCCTCGGGCGGTACCACCCGGGTGGGCTCGGGAGCGTCCGGCGCCAGGACCCGGGCCGGCGGCGGAGCCTCGGGAGGCGCGATTCCGGTCGGCTCGGGCGCCTCGGGCGGCACCACCCGTGTCGGCCCGGCGGGGGCGCTTCGCGCGGGTGCCGGTGCGTCGGCCGGAGGGGGCGTCGCGGCGCGGGGCGTCTCCCCGGGCCCCTCGGACGGCACCACCCGTGTGGGCGGATGCACGGGCGCTGCGGCGGAGCGGGACTCCGGTGCGGCTCCGGGTGTCTCGCCCGTGGCGTACGTGGTCATCCGGGTGCCGTCGGCGTACACCCAGTGCCCGTGGGCGGAGTCGTAGAGCCACACGGACTCGCCGTCGACGACGACGCCGATCCGCGTGCCACGGGTGCGGGCGCGGAAGGACTCCCGGTCGAGACCGCCCGCGAGGTCCTCGACCGCGGAGCGGTAGCGCGCCAGGGCTTCCTGTGCCCGGCTCAGCAGCGGCCGCGGATCGGCGGCGTGGGTGAGCGGCCCGTCCGCGGCGGGCGGGTCCTGCGGTACGGCGACCAGGCGGCGGCCGTCGACCCACGCCGACCAGCCGTTGAAGCACAGCACGTGCCCCCAGTCGCCCTGCCGCTCCAGGAGCTGCACCGGCAGCAGGGGGTCGAGGTCGACGGTGGGCCGGGACGGGTCGGGTGCCTCCCAGGCGGGCATCCCGTGCTGCGGGACGACGTGCGTGGGCCGGAAGCCGGGGGTCGTCATCGGCGCTCCCCTACTTCCGCATGACGGCCGGTTCGCGCCGGCGCAGCATCCGGGACACGAGGAACCCGAAGAGCACCGACAGCACGACCAGCATCCCCACGTCCAGCAGCCAGGTGCCCGCCGAGTGCTCGAAGAGCGGGTCCTTCGTCAGGTCGTCGGGCACGATCCGGGCCAGGCCCACGGTCCCGGCCATCGCCGCCAGCGCCCAGCGCGCCGGAACCAGCCAGCCCAGCTGCTCCAGTCCGGGGGTGTCGGCCAGCTTCAGCAGGGCTCCGCAGAAGACGACCTGGACGATGGCGACGAGCACGAGCAGCGGCATCGTCACCTCTTCCTTGCGCACCAGCGAGGAGATGAGCAGGCCGAGCATCATCGCCGTGAACGCGAGCAGGGCGACGGCGACCGTGATCTCCACCAGGGGCGGCATCAGCACGCCTTCACCGCCCGGTGCGTTGAGGTCCACGCCGAACAGGGCGACCAGGGTCAGCACCACCGCCTGGAGCACGGTGATGACTCCCAGGACGATGACCTTGGACATCAGGTACGCCGATCTGGAGAGACCCACCGCCCGTTCCCGCTGGTAGATCACGCGTTCCTTGACGAGTTCGCGCACGGCGTTGGCCGCACCGGTGAGCACCGCGCCGACGCACAGGATGAGCAGCGCGTTCATCGCCGTGTCGAGCGTCAGCTTGCCGCCCGCCAGGGCTCGGGCCATGGCGCCCATCACGAACGGCAGGGCGATCATGATGATCAGGAAGGTGCGGTCGGCGCTCAGCGCGGCCGCGTACCGGCGCACCAGCGTGCCGAGTTGGGCACCCCGGCTGCGCGGCCGGGGCGGGGCGGTGATGACGACGGGCCCGGAGCGGGGCTGCTGGGGCTGCGCGGAGGCGTCGGCCACGTACCGGCCGTGGAAGGGCGAGGCGAGGTAGTCCCCCGCCCAGTCCCGGTCCGTGTCGCGTTCGAAGGCCTCGAAGGCCTCCGGCCACTCCTCGAAGCCGAAGAACGACAGGGCGTCCTCGGGCGGCCCGTAATAGGCGATCTTCCCGCCGGGCGCGAGTACGAGGAGCCGGTCGCACACGTCCAGGCTGAGCACGCTGTGGGTGACGACGATGACGGTCCGGCCGTCGTCGGCGAGGCCACGCAGCATGTGCATCACGGAGCGGTCCATGCCGGGGTCGAGGCCGGAGGTCGGCTCGTCGAGGAACAGCAGCGACGGCTTCGTCAGCAGTTCCAGGGCCACGCTGACGCGCTTGCGCTGACCGCCGGAGAGGCTGTGCACGGGCTGGTCCGCGCGCTGCTCCAGGCCCAGTTCACGGATGACCTCGTCGACCCGGGCGCGCCGCTCGGCCTTGGCGGTGTCCTGCGGGAAGCGCAGTTCGGCGGCGTAGGAGAGGGCTTTGCGGACGGTCAGTTGCGCGTGCAGGATGTCGTCCTGCGGAACCAGGCCGATGCGCTGGCGCAGCTCGGCGTAGTCGCGGTAGAGGTCACGGCCGTCGTAGAGGACGGTGCCGTGGTCCGCGGGGCGCTGACCGGTGAGGGCGTTGAGGAGGGTGGACTTGCCGGCGCCGCTCGGGCCGACGACGGCGAGCAGGCACTTCTCCCCCACCGGGAACGACACGTGGTCGAGGAGCGTCTTGCGGCCGTGCTCGACGGTGACGGCGAGGTCCTGCACGTCGAGCGAGACCTCGCCGGTGTCGACGTACTCCTGGAGCTGGTCGCCGACGAGGCAGAACGCCGAGTGACCGATGCCGACGATGTCGCCCGGGCCGACCGGGGCGGTGGTGACGGGGCTGCCGTTGAGGTACGTGCCGTTGTGGCTGCCCAGGTCGGTGATCTCATAGGTTCCGTCGGCCAGGGCGCGCAGTTCGGCGTGCCGGCGCGAGACCACGAGGTCGTCGATGACCAGGTCGTTGTCGGTGGCGCGACCGATGCGGACGGTACGGGAGGGCAGCGGCCGTACGGTCGTGGGCTGCCGGTAGGTGCCGGTGTGGGCCGGCATGGAGACGGCGGAGGGGCGTTCCGGGGTGGGTGCGGCGGGTGCGGGGCGGCCCGTGAGGGTCATGCGCGGCCCGTCGGCCGGACTGCCGAAGCGGATGACACTGCCGGGTCCGACGTCCCACTCGTGGATGCGCCGGCCGTCCGCGTAGGTGCCGTTGGTGCTGTCCTCGTCCTCGATGGTCCAGTGACCGTCCTCGGGCCGCAGCACCGCGTGATGCCAGGAGACCCGGTCGTCGTCGATGACGATGTCGCACAGCGGATCGCGCCCCACGTGGTAGTCGCGGCCCGGAATCATCACGGTGGTGCCCGTCTCCGTCTCCAGGACGAGCTCTGGTGCTACCGAGGGTTGCGCCATGGTCAAGATTCTACCGATTTGCCCTGTTGTGCGCCTGGGCGAGCAAAGCCGGCAGCGGGTCAGCCGACGGAGATGCCGACGAAGGGAGCGGTGCGCTGCATCCGCAGGGCGTCCACGGATTCGGCGAGCAGTTCGTATTCCGTGGTGTCGTCACTGGTGGCGATCCGCACCAGCCGTCCGGCCGCCAACTCCTCGGCGACCCGCTCCTGCTGGGCGGGATCGGCGCACCAGGCGCGCAGCAGCATGGGCACGTCGGGCACGGTGGGGGCGACCGGCACGAGCGCGCCCGGCGGTAAGTGCTCGGCGTCGGGCCGCGGGTCGAGGCGCTGGGCGATCCAGGAGGCGCGGTCGCGCAGCCACCACAGGGCCAGGGCGAGGGTGGGCGCCCGGTAGGTACCGAGGGGCACTCCGATACGGCGGCCGTCGCAGACTCCGTACGCCGTGACGTGGCACAGAAACTCGTCGTGCACGTGACCCTCCCCCGTGGCCCTGCCCGTCCGCCGGTCCGGCCTCGCTTCTTCTGCGGCTCGCGTGCTGTGCGTGAGGGCGCCGTCGCTCGATGTGAAAACGCTCTCGCAGGTCAGTATGTTCACTACTGAATCACTGTCACCACGACTTTCCGGCCACTCTCCTGGCATATGCGCACCTGGGTGGCCGAAACCCGGCCAGCGGTGGCGACGCCCCATGACGCGGGAGGTAATCGACGCTCCCGGCGGGTGCGGGCAGGGTGGTCCTACCGGGTTCGGCCAGTGCGGGACCCGGGCTCTGACCAGCAGGTACGACCTTCCTGGAGGCTGATCACCCATGTCCGCAACCACCCACCGCCACGAGGACGCCGTCGCCCGCTACTTCGAGGCCTGGAACGCCCAGGACCCGGCGGCGCGCGCCAAGGCCGTCGCCGCCGCCTGGTCCGGGGACGGCACCTACACCGACCCTCTGGCCGACGTCAGGGGTCATGACGGCATCGCCGCGGTGATCGCGGCGGTCCAGGAGCAGTTCCCGGGGTTCGAGTTCCGGCTCAACGGGGGTGTCGACGGGCATCACGACACCGCCCGCTTCTCATGGGAGCTGGTGAGCGTGGCCGACGGCTCGTCGCCGGTCGCCGGATCGGATGTGATCACCCTGGACGGGCAGGGCCGGATCCGGGCCGTGTTCGGCTTCCTGGACCGGGTCCCGGCCGGGGCGTGAGGCCGGCGTCCGCGATGAGTTCCGCGGTGTCCGGCGGTCTGTAGGGGAAAGAGACCGCCGAGCACCGGAGGACGTCATGGCCACCACGGGAGAACTGGACGCGGAGTTCACCGCCGTTCTGCGCAAGAGCCCCGCCGAGGGTGGCTGGACCTATCTGGTCTGGCCCCGGTCCGTCGACTTCTTCGGCACCCGCGGCCTGGTCAAGGTCCGCGGGACGATCGACGGTCACCCGTTCCGCAGCTCGTTCATGGCGCTGGGGGACGGCACGCACAAGCTGCCCGTGAAGGCGGACGTGCGCAAGGCCATCGGCAAGGAGGAGGGCGACACGGTGACCGTGCGCCTCCAGGAGCGGATCGGCTCCTAGCCGGCATGCCCCGGGGGGCGTCCGTCCCCGGGGCACGCGGACCCGCTACTGCTTGACGATGGCGTCGATCCGGGCCAGCTCGTCCCCGTCGAAGTCCAGGTTGCGGATGGCTCCGACGCTGTCCTCGATCTGCTGCGCGCTGCTCGCGCCGACCAGCGCGGAGGTGACCCGGCCGCCGCGCAGCACCCAGGCCAGTGCCATCTGGGCCAGGGTCTGACCGCGGGACTTCGCGATGTCGTTCAGATCGCGCAGCCGGCCCACCAGGTCCTCGGTGAGCGCGTCGGAGTTCAGGAAGGGGCTGTCGCTCGCCGCCCGGGAGTCCTCGGGGATGCCGTCGAGGTAGCGGGCGGAGAGCATGCCCTGCTCCAGCGGGGAGAACACGATGGAGCCGACCTGGAGCTCGTCGAGGGCGTCGAGCAGGCCCTCGTCCTCGGGGCGGCGGTCCAGCATCGAGTAGCGCGGCTGGTGGATGAGGAGTGGGGTGCCCAGCTCGCCCAGGATGCGGGCGGCCTCGCGGGTCTGCTCCGCGGAGTAGTTGGAGACGCCGACGTACAGCGCCTTGCCCTGCTGCACCGCCGAGTGCAGGGCCCCCATCGTCTCCTCGAGCGGGGTGTCCGGGTCGGGGCGGTGCGAGTAGAAGATGTCGACGTAGTCCAGGCCCATCCGCTGCAGGCTCTGGTCCAGCGAGGACAGCACGTACTTGCGCGAGCCCCACTCGCCGTACGGGCCGGGCCACATCAGGTAGCCGGCCTTGGTGGAGATCACCAGCTCGTCTCGGTACGGCGCGAAGTCCGTCTTCAGGAATTCACCCAGCGCGGACTCGGCGGCGCCGGGCGGCGGGCCGTAGTTGTTGGCGAGGTCGAAGTGGGTGACGCCGAGGTCGAAGGCGCGGCGCAGGATGGCGCGCTGCGTCTCGACGGGCCGGTCCGGGCCGAAGTTGTGCCACAGGCCGAGCGAGAGCGCGGGGAGCTTCAGACCGCTGCGTCCGGTGCGCCGGTAGGGCATGTCCGCGTAGCGGTCGGGGTGTGCGGTGTACAACGCGACTCCAGAGGGGTTGGCGCGGTCGGGATGAAACCGGTGTCCACTCTGGCGTGACCTGCACCCATGCGTCCAACAGAAGAATCCGATGGAATTCAGCGGCTACGCTTCTCAGTCATGGAACTGCGCCACTTGCAGCACTTCGTCGCGGTCGCCGAGGACCAGCACTTCACCCGGGCGGCGGAACGCCTCCTGGTGTCCCAGTCGGGCCTGTCGGCCTCCATCCGGGCGCTGGAGCGGGAGCTGCAGACACCGCTGTTCGTGCGGACGACCCGCCGGGTGACGCTGACCCCGGCCGGGCGGGCGCTGCTCGGCGAGGCGGAGCGGATCCTCGCGCAGGTCCGCTCGGCCCACGAGGCGGTGGCGGCGGTGCAGGGCGTGCTGCGCGGGATGCTCGCGCTCGGGTCCGAGCAGTGCATCGCCGGGGTGCACGTGGCGGGGCTGCTGGCGGCGTTCCGGCGGCGCCACCCGGACGTGGAGATCTGCCTGCGGCAGGCGGGCTCGTGGGCTCTCGCGGAGGAGGTCGCGGCCGGGCGTCTGGACATGGCGTTCGCCGTGCGCACCGCCCGGGAGGACACCGACCAGCTACGGGCCGTACCGCTCACGAGCGAGCCGATGACCGTGCTGTGCCATCCGAGCCACCGGCTCGCCGCGGCCGGGGTCGCGGTCACGCCGGAGGATCTCGGCGGTGAGGTCTTCGTCGACTTCCACCCCGACTGGGGGCCCCGGCGCACCACCGACGCGGCCTTCGCCGCGGCGGGCGTCCGCCGCAGCGTCGCCCTGGAGGTCAACGACGTGCACAGCCTCCTCGACCTCGTGGACGAGGACCTGGGCATCGCCGTGGTGCCACGCCATTTCCGGCACAAGCGTGCCTCGCTGACCGCGCTGCCGGTGAAGGGCACCGGGGACGCCGTCTACGAGACGGTCGCCCTGCTGCCGCCCGAGCAGGCGACCAGTCCGGCGGCCCGGGCGCTGATGGCCCTGCTGGAGACAGGGGGTCCGGCACCAGCCCAGGAGGGTGTCCGCCCCTCCTGACCCGACCCGTCCCGCACAGCGGCCTCGTGACCGTTCCCGAGGCCGACGGCGGTCGGCACGACCTGCCGCGCGGCACCTCCGGGTGCACCGGCTGCCCGTGACGCGGCGGCGAGCACGGCCGTGTTCGTGCCGTCCGACCCGTGCGACGGGAGGGCGGCGGAGGACGAAGGGGATGCGATCGCGTACATGCGTAACCCCGGCCGCGGGGCGTCGGACCCGCCGATCCTCGCGGCCCCGGACTTCACCGGGGAGCCGGTGGGCCGTATCCATCTGCCCGGGCGGGTGCCGCTGGGCTTCCACGGGAGCTGGATTCCCGACGCGTGATCCTCGGTGATGCGCGATGGTGGAACCATGCATGCGAAGGACATCCTCATCGACGGCTACAACCGCATCCGCGAAGAAGTCCACGCCACCGTCGAGGGGCTCGGGCCCGACGAGCTGAGCGCCCGGCCCGCCCCCGACACCAACTCCATCGCCTGGCTGGTCTGGCACCTCACCCGCGTCCAGGACGACCATCTGTCCGACGCCTTCGGCCACGACCAGGTGTGGCTGTCCCAGGACTGGGAGAAGCGCTTCGGCCTCGACCTGCCCCGGCGCGACACGGGCTACGGCCACAGCCCCGCGAAGGTCGCCAAGGTCCGGGTCGACTCGGGCGAGCTGCTGACCGGCTACTACGACGCCGTGCACGAGCAGAGCCTGGAGGCCCTGCGGGGCCTGGCCGCCAAGGACCTGGAGCGCGTGGTCGACGAGCGCTGGGACCCGCCGGTCACCCTGGGCGTCCGGCTGGTCAGCGTCCTGTCCGACGACCTTCAGCACGTCGGACAGGCCGCCTACCTCCGCGGGCTGCTTCAGAGCGCGGCGGCGTAGCCGGGCAGGACGACGTCCCGGATGAGTGCGTTCCGCTCGTCGAACGGGAGGAACGCGCTCTTGAGCGCGTTGACGGTGACCGTGCGCAGATCCTCGACGGTCCAGCCCGCCTCCTCGACCAGCAGGGTCATCTCGCGGGTCATCGTGGTGCCCGACACCAGCCGGTTGTCGGTGTTGAGGGTGACGCGGAAGCCGAGGTCCTTGAGCGCGGTGATCGGGTGTTCGGCGATCGAGGTGGCGGCGCCCGTCTGGAGGTTGGACGTCGGGCACATCTCCAGCGCGATGCGCCGGTCGCGCACCCAGCTCGCCAGCCGGCCGAGCTTGCCCGCGGCGAGGTCGGGGATGTCGTCGGTGATCCGCACTCCGTGCCCGATGCGCTGGGCGCCGCACACCTGGAGGGCCTGGTGGATGCTGGGCAGGCCGTGCGCCTCGCCCGCGTGGATGGTGAACGGCACGTTCTCGCGGCGCAGGTGCTCGAAGGCGGCGAGGTGGTCGGCGGGCGGGAAGCCGTCCTCGGCGCCGGCGATGTCGAAGCCGACGACACCCGCGTCGCGGAACGCCACGGACAGGTCGGCCGCCTCTCGCACCCGGTCGAACATCCGCATCCCGCACAGCAGGGTGCCGACCCGCACCGGCGTCCCCGCGGCGGCCGCCTTCGCCATGCCCGCCGCGAGGCCCTCCTGGACGGTCTCCACGACCTCGGCCATGGTCAGCTCGCCGTTGGTGTTCAGCTCGGGGGCGTAGCGCACCTCGCCGTACACCACGCCGTCGGCGGCCAGGTCGAGCACGTACTCCTCGGCGGTGCGCAACAGTCCCTCGCGGGTCTGCATCACGGCGAGGGTGTGCTCGAAGGTGGCTATGTAGCGCACCAGGTCACCGGAGTTGGCGGCCTCGTAGTACCAGGCGGCGAGCTCGTCCGGGTCGGTGGTGGGCAGGGTGTGACCGACCGCTTCCGCCAGCTCCACCACGGTGGCGGGGCGCAGGCCACCGTCGAGGTGGTCGTGCAGCACGGCCTTGGGCAGGCGGCGGATCAGGTCGGCGTCTACGCGCGTAGCAGTCATGGCGGGGTCTTTCCTCGGGCGGGTGGTTCGAAGCGGCGGGAAGGGGTCAGCCGGCGGGCTGGAGCAGGTCCCAGCGGTTGCCGTACAGGTCCTGGAAGACGGCGACGCTGCCGTACGGCTCGTGCCGCGGCTCCTCCAGGAAGGTCACGCCGGCGGCGGTCATCCGGGCGTGGTCGCGGGC
The DNA here is from genome assembly GCF_042955215.1 of Streptomyces sp. NPDC012466. Classification (NCBI taxonomy): domain Bacteria; kingdom Bacillati; phylum Actinomycetota; class Actinomycetes; order Kitasatosporales; family Streptomycetaceae; genus Streptomyces; species Streptomyces sp. NPDC012466. The sequence continues at coordinate 58,920 of NZ_JBIBEQ010000015.1, read as the reverse complement.
GAAGTCGTCGGTGTGCAGGAAGAACCCGACCCGCCCGCCGGTCTGGTCGCCGACCCGGGCGGCCTGGTCGTCCCCCTTGGCGCGGGCCAGCAGCAGTCCGGTGCCGGCTCCCGGGGTACCGGGTTCGACGACGACCCACCGGGACCCGTCGGGCCGGGGAGCGTCCTCGGTGAGCCGGAATCCGAGGGCGTCGGTGTAGAAGCGGATCGCCTCGTCGTAGTCGTCGACGACGAGGGTGACCAGGGCGATACGTCTCATCGGGGCCTCTCGGAGCGGGCGGTTGACCGGAGAGGTTATACGTAAAACCCCGCCGATGCCAACCGCCCGCCGACGGTCGGTCCGAGTTCTGTACCTACTAGTACGTACACTCATTCGCGACCACACTCGGAGGCCTCCATGCCCTTCGTGCGCATCGACACGCTCCGGGACGACCCGCTCCGGGCCGGTCCCGAGTGCCTCGCCACACTCGGCCGTACCGTGCACGACGCCTTGACGGAGACGATCGGCATTCCGCCCGACGACCGGTTCCAGGTCCTGACGGACCACGACGGCACGAGCGGCACCCTGCGGCACGGCGGACGAGGCGTTCCGTGGGAAAACCGGCTGGGATCGGCGCGAGGACCACGCGTCGTACGCGTTCTTCCGGGGTTCGGCCGCACGCGGTGCAGGCGTGGTGCGAGGAGCACGAGCTGCAGAGGTCGCTCAAGCGGTCTCGTGGTGCAGTCTGCCGAGCCGGCTCAGTTCCTCGCCGGTGAGGCGGATGGCGCCCGCGGCCACGTTCTCCGCGAGGTGGTCGGGGTTGCCGGTGCCGGGTATGGCGAGGACGTGGGGGCCCTGGTGCAGGGTCCAGGCGAGGCGGATCTGGGCGGGGCTCGCCCCATGGGCCCGGGCCACGGCGCGGACGTCCTCGTCGTGGGCGGTGGTGGCGCCCTGCTCGGCGGCTTCGCCGGCGACGGCGTAGAACGGCACGAAGGCGATGCCCTGTTCGCCGCAGATGCGGAGGAGTTCGTCGCTGTCGGGGTCGGGGCGGTCGAGGGCGTACCGGTTCTGGACGCAGACCACGGGGGCGATGGCCTGCGCCTCGGCGAGGTGCCGGGGGGTGACGTTGGAGACGCCGAGGTGCCGGATCAGGCCGGCCTGGCGCAGCTCGGCGAGGGCGCCGAAGTGCTCGGCGATGGAGTCGTGCCTGGGCATCCGGCGCAGGTTGACCACGTCCAGGTGGTCGCGGCCGAGCTGGCGCAGGTTCTCCTCCACGTGGCCGCGCAGGTCCTCGGGGCGGGCCGAGGGGCCCCACTCCCCGTCGTAGGCCCGGTACGGGCCCACCTTGGTGACGATGACCAGGTCGTCGGGGTAGGGCGCGAGCGCGCTGTTGATGAGTTCGTTGGCGGAGCGCAGCGACGAGAAGTAGAAGGCCGCCGTGTCGATGTGGTTCACGCCGAGGTCGATCGCCGTGCGCAGGACGGCGATCGACCGGTCGCGATCGCTCGGTGTGCCGTGGTGGAAGGCGGCGCTGCCCGTCAGCCGCATCGCGCCGAAGCCCAGGCGGTGGACGGGCAGGTCGCCGAGTTTCCAGGTGCCCGCGGCAGCCGCGGTGATCGTTGGTGAGCTCATCGGCGGAGTCTCACACACGACGCGCGGGCCGGCGAAACCGGTTTACGGGTACGTGTATGCGTTGAGGGTGGTGACGGCGGAGGCCGGGTTGCCTCGGTCGTAGTGGTCCACGGCGAGGAAGTTGGGCTTCTTGCGGGCGGCCGGCTGGCAGAACCTCTGGGCGCGGTCGGCGAGTTTGGTGTTGTCCGTGCCGGCCGTGCCGGTGAGCGGGACGTCACGGAAGTGGTTCATGACGAACAGCGGGCGGAAACCGGGTTCGGTGCGGGTCAGCGGGATGTTGGTGTCGGCGCCGTACCAGCGGCTGTAGCAGGACCAGTCGGAGGTGCCGACGCCCGAGCCCATCGACCAGTGATTCTCGACGGTCCACTCGCGCTGGTACATGACGCCGAAGCTGTCCCGGGTCAGTCCCGCGGCCTGGTCGGCGGAGCGGCTGTGGTCGGTGAAGATCAGCAGCCGGTCGCCCGCGGCGGTCAGGTCCGCCATCGTCGGCCAGCCGTTCTGCCGTACACCGGTGAGGTCGGGCCGGTAGAGCACGTCCGCCAGGCCGTTGACGCGGGCGAGTTCGGCGCGCAGGACGGCGGGGTCGACGTAGTCCTCCAGGAAGACGGTGACGAACTGGTCGGGGTGGGCCTTCAGGAAGTCGACCATGCGCTGGAGGTCGACCCACAGGGCGACGGGTCTGCTGACCAGGGTGCAGCTGTTGTGGCAGAGGATCGCGCCGTCGGGTGTCTGGTGGATGTCCAGCATGAATCCGCGCACCCCGTCGGCGAGTTGGCGTTCGATGCCGCGGGTCTGGTTGGGCACGAGGTTGACGAAGGGCGGGGCGAAGCCGCCGTCGACGCCGTTGGCGTACGCGTTGTGCGCGGTGAGGAAGGTGACCTGGTCCAGGGTGCGCCGGTCCTGCGGTGGCATCGGGCCGGTGGTCGGCGTGACCGGGGTGAGGTACCAGGCGGCGAGGTCGCCGGGTCCGCCGAGGGCGAGCCGGGCGGGGTAGGTGGCGCCGGACGGCTTGGGCGCCACCGTGAGGTGACGCGAGGTTCCGAGGGCCTTGAGCGTGTAGCGGTCGGCGCCGAGAGGGCTGATCTCCCACCCGGCGTCGGCGCCGGCGCAGGTGACGGTCGCGGCCTGGTCGCCGTTGCGGCCGAGGCAGCTGCCGGGCGTGTCGGTGCTCTCCAGCAGGTACGTGGAGCCGTTCGGCTTCAGCTGCCACTGCTGGCGGTCCTCGTTGCCCCGGGGTCTGTGCTGCTCGACCGCTCCGCCGTTGTCGGCCGCGTTGAGCCCGGTCATGACGCTCTGGACGTAGTACGCACCCGGAGCCGGGACCGCGGCGGCAGCGGGTTGGGGGGCCACGACCGCGGCGGCCAGTGCCGCGGTCGTGGCGAGCAGGGCGTGGGGGGTGCGCAGGCGCATGAGGGATGCCCTTCAGTCAGTCAGGTTCATGACATTCCGCATGACACCACGCCGTGGGGTCCGGCGTCAGCAGTACAGGTTGCCGCCGGGTGACGTGCCGAGGATCTGCGTGAACCGCTGGTAGTTGTTCACGCGGCTCTGCACCTGCGCCGGGTTCTTGCCGTCGCACTCCAGGGAGCCGTTGATGCTGCGGATCGTCTGGCCGAACCCCGCGCCGTTCACCATGGCGTTGTGCGGCGTCATGCTGCCGGGGCCGGTCTGGGTGTTCCAGTACCACAGGGCCGTCTTCCAGGCGACGGCCGAATCGTTCTGCACCAGCCAGGGGTTGCCCAGCAGGTCGATGCCGAGCGCGTCGCCCGCTGCCTTGTAGTTGAAGTTCCAGCTCAGCTGGATCGGGCCGCGTCCGTAGTAGGCGGCCTGTCCGGCCGGGCAGCCGTACGGCCGGCTCCAGTCGCAGTAGTGCGGGTAGTTGGCGGTGTTCTGCTCCACCACGTGCACCAGACCGCCGGTCTCGTGGCTGACGTTGGCCAGGAAGGCGGCGGCCTCCTGCTTCTTCACCGTGTCGCCGCCGGTGTTGGCGAAGCCGGGGTAGGCGCTCAGGGCCGCGGTGAGGCCGCTGTAGCTGTAGAACGAATTCCGGTTCGGGAACATCTGGTTGAACTGGGCCTCGGTCACCACGAAGCGCGCGTCGGGCGTGCCGGGACCGTTGTCACAGGCGTAGGGCTCCCAGTACCAGGTGCTGATGACCGGGTCGTAGCCCGGGTTGGCGTGCTCGGCGATGTACGCCTTGCCGTCGGTGTAGCGGACGATGTCGCCCGCGGCATACGCCTTCCCCGCCGTCCAGTTCGGGTAACTGGAGCACGCCGCGGCCGAGGCGGCCGAGGCGTTCGAGGCGGGCAGGAGCACCGGCGCGGTGCCGGCGAGGGCGAGGGTGGCCAGGACTGCGGAGATGCGGCGTCTCGACACGGGTTCAACTCCTTCGCGGAGCACGGCCGCACCCCGACGAGGGCAGGGTGAGGCAGACCCTTGACCGCACGCACCGGTGGTCCGGTCACGGCGTGGGGGCGGCCGTGGTGGGGGCTGTGGAGCCACACTCAACCGCGTTGGTCTGTACCAGTCAAGGGTGTAGACCAGTCAGGTGCAGACCAGTTGTCCCCGAGCCGGATGACGTCCGGTCAGCGCGCCCCGGGGCCGGGGCCCGGGGGATCACACCTGCGCGGCGTCCGCCAGCGTCGCCGCCAGCCGGTCCAGCAGGGACCGCAGCACCTCGTCGTCGCCGTCGCCGAGCGGGGGCCAGCCGGCGCGGACCGCGCGGTCGACCCGCTGCCAGTACTCCTGCCCGCGCGGGGTGAGATGGGCGAGGACGCGACGCCGGTCGAACGGATCGACCCTGCGGTGCACGAGATTCTGGTCGACGAGCTGGTCGACCAGCTTGGTCAGCGTCGGAGGCGGCAGGAACGCGGCCTCCGCGAGCCCCGTCATGTGGTGCCCCTCGCCGTCGGACAGCGAGGCCAGCACACGCCACGCCTCGAGCGAGCAGCCCTCCGCCTCCAGAACGCCCTGCAACCGCCGCGCCGCGAGCCGTTCGGCCCGCGTCAGCAACTGCACGAGGTCGTCGGGCCGACGTGGGGTGGGGCTGGACATCCCTGCTCCTAGGTCACGAGGGGTGTCCATCGTAGGAGACGCACTGGAGTCCGTCCGGTCGAGCCGGAATCATGACGCCATGTTCCGGCACGACCTCCCCGCGCCCGAGTGGTTCACGGCCGACGACTCCGTGCTCGGTGTGGCCCTCGTCTTCCCCCTGCGAGGGCCGGCCGGGATCTTCGGGCCCACGTGTGAGCTGTGCGCGCGGCTGGCCGCCGAGGAGGTCAACCGGGACGGCGGCGTGCTCGGCAGGGAGCTCCGGCTGGTGCCGGTCGACGGCTCGGGAGCGCCTCGGGAGATCGCCGACGAGGTGGAGGCGCTGGTGGACCTGGGTGCCGTGCAGGGCGTCACGGGCTGGCACATCTCCTCCGTGCGGCAGGCCCTGGCGCCGAGGATCGCGCACCGCGTTCCGTACGTGTACACCGCGCTGTACGAGGGCGGGGAGGACACGGCGGGCGTGTTCCTGACGAGCGAGACCCCGCGCGACCAGCTGCGCCCGGCGATGGAACTACTGGCGCGCGAGCGCGGGGTGCGGCGCTGGTACGTGGTGGGCAACGACTACGTGTGGCCCCGGCACACGGCCCGGTCGGCCCGCCGGTACGCACGGGCTTCCGGCGGGTGCGTCGCCGGTGAGGTGTACCTGCCGCTCGGCACCCACGACTTCGAGCCGGTGCTGCGCCGCGTCGAGCACTCGGACGCCGACGCGGTGCTGATGCTGCTCGTCGGCAGTGACGCGGTGCGCTTCAACCGGGCGTTCACGGCGTACGGCCTGGACGCGCGCTGTCTGCGGCTGAGCACGCTGATGGACGAGAACATGCTGGTGGCGAGCGGCCCGGAGGCCACCGAGGACCTCTACAGCACGGCCGGGTTCTTCGCCTCGCTGGCCAATCGCGACACCCTCGACTTCCACGGGCGGTACGCCGCCCGCTACGGCGTCGACGCGCCCGCCCTCGGCAGCCTCGGCGAATCCTGCTACGAGGGCGTGCTGCTGCTGGCCGCACTGCTGAAGAGGGCCGGGGCGCTGGATGTCTCGGCGATCGGGGCGGTGGCGGGGGCGGTGTCGTACGAGGGCCCGCGCGGACTGCTGCACCTGCGGGGCGCCCATGTGCGCCAGCGCATCTACCTGGCGCGGGCCGACGGACTGGACTTCGACGTGCTCACGGAACTGGACACGCGTCCCTGACGGCCCCCGGGTCCCGCCCACGTGCCGGCCGGCCGACGACACACCCCCCGGAAAGGCGTCCCGCACCGCCCGAGGGCGAGAATCCCTCCCATGACCACCACACCCCATCCCCTCGTCACCGGCGCACACCGACTGGCGCGCGATCTCCTCGTCCCGCAGGCCGAGCGGGTCGACCGGGAGGAGGTGCCCGCGAGCCATGTCGAGGCGGTGAAGCGGGCGGGACTGCTCGGGGTGGTCGCGCCGCAGGAGTACGGCGGGGCGGACGCGCCCGTCGCCGTGGCACGGGAGACCGCGGAGATCCTGGCCGGGGCGTGCTGCTCCACATGGTTCGTGCAGACACAGCACCACACGCCGGTGAAGCTGCTCGCCACCCACGACTCGCCCGTCAGGGAGAGGCTGCTGCGCCCGCTGGCGACCGGCGAGCTGATGGCGGGCATCGCCTTCGCCCATGTCCGGGCCTTCCCCCGGGTGCCCGTGCGAGCCGTTCCCGAGGAGGGCGGCTGGCGGTTCGAGGGCAGGGTGCCCTGGTACACGGGCTGGGGCCTGAACGACGTGATGCTGCTGGCCGGGGTGACCGACGCGGCCGAGGTGGTGTTCGTGTTCGCCGAGGCCCGTGAGCAGCCGGGGCTGACTCCCTCGGCGCCGATGCGGCTCGCGGCCCTGACCGCCGCCCGCACGGTGTCCCTGGAACTGGACGGCCTGCGGGTGCCGGCGGAGGCCGTCGTGCTGCGCGCGGCGCAGGAGGAGTTCGCGGCGGTCGACCTGCCCCGGGCCGCGAACGCCAGTCCCGCGGTGTTCGGGGTGGCCCGCGCGGCGCTGGACCTGGTGGCGCGGAGCCCGGAGGGCGAGGAGACGGCCGAAGCGCTGGGGGCCCGGCTCGATCAGGTCCGCCGGGAGGCCTACGCCCTCGCCGACCGGCCCGCCGGGCACGACTGCGTCCCGGAGCGGCTGGCCGTGAAGACCCGGGCGTACGACCTCCTGCGCGCGGCCACGACCGCGGCGATCGTGGCCGGGGGCGGCCGCTCCATGGAACTGGGCAGCCGGGCCCAGCGGTTGGCGCGCGAGGGGATGTTCCTGCTGGTGCAGGGGCAGACGGCCGAGGCACGCCGCACGCACCTCGGCGCGCTGGCGTCCGGCTAACCGACCCGGTGCAGGGCCGGCACCCGCCCCGGCCGGGCCGGTACCTCGCCGCAGAACTCCGCTTCGATGACGTCGGTGTAGAGCGAGGAATCCGGGAGCCAGTCGCCGTTGATGTTGAACGTGAGCTGGTGCCTGCCGTCCTGGGTGCCGACCATCGCGGACAGGGAGCCGTTGGTGCGGCCGCTCTTGCCCACCACCTTCACACCGCAGGACAACTGCGCGAACTCCACTCCGAGTCCGTAGCCGACGCCGTATCCGGCCGGAACCTCGTCGAACATCTCCTTCATCTGCCGCGCGGGCAGCAGCTCGCCCTTCACGAGAGCCCGGTGGAAGCGGTTGAGGTCGCCGGCGGTGGAGATGACGTCACCGGCCGCACCGAGCCAGGTCATGTTCTGTTCGGTGGCGTCGTGGATCTCGGCGTCGGGGGCGTCCTGGTGGAGCCGGGAGTAGCCGACGGGGTGTGGTTCCGGCATCTGCGGTGCCGTGCCGGGGAACGACGTCCCTCGCAGCTTCAGGGGCCGGATGACGCGGCGCGTGATCTCCCGCGCGTACGAGCGTCCGGTCGCCTTCTCGACGACCATGCCCGCGAGGACGAAGTTGGTGTTCGAGTACGACGGCTCGTTCTCCGGGCCTGGCCGCGGCGGGTGCCGCAGCGCGATCGCCACCAGTTCCTCGGGCTCATGGGTGTCGTACCGGTGCTCCGGGAAGCCGGGCCCCGCGGTGTCGTGGCTGAAGCCGGGGTCGTCGGTGTAGTTCGCGATGCCGCTGGTGTGGTTGAGAAGCTGCCGCAGCGTGACCTTGCTGCCGTCGTAGCCGTTGCCTCGCAGCAGGCCGGGCAGCCATCGCTCGACCGTGTCGTCCAGGTCCAGTGTGCCTTCGGCCTCCAGTTGGAGCAGGACGGTCGCCACGAACGTCTTGGTGATGCTGGCCCCGCGGAAGTGGTCTGCGGCCGACCGCGCACGGCGGGTCCCGGTGTCCGCGTAACCCGACGTCCCGAACCAACTCCCCTTGCCGTCACGGACCATGGCCGCGGCTCCGGGGAGTCCGCCCTTCTCGATCAGAGCGCGTAACGCGGTCCGGGTGGCCTGGTGGCCGTGCTTGTGATCCGCTGCCTGTGCTGCCGGGGCGAGTGCCGCCGTTCCGGCGGACAGTGCCACGGCCAGGGCGATCGAGACGGTGCGTGCGGCCCGCTGCTTCATGGGTGTGCCTCCTGGTCACCGACAGGGCAGGAGTGCCCTCTCGGTGACCAGGACGCCCGAGTCGGCCGCCAGGGTTGATCTTTGCGAGGGGAGCCGTGAGGTGTCAGCTCGCGACCGGCACGAACGGCGCCGGAGCGGTGGGCGCGGTCTCCTCGCCCGCGGGGTGCCGCCACAGTCCCTGCGCGGTGAGGCGGGGCAGAACACCCTCGCCGAACCAGTACGCCTCCTCCAGGTGCGGATAGCCGGAGAGGATGAACTCGTCGATGCCCAGGGCGTGGTACTCCTTGATCCGCTCGGCGACCTCGTCGTGGCTGCCGACCAGGGCGGTGCCCGCGCCGCCGCGCACCAGGCCGATGCCGGCCCACAGGTTGGGGTGGATCTCCAGGCGGTCGCGGCGGCCGCCGTGCAGGGCGAGCATGCGCCGCTGCCCCTCGGACTCGCTGCGGGCGAGCCCCGCCTGCACGGACGCCACCGTCTCCGGGTCGAACCCGTCGAGCAGCCGGTTCGCCTCGGCCCAGGCCTGCTCGGCGGTGTCGCGGGTGATGACGTGCAGCCGGATGCCGAAGCGGAGGATGCGGCCCTGCCCGGCGGCCAGCGACCTGATCCGGGTGATCTTCTCGGCGACCTGGGCCGGCGGCTCGCCCCAGGTGAGATAGACGTCGGCGTGCCGGGCGGCGACCTCCCCGGCGATGGGCGAGGAGCCGCCGAAGTACACCTGGGGCACGGGGTCCGGTACGCGGGCCAGTGCCGCGTTCTCCACCCGGACGTGCTCACCGTGCAGATCGACGGTCCTCCCTTCCCACAACTCCCTTACGACGTGGAGGAATTCGCCGGTGCGGCGGTAGCGCCCGTCCTTGTCGAGGAAGTCGCCGAAGGCGCGCTGCTCCTGGTTCTCGCCACCGGTGACGACGTTGAGCAGCAGCCGTCCGCCGGTCTGACGCTGGAAGGTGGCGGCCATCTGCGCGGCGAGCGTGGGTGAGATCAGTCCCGGCCGGAAGGCGACGAGGAACTTCAGGCGTTCGGTGTGCTGGGCGACCATCGCGGTGGTGAGCCAGGCGTCCTCGCACCAGGCCCCGGTGGGCGTGAGGGCGCCCGTGAAGCCCACTTCCTCGGCGGCCCGTGCGATCTGGCTCAGGTAGGCGACCGTCGGCGGCCGGTCCCGCCCGGACGCGGTGGCCGGGGTGCCGTGACCGCCGCCGACGACATGGCGGCTGTCGCCGTTGGTGGGCAGGAACCAGTGGAAGGTGAGGGGCACGGAACGTCTCCGATCGAGGGGGGTGGGTGACGCGGCGTCGTGGCGGTGGGGGGTCAGCCCGCCACGGCCAGCAGTGGGGTGCGGCCGAGCGCGGCGGAGAACTGGTCGACCACCTGGCCGAGTGCCTCGGTGGCGGCCGGCGCGACGGTCAGGGAGCCGTCGTCCTGCACGGCGATGTCCTTGTCGAGGGTGAACCAGCCCTGCACGATGTGGGCCGCACCCATGGAGTTGAGCACCGGGCGCAGGGCGTAGTCGATGGCCAGGACATGGGCGACGCTGCCGCCGGTGGCGAGCGGCAGGACGGTCTTGCCGGTGAGGGCGTACTGCGGGAGCAGGTCCAGCAGGGCCTTGAGGACACCGGAGTAGGACGCCTTGTAGACGGGGGTGCCGACGACGACACCGTCGGCCCGTGCGAACAGCTCGGTGGCCTCCACGATCGCGGGGTGGTGGAAGTCGGCGCCGAGCAGGGCTTCGGCGGGGATGGTGCGGATGTCGAGCGGGATCACGTCATGGCCCTGGGCCTCCAGCCGCTTGTCCAGGTGGCGCAGCAGTCGGCTGGTGCGGGAGGCGGCGGAGGGGCTGCCGGAGACGGACAGGACGGTGGCCATGGACTCTCTTTTCCGAAAGAAGGCGCGACTGCGCGGAGCGCCGCCGAATTCGGGAAAAGGCCGTATGCGGACGGCGTGTTGGAGCACCGAATTCAGGCGTGAGGGAAATTCACCGCGCACGGCGTCCCGTCGGCACGACGGTGGTCGGCCGAAAGGGGATACGGCGGTGAGAAGAAGCGGCGGGCCGGGAGACTCAGGCTGCGGCGCGACAGGAGGCGCTGGAGACGCGTGCGAGGTCGACGTGGCGTCGCCGCGTGAGGTCCAGTCGCATGGTCATGCCATGGATCGTGGCAGCGGGAGCCGACGGCCGTCAAGGAATCCGCGGCTCATCTCGTATCCCGGACCCGCTCTTTCGCCGTGACCATTCCGGAAAGGCCTGCGCGCCCCCGCGGTTCGGAACGACCGAGGGGGCGCGCCGTGTGCCGAGGGTGCCGGAACTCAGTCGTCCGACGGGACGACCACGAGGAAGGCGTCCGACTCCAGGTCCATCACGACAGTGGCGGGCTCGCCCTCGGCGCGGCAGCGCGCCGCGTACTCCTCCGCGGGCCACGATCCTCGCGGGGATCCCGCCGGGAACCGTTCCAACACCTTCGCGCTGATGGCCGCAGTCACGTCCGCTGCCCTCCCCTGTCCCGCGCCGCCCGTCGGGCGACGTCTGATCGGTCGCTGTCGTACACATCCGGTTGCCCCCGATCCGCCCGGACATGTACCACCGGGGCACACGGCGCTCCGGTACGGCCTGCGCACTGCGCGACCTCTACACATAAGGGAAAAATAAGAGCAGACTGATGCTTACGCGGCGTTTACCGCACTCCCCACCCGACGCGGTCGCCCTGCACCATGAAGGAGACGAGTCATGGCCAACGTCTCGCCCACCAGAGGTGACATGACAGGCCACCCTGATGCCTCCGAGATGCGGGATCGGTACGCCCGCGTGCTCGGTGGCCGCGATGTGGCACTCGTGGACGGACCGGTGTTCCTGCTCGGTCTGTACTGCGCCGCCTCACCGTGGATAGTCCACTACACGGCCGGCCAGCCGTCGCTCACGGCCCACAACCTGATCATGGGCATCGCGATCGGCCTGCTGGCGCTCGGGTTCACTCGCGCTCCGGAACGCATGTACGGCCTGAGCTGGGCCATGTGCGCCCTCGGGGTGTGGTTGATCATCGCGCCGTGGATCGTCGGCGAGAGCCCGGACGCCGGTGTCGTATGGAACAACATCATCATCGGTGCCCTGGCCGTGATCCTGGGGCTGGTGTGCGCCGGAACGGCGGCGAAGGCCTCGAGCAGGCCCTAGCGCCCGCCGCACGGGAACCGAGGGCCGGTCCGCGCTCCGGACCGGCCCGTCCACGCGGGCGAGTGAGCATCGGCATCCCTCCGCCGCGCCGGCGTCGCCGCGCCGGACCTTTCGTCCGTGCGGTGCCGGTGGCGCATCGACGACGGCCTGCCCACCGGCACCGACGCCACCCCGGACCACCGGCACCGACACCTGCCGCCCCGGCCCACCGGCACCGGCACCCGCCTGCCACCGCCGGCCCGTCCGCACGGGCGCCTGCCACGCGGGCCGCACGCACCGCGCGGCCCCTTCTGCCGGCCGCACCGGCCTCAGTGGCGGCCCCCCGACCGCATCGCGGCGAGCCCCTCACCGCTCGACGCGTAGAGCGGTGTCCAGCCGAGTTCGCGCTCCGCCTTGGCGCAGGACAGGCGCAGCCGTGACGACATCACGGTGTGCGCGTACGACATGGGCCGCATCAGCCACAGCGGCACCGTCACCGGCTTCGGCAGCCCGAAGGTCCCGGCCACGGCCTCGACGTGGGCGCGAAAACCCATCGGGGTGCCGTCCGCGATGTTGTAGGCCTGCCCCGGCCGGCCGCGCTCCACGGCGGCGACCACCGCGCGGGCGGCGTCGCCCAGCTCCACCCACGGCAGCACACGGTTCCGGTCACCGGGCAGGGGCAGCTGCCGCTTGCGCAGCAGGGGCAGCAGGGCGTCGGTGCCGCCGGGGCCGTAGAAGAGGCCGAAGCGCAGCGCGATGCCCTCCAGTGCCTCCGCCTCGAAGGCGAGCCGTTCCTTGGTGCGCATGGCCGCGATGTGCCGCTCCAGCGGGGGTGTGCCGCCGGGCGGGCCGAAGGGGTCGTCCTCGGTGAGCGGGCGGTCGCCGTGGTCGCCGTAGCCGTAGCCGAAGGCCATCGACTCCACGACGAAGCGGCGGGCGCCGGTGACGCGGGCGGCCTCGACCAGGTGGGCCGTGCCCCGGGTGCGCAGCGCGTCGGTGACGTCCATGTCGCGGTCGCGCATCGGGGGCTTGCGCAGGGCGGTCGCGGCATGGATCACGGTGTCGAAGTGGTGCCCGTCGACGGCACGCAGCAGTGCGTCACGGTCCATGAGGTCGGCCCGGATGCCGTTGCCGGGGCCCCGGCCGAGGCCGGTGACCTTGTGGCCCGCCTCGGTCAGGGCGCGGGCGATGTGCCCGCCGAGGACGCCGCTCGCGCCGGCGAGGAGGATGCTCCGGTTCGTCTCGTTCGTCGTCATGACACTGCGACGGACCGGGCGGGCACGGATGTGACATCCGCGCCCCGGCCCGGCCGGGACGTGTACGTGTACGGCGTGGTGGTCGTCAGCGGCACGAAGCCGAGTCGTTCCAGGATCGGCCGGCTCTGGCCCGAGGCATCGACCTGGAGGTAGCGGTAGCCGCGGCTCGCGGCGGCCTGGGCGCGGTGGGCCACCAGGGTGCGGTAGATGCCGCGGCCGCGCCAGCCCTCGACGGTGCCGCCGCCCCACAGCCCGGCGAAGGGCGTGCCGGGCACGAGTTCCATCCGGGCCGCGCTGACCGGCTCGTCCCCGGCCATCGCCACGACGGCGACGACGGTGTCGGGGTCGGACGAGAGGCGGGCGAGGAGTTGGTGGCGCAGCCAGGAACTGTCCGCACCGAACGCCTTCTCGTGGACGTCGGCCACGAGATCGACGCCCGCCGGGTCGGTGACTGGCTCGACGCGCACTCCCTCGGGCGGTTCGGTGCCGAGGGTCAGATCACCGACCTCGCCGATCATCAGCGTCTCCTCGGACCCGGCGGTGAACCCGGCCGCCAGCAGCCGCCGCCCGAGGTCCGCCGGCCGGTCGTGCCCGTACAGCTTCCACTCGAAGTCCAGGCCGAGCACCGTGTAGTGGCCGATCTGTCCGGCGATCGCCGCGTCCGCTCCGGCCTCGTCGAGGGCGGACCACACGACACCGTTCCAGCCCCGGGCCGAGGCGACCTGGCGGACGACGCCACCGGTCCGCTCGACGCGGGCGTCCGGGCCGTCCGGCCGCGCTCCCTCACGCAGGTCACGGTCGAACAGGGCGAGCAGCTCGGTATGGTCCATGGGCAGACTTCAGCAGGCCGCCGAACCGGACGGCAAAGTGTTTTTCGGCCCAGCGGCTCCCCCGTCCCGTGGCCACGTCCCTTCCCGCCCCCGGCCCCGTTCCTTCCCGCCGGGTCCACCGGCGCCATAAGGTCCTGGTGATCACCCAGTCACGGGAAAGGCCGGTCCCATGGTCGTGAAGGACACGGAACTGCCGCATCTGCGCCGCTGCGTGGAACTCGCGGCCGAGGCGCTGGAGGCCGGGGACGAGCCGTTCGGCTCGGTCCTGGTGGGCGGGGACGGCACCGTCCTCGGAGAGGACCACAACCGGGTCGCCTCGGGCGACCGCACCCGGCACCCCGAGTTCGAGCTGGCGCGCTGGTCGGCTGCGCATCTCACCCCGCAGGAGCGGGCGGCCGCCACGGTCTACACCTCCGGCGAGCACTGCCCGATGTGCGCGGCCGCGCACGCCTGGGTGGGCCTCGGACGCATCGTCTATGTCGCCTCGTCCGAGCAACTGAGCGGATGGCTGGTGGAGTTGGGAGTACCCGCGCCGCCGGTCCGGACACTCCCCGTGCACGAGGTCGCACCCGGTGTAGTCGTGGACGGGCCGGTCCCAGAATTGACCGATCAGGTGCGGGAGTTGCACGTCAGGTTCCACCGCGGACGCGACTGAGACGCGGGCCGCCCCGGCACGGAGCGGCGGATCCAGGCCGGCGACATCCTCCTGAGATGCAGGGCAGCTCGGGCGAACCTACGATCGAATTCATTGACCAGGTGTAAGACCAGGCGAACGCCCCGGTCTCCCCGACGGGGGGAGGCACATGTCCCTGCTGCCGGCTCGGCGGCTGATGGCCGCTTACATGAGCCTGGTCGCGGTTGTCACGGTCGTGTACATGACCGTCCCCGCGATGGTTCCCGTGATGTGGGCCGTGATGGGGCTTGCGGGTGTCGCCGCCATCCTGATCGGCACACGCCTCTACCGGCCCGCCCACCAGTGGCCCTGGTGGGTCCTGGCCGGCGGCCTGCTCGTCTTCATCGCGGGCGACACCTACTACTTCGTGATGGAGCAGTACCTGGGAGCCTCCAACCCGTTCCCGTCCCCGGCCGACGCCTGCTACCTCGCCATGTACCCGCTCTTCGCGATCGGCCTGTCGGGGCTGGTGCGCCACCGGTGGGCCGACCGCGACCTGCCGAGCCTGCTCGACGCACTGATCGTCACCGCCGGCCTCGCGTTGCCCGTGTGGGTGTACCTGGTGCAACCGCTGACGGTGGTGCAGGGCCTGACCTGGCAGCAGCGTGCCATCAGCATCGCCTACCCCCTCGGCGACATCCTCGTGCTGGCCCTGCTGGTCCGGTTGCTCACCCCCAGCCCGGTCAACGGTTCGAATCGCGCGGTGCGCCTGCTGGTCGTCGGCACGGTGACCCTGCTCGTCACCGACATCGCCTACGGCATCCTGCAGCTGTACGACGTGTGGCAGACCGGCAGCCTGCTGGATCTCGGCTGGGTCGCCTTCTACACCGCCTGGGGCCTGGCGGCGCTGCATCCGTCCATGGTCGAGCTGACGGCTTCCGTGCCACAGCGGGAGTCCCTGCTGCCGCCGCCGCGCCGGCTGGTCGTGCTCGCCGTGGCCACGCTCATCGCGCCGGGGATTCTGCTCTGGGAGGGGCTGAGCGGCCAGACCCGGGACGCCGCCGTGATCGCGGCCTTCTCGGGCGTGCTGTTCCTGCTGGTGATTTTCCGGCTGGCGGGGATGGTCGTGGCACATCGCCACGCGGTGAGGCGGGAGCTCGCCCTGCGAGGAGCCGCCGCATCGCTGGTCTCCGCCTTCCGGCGGGAGGAGGTCGATCAGTCCTGCCGTGCGGCGGTCGACCGGCTGATGGGCCCGGACGTGCCGCACCGGACCATGCTGCTGCCGACGGAGCGCGCGGCGGACCTGGGCGCCCTCGGCACCCGGCTGGTGAGCCCGGCCGCCCTCGACCCGGAGGTCGCCGCCGAGCTGGACGGCCTGCCGTCCGTCCTGGCGTGCCCCATGACCCAGCCGGACCGTCCGACCGGAGCCGTGCCCGGCATTCTGCTGGTCGCCGCCCCCGAGCGGCAGCTCAACGAGACCTGGGGCTCCCTGGAGATCCTGGCCTCGCACGCGGGTCTGGCCATGGAGCGCGTCGCGCTGCGCCGGGAGGTCGTCCGGCGGGAGAACGAGGCGTACTTCCGCACGCTCGTCCGCAACGCCGCCGACGTCATCCTGATCCTGGAGGACGACGACACCGTCCGGTACGCCAGCCCGTCCGCGCAGTCGGTGTTCGGCTCCGACGAGCTCATCGGCGTGCCCCTGCCGTATCTGGTGGACCCCGCCGACCGGGAGCGGGCGGCCCGGGAGCTGGCCGCCGTACGGGAGCGGGGCGCGCGGGCGGGACACGACCACTGGTGGGTGCGGCGCAGGGACGGGCGTGTCGAGGTGGAGGTCCGGTTCAGCGACTTCCGGGACGAGCGGACCGTGTCCGGACTGGTGGTGACCCTGCGGGACGTGACCGAGCAGCGGCGGCTGGAGCAGGAGCTGACGCAGCGGGCCTTCCACGACTCGCTGACCGGGCTGCCCAACCGGACACTGCTGCTGGAGCGGATCGAACGCGCCCTGCTGCGCGGGCGCCGCGAGTCGACCCTGACCTGTCTGCTCTTCATCGACCTCGACGACTTCAAACTGGTCAACGACACCATGGGGCACCGGGTGGGCGACCATCTGCTGGTCGCCGTCGGCAACCGGCTGTCCCGGGCACTGCGGCGCACCGACACCGCGGCCCGGCTCGGCGGTGACGAGTTCGCCGTGCTGATGGAGGACGCCAAGCAGCCCTTGGACGCCGAACTGCTGGCGGCCCAGGTGATCCAGGCGCTGAGCAGGCCGTTCGAACTGGCCGACGAGTCGGTGACGGTGTCGGCCAGCGTGGGCGTGGCCACCGCGCACGACAGCACGGACGCGGAGGAGCTGCTGGGCCATGCCGACCTCGCGCTGTACGCGGCGAAGGCGGCGGGCAAGCGGCAGTGGCGCCGCTTCAAGCCGCTGCTGCGCAGCCGCATGGTCGAGCGGCACGATCTGCAGACCCAGCTGGCCCAGGCGGTCGCCGACAAGACGTTCGGGCTGCGCTACCAGCCGGTCGTGGACATCACGGGCGGCGAGGTCGTCGGGTTCGAGGCGCTGGTGCGCTGGCCGGACGAGCGCCGGCCTGCCGTCGCCCCGCACCAGTTCATCAGCCTGGCAGAGGAGACCGGGCACATCGCCGCGCTGGGCTCGTGGGTGCTGGAGAACGCGGTCAACGACATCGCGGGGCTGCAACGGCTGCCGGGCCCGGCTCGACCGCCGTACGTCAGTGTGAACGTCTCCGCTCGTCAGTTCCGCGACGCCGGGTTCATCGAGCAGGTCGGCGCGGCACTGAGCACACCGGGCCTCGAACCGGGATCGCTGCAACTGGAGCTGACGGAGACCGTGCTGCTGCAACGCGACGACCGACTCCAGACGGTGCTGAACACCCTCAAGGAACTCGGGGTGCACATCGCGGTCGACGACTTCGGCACCGGCTTCTCCTCGCTGCGCTACCTCCAGGACTTCCCCATCGACGTACTGAAGATCGACAAGTCGTTCATCGACAACATCGCACGCGACGCCCAGCAGGTCGCCCTGGTCGAGGGCATCGTGCGGATCGCCGACACCCTGGGCCTCCAGGTCATCGCGGAGGGCATCGAGGACACCGCGCAGCGGGATCTGCTGGCCGGGATGGGATGCCGGTTCGGGCAGGGATACCTGTTCGCCCGGCCGATGACGGTGGAGCAGAGCGCGCAGGTGCTGCGGGAGCCGAGCGTGCGTCCGTTCGCACCTCCCCGTACACGACGGCCCCGGATCGACGCCGCCCGAGGACGCCGGGAGGCGCGCTGGGCGGACCTGGAGCATCTGCGGCGCACCAGCCCGATGAGCGACGCGGTCCTGGACGAGGTCCGCGGCAGGCACATCCGCAGCGGCGACCAGTGGCTGATCGACTTCGCGTCGTGCAACTACCTGGGCTTCGACTGGGACCCGGAGATCATGGACGCGGTCGATCCCGCTGTGCGCCGGTGGGGCACGCACCCCAGCTGGTCTCGGCTGTTGGGCAGTCCGCGCCTGTACCCCGACATCGAGGAACGGCTCGCCGCACTGCTGGGCGCGCCCGACACGCTGCTGCTGCCCACGCTGACGCTGATCCACTCCTCGGTGATCCCGACCATCGTCGAGGACGGCCATGTCTTCGTGGAGGCGACCGCGCACCGCACGGTGTACGACGGCTGCGTGGTGGCCCGGGCACAGGGCGCGACCCTGCACCGCTTCCACGCCGAGCGGCTCGACGAACTGCGCACCCAGCTGGCCGGGGTGCCGCCGGGGACGCCACGGCTGGTGTGCCTCGACGGTGTCAACAGCATGAGCGGCAACATCCCCGACCTGCCGGCGCTGGCGGCGGTGTGCCGCTCCGAGGGAGCGACCCTGTACGTCGACGACGCGCACGGCTTCGGGGTGATCGGGGAGCGCGGGCCGGGCGAGACGTGCCCGTACGGCATGCGCGGCAACTGCGTGGTGCGGCACACCGGGGAGTCGTACGACGGGATCGTGCTCGTGGGCGGATTCTCCAAGGCGTACTCGTCCCTGCTGGCCTTCCTCGCACTGCCGTCGGAGCTGAAGAACCGGCTGAAGACCGCGGCGGCACCCTACCTGTACTCGGGGCCTTCACCGACGGCGTCACTGGCGACCGCGATGGCCGGGCTGGACGTCAACGATCGCCGGGGGGACGCCATCCGGGCCGATCTGTACCGCAAGACGGTCCGGGTGCTCGACCACCTGGACGGCATGGGGGTGAGCAGCCTCAACGGGGACCGGCTGCCGATCGTGGAGGTGCCGTTGGCGAACCCCGCCGACCTGGACGCGGTCGCCGCGTTCCTGTGGCAGGAGGGCATCTACGTGACGCTGGCCGCCTACCCGCTGGTCCCGCGTGACCGGGTGGGTTTCCGCGTCCAGCTCACCGCCCTCAACTCGGACGACGACATCGACCACCTGAACGGGACCCTGGACCGGCTGTCCGAGCGTTTCCCGCTGCGGCTGAAGGGCTAGACGGCCATGACGACGCACAACGACGACGTGGACTGGGACCGCTGGCCGGTCGCCGACTACCTCGCGGAGAACTACCGGGAGGTGCACGCGTCGGACGCGGCGGTCATCGCGCACCACTCCGCGTTCTACCGGAACCTCCCGCCCGGTGGGATCGCCCGTTCGGTGGAGTTCGGGGCGGGCCCCAACCTGTACCCGCTGATGCTCGCGTCCGCCGCGTGCCGCAGGATCGACGCCGTGGAGGCCGGAGCGAGCAATGTCGCCTACCTCCAGGACCAGATCTGCCACCGTCTCGACGCGAGCTGGCTGCCCTTCCACGAGCTGTGCCGACGGCTCAATCCCGACGTGCCCGCGACGATGGCGGGCGCGCTGGCGCCGGTGCACATCGTCCACGCCGACGTCCGGGCCCTGCCGCCGGGGGCGTACGACCTCGCCTCCATGCACTTCGTCGCCGAGAGCGTGACGGAGGACTTCGACGAGTTCGCCGACTTCTGCCGCACCTTCGTCCGCATGGCCCGCCCGGGCGGCTACCTGGTCGCCGCGTTCATGGAGAACATGCCGACGTACCGCATCGGCCCGGCCTCCCGCTGGCCCGGCTGCCCGGTGAACCCGGCGACCGTCACGGAGGTCTTCACACCCCTGACCCGCGACCTGGACGTGACCCACATCGACGTGGACCCGACCCTGCCGGACTACGGGGACTCGGGGATGGTGCTGCTCACGGGGGTGGCGGAGGCGGTGTAGCCCGGCTTCGGCAGGCCCCGCCGCCGGCACGAGCGACAGGGCCTTCGGCACCCGGACACGGCTGGCGGCTCAGCCTTGCGACCCCGGGCGGAACCTGCGGCGCAGCACCACTCCCCCGGCGACCAGCGCCGCGCTCGCCGCGACCGCCTGGAGGGTGTGGTCCGTGCCCGTGTGGGCCAACGCGCCCCTGGCGTGCGGAACGGTGCGCGGGGCCGGTTCCGGAGCCGGGTCCGGCGCCGGGTTGGGCCGGGATGGAGCGGTCGGCCTCGGGACCGGCTTCTGTGGGTGCTGGGGGCGGTCCGGGCGCTCCTCGCCGGGGGTGTTCGAGGACTCGTTGCCGGTCGACGGGTTGCCGATGCCGACCACGTTCACCGAGTTGCCCGTGACGTTGACCGGGAGGTCGACCGGAAGCTGCACGCCGTTGCCGGAGATCACTCCCGGTGAATCCTTTCCGCTGCCCTGGGCGACCGCGCCGCCGGTACGGCCCGGCCGGCCGCCGCGTCCGTCGTCCTCGTTCGCGCAGCTGTTGCCCGCGGCGGGGTTCAGGAGCCCCACCACGTTCACGGTGTTGCCGCACACGTTCACCGGGACGTGCACCGGCAGCTGGACGGTGTTGCCGGAGACCACCCCGGGCGAACCGGCCGTCGTGCCGTCCGCACCGGCCCCGGCGTACGCCGGGACGGTCATGGCCATCGCGCCCGAGGCGGCGGCGACGGCGATCACTCCGTTTCGGGTAACCCGTCTCATGGGACCCCTGCCTTCCAGACATCGTCGCGGGCACTCACCCGCACAGGACAGAACGCGGGGCGGCCGATCCGAGTTATGGCTTATCCGCCTTTCACTCCATCGAGCGGCCCGGTTGTCGAACTAGCGGTAAAGCCCGTCGTATGCGGGTGCCGAGCCGCGCGGGACACGGCGCGCAGCCCCGCCCCGCCCGCCCGGAGGCGCGGCTTCCGGGGCCCGCTTATGGTGAGCGGGAGCGCCGTTCCCCGGGCCGCTGCGGAGCGTCCCGCGCCCCAGGAGGCATCGATGCTGGCCAAGCTGTCCACGCGCCCCTCGATACGGCGCTGCGCGGTCACCGGCACGGCCGGACTCGCCCTGCTGGGCACGGCGCTCCCGGCCGCCGACACCCCCCCGCCCGGACTGACGCGCTTCTACGACCAGAAGGTCACCTGGTCGAAGTGCGAGGGCATGGACATGCCGAAGGACCTCCAGTGCGGGAAGGTCACCGTCCCGCTCGACTACGCCCAGCCCGGCAAGGGCACCCTCGATCTCGCCGTCGCGCGCTACCGCGCCACCGGCAGCTCCAGGGGCTCGGTCGTGCTGAACTTCGGCGGCCCCGGTGGCCAGGGCGTGGCCCAACTCGCCATGGGCGCGAAGGACTTCATGGGCCTGACGAACGGCTACGACGTCGTCTCCTTCGACCCTCGCGGCGTCGGCCGCTCCTCGCCGGTCAGCTGCGGGAACGCCTCGGACAACGCCCTGGACGCGACGGACGGCAACGCGAACGCGACCGACGCCCAGGCCGTGCTCGAAGAGCTGCGCGCGGCGGCGGCCGAGTGCACCGAGCACTCGGGCCCGGTCCTGCCCCACATCGGCACGGTCAACGCCGCCCGCGACCTGGACGTCATGCGCGACGCGCTCGGCGACGACCGGCTCAACTACCTGGGCTTCTCCTACGGCAGCCGGCTCGGCGCGGTGTACGCGGCCCAGTACCCCGAGAAGGTCGGCAGGATGGTGCTGGACGGCGTCGACACGCTGACCGAGTCGCTCGCCGACCAGGGTGTGGTGAGCGCACAGGGCCAGCAGACCGCGCTGGAGAACTTCCTCACCTGGTGCACCGAGGACATCGCCTGCCCGTTCGGACGCAACCCGCGCGAGGCCCGGGAGCACGTCGTTCAGGTGGTCGAGTCGCTCGACAAGGACCCGGTGCCGACCGACTTCGGCGAGGCCTTCTCCGGCCAGGACTTCGCGGGCGCCCTGGGTCAGGGCCTCTACAGCAGGGAACTGTGGCCCTCGCTGCAGCGGGCCATCGGCGAGCTGCTGGAGGACGGTGACACGCGCGGTCTGGAGACGTTCCTGTCCGGGGGCTTCACCCTCCCGCCGCGGCGCGCCCCGCACGCCGGACTCACCGACCCGGCGGACGTGCCCCTCGACAACCTGCCGGCGGCGCTGATGGCGGTCAACTGCGCGGACGATCCCGACCGCCCCGCCGCCGCGCAGGTCACGAAGGACCTGGGCCGGCTGCGCGCCCGCTACGAGCAGGCGTCACCGGTCTTCGGCCGGTACCGCCTGACCCAGGTGCTGATGTGCTACGGCCGCCCCAAGGGCACCGACTACATCCGCGACGACGTCAAGGACGTCGACACGCCGCGGATGCTGCTCGTGGGCACCCGCGGCGACCCGGCCACGCCCTACCGCTGGACGGTGGAGACGGCCGAGCGGCTCGGATCGTCGGCCGTGGTGCTCGACAACCGGGGCGAGGGCCACACCGGCTACGGGTCCTCCAAGTGCGTGCACGGCAAGGTCGACGCGTTTCTGCTGTACGGGACGCTGCCGCCGGACGGCAGCTCCTGCGGCTCCGACCGCGATGACGAATAAGATCGATTACCCCAAATGCCCCCATGCCGAATTCGCTCTATCGTTCTGTCATGGAGAGCGTTCTGAGTCCCGCGACCCTTGCCGAACTGCGGCGCCCGCGCCCCTACCCCGCGGTCTCCGTGCTGACGCCGACACATCGGCGTGATCCCTACAAAACCCAGGACCAGGTCAGGCTGCGCAACGTGGTGGCCGAGGCCAAGAGGCAACTGGAGGCCGACCCGGCGGTCACCCGGGAGCGACGCGCCGAGGTCGCCGGGCACCTCGACCGGGCCCTGTCCGAGGTCGACCTCACGCACGCCGAGGACGGCCTGGCGATCTTCGCCGCTCCGGGCGAGCACCAGGTGTGGTCACTGGCCAGGTCCGTGCCCGAGCGCGTGGTGCTCTCGGACACCTTCCTCACCCGCAATCTCGTCTCCGCCCAGACGGCCGGGCGGCCGTTCTGGGTCCTGTCCCTCGCAGCGGACCGCGCCACCTTGTGGAACGGCGGTGTCGACCGGGTCGCCGAGGCCCGCGTCGGCGGTTTTCCGCTGACCCGGCGCGTGGAGAACTTCGACCCGGAGCGGCAGCAGCGGATCGGCGACATGCCGAGCGCGTTCCGCGAGGAGCGCACCCGCCAGTTCCTGCGCGAGGCCGACACCGCGATGAACGCCGTGCTGCGCGCGCATCCCAGGCAGTTGTACGTCACCGGCGAACCGGCCGCCCTGTCCCTGCTGGACGAGGTCGGCACCACCGCCCGCGGCGCGGTGCACGTCCCGCACGGCGGACTCGCGCACGGCACCCCCGAGGCCGTGTGGCAGGCCTTGCGCCCGGTGGTCGAGACGGAGTCCCGCAGGAGCACGGACGCCGTGGCCCGTGCCCTCGAAACGGCACGCGGGCGGCGGGAGTTCGCCGCCGGCGTCGACGAACTGTGGCAGAGCGCCCGGGAGGGCCGCATCCGGCTGCTGGCCGTCGAGGAGAACTACCGCGTGACCGTGCGTGACGCCGGGGACCATCTGATCCTCGCCGAGAGCGGCGACCTCGACGCACGCGAGGACATCGTGGACGAGATCGTCGAGCAGTGCCTGGAGACCGGCGCCGAGGTCCGCTTCGTACCGGACGGCACGCTGAGCGAGGCGGACGGCATGGCCGGGGTACTGCGGTACTGACCGGAGCACGGGCCGGACTCCCCATGAGGCGTCCGACGGGTCCTGGGGCCACCGCTCGACAAGGTTCGAACACAGGGCCGTCGAACACCCGGAGCAACCTCGCACCACTGCCCCAACGGACCGTCAAATGCCCTGTGTAGTCTACGACTTGGACCTCCGGGTGGCGCGCTCCGCAGCTACCTCGGAGTAACTCCGTGAGACTGTGGCATATGCCAGAAGCACCACCGTATCGGGTGTCGCCGAATCCCTTACAGGGCGTCGCGGGCTGTGCAACAGTCGTAACGGTCCCTCCGTCCGCCTTGGTCGTACCGTCCCCGCATCGGAGTGCGTCATGCCGTCCCACCTCTCCGCGGACCGCCCAGCCGCCCAGCCGCCCGGACGCGGCTCGGTCGACGCGCTCATATTCCAGACGCGGCGGCTCAAGGGCGACGTGGACGCGGTGCGCCGCGACTTCGAGGGGGAAGGAACGGACCACCCTCGCGAACGCTGGCAGCGCGCCCTGTACGACCTGGCTCTCCACCAGCTCAACGACCTCGACGAGCACTTGGCCCAGCTGCGCGACGGCCCCCTGCCCACGGCGGCCGCCCCCGCACCCCGCGTCCCCGCGCAGGGTTCGTTGCTCAGCCGCGTCGGCAGCGCCGAGTGGAACCTGCTGACGGACGAGGCCAGTTGGTCCGGTGAGCTCTACGAGATCCTGGGCCGCGACCCGGCCGCTCCCCCGCTCACCCTGGACGAGCTGCCGTCCCTGGTGCTCGACGAGGACCGGCCGAAGCTGACGGCGATGGTCACCGACTGCCTCGTCGACGCCCGACCCATCGACGGCGAGTTCCGCGTCGCCCGCCGGGGCGGCGACGTACGGACGGTGCACATGATGGGCGAACCCGTGCTCGACACCGACGGCAGCACCGCCTCGATGTGGGCCGTGCTGCGCGACGTCAGCGAACTGCGCCGCAGCCAGCGGGCGGTGAGCGAGACCCGTGACTCGCTCCACCACCGGCAGGAGGCGGCGCACAGTGAACACCGGCTCGCGGTCGAGTTGCAGGAGGCCGTGCTGCCGCCGTGGCGCGGTTCCCTGCGGCTCCCGCACCGGGGACCGCGGACCCTGGACCTCGCGGCCCATCACCTGCCGGCGTCCACGAACACGCTCATCGGCGGCGACTGGTACGACGCACTCGAACTGACCGACGGTGAAACGCTTCTCAGCGTCGGCGACCTCACCGGCCAGGGGGTCGGTGTCGCGTCCCACATGACCATGCTGCTCGGGGCCGTACGCGGTATGGCGATGGCCGGTGCCCGGCCGGGGCAGTTGATGGCCTGGCTGAACCAGTTACTCGACGCCACCGTGCAACCCGCGCTGGGCAGCGCCGTCTGCTGCCGCTACCGGCCCGCCACCCGCACGCTGGTGTGGGCGCAGGCCGGGCACCCCGCCCCGCTGCTGTTCCGCGACGGGACGGGGCGCGTGCTGGGCGCACCGGACGGTGTCCTGCTCGGCGCCACCTCAGGCGCCGTCTACGGGCAGGCCGAAGAGACCCTCGAGGTGGGCGACCTGCTGCTCCTGCACACGGACGGGCTCGTGCCCGGGCACACGGGATCGGCGGCCGCGAACCACCTCCTCGGCCTGGCACCGCGCCTGGCCGGAAACTCCACGGCGGAGGACTGCGTACGAACCGTGGTCCAGGAGTTCGGCGAGAGCGAGCGCGACGACAACGCCTGTGTACTCGTCGCCAAGGTCACGTCTTAGGACACTCAGGCCTGTGCGTGGTCGCCGCCCCTGCCCTTCGTCTTCGGCAGGGCG
The DNA here is from genome assembly GCF_042955215.1 of Streptomyces sp. NPDC012466. Classification (NCBI taxonomy): domain Bacteria; kingdom Bacillati; phylum Actinomycetota; class Actinomycetes; order Kitasatosporales; family Streptomycetaceae; genus Streptomyces; species Streptomyces sp. NPDC012466. The sequence continues at coordinate 34,118 of NZ_JBIBEQ010000015.1, read as the reverse complement.
AGCTTGATCTCCTCCCGCAGCTCCTGGATCTTCGGGTAGCCGGAGTACTCGGCGGTGAGCCGGTACATCTGGCGCAGCCGGTCCCACGTGCGGTGGGAGGAGTTGGATCCCATCGACACCAGGGCCAGCCTCGCGTACCGGTCCGCCTGTTCGGGGTCGTCGGCGATGAAACAGGCCGACGCCATCGACAGGTAGTCGAAGATCTTCGACCGCTGCCGTCCGTCGACCCGCAGGGCGAGGGCCTTCTCCGCGTAGTGCTGGGCATGCGCGGCCGCACCCGGCTCGAACTCGGCGAGCGTGCGATAGGCCAGGGCCTGCATGCCGTACAGGTCCTCCTCCTTGAAGGTCTGCATCCAGTCCGGCGGTGGCACGTCGGCCTTGTCGGAGACGAACAGGTCCTCCGCCCGCCCGAGCGTGCGGCGCATGGCCTGGCCCTTGCCCATCGAGGCCTGTGCCCAGGCCTCGATGGTGTAGAGCATCGCCCGGGTGCGGGGCAGCACCTCGTCACCGGAACCGGACGTGGCGAGCTTCATCAGGTCCAGGGCGTCGTCGGGCCGGCCCAGGTGCACCATCTGGCGGGCCGCGCGGGACAGTGCCTCACCCGCGCGGGGCCGGTCCCCGCCCTCTCGGGCGGCGTGCGCGGCGATGACGAAATACTTCTGGGCCGTGGGCTCCAGGCCGACGTCGTGCGACATCCAGCCCGCGAGGACGGCGAGGTTGGCGGCGACGCCCCACAGGCGCCGCTGGAGGTGGGGTGGGTGACGGTAGGCGAGCATGCCGCCCACCTCGTTGAGCTGGCCCACCACGGCCTTGCGCTGGAGCCCGCCGCCGCGGGCCGCGTCCCAGGCGCGGAACACCTCGACCGAGCGCTCCAGTTCCTCGATCTCCTGCGACCCGATGGGGGCGGCCTCGTAACGGTCGAACCCAGCGGGGTCGGCGTGCAGGGGGTGGTCGAGGTCGGGGGCGTCGACAGCCAGGGAAGGGTCGGTGTGCAGCCAGTCGTACATGGCGCTGCTGAGTGCGGATCCCGCGGCGAGCGCGGCGCCCGCGCCCACCAAGCCGCGTCGGTTGAGCATGAGGTCCATTCCCGTGAATTCGGTGAGGACCGCGGCGGTCCGCTCGGGCGCCCACGGCACACCGTCGGGAGCATCGGCGCTCCCGCCGCCCTGCCGTTTCCCCGCACGCCCGTGCCGCACCAGACCGAGGTCCTCGATGGTCACGACACGGCCGAGACGCTCGGTGAACAGAGCCGCCAGCACCCGCGGCACCGGATCGCGCGGGATCTCTCCCGTGTCGATCCACCGCCGCACCCGGGAGGTGTCGGTCGACAGCTGGGGATGGCCCATGGCCGCCGCCTGCCGGTTGACCAGCCTCGCGAGTTCGCCCTTGGACCAGCCGGCCAGGCCGAACAGGTCCGCGAGCCGGGTGTTGGGTTGTCCGCTCACGTCAAGCCCCCAGGTTCTCGGCTGAGTTGACAGTAGCCCGGGGAGACTTGCCGGGCGACTATTCGCCAGGGTTCGCCAGGGTGCGCCAGATGGTGTGCCACCGGCCATCCGGTGTCAGGTAGGAACGCGCCACCCCGACCCGGTCGCCGGGGACACTCCCCAGGGTTCTCCCGGGCGTCCGAGTCGGGTGGTGCGCTGTCGTCGCAGGCACACGAAGGGATCTGTTTCGCCCATGTACACAGCATCGTCCTCCGTGTCCGCACCGCCCCGGTCGCTGCACCCCCGTCCCACGGACAGCGGCCCCTACCTCGCCCCCGCGCGGCCGGCGGCCCCCGTGCTCGGTGCGGGCAGGGCTCGGCGCGGCGCGGTCACCGGCCCCCAACCGCTCAGCGGGAGACTCGACTTGTCCGGCCCCCAGGGCGCGCAGTTGCGCACGGCGATCGCGTCCGTGCACCGCATCTGCCCGGAGTTCGCCCCGGTGCAGGTCCTGCGCCGCAACGGACGGTCCGTGCTCCTGGTCGGCACGACCGGCCGCAGCACGGCTGTCGCCAAGTGTTTATTGGACCACTCCCTCGCCTGGTCCGAGCGGATCCGCCACGAGATAGCGGCGTACCGCTCGTTCGTCCGGCACCGCCCGCCCGTGCGGGCGCCGAGACTGATCGCGGCGGACCCGGACAACTGCACGCTGGTGATCGAACGCATGCCGGGCCGGGTGGCGGCACTCCAGCGGCACCCGGCGGAGGCGCCGCCCCGGGCGGACATCAGAGCGGCCCTCGGCGCGATCTGCCGGCTCAACGCCTGGCGACCCCCGGCGGGCACGTTCGACGCCCCGCTCGACTACGCGGCCCGGATCTCCCGGTACCACGAGCTGGGCCTGCTCACCGACCGGGACCTGGGTGACCTGCAGAAGCTGCTGCACGGCATCGCGCAGGCGGCCGGGCGGCAGGGCATGGGCCAGTTCTGCCACGGCGACGCACTGCTGTCGAACATCCTCCTGTCACCGGCCGGTCCAGTGCTGGTGGACTGGGAGCACGCGGGCTGGTACCTGCCGGGCTACGACCTGGCGACGCTGTGGTCGGTGCTGGGGGACGCACCGGTCGCTCGTCGGCAGATCAGCCAGATCGCCCAGTCGGCGGGGGCGGCGTCCAGGGACGCCTTCCTGGTGAACCTGATGCTGGTGCTGACCCGTGAGATCCGTACCTACGAGATGGCCGTGCAGCGTTCGATGCACGACCCGACCCCGGCGGCACCGGGCACGGCCCACCCCGGTGCTGCGCCGTCCGGCGAGGAGCAGAGGCTGCTGCTGCGGCGGCTGCACGACGACTGCCAGTTGGCCCGGCGCGCCGTGCGCGCGGCGGTCGGCACTCGCTGACGGGGACGAAAGGGCCGCTGTACATCTGCCCAGGTGTACAGCGGCCCTTTCCTGTGCGTCGGTGCGGCTCAGCCCTGCTGGAAGAGTTCCGCGGGCAGCGGCTTGAGGAGCGCGTAGAGGTCGTCGGTGATGGGGCGGTCCCAGGCGGCGATGGTCACCAGGACGTTGTCGCTGCGGTCGAACTGCACGCAGGAGATGCGGCTCTCGGAGAGTTTGACGCGGCGCACGATCAGGAGGTTGTCGCCCTGCATCACCGGCACGTCCTCGGTGCCGACGACGGTGACCTCCTCGTCGTTCTCCAGCGCCAGCAGCAGTTGCGCGACCTCGAAGGGGACCTGCCCGTCGGGGACCTCGCGGGCCGGGGAGCCCTCCGGCAGGTTGCCGATGATCATCGCGGGGCCGCGACCGCCGAACAGGTCGTAGCGCAGAAAGACGCCCTGGCAGGTGCCGTCGGGCGCGGGCAGGAGGCCCGCACCGAGGTTGCCGGGCCAGTCGCCCGGGTCCATGGCCAGTACGTCGAAGTCGGGCCCGGCGGGAGTGGCGCTGCGGCGGCGGAGGAACGACATGTCGCCCATGGTACGTGCCCCGGCCTGCGAAGTGCGGGCCGGGCGGCGGTCGGGGCGGGCCGGTTGTCACCCTGTGCCATGGGGAGGGTGGCGGCCGGCCGGGCGGCACCGGACGGTTCGTTCGGGCGCCTTGAGCCGTGGCCGGTCACAGGCTGGCCGGGTGCCGCGGTCACTCCTGAGGCGTCGGTGACGGCGGGCCACTCGGCCGGTCCTCGTGCGGCTGGGCCGTCGTCCTGTGCCGCTGGTGGTGGCGGGCGACTCGGGCCCGGTTGCCGCGGGAGGGCTCTCACCACTCCTGGCGCGGGTGCTCCGCGAGGACGTACCGCACACGGCGTGGGGCGTGGCAGGCGCGCGGCCGGTCGCGGTCCGGGCTCGCGAGGAACGCGATCACGGCCGGGGCGAGGGCCGCTGTCAGATCGCCGGCGGCGCGCGGGCCGCCGCCGGACGGCCGGGCCCGCGCCCTCCGGCCAGTGCGGGACCGGCACCGTGGGGGGACGGGCGGCCGCCTCGTTCTGCTGCCGCACCGCTTCTCGCCGGGGCATGAGGCGGATCGCGTCCGCGGGGCTCGGCTCGCCGGGGAACACGGCCCGGGCGAAGAGCCCGCGGACGGCGGCCCATGGCTCCCCGTGGCTCACGGACGGCGGCGAGCTGCGCGGCGTCGGCGGTGAAGGCGGCACCCTCGCCGTCACCGTCGGCCGGCCGCGGTGCCGTGCCGGCGGCGAGGCCCTCGCGGTGATCGTCGGCCCGGCCGGGAGCGGTGCCCGGCAGGACGTCGGGGTGGGCCCGGGCCCACGCGGTCAGGCCTGCCGGGTCGGCGAGGTCGTCGGCGACGCGGCCGGTGCCGTCGTGGCGGAGGGTGAGGGCCAGGTCCAGGGCGAGCCGGGCGTCCCTGCCGATCGGTTCCTGCATGGGGCTGATGACAGGGCCCGCCGTGTCCATGACGGCGGGGTCAGTCCTCCGGGGGTGACGGCGGCACCACGGCGACGGGGCTCGCGGCGTGCAGCAGGACGGCGTGGGTGACCGAGCCCATCATGCGGACGGGTGAGAGCAACCGCCTCCGGTGACGGCCCACGACGGTGAGGTCGGCGTCCCGGGAGGCCGCGACGAGATGGCCTGCCGCGTCGCCCGCCGCCGGGATCAGCTCGACCGGGACGTCCGGGTGCCGCTCGCGGTAGGGGGCGAGGAAGCCGTCGGCGAGGATCCGGGTCTCGTCCTCGATGACGTCCTGGTCGACGATCGGCGGGGGCATCTCCCCGGGCATCATCCAGGGCTGGGCGGGCCACGGGTAGGCGGCGACCGCCTGGAGCCGGGCGCCGCGCCGGGCGGCCTCGGCGAAGGCGAACTCGAGTGTGGCCCCGTCGGGGCCGTCCACCTTCAGACCGACGACCACCCTCCGGCCGGGGCCGCCCGGCACTTCGCCGTGGACCTCCCGTCCGGGCGGGGGCACCACGACGACGGGGCATTCGGCGTCGCGGGCGGCGGCCAAGCTGTTCGAGCCGAGCACCAGGCTGGCGAACCCGCCGCGGCCCCGGGAGCCGAGCACCAGCAACTGGGCGGTGGCACCCAGTTCGGGCAGGACCGCGCCGGCCGCGCCCTCCAGGCCGACGTACTCGGTGTCCGGCAGGTCGGCGCGGCCGTCCAGACGGGTGCGGACCTGGTCCAGGACCGAATCGTCCTGCGCGTCCACCGGACCGGCCGTCAGGACGTCGGGCTGCGCCCAGTGGGCGTACTGGCGCACATGCGCCACACGCAGGGGCGCCCCGCGCCTGCGCGCGGCGTCGACCGCCCACTCCAGGGCGCGCAGGCTGTCGTCCGAACCGTCGACCGCCGCGACGACAGGCAGGGTGCTCATGGGGTCCTCACCTCCGGGATTCGACCGTCCCCTCCGGGGGGCCAGCCTGACTCAGCCGGCGGCTCCGGGGAGATGCCTTCGGTCACGTGTCCGGAAATGCGGGCGGAACACCCCCGGATCGGCCGTCGGATCCCGGTCGTCCGGAACGGTTCGCCCCGTCGTCAGGTGAGGTCGAACTCTCCCTCCCGCGCTCCCGACACGAACGCGCCCCACTCGGCGGGCGTGAAGATCAGCGAAGGGCTCTCCGGGCGCGCGCTGTTCCGCATGGCGATGAAGCCCTCCACGAAGGCGATCTGGACATCCCCCCGCCCTCGGCTGCTGGACTGCCACTGTGCGTTGGTGAGGTCCAGCTCCGGCTTGTCCCAGCCCGTGAGCGGGCGCTGCTGGGTGGTGGTCTCGGCCACGTCCGTGCTCCTCCCGGTTCGTCGTCCGCGGCCAGCCTAGCGATCGCGTCCCACGGCCAACAGGGCACGTGAGGGGGACCTTTCAGGAGTCCGGGGGACGGTCTCCCACGAGCCACATGGAGAAGAACTGCGATCCGCCGCCGTAGGCGTGCCCGAGAACCCTGCGAGCCCCGTCCACCTGGTGTTCTCCGGCCTGTCCGCGCACCTGGAGCGCCGCTTCCGCGAAGCGGATCATGCCGGAGGCGCCGATGGGATTGGTGGACAGGACGCCGCCCGACATGTTGACGGGCAGGTCCCCGTCGAGTTCCGTCACACCCGCCTCGGTGAGTTTCCAGCCCTCGCCCTCGCCGGCGAAGCCGAGGTTCTCCAGCCACATGGGCTCGTACCAGGAGAAGGGCACGTAGATCTCGGCGCCGTCGATCTCGCGGCGCGGGTCGGTGATCCCGGCCTGCCGGTAGACATCGGCCGCGCAGTCCCGCCCGGCCTGCGGGGAGACGAAGTCCTTGCCGGCGAAGAGGGTCGGTTCGCTGCGCATCGCGCCACCGAGCATCCAGGCGGGCGGGCGTGGTGCCCGGGCGGCTCCGGCGCGGTCGGTGAGGATCATGGCGCAGGCGCCGTCGGAGGAGGGGCAGGTCTCCGAGTAGCGGACCGGGTCCCACAGCATGGGCGACGCCATGACCTTGTCGAGGGTGATGTCGTGCTCGTGCAGGTGGGCGTAGGGGTTCTTCAGCGCGTTGCGGCGGTCCTTGTAGGCGACGAGGGCGCCGATCGTCTCGGGAGCTCCGCTGCGGCGCATGTAGGCGCGGATGTGCGGGGCGAAGAACCCGCCCGCCCCGGCCAGCAGGGGCTGCTGGAAGGGGATCGGCAGGGACAGGCCCCACATGGCGTTCGACTCGGACTGCTTTTCGAAGGCGAGGGTGAGGACGGTGCCGTGGACGCGGGCCGCGACGAGGTTCGCGGCGACCAGTGCGGTGGATCCGCCGACGGAGCCGGCGGTGTGCACGCGGAGCATGGGTTTGCCGACGGCGCCGAGGGCGTCGGCGAGGTAGAGCTCCGGCATCATGACGCCCTCGAAGAAGTCGGGTGCCTTGCCGATCACGACGGCGTCGACGTCGGCCCACGTCAACGCGGCGTCCTCCAGAGCCCGGAGGGCGGCTTCGCGGACCAGTCCGGCGATCGAGACGTCCCGGCGGGCCGCGACGTGCCTGGTCTGGCCGATGCCGACGACGGCGACGGGCTCCTTGCTCATCGGGGTTCCCCTTCGAGGACGGCGACCAGGTTCTGCTGGAGGCAGGGGCCGGACGTGGCGTGGGCGAGGGCGCGGTCGGACGCGCCGCGGTGGATGCGGGCGGCGGCCTCTCCGATGCGGATGAGGCCGGCGGCCATGATCGGGTGGGCGGCGAGGGCCCCGCCGGAGGGGTTCACGTCCACCTCGTCACCGAGCCGGAGGGCCTTGCGCAGGACGATCTCCTGCGCGGTGAAGGGCGCGTGCAGTTCGGCGGTGTCGACGGGTCGCTCGAAGGCTCCGGCCCGCTCGGCGGCCAGCCGGGTGGACGGTGAGTCGGTCAGGTCGCGCACGCCGAGGGCATGGGCCTCGATGCGGTGGTCGATGCCGCGGATCCAGGCGGGGCGGGCGCACCGCGCACGGGCCCGGTCGCCCGCAGCGAGGATCACGGCGGCGGCCCCGTCTCCGACGGGCGGGCAGTCGCCGGTGCGCAGGGGCTGTACGAGGTAGTCGCCCTGTGGCAGGGGGCCGCGCAGTTGTGCGTGGGGGTTGGCGGTCGCCGCCTCGCGGTTGCGTGCGGCCACGGCGGCGAGGGCGGGCTCGTCGGTGTCGCCGGCGTCGATGAGGGCCTGCGCCTGGAGGGCGGCGAGCGCCACGGAGTCGGGCCACAGGGGCGCCACGTAATAGGGGTCGAGCTGGCGGGTCAGGACGTCGCGGACCGAGCCGGGCGAGGACTTGCCGTACGCGTAGACCAGGGCGGTGTCGGCCTCACCGGTGAGGAGTTTGGTCCAGGCCTCGTACAGGGCCCAGGCGCCGTCCATCTCGACGTGCGACTCGGAGATCGGGGGCCAGGCGCCGACGCCGTCGAGGGCGAGGGTGAAGGAGAAGGCGCGGCCGGCGAGGTAGTCGCTGGAGCCGGAGCAGGTGAAGTCGATGTCGGCGGTCTTCAGGCCGGTCCGGTCGAGGACCTCGTGCAGCACCGGCATCAGCATCTCCACCTCGGAGAGCTCGTCGCTGGTGCGCCGGTGGCCGGTCTGGGCGAAGGCGACGACGGCGATCTCGCGGTTCCGCGGTGCGCTCGTCACAGCAGCTCCTTGTAGGTGTCGTAGTCCGCGTCGGGTTCGCCCGTGGGCCGGTAGTGGTCGGGGTGGCGGGCGTCCTCCGTCCAGACGGGTTCGACGCGCAGCCCCATGCGGACCTCGTCGTACGGGATGCCGCCGATCCGGCCGTGCAGTGCGAGGTCGGCGCCGTCGAGGGCGATGTGGGCGTAGACGTATGGCACTTCGATGTCGAGGTTCTTCGCTTTGATGTTGACGATGCAGTACGTGGTCACCGTGCCGCGGGGACCCACCTCGACCTGCTCGGAGGTGGCGAGCCCGCAGGTGGGGCAGGCACCTCTCGGGGGGACGTACACCTTGCGGCAGGCCGGGCAGCGTTCGCCGACGGTCCGGCGGCCGGACAGGGCGTTGATGTAGGCGGTCTGGGCGCGGCCGGGCGAGTAGGTGTAGTCGAGGCGGGCGGCGGCGACGATGCCGGTGACGGGGTCGTCGAACTCGCCGGTGTGTCCCGTCGGTTCGGCCCGGTGGCCGGCGTGGGGCTCGAAGCAGGCGATGTCCGTGATGGCGCCGGTGCGTTCCGCCGCCCAGCGGACGCGGACGCGCATGCCGGTGTGCACGGCGGCGGGGCCAGGGGCGTCGAGGGCGTGCAGGAGGGCGGTGTCGGCGCCGTCGAGGCGGACCAGGACCCAGGCGAAGGGCGTGGTGAGGGGCTGGCCGCGGCGCGGGGCGGGGTTCCAGGCCCAGGTGGTGACCGTGCCGGTGGGGGCGACCTCGACGAGCTCGCGGAGTTCCTCGGCGGTGACGGGGTCGTACTCGACGGGCGGGACGAGGACGCGGCCGTCGGCGGTGCGGACGCCGAGGACGACGCCTTCGCGCAGGCCGGTCAGGAAGGCACTCTGGACGGGGCCGAGCGAGCGGGTGAAGGGGAACTCGACGACGAGGGGGGCTTTGAGGACTTCGGGCATGCCGGAGGGCTCCTTCGGTCGGGCGCACACGGTCAGGCGCGCTTGTAGACGGGCGGTCGCTTCTCCGCGAAGGCGCGGGCACCCTCCTTGGCGTCGGCGGTGTCGAAGACCGGCCAGCCGCGGGTGAGTTCCGCGGCGAGGCCGTCCGGCTCCGTCATCTCGGCCGTCTCGTACACCGAGGCCTTGACGGCTTCCACGGCCAGCGGGCCGCAGGAATTGATCTGCCCGGCGATCTGGAGCGCCTTGTCGAGTGCGGTGCCGTCGGGGACGACGTGGCCGACCAGGCCGATGGCGGCGGCTTCGTGGGCGCTGTAGGAGCGGCCGGTGAGGAGCATCTCCAGCGCATGGGTGCGCGGGATCTGGCGTTGCAGCCGTACGGTGGAGCCGCCGATGGGGAACAGGCCGCGCTTGACCTCGAACAGGCCGAAGGTGGCGGACTCGCCGGCGACGCGGATGTCGGTGCCCTGGAGCATCTCGGTGCCGCCCGCGACGCAATACCCCTCGACGGCGGCGATCACCGGCTTGCGCGGGCGGTGGTGGCGCAGCATCGCCTTCCAGTGGAGGTCGGGGTCGGCCTTGAGCCGGTCGCGGTACTCCTCCCCGGCCATGCCGTTGCCGGCGAGGGCCTTGAGGTCCATCCCGGAGCAGAAGGAGCCGCCCGCGCCGGTGAGGACGATCGAGCGGACCGAGTCGTCCGCGTCGGCCTCCAGCCACCCGTCGTGCAGGCCGACGAGCATCGGCAGTGAGAGCGCGTTCTTGGCTTCCGGCCTGTTCAGCGTGAGCACCAGTGTGGCGCCTTCGCGCTGCACGGTGAGGTGTTCCGTCCCGCCCATGGCGAACTCCCCTCTCATGGAACGAGAACAGGTTGCAGTAGGGCGGGAAGCACTTCAAGGGTTTTCTGACAGACAGTCAGATTCTTTCGCGCGGGCCCTTCACAGTTGGACCGCCCTTTGCTCTGATGACCGGCGAACCGTCCGATGCCAGGCACGCCCGGGGTCAGGAGGAGCGGTGGAGTACAACCTTGCCGACCTGTTCGAGTCGGTCGTCGACGTCGTCCCCGACCGTGAGGCGCTGGTGTACGCCGACCATCCCGGCACGGGCGCGGAGCGCCGCCTGACATACGCGGAGCTGGACGCGGCGGCCAACCGCGTCGGCCACCACCTGCTCGACAGCGGGATACGCCCCGGCGAGCACCTCGGGCTCCACCTCTACAACAGCGTGGAGTACCTGCAGACGGTGCTGGGCTGCCTGAAGGCGCGGATCGTCCCGGTCAACGTCAACTACCGCTACGTAGCGGATGAGTTGGTGTATCTCTACCGGGACGCCGACCTGGTCGCGCTGGTCTTCGAAGCGGAGTTCACGGACCGGGTGGCGGCGGCCCGCCCCCGGGTGGAGAAGCTGCGGCATCTGATCCGGGTGGGCACTCCGGCGCCGGGCGCCGCCGCGGTGCCGTGTGTGGAGTTCGCGCAGGTGGAGGCCGCGGGGTCGTCCGAGCGCGGTTTCCCCGCCCGCTCGGCCGACGACCAGTTCATCATCTACACCGGTGGCACGACCGGGATGCCCAAGGGTGTGATGTGGCGGCAGGAGGACCTGTTCTTCGCGGGCCTCGGCGGAGGCGCGCCGACCGGGGAGCCGGTGAAGAAGCCGGAGGAGCTCGCCGAGCGGGTCGCGGCCGGCGGTGCGGGGATCACCTTCTTCCCGACGGCCCCGCTGATGCACGGCACCTCCACCCTCACCGCGTTCATCGCCTTCCACTTCGGGCAACGGGTCGTGATCCACCGCAAGTTCGTGCCGGAGGAGGTGCTGCGGACCGTGGAGAAGGAGAAGGTCAGCAGCATCTCGCTGGTGGGCGACGCGATGCTGCGGCCGCTGATCGACGCGCTGAGCGGTCCGCTGCGGCACATCGACCGCTCGTCGCTGTTCAGCGTGTCGTCGTCCGGCGCGATCATGTCGGACACGGTGCGCCGGCAGTTCCAGGAGCTGGTGCCGAACGCCATGCTGCTCAACAACTTCGGCTCCTCGGAGTCGGGCTTCAACGGGACGGCGACCGAGGACTCGGGCCCGGAGCGGGGCTTCCGGGTGCGGGTCAACGCCCGCACACAGGTGGTCGACCCGGCCACGTACGAGCCGGTGGCGGCCGGTGAGGTGGGCCGGATCGCCCAGTGCGGACATGTGCCGCTCGGCTACTACAACGACCCGGCCAAGACCGCCGCGACCTTCTTCGAGAGGGACGGCGAGCGCTGGGTGCTGCTCGGCGACATGGCCACCGTCGACGAGGAGGGCGTGGTCACCGTCCTGGGCCGGGGCTCGCAATGCATCAACACCGGCGGCGAGAAGGTGTACCCGGAGGAGGTCGAGCAGGCCCTCAAGTCCCACCCGGACATCTACGACGCGCTGGTGGCGGGGGTGCCGGACCCCCGGTGGGGCCACCATGTGGCGGCGGTGGTGCAGTTGCGCACGGGCGCGGCACGGCCCTCGCTGCAGGACATACAGGCCCATTGCCGTGACCGGCTCGCCGGATACAAGATCCCGCGCCAGCTGGTGGTCACCGACTCGATCCGGAGGTCGCCGAGCGGCAAGGCCGACTACCGGTGGGCGCGCGAGGTCGCGATGACGGCTGACCGGTGATTCTCCGGCCGGCACATTGAACCTAGGGTGACGTGCGGACGTACTGGTGATGGCAGGCTCGCTCACCCGAGTCCTGTTCGCATGCAGGCAAGACCGCACGGAAGGACCACCGGGTGTCGCTCTTCACTCGCTCCCGTCAGCTTTCGGACACGACCGAGGGCAGGGCGGAACCGGATGACGACACCGCAACGGCGAATCCGGAGGACGGCACAGGAACGGCGGATGCAAAGGACGGCACCGCCACGGACGTTCCGGAGGACGACACCGCCACGGAAGGCCCGAAGAGCGCTCCCCCGGCACAGGAGCCCCCTTCCGAGCAGCCGCCGGAGGCGACGCCGTCCGGCGCGGCGAAGCCCGGCTGGTTCGGCTGGCGGCGCCGCTACCCGCGTACGGCACGCGGGGTCTCCGTCGGGACGACCGTTCTGGCCGGTGCGCTCGTGCTGTTCGCGCTGCTCGTGCCGAACCGGATCGAGCGCATCGAGTTCGCCTCGTTCGTCCGCATCCCCGCCGAGGGGGTGCTGCTCGCCGGGCTGCTGCTCGCGCTGCCGCCGAAGCCCCGGCGGATCACGGCGGTCGTCACGGGCGTGTTCCTGGGGTTCGTCACGGTCCTGAAGTTCGTCGACATGGGCTTCTACCAGATTCTGGCCCGGCCGTTCGACCTGGTTCTGGACTGGATTCTGATCGAGAACGCGACGGACTTCCTCCGGGAGACGTTCGGCCGGACCGGACAGGTGCTGGCCGTGGCCGGGGTGATCGTCCTGTTCGTGGCGCTGCTCGTCCTCACGACGCTCGCGGTGGTGCGGCTGACGAACCTGATGGCCCGGCACCGGCCGGCCGCCGGCCGCACGGTGCTGATCCTCGGCACGGCGTGGATCACCTGCATGACCCTGGGCGTGCAGATCGGCACCGTGCCGATCGCCACCAAGGGCAATGCCGAGTTCATCGGCAACCGTGTGGACGCGGTGCGGGCGGGACTTCAGGACGCCCGGATCTTCGACAAGCAGGCCTCGGTGGACGCCTTCGCGAAGACACCGCCCGACCAGTTGCTCACGGGACTGCGCGGCAAGGACGTCCTGTTCACGTTCATCGAGAGCTACGGCCGGGTCGCGATCGACGACCCGGCGATGGCGCGGCAGACCGACGCCGTACTCAAGGAGGGAACCGGCAGGCTGAAGGCGGCCGGATTCGAGTCGCGCAGCGGCTGGCTGCGGTCGCCGGTGACGGGCGCGGGCAGCTGGCTCGCCCACTCGACCTTCCTGTCCGGGCTGTGGATCAAGAACCAGCAGCGGTACCGCAGTCTGACCACGAGCGATCGCATGACGCTGACGAAGTACTTCGGGAAGACGGGAGCCTGGCGCACCGTCGGCATCGTGCCCGGCGTGCGGCGCGCCTGGCCGGAGGGGAAGTTCTTCGGCCTGGACCACATCTACGACTCCGAGCACCTCGGCTACCACGGCCCCTACTTCAGCTGGACGCCCGTCCCCGACCAGTTCAGCATGGAGGCCTTCCAGCGCCTGGAGCACGGCAGGAAGGACCGCGAGCCGATCATGGCGGAGATCATCCTGGCCTCCAGCCACAACCCCTGGTCCCCGATCGCCCGGATGATCGACTGGAACGACCTCGGCGACGGCTCGGTGTTCCACCGGATCAAGAAGGAGGGCACCGACCCCGCGGAGGTGTGGAAGGACCCGGAGAAGGTCCGCACCGAGTACCGGCGCGCCATCGAGTACTCGATCCGCAGCCTGACCGAGTGGGTCGAGCGCTACGGCGACGAGGACACGGTGCTGGTCTTCCTCGGTGACCACCAGCCGGTGCCGACCGTCACCGCCGGGGACACCGGCAAGGACGTGCCGGTGACGATCGTCGCCCACGACAAGAAGGTTCTGGACCGGGTCGCCGACTGGGGCTGGACGGACGGCCTCAAGCCGGCCGGGAACGCGCCCCGGTGGGGCATGGACACGTTCCGCGACCGCTTCATGACGGCGTACGGTCCGCAGGGCTGAGGAACTCCCCCACGGCCGCGAGGAACTCCTCGGGCCGCGCCTCGTGCACGAGATGCCCGGCGCCGATGGTGACGCGCCGGGCATCGGGAAGCAGTTCGGCGAGGGCGGCGATCTGCTCCTGGGGGATCGGGCTCGTCGGCCCGCCACCGATCAGCAGCGTGGGCACGGTGATCCGCCCCATGCGGTCCCACCACACGGGATCCGGGGCGTTGCGCTGCTCGTCGGTGGCGAGGATCATCGCCCAGTCGTACGGCAGGTCTCCGTCAGGCCGTACGGCAGGCGGGCGCGGCGGGTCCAGTGGGAAGGGCGCGGGTACGTCCTCCAGAACGAGCCGTCGTACGAGCCGCGGGCTGTACTGGGCGAGCAAGTAGGCGACGGCACCGCCGAGCGAGTGACCCACGACGTCGGCGCGGGCGATGCCGAGCGCGCCGAGGAAGGCGAGCACATCGTCGCGCATGGCCTCGTAGGCGTATCCGCCGGGCCAGTCGCTGCGGCCGTGCCCGCGCAGGTCGGGTGCGTACACCCGGCGTGGCCCGGCGGCCAGCGCGGGGGCGATCTCCGCCCAGTCGGCGCCGTCGGCTCCGCGGGCGTGCAGGAGTACGACGGGCGGCGCGTCATCCGGCCCCCAGACGCGGTAGGCCAGGGTGATGCCGTTCGCCCGTACGGTGCGCGGTCCGGTGTCCATGCCGGGCACGGTAGCGGGGTGACGAGCGCGGACCGGGCTCGCTCTGCGGACAGCAGAGGAGCTCAGTCCCGTGCGCGGAGGAAGCGCGCGACCCGTCGTACGAACCATTCCGGGTCGTCCAGCCACGGATAGTGTCCGGACCCCGGCTGCACCGCGAACTCGGCCGCCGGGAACACCCCGGCCGTACGCCGGGCCAGACCCGGACGCGGGCCGCCGTCGACCTCACCGGCCAGGACGAGCACCGGGGCGGTGACGCCGGCGAGCGCGGCCCGTGTCGCGTCCGGGTCATAGGCGCCGTCCGCACCGTAGCGGTCCCCCGCGTCGTCGTTGGTCTCCTCCTCCTCGCGGTCGGCGTGGGCCCGGGCGGTGTCGTCCCAACGGCCGTAGAAGAACGGGAGGAACACGGGGTCGAAGTCACCGGTGCCGGACAGCCAGGCCTCGAACGCCGGGAACGCGTCGGCGAACCAGGGTTCCGACGCGCGAAGCCGGGCCGCCGCCAGCCGGTCCTCGGCCGTCGCCGGCAGGCCCAGCGCCCACGGGGTGGCGGTGATGAGCGCCAGCCGCCCCAGCCGGTCGGGATGCCGAGCCGCGTACAGCATGGCGAGACTGCCGCCCGCCGAGTGCGCGAGCACGTCCATCCGCTCCAGGCCCAGGTAGCGGCGCAGCGCCTCGACATCGTCCACAAGCCGGTCGCAGCGGTAGGTCGCCGGGTCCTCGGGCACCGCGGACTGTCCTGTGCCGCGCAGATCGAGGAACACCAGCTGTCGGTGGGCGTCCAGTCCGCCCAGGTTCCCGAGGTACGCGGAGGCGCGCATGGGCCCGCCGGGCAAGACGACCAGCGGCTCGCCCGCACCGCGTACGTGACAGGCGAGCCGGGTCCCGTCCGGGGCGGTGAAGATCGGCATGGCGTTGATCCTCACGCCCTCGGGGTCTTCGGCACAACGGGATTTCGTATCGGGGGGCGGCGCGACGTCAACCGTCCGACGCCGCGGGTCCGGGCTCGTCTCCGAGGCTCCGCCTGAGCTCCCGCTTCAGAATTTTCCCGCTGGCGTTGCGCGGAAGCCCCTCCACGAACACCACCCGCTTCGGTGCCTTGAAGGGGGCGAGCTTCTCGCGGGTGTGGGCGATGAGTTCCGCCTCGGTGACCTCGCCGCGCGGGACGACGACGGCCGTCACCGCCTCGATCCAGCGCTCGTCCGGCAGGCCCACGACCGCGGCCTCGGCGACCCGGGGGTGGGTGTACAGCGCGTCCTCGACCTGGCGCGAAGCGATGACGACGCCACCGGAGTTGATGACGTCCTTCACCCGGTCGACGATCGTGTAGTAGCCGTGCGCGTCGCGTACCGCGAGATCTCCGGAGCGGAACCAGCCGTCACGGAAGGCCTCGGCGGTCTCCTCGGGCTTGTCCCAGTAGCCCTCGCACAGTTGCGGGGAGCGGTAGACGATCTCGCCAGGGGTGCCGTCGGGTACGTCCTCGCCGTTCTCGTCGACCACACGTGCGTCGACGAACAGGACCGTCCGGCCGCAGGAGTCCATACGGCCCTTGTGCTCGTCGGGTGCGAGGACCGTGGCCAGGGGACCGATCTCGCTCTGGCCGAAGCAGTTGTAGAAGGCCAGGCCCGGCAGGCGCTCCCGCAGCCGTTCGAGTACCGGGACCGGCATGATCGACGCGCCGTAGTACGCCTTGCGCAGGCCGCTCAGATCGCGGGTGGCGAAGTCGGGACGGTTGGACAGGGCGATCCAGACCGTGGGGGGCGCGAACAGGCTGTCCGTGCGGCCCGCCTCGATGAGGTCGAAGAGCCGGTCGCCGTCGGGTGCGTCGAGGATGATGTTCGTCGCGCCCACGGCGAGGTAGGGCAGCAGGAAGACGTGCATCTGCGCCGAGTGGTAGAGCGGCAGGGAGTGTGCGGGGCGGTCGCCCGCCTGGAGGTCGAGGGCGGTGATCGCGCTCAGGTACTCGTGCACCAGGGCCCGGTGCGTCATCATCGCGCCCTTGGGCTGAGCCGTCGTCCCGGAGGTGTACAGCAGCTGGACGAGGTCCTCGGTGTGCGGCTCGGGGCCGTCGTGGGCGGGTGCCCCGGGCAGCAGTGCGAGCAGCGAGTCGTCGGCGTCGCGCAGCGGCAACGTTCGTACGCCGGGCGGCAGTTGTGCGGCCAGGTCCGGGTCCGTGAGGACCAGGGAGCTGCCGGACTGGCCGATGATGTAGGCGAGGTCGTCGCCGGTCAGGTTCTGGTTGACGGGTACGTGCACCAGGCCCGCGCGGGCACAGGCCAGGAAGGCGATCAGGTAGGCGTCGGAGTTGTGGCCGTAGGCGCCGACTCGGTCGCCCGGGGAGAGTCCCTGGCCGAGGAGGACGCTCCCCGCGCGGGAGACGGCGGTGTCGAGTTCGTCGTACGTCCAGGTGCGATCGGCGTACTCCACCGCGACGCGCGCCGGTGTGCGCCGGGCGCTGCGCCGCAGGACTTGGTCGACCGTGCTGCCGTGTCCGGGCGTCGTCATGACACATGATCCTCGGTTCACCGCGCGGGGAGGTCAAGGACCCCGGATCGCACGGACCGCGGCGGGCGGGCCGGCCGGCCGGCGAGCAACCCTGCCGCCCGTCGACGGCGTCCGCTGTCATGAAGCCAACGGACGTTCGAATCAGATTTTCACATTCGACGCTCCTTTCCCTCGACGATGTTGGAGGGCACGATGCGCAGCCGTCTGAGACGTCTCGTTCTCGGGGCCACGGCCCTGTTCACCGCCGCGACCGCGTTACCCGCGGCCGCCGCCACGACCGGGCAGCCGGCAGAGCAACACCCGTCCCGTGACGGCCTGTCGGCCGTCATCCGCTACACCGAGTACGGCATTCCACACATCCTCGCGAAGAACTACGCGGACCTGGGCTTCGGTACGGGCTGGGCGCAGGCCGCCGACGAGGTGTGCACGCTCGCCGACGGGTTCGTGACCCTGCGGGGCGAGCGGTCCCGGTACTTCGGCCCCGACGCGGCCGCAGGTGGCGCTCTCTCGGGGGCCAGGACGAACCTGTCCAGCGACCTGTACTTCCGCGGGGTCCGCGAGAGCCGCACCGTGGAGAAGCTGCTCGCCGAGAAGGCGCCCGCGGGCCCCAGCCGTGAGGTCCGGGACATGATGCGGGGCTGGGCCGCCGGGTACAACGCCTGGCTGAAGCAGAAGAAGATCACCGACCCGGCCTGTGCAGGCGCGTCCTGGGTCCGGCCGGTCACCGAACTGGACGTGGCCGCGCGCGGTCTCGCCATCGCCTCGATATCCGGCGAGGGGCGCTTCGTGGACACGATCACGGCCGCGCAGCCGCCGACCGGAGCCACCGCGGCATCCGGCACCCCGTCCGCCCGCACGCCGGGCGCGAAGGCCGTGGCGAAGGCGGCCGACGAGCTGTGGGGCGACCCCGGCATGGGATCCAACGCGGTCGCCTTCCGCGGTGACACGACGGCGAGCGGCCGCGGTCTGCTGCTGGGCAACCCGCACTACCCGTGGGACGGCGGGCGCCGGTTCTGGCAGTCGCAGCAGACGATCCCGGGCAAGCTGAACGTCTCCGGCGGGTCCCTGCTCGGGACACCGGCGATCTCCATCGGGTTCAACGCACATGTGGCGTGGAGCCACACCGTCTCCACCGGCATCCCGGCCAACTTCCACCGGCTGACGCTCGATCCGGCCGATCCCACGGTCTACCTCGTGGACGGCAGGCCGGAGCGCATGACGAAGCGGACCGTGACGGTCGCCGTGAAGGACGGCACACCGGTGACGCGCACCCAGTGGTGGACCCGCTACGGGCCGGTCGTCACCTCCCTCAGTCCCCAGGCCCCGCTGCCGTGGACCGGAGGGACGGCGTACGCCCTGCACGACCCCAACGCCGCGAACCTCCGCTTCGCCGACACCTCGCTCGGTTTCGGCAAGGCGCGCAGCACGGTCGACGTCCTCGCCTCCCTCACCCGGCACCAGGGCGTCCCCTGGGTCAACACGCTCGCGGCCGACCGCGCGGGACACTCCCTCTACACCCAGTCCCAGGTGCTCCCCCGCATCACCGACGAGCTGGCCGAACGCTGCTCGACGGAACTCGGCAGGACCACCTACCCGGCGTCCGGGATCGCGATCCTCGACGGCTCGCGCGGCGACTGCGCCCTCGGCAGCGACCCGGACGCCGTCGTACCGGGGATCTTCGGGCCGGAGCGGATGCCGACGCTGAAGGACGCCCCGTACGCGGAGAACTCCAACGGCACCGCGTGGATGACCAACGCCGACCGGCCGCTCACCGGCTACGAGCGGATCTTCGGCACGGTGGGCACCCAGCTCGGCCTGCGCACCCGGGGCGCGATCGAGGACGTGGCGGCGATGGCGGACCGGGGCGGTCTGACCGTACGCGACCTGCAACGGCAGCAGTTCGCCAACCGGGTGCCCGCGGGTGATCTCGCCGCCGGGGAGGCGGCCCGGGCATGTGCCGCGCTGCCCGGTGGCACGGCGACGGGCAGTGACGGCAAAGCCGTCGATGTGTCGGGTGCCTGCGAGGCGCTGAAGGTGTGGGACCGCACCATGGACACCGGGAGCCGGGGAGCGCTGCTCTTCGACCGGTTCTGGCGCAGGCTCGAACAGGCGGTGCCGGCCGACCGGTTGTGGAAGGTGCCCTTCTCGGCGGCGGACCCGGTCCGCACCCCGAACACGCTGAACACGGACGCTCCCGGCTTCCCCACCGCCCTCGCCGACGCGGTGGCCGAGCTGCGGGCCGCGGGTATCGCGCTCGACGCGCCGCTCGGCGCGCACCAGTTCGTCGTCCGCGACGGCAAGCGCCTGCCCGTGCCGGGCGGCGCGGGGCGGCTCGGGGTGTGGAACGTGATCGAGCCGATGTGGGACGCGGCCGGTGGCGGCTACACGGAGGTGCCGTTCGGGTCCAGCCATCTGCAGGCGGTCGGCTGGGACGGCAGCAGCTGCCCGGTGGCGCGCACGCTGCTGACGTACTCCCAGTCGTCGAACCCGAAGTCGCCGCACTTCGCGGATCAGACGCGGCTGTTCTCCGGTGAGAAGTGGGTGACGTCCCGCTTCTGCGAGAAGGACATCCTGTCCTCGCCGAAGCTGGAGGTCGTGCGGGTGCACGAGCACCGCTGACCCTGCGCGAGGGGTGCCGCTCCACGAGGGCGGCGCCCCCTTCACGTCCGGGGCCCGTACATCAGTCGCCGCAGCACCGCTTCGGCCGGGCCCCGGCGGCCGGCCCGTTCCAGGGCGTGCGCTCCGGCCACCGTGACCAGCCAGACGGCGAAGGCGAAGAGGGCCATGGTCGCGCTGCTCAGACGCGCGCCGAGGCCGAGTCCCCATGCGGCCAGCACCGGGGCGAAGAGCGCCGTAGAAGCCGAGGATGTCCCCCGCCATCAGCAGAGTGGCGTGTGTGAGGCCGATGACGATCAGCCAGAGGCTGCGCCTGCGCAGGACCTTGGCGGTGGCGCGGCCGTCGGTGCCCGCGGCGGTCTGGCGAAGGTGGAACTGCATCATGCCGTAGCCGAAGAGGAAGGCGAAGAGCGGACAGGCCCGCAGGTCGAGCACAATGATCATGGTGAACTGGACGGCGTGGTCGACCCGGGAGCCGTCCACGGGCTGCCATCCGGAGGGCCCCCGCCGGGCCGCCCACAGGTGGAAGGCGGTGTTGGACAGCACGATGGCCAGCAGCATGATCCCGCGTGCGAGATCGGGGGCGAGTGCCCGTTCGCCCGGCCGTACGGCGCCCCGCCGCAGCGAGCCCTCTTCGGTCGCGATCGTCATGGCCTCACGCTGGGAAGGCGGGATTCTGCCGGGTATCGGCCGGAGGGCGAGGGGCGCCGGCCAAAGGATGACGTCCGCGCCCGTCACAACGACCGAAGGCTCACCCGCCAAGGCCCGGAGCGACCGAAGCCGTGGCGGCCGACGCCCGGAGGGGCCTCACACCGGACGCGTCCGGCCCTGCCAGTACGGCTCCCGCAGCCGCCGCTTGTACAGCTTGCCGTTGGGGTCGCGGGGCATCTCGGTGATGAAGTCGACGCTCCTGGGCCGCTTGTACCCGGCGAGCCGGTGGGCGCAGTGGTCGAGAAGGTCGGCGGCGAGGGCCGGTCCGGGCCGGTGTCCGGGGGCCGGCTCCACGACCGCCTTCACCTCCTCACCCCAGTCGTCGTGCGGGATGCCGAAGACGGCGGCGTCCGCGACGGCGGGGTGGGCGAGCAGGGCCGACTCGATCTCGGCGGGGTAGATGTTGACCCCGCCGGAGATGATCAGGTCGATCTTGCGGTCGCGCAGGAAGAGGTAGCCGTCCTCGTCGAGGTGGCCGAGGTCGCCGACGGTGAAGAAGTCGCCGATGCGGTTCTTGCGGGTCTTGGCCTCGTCCTTGTGGTATGAGAAGCCGCCGGTGTTCATCTTCATGTACACCGTGCCGAGTTCACCGGGCGGGAGCCGGTTGCCGTCGTCGTCGAAGATCGCGAGTTCGCTGATGGGCCAGGCCTTGCCGACGGTGCCGGGTTTCTTCAGCCAGTCCTCGGCCGTGGCGAAGGCGCCGCCGCCCTCGCTGGCGGCGTAGTACTCCTCCACGCAGGGTCCCCACCAGTCGAGCATGGCCCGTTTCACATGGTCGGGGCAGGGCGCGGCGCCGTGGATGGCGTGCCGCAGGGAGGAGACGTCGTAGCGGTCCTTCACCTCGTCGGGCAGGGCCAGCAGGCGGTGGAACTGGGTGGGGACCATGTGGGTGTGGGTGCAGCGGTGGGCGTCGATGAGGCGGAGCATCTCCTGGGGTGTCCACTTGTCCATGAGGACCAGCCGGTGGCCGATGTGCAGGGACGCGCCGGCGAACTGAAGGACGGCCGTGTGGTAGAGCGGTGAGCACACCAGGTGCACGTTGTCGTCGAACGGGCGGATGCCGAAGATGCCGAGGAAGCCGCCGAGGTACGCCTCCTCCGGGGGTTTGCCGGGCAGCGGGCGGCGGATGCCGCGGGGGCGGCCGGTGGTGCCCGAGGTGTAGTTCATGACCCAGCCGAGGGTGCGGTCCGCGGGCGCCGACTCGGGCTGCCCGTCGAGGAGTTCGGCGTAGGGGCGGAAGCCCTCGACCCGGCCCGCGGCGTAGCGGTGGGTGCCCGGCAGGCCGGCCTCGTCGGCGGCGTGGCGGGCCGCCTCGGCGAAGCGTTCATGGGCGAGGAGTACCTTGGCGCCCGAGTCGGAGACGATCCAGGCGATCTCCGGACCGACCAGGTGGTGGTTGACGGGGACGAGGTAGAGCCCGGCCTGGCTGGCGGCGAGGTACGCGGTGAGGAACTCGACGCCGTTGGGCAGGACCACCGCGAAGGTGTCGCCGCGTTCGAGGCCGGCGGCGCGCAGGCCGTGCACGAGCCGGTTGGCGGCGGCGTGCAGGCGTCCTGCGGTCCACTCCTCGCCGTCGGGTGCGACGAGCACCGTGCGGCCGGGGTTCTCGGTGGCCTGGGCCCAGAAGCCCACGGAGGGTGCACTCACGACTGGCCGCTCCTTCCGGCGATGCGGTTGACGCGGTCCACGGCTTCCTCGAAGCCGCGGGTGAGGTCGTCGAAGACGGCCTGGACGCTGCGTTCGCTGTTCATCCGCCCGACGATCTGGCCGACCGGGGTGCCGAGCAGTGGGTCGACCTCGTACTTCTGGATGCGTGAGACGGCCTCGGCGACCAGGAGCCCTTGCAGCGGCATGGGCAGGGTGCCGGGCCCGGCCGGGTCGTCCCAGGCGTCGGTCCACTCGGTGCGCAACTGGCGTGCGGGCTTGCCGGTCAGCGCCCGGGAGCGGACGGTGTCGCCGGAACCGGCCGCGAGGAGCTTTCGGGTCAGGGCGGGCGAGTGGAGGTCCGCCTCTGTGGTGGTCAGCCACACGGATCCCAGCCACACACCTTGAGCGCCGAGGGTGAGCGCGGCGGCCACCTGCTGTCCGCTGCCGATGCCGCCCGCGGACAGCACGGGCAGCGGGGCGACGGCGTCGACGACTTCGGGGGTGAGCACCATGGAGGCGATCTCGCCGGTGTGGCCGCCCGCCTCGTAGCCCTGCGCCACGACGATGTCGATCCCGGCGTCCCGGTGCTTGCGGGCGTGCCGGGCGCTGCCCGCGAGTGCGGCGACGAGGACGTCCCGGTCGTGGGCGCGGGCGATGACGTCGGCGGGCGGGGAGCCGAGGGCGTTGGCGAGGAGCCGGATCGGGTAGTCGAAGGCGACGTCTAGCTGGCTGCGGGCGACCTGCTCCATCCAGCCGGTGATGCGCCAGCCGGCCGCCTCGCCCTCCGCGAGCTCCGGCACGGCGTGCCGGGCGAGGGTGTCCCGGACGAACTGCCGGTGCCCCTCGGGGATCATCGCCTCGACCTCGGCCTCGGTGACGCCCTCGACCTTCTTCGCCGGCATGACGACGTCCAGGCCGTACGGCCGGCCGTCGACGTGTGCCTCGATCCAGTCCAGGTCGCGCTTGAGCTCGTCGGGGGCGGTGTAGCGGACCGCGCCGAGCACGCCGAAGCCGCCGGCCCGGCTGATGGCCGCGGCGACGGCGGGGAACGGCGTGAAGCCGAAGACGGCGTGCTCGATTCCCAGTGTCTGGCTCAGCTCCGTCTGCATGGGCGCAGGATGCCGGAGTCCTCCGGAGGACGGAAGAGGCTTTCTGATGCTCCGTCAGATTCGTTGGCGTCCCGTGCGGGATTCCGGTGAGGATTCTCCGCCGGATTCACGGCGGCGCGCGGGGGACATACTTCCGGGGACATCCGAGGCGGTTGAGGCGAAGGGGTACGCGGTGACCGACGAACCGGCCAGAGGCGAACCGACCCGGCGTCAAGTGGGCAGGGCGGGACTGGCCCTGGGCGGCGCGCTCGCCCTCGCCGCGTGGCCCGCCGGGCCCGCCGAGGCCACCCCGGCGGCGACCCGCCACCGCCCCACCCTGCGGCACGGCTCCGCCGCACGCGCCGGGCTGCTCCCCTCCCACCTGCGTCGGCTCGTGACCGACGCGGAGGCGTTCCTCGGTCCCTCACCCAAGCATCCCTGGTACGCCGGGGCCGTCCTGCTCGCCGGACGCGGCGGCACGGTCGCGCTGCACCGGCCCATCGGCATGGCGGTGCGCTACCGGGCCTACGACGAGAAGACCGACACCGGCGTCGAGTTCCCGCCCGGCGAGCAGATCCCGATGGCCGAGGACACCGTCTTCGACCTGGCGTCGGTGTCGAAGCTGTTCACCTCGATCCTCGCCGTGCAGCAGACGGAGCGGGGCGCACTGGAGCTGGAGGCGAAAGTCGCCTCCTATCTGCCGGACTTCGCACGCGCGGGCAAGCAGGACATCACGATCCGCCAGCTCCTCACGCACACCTCGGGGTTCCGCGCCTGGATCCCGCTGTACAGCGCGCCGACCCACGAGGAGAAACTCCAGCTCATCTGGAACGAGGCGCCGGTCAGCGCGCCCGGCACGGCGTACCTGTACTCGGATCTGAACCTCATCTCGCTCCAGCTCGTGCTGGAACGGATCACGGGCCGCACCCTGGACGTCCTGCTCCGTGAGGAGATCACCGCACCGCTCGGTCTGCGCCGCACCCGGTACAACCCGCCCGCCTCCTGGCGTCCGAAGATCGCGGCCACGGAGGACGCCCGTGCACCCTGGTCCGGCCTGGACCGGGGCCTGGTCTGGGGAGAGGTGCACGACGAGAACGCCTTCGGCCTCGGCGGCGTCGCGGGCCACGCGGGCGTGTTCTCCGACGCCTGGGACCTCGCGGTCCTCGGCCGCACGCTGCTCAACGGCGGTGTCTACGGGAGGGCCCGGATCCTGACGCCCCAGTCGGTGGAGCTGATGTTCACCGACTTCAACACCGCCTTCCCGGGGGACGAGCACGGCCTCGGCTTCGAGCTCTACCAGCACTGGTACATGGGCGCGATGGCCACGCCGCGCACCGCCGGGCACACCGGTTTCACGG
Organism: Streptomyces sp. NPDC012466; assembly: GCF_042955215.1. NCBI lineage: Bacteria > Bacillati > Actinomycetota > Actinomycetes > Kitasatosporales > Streptomycetaceae > Streptomyces > Streptomyces sp. NPDC012466. The sequence goes on along the minus strand of NZ_JBIBEQ010000015.1, from coordinate 9,996 downwards.
GCACCTCGCTGGTGCTCGACCCGACCACCGACTCGTTCCTCGTCGTACTGGGCAACTCGGTCCATCCGGTGCGCAGTTGGCGATCCGGGTCGGCTCCCCGGGTGGCCGCCGCGAACCATCTGGCGCGGGCCGTCCCGGTCCGGCCGGTGCGGGGCCGCAGGGCCTGGTTCTCCGGCATGGCGGTCTCCGCCGCGGCGACGCTCACCCTCCCCGCGCTCGACACGTCGTCCGGCCGGGCGCGGCTGCGCTGCGGGCTGTGGTGGGACACCGAACCCAAGGCCGACGTCCTGGTCCTGGAGGCCACGGCCGACGGCGGCACGAGCTGGCAACCGGTGCCCTTCATGACGTCCCGCAGTGGTGAGGATCCCGAGCGGCACCCGACGGGCTCGGTGACCGGCTGGTCAGGCCGCGTCTGGCACGGGCTCACCGCGGACGTCCCCGCCGCGCGGGAGCTCACCCTGCGCTGGCGGTACGCGACGGACCGGCTGTACGTCGGCCGCGGGGCCTATGTGGACGGGCTGCGTGTGGACGCGGCCGACGGCGTGCTCTTCGACGAGGCACGCCCGGTGGACGCGTCCCGCATCGAAGCGGCGGGGTGGACGCCGTCGGCCGACTGAGGGGTCACTCGGGGGTGTTCTCCAGCACCGCCATCGCCGCGTTGTGCCCGGGCACCCCGCTGACCCCGCCCCCGCGCACCGCACCCGCCCCGCACAGCAGCACGTTGGCGTGCCCGGTCTCCACGCCCCAGCGGCCGGTGCCCTCCTGGGCGTAGGGCCAGCTCAGCTCGCGGTGGAAGATGTTGCCGCCGGGCAGGCGGAGGTCCCGCTCCAGGTCGAGCGGGGTCCTGGCCTCGATACAGGGGCGGCCGTCCGCGTCGGCGGCCAGACAGTCGGCGAGGGGCTCGGCCAGGTGGGCGTCGAGCTGAGCGAGGGTGGACTTCAGCAGGTCCTCCCGTACGGCGTCGTTGTCCCGCTCGAACAGGCGGGCCGGGGTGTGCAGGCCGAAGAGGGTGAGCGTCTGGTAGCCCTGCTCGGCCAGGTCGGGCCCGAGGATGGTCGGGTCGGTGAGCGAGTGGCAGTAGATCTCCGAGGGCGGCGCGGTAGGGAGGTCGCCGGCGGCGGCCTGGGCGTGAGCGGTGGCCAGTTGCTCGTAGCCCTCGGCGATGTGGAAGGTGCCGGCGAAGGCCTCGCGCGGGTCGACCGAGGTGTCGCGCAGCCGCGGCAGCCGCTTGAGCAGCATGTTGACCTTGAGCTGGGCGCCTTCGGCGGGAGCCGGGGGCGTGTCGCCGGTCAGTTCCGCCAGGGCCTGTGGTGAGGCGTTCACCAGGACGTGCCGGGCGGCGGCGGTGCCTTCGCCGTCGGCCGTGCGATACGTGACCTCGGCGGTTCGGCCGTCCGTGGTGATGCGCAGCGCCTCGTGGCCGGTGGCGAGGACCGCGCCCGCCGCGCGTGCCGTGTCGGCGAGGGCGTCGGTGAGGGCCCCCATGCCGCCGACCGGCACGTCCCAGTCGCCGGTGCCGCCGCCGATGACGTGGTAGAGGAAGCAGCGGTTCTGCTTCAGGGAGGGGTCGTGGGCGCCGGCGAAGGTGCCGATGAGGGCGTCGGTGAGGACGACGCCGCGCACCAGGTCGTCCTCGAAGCGCTCCTCGACAGCGCTGCCGATCGGTTCCTCGAACAGGACGCGCCAGGCCTCCTCGTCGTCGAGGCGGCGGCGCAGTTCCTCACGGGTGGGCAGCGGTTCCGTGAGGGTCGGGAAGACGCGCCGGGCGACGCGGCCGGTCATGCCGTAGAACTCCTGCCAGGCCCGGTACTCGCGCTCGGAGCCGGTGAGGCGGGTGAACGCCTCCCTGGTACGTCGTTCCCCGCCGCCGACGAGGAGGCCGGTGGGCCTGCCGTCGCGCTCGGCGGGTGTGTAGGAGGAGACGGTCCGGGTGCGGACGCGGAAGTCCAGGCCGAGGTCCCGGACGATCTTCTTGGGCAGCAGGCTGACCAGGTACGAGTAGCGGGACAGCCGGGCGTCGACTCCGGCGAAGGGCCGGGTGGACACCGCCGCGCCGCCGGTGTGCTCCAGCCGCTCGAGGACCAGCACGGAGCGGCCCGCCCGGGCCAGGTAGGCGGCGGCGACCAGGCCGTTGTGGCCGCCGCCGACGATGACGGCGTCGTACGTCCGGTGTGCGCGGGGTCCCTCGGGTGCGGTCATGGTTCTTGGTAACACGCGGTGATCGAGGTCGGCCAGACGGCGCGTGCCTGCTCGGCAGGGGTCAGCGCCCCGCGGCGGCCCGCTGCTCCCGCAGGGCCGCCACTCTTCGGTACAGGGCCATGGCCTCGGCGCCGCGGCCGAGCTGTTCCAGGCAGTGGGCCTCGTCGTTGCGGCTGGCGAGGGTGTCGGGGTGGTCGGCACCGAGGACGTGAGCGCGGGCGGTGGCCACCCTCCGGTACTCGGTGAGCGCGTCGGCCCAGCGGCCCAGCCAGCCGAGGCCGACGGCGACCTCGCGGCGGCTGACCAGGGTGTCCGGGTGGTCGGGGCCGAGGACCTGCTCGCGGAGGGCGGCCACCTCACGGGACTCGGCGAGGGCCTCCTCCCAGCGGCCCAGCCGGCCGAGGTTGACGCAGCGGCCGTGGCGCGCGCGCAGGGTCTCGGGGTGGGTGGGGCCCTGGACGCGGGTGCGGTCCTTGGCCAGGGCGCCGTAGAGGTCCAGGGCCTCGGCACTGCGGCCCAGGCGGCCGAGGCTGATGCCGATCTCGTGCCGGGCGGCGAGGGTGTCGGGGTGGTCGGGGCCGAGGGCGCGGCCGCGGGCGGCGACGACCTCGCGGTAGGTCTCCAGGGCCTCCGGCCAGCGGCCCAGCTGGCCGAGCGCGTAGGCGACCTCGTAGCGGGTGACGAGCGTGTCGGGGTGGTCCGGGCCGAGCACGCGGGCGCGGGCCGCCGCCACCTCGCGGGCCATGCGGTACGAGTCCTCCAGGCGGCCGAGGCGGCTGAGGTTGAAGGCCAGGTTGTGGCGGCAGCGCAGGGTGTCGGGGTGGTCGGGGCCCATGATGCGCTCCCGGGCGGTGAGTACCGACGTGTAGACGCGGTGGGCGTCGAAGGGGCGGCCCAGCTGGCCGAGGACGTAGGCCATCTCCTGGCGGGCGGCCAGGGTGTCGGGGTGTTCGGCGCCGAGGGTGCGGATTCTGGCCTCGGTGACGTGCTTGTACTCGCGCAGGGCGTCCGCGGCGCGGCCGGTGCGGCTGAGCGTGAAGGCGACCTCGTAGCGGCTGGCGAGGGTGTCGGGGTGGTCGGGGCCGAGGAGGTGCTCGCGTTCGGCGGCGACGGCCCGGTGCACCTCGCCCGCCTCCGCCCAGCGGCCCAGGCGGCCGAGGCTCAGGCCCGCGTTGTGCCGGCCGGCCAGGGCGGTCAGGACCTCCGTGGGCGGTGCGGGCCGCCGCGCGGGGACGGGTTCCTCGACGACGGGGCCGGTGGCGGGTCGTGCGATCCACTCGCCGGACAGCCCGGACGCCGGGTCGGGCGGTGCGGTGCGCAGTCCCGTGCCGGTGGCCTTGTGGCCGGTGGTCATGCCACGGGTCCAGGACGGCAGCCGGCCCGCGCCCACCGGCACGTGGGAGGCCGGGCGGCCCGCCGCGACGGCCGGCACATAGGCCGGCGCGGCCCGGTGCGCACTGATCCTGCGGGCCAGCTCGCGGGCGTCGCCGGGGCGTTGCGCGGGTTCCTTGGCGAGCAGGTCGAGGACGACCTGCTCCAGGTAGGCGGGCAGCTCCGCGCGGTGCTCGCGCGGCGGGCGGGGCGGGGTGTCGCGGTGGCCGACGAGGATCGCCCACGCGTCGTCGAGGTCGAACGGCGGTACGCCGGTGGCGATCTCGTACAGCACACAGCCCAACGAGTAGAGGTCGCTGCGCTGGTCGACCTCGGTGCCGCTGATCTGTTCCGGGGACATGTAGTGCGGGGTGCCCATGGCGATGCCGGTGCCGGTCAGCCGGGAGGTGAAGCCGATGTCGTGGCCGAGGCGGGCGATGCCGAAGTCGCAGATCTTCACGGTGCCGTCGCCGATCCGCACGATGTTGGCGGGCTTCAGGTCCCGGTGGACGATGCCCTGTTCGTGGCAGTAGGCGAGGGCGGCGGCGACCTGTTCGGCGATCTCCTCGACATCCGCGACCGGCAGCGGGTGCTGCTTGTTGTCCTCCAGGAGCTGGCTGAGGTTGCGGCCGTCCAGCAGCTCCATGACGAGGTAGAGGACGCCGTCGGACTCGCCGAAGTCGTGCACGACGGTGATGCCCCGGTGCTGGAGCGCGGCGGCGACCCGGGCCTCGCGGCGGAACCGCTCCCGCAGCACTCGGGTGAAGGCGTGGTCGTGGTTCGGGCCCAGTGGTTTGAGGCACTTGACGGCGACGTGCCGGCCCAGGGACTCGTCCCGCGCCCGCCACACCTCGCCCATGCCACCGCGCCCGATCAGATCGAGCAGCCGGTACCGGCCATGGATGAGCCTGCTGTCCCCCATGTCGCGCGACGCTCCCCCCGGTAGCCGTTCGCCCGCCCGTCCCTGGTCCATCCAGTATGGCGGCCTATCGTCCGAGTTTGTACGGTGCCGGGCGCGCGTCCGGGCCGAGCCTCGCCACGGCCCGCAGGATGTGTTTGGGCGGGAGTTGCCACCGCAGACGTGCGGGAACACGGCGCAGCAGGAGGCCCGTGAGGCGCAGTCGCCGGGTGACGGTGGCGGCTGCGGGGGCCGGTCTGCCGTACAACTCGTGGGCGTACGGCGGCAGGGAGGCGTACGCCAGGTGCGCCACGCGCCGCCACAGCACCTCGCGCGCCGGTACGAGGAGCGGGTGCGTCGGCGGGCGGAGCAGGAAGTCGTCCACCTCGCGTGCCTCGGGTCCGGCGGCCAGGTCCGGGCGCACCTTCTCGAAGTACTCGGCCATCTCGGCCCGGTTCGCCGGTGCGGCGTCGGGGTCGAGGCCCACCAGGCGTGCGCTGTGCCGGTGTTCGGCGATGTAACGGTCGGCCTCGGCGTCGGTGAGCCGGAATCCGGACCTGCGGGCGACGTGCAGATAGGAGTCGATCTCGGCGCAGTGCACCCACATCAGCAAAGCGGGTTCGTCGACGCCGTAGCGCTCGCCGGTGTCCGGGTCGGTCGCGGTCAGCATGCGGTGGATCTTCCGGACCCTGGCACCGGCACGCTCGGCGGCCTCGGTGGTGCCGTACGTCGTCGTTCCGACGAAGTCGGCGGTGCGCAGCAGCCGGCCCCAGGCGTCCCGCCGGAAGTCGGAGTTCTGCGTGACGCCGCGTACCGCGCGGGGATGCAGGGCCTGGAGGTAGAGCGCCCGGACACCCGCGATCCACATCATGGGGTCGCCGTGCAGCTGCCAGGTCACCGATTCCGGACCGAACAACCCCGGGTCCGCTCCGGTCATGCGCCTCACCTCCACCCGGCGCACACGATGGCACATCCCGAACAGCTGGTCGATACCGCATATCGTCCGGCTGTTGAGATTTCACCTACCCGGTGTCTGGTTTGGTAAGGCTGGCCTTATATATTGCGCTTGCCGATCAAGGCCCGTACGGGCCGCGACGGCATGCCCGGCTCCGCACACGACAGGACCCCTCATGCGCACCACCTCCCGCGGCCTCATCACGGCGTTCGCCCTCACCCCGTTGCTGGCCGGCTGCTTCGCACCGAGCGACGACGGCGCGGGCGGTGGAGCCGGCTCTGACGGGCGGCTGCGCATCGCCCTGGCCGTCCCTCCCGTGCAGGCCCTGTCCCCTTACAGCAACGACGCCACGGTGCTGAGCAAGTTGTCCGTGGCCGAAGGACTGACCGTCCTCGACAAGAACGGCGCCGCCGCGCCCGCGCTGGCGAAGTCCTGGAAGCAGGACAACGCCACCACCTGGACCTTCGAGCTGCGCAAGGCCGAGTTCCAGGACGGCACCCAGCTCACCGCCAAGGCCGTCGTCAACGCGCTCGACCACGCGGGCGCGGCCAAGCCGAAGCCACGTGTGCTGAGCGACGTGACGCTCACCGCCAAGGCCGACGACGCGGACACCGTCACGCTCACGACGAAGTCACCCGACCCGGTGCTGCCGCTGCGACTGGCCAGCCCCGCGCTGGCGATCCTGTCGGCCAAGGCATACGCGAAGGACGGCAAGGTCAGTCCGGTCGGCACCGGCACCGGCCCCTTCGAGATCACGAAGCTGACCGGCAAGACCGGGGCGGCACTCGACCGGTTCGACGGCTACTGGGGCGGCAAGGCGAAGGCGCCGGGCCTCGACGTGACGTGGATCCCGGACGGCACCGCACGCGCCAACGCCCTGCGCGGCGGCGAGGCCGACATCGCCGAGTGGATCCCGACCTCGCAGGCGAAGCTCCTCAAGGCCGATACACGGCACGTGGTCTCCTCGGTGCGCACCGACAGCCTGATCCTCAACACCGGCAAGGGCGTGTTCACCGACCCCGGCCTGCGGGCGGCCGCCCGTGAGGCGGTCGACGGCACCGACCTCGTGGACTCCGTCTTCGGCGGGTACGCCGACCCCGCGCAGGGTCTCTTCGGACCCGCCGTCCCCTGGGCCGCCGACCTGCGCGTGCCGGTGACCGGGCGGGCCCGGGCCGCGAGCGCCGACCAGGTCAGGTCCGAGACCAAGGGCAAGACGGTGCGTCTGGCCGCCATCACGAACCGCGCGGAACTGCCCGAGGCGGCGACCGTCCTCCAGCAGCGGCTGGAGAAGGCCGGGTTCAGGGTCAAGCTGGACGTCCGCGAGTACACACAGATGGAGGGCGACCTCCTCGCCGGCCGGTACGACGCCCTGGTCTTCTCCCGCGTGACGCTCCTCGACACCGGTGACGCGGTCGCCTATCTGGCGAGCGACTACACGAGCGACGGCGTCTACAACATCGCCCGGCTGAAGGACCCCGAGGTGGACAAGGCGATCCAGGCCGCGGCCGCGGAGAGCGACACGAAGCGGCGCCAGGAGAAGATCATGAAGGCGGAGGCGGAGATCCTCCGCACGGACGCCGTCGTGCCGCTGGTCCACGAGAGGGTCGTCCAGGGCATCGCCGCCGACGTCGAGGGCGTCGTGCTCGACCCGCGCGAGCGGTCCCTGGTCGACCTCGACACGCATCTGAAGTAGCGGTATGGCTCTCGCTCACCTCCCCGCCGCCCGCCCGTACATCGGGCGGCTGGCGGCCGGCCGGGCCCTCGCCGGGGCCGCCCTGCTGGCCGCGGTGGCCGCGCTGCCGTGGTTGTCCGGCAGTGACCCCGCACGCACCGTGCTGCGGGCGCGCTCCGCGGACCAGGACCCGACCCCCGCGCAGCTGGCCACAGTGCGCGAGCAGTTGGGCCTGGACCAAGGCCCTTGGGTCCACCTCACGCACTGGCTGGGCGGCCTGCCCCGCGGGGACGCGGGCGTCTCGTGGGTCTCCGGCGCACCGGTCATGCCGCAGGTGGGAACGGCTCTGTCGGTCTCCCTGACGCTGATGCTGGGCGCGTTCGCGGTCTCGGTGCTGGTCGCCGCACTGGTGTGCGCCCGCACGGTCCTCCTCGGTTCCCGGCGCCGCCTGCGGCAGGACCGGGCCGGCACCACGGCCGCCGTCCTGGCGTCGCTGCCGAAGTTCCTCCTCGCCTCGGTGCTGGCCACCGTGTGCGGGGTGTGGTGGGGGTGGTTCCCGTCCAGCGGGTGGGACGGGCCGCAGTCGATGGTGCTGCCCTCGCTCGCACTCGGCATTCCCTCGGGTGCGATGCTCGGCGGGATGCTCGACCAGGCACTGCCCGCCGCCTTCCACGAACCCTGGGCGCGCACGGCCTACGCCGTCGGGCTCCCGCCCCGTCACATCGGCCGCGACGCGCTGCGCCGCACCCTGCCCGGCATACTGCCGCAACTGCTGCCCACCGTGGTGGCTCTGGTCGGCGGCGCGGTCGCCGTGGAGAAGATCTTCAACATCCCCGGGCTCGGCCGCCTCGCCCTGGACTCGGCCGTCGCGCAGGACCTCCCGGTGCTGCAGACGGCGACTCTGGCGCTGGTCCTGCTCGGGGTCGCCGCGGGCATCCTGATCCGGGCCCTGCGTCACGCCCTCCTCGGCCGGCCTCTGCGCGACGGCGCCCTGCCGGCCCTGCACCACCCCGCGCTCACGGTGCCGCGTTCCCTGCGCTGGATCACCACCGCCTGCGCCCTCGCCCTGCTCGCCCTGGTCACGGCGGGCCTCCTGCGCGACCCCCTCCAGGTCGACACGGCGGCCCGGCTGCTGCCCCCGTCCCTCGAACACCCCCTGGGCACCGACGCCCTGGGCCGTGACCTGCTGGCCCGGCTGGGTCACGGGGCGCTGCGCACCGCGGGAGTCGCCCTCGTCGTGACGGTGGTCAGCGCGGTCACCGGACTGCTGCTGGGCATGGCATCGCGGGCGAGCGCGGGCCCGACCGAGGTCGTGTCGACCCTGCCCGCCGTCCTCGCGGGCCTGCTGATCGTGGGCGTGACCGGGCCGTCGGTGTGGGGTGCCGCCGGCGCGGTGTGCGCGGTCGGCTGGAGCCCGTACGCGGCTCAGACCTCCGCGCTGCTGGAACAGGAACGCGCCAGCGGGCACATCGCCGCGTCCGTCGCACTCGGCGCGGGACGGCTGCACCTGCTGCGCCGCCACCTGCTCCCGGCGGTGGTCCCGGCCCTCCTGCGCAACGCGCTGCTCCGGCTGCCCACGACCGTCCTGGTCCTCGCGTCCCTCGGCTTCCTGGGCCTGGGCGAACAGCCGCCCACCCCCGAGTGGGGCCGCCTCCTGTCGGAGAACCAGCCGTACGCCGAACTGGCCCCCTGGACCGTCCTGGGACCGGCCGCCGCCTTGGTGGTGCTGTCCGTGCTGGCGGTGACCGGCAGCGTGCTGGGACGCGGGAAGGGCGAATAGCACGCGCCCCGGCCGGTGGAGGCTACCGGCCGGGGCGCCTGCTCCTCGCCCGAAGGGCGGGGTGCGTCTCGTCGAGTGTCGGACGGGACGGGTTTCGTCGATGTTCAGGCGAGGTGCGTCTCCTCTGTCCTCGGGCGGGGTGCGACGCGTCGTTCACGCGGGGTGCGACGCGTCGTCAGGCGGGGTGCGGCTCGTCGGTCCTCAGGCGGGGTGCGGCTCGTCGGTCACGTATCCGCGCCGCTTGTCCACGACGTTGCGCAGGGGGCGGCCCTCGATGTGCCGGGTGAGGTTGTCGAGGAACACCTCGACGAGCGCCTCCCGCTCACCGGTCGTCTCGCCCGCCGTGTGAGGGGAGATCATCACGCCGGGCATGTCCCACAGGGGTGACTCGGCGGGCAGCGGTTCCTGGGCGAAGACGTCCAGGGCGGCTCCGGCGAGCCGTCCGGCGGCGAGGTGGTCGACGAGTGCCTCCTCGTCGACGAGTCCGCCCCGGCCCACGTTGATCAGTCGTGCTCCCGGCTTCATCGCGGCCAGCACGGGGGCGTCGACCATGCCCCGGGTGTCGGGGGTGAGGGGTGCGGCCAGGACGACGTAGTCGGCCTCGGCGAGTGCCGCGTGCAGGGTGGCCGGGCCGTGGACGGTCCCGAAGTCGGGGTCGTCCGGGCGGGCCTTGCGGCCGGTGCCGCAGACCCGCATGCCGGCGGCCGTCAGCAGCCGGGCGATGGCCCGGCCGATGGGGCCGGTGCCCCACACCAGCACGGTGCGGCCGGTGATGCCGTCACTGGGACGCGGACGCCACTCCCGGCGCTGCTGGTGCTCCCAGGTGCCGGGGAAGTCCTTGGCGAGGGAGAGGATCAGACCGAGGACGTACTCGGCGGTCGGCTGGTCGTAGACACCCCGGGCGTTGGTCAGGACAACACCCGGATCGTCCACCAATGCCGGGAAGAGGAAGGAGTCGACGCCCGCGGAGGACGCGTGGACCCAGCGGGGTGCCTTGTCGGGGTTGTCGGGCCAGGCTTCGCGGATGGCGGGGGTGATGGTGACCCAGGCCAGGAGGGCGTCGGCGCCGGGGAGGAGGTAGGGCAGTTCCTCTTCGGTGGCGTAGACGGTGTCGGTGAGGC
>NZ_JBIBEQ010000014.1:0-168488 GCF_042955215.1 Streptomyces sp. NPDC012466 | reverse complement strand
TGACGCACTCGTCGAGGAAGACGGAGTTCAGCAGGATGCGGGCGGCCGGGTTGAGGCCGAAGGAGATGTTGGACAGGCCCAGCGTGGTCTGCACCTTCGGGTGGCGCCGCTTGAGCTCGCGGATGCCCTCGATGGTGGCGACGCCGTCCCCCCGGGACTCCTCCTGGCCGGTGCAGATGGTGAAGGTCAGGCAGTCGACGAGGATGTCCTCCTCGTGGATGCCCCAGTTGCCGGTCAGGTCGTCGATGAGCCGTTCGGCGATCTCGACCTTCTTCTCGGCGGTGCGGGCCTGGCCCTCCTCGTCGATGGTGAGCGCGATGAGGGCGGCGCCGTGCTCCTTGGCCAGGGCCGTGACCTTGGCGAAGCGGGACTCGGGGCCGTCGCCGTCCTCGTAGTTCACCGAGTTGATCACCGCGCGGCCGCCGAGCTTCTCCAGGCCCGCCCGGATGACGTCGACCTCGGTGGAGTCCAGCACGATCGGCAGCGTGGAGGCGGTGGCGAAACGGCCGGCCAGCTCCTCCATGTCGGCGACGCCGTCACGGCCGACGTAGTCCACGCACAGGTCGAGCATGTGCGCGCCCTCGCGGATCTGGTCGCGGGCCATCTCCACGCAGTCGTCCCAGCGGCCTTCCAGCATGGCCTCGCGGAACTTCTTCGAGCCGTTGGCGTTGGTGCGCTCGCCGATCGCCAGATAGGAGGTGTCCTGCCGGAACGGCACGCTCTGGTACAGCGAGGCCGCGCCCGGCTCGGGCTGCGGGCTGCGCTCGCTCGGGGCGACGTCCCGGACACGCTCGACGAGCTGCCGCAGGTGTTCGGGGGTGGTGCCGCAGCAGCCGCCCACGAGGGAGAGGCCGTAGTCCCGGACGAAGTTCTGCTGGGCGTCGGCCAGGCCCTCGGGGTCGAGCGGGAAGTGCGCGCCGTCCTTGGTCAGGATCGGCAGGCCGGCGTTGGGCATGCACAGCAGCGGGATGCGCGAGTGACGCGTCAGATAGCGCAGGTGCTCGCTCATCTCGGCCGGGCCGGTGGAGCAGTTCAGGCCGATCATGTCGATGCCGAGGGGCTCCAGCGCGGTCAGCGCCGCACCGATCTCGGAGCCGAGCAGCATGGTGCCGGTCGTCTCGAAAGCCATCGAGACCAGCAGAGGCACCTCCACCCCGACGGCCTCCATGGCCCGGCGGGCGCCCAGGACGGAGGCCTTCGTCTGCAGCAGGTCCTGGGTGGTCTCCACGAGCAGCGCGTCCGCGCCGCCGGCGAGCAGGCCCTCGGCGTTGGCCTGGTAGCCGTCGCGGATCGTGGCGTAGCCGACGTGGCCGAGCGTGGGCAGCTTGGTGCCGGGACCGATCGAGCCGAGCACCCAGCGCGGGCGGCCGTCCCGGGCGGCGTACTCGTCGGCCACCTCGCGGGCGATCCGGGCACCGGCCTCGGACAGCTCGTGCACCCGGTCGGCGATCTCGTACTCGGCGGCGGCGGTGTGGTTGGCGCCGAACGTGTTGGTCTCCACGCAGTCCACGCCCACCGCGAAGTAGGCGTCATGGACCGAACGGACGATGTCCGGCCGCGTCACATTGAGGATCTCGTTGCAGCCCTCGAGATTCTCGAAGTCCTCGAGCGTGGGGTCCTGCGCCTGGAGCATGGTGCCCATGGCCCCATCGGCCACGACCACACGGGCGGCCAGGGCTTCTCGGAGCGCGGACACACGGGTCCGGCTGTCTGCGGAAGGGGTCGGCGGCAACGAGGCCATGTAAAGGGCTCCCTCGGATGCGACGGCTGTCGGCTTTGCGGCTTCCCGGACAGCCGGAGGGCTTCCGGGGAACGGCGCACCGCGCCAGCGTAACCGGGAGTCGGCTTGGATGGGCAGCGCGTCCACGAGCCGGACTCGAACGGCGCCGGAACGGCCGCCGGGCGATCCGCCGGTCATCAGCGGTGCAACAAATGGCGACGTGCCATTAGCGAGAGGTCGGCATCGACCGGTAGTGTTCGACATTGCCGAACGAGGGCTGTGGTGCCGCTTGTCGGCGGTCGAAGGGGACGGAGGCAGTACGGCGATGGCACGGAACATCCAGTCGCTCGAACGGGCGGCCGCGATGCTGCGGCTGCTCGCGGGCGGCGAGCGGCGGCTCGGCCTGTCGGACATCGCCTCGTCCCTGGGCCTGGCCAAAGGCACCGCCCACGGCATCCTGCGCACCCTCCAGCAGGAGGGCTTCGTGGAGCAGGACGACACCTCCGGGCGCTACCAGCTGGGCGCGGAGCTGCTGCGCCTGGGCACCACCTACCTCGATGTGCACGAGCTGCGGGCGCGCGCCCTGGTGTGGACCGACGACCTGGCCCGCTCCAGTGGCGAGAGCGTCTACCTGGGCGTCCTGCACCAGCAGGGCGTGCTGATCGTGCACCACGTCTTCCGGCCCGACGACAGCCGGCAGGTCCTGGAGATCGGGGCCATGCAGCCGCTGCACTCCACGGCCCTGGGCAAGGTGCTGTCGGCCTACGACCCGGTGGCGCACAGCGAGGCCCTGGAGGCCGACCGCAAGGCCTTCACCGACCGGACCGTGTGCGAGCCGGAGGACTTCGAGCACATCCTCGACGTCACGCGCGCGCGGGGGTACGCGGCGGACGTGGAGGAGACCTGGGAGGGCGTGGCCTCCCTCGCCGCCCCCATCCACGACCGGCGGCGCATGCCGGTCGGCGCGGTCGGCATCACCGGCGCCGTGGAGCGGCTGTGCCGGTCCGACGAGGAGAGCGCGCTGCGGCCCGAGCTGATCGCGGCGGTACGGGACTGCGCCCGCGCGGTCTCGCGGGATCTGGGCGCCGGGCGGTTCTGAGGGCACACGAGCGGACCGGGGCGCCGTACGGCGTTCCGGTCCTCGGCATGTCCGCGCTCACCTGCGGCAAAGATCCTTGAGCCCGGGGCGATCAGTAACGATCGTGTTTTCGACAACACAGCTCTTGACGTGCTCGTAACCCCGAAGCAAGACTCCCGTCCATCGGTCGACATTGTCGAACAGCTACCGGCAATACGCGCTAGAGTGTGACAACGCCAGGCCGGTATCGAACTTCCCTGGACGTAGGACAAAGGAGTCGCGGGTGTCCAGCTCCGACATCTTCATCGGCGAGACCATCGGTACCGCCATACTCATCCTCCTCGGCGGTGGCGTCTGCGCCGCCGTCACGCTGAAGGCTTCCAAGGCACGCAACGCCGGCTGGCTCGCCATCACCTTCGGGTGGGGCTTCGCGGTGCTCACGGCCGTCTACACCTCGGCGCCGCTGTCCGGCGCCCATCTGAACCCGGCCGTCACCCTCGCGCTCGCGATCAAGGACGGCGACTGGAAGAACGTCCCGGTCTACTGGGCCGGTCAGATCCTGGGCGCCATGATCGGTGCGGCCCTGGTCTGGATCGCTTACTACGGTCAGTTCCACGCGCACCTCACCGACCGCGAGATAGTCGGCGGCCCGGGTGCGCAGGACACGACGGCCAAGGCCGTCGAGGCCCGGGAGAAGGGCGCCGGCCCCGTGCTGGGCGTCTTCTCCACCGGCCCCGAGGTCCGGGTTGCCTGGCAGAACGTCGCCACGGAGATCATCGGCACCGTCGTGCTGGTGCTCGCCGTGCTGACCCAGGGCCTGAACGACAAGGGCAACGGCCTGGGCACCCTGGGCGCCCTGATCACCGCGCTCGTCGTGGTCTCCATCGGCCTGTCCCTCGGCGGCCCGACGGGTTACGCCATCAACCCGGCCCGTGACCTCGGTCCGCGCATCGTGCACGCCCTGCTGCCGCTGCCCAACAAGGGCGGCTCCGACTGGGGCTACGCCTGGGTTCCGGTGGTCGCCCCGCTGATCGGCGGGGCCATCGCCGCAGGCATCTACAACGTCGCGTTCGCCTAGGAGCGGCATTCACCACCGCTTCGCGAAACTCTCGGCACGCGCCGTACGTAAAGCCCCATAAACACGGAACTTTCCAGGAGACACAGTGACCGACGCGCACACCGCCGGCCCCTTCATCGCCGCCATCGACCAGGGCACCACCTCCAGCCGCTGCATCGTCTTCGACCGGGACGGCCGGATCGTCTCCGTCGACCAGAAGGAGCACGAGCAGATCTTCCCGAAGCCGGGCTGGGTCGAGCACAACGCGACCGAGATCTGGACCAACGTCCAGGAGGTCGTCGCCGGGGCCATCGAGAAGGCCGGCATCACCCGCGCCGACATCAAGGCCATCGGCATCACCAACCAGCGCGAGACGACCGTGCTGTGGGACAAGAACACCGGTGAGCCCGTCCACAACGCCATCGTCTGGCAGGACACCCGCACCGACGCCCTGTGCCGTGAGCTCGGGCGCAACGTCGGCCAGGACCGCTTCCGCCGCGAGACGGGCCTGCCGCTGGCCTCCTACTTCGCCGGCCCGAAGGCCCGCTGGCTGCTCGACAACGTCGACGGGCTGAAGGAGCGCGCCGAGGCCGGCGACATCCTCTTCGGCACCATGGACAGCTGGGTCATCTGGAACCTGACCGGCGGCACCGACGGCGGCAAGCACGTCACGGACGTCACCAACGCCTCGCGCACCATGCTCATGAACCTGCACACCATGCAGTGGGACGACAAGATCTGCGAGTCCATCGGCGTCCCGAAGCAGATCCTGCCCGAGATCCGCTCCTCCGCCGAGGTCTACGGCGAGATCACCGGCGGCAAGCTGGGCGACCTGCTCGGCGGCATCCCGGTCGCCTCCGCGCTCGGCGACCAGCAGGCGGCCCTGTTCGGCCAGACCTGTTTCGCCGAGGGCGAGACCAAGTCGACCTACGGCACCGGCACCTTCATGGTGATGAACACCGGTGACAAGATCATCAACTCCTACAGCGGCCTGCTGACCACCGTCGGCTACAAGATCGGCGACCAGAAGACGGTCTACGCCCTGGAGGGCTCGATCGCGGTCACCGGTTCGCTGGTGCAGTGGATGCGCGACCAGATGGGCCTGATCTCCACCGCCGCCGAGATCGAGACTCTCGCCCTGTCGGTCGAGGACAACGGCGGCGCCTACTTCGTGCCGGCCTTCTCCGGCCTGTTCGCCCCGTACTGGCGCTCCGACGCCCGCGGTGTGATCGCCGGCCTGACCCGGTACGTCACCAAGGCACACCTCGCGCGTGCCGTCCTGGAGGCGACCGCCTGGCAGACGCGGGAGATCGCCGACGCCATGACCAAGGACTCCGGCGTGGAGCTGGCCGCCCTGAAGGTCGACGGCGGCATGACCTCCAACAACCTGCTGATGCAGACCCTCGCCGACTTCGTGGACGCCCCCGTGGTGCGCCCGATGGTCGCCGAGACCACCTGCCTCGGCGCCGCCTACGCCGCCGGTCTCGCCGTCGGCTTCTGGAACAGCACCGACGACCTGCGCGCCAACTGGCGGCGGGCCGCCGAGTGGACCCCCCGCATGGACGCGGAGACCCGCGCCCGTGAGTACAAGAACTGGCTCAAGGCCGTCGAGCGGACCATGGGCTGGCTCGAGGACGAGGAGTAAGAAACAGCATGACCACCAAGTCCACCCTGCAGTCCGTGCCTGCCCTGGGGACGCACCCGGCCTCCGGCTCGAACCCGAGCCGAGCCGAGACCAGGGAGCAGCTCTCCAAGGCGTCGTACGACCTTCTCGTGATCGGCGGCGGCATCCTGGGCATCTCCACCGCCTGGCACGCCGCGCAGTCCGGCCTCAGGGTGGCTCTGGTGGACGCCGGCGACTTCGCCGGTGCCACGTCCTCCGCCTCCTCCAAGCTCCTCCACGGCGGCCTGCGCTACCTGCAGACCGGCGCGGTGAAGCTGGTGGCGGAGAACCACTTCGAGCGCCGTGCGGTCTCCCGCCAGGTGGCTCCCCACCTGGCGAACCCGCTCACGTTCTACCTCCCCGTGTACAAGGGCGGGCCGCACGGCGCGGCGAAGCTCGGCGCGGGCGTCTTCGCCTACTCCGCGCTCTCCGCGTTCGGTGACGGCGTCGGGCACCTGCTCTCGCCGGCCAAGGCCGCGCAGGACGTGCCCGAGCTGCGCACCGAGAACCTCAAGGCCGTGGCCGTCTACGGCGACGACCAGATGAACGACTCGCGCATGGCGCTGATGACCGTCCGCGCGGCCGTGGAGGCGGGCGCGGTCGTCCTCAACCACGCCGAGGTGACCGGTCTGCGCTTCACCCAGGGCCGGGTCACCGGCGCCGAGCTGAAGGACCGCCTGTCCGGCGACGAGTTCGGCGTGAACGCCCGGCTGGTGCTGAACGCGACCGGCCCGTGGGTCGACCACCTGCGCCGGATGGAGAACCCGAACGCGGCGCCGTCCATCCGCCTGTCGAAGGGCGCGCACCTGGTCCTCAAGCGCACCTCCCCCTGGAAGGCCGCGCTCGCGACCCCGATCGACAAGTACCGCATCACCTTCGCCCTCCCCTGGGAGGACATGCTGCTGCTCGGCACCACCGACGAGGTGTTCGAGGGTGACCCGGCGGACGTCTCGGTCACCGAGCAGGACATAACCCAGATCCTCGACGAGGCCGCCTTCTCGGTCCGTGACCAGCAGCTCAGCCGCGACCTCATCACGTACTCGTTCGCCGGACTGCGCGTGCTGCCGGGCGGCCCCGGCGACACCGCCAAGGCCAAGCGCGAGACGGTCGTCACCGAGGGCCGGGGCGGCATGCTGTCCGTCGCGGGCGGCAAGTGGACCACGTTCCGCCACATCGGCCGGACGGTCATGAAGAAGCTGGAGTCGCTGCCGGGCCACCCGCTGGGCGACGACTTCGAGCCGATCGGCGCGCTGCCCAAGAGGCTCCCGCTGCCCGGTATCGCCAACCCGCGCGCGGTCGCCCACCGGCTGCTCACGGACCGGCCGGCGCCGGGCCCGCGCATGGCGGCCGACACGGCCAGGCACCTGGCCACGCACTACGGCTCGCTGGCCTTCGACATCGCCCGCCTGGCCAACGAGAGTCCCGAGCTCGCCGAGCGCGTCCACCCCGACGCCCCGGAGATCTGGGCGCAGGTCGTCTGGGCCCGGGACCACGAGTGGGCCGAGACGCAGGACGACGTGCTGCGCCGCCGCACGACGCTGACGATCCGGGGTCTCGCCACGGACGACGTCCGCGCCAAGGTGCAGGACCTGCTCGACAAGAAGTAGGCCCGGCCCCGGGGGCATCCGTGCCGGGAGGGGCGGCTCCACGCCGATGGAGCCGCCCCTTCCGCGTTCCCGCGCCCGCATAATGACGTGATACGTCGGAGGTTTTGAGCACACTGGGAGGCCTGCCATGGCAGTCACCGACGAGGCGATCGAGAAGATCAAGGGAATGATCGTCTCCGGCGCGCTGCGCCCGGGTGACCGGCTGCCCAAGGAGAGCGAACTCGCCGCCGACCTCGGGCTGTCGCGCAACTCCCTGCGGGAGGCCGTGCGCGCCCTGTCGCTGATCCGGATTCTGGACGTACGGCAGGGTGACGGCACGTACGTCACCAGCCTCGACCCGCAACTCCTGCTGGAGGCGATGAGTTTCGTCGTCGACTTCCACCGCGACGACACGGTCCTGGAGTTCCTGGCCGTACGCCGCATCCTGGAACCGGCCGCGACCGCCATGGCGGCCGTGCGGATCAGCGAGCAGCAACTGGACGCGCTGACAGTCCAGTTGGACAAGCTCGGCGAGGCCCCGTCCGTGGAGGATCTCGTCGCCTGCGACCTGGAGTTCCACCGGGGCATCGTGCACAGCTCGGGCAACTCCGTGCTCTGTTCGCTCCTCGACGGGCTGTCGGGCCCCACCACCCGGGCCCGGATCTGGCGCGGCCTCACCCAGGAGGACGCCGTCGCCCGCACCCTGCGCGAGCACCGGGCGATCCTCGCCGCACTGCGCGACCGGGACGCCGAGGCGGCGCGCTCGTGGGCGACCGTGCACATCGCGAGCGTGGAGCAGTGGCTGCGTTCCACGCTGTGACCGGCGCCCCGCGCACCGCTCGGAAGGGTCCGGGGTGTCCGGGGGCGGATCGCGGGGCAGTGATGGGGCACTCCCCCTGCAAGGGGGCTGCGGGCGCCCCCGCGGCACGCCGTAAGGTTGGGTGGTCAAGCGAGGGCACGTCGGAAGGAGGCGCTGGGTGATCGAGCTCGAGGGGGTTCCCGAGCTGGTCGACCCGGTCATGGTGGCCGCGTTCGAGGGCTGGAACGATGCCGGCGACGCCGCCTCCACCGCGGTCGCGCATCTGGACAGGGAATGGAAGGGCGAGGTGTTCGCGGCGCTGGACGCCGAGGACTACTACGACTTCCAGGTGAACCGCCCCACGGTGTTCATCGAAGCGGGCGTCCGCAAGATCACCTGGCCCACGACGAGGATGTCGGTGGTCCGGGTCGGCGGTGAGAAGCCGCGCGACCTCGTCCTCGTCCGGGGCATCGAACCGTCCATGCGGTGGCGTTCGTTCTGCAACGAACTGCTCGGCTTCGCCCACGAACTGGGGGTGGAACTGGTGGTCGTCCTGGGCGCCCTGCTGGGCGACACCCCGCACACCCGCCCGGTTCCGATCAGCGGGACGACGTCCGACCCGGACCTGGCCCGCCGTATGGACCTGGAGGAGACCAAGTACGAGGGCCCCACGGGCATCGTCGGTGTCCTCCAGGAGGCCTGCACGCACGCGGGCGTCCCGGCCGTCTCGCTCTGGGCGGCGGTGCCGCACTACGTGTCGCAGCCGCCGAACCCGAAGGCCACGCTGGCCCTGCTGAACCGCCTGGAGGACCTGATCGACGTGCGCATCCCGCTGGGCGAGCTGCCCGAGGACGCGCGCGCCTGGCAGGTCGGCGTGGACCAGCTGGCCGCCGAGGACAGCGAGGTCGCCGAGTACGTCCAGTCGCTGGAGGAGGCCCGGGACACCGCCGAGCTGCCGGAGGCGTCGGGCGAGGCGATCGCCCGGGAGTTCGAGCGCTACCTGCGGCGCCGCGACGGCGGCGGACCGCCCGCCGCCGGCGGTCACGCCACGGCGGACGGCAGCGACAGCACGTCGTACCTGCGGGACAACCCGGGCGGCCGCACCCGCCCGCCGAAGCCGCCCAAGCCGGGCACGGACGACGACGAGTCGTCGGAGGACTGAGGCCACCACACGGACTTGAGGGGCGTCTCCCGGCCGGGAGACGCCCCTCAAGTCCGTTCCGTCTGCTTCCCGGCTAGAGCGCCACGCCCAGCAGTGCGTCCACGGCTCGGGAGACCACCCCGGGCGCGCCGATGTCGGTGCCGCCGCTCTGCTCCTGGAGCGCGACCCAGCGGTCGACCGCGGTGAGCGCGGCCGGGGCGTCCAGGTCGTCGGCGAGGGCCTCGCGGATCTCCTCGACGAGCGCCTCCGCCGGCGGCCCGTCGGGCCGGGACACGGCGGCCCGCCAGCGGCCGAGCCGTGCGACGGCGTCCTGGAGGACCTGGTCGGTCCACTCCCAGTCGGCGCGGTAGTGGTGGGCGAGCAGTGCGAGCCGGATGGCGGCCGGGTCGACGCCGTCGTGCCGCAGCCTGGAGACGAAGACCAGATTGCCCTTGGACTTGGACATCTTCTCGCCGTCGAGGGCGACCATGCCGGCGTGCACATACGCCTTGGCCATGGGGAACTCACCGGTCAGGGCCTGGGCGTGCGAGGCGCCCATCTCGTGGTGCGGGAAGGCGAGGTCGGAGCCGCCGCCCTGGATGTCGAAGCCCATGCCGAGGTGGTCGAGGGCGATGGCCACGCACTCGATGTGCCAGCCGGGCCGGCCTCGTCCGAGCGATCCGCCGTCCCAGCTGGGCTCGCCCTCGCGGGCCGCCATCCACAGCATCGGGTCGAGCGGGTTCTTCTTGCCCGGGCGGTCCGGGTCGCCGCCGCGCTCGGCGGACAGCAGCCGCATCGCCGCGGCGTCGAGGTTGGAGACCTTGCCGAAGTGCGGGTCGGACTCGACGGAGAAGTAGACGTCACCGTCGAGTTCATAGGCCGCGCCGGCGTCCCGGAGCCGCTCGACGAGCGGGACGATCCCGGGTATGGCCTCGACGGCGCCTATGTACTGCCGCGGCGGCAGCATCCGCAGGGCCGTCATGTCCTCGCGGAAGAGGGCCGTCTCCTTCTCGGCGAGCGCGGCCCAGTCGATGCCGTCGCGCTGCGCCCGCTCCAGGAGGGGGTCGTCGACGTCGGTGACGTTCTGGACGTAGTGAACCTGCCGCTTGGTGTCGAGCCACACGCGCTGCACGAGGTCGAACGCGTTGTAGGTCGCCGCGTGTCCCAGGTGAGTGGCGTCGTACGGGGTGATGCCGCAGACGTAGATACGGGCGACGGGACCGGGGTCGAGGGTGACGAGGCCGCCGGTCGCGGTGTCGTGGATCCTCAGGTCGCGGCCCTGACCAGGCAGGGCGGGGACCTCGGAAGCGGGCCAGGCATGCATGCCATGAGCCTAACCGGACTGGAGTTCCAGATACGAACGGGAGCGGGCCACACGGCCGAGAAGGCTCTCTTGCGGCGAACCGGCGACTGTGCTGCTACACGGGTGGCCAGGGAATCGCCGGCCACTCGCCGCTCGGCTCCGGGTGGGTCCCCGAGGCGAGCAGCGCGCCGACCCGCGCGCGGGTGGCGTCGATCTCGGCGCCGGTGATCAGCGGTTCGAGCCGCGCGGCCAGCGTCCCGCCCTCCGCCAGGGCCTTCCGGAGCCCTTCGAGGACCTCGACGGACTCCTGGGGCAGGGGCTCCCCCGCCCAGCCCCACAGTAGGGTCCGCAGCTTGTTCTCGGCGTTGAACGTGACCCCGTGGTCGATCCCGTACAACCGTCCCTCACCGGTGGGCAGCAGGTGGCCGCCCTTGCGGTCGGCATTGTTGATCACGGCGTCGAGCACGGCGAGCCTTCGCAGCCGTTCGTCGTCGGCGTGCACGAGCAGCGCGGTGCGTCCCTCGCCGACCTCGGCGAAGCCGATCGCCTTCCAGCCCGGCTCCGGTTCCTCGCCGTCGACCAGGGCGAGCAGTTCCGCCTCGGGCGCCACCTCGACCCACAGCTGGCACATGCCCTCGCCGTAGGGCCCGTCGCGCAGCACGGTGGGCGGCACCAGGCCCCAGCCCGTCGCCTCGGAGACCTCGTACGCGGCGACCTCGCGCTGGGCGAGCGTCCCGTCGGGGAAGTCCCACAGGGGCCTCTCCCCCGTGACCGGCTTGTAGACGCAGGCCGCGTCCCGGCCGTCGTACGACACCGTGCAGTACAGGGCCGCGTTGGAGGCCTCCCGGATGCGTCCGCGGACGGTCAGTTCGCCCCGGGCGAGCAGCTCGGCGGTGTCAGGCGGCGGCGTCACGCTCCGCGGCGGTATCCGTTCTGGCGCGGACATACGTGTCCTTCCGGGTCGAGCGGGAGGCTGCACAGCGGGCACGGCGGCCGCCCGGCGTTGACGACGTCGAGGGCGCGCTTGGCGAAGGCCCTGGCCTGCGCGCCGGTGAGCCGGACCCGCAGCATCGGGGGCCCGTTCTCCTCGTCCTGGAGCAGCCGCTCCTCGGCCTCGGCGAGGTCCTCCTCGGTCTCCGCGTCGAGCTCCACGAGCGCCTGCGCCTCGACGATCATGAGCTGCTCGTCGCCGTCCCAGGCGAGCGCCATGGTGCCCACCCGGAACTCCTCCTCGATGGGGGTGTCCAGCGGGGCGGTGTCGGTGTCCGAGGGTGCGACGGCGGGGACGTGGGCGCTGCCGCCGCTACGGCGTACGACCTCGTCGAGCAGTTCGTCCATGCGTTCGGCGAGCGCGGCGACCTGGGTCTTCTCCAGGGCCACGCTGGTCACGCGGGAGCCGGCGGAGGCCTGGAGGAAGAACGAACGGCGCCCGGGCAGTCCGACCGTGCCGGCCACGAAACGCTCCGGATGGTCGTAGAGGAACACCTGACGGGACACGTCCTGTCTCCATTGGGATCGTGGGAAACGTATGAGCACGGCACTGCTGCGACCGCTTCACCCTACTGCGGCGAACGATCACGGTGCGCCCGCACCACCCCCGACTTCGGCCTCGCCGCCCGGCGGTTCCTCGCGCGGCGCCAGGGACGTGAAGTCGCCGGTGTCACCGAGCCGGACGAGGAACGGCCGCAGTCGTGTGTAACGGATCGCGGTGATGGAACACGGTTCGACGGAAATCCGCTGGAAGAGGTCCAGATGCAGTCCGAGCGCGTCGGCGACGAGCGACTTGATGATGTCGCCGTGCGAGCAGACGAGGTAGACGGCGTCGGCGCCGTGGTCGCGCTCCACGCGCGCGTTCCACTCGCGGACGGCCTCGGCCGCGCGCGTCTGCATGGCCCGCATGGACTCGCCACCGGGGAACGCCGCGGCGGAGGGGTGCGCCTGCACCACCTCCATCAGGGGTTCGTCCTTGAGTTCGGCGAGCTTGCGTCCGGACCAGTCCCCGTAGTGGCACTCGCCGATGCGCTCGTCGGTGTGGGGGCTCAGTTCGGGCCGGGCGTCGAGCAGCGGCCGGATGGTTTCCTGGCAGCGCTGGAGCGGGCTGGTGACGATTTCGGCGAGGGGCAGTCCGGCCAGCCGCCCGGGGAGCGCGGCGGCCTGCGCGGCGCCGCGCTCGTCGAGGGCGACACCGGGCGTCCAGCCGGCGAGCAGTCCCTCGGTGTTGGCGGTGGAGCGTCCGTGCCTGACCAGGATCAGCGTGGGCATGCGGTCCAGCGTAGGCGCACGCGTGCGTGCGGTGTCGTTCGAGTGACAGGAGACTCGCCTCGTGATCGTCGACTGTGCCATCTACCGCGACGGACAGCGGACGGAAGGGCCCGAAGACCTCTCCGACGCCCTGGGTGAGGCCCGCACGGCGGGCGGATTCGTGTGGATCGGGCTGCACGAGCCGACGGAGGACGAGTTCGACCACGTGACCCGGGAGTTCGGGCTGCACCCGCTGGCCGTCGAGGACGCCCTCAAGGCCCACCAGCGGCCCAAGCTGGAGGTGTACGACGACTCGCTCTTCGTGGTGCTCAAGCCGGTGGCGTACGAGCCGCAGAGCGACACCGTCTCCTCCGGCGAGATCATGATCTTCCTGGGCGACTCGTTCGTGGTGACCGTCCGGCACGGCGAGGGCTCCCCGCTCAAGGCCGTGCGCCGGCGGCTGGAGCAGGAGCCGGAGCTGCTCGTCAAGGGCCCCACGGCCGTGCTGTACGCGGTCGCCGACGCGACCGTCGACCACTACCTGGACGTGGCGACCGAGTTGCAGACCGACCTGGAGGGCCTGGAGGCGGAGGTGTTCTCGCCGGACGGCGGGGGCACGCGGAACACGGCGTCCCGGATCTACGACTTCAAGCGGCAGGTCCTGGAGTTCCGCCGGGCGACCGGGCCGCTGGCCCCTCCGATGAGCCGGCTGGCGGGCACGGCGTCGACCGGTGTGACCGTGCCGTTCGTGGACGACCGGGCCCGGCCGTTCTTCCGCGACGTCAACGACCACCTCACGCGCGTGAACGACTCCGTGGAGAACCTGGACCGGCTGGTGTCGGACATCCTCTCGGCACACCTGGCGCAGATGAGCGTCCGGCAGAACGACGACATGCGGAAGATCTCCGCGTGGGCGGCCATGGCCGCGATCCCCACGATGCTGGCGGGGATCTACGGCATGAACTTCGACCACATGCCCGAGCTGCGCTGGGTCTGGTCCTATCCGGCCCTGCTCGTGCTGATGGCCGCCCTGGAGGTGATGATCTTCCGGCTGTTCAAGCGCCGCGGGTGGCTGTAGCCGGGCCCGGCTCAGGCGAACTCGGGTTCCGGGGTCGCGGGACCGCCGAGGGCGTTACGGCGCTCGGGCGTCTCAAGCGACACCATGCGGCGCCAGCCGCCCAGCCGTTCGTACGCGTACATGGCGTGGATGCCTGCCGCGAGCAGCGCCGACTTGGCCTTGGACCAGCCGAGGATGCGGCCCATGTGCGCCATGACGGCGAGGCTGACGTCCCGGTAGATCCGGATCTCGGCGAGCGCGCACTCGCGCAGGGTGCGCTGGATGGTCCGGCCGTGGCCCGCGTAGGCGAAGCGCAGCAGTTCCTCGTGGCAGTAGGCGAGGTGGTTGTCCTCGTCGTGGGAGATCTGCTTGACCGCGCGGCCGATGTCGGGGTGGTCGGCGAAGTGCTTGCGGAGCAGGTCCATCTGCTCGGAGGCGCGCTGCTCGGTGACCCTGCTGTGCGAGAGGTAGGTGACGATGTCCTGCACCGTGAGCCGCTCGTCGCGCTTCAGCTGGTCGTGCGCGAGGCCGATGCCGTTCTTCTCCAGGAGCATGGTGTAGTCGGTCTCCGGAGGGACCGGGACGGGGTCGAGGCCGCGCTTCTTCATCAGGGCGCTGAAGATCCGACCGTGCTTGTCCTCGTCGGCGCCGTGCCGGCTGATCTTGGGGGCGAGTGCGCGCTGGGCCTCCGGGACGAGCGCGGCGATACGGGCGTTCTCCCAGCCGCCCTGGGACTCACCGCTCGCGGCGATGGAGCAGAACAGGGCGAAGGACTCGTCGTTGGCGAGGATCTCCTGGAACAGACTCTTGGCCGAAAGCATCGTGGGCACCTCTCCCGCACGCGTGGGCGAACTGCGGCATTTCGCAGGTTTCCGCGAAGAACGAGTCAAGTGCGGGGTGGAGAGTGCCGCAACAGGGGTGAGGGACAACTCCGCCGAATGGAGGAGGCGGGGGCGGGCGTGCCGGGCCGGGCGGGGCGCCGCGCCGTAACCGGCGGCGGCCCCGCGCGTTGTTCCGCGTGACGGCCGTGGCGGGGAAGACCCCCGAGCCCCCACCACGGCCGCTGAAAGCTCCTAGGCGAGCCCGGCGCGCTCCAGGGCCTCGGTGCCGGCCCTCAGGGACGCGAGCCGCTCGTCGAGCGTGAAGCCCGCCGGCGCGAGGGACAGGGTCGTGACCCCGGCCGCGGCGTAGGCCTTCATCCGGTCCGCGATGCGGTCCACGGAACCGAGCAGGGTCGTCTTGTCGATCAGGTCGTGCGGCACGGCGGCCGCGGCGCCCTGCTTGTCGCCGGAGAGGTACTTGCTCTGGATCTCGGCGGCTTCCCGCTCGTAGCCCATGCGCTGGGCGAGCTGGTTGTAGAAGTTCTGCTTGGGGCTGCCCATGCCGCCGACGTACAGCGCGGTGTAGGGGCGGAAGGTGTCGGCGAGCGCGGCCACGTCCTTGTCGTCGCCGACGGCGAGCGGCAGGGTCGGGCAGACGTCGAATCCGTCGAGGGTCTTGCCGGCCTTCTCGCGCCCGGCGCGCAGATACGAGATCGTCGTGTCCTCGAGGTGCTCGGCGGCCGGGAAGATCAGCAGGGCGCCGTCGGCGATCTCGCCGGTCTGCTCCAGGTTCTTGGGGCCGATCGCGGCGATGTACAGCGGGATGTGCTCGCGCTGCGGGTGCACGGTCAGTTTGATCGGCTTGCCGGGGCCGCCGGGCAGGGGCAGGGTCCAGTGCTGGCCCTCGTAGGACAGGCGCTCGCGGGTCATGGCCTTGCGGACGATCTCGACGTACTCGCGGGTGCGGGCCAGCGGCTTGTCGAACTTCACGCCGTACCAGCCCTCGGAGACCTGCGGGCCGGAGACGCCGAGGCCGAGGCGGAAGCGGCCGCCGGAGAGGGAGTCGAGGGTGGCGGCGGTCATGGCCGTCATCGCGGGCTGCCGGGCCGGGATCTGGAAGATGGCGGAGCCGACGTCGATGCGCTCGGTCTGGGCGGCGACCCAGCTCAGTACGGTGGCGGCGTCGGATCCGTAGGCCTCGGCGGCCCAGCAGACGGCGTAGCCGAGCCGGTCGGCCTCCTGGGCGACGGCCAGGTTGTCCGCGTCCATTCCGGCACCCCAGTAGCCGAGGTTGATACCGAGCTGCATGCCGCATCCCCTTACTGATCAGTAACGTGCCCTGTGCGTGCACCTTAGCGCGGGGGTGGGGGCGGGGTACACGGCCGCAGCCCCGCTGTCGTTTAGATGAGTGAACAGAAATCATGGACGCGACCATTGACGCGTCCACAGCAAGTTCGTACCTTTCGCTGGAAAGCGCTTTCCGTCACCACCGTCCGAAGACGAACGGAGAGGCAAGGATGAAGCGAACACTCCCCCGGAGGCTCCACGCCGCGCTGGCCACGATGGCCCTCGCCGCCGCGACCGGCACCCTCGTGTCGATGCCCGAGGCGTCGGCGGCGACCGGCAGCGCCACCGGCTACGCGGCCCAGAACGGCGGAACCACCGGCGGCGCCGGAGGTCAGACGGTCCGGGCGACGACCGGAACGGCGATCCACCAGGCCCTGTGCGGCCGGGCGAGCACCAGCACCCCCCTCACCATCGAGGTGACCGGGACCATCAACCACGGCAACACCAAGAAGGTCTCCGGCGCCGGCTGCGACACCTCCGACGGTGTGATCGAGCTCAAGAAGGTCAGCAACGTGACCGTCGTCGGGGTCGGCAGTGGCGCCGTCTTCGATCAACTGGGCATCCACATCCGCGAATCGAAGAACATCATCATCCAGAACGTGACCGTCCGGAACGTCAAGAAGTCCGGCTCTCCCACGTCCAACGGCGGGGACGCCATCGGCATCGAGCGCAACGTCCGCAACGTGTGGATCGATCACACCACCCTGGAGGCGTCGGGCGGCGAGTCGGAGGGCTACGACGGCCTGTTCGACCTCAAGGACAACACCCAGTACGTGACCCTGTCCTACAGCGTCCTGCGCAACTCCGGCCGCGGCGGCCTCGTCGGGAACAGCGAGAGCGACCGGACGAACGGCTACATCACCTACCACCACAACCGGTACGAGAACATCGACTCCCGCGCCCCGCTGCTGCGCGGCGGCATCGCCCACCTCTACAACAACCACTACGTGCGCCTCAACGAGTCCGGCATCAACTCCCGGGCCGGCGCCCGCGCCAAGGTGGACAACAACTACTTCGAGGACTCCAAGGACGTCCTGGGCACCTTCTACACCGACGAGGCCGGCTACTGGCAGGTCGGGGGCAACATCTTCGACAACGTGACCTGGTCCGCCCCCGGCAGCGAGAACCATCCGGCCGGACCCGACCCGAGGTCGAACACCACCGTCGGCATCCCGTACGCGTTCCGTGCGGACGCCGCCGGCTGCGTGCCGGCCGTCGTGAGCCGAACGGCGGGCGCGAACAAGGGCCTTCAGGTGTCGGACGGCACGTGCTAGACCAGGACACCCGGCATCGTCGGATCGGGGAACCTCACGGTCCCGCTCCCGGAAATCGGTGGTCCGCAGCCACCCACACCGTAGGTTCTGGCCAGTAATCTCGGCGTTCATGGAGCAGAGGCAACTCGGCCGCACCGGCCTTCGTGTGTCCCGGATCGGGCTCGGCACCCTGACCTGGGGGCGGGACACCGACGAGCACGACGCCGCGGACCTCATGAAGACGTTCTGGGAAGCGGGCGGGACCCTCGTCGACACCGCGGACGTGTACGGCGACGGTGAGGCCGAGTACCTGCTCGGAAAGCTCATGGACGGCCTGGTGCCCCGCCGTGACCTGGTCATCTCGACCAAGGCGGGCAGCGTGCCGGACCCCGACCGCCGCTTCGACGGGTCGCGCGGCCATCTGCTCTCCGCGCTGGACGGCTCGCTCTCCCGGCTCGGCACCGACCATGTCGACCTGTGGCACGTGCACGCGTACGACCCGGACACCCCGCTGGAGGAGACCCTCCAGGCACTCGACCTCGCGGTCTCCAGCGGGCGTGCCCGCTACGCCGCCGTCTCCAACTTCTGCGGCTGGCAGCTGGCCAAGGCCGCGACCTGGCAGCTCTCGGCCCCCGGCAGGACCCGCCTCGCCGGTACGCAGCTGGAGTACTCCCTGCTCCAGCGCGGTGTCGAGCGCGAGGTGCTGCCGGCCGCGCTGGACCTGGGCATAGGCCTGCTGCCGTCCTCGCCACTCGGGCGCGGGGTGCTGACGGGCAAGTACCGGGGCGACTCGATGCCGCCGGACTCGCGCGGCGCCTCGGAGCGTCTCGCGCCGTTCGTCGCGCCGTACCTCGACGACACGGCGAGCCGCATCGTGGACGCCGTGGCGACCGCGGCCGACGGGCTGGCGGTGACACCGCTCCAGGTGGCCCTCGCGTGGGTCCGCGACCGGCCGGGGGTGGCCGCGCCGATCGTCGGCGCGCGCAACGCGCAGCAGCTCACGGCGGCGTTGTCAGTGGAGACCCTTAGTCTTCCAGACGAGATCTGCCGGGCGCTCGACGATGTGTCGGCGCCCGTGCACCGCTATCCCGATCACGACTGGAGCACGCTGTGAGCACGGAGCCCGAGACCACGGAGGACACCGAGCCGGGGACACCGGGCGCCGAGAGCACACCGGCCGGAGCCGCCGAGACCGACCGGGGTGAGGAGGGCGTCGGGCAGGGGGCCGGCACCGGGAGTTCCGAAGCGGGCACCGGGCAGGAGTCCGAGGCCGGGGGCGCTGAAGTCGCGGACGGGCAGGAGTCCGGCACCGAGGACGCTGAAACAGGCGCCCGGCAGGAGTCCGGCACCGAGGACGACGAAGCCGCAGACGGGCAGGGATCCGGCACCGAGGACGCTGAAGCAGGCGCACGGCAGGTGTCCGAGGCCGAGGCCGAGTTGCGGGCCCAGCAGGCCGAGCGGGAGCGCATCGAACAGCGCAAGGCCGAGAAGAAGACGCCCATCGAGGCCGGCACCAAACTGAGCGGCAAGGCCGCCGACCTGCTCGCGGCCGTACGGGCCGTCGAGAGCGGCGAGAAGCCGGTGGCCGCCGTGTTCGAAGAGCCCCGCCCCGCCCCCCGGCGCTCCGCCCCCGAGCCGGAACGGCGACCCCGGCCGGTGGCGTCCGAGCCCGTCGCCGCCCCGGTGGCTCCCGCGCCGCAGGCGGTCCAGTCCGTGAAGCAGGTGCTCGGCGAGGGCGGGGCCCCCGAGGTGCTCGCGCCGCAGATCGCCGCCGCACTCGGCGAGGGAGCGGACGAACGACTGCGCGCCGACCCCTGGCAGTTGCTGCGGGTCCCCGGCGTGCGCCCCGAGCAGGCCGACGGTTTCGCGCGGGCCCTGCTCGGAGCCGAGTGCGGCCCGGACGACGAGCGGCGGGGCCGGGCCCTCACCGGCTGGCTCCTGGAGCAGGCGGCGCTGGCCGGGCACACCGCCCTGGAGATGTCGGCGCTCCTCGCCGCCCTGGCCCAGCGGGGCGTCCCGGAGCCCGACGGTGCCGTGCAGGACGCGATCGCGGAGGGCGAGGCCCTGGTCTTCCAGGACGCGCTGGAGGAGAAGGCCGCCGCCCCGGCCCGGAGCGACGAGGAGGGCGCGGCGGAGGACGAGGAACGCCCGGTCCGTGTCCTGGTCGGGCTGGAGCGCTACGCGCTGGCGGAGGAGAGCCTGGCAGACGGCCTGGCCCGGCTGGTCAACTCGGTGCCCAAACAGGACGGTTCGGCCGAGGACTGGGAGCGGGCCGCCGCCGCGGCGCAGGGGTCGACGGCGGAGCTGATCCGCGCGGTCGCCGGTCAGGGCCTGGTGCTGCACACCGGCGGCGAGGCGTCTCTGGCCGAGCCCGCGGCGCTGCTGAACACCGCGCGGGCCCTCGGGCTGCGGGCCTGGGCGGCCGCGCACGGCCCGATCGGACGCAACCGTTTCGCGGCCCTGCTGCGCCGGTCCGGCCAGGCGGCGGACGGTCCCGGGCGAGCGGACGAGACACCCGCCGGTGCCCCCGTGGCCACCGTCGCCGGACTGCTCTCCGGCCTCGAAGGGCCCGGCCGGGACGCGGACGGGGCCCTCGATCTCGATCTGCTCGTCGTGCTCGACGCGCCGCAGCTGGATGTGGAGGCGGCGGCCCTGCTGACGGAGTCGCTGCCGGACGGGGCGCGTCTGGTGCTGGCCGGGGATCCGGCGGTGCTGTGGTCCGTCGGGCCGGGCCGGGTGTTCGCGGATCTGCTCGCGGCGCGGATCTGCCCCCAGGTGGCCTCACGGCGGCCGGATCCGGGGCCGCTGGGCGAGCTGGTCTCCGGTATCGGCATCGGCGAGCTGAACCAGGTCGAGGCCCCCGGCAAGGAGGTCGTGATCGTGCCGGTGCGGGACGCGGGCGAGGCCGTGCACCGGACGGTGCAGCTCGTCGTGGACTCGGTGCCGCGGGCGATCGGCGTACCGGCCGACGAGACCCAGGTGATCACGCCGGGGCACGGCGGAGCGGTCGGGACGCGTGTGCTCAACGCGGCCCTGAAGGAGCGGCTCAACCCCGGCCCGGGCCGCTTCGGCGGCTTCGACCCCGGCGACCGGATCGTCTGGTCCCCCGTTCCGGGGCGTGCGCTGCCGGGCCGGGTGGTGAAGGCGGATGCCGAGGGGCTGCATCTGTCGTGCGAGGGCGAGGCCGTCGTCGTGCCCAAGGAGCGGGTGGAGCAGACCGTGCGGCACGGGTGGGCGCTGACCGCGCACCAGGCCGTGGGGAGCCGGTGGCCCGCGGTGGTCGTGGTGCTGCCCGGCGACGCGGCGCAGGCGCTCAGCCGGCCGTGGGTGTACACGGCGTTCGGACGGGCCGACCGGCATCTGTCCGTGGTGCACGGCGTGGAGCAGGCGCTCCCCCGGGCCGTGGCCGAGGTTCCGGCGAAGCCGCGGACGACCCGGCTTCCGGTGCTGCTCGCACCGCAGATCAGCGGTACGTGACGGGGTGGTGGGGGGGGGGGGGGGCGGGGCCCCCCCCCGCCCCCACCACCCCGTGGCCGTCTGCGGGTGCGCTCAGCGGCGGTCCGCGTCCAGCGGTTCCAGGTCCTCGTCCTCGTCCAGGTCGCCGACGAGCTCGTCCTCGAGGTCTTCCCCGTCATCGTCGACGTCGTCGATCTCGTCGTCGAAGACGGCGCTGACGTCGAAGCGGCAGACCACCTGCTGCGCGTCGACCTCCTCGAACGGTGCCTCCAGCCACTCGCCGGGTTCGGCCGGCTCGTCCGCCGCCGTCACCCAGAGCGTGGAGTCGCCCTCCTCCAGCCCGAACTCCTTGTGCCGGGAGGCGATCTCGTCGGGTTCGAACTCGCCGAACAGCAGCCCGAGAGCGCCGTGCACCGTCCCGGAGGCCGAGGCGCCGTCATCGCCCTCCGCCGATTCGATCCGCTGTGCCTGCGCCAGCAGCCGCTGAGGTTCGGCGACGGCGTAGTCACGGCGGATCAGCACGCTCAGTGCGTTCGGTTCCTCGGGACCGGTGTACGGGGGCAGCGCGTCCTCCGCCCCGGGGATCTCGAAGGGCGTGACCTCGTCGTAGCGGTCGTAGAGCAGTTCGTCGTACACCTCTGCGGCCGCGGCCAGCTGGTTGAACGCCTCGTAGACCGCCGGGTCGTCCTCTCCCGACCGGCGTTCGACCGCGGCCAGGTGGCGGTCGAGCGCGGTCTTGACCGCCTCGGCGGCGGCGCGTACCTCGGCAGCGGTGGGCTGCGCAGCATCAGACATAGTGCAGACGCTATCCGTACCTGGCCCCAGCCCGCACAATAGATGCGATGCCGGAATACGAATTTGTCGACGTGTACGTCCCTCGCGGGGTCTCCCGCAAGGAAACGGCACGTCTGCTGACCGACCACGCGGAGTACGGAAACTGGGAGTTGTACCGTCTGAGCCTGCTGCGCGACGGCAGCCGCAAGGTGCGGTTGCGTCGGAGGATCATCCGCCAGGTGCGGGCCACGTGGTGAGCTGAGACGGGCACGGGGAGAAACACATGACGGAGCGGGCCCCGCCTCGGCGGGGCCCGCTCCGTTTCCCCGGGAGCGTGTCAGGCCGAGGCGCGCGCCTTGCGGTAGAGGACCGCGCCCGCCAGCAGCGCGCCCGCGCCGGCCGGGAGGGCGAGGCCGAGCGGCAGATCGCTGCCGGT
Organism: Streptomyces sp. NPDC012466; assembly: GCF_042955215.1. NCBI lineage: Bacteria > Bacillati > Actinomycetota > Actinomycetes > Kitasatosporales > Streptomycetaceae > Streptomyces > Streptomyces sp. NPDC012466. The sequence continues at coordinate 146,756 of NZ_JBIBEQ010000014.1, read as the reverse complement.
GCTGGCGAGCTGGGCGTCACTCTTCGGCTGCGTCACGAACTGGCCACCCGGCTGGTTTCCGTACGAGGAACCGCCAGGGGTCCCGACGCCGGTCGCGGGCGGAGTACCCGGGGTACCGGGGTCGCCGGGCTCACCGGGGTGACCCGGGGTGCCGGGATCACCAGGGGTGCCGGGATGACCCGGGGTGCCGGGGTTGCCCGGAGTCCCAGGGGTGCCGGGGTCGCCCGGGTGGCCGGAATTGCCCGGGCCGCCCGGCTGGCCCGGGGTCTCGTGGCCGCCGCCGGGCGGGGTGCCGTGGTGGCCGCCGCCACCGTTCGAGCAGTCGTTGCCCGTGCTGGGGTTGCCGACGCCGATGACGTCGACACTGTTGCCGCAGACGTTCACCGGCACGTGGACCGGCGCCTGGACGTGGTTGCCCGAGCCGACGCCGGGCGAGTCGGTGGCGTGACCGCCCGCGTGCGAGCCGCCGTGTTCGCCGTATCCCCCCGACGACGATCCATCGCCCTTGTCGGCGCACGAGTTGCCGACCGACGGGTTGAGCACGCCGATGACGTTGACCGTGTTGCCGCAGACGTTGACCGGCGCGTGCACCGGCGCCTGCACCGAGTTCCCGGACAGCACGCCCGGCGACCCCGAAGCGGCGCCCTGGGCGCCCGAGTCGGCGTGCGCGGAGCCGCCCGCGGCGGCGATCACGCCGGTCGCGGCCGCCACGGTCATCAGACCCTTGCGGGTAGCCTGTCGCATTACTGAATACCTGCCTTCGACCCTGTCTCGAATTCTTCTCGAATTCCTCGAAAGAAGCGTTCGGTCCCGGAGCGCATGGCACGCGCTCCGGGACCGATGGCTTGGAACTCCCCTCAGCGAGGGGAGAGCATCACTTGTTGATGCAGGTGTTGCCGAAGGCGGGGTTCAGCAGCCCGATCACGGAGACCGTGTTGCCGCAGACGTTCACCGGGACGTGAACGGGCACCTGAACAACGTTGCCGGACAGGACGCCCGGGGAGTGCACGGCGGCACCCTGAGCACCCGAGTCGGCGACGGCCAGGCCCGCGCCCGCGAGAACCAGCCCACCGGTGGCAGCCGCAGCAGCGACGACCTTCTTGATCATTATTCCTCCTAGTTGGCAAAGCGACCCATCTTGCGATCGCATTACCTGTAACGAGGAGGGAGTAATGAGGCTACGAGCTTATCGTCGCATTCACTCTTCCCAGTCGATTCCGTACGCGCGACCGAATAGCACGGCGGCGGGGGCGGTTTCAGGACGCGTCGATGAAGCGGTCGAGCACCCGCACGCCGAACTGCAGGCCCTCCACCGGCACCCGCTCGTCCACGCCGTGGAACATGCCGGCGAAGTCCAGCTCCGGCGGCAGCTTCAGCGGCACGAAGCCGAAGCCGCGGATGCCGAGGTCGTCGAAGGACTTGGCGTCCGTCCCGCCGGAGAGCATGTAGGGGATCGCCTTGGCCGTCGGGTCCTCGGCCAGCAGCGCCGACTGCATCGCCGCCACGAGCGCCCCGTCGAAGGTGGTCTCCACGGCCTTGTCGGCGTGGACGTCCTCGCGCCGCACCTTCGGGCCGAGGATCCGGTCGAGGTCGGTGAGGAACTCCTCCTCGTGCCCGGGCAGGAAGCGTCCGTCGACGTGGGCGGTCGCCTCGCCCGGGATGACGTTGACCTTGTAGCCGGCACCCAGCTGCGTGGGATTGGCCGTGTTGCTGAGGGTCGCGCCGATGAGCTTGGCGATGCCACCGAGCCTGGCGAGGGTCGACTCCATGTCCTCCGGGTCGAGCTCCGTACCGAGCGCGTCACCGAGCTCGTCGAGGAAGGCGCGCGTGGTCTTGGTGACCCGCACCGGGAACTTGTGCCGCCCCAGCCGCGCGACGGCCTCGGACAGCTCGGTGATCGCGTTGTCCCGGTGGATCATCGATCCGTGCCCGGCGGTCCCGGCCACGGTGAGCTTCATCCAGTGCATGCCCTTCTCGGCCGTCTGGATCAGGTAGAGCCGGCGCTGCTCGCTCACGGTGAACGAGAAACCGCCCACTTCGCTGATCGCCTCGGTGACACCCTCGAACAGGTCGGGGTGGTTGCGCACGAGGTGCTTGGCGCCGTACGTGCCGCCGGCCTCCTCGTCGGCGAGGAACGCGAGGACGATGTCACGCGGGGGCTTGCGTCCGCTGCGCAGCCGGTCGCGGACGACCGCGAGGGTCATCGCGTCCATGTCCTTCATGTCGACGGCCCCGCGGCCCCACACGCAGCCGTCGGCGACCTCACCGGAGAAGGGGTGGTGGGTCCAGTCGTCCGCGTTGGCCGGTACGACGTCGGTGTGGCCGTGGATGAGGAGCGCGGGCCGGGAGGGGTCCTCGCCCTCGATCCGCGCCACGGTGGAGGCGCGGCCCGGGTGGGACTCGAAGATCTGCGGTTCGAGCCCGACCTCGGCGAGCTTCTCGGCGACGTACTCGGCCGCCTTCCGTTCGCCCGGACCCGAGTGGTCGCCGTAGTTGCTGGTGTCGATCTGGATCAGCTCGCGGCAGAGGTCCACGACCTCGTCCTCGCCGGTGACGCTCCTGGCCGTGTCCGTCTCGCTCACGTGCTTCCTCCCGCTGTCACTGCTGGTGGGTCCCCCACATCCTCTCTCTCCCGCGCCCGCACCCCAAGGGCGCTCCCGGCCCGTCACAGGCCGTTCACGCCTCGCGGGGGTGCGGACGGGGGGTGATCGGCCACCCGGGAAAGCCTGGTAATGTTTACGTCGTCGCCGCGGGGAGAACCCGCGCGACAGACACCTTGTCCGGGTGGCGGAATGGCAGACGCGCTAGCTTGAGGTGCTAGTGCCCTTTATCGGGCGTGGGGGTTCAAGTCCCCCCTCGGACACATGAAGCTGAGGGCCGTGACCGTGAGGTCGCGGCCCTCGGTCGTTGCCGCGGAAAGGTGACCATGACCAGGCGTTCCTGTCCTTGCGGGCTCCCCCAGGCCTACGAGGCGTGCTGTGGCCGGTACCACTCCGGTGCGGCTGCCGCGCCCACCGCCGAGGCACTGATGCGCTCGCGGTACTGCGCCTTCGTGAAGGGGGACGCCGGGTATCTGCTGCGGACCTGGCATCCGCGGACGCGGCCCGGGACGCTGGAGCCGGATCCGGGGATACGGTGGACGGGCCTGGAGATCCTGGGGACGACCGACGGGTCCGCGTTCCACTCCACCGGCAGCGTGGAGTTCCGGGCGTCGTACCGGGGTGGTTCGCTGCACGAGCGGAGCCGGTTCGAGCGGGTCGACGGTGCCTGGGCGTACGTCGACGGGGAGTTTCCGGCGTAGCCGCTACGGCGCCAGGATGTCGAGCTCCTGGAGGGCGCCGACCGTGATCCGGCGGGTCAGTTCCTCCGCCCGGACCGCGTCGCCCGCGCGGACCGCCTCGGCGACCTGGACGTGCAGGGTGACGGCGGCCGGGTCCGGGTCCTCGAACATCACGTCGTGCTGGGTGCGGCCGGTCAGGACCTCGGCGACGACGTCCCCGAGCCGGGCGAACATCTCGTTGCCGGACGCGTCCAGGATGACGCGGTGGAAGGCGACGTCGTGCAGGAGGTATCCCTCCAGCTTGTGGCCGCGTGAGTGGGCGACCATGCCGAGGGCGCACTCGGTGAGTTCCGCGCACTGCTCCGCCGTGGCGTGCCGGGCGGCGAGACCGGCCGCGACCGGTTCGATCGCCGAGCGCAGCACCGTGAGCGACCGCAGTTGCCCGGGGCGGTCGGCGCCGGCCAGGCGCCAGCGGATGACCTGCGGGTCGTAGACGTTCCACTCGGACTTCGGGCGGACCGTCACGCCGACGCGGCGGCGTGATTCGACCAGGTACATGGACTCCAGGACGCGGACCGCCTCGCGCATCACGGAGCGCGACACGTCGAAACGCTGGGCGAGCTCGTCCGTACGCAGGACGCTGCCCGGCGGGTACTCACCCGCCGTGATCTCGGGGCCGAGGGTGTCCAGTACGTGGCCGTGCAGCCCCCGGCCCGGTGTGCTCATGCACTCAGCGTACGGGGTAGATCACGCAGCCAAAAAGTCAGACTTATTCATCACGGCCTCTTGAATTCGTCGTACCTAATGGGTTTCAGTTGCGTCGACATCACGCGTCGACCCCGGACAGCAGACAGCGAGGCAGCGATGAACACCCCCCATGTCGTCGTGGTCATGGGCGTAGCGGGCACCGGCAAGACCACCATCGGTCCCCTGCTCGCGGCCCGGCTCGGCGTTCCGTACGCCGAGGGCGACGACTTCCACCCGTCGGCCAACATCACCAAGATGTCGGCCGGTACTCCGCTCACCGACGAGGACCGTCTGCCCTGGCTCGACGCCATCGGCGCGTGGGCACACGGGCGGGCCGGGCTCGGCGGGGTGGTCAGCTGCTCGGCGCTGAAGCGGTCGTACCGCGACCGGCTGCGGGCCGCCGCACCCGGTGTGGTCTTCGTGCACCTCACGGGTGACCGCGCGCTGATCGAGGACCGGATGTCGCACCGGCAGGGGCACTTCATGCCCACGGCGCTGCTCGACTCCCAGTTCGCCACGCTCCAGCCCCTTCAGGCGGACGAGGCGGGGATCGGGGTGGATGTCGCGGGCGGCCCGGAGGAGATCACCGAACGGGCGGCGCACGCCCTGGCGAACCTCCCCGAGCCCTCCCGGTAACCCCTGGCGCTTTCTCCCTCCCCCTCCCCTTCTCCCCAACGCAAGGGAACCACCGTGACCAGACTCAGCGTCGAGATGCTGGCAGCGGACGCACCCGAGCCGATCACCTCGGCCGGCCACGCTCAGCTGGGCATCGCCGTCCTGGCGGGCATCGCCGTCATCGTCCTGCTCATCACCAAGTTCAAGCTGCACGCCTTCCTGTCGCTGACCATCGGGTCGCTGGCGCTCGGCGCGATCGCCGGGGCGCCGCTGGACAAGGTGCTCCTCAGCTTCAGCGCCGGCCTCGGCTCCACCGTCGCCGGCGTCGGTGTGCTGATCGCCCTCGGGGCGATCCTCGGCAAGATGCTCGCCGACTCCGGCGGAGCCGACCAGATCGTCGACACCATCCTCGCCAAGGCCGGCGGGCGGTCGATGCCGTGGGCGATGGTGCTGATCGCCTCCGTGATCGGGCTGCCGCTGTTCTTCGAGGTCGGCATCGTGCTGCTGATCCCCGTGGTGCTGATGGTCGCCAAGCGCGGCAACTACTCGCTGATGCGCATCGGCATCCCGGCGCTCGCGGGCCTGTCCGTGATGCACGGACTGGTGCCGCCGCATCCCGGTCCGCTGGTCGCGATCGACGCGGTCGGGGCCGACCTCGGCATCACGCTGGCGCTCGGCGTCCTCGTCGCCATACCCACGGTGATCATCGCCGGCCCGGTGTTCTCCCAGTACGCCGCCCGCTGGGTGGACGTCCCCGCACCCGAGAACATGATCCCGCAGCGCGCCTCCGACGAGCTCGACAAGCGGCCCGGCTTCGGCGCCACGCTGTTCACGGTGCTGCTGCCGGTGATCCTGATGCTCGCCAAGGCGCTGGTCGACATCGTCGTGGACGACCCCGGGAACCTGGTGCAGCGGATCTTCGACGTCATCGGCGCCCCGATGATCGCCCTGCTCGCCTCGGTACTGGTCGGCATCTTCACGCTGCTGCGGCCCGCCGGGTTCGGCAAGGAGCGGATCTCGCCGCTCGTCGAGAAGGGCCTCATGCCGATCGCGGGCATCCTGCTGATCGTCGGTGCGGGCGGCGGCTTCAAGCAGACGCTGATCGACTCCGGCGTCGGCCGGATGGTGCTGGAGATCTCCGAGGACTGGTCGATCCCGGCGCTGCTGCTGGCCTGGCTGATCGCGGTGGCGATCCGGCTGGCGACCGGTTCGGCGACGGTGGCGACGGTCTCGGCCGCCGGTCTGGTCGCCCCGCTCGCGGCCGACATGTCGACCACGCACACCGCCCTGCTGGTCCTCGCCATCGGCGCCGGCTCGCTCTTCCTGAGCCACGTCAACGACGCCGGTTTCTGGCTGGTCAAGGAGTACTTCGGTCTCAGCGTCGGCCAGAACCTGAAGACCTGGTCGGTCATGGAGTGCATCATCTCCGTGGTCGCGGGCGGCATCGTCCTGCTGTTGTCCCTCGTGATCTAGGAGTGCCGCGGCGATGACGTCCCACCCCCTCTTCGACATCAGCGGCCGTACGGCGCTGGTCACCGGCTCCAGCCGGGGCATCGGACTCGCCCTCGCGCGGGGTCTGGCGGAGGCCGGCTGCACGGTCGTCCTGAACGGGCGCGACCAGGACCGGCTCGCCGAGGCCGCCGCCGAACTGCCCGGCGACCGGGTGCACACGGCCGCGTTCGACGTGACCGACGGATCATCGGTGGCCTCGGGGGTCGCCGAGGTCGAGGAGCGGGTGGGCCCGCTCGACATCCTCGTCAACAACGCGGGCATGCAACTGCGCGCCCCTCTCCTGGAGTTCGGCGAGTCCGACTGGCACCGGATCCTGGACACCAACCTGACCAGTGCCTTCCTGGTCGGCCGGGAGGCGGCGCGCCGGATGACGGAACGCGGCCACGGGAAGATCATCAACATCTGCTCGCTGCAGAGCGAGGTGGTACGGCCCGGGATCGCCCCGTACGCCGCCACCAAGGGCGCGCTGAAGATGCTCACCAAGGGCATGTGCGCGGACTGGGGGCCGTACGGGGTGCAGGTCAACGGACTCGGCCCGGGCTACATCGAGACCGAGCTGACCCGGCCGCTGGTGGAGGACGAGGAATTCTCCGCCTGGGTGCGGCGGCGCACCCCGGCCGGGCGCTGGGGACGTACGCGGGACCTGGTGGGCGGGGTGCTGTTCCTCGCCTCCCCGGCGGCGGACTTCGTCAGCGGGCAGGTGCTGTATGTCGACGGCGGTATGACGAGCGTGCTGTGACCTGCCGGGAGGCGGCTGTGATGCTGGGGTGTGTGATCCACGGTCAGGGCGATCTGCGGGTGGCGGAGTTGCCCGTGCCGCGGCCCGGCCCGGGGCAGGCGCTGGTCGCCGTGCGGTACGGCGGGGTGTGCGGGTCAGATCTGCACTACTGGCGGCACGGCGGGGTCGGTGACTTCCGGCTGCAGGAGCCGATGGTGCTCGGGCACGAGGTGGTCGGGACGGTCCTCTCCTACGGTGCCGGTGGGTCGGGCTTCCCTCCCGGCACGGCCGTCGCGGTGCACCCGGCGACTTCCTGCGGAGTGTGCCCGGAGTGCGCCGACCACCGGCGGAACGTGTGCCGGGACACGCGCTACCTCGGCAGCGCGGCCCGCTTCCCGCACGTCCAGGGCGGTTTCGCCGCCCGGATCGTCGTACCCGCCGAGCAGTTGCGGCCCCTGCCGCCCGGCCTCGGCCTGCGGCGGGCGGCACTCGCCGAACCGCTGTCGGTGGCGCTGCACGCGTTGCGGCGGGCCGGGGACGTCCGGGGCCGGCACGTTCTGGTCACCGGCGCCGGACCCATCGGCTGTCTAGTGGTCGCGGCGGCCAAGGCCGCGGGTGCCGCCCGGGTGACCGTGACGGACCTGCTCCCGGCCGCACTGGCATACGCCTCGGCCGCGGGCGCCGACACTCTCGTGCGGGCCGACGACCCCACGGATCCCGGATGGCCCGCGGAGGTCGACGCGGCCGTCGAGGCCTCCGGCGTCGCCGCCGGCCTTGACACCTGCCTTCGCCTGGTGCGGCGCGGCGGCGTCGTCGTCCAGCTCGGCATGCTGCCGCCCGGGCCGAGCCCTTTCGCCGGGAACCTGGTGGTGAGCCGGGAGATCGAACTGCGGGGCGCGTTCCGCTTCGACGGCGAGTTCGACGAGGCGCTGACCCTGCTCACAGCCGAGTCCCTCTTCGACGAACTGATCAGCGCCGTGGTCCCGGTCCGAGACGCGGAGTCCGCGTTCACACTGGCGACGGACCGCAGCCGGTTCTGCAAGGTGCTGCTGGACTTCGGGACCTGACCGGCCGGTCACCGGGCCGCCGGTCACGGCTCCTGTTCGGCCTCCGCCTGCTCCTGGGCGGCCTCCTTGTTCAACTCGTGGACGTCGGCCCAGGCGGCCAGGCGTCGGTCGCTGCGGTCGAGGATGCGGCGCAGCTCGTTGATCTGACCGGTGTCCCAGCCTTCGCGCTGGACGAGACTGTGGCCGCCCTCGTCGACGGGCACGGCCTCCATGGCGGTGACGGCCCTGGTCAGCTCCTCGACCTTGACGCGGACGTCCGCCCAGCGCCGGCTGGCCGCCTGGTAGCCGGTGCTCTGGGCCACGTCCGTGGTGGGCTCACCGTTGTAGGTGTGGCGGACGAGCGTGTCGGTGAGCTTGCGCGGCTCACCCCCGCTCGTGAGGACCGGGGCGCCCTTCTCGTCGACCTCGTAGAGGGGTTCGTGGCAGCGCCCGGCGCGGACGACCTCATACGCCTGGTGGACGCCGCGGCTCCGGGAGAGCATGGCGCGCAGCACGGACGCCGGGCTGCGGTCGTCCTCATGGCCCGGCCCGCCGAACACCTCGCGTTGCAGCGCCATGGGGTCGGCGACGGCCATGTAGTAGCAGGCCTTGACCGCCAACTCGGTCTGCGCGGGTCCCAGTTCGCCACTGTCACCGAGGCCGGACTCCACCTCCTCCAGTGCCTCGTCCCGCAGCCGCTCCAGCGACGGGCCGTCCTCAGGAGCGCCTTCCAGCCTCAGGTCCGCCTTCAGGTGCTGCTCGATCTCCTTGAGCCGGTAGGCCCGCTGGAGCACCGCACGGCGTGGGCGGACCAGTTGCTGCAGGTCGTTCATCTCGGTTCGGTAGGGGCGGATGGTGAGCTCGACGGCGATGTCCACGCGGTCCTCACGCGTGGGCTTCTGCTTGGCGGTCAGGGACCGGATGCCGTCGTTGACGCGGCGTTTGGCGCTACCGCCGAGCACGGAGCGCACGATCTCCGCGGCGCGCACATCCCGGTACGGGCTGAAGCCCTCCTCGACGGCCTCGTCATGGCTGATCACCCCGGCGAACCACTGCTTCTCCAGCTCGGTGATGCGGGCCGGGCGGGTGCGGGTGGGCTGAGCCAGGGTGTCGAGCACGGCGTCGGCCTTCGCCTCGTTCTCCACGGCGGAGCCGTAGGGCTTGGGCGGGCGGATGTGGGTCAGGCCGATGAAATTCCGTACGGCGGTGTGGAAGGGAAGGTTGCTGCGTTCGTTGGGCCGGAACCCGATCACCACCCGGGTGGGCACGGTCAGGACGCGCACCTTCTGCTGTTCCGGGTCACTGAGGTTCTCCCACCCCTGCTGCTGGACCAGCCGGATCCAGCGGTTGACCTCCCTGCGGAACAGTCGCCGGTCGCTGCTCCACTCGTACGCGATCTTCGACGGCGCGTAGCCGAGGAGGTCATGCACCGCACTGATCCGGCTGGACCCGTCGGCCGCGATCAGCAGCGGGGCGGAGCGGTGGCCGTCGCGGTGCCGGACGGTCATGGGCACGACGGTGAGCGGTTGCAGAACACCGTCCACGGCCACGTCCTCGCCCAGAGGGTTCTCCTTGGCCAGCCGCCCCTGGGCGTCCTCCAGCCGCTGGGCGAGGGTGTGCGGGCTCTCGACCAGGATCTCCAGCTCGGCGACACCCTCGTGGCTCGACGTGGGCTCGGGCAGCACGCGCAGGCTCGCTGCCGCTCCGCCCAAGGCGTAGCTGCGGCGGCCGTACTCGCGGGGGTTGGCCGGATGCGGGACCACGGCGGCCGACCACAGCCGGGTCTCGGCGATCAGCAACGTACCGCCCTGCACCCGCAGTTCCGCCGGCTCGGACAGCTTGCGCCGGAGTTCGTCGGGGCGTACGGCGGCCTGGGAGAGGGCGCGGACGGCTCCCTCGGTGAAGCCCTTGACCGAGAGCGCGCCCGCCAGGTTGTCGACCGCGGCGACCCGGGGCAGCGGCCACTGGGCGGGCTGCCAGCCGACTTCGACGTCGGCTCCGGCACCGTTCACCGCGGGGATCTCGGCCAGGGTGTGCTCACCAGCCATGGGACGCCTCCGCGATCCGGTCCGCCAGCAACAGGGCGTCGTGCGCGCGCTGCCGGGCGCGGTCCACGGCGACGATGCCGTCGATTTCCATGGTGCGCGAAACCTGGGCGGCGTGATCGCTGAGCGCGGCGCGGACCTGGTACCAGGCCTCTCGGTTCTGGGTGACGCTCGTCAGCCCGGTCCCGCCGGGCCGGGATCGCTGTCCCACGACGTCGCTCCAGTGCAGGGCCAGGCGTCCCAGGGTGACGCCGCCCGACGGGGCATCAGGCTGTTCGGCGGGTGCGGTGACCGCCGAGCACTCGGCCGCGGCCTGTTGGAGGACGCCTGTGATCAGGCGGATCTCACCGTCGGCGAGCGTGATGGGCACGTCGTCGGGTGGGGGCGTGGGCATGGAACGGCACTCCAGGAAGCCGGGGCCGATGCCGGGCATCGGCATGTCTGCGTCGGTCCGTCGGGCGGGGACGCCCGACCGAGCGAGAGCGCGGACATGCAGGCCGCCGACCTCCACCCGTGTCGGCCCTCGGACTGTCGCTCCGGGGGCGTCTGGTGCCGTTCGAGCCGCACGCCGTCCGTCTGGGGACAGGCAGGACGGGGTGGTCGTGCCTTCCGTACGGCAAGCGGGACGACTGCTCGGCGATCAACTGCCGTACGCCGAGGAGCCGTTCCGCACAACGCGGGGACTTCGAGCAAGTCGCTCAGGAGGCCGAATGTATCCACACAGTCACCCTGCGTGCAACAAGCTTGCTCTGGTCCCGGACGCCATTCCGGTTTCCCGTCGGTCCCGCTCCCGGCCGCGGCGGATCACGGCCGCCACAGCGGATGCTCGCGTTCCGCCCACTCCCGGCTCACCGATCCGGTGCGCATGCCCCTTCTGGACTCCGGGTCCGCCAGGGCCATGCCGATGTGGCCGGCCAGGACGATGCCGATGGTGAGGGCCAGCCAGTCGTGGACGAAGGTGGCGCTGGTGCGCCAGAGGATCGGGGTGAGGTGGGTGAACCACATCATCAGGCCGGTGGCGAGCATGACCAGGGTGGCGCCGGCGATCCAGGCCGCGTAGATCTTCTGGCCGGCGTTGAACTTGGCCGCGGGGCGGGACGCGTGGCGCTTGTCGCGGTGCAGGGCGGCGCGCAGCCAGGTGCGGTCGTGCGGGCCGAAGCGGTTGAGGCGGCCGAGGTCGGCGCGGAAGGCGCGGGAGGCGAGGCCGGCCAGGACGGGGACGGGCAGGGCGAGGCCCGACCACTGGTGCAGGGTGACGACCAGCGCGCGGCGGCCGACGAGTTCGGCGAGCTGGGGGATGTAGAGGCAGGCCGCGGTGACGATGCAGAGGCCCATCAGCGCGGCCGTGGTGCGGTGGGTCCAGCGCTGCAGCGTGGTGAAGCGGTGCACGTCGGCCGTGACCGGTGGTGTGTCAGCTCGTAGGGTCATCGTCGCGTCCGTTCGAGCGGCCCACCCAGGCGTCGACGTCGTAGCCGCGCTCCTCCCAGTAGCCCGGCCGGACCTCGTCGGTGACGGTGATGCCGGAGAGCCATTTGGCCGACTTGTAGAAGTACATGGGTGCCACGTAGAGGCGGACCGGGCCGCCGTGGGAATGGCCGAGGTCCTTGTCCTGCATGCGCAGGGCGACCAGGACGTCGGCGCGGCGGGCCTGGTCGAGGGTGAGGCTCTCGGTGTACGTGCCGTCGAAGCAGGTGAAGCGGACGGCCCTGGCCGTGGGGCGGACCCGGGCCGCGTCCAGGAGCCGCGACAGGCGTACGCCCTCGAAGGGGGTGTGGGGGACGCGCCAGCCCGTGACGCACTGGACGTCGCGGACCATGCGGGTCTGGGGCAGGGCCTTGAGGTCGTCGAGGGTGTAGGTCGTGGGGCGGTCGACCAGGCCGTCCACGGTGAGGCGGTAGCTGCGGGCGTTCTTGCGCGGGACGGACGAGGCGACCGAGTAGTAGCGGAAGCCGCCGCCGTTCGGGAGCAGGCCGGTCAGACCGGTGGGGTCCTTGTCGGCCGCGCCGCCGAGGAAGCCCTCCAGGCCGCGTTGCAGCGGGGGTGCGGCGACCACGCCGACGGCTCCCAGGGCGAGGGTGCCGAGGAAGACGCGGCGGCCGATCGGGGTGCCCCGCTCTTCGGGGTGTTCGTCGTTCACACCCTGGTGTACGTCCTCGTTCACGTACTCATTCGAACACCCGCGGCCCCGGTACGACAGGGATCGCGGGTGCTCGTCAGATTTCCGTAACCACTTCTTACACGGGCCGCGTCAGGAGGAGGCCGCCTTGTCCAGCTGGAACGCCTCGTTGCCGAGGCCGATCCGGGCGTGCTTCTCGGGGGCGCGGGCGCGCAGCACCAGGCCGAGGACGACGCCGGCGAGCGCGGCGAGGCCGATGATGCCGGGCAGCGCCCAGCTCAGCGAGGAGCCGGGGCCGGCGCCGACCAGCACCTCGAAGTCCTTCACCGTGTAGCCGGCGATGACCAGCAGGGCGATGCCCGCCAGCGCGGAGGTGACCAGCCGCCAGGCCTGGGTGCCCGCGGCGCCGCGGCGGACGAAGAAGACGACGACCGACAGGGAGGCCGCCGCCATCAGCACGATCACGCCGAGGGCGCCGATGTTGCCGAACCAGGTGAACAGGTGCAGCACGGGCGCGGTGGGGTCGCCGGCCGGCTTGTCGTCGGTGATGGCGAAGGCGGCCACGACCACCACGGCCACGGCGGTCTGGAGCAGCGAGCCGGTGCCCGGGGCGCCGCTGCTGCCGCTGGTGCGGCCGAAGGCGGCGGGCAGCAGGCCCTCGCGGCCCATGGCGAAGGCGTAGCGGGCGACGACGTTGTGGAAGCTGAGCAGCGCGGCGAACATGCCGGTGACGAACAGGATGTGCAGGACGTCCGTGAAGGTGCCGCCGAGGCGGGACTCGGTGAGGAAGAACAGCAGTCCGGCGCTCTGCTTCTGGGCCGTGCCGACGACGGCTGAGGGGCCGGTGGCGACGGTGAGGGCCCAGGAGCTCAGCGCGAAGAAGACGGCGACCCCGCCGACGGCGAGGAACATCACGCGCGGCACCAGCACGTGGGGGCGGCTGGTCTCCTCGGCGTACACGGGGGCCTGCTCGAAGCCGAGGAACGCGGCGACGCAGAAGCACAGGGCGGTGCCGACACCGGCGCCGGTGAGGGTGTCGGGGTTGAAGGCGTGCAGCGACAGGCCCTCCTTGCCGGGATCGGCGAGGGCGGCCACGTCGAAGACGACCACCAGGAGCACCTCGATGACCAGCAGCACACCGAGCACGCGGGCGTTGACGTCGATCTTGAGCCAGCCCAGCAGCCCGACGGCGAGCGCGGCCACGAGGGCCGGTATCCACCAGGCGATCTCCACGTCGGCGTAGGTGGCGAGGAGTCCGGAGACCTCGAAGCCGAAGATGCCGTAGATGCCGACCTGGAGCGCGTTGTAGGCGACGAGGGCCACCAGGGCGGCGCTCGCGCCGGCGGTGCCGCCGAGGCCCCGGGAGATGTACGCGTAGAAGGCGCCCGCGTTGTGGACGTGGCGGCTCATCTCGGCGTAACCGACGCTGAACAGGATCAGGACGACGCCGAGGAGGACGAAGAGCAGCGGCTGGCCGACGATGCCCATCACCGCGAATGTAGTGGGCATGACACCCGCGACGACCATGAGCGGGGCGGTCGCGGCGAGGACGGAGAGCAGCAGTCCCCCGGTCCCGAGCCGGTCGGCGCGCAGGGCCCGCTCCTGCCCCTTGAACGTACTGATGCCGCCGGAGGCGGATGGGCTCGTTCTCGAACTGTCCGTGGTCATCGGGGGAGCGTCCTCACTCTTCGGGTCGGGGGTGTCAGGCCGTGCCGAGCGCGCCGGCGCGGGCGGCGGCGAAGGCGGTGTGCGGGTCGCGGTCCGGGTACGACCAGGGGGCCGGGGTCGCGTAGCGGCCGATCCGGTGGAACAGGGCGGCGGCCTCGGCGCCCCGCCCTTCGCAGACCTTGGCGTGGGCGAGGAAGTTCAGGTCGATCAGCCGCCGCGGGTGCCCCTCCAGCTCCCATTCCAGCCACCAGTCGAAGGCGGCCTTCATGACCTGCCGGGCACGCCGGCCCGTCCAGTGGCCGGAGGCGGCGGGGTCGGCGGGCTCGTGCCCGGCGGCGGCCAGGACGCGGTAGCGCTCGGCGTGCGCGATGACCGGCAGGATCGCGAGCGGGGAGTCGGCGGGTGCCTGTTCGGCGGCCCAGTTGGCGAAGTCGTAGACCTCGTGCAGCGGGTCCGGGCCGGCCTCGGTGCGGCGGCCGGCGAGCCGGGCGACCATCAGGTGGTGGGCGTGATGGTGGTCGGCGTACCGGCCGCGGACCGCTTCGAAGCCGCGGACCACGTCCTGGTCGCTGCCGACCGCGCACTCCAGCAGGAGCAGGCCCAGCCACGGGGTGGGATCGGCGGGGGCACGGGCCGCGGCGGCCTGGCAGGCCTCGCGGGCGCGCACCGGCTTGGCCTTGCCGTGCAGGACGCGCCGGACCTCGGCGAGGGCGAGCAGCACGGAGGCGTCGGCGGACTCGGGTTCGGCGAGCAGCCACTCCCGGGCCCATGCGGCGCAGTAGGACTCGCGCGCGAGGACGGTGACGCGGTGGCCCCGCCGGTCCCAGTCGTCGCCGGTGTGCACCAGCAGGGAACGAGCGCTCTGCCAGCGGCCCTGTGCCAGCGCGGCACGGGCGGCCACGAGATCGGCGTCGTCGAGGGCCTCGTCGAAGGCCTGCGCCGCACGTCTGCGGCCGCGGCCGAGGGGAGGCGGGGGTGGGGGCACCGCGAACTTCCTCACGCGCTCTTCTTGTGTTCCGGCTCACGGCGACGGAGGAGCGCGTATGAGCGCATAGCCATGAACTGATCACACACAGCCAAGCCCCAGCCAATGGTCGCCGTCAAGGGCCGATGAGCGTTACACGCGTCAACTGCCGTTACTTGTGAGGGATTTGTGATCTGAGAGGCAGGAGGGGCCAGTGTGACGGTGACCCGATTTTCCCCTTTCGCCCTTTGTGACCCACGTCATAGCGCGGGCTGTCATCGCCCCCGACGATGGCATGACGTACGGGCGCGCCGGGCGGAGCCGGCCGGTGCAGTCGGCCCTTACGCAACCGTGACCCGACCTGACGATCGAGGTACACCGCGTGTCGGTTCTAGTTCTGGCGCTCGCCCTGGGCGCCGCCTGCTGTCTGGGCTTCGGATTCGTCCTCCAGCAGAACGCGGCTCAGCGGGCCCCGCTGAGCGACTTCCTCTCCTTCCGGCTGCTGATCGACCTCGTGAAGGTGCCGCGCTGGCTCGGCGGCATCGCGCTGATGGTGGCCGGCATGGGGCTCGGCGCCGCCGCACTGGGGCAGGGTGAGCTGTCGCTCGTGGAGCCCCTGCTCGCGACGAACCTGCTCTTCGCGCTCGCCCTCTCCCGCCGGCAGACCCGGCAGCCGCTGGGCCGCCAGGGCTGGGCCGGCCTCTTCCTGCTGGCGGGCGGGGTGACCGCGTTCATCGTGGCGGGCCGGCCGGAGGGCGGCGCCGCGACGGCCGATCCGGTACGGCAGTGGGTGATCATCGGGGTCATGATCGGCCTCGCCCTGCTGCTGACGGCCCACGGCAGGCGGTCCCGGCTGAGCTCCGGTCCGGTGCTGCTGGCACTGGCCGCCGGGCTGCTCTACGGCGTGCAGGACGCGCTGACCCGGGTCAGCGGGCAGAAGGTCTCCGAGGGCGGCCTCGCCGAGCTGCTCACCGGCTGGGAGCCGTACGCGGTGCTGGCGCTGGGCGTCACGGGGCTGGTCCTCGTGCAGAGCGCCTTCGAGACCGCGTCCCTGCGCAAGTCGCTGCCGGCCCTGACCGCGGCCCAGCCGCTCGCCGGGATCGTCTGCGGCGTCGGCTTCCTGGGCGACCGGCTGCGCACCGACGCGGCGGCCCTGAGCTGGGAGGCCGGTGGCCTGCTGGCCGTGGTCGCCGGGATCGTGCTGCTGGGCCTGCATCCGGCGATGCCGCAGGGGGCACCGGAGCGGGCACGGGTGGCCGCACCCGCGGTAAGCCCGGCCTCGCCCTGACGGACCCCGCCCCACCGCAGGCACGCGCCCTGCTTGGATGAGGGCATGAGCGCTGCTGACGAGATCCTCGACATCGTCGACGAGAACGACCAGGTCATCGGGCAGTTCCCCCGCGGCGAGGTCTACGCCCGGGGCCTGCGCCATCGCTGCGTGTTCATCCAGGCCCGGGACGCCCGGGGCCGCATCTTCGTACACCGGCGCACGCCCACCAAGCTGGTCTTCCCCTCCCTGTACGACATGTTCGTCGGCGGAGTCGTCGGCGCGGGCGAGTCCTACGACACGGCGGCCCTGCGGGAGGCCGAGGAGGAACTGGGCGTGACCGGCCTCCCCCTGCCCCGCCACCTCTTCACGTTCCTCTACGACAACGGCTCCGGGCAGAGCTGGTGGTCGGCGGTCTACGAGGTCCGCTGCGAGCTCCCCGTACAGCCGCAGGCCGAAGAGGTGGCCTGGCACGACTTCCTGCCCGAGGACGAGGTCGAGCGGCGCCTGGACGACTGGGCGTGGGTGCCGGACGGCCTGGCGGCGTACGAGCGGCTCAAGGCGTTCCGGTCGGCCGGCTGAAGCGGAGCCGGACCGGGCTCCCGGGTAGGGTCGCGCACGTGATCGAGTTCGTGCGGAACGTCCGGTTGTGGTTCGCGCCCGCCGAGGTCCGGGAAGACGGCGAGACGCCCGACTACCGGTTCTCCCTGGCGAACGAACGCACCTTCCTGGCCTGGCTGCGCACCGCGCTCGCGCTGATCGGCGGCGGCTTCGCCGTGGACCAGTTCCTCCCGGACCTGCGCTGGGGCTGGCGGGTCGGGCTGGCGCTCGCCCTGCTGGCGGCGGGCGTGCTCTGCTCACTGCGGGCCGTCAACCACTGGATGCGCTGCGAGCGGGCCATGCGCCGGGGTGAGGATCTGCCGGTGTCGCGGTTCCCGGCCCTGCTGAGCCTCGTCGTCGCCGTCGTGGCGGTCGCCATGGTCGTCGTGGTGCTCGTGGGGTGGGAGGTGTGAGCGCCCCGGCCGCGCGGCGGCGGGACCCCGACCGCGATCCCGGGCTGCAGCCCGAGCGGACCCGGCTCGCGTGGCGGCGTACGACGCTGTCGGGCACGGTCGTCGCCGTGCTCGCGGTGAAGACCGTGCTGCACGGCGGGGCGTCGGCGGCCGGGGTCCTCGTGTGCGCCGTGTGCTGTGTGCTCTGGCTGGGCTTCCTCGGCGTCGCCCACCGCCGGATCCGCACCCTCGCCGCCGCCCCGAGCCCGGTGGCGTTCGCGCCCCGGCACGCGACGGCGGCGGTGCTGTGCACGGTGGCGATGGCGGCCTGCGGCGCCGCCCTCGTGCTCTAGGGGGTGTCCGGCCCCGCTTCTCCAGGGACCTCGGCCCTACTCGCCGTCGCTCTCCCAGTCCACCGTCACGACGATCTTGCCGCGGGTGCGGCCCTCCTGGTTCAGACGGTGCGCGTCCGCCGCCCGCTCCAGGGGAAACGTCTCGTCGACGTGCACGCTCACCACGCCCTGCTCCGCCAGGTCGGCCACGCGCCGGAGGTCCTCCGCGTCGGGGCGGACGAAGTAGTAGCGGCCGCCGTAGTTCACGACGCCGTTGTCGGCGATGGACACCAGGCGGCCCTCGGGGGCCAGCAGATTCGCCGACACCTTCAGCGCGTCCCCTCCGACGGTGTCGAACACCGCGTCCACCCCCTCGGGGGCCAGTCCGCGCACCCGCTCGCCCAGCCCCTCGCCGTACACCACCGGCTCCCCTCCGAGGCCCCGCACGAAGTCGTGGTTGGACTCGCTCGCCGTACCGATCACCCGGGCGCCCAGATGGACGCCCAGCTGCACGGCGATCGACCCGACACCGCCTGCCGCGGCGTGCACCAGGACGGTCTCGCCCCGCTTCACCTGAAGCAGTTTGATGAGCACCTGATACGCGGTGAGCCCGACCAGCGGCAGCCCGGCCGCCTCCTCGAAGGAGAGGTTGCGCGGCTTGCGGGCGAGGGTGCGCAAGGGTGCGGCCACGTACTCGGCGAAGGTGCCACGGGAGAGGAAGTCCTCGCGCACGTACCCGATGACCTCGTCCCCGACGTCGAACTCCGAGACGGCCACGCCGGGCCGTACGACGACGCCCGAGACGTCCCAGCCGGGCACCACGGGGAAGGCGGGGGCGAGGATCCCGTCGAGGTATCCCTCGCGGGCCTTCCAGTCGACGGGGTTCACGGCCGCCGCCCGGACCTTGACCAGCACCGCGTCGGGGCCGACCTTCGGGTCGCGGACCTCCCCGAACGCCAGCACCTCGGGACCGCCGTACCGTGAGTAGCTGATGGCCTTCATGGCTTTGACCTTCCGGTGTCGTCGCGGGGCACGCAAGCCGGATGGCCTGAACGAACCGGCCGAAACCTCCCCGGCCGCCTCCCGGGACGAGCCGTCGGCCTATCGTGGCTCCGATCACGTTTCGGCCCCGCTCTGGACGACATACCGACCGGTCGGCATCATGAGTCGGGAATTGTTCACCTGCCCGTAGGAGCGACGCATGAGCCCCGACCATCCGCCCGGACTGGATCTCGACCGGCTGCGCGGCCTGCTCGACCGCGAGCGGCCCGGCCTGGTGAACGGCCCGCTGTCCGGCCGGCTGATCGAGGGCGGACGGTCGAACCTCACCTACGCGGTCTCCGACGGCATCTCCCGGTGGGTCGTGCGCCGGCCTCCGCTCGGTCATGTCCTGGCCACCGCGCACGACATGAGGCGCGAGCACCGGGTGATCAGCGCCCTGCACCCGACCGCCGTACCCGTTCCACGGCCGGTGCTGCTGTGCGAGGACGAGGAGGTGCTCGGCTCGCCGTTCTACGTCATGGAGTTCGTCGACGGCACCCCCTACCGCACCGCCGACCAGCTGGCCCCGCTCGGCCCCGAGCGAACCCGGGGCGCGGTGCTGAACCTCGTCGACACGCTGGTGGAGCTGCACGCGGTCGACCCGGGCGAGGTGGGCCTGGCGGACTTCGGCCGGCCCGAGGGCTTCCTGGACCGGCAGCTGCGGCGCTGGGGCAAGCAGCTGGACGCCTCCCGCAACCGCGACCTGGACGGCATCGACGAGCTGCACGCCGCCCTCGGCCGCGAACTGCCCCACTCCCCCGCCCCGGCCGTCGTGCACGGCGACTACCGCCTCGACAACGTGCTGATCGGGGAGGACGACTCGATCCGGGCGATCCTCGACTGGGAGATGTCGACGCTGGGCGACCCGCTCACCGACCTCGGCCTGCTGGTGATGTACAGCATGCCGCTGGGCATGCCCGAGTCCCCCGTCTCCACCACAGCCGAGGCCCCCGGCCATCCGGCTCCGTCGGAACTCATCGAGCGGTACGCCGCGCGCTCGGGGCGCGACGTCTCCGCGGTCTCCTGGTACACGGCGTTCGCCTGGTTCAAGCTCGCCGTGATCCTCGAGGGCATCCACTACCGCTACACGCTGGGCCAGACGGTCGGCCGCGGCTTCGACCGCATCGGCGACCTCGTCCCCGTCTTCGTCCGGCACGGACTGACCACGCTCCACGAAGGCCTCCAGGAGGGCTGATCCACATGGACTTCGCTTTCGACGCGCGCACCGAAGAGCTGCGCGCCAAGCTCCTCGCCTTCATGGACGAGTACGTCTACCCGGCCGAGGCCGTGGCTCACGAGCAGCGCGAGCGGCTCGCCTCGCCGTGGGAGACCGTGCCCGTGGTCGAGGAGCTCAAGGCCGAGGCACGCAGGCAGGGCCTGTGGAACCTCTTCCTGCCGGACTCCGAGTACGGGGCCGGGCTCACCAACCTCCAGTACGCGCCGCTCGCCGAGATCATGGGCCGCTCCCCGCAGCTGGCGCCGACGGTGACGAACTGCGCGGCGCCCGACACCGGGAACATGGAGGTGCTCACCCAGTTCGGCGACGAGCAGCAGCGCAAGCAGTGGCTGGAACCGCTGCTCGCCGGTGAGATCCGCTCGGCGTTCGCGATGACCGAGCCGGAGGTGGCCTCCTCGGATGCCACCAACATCACCACGCACATCGAGCGGGACGGCGACGAGTACGTCATCACCGGCCGCAAGTGGTACATCTCCGGGGCGATGCACCCCGACTGCAAGATCTTCATCGTGATGGGCAAGACCGACCCGGACGGCGACGACATCCGCCGTCAGCAGTCGATGGTGCTGGTGCCGCGCGACACCCCGGGCGTCACCATCGAGCGCGCCATGCAGGTGTTCGGGTACGAGGACCACTACCACGGCGGTCACGCGGAGGTCGTCTTCGACCACGCGCGCGTGCCGGTCTCGAACCTGGTCGGCGAGGAGGGCGGCGGCTTCGCCATCGCTCAGGCGCGACTCGGTCCCGGACGGATCCACCACTGCATGCGGCTCATCGGCATGGCGGAGCGGGCCATCGAGCTGATGTGCCGTCGGGCCGTGTCCCGGACCGCGTTCGGGAAGGCGCTGGCGCAGCAGGGGGTGGTGCACAACTGGATCGCCGACGCGCGCGTGACGGTGGAGCAGTTGCGGCTGCTGGTGCTGAAGACCGCGTGGCTGATGGACACGGTCGGGAACCGGGGCGCGCACACCGAGATCCAGTCCATCAAGATCGCCACGCCTCGGGCGGTGGTGGACATCCTCGACCGGGCCATCCAGCTGCACGGCGCAGGCGGAGTGAGCCAGGACTTCCCGCTGGCGGAGCTGTACGCCGGTGCGCGGACGCTGATGATCGCGGACGGGCCCGACGAGGTGCATCAGCGGTCGCTGGCCCGGCGGGAGCTGAAGCGGTACATGTGACGCCGACGCGGCGGGGCGGTGGGGGCCCTCCCCGCCGCCCCTTGCCGTGGACTTGGGCGGGACCACACCCGAACTGCGGGACGGTGCGTCGAGAGCAGTCCTCTTCCGTCGTCGCACAGTGGGTGTGGGTCACGCGTAGGGGCCCCGTACATGACTTCCTCCCCGGCCAGGCTCCGCACCGGTGCGGCGAGCACGGTGAGCGTCGCCTCCGCCCCCGGCCCGGTGGTGGTCCTGGACGCGGACGGGCACATCGCCGAATTCAACGAAGCGGCCGCTGCCCTGCTGCCCGCGGCGCGCGTCGGGCAGCCGCTCTCCTCTCCCGCCTGGCTCGCGACCGCCGACCCGGCTCGGCCGGTCTCCGTCAGCGGGGCGGTGGGCGCCCCTCCTGGGCGCCGACGCGCGGCACCCGACGCCCGCACCGCGCCGGACCGGCTCGCGGAAGGTCCGCCGGCCCGGCCGGTGCCCGCCCACCAGGCGATCGGCGGTCTGCCGCATCTGGGCGACCAGGAGTACACGCTGGTCGCCAAGTCCGCCACGCGGCTGGTGCGGGACACCTTCCGGCGTCTCGAGCGGCACGTCCCCGCGATGCGCGACTACAGCGACGAGCGGCGCGAGCGCACCGCCCTGGACATCGCCCACCTCGTCGGCTTCCTGAGCGCCGCCCTGTACGTCGACGCGGACGAGATCGTCACCGGCTTCCCCGGCTGGACCGCCGAGGTCCTCACGGCCCGCCGCGTCCCGGCGCGCTCGCTGCTGCCGTGCCTGGACCTGCTGGAGGAGCAGCTGCACGACTTTCCCCGCGCCCGACGGATCCTCGCCGCCGGGCGCACCGCGCTCGCCTCCCTGCCGACCCTTACGGACGCAGGGCGCGGAGCAGCAGGTCGGCCAGGTGGTCCGCGACCTCCTGGGGGCTGAGCGGGCCGTCCGGGCGGTACCACGTCGACAGGTGGTGGACCGAGCCGAAGTGGTAGTCGACCACCAGGTCCGCCGGGGTCGCCCTGGAGAAGACGCCCGCTTCCTGGCCCTCCTCCACGAGCGCGCGGAAACGCTCGTGGTAGCGGCGGCGCTCGGCCCGGACCTGCTTGTTCTTCTCGGGGCCGAGGTGGTGCATCGAGCGCCAGAAGATCATCGCGTCGTCGAGGTTGTCGATGGTGGTCACCACGACATCCGCGGCCGCGGCCCGCAGCCGCTTCTCGACCGGCTCGTCGGCACCCGCCACGGCGTCCAGCCGCTCCTGCTGGATGCGCAGCACGCGCGCGTACACCTCGTGCAACAGGTCGTCCTTGGAACCGAAGTAGTGGTACAGCGCCCCCTTGGTGACGCCGGCCGCCTCGACGATCTCCTGCACCGAGGTGCGGTCGTAGCCCTGCTCGGCGAAGAGCCGGGTGGCGGCGGCCAGGAGCCGCTGAGGCACGGGCGTGCCGTCCGAGTCCGTGGTCCTGGGCACTGCCGCCACCTGCCTTTCCGTTCTGCTGTCAGTTGCCTTGCGTACGGGAACGAAGTTCCCGACGGAGGATCTTCCCACTGGCCGTCTTGGGCAAGTCCGGCAGGATCTCCACCTGGCGCGGATATTTGTAGGCGGCCAGTCTCTCCTTGCAGTAGGCGGCGAGCGCATCCGGGTCCGTGTCGGCGTCCGGACGCAGGCTGATGTAGGCCTTGACGGTCTCCCCGCGGTAGCCGTCGGGCACTCCGACGACGGCGGCCTCGCGCACGGCCGGGTGGGTGTAGAGGACGTCCTCGACCTCGCGGGGCCACACCTTGAAGCCGGACGCGTTGATCATGTCCTTCTTGCGGTCGACGACGTAGAGCCAGCCCTCCTCGTCCATGAAGCCGATGTCGCCGGTGCGCAGTTCGGCGCCGGGGAAGGTCTCGGCGGTGGCGTCGGGGCGGCGCCAGTAGCCGGGCACGACCTGCGGGCCGCGGACGACGATCTCGCCCTGCTCGCCGAACGGCACTTCCCGGCCGGCGTCGTCGACGATCCGTACGACCGTGTCGGGGCCGGGCAGTCCCACGGCGAGGGTCCCGGACACCGGGTCGACCGGCGCCTCCCGACCCGGCGGCACGGAGGCGCAGGGCGCGGTGCACTCGGTCAGTCCGTAGCCGTTGCGAATGTACGGTCCGAAGCCGGCCCGGAACTTCTCCACCAGGGCGGGCGGCAGCGGGGCGCCACCGGAGGAGATCACCCGGAAGGAGGAGAAGTGGTCGCGGGTGACGGAGGGGTGGGCGGCCAGCGCCATGAAGGCCGTGGACGGGCCGACCGTGTAGTGCGGGCGGTGCTCGGTGAACGCGTCCAGCACCACGCCCGGTTCGAAGCGGTAGGCCAGCACGAGCGTGCCGCCGCTGTTCAGGCAGGCGCCCAGCTGGCACACCATGCCGGTGATGTGGAACAGCGGCGCCAGCGCGAAGTAGACCGGCCGCTCGGGCAGCCCGAGTCCGGTCCGCTGCCGTTCGGCGTTGTACATGATGTTGCCGTGCGTGTTGGTGGCGCCCTTGGGGGTGCCGCTCGTGCCCGAGGTGTAGCTGATCAGCGCGATCCCGGAGGCGTCGGGGTCCCGGTCGGCGGGCGGCTCGTGCCCGGCCCGGGCCACGGTCACCAGGTCGTCGGCGTCCGGGGCCTTCGGGAGCCGCTCGAAGGTGAGCACCCGCGCGTCGCCGCGGCTCTGGAAGTCCAGCTCGCATCCGGTGAGCACGATCCGCACCGTCGAGTCCGCCGCCGTCTCGCGCAGGTACGACTCCCAGGCCCGGTCCGAGCAGATCAGCGCGGCGACCTCGCCGTCCCGCAGGACGTGGGACACCTCGCCCGCCTTGTACATCGGGTTGACGGGCACGACGACCGCGCCCGCCTTCCACGCGCCCAGGAGGGCGAGGACGAAGTGCGGGGAGTTCTGCAGCAGCACCGCGACCCGGTCGCCGTGCCGAAGACCGCGCGCCGCGAGGTGCCCGGCGACGGAGTCGCTGAGCTCGTCGACCTCCCGGTAGGTCAGCCGGCCGTCGAAGTACGCCAGGAAGTCGCCGTCGGGTGTCTCGGCCACGGCCCGGCGCAGGGCATGCACGAGGGAGGCGGCCGGACTGATCGCGCCCTTCTGGGCGTCGCCGAGCAGGCCGAGCCAGGGCTTGGCCGCGTAACGGGACTCGGTCACCGGGCCCCCTCCCACTGCTGCTGGATGCGGTTCATGCCGGACAGCCACCGGTCGGGGTCACCGGCCCGGGCCTGGTGGTAGGCGGCGACCTCGGGGTGCGGCAGGATCAGGAAGCGGTCCTGCTCGATGCCCTCGATCAGGGCGTCCGCCACGGCCTCCGGCTCGATCGCGGTCGGCTGGAGCACCAGGTCGCCCGCGCTGCCGGTGGCGGCCAGCATGTCGGTGCGGACGCCCTGGGGGCAGATGGCGTGGACCTTCACGCCCCGGTGCCGGTAGGTCAGCGACAGCCACTCGGCGAAGGCGAGCGCGCCGTGCTTGGTGACGGCGTAGGGGGCGGCCCCGATCATGGTGAGCAGCCCGGCGGCGGACACGGTGGAGACGAAGCGCCCGCTGCCGCGCTCCAGCCAGCCGGGCACCAGCGCGTGGGCGGCCCGGACGTGCGCCATGACGTTCACGTCCCAGGAGGCGGCCCAGGCCATTTCGTCCAGCGGCCCGCCGGCGGCTCCGCCCTCGAAGGCGACACCGGCGTTGGCGCAGTAGACGTCGACGGTCCCGTCGAGCGCGTCCCGGGCGTCGGAGACGATCAGCGAGGCGTCCCCGGCCACGGCGATGCCGCCGACCTCGTCCGCGACCTGCTTGGCCCGGTCGGCGTCCAGGTCGTTGACGACGACCCGGGCCCCCTCGGCGGCGAAGCGCCGGGCGAGCGCCGCCCCGATTCCGCCTCCGGCCCCCGTGACAACGACTCCGGCCCCTTGAAAGGCTCCCACCATCGGTCTCCTCAGTCGCGGCTCAGCAATGCCGTCAGACTAACCGGTCGGTATGTACCAGGGAAGGGTCAGCCGGCAACGGCCCGAAGCGGCGCGGGGAACCGCGCGACAAGCCACAGGCGGCCCGCAGCCTCCACACAACCCGCGGGAGCGCATACCGTGCCCATGCGACCGTCCCCGCTCAAGGAGGTCACCGCATGCGCCCTTCCAGACGAGCCGTCATCACCGCGGCCACGGCGGCAGCCGTCCCGGCCACACCCGGCACCGCCGCGGCCCAGTCCCCCGGACGACTCCGCACCGGCTTCGAACGACTCGCCCGCGACGGCTACGGCCTGCTCGAGAACCAGAAGGTCGGCATCGTCACCAACCCGACCGGCATCACCCGCGATGCCCGCCACATCGTCGACGTCATGCACGCCGACGACCGCGTCGGCCTGACCGCCGTCTTCGGCCCGGAGCACGGCTTCCGCGGCACCGCCCAGGCCGGCGGATCCGAGGGCCGGTACGACGACCCGGCGACCGGTCTGCCCGTCTACGACACGTACCTCAAGAGCGGCCGGCCGCTCGCCGACGTCTTCACCGCGTCCGGGGTCGACACGGTCGTCTTCGACATCCAGGACGTCGGCGCCCGCTTCTACACGTACATCTGGACCCTGTACGACTGCATGGAGGCCGCCGGGCTCGCCGGCAAGCGGTTCGTGGTGCTGGACCGGCCGAACCCGGTGACCGGCCGGGCGGCCCTCGGGCCGGTCCTGCACAAGGAGTTCGCCACGTTCGTCGGGCGGCAGCCCATCGCGCAGGCCCACGGCATGACCGTCGCCGAGCTGGCGCGGCTGTTCAACGCGGAGTTCCTCCCCCAGCCCGTCCCACTGGAGACCGTGACGATGTCGGGCTGGAAGCGGTCGGACTTCCACGACGCCTCCGGGCTGCCCTGGGTGCCTCCGAGCCCGAACATGCCGACGCCCGAGACGGCCCTGGTCTACTCGGGGACGTGTCTGTTCGAAGGCACGAATCTGTCGGAGGGACGCGGCACGACCCGCCCGTTCGAGTTGCTGGGCGCGGAGGGCATCGACCGGCGCTGGGCGGCGGCGGCGAACGCACTCGCGCTGCCCGGAGTGCGGTTCAGGGAGGCGTACTTCGCGCCCACCTTCTCGAAGTACCAGGGACGGACGATCGGCGGTGTCCAGCTCCATGTGCACGACCGGGCCGCGTTCGACCCCGTCCGCACGGGGATCGCCCTGCTCGTGACCGCCAAGCAGGTCTGGAGCGGTTTCGCCTGGCGCCCGGACAACTGGATCGACAAGCTCACCGGCTCCACGCGCGTGCGCACGATGATCGACGCGGGTGCGGACACCGACGAGGTGGTGGCCGGGTGGCAGGAGGATCTGGCGGCGTTCCGCAGGACGCGGCGGAAGTACCTCCTCTACCGCTGAGCCCGAATGCGCTCGTGACGTATGGCCAAGCTCCCCCGTTGGCAGGACGATGCGCCCACATCGTGGCGTCACCCGGGGACCAGGGGACCTGTCATGGCGGATCCGGCGATGAGTGTGACTCCCTACTGGGAGCTGGCCTTCGACGCGGACGGGGACCCCGCGGGCCGCCGGCGCGACCGGCTGCTCGCCGGGGTGACCGAGCGGGGCGTGCGCGATCTGATCGTCTTCGCGCACGGCTGGAACAACGACCGCTCGGGCGCGACCCGCCTGTACGACCGCTTCTTCGCGCCCGTCCCGCGGCTGGCCCCGGCGGCCCGGGTCGGATACGCCGGAGTGCTGTGGCCCTCCATGCGGTTCTCCGACGAGCCGATCCCGGACTTCCCGCGGGCCGTGGCAGCCGAAGCGCCGAGACGCCCCGTGCTGGACAAGGACACGCGGCACGCGCTGCTGGAGACCTTCCCGGGCCGGGCGATCCTGGTCGACCAGATCGCCCGGCTGCTGGAGCAGCAGCCGCCGGAGGAGGCCGAACTGGAGGAGTTCGGGCGGCTGGTGCGGACGCTCGTGGAGGTGGTGGCGCCCGGGCCGCAGGCGCTGTTCGCGGCGGACACGGTGGCGGAGGGCGTGCCGCAGAGCGCCCCGGAGATGTTCGCCGGGTCGTCGGCGGCGGTCTGCGGGGAGTTCGCGCGGGCGCTGGCGGAGCTCGAAGCATCCGGGAACCGGCAGGCGTTCAGGATGCCCGACCCCTGGGACGGCGCCCACGAACTGCTGCGGCAGGCGACGTACTACGCGATGAAGCGGCGCGCGGGGACCGTCGGCGAGCGGGGTCTGGGCCGGGTCGTCGGGCAGCTCGCGGAGGCGGCGCCGGGTGTGCGCGTCCACCTGGTCGGGCACAGCTTCGGAGCGCGGCTGGTGTCGTTCGCGCTGCGGGGCCTTCCCGAGGGCGTGCGCACGGTGAAGTCGGTGACGCTGCTCCAAGGGGCGTTCTCGCACTACGCGTTCGCCGCCCGGCTGCCGCACGACGCGCGGGCCGGAGGGGTGCTCCAGGGGCAGCAGAACCGCGTCGACGGCCCCCTGGTGTGCTGCCACTCCCGGCACGACGCGGCCCTCGGCACGATGTATCCGCTGGCCTCCAAGATGGCGGGCGACAGCCGGTCGGCCGCCGAGCTGGACCTGCGGCGGGCCCTGGGCGCCAAGTGGGGCGCGATGGGCCACGACGGGGTGCAGGCGGTGCCGGGCACACGCGCGTACTCCCTCGCCGGGGCCCTGGAGGCGGCACTGCCCGGCTCGGGGTGCGTGAACGTCGACGCGGCGGCGGTGGTCAGAGGCGGCGGCCCGCCGGCCGGTGCGCACAGCGACATCCTGCACGCGGAGCTGGCCCGGCTGGTGCTGGCGGCGGGCCGCATCCGCTGACCCGCCGCCGCGTGGTGCGTCACCGGTGTGAGGTGAACTCCACGACCTGCTGGTAGGTCGGCCGGTTCTGCCAGCCGATCTTGCCGTGCTTGATGCCGCCGAGGGTGCGGTGGTTGATCGAGTCGGCACACCACTGGTCGCCCGCCGCGCACACGTCGTCGCCGGGGTAGACCTGGGCGGCGGTCTTGCCGGCCGCCTCCTTGAGGGTGCCGATCAGGGTGTCCCGGCAGGCACCGAGGTTGCCGCCGCCGCAGTACTTCCGGGCCAGGGGGCCCTTGACCTGCTCACCGAGCACCGCGCGGACGTCCTTGTCGACGTAGCTCCACCAGCCGTACTGGAAGGAGCTTCCCGCGTGCGAGCCGGTCGGGCCGTGCGCGGCCGACGGGGACTCGTCGACAGGGAGGTTGGCGGTGACGGCCGTGTACAGCTCGCTCCCCAGGCCCGGTTCGAACTCGGCCTTGACCAGCAGCGGCCACCAGGCGTCCAGGATGCGGATCGCGTCGGCGTCGGCGTACTTCTTCGAGCCGGCCGCGGTCTCCGTGCGCTTGCCGCCCGCGGCGACCCAGGCCTGGAGTCTGCTGACGGCGGACGCGGCGGCCGGGTCGCTGACGGGCGAGCTGGTGACGACCTTCAGGAGCTCGGGCAGGACGTCCTCCGCCCGCAGATCGGTCAGCCCGGCGTCGGCCATGGCCTTCACCAGGGCGGCCCTGGTCACCCCGCCCTGCCGGACCAGCTTCTTCACCCGGTCCTCGAGGAGGTTGCCGCGGTGCACGGACCCGTTGCCCCAGGGCGCGGTCGTGTAGTCCCTGGCCTGCTTGTTGTTCCAGGAGACGTAGTAGTCCTGGTCGGTGGAGTGGGGGTGGGCGGAGGCCGGGGTGTAGTCGGCCGTGTTGGTCTCCGGCTCCCAGCCGCGCCACTCGTACGCGGGCCGCGCCCATGCGGGGAACTCGGCGTCGACGCCGGTCGCCCGCACCGGGTTGTCGCCGCTGTTGTAGTACGCGGTGTGCTCGGAGTCGGCGTAGAACCAGTTGAAGGTGTAGTTGATGTGCTGCACGGCCTTCTGGAAGGAGTCCGGGCCCTTGACGTAGTCCGGGTCGTTCAGCATCTGGAAGCCGATGATGGAGTCGGCCTCGTGCATGAAGGACGAGCGCAGGGTGGTGTAAGCGACCCGCTTGCCTCCGACCGTCGCGCGGTACTCGACGGGGCCGTACTTCGTGCGCCAGACGCGCATGGTGTACGAGCCGGCCGCGGTGCCGTCGGCGACCGTGGGCTTCCAGGCGTTCTTCTGCTCGATCTTCTCCATCGGCGTGCAGGTGCCGCGGTACAGGTAGTGGTGGTCGTCCCGGCACAGTTCGACGGCGTAGGAGTCGATGATGTCCTGGCCGGAGGTCGTGGCGCTCCACGCGTAGTCCTGGCCGCGGCCGAGCTCGACGTACATGCTCAGGCCCGCGAAGGAGGCGCCGCGGGCGCTGATGCCCGGACCCTGGATCTCCTGGAGCAGCAGCAACTGGGGGGCGAAGTAGCCGGTCTGCGGGCCGAACACGGCGACGGGGTGGCCGCTCGCGGTGTGCTTGCCGCTGACCACGAGGGCGTTGGACATGCCGCGCCTGGCCGAGGACAGGGCGGCCTTCGCCGCTTCACCGGACGCGCCGGTCGCGCCGGCCGTGGTGGCGCTGCCGGTGCGGTCGTACACGAGCGGTTCCGCCGTCACCGAGCCGGCGTCGGGCAGGGCGGTGCCCTGCGCCTCGTCCGGCTTGCCGCCGTAGGGGAAGCTGCCGTCGTGCTGGGTGAGGACGGCCTCCGGGTCGTTGCGCATCCGGAAGGACTCCCAGACCTTGGTGCCCTCGGTGACGCCGTACTTCTCCTGGGCGGCCAGCAGCGAGAGGGCGTTGTTCACCTCGCCGCCGCCGCCGGAGCCGAACAGCGCGCCGATGACGGACGCCAGCGCGACCAGGTCGGTGATCTTGAAGTGTTCGATGGTCCCGGCGTTGGTGACTGAGTCCTTGTGCCCGGTGAGCACGTACTCCCCGGGGAAGGAGCGCCCGCTGTCGGAGGCGTCGATGTAGGAGTTGATGCCGTCGAGGTAGGCCTTGGCGTCGGCGAGGGCCTGCTGTCCGCGCTCGCCGTTGGTGGCGACGGCGTTGTCGATCTGCGCCTGCAGGTCGGCCTCGCTGTACGGGGCGTGCCTCCAGAACTGCTGTTCCAGGCCCTGGTTGGAGGGCGCACCGCCCGCGAAGGAGGTCAGCTGACCACGCCCGACGTGCCGGAAGACGTCCATCAGCCACAGCCGGTCCTGGGCTGCCGCGTAGCCGGCGCCGAACTCCGTGCCGTACCGGGTGGTACCGGTGATGTGCGGCACACCGGTCTTCTTGTCCCGGACGATCGTCACGTCAGCGCGTCCGGCGGGTCGGACGGTGGAGGCGACCTGGTCGGCGGGGACCCCGAAGGACGCGTCGTTGAAGAAGGTGTTGATCTTGTCGTTGGTGAGGCCGGGGTAGCCCTTGGCCAGGCCCGCGTAGGGCCCGAGCTGGTCCTCGGCGTGTTCGGGCTGAGTGCCGAAGGCCTGGTTCAGGAGGATCTGGGCGAGGGTGGCGTTGCCGTTCTGACCGGGCGGGAGGATGTCCGAACACTGATTGCCGCAGTGGTCGTTCGCCGCGGCCGTGACCTGCGCGGCCGCTGTTTCCGAGGCGGCAGCCGGGGCAAGCGGCGACAAGAGACCTGCGATCAGGGCGCATACCGATGCTGTCTTCAGGAACCCGGGGATTCCGCTGGGAGTTCTCATTCTGTCGAGAACGGTGCGTGGGGCACGCCGTGGCATGGGGGGCTCCTCCCGACGGGGGTGGGCGGGATGTTACCGCCGGTAGCCCCCGGCTTGAAGATGAACAGGCGTCACTTTTTGGAGACAGCACAACAGGCACACGGACCACGGCAGTCGACTCGCGAGCCCCTTCGGGCGGCTTATGGAGGCCATTTGAAATCGGATGGAGCCGATTCGCTTGTCGATACGTCTATTCGGCGACGTCCTTACGACGACGCCGAAGTGACCGGATTACAGGTGCAGGTGTGACGGAGGTGCAGGACGATGGCCGGTTTCCGGAGTCTGGCGAGACAGGTCCGTGATCCGCGGTGTGATCTGGCCTTGCGGCGTTATTCGCTGCGCAAGTGCCTTGAGCGGTTCGCCCCCTACGGACACAGGGCGACCTGGGACCATCTGTGCTCCCGGGCGGGGTTCGGGCCCGAGGACCGCTCCCCCGATCCGGTGCGGCTCGTGGCCGCGCTGGACGAACTGGAGGAGGCGCGGGCGGTCTGGCTGGCCTACGAGGTCGAGTTCGCCGAGCGCCGCAAGAAGGAGAAGCACGACGGACTGCGCAGGCCGGGCAGTGTGGACGACTGGCACCGGCTGACCTGGGGCGGTTTCGGCGTGGCGTGGTGCGACGATCCGGCGGTCCATCCCCGTGAACCGCTGGCCGAGGTGCTGCGCCGGCTCATCGCCGCGCTGGAGCGCGAGCCCGGCTCGGAATGCCCGGTCTGCGGTGGGGAGCAGCTCGTCTGGAGGTACGACCTGGACCACGAACCCTCGTCCGGACCGGTCTGCACGGACTGCGGAATCCTGGTTCCCCGCCCCGTGCTCACGCCCGAGTCCCTGGCGTACGCCCGGCGCGCGAGGCTGTTGGTGTCGGCTTGACGGATGCGGGTGCGCGGGGGGTGCGCCGGGGATGCCGCACCCCCGACTGTCGGTGGCGACTGGCACCATCGACGGCATGATGCAGGTGTGCCTGAACGGTTCGCGGACGGCCGCTGACGGTGTGGCCGTGCCGCTGACACCCGAGTCGATGGCCGACTCGGCTGCCGAGGCCGTCGCCGCCGGGGCGACGGACATCCACGTTCACCCCAAGACCCCTTGCGGGCGTGACACGTTGTCGCCGCGGGTGCTCGCGCCGACGCTGTCGGCGATCCGGGCGCGGGTGCCGGTGCCGGTCGGTGTGACCACGGGCGCGTGGGCGGAGCCCGACCCCGCCGCCCGGCTGGAGCGGATCCGCGCGTGGACGGTGCTGCCCGACCACGCCTCGGTCAACTGGCACGAGCCGGGGGCGGAGGAGACGGCCGCCCTGCTCCTGGAGCGCGGGGTGGGCGTGGAGGCCGGCATCTGGTCCGGGACCGACGGGGCGGAGCGGTTCGCGGCCTCGCCGCTCGGACCGAAGGTGCTGAGGGTCCTGGCGGAGGTGACGGACACGGACCCGCTGGACGCCGTCTCCTCCGCGCGGGCACTGCTGTCCGCCATCGGGGCCGCGCACGGACGCCCGGTCCTGCTGCACGGCGAGGACGGGGGCGCCTGGCCGGTGCTGCGGCTCGCGGGCCGGCTGGGCCTGGCCACGCGGGTCGGGCTGGAGGACGTCCTGGTGCTGCCGGACGGGGAACGGGCGCGGTCCAACGCCCGGTTGGTCGCGGCCGGGCTGGCGGAGTACAGGGCGGGCCTGGCGGACGCTACCCGCGACCGCCCCGGTCGGCCATCAGGCGGGACCCGGTGAGGCGTTCGCCGAAGACGTCGTCCGGGTTGGACAGGACGCAGGTGTCGAGGGAGAGGCAGCCGCAGCCGATGCAGTCGGCGAGGTGATCCCGCAGACGGTTCAGCTGCTTGATGCGCTCCTCCAGTTCGGCGCGCCAGGTCTCGGACAGGTGGGCCCAGTCCTCACGGGTGGGCGTGCGCTCCTCGGGGAGTTCCGCGAGCGCGTCGCGGATCGTCGCCAGAGGGATGCCGACGCGTTGCGCGGCCCGGATGAAGGCGACCCGGCGCAGCGTGTCACGCGAGTAGCGGCGCTGGTTGCCGGCGGTCCGGCGGCTGCTGATCAGGCCCTTGGACTCGTAGAAGTGCAGGGCGGACACGGCGGCGCCGCTCCGCGCCGCGAGCTGGCCGACCGTGAGCTCATGAATCTTCTCTGGAATCTGAGGCACCCCTCGAACCCTACCGAGTCCGTTGACACAGCCCCCACGGCCGACCATGCTAAGCAGTCGCTTAGAGATATGAGCGCGCAGACCCCCTGCACACGAGAGGCCTGGAAGACATGGCAGAGCCGAGGATCTTCACGTCCGTCGACGACCTGAAGTCGGCGGTCGGCGAACAACTGGGGTACACGGACTGGCTGGACATCGACCAGAAGCGGATCGACCTCTTCGCGGAGGCCACCGGTGACCACCAGTGGATCCACGTCGACCCGGAGAAGGCCGCCGCGGGTCCCTTCGGCACCACCATCGCGCACGGCTATCTGACCCTGTCGCTGCTGCCCCTCTTCGGACCGCAGCTGATCGCCGTCGAGGGCGTGAAGATGGGCGTCAACTACGGCACGAACAAGGTGCGTTTCCCCGCCCCGGTCCCGGTCGGCTCCCGCCTGCGCGCCACCGCGGCGATCAGCGCGGTCGAGGAGGTGCCCGGCGGCGTCCAGGTGGCCGTCGCCTTCAGCGTCGAACGCGAGGGCGGCGACAAGCCGGTCTGCGTCGCCGAGTCCGTGGCGCGCTACTACCTCTGAGACCCGGCCTCGGGCCCCTGGCCCTGGGCACCGACCATGCGCAGCACGAGATCGGCGTACAGTGCGCCGACCTCGTCCGGCGTCCGGGGCCCGTCGACGTTGAACCACCGCGCCACGTCGATGCAGAGCGACAGCACGGCCAGCGTGGTGCCGTGCACGTCGATGACCTCGAACTCGCCGGACCGCACGCCCTCCTCGATGATCCCGCGCACCTCGCCGTCGACCTGGCGCCGCAGCGCGAGGATCTCGGCCCGGGCGTCGGGCCCGAGCGAGTCGAGTTCGTACTGCACGACCCGCGCGGTGGTACGGCCGCCCGCGTGCCAGCGCACGAAGGAGCTCACCGCGTCGGCGAGCCGCTCGGTGGGACTGCCCTCACGCCGGGACGCCGTCCGCAGGATCTCCAGGGCCTTCTCGTGCCCGATCCTGCTGATGCGGTGCAGCAGCTCTTCCTTGGTCTTGTAGTGGATGTAGAGCGCGGCCGGGCTCATCCCGGCGCGGCCCGCGATGTCCCGGGTCGTCGTGGCGTGGTAGCCACGCTCGGCGAAGGCCTCCACCGCGGCGACCAGCAGCCGCCGCGCCGCGTCGGGCGTGACCTCGCCCCACGCCTGCGCCTCGCCGCCGGCCGTCTCCTCCGCCGTACTCATCACTCGCCCCTCTCCACTGGCAGGAGCAACACCATACCGCCGAAGGTGAGCGAGCGCTTAGTGTGGCCGCTCAGTGCTTCTCGAAGGGGGCGTACGAGGGGGCCGCCCCCTCCTGCCGGTCCCGGATCACCTTGGCCAGCGTGAAGGACGAGGTGACCAGGTACAGGACGGCGATGGCGAGGAAGCCCCGCACCCATGCGTCGGCGCTCAGCTGGTAGATGCCCACGGCGGTGGCCGCCATGGCGACGGCGAAGGATGCGACGGCCTGGCCGTAGAAGGCGGCCGTGTTCTGCTGCTTGCCCGGTGTGTCACTCATGGGGGAAAGCATCGGCGGACGTGGCCCGCGCCACATCCGCCGAAGTACTCAGACGCGTACTCAGAACGCCGAGACCCCCGTCAGCGCCCGCCCGATGACCAGCTTCTGGATCTGGCTCGTGCCCTCGTAGAGGGTCATGACGCGGGCATCCCGCAGCAGCTTGCCCGCCGGGTACTCGTCGATGTAGCCGTAGCCGCCGAAGACCTGGAGCGCGTTGTTCGCGGCGCGGACGGCGGCCTCCGAGGCGAACAGCTTGGCCTTGGACGACTCGACGGCGAACGGCCGCCCCCGGTCGATCAGATCGGCGACCCGCCAGGTCAGCAGCCGGGCGGCGTCGACGTCCAGGGCGATGTCGCTGAGCAGTTCCTGGACGAGCTGGTGGTGGGCGATGGTCTTGCCGAACTGCTCACGCTCCCCCGCGTACCGCACGGCGGCGTCGAGAGCGGCCTGGGCTATGCCGACGCAGCCCGCGGCGACCGACATCCGGCCCTTGGCGAGAGCCGACATCGCGATCGAGAAGCCCTTGCCCTCCTCCCCGACGAGCGCGGAGGCCGGCACGCGCACGTCCTCCAGGGCGAGTTCGGCGGTGGCCTGGCCGCGCAGCCCGAGCTTGCCGTGGACGGTGCGGCGGGTCAGGCCGGGCGTGTCGGCGGGGACGAGGAAGGCGGAGACGCCCTTGTGGCCGGGGGCGTCCGTGGAGCGGGCGAAGAGCAGGACGACATCGGCCCAGGTGCCGTTGGTGATGAACATCTTGCTGCCGTTGATGACGTAGTCGTCGCCGTCCCGCACCGCCCGGGTCGTGAGGCTGCCCGCGTCCGAGCCCGTGCCCGGCTCGGTCAGGCCGAAGCAGCCGACCGACGCGCCGGAGGTCAGCCCCGGCAGCCAGCGCCGCTTCTGCTCCTCGCTCCCCCAGGCGGCGACGGTCTTGGCGACGAGCCCGAGGGAGACCGAGACGATGCCGCGCACGGACGAGTCACCCCGGCCCAGCTCCTCCGTGACCAGGCAGTACGCGAGGTGGTCGCCGCCGGAGCCGCCGTACTCCTCGTCGATCGTCAGACCCAGGAAGCCGACCTCGCCGAGCTTCCCGACGATCGCCCGGTCGACCTCCTCGGCACGGTCCCAGGCGACGACGTGCGGGGTGATCTCGCGCTCCACGAAGTCCCGCGCGAGCTGCCGGACCGCGCTCTGCTCCTCGCTGAGCTCCAGATTCACCACGAGTCACCCCATTTGAAAACCGTACATTTAAATTAGCACTGCTAGTTTTGCGCCCAGCCCTACTATGTGCGCCATGGCCCGACCGCGCAAGCCCCTGCTCAGCACCGACCGGATCGTCGAGACGGCCCGGGCGCTCGTGGACGCGGAGGGTCTGGCCGCCGTCTCCACGCGGCGGCTCGCCGCCGAACTCGGGGTCAGCGGACCGTCGCTGTACAACCACTTCCGCACCAAGGACGAGATCCTGGAGGCGGTGGCCGATTCGGTGAGCGGCCAGGTGGACCTGTCGATGTTCCAGGACGGCCGGGACTGGCGAACCGCCCTGCACGACTGGGCCGTCTCCTACCGGGCCGCGCTGCGGGACCACCCCAACATCGTCCCGGTGCTGGCCCGCGGCCCCGGGCGCCGCCCGGCCGGACTGCGCCTCGCGGACGCCGTCTACGGCGCGATGGTCGCCGCGGGCTGGCCGCCGGCGCAGGCCACGTCCATCGGCGCGCTGATGCGGTACTTCGTGATGGGCTCCGCGCTCGGCTCCTTCGCCGGCGGATTCGTCGACGACGCCAGTGCCTACGACCCCGCCGACTACCCCCACCTCCAGCAGGCCCACCTCCTGGCCGAGCGGCAGGAGAAGATCGACGAGCGCGCCTTCGAGACGGGGCTGAGGGCCCTGCTGGACGGACTGGCGCGGCAGTACGAGCAGGTGCGGCGGACCTAGGACACCGGACGGGACACTTCGGCGACGGCCGAACAGTCCGTGTTCCATGCTGGTGACATGACGACGAGGGACCCGCAGGCCACCGCCCTGGCACGGCTCGCCGCGCTGTTCGCGGACGAGACCCGGGCCGCGTGCCTGCTGGCGCTGCTGGACGGGCGTGCCTGGACCGCGAGCGAGCTGGCGCGGCACGCGGGTGTCGCCGCCTCGACCCTGAGCGAGCACCTGGGCAGGCTCGTCGCGGGCGGACTGCTCGCCGAGGAGCGGCAGGGCCGGCACCGGTACGTCCGGCTGGCCGATGCCCGCGTCGCCCACCTGGTGGAGGACCTGGCCGCCCAGGTCGCGCCGTCCGCGGCCGTACGGCCGCGGAACCTGCGGGAGTCGAGCGCAGGCTCGGCGATGGCCCGGGGCCGGACCTGCTACGACCATCTCGCCGGGCGGCTCGGCATCGCCGTCACCGACGCGCTGACGGCGCGCGGGCTGCTGGAGCAGGAGACCGGGTTCGCGCTCACCGACGCGGGGCTGGCGTGGTTCGCGTCGGCCGGCATCGGCCTCGAACGGCGGGGCCGGCGTCCCCTGGCGCGGGCCTGTCTCGACTGGACCGAACGCCGCCCGCATCTCGCGGGCGTCGCGGGCGCGGCCCTGTGCCGGCACGCCCTGGACACGGGGTGGTGCGTGCGCATCGGCTCGGAGCGGGCGGTGAAGGTCACGGCGGCCGGTGAACGCGCCCTCCTCGATCTGCTGGGCGTCGAGGCCGCCGCCCTGCGCTAGCCGCCCGTCCGTAATCCGCGAGCCTGCGGCCCCCGCCTCCCCCTAGCCTCAGGAGCATGATGAACAACCCCCCGACGTCGTCCCCCCGCCGGGCAGAGCTGCTGGCCGCCGCCGCGGCCGCGGTCACCGTCGTGCTGTGGGCGTCCGCCTTCGTCTCGATCCGCAGCGCGGGTGACGCCTACTCGCCGGGCGCGCTGGCACTCGGGCGGCTGCTGGCCGGCGCCCTGACGCTGGGGATGATCTGCCTGGTGCGGCGGGAGACGTGGCCGCCGCGCCCGGCCTGGCGCGGGATCGCGATATCGGGCGTGCTGTGGTTCGGCTTCTACATGGTCGCCCTGAACTGGGGCGAGCAGCAGGTCGACGCCGGCACGGCCGCGCTGGTGGTGAACACCGGGCCGATCCTGATCGCGCTGCTCGGGGCCCGGCTGCTCGGCGACCCGATGCCGCCGCGGCTGCTGGCGGGGATGGCGGTGTCGTTCGCCGGTGCGGTGACCGTGGGTCTGTCGATGTCCGGCGAGGGCGGTTCCTCGGTGCTCGGGGTGGTGCTGTGCCTGCTGGCGGCGATCGCGTACGCCGGTGGCGTCGTGGCGCAGAAGCCGGCGCTGGGCTCGGCCAGTCCGCTGCAGGTGACGACGTTCGGGTGCCTGGTCGGCGCGGTGCTGTGCCTGCCGTTCGCGGGGCAGCTGGTCCAGGAGGCCGCGAAGGCACCGGCCTCCGCCACCCTCAACATGCTCTACCTGGGCGTCTTCCCGACCGCCCTCGCCTTCACCACGTGGGCCTACGCGTTGTCCCGGACGACCGCGAGCAAGATGGGCGCGACGACGTACGCGGCGCCCGCGCTGGTCGTCCTGATGTCCTGGCTGTTCCTCGGCGAGGTGCCGGGGCTGCTCACGCTGCTCGGCGGTGCGCTGTGCCTGGCGGGCGTGGCGGTGTCCCGGTCGCGCGCGCGGTCGGCGGCCCCGGCCGGGGTTCCGGGAGCGGTGGTGGAACCCCGGCCCGAGCAGACCCCGGACTCAGCTCGCTGACTCGGCCTCCCCGCGGGCCTCGGTCGCGGTCTCCCGCTCCGCCGCACGTGCCCGGTCCGCGAGGATCTTGATCGACACCAGGGCGATCACCGAGAGCGCGACGATGTAGCCGGACACGGCCATCGAGGTGCCCGTCGTCTCCAGCAGCAGCACCATCATGAAGGGCGCGAGCCCGCCGCCCGCGACGGCCGCGATCTGGTAGCCGAGGGAGGCGCCGGTGTAGCGCATCTCGGGCGTGAACAGCTCGGCGAAGAGGGCGGCCTGGGGGCCGTACATGATGCTCAGGAAGCAGCTGGCGACGAACGTGCCGACCGCGAGCCACAGCAGCGAGCGGGTGTCGATCAGCAGGAAGAGCGGCACCGCCCACAGCGCGATGCCGACCGCGCCGAAGGCGTAGACCCGGATGCGGCCGACACGGTCGGACAGCGCGGCGGCGGCCGGGATCAGCACGAGCTGCGTGAGGCTGACGCAGAGGGAGACGGTGAGCACCGCGCCCTTCTTCATGTCCAGCTCTCGGGTCGTGTAGTCGAGGACGCCGGTGATGAGGATGTAGAAGGTGGCGGTGTTCACCGCGAAGGAGCCGCCGGCCAGGAACACCGTGCCCAGGTGGCCGCGCAGGATCGTGCGCAGCGGCGAGTTCTGCTCGGACTTCTCCTTCTCGGCGAGCGCCCGTTCGGCCTCCCGGAACGCCGGGGTCTCCTCGACGCGCGTGTGGATGTACCAGGCGAGGGCGAGGACCAGCAGGCCGACCAGGAACGGTACGCGCCAGCCCCAGGCCGCGAACGCCGCGTCGCTGGTGAACGCACCGGCCAGCAGGAAGACGGTGTTGGCGGTGACCACGCCGATGGGGACGCCCAGCTGGACGACGCTGCCGTAGACACCTCGCTTGCCCTCCGGGGCGTACTCGGTGGCCAGGAGCATCGCGCCGCCCCACTGGGCGCCGACGGCGACGCCCTGCGCCACCCGCAGCAGGACGAGCAGGATCGGGGCGGCCACACCGATGGTGTCGTACGTCGGCAGCAGGCCGATGCCGGTGGTCGCCACGCCCATCAGCGTGAGCGCCAGGACCAGCATCGGTTTGCGGCCGCGCTGGTCGCCGAGGTGGCCGGCGACGATGCCGCCGATGGGGCGGGCGAGGAAGCCGACGGCGAAGGTCGCGAACGAGGCGAGGACGCCTGCCGTGGCGTTGCCGGAGGGGAAGTAGAGGTCGCCGAGCACGAGGGCGGCGGCGATGCCGAAGACGAAGTAGTCGTACCACTCGACGGCCGAGGCGAGTGCCGCGGCGGTGGCCACCCGGCGGCGGTTGCCGACGGCGGGCGTGGTCGTGACGGGCTGAGCGGAAGGTGCCGTGTCCATGTGGTGCACGCTCCGGGGAGTGCGGGGACGGAACGGGGGGTGGCGCGGGTTCCGGGGAACGTACTGACCGGACGGTATGTGCGTCAACGGGTCGTGCACCAGGACTTTTGCCTGTACTTGGCATCGACTGCGGGGCCGGACATGCCGAAGACCCCGGCCTCGCGAGGAGTCCGGGGCGCCGCGGAGACGGGCCTAGAAGACGACCAGGGACCGGCCGCCCTTGCCCGCCAGCATGTTCTCGAAGGCCGCCGGGATGCCGTCGAGGGAGATGCGTTCGGTCACCAGCGCGCTCAGATCCAGACGGCCGGCCCGGATGTGTTCGGCCAGCACCGGGAGGTCCTGGGCCGGGTCGGAGTTGCCGTAGACGC
This sequence comes from Streptomyces sp. NPDC012466, assembly GCF_042955215.1. NCBI lineage: Bacteria > Bacillati > Actinomycetota > Actinomycetes > Kitasatosporales > Streptomycetaceae > Streptomyces > Streptomyces sp. NPDC012466. Next base: position 107,319 of record NZ_JBIBEQ010000014.1, on the reverse strand, counting down.
AGCCGGAGAGGGTGCGGCCCCAGTGGAAGATCTCCAGGGCGTTGAAGGTGACCTGCTGGTCCTTGCCGCCGATGCCGACGACCGTGGTGCGGCCGCCGCGCCGGGTGGAGTCCCAGGCCGTGCGGATGCTGACCGCGCGGCCGGCGCACTCCACGGCGACGTCCACGCCCTGTTTCCCGGTGAGGCCGCGGATCTCGCGGGCGGTGGTGTCCGAGGCGACGAGGTAGTCGGTGGCGCCGGCCGCCCGGGCCAGTTCCTCCTTCTCGGCGGACACGTCCACCGCGACGATCTTCGAGGCACCCGCGATCCGGGCCGCCTGGATCGCGGACAGCCCCACTCCGCCGACACCGAACACCGCGACCGTCTCGCCCTGCCGGACGCGGGCCGAGTGATGGACGGCGCCGTAACCGGTGAGGACCGCGCAGCCGAGGAGAGCGGCGTCGGTGAGCGGGACGCCGTCCGGGACGGGCAGGACGCAGGACGTGGAGACGACGGTCTCCTCGGCGAACGCGGCGACGTTCAGGCCGGGGTGGAGGTCGGTGCCCTCGGTGGTGCGGGCGTAGACGTCGGCGGCGCCGCCCAGGGCGTTGGCGCACAGCCACACCTCGCCGAGCGAGCAGGCGTGGCAGGCGCCGCAGGACGGCGCCCAGTTGAGGACGACCCCGTCGCCGGGCGCGACATGGGTGACGCCCTCGCCGACGGCGACGACCGTGCCGGCGCCCTCGTGGCCGAGGACGGCGGGGACGGGCACGCGCATGGTGCCGTCGGACAGGGACAGGTCGGAGTGGCAGACCCCGGCTGCGGCGAGCCGGACGCGGACCTGGCCGGGGCCGGGGTCGGGCAGGTCGATGCCGGTGATCTCCAGCGGGGAGCCGACAGCGGGCAGGACGGCGGCGCGGACAGCCATGACGGAGGGGACTCCCTGGGGCTAGGGCCTGTCGTTCGGATCAGGCCACAGGAAACTGACGGTACTGGTCGATGCCGCGTCTGCGGCGCGATCCGGACGGCGTCCTAGAACTGGAGGGACTTGGTCTGGAGGTACTCGGTCAGGCCGTGCACGCCGAGTTCGCGGCCGACACCCGACTGCTTGTAGCCGCCGAAGGGGGCGAGGGGGTTGAAGCGGCCGCCGTTGATGTCGACCTGGCCGGTCTCCATCCGGCGCGCGAAGGCCACCGCCTGGGCCTCGTCCCCGGCCCAGACGGCGCCGGCCAGGCCGTACACCGTGCCGTTGGCGATGCGCAGGGCGTCCTCCTCGTCCTCGTACTTCAGGATCGACAGGACCGGACCGAAGATCTCCTCCTGCGCGATGGTCATGTCCTCGGTGACGTCGGCGAAGACGGTCGGGCTGACGAAGTAGCCCGTCTCGCGCGGGGCCCCGGGGCCGCCGGCCACCAGCCGGGCACCCTCGGCCACGCCCTTCTCGATGTAGCCGCGCACCCGGGCCTGCTGCCTGGCGTTGACGACCGGCCCGATGCGGTCGCCGTACTTGGCGGCGGCGGCCGCGGCCAGCTCGACCGCCTCGTCGTACTGGTCGCGGTGGACGAGCATCCGCGTCCAGGCGCTGCACGTCTGCCCGGAGTTGGACATGACGTTGGCGACCCCGACGTTGACCGCCTTGGCCAGGTCGGCGCTCGGGAGGATGACGTTGGCGGACTTGCCGCCGAGTTCGAGGGCGACCTTCTTCACCTGCCCGGCGGCGATCGCCGCGATCCCCCGGCCGACGGCGGTGGAGCCGGTGAAAGAGACCAGGTCGACTCCGGGGTGCTCGGCGAGGGCCTGGCCGGCGACCGGGCCGAGACCGGTGACCAGGTTGAAGACGCCCGCCGGGAACCCGGCCTCGTGCACCGCGTCGGCGAGGAGCCGAGCCACCAGCGGGGTGTCCTCGGCGGGCTTCACCACGACCGTGCAGCCCGCCGCGAGGGCCGGGGCGACCTTGGCGACGATCTGGTGCAGCGGGTAGTTCCAGGGTGTGATCGCGGCCACGACGCCGACCGGCTCGTGGTGCACGACCGAGTTGCCGGTCTTCTCCTCGAAGGCATACGTCGCCGCCAGTTCGGCGTACGAGCCCGCGACCGCGATCGGCACACCCGCGTGGACGGCCTGCGAGAACTTCAGCGGCGAGCCGAGTTCCGCCGTGACCGTCTCGGCGATCTCGTCCGCGCGGGCCACGAGCCCGTCCCGCAGGGCCGCCAGACGCGCCGCGCGCTCGGCGGGCGGGGTCGCGGCCCAGTCCGGCAGGGCGGCGCGGGCGGCCCGTACGGCGTGGTCGACGTCCTCGGCGGTGCCTGCCGGGACCGTGCCGATGACCTGCTCGTCGACCGGGTTCACGACCTCGATCACGTCCTGGCCGGCGGCGGGGCGCCAGGCGCCCCCGATGTACATGCCGTCGTGTGCCTTCATCGCGCTTTCCTCCGGGGCGGGGCGTCGTCGTCCGACACATAAACTAGCGGCGATAGTTTTTCGGCGCCAGACGTCCCGGGGTTCCGGCCCCCGGGCATGCCGGGCCATCACAGCACGGTGTGCGCCTCGCCCGGGTGTGCCGCTCCTCACTCCCCCAGGTCGGGAAGGCGCGCCGGGTGCGGGCAGATGCGGTCGCCGTTGTGGTCGAAGACGAAGAGGTGGGCGAGGTCGACCAGGAGCGGCACCTGCATGCCGTGGCGCAGGGCCAGGTCCGGGGTGGTGCGGACGATGAGGTCCCCGGGCAGGCGGGCCTCGGCGGTCACGGCGCCGCTCGGGGTGTCCTCCGGGCGGTCCAGGGCGACGACGGGTCCGGCCCGCCCGGCTCCGGACCGCTCCCGCAGCCGGGTGAGGACCGAGCCGTCGCGACGGCGCCGACGGACGGGGCGGCCGGGGCGGGGGCGCGGGGCCTCCAGCTCGGGGACGACGGCGGGGCTGGAGCCGGTGTTGAAGTGGACCAGGATCTCGTGCCCCTGGAACTCCACGTGCTCCACCAGGCCGGTGATCGGCACCTCGCCGGGGCGGGCCGCGCTGTGCTTGGCGATCCGGACGGCCTCCGAGCGCAGACCGACGATGACCTCGCGGCCCTGCTGGACACGCAGCAGCTGATGGTCCAGGGAGAGCGGCTCGGGCAGGCGCAGGAACTGCTTGCCCAGGCTGATGGTCATCGCCCCGTCGAGCGGGGCGCGCACCAGGCCGCGCAGCAGGTTGATGCGCGGGGTGCCGATGAAGGCGGCGACGAAGACGTTGCTGGGCAGCGCGTAGACCACGCGGGGGGTGTCGATCTGCTGGAGCACACCGCCGCGCAGCACGGCGACCCGGTCGCCGAGCGACATGGCCTCGGCCTGGTCGTGGGTGACGTAGATCGTGGTGACGCCCAGCTCCTGGGTGAGCCGGGAGATCTCGGCCCGCAGATGGGTGCGGAGTTTGGCGTCGAGGTTGGACAGCGGCTCGTCCATGAGGAAGGCGGAGGGGTGGCGGGCGATGGCCCGGCCCATCGCGACCCGCTGGCGTTCGCCGCCGGAGAGCTGACCGGGGAGGCGGTCGAGGAGGTCCTCGATGCCGAGCATGCGGGCGGTGGCGTCGACGCGGGGGCGCGGGTCCGCGCCCGGGTCCTCGATCCGCAGCGGGAAGCCGATGTTGGCACGGCTGGTCATGTTCGGGTAGAGGGCGAAGTTCTGGAAGACCATCGCCATGTCCCGGCCGGACGGCGGCAGGTCGTTGGCGTACCGGCCGTCGAGGAGCAGCCGGCCCTCGTCGATCTCCTCCAGCCCCGCGATCATTCTGAGCACGGTCGACTTGCCGCAGCCGGACGGGCCGAGCAGCACGAGGAACTCGCCGGGCGTGATGTCCAGCGAGAGCCGGTCCACCACACGGACGCCCCGCGTGTAGGCCTTGCTCACGTCGTGCAGGGAGATGGCGCGTGTCATGAGGGGCCCCCGAGGGGTCATCAGGGCGCTGGTGCTCCGCGGTCGGAAGCCCCGTGCGGGTCGTACGGGGCTGTGCGTCACGGAAGTTAACGGAATGTGTGCGGCCTGGGGAAGACACCGGGCAGGATCGGGGGCTCCGGTCCATCTGGTGAGAAGGCGGACGGCCCGGTTCAGGCCCCCGGCGGAACGGCCCGGGTCAGCGGATGCCGGTGAGATGGGCGAAGACGACCAGGTTCCCCGAGTAGCCCTTCCTGCGGTCGTAGCTGCCGCCGCAGGTGATCAGGCGCAGTTCGGGGCGGCCCCGGGTGCCGTACACCTCCTGGCTCGGGAAGTGGGCCTTCTCGTACGACCTGATCTTGTCGACCGTGTAGACGGCGACCCGTCCGTCGGCGCGGCGGGCCTTGACGATGCGGCCCCGTTTCAGCTCGGTCAGTCCCGCGAAGACGGCGGGCCCGCTGTCCGTGTCCAGATGCCCGACGGCCACGGCGGTGCCCTGTTCGCCGGGCGAGGCGCCGTGCCGGTACCAGCCGACGAGCTCGGGGTCGTCGTCCGGGGGTGCGGTGAGGCGGTGGTCGCGATCGAGGCCGAGGTCCATGACCGGGGCGTCGAGACGGAGGTAGGGGATGAGCAGGCGGGTGGCCCGGGAACGGGGCAGGGGGCGGAGACCGGCCGGGGGGCGGGGCTTCCGGGCGGCGGGTACAGGGACGGCGGGCTTGGCAGCGGGGCGTGGGGCGGCGGCTGCGGGGCGCTTGGTGTAGGCGGGCTTGTCCTGACGGGGCCCGGGGGTGGAGGGCCGGGGTGTGCGGGGCCCTTGGGCGCGGGGCCCTGGGGTGTGTGCCGCGGCCTTGCGCGACGCGGGTGCCGGGGGCGGGGCGGCGGCGCGGGGGCCGGATCCGGGGGCGGCGGAGCGGGCGCCGGGGGCTCCCTGTCCGGCGGCCTTGCCCGTGCCGGGAACGCCCGGTGGGGCACCTGCGCCAGGGGCTCCCGGCAGGGCAGCCGTACCCGTGCCGGAACCACCCGGATGGGCGGCCGTGGCGAAGCCCGGCGGGAGGGCCGTGACCGTTCCGCCGGGCTCTTCGCCCCGGTCCCAGCAGACACCGACCACCACCAGCAGCGAGACGGCCACCACGATCGTCCGCGTCAGCCGGTACGCACGCCTCCGGTACCAGGGCCGGCGGGACCGGCGGGACCACGCCCCGGGGACGTCGGCGGACGCGGTGTGCCGCCCCGGCGCGACGGCGCCGCCACCGCCTCCGGAACCCCGCCGGACCACCGGGGCGACAGCGGACCCTGACCCACGCCGGACCACCGGGGCGACAGTGGACCCGGCCCCACGCCGGAGCCCTGCCTCCGCGACCGTCCCGGCCGCACCCCGCCCTGTCGCCGCGCGGCCGGCACCGGCCCCGCGCCTAACCACCGCGGACGCAGCACGTCCGGGATCGCCCCCGCGCCTCGTCCCGGAGCCGGCGGCAGCGCCCCGTCGGCCGACCGGAACCGCGGCAGCCCCGGTTCCGTCCCCGCGCCGCGGCGACGCGTCGGCGGAACGGGAACCGGCCTCACGCCGCACCGCGGGGGCGGCGCCGGCCCCGGCACCACCCCTGCGCCTCACCGACCCGGCGGCAGGCCCGAGCGCGCCCTGTCCCGCCCGGGCGGAGCGATCCGTGGAACGTGGCCTACGCGGCGCCATCGGGGCGGCGACGGAGCCGGAACCAGACCGTCCCGGCGACGGCGGCCAGGCCGACCGCGGCCGCGCCGGTGACCGGCGTGAAGGCCTCACCGCGGGCGATGCCGCCACCGCCCGCCGGCGGGCCGCCGACCGGTGTCGTCGGCTTGGAGGTCGGGCAGTCGACCTTGAACACCTTGAACTTGCCGGCGCCGTGGGCCTGGTCGGTGAGCCACGTCAGCTTGTACTGCCCGTTGGGCAGATCGACGGCCGCGGTACGGCCCTTGCCGGTCGGGTCGGCGGTGAAGGTGCCGGTGCGTGTGGCCCCGCCCGGGACCTCGGGCTCGGTCTGGATGGTCCAGTTGACCTTCTCGCCCGCGTCGAAGTTGAACGCGGAGAGGTAGAAGTCGCAGACCTTCGGGTCGTTGCGCTGATTGTCCGAGGCCGTCGTGCTGGCGTGGATCTTGACGTCTCCGTTGTCCCCCGGGACGGGAGCGGCGACGGCGGACACCCCGCTCAGGGCGGTCCCTGCGAGGGTGAGGGCGGCGAGGGCGGCGGTGCGGGTGCCGGCACGGCGCGCGAGGGGTACGACGGGCATGAACATGCCTCCAAGTCAGATGATTTACATACAAACACCTCGTCACCTGACTCTCTGTCACCTCACCGCCGAAAAGGCGGCAGCACCGCCCTACGACGCGTCAGATATCGCTCTTCCGGCGCAGCGGCACCCCGCGCCGGAGGCCCTTTCGCGGCCCAGGGACCTCACCACCCGCCTCCTCCTGCTCCCGCCGTGACCGGACGGCGACTCCGGCCGACAACAGCAGGAGCACTCCGAGCATCACGAACGGCGCCGCCACGCCCGCGACTCCGGCGATCAGCCCGGCCCCGGCGGGCGCGGCGACCTGGCCGAGCCGGTTGCCGGTCAGGCGCAGGGCGAGGGCCGTGGAGCGGGCGTCGTCGGGGGCGGCCTGGACGACCGTCGTCATGGACAGCGGCTGGCCGACCCCGAGGCAGAATCCCAGTGCGGCCAGCAGCAGTCCGAGCGCCCACACCGGCACCGGCAGCGCGATGCCCGCGCACAGCAGGGCCGCCAGCAGACAGGTGAGCGTCAGCAGCAGGGTCCGGCCGAGCAGCCGCAGCAGGGGCGTCAGCACCAGGCGGCAGGCGATGGTCGCCGCCGCGCGCAGACTGAGCAGGACGCCGATCACAGACGGCGCGATGCCCCGGTGTTCGCCGACCACCGGCAGGTAGGCGGTCAGGATGTCCGTCGCGGACAGCACGGCGAGGCTGATGAAGATGCCCGCCGGTACCCCCCGGGTGCGCAGGATGCCCCGGACCGGGATCCGGTCGGCCTTGTCCGGGCGGGACGGGGACGCCGTACGGCGGTGCTCGATGCGCCACAGGGAGGTGAACGCGACGGCCGCGGTCGCGCCCGCCGCGATGAGGGCGAGCGCGCTGCTGCCGGCCATGTCATCGGCGCCGATCAGCGTCCCCGCGGCGACCGGGCCGACCAGCTGGCCGAGGGCGGCGCCGATGGTGAAGTGGCCGAAGTTGCGGTCCTGTTCGTGCGGCGCGGACTGGCGGGCGACGAGGGACTGGGAGCCGATGACGAAGCACAGGTGCCCGAGTCCCATCACCCCGCTCCACAGGGCCATCGTCCCCAGGGAGCCGGCGACGCCGCTGAGGGCACAGCCGCCGGATATGAGGACGACGCCGACCGGCAGCAGGGGCGCGCAGCGGCCGTGGTCGGTGCGACGGCCGAGCGGCACGGCGGCGAACAGGGGCAGCAGCGCGTAGACACCGGCGATCACACCGATCGCCCGCTCGTCCGCGCCCAGCGCGAGGGCCCGGTAGGAGACGGCGGGCCGGGCCATCGACACCGCCCCCTGCGCGAAGCTGAAGGCGATGACGAGGCGGAGCAGCCAACCGCGGTTCCCACCGGGCCTCACGACGACGTCCTCCATGAAGGGCTCAGATGATCCCGAAGAGCATGCCCGCGCCGAGGATGACCAGACAGGTGAGGGCGGCCCACTTCACGACGAACTTGGTGTGGTCGCCGAACTCCACCTTGGCCATGCCGACCAGGACGTAGACGGCCGGGACGAGCGGGCTGGACATGTGCAGCGGCTGGCCGACCAGCGAGGCGCGGGCCATCTCCAGCGGGGTGACCCCGTGTGCGGCGCCCGCCTCGGCGAGGACGGGCAGGACACCGAAGTAGAAGCCGTCGTTCGACATGAAGTAGGTGAGCGGCAGGCTCAGGATGCCGGTGACGAGGGCCATGTGCGGGCCCATGCTGGCGGGGATGACGTCCACCATCCACTTGGCCATGTGGTCGACCATGCCGGTGCCCTGGAGGACGCCGGTGAAGACGGCGGCGGCGAAGACCATGCCGGAGACGTTCAGGACGTTGTCGGCGTGGGCGGCCAGGCGGGCCCTCTGCTCGGGGATGTGCGGGAAGTTCACCGAGAGGACGAGCGCGGCGCCGATCAGGAACAGCACCGGGATCGGCAGCCACTCCATGATCATGGCGGTGAGCAGGGCGACCGTGAGCAGCGCGTTGAACCAGTAGAGCTTGGGGCGCAGGGTGGCCCGGTTCGGGTCGAGGCCCTGGAAGCCGTCGTCGTCCGCGGAAGCGGTGGAGTCCTCGGCGTGCCCGGGAGCGTCCGTGCCGGAGCCCGCGCCACCCGTGACGCCCGCCGCGGCCGTGCCGCCCTTGCGCATCGAGACCTTGCCGTTGCCGTCGCCGGAGCCGCCGGAGCCGACGAGGACCGTCTCGGCCTCCTTCTCCTCCTCCAGCACCTCGTCCAGCGTCAGCACGCCCAGCCGCCGGCGCTCGCGCACACCGAGCACGTAGGAGAGGCCGAAGACGAAGAGCAGGCCGACCAGGAGCGCCGGGATCATCGGGACGAAGATGTCGCTCGCGTCGAGCTTCAGCGCGGTCGCGGCGCGGGCGGTCGGGCCGCCCCAGGGGAGGGTGTTCATGACGCCGTTGGCCATGGCGGCGACACCGGTCATCACGACCAGGCTCATCTTCAGGCGCTTGTACAGCGGGTACATCGCCGAGACGGTGATCATGAAGGTCGTCGAGCCGTCGCCGTCCAGCGACACGATCGCGGCGAGCACGGCGGTGCCGACGACGATCCGCATCGGGTCGGCTTTGCAGAATTTGAGGATGCCGCGGACGATCGGGTCGAAGAGACCGACATCGATCATCACACCGAAGTAGACGATCGCGAACATGAGCATCGCCGCGGTGGGGGCGAGGCTGGTCACGCCGTCGATGACGTAGTCGCCGAGTTTGGCGCCCTTGCCGACGAACACGCAGAACAGCGCGGGAATCAGCACGAGCGCCGCGATCGGCGACATCTTCTTCATCATGATCAGGACCAGGAAGGTCGCGATCATGGCGAAGCCGAGGATGGTCAGCATGAGTGGATACCTAACGTTCGCCCTTGAACTCCCACCAGGGCCGGCGGTGTCCGAGACGTTAGGTCCGTTCAAGCAGCGTTAACAAGACGTTGACGTGCGAGCAATAAGCGCAAAACTGCTGGTCACAGCTTTGCTCAGGTCAGAGCGGTGAGCTTTTCGGTCACGGAGGCGCCTCCCGTGGCCGGCGCGGGGGCCACCTCGACCGGTACCGCGTTGAGGACCGCGTTGCCCGACAGCGGGTCGAGCAGCCGGCCGTCGAGGAGTTGGTTGACGTTGACGCCGGGGTCCGTGGAGGCGTGGCTGAGGCGGGTGCCGGGACGGTTGTGGCCCCAGCCGTGCGGCAGGCTCACCACTCCCCGGCGCACCGCGTCCGTGACCTCGGCGGGTGCGGTCACCTCTCCCCCGGCGCCCTTGACCCGTACGGCGGCCCCGTCCTCGACGCCCAGCCGCTCGGCGTCCTCCGGGTGGATGTGCAGGGTGCAGCGGTTGGAGCCGCCGGTGAGTGCGGGCACGTTGTGCATCCAGCTGTTGTTGGAGCGCAGATGGCGGCGGCCCACCAGGACGAGTCCCTCGGGGCGTTCGGCCAGGGCCGCGCGCAGGCGGGGCAGGTCGTCCGCGATCGGGCCGGGCAGCAGTTCCACCCGGCCGCTGCGGGTCTTCAGGGGCTGGGGCAGACGGGGCCGGAGCGGGCCGAGGTCGATGCCGTGCGGATGCGCGAGCAGCTTCTCCAGGCCTAGCCCGTCCGGTCGCGCGCCGAAGCCGTCGCCGTAGGGGCCGAGGCGCAGCATCATGTCGAGCCGTCGCTCGGGGCCGGTGTCGCCGGTGAGCCGGGCGGCGAGCTCGCGCGGGTCGCCGCCGTGGACCGGTGAGTGCGGCTCCTCGACCGCCTTCCCGAGGGTCTGGTCGATGACCATCTGGTCGACGGCCGCCGGATCGGCCCCGTGCATGCCGGTGACGGCCAGGATCAGCCGCGCCAGGATCTCCGTCTCGGCCATGCGGCCGGGTTCCAGGGGGACCGCGGGGCGGGTGTAGCGGACCTGGTTGCGGACGGCGAGGGTGTTGAAGGCGAAGTCGTGGTGCGGGCTCTGGGAGGGCGGCGGCGGGGGCAGCACCACGTCGGCGTGGCGCGAGGTCTCGTTGAGGTACGGGTCGACGCTGACCATGAAGTCGAGCGAGTCGAGCGCCTTGTCGAGCCGGTCGCCGTCGGGCGCGGACAGCACGGGGTTGGCGGCGACGGCGATCAGCGCGCGCACCGGCTCGCCCTCCTCGGTGGCGGTGTCGATCTCCTCCGCGAGGGCCGCCAGGGGCAGTTCGCCCTTCGCCTCGGGGTGCCGGCTCACCCGGGAGTGCCAGCGCCCGAGGGCGAAGCCGCGGCCGGGTCCGGCGGGGCGCGGGGTCTTGTCGGTGGCCGCCTGCGGGAAGAGCGCGCCGCCGGGCCGGTCGAGGTTGCCGGTGAGGATGTTCAGCACGTCGACGAGCCAGCTGGCGAGGGTGCCGTGCGGGACGGTGCAGCTGCCGATCCGGCCGTAGACGGCGGCGGTCGGGGCGGCGGCCAGTTCACGCGCGAGGGCGCGGATCGAGCCGGCCTCGACGTCACAGGCCTCCGCGACGGCCTCGGGGGTGAACTCCCGCAGCGCGTCGGACAGTTCCTCGATGCCCTGGGTGTGCGCGGTCGGGTCGACGAGATCCTCGTCGAAGAGCACCCGGGCCATCGCCGCCAGCAGCAGCGCGTCGGTGCCGGGCCGGATCGCGATGTGCCGGTCGGCGAGCTTGGCGGTGCGCGTGCGCCGCGGGTCGATCACGACGAGCCTGCCGCCCCGGGCCTTGAGCGCCTTGAGTTTGCCGGGGAAATCGGCGGCGGTGCACAGGCTGCCGTTGGACTCCAGCGGGTTGGCGCCGATCAGCAGCAGATGGTCGGTGCGGTCGAGGTCGGGAACGGGGATGGCGTTCGCGTCGCCGAAGAGGAGGCCGCTGGAGACGTGCTTGGGCATCTGGTCGACCGTGGAGGCGGTGAAGACGCTGCGGGTGCCGAGACCGGCGAGCAGGACGGGCGGGTAGAGGGCACCGGCCATGGTGTGCACGTTGGGGTTGCCGAGGACGACCCCGACGGAGTGCGGGCCGTGGCGCTCCACGACGGGCCGGATGCCTGCGGCGACCGCGTCGAAGGCCTCCTCCCAGGTGGCCTCGCACAGCTCGCCGTCCCGGCGCACGAGCGGCGTGCGCAGCCGGTCGGGGTCGGAGTCGACGGCCCCGAAGGAAGCGCCCTTGGGGCAGATGAAGCCCCTGCTGAACACGTCGTCGCGGTCACCGCGAGCGTGGGTGACGCGCGTCCCCTCGATGGTGAGGGTCAGGCCGCAGGTGGCCTCGCACAGGGGACAGATACGCAGGGCGGTGCGGGACACGGGTCCTCCCGGGGGGCGGCGGCTACGGTGACGCGCTGACCCGCCCGAGCATACCGACCGGTATGGACGGCGGGGAGGCCCTGGCGGGATCGGGGTCAGTCGAGCGCCCGCGCCAGATAGGCCCGCAGCATCTCCCGGGCCTCGTCGATGATCCGCTCGTCCCCTTCCGGTGCGACCCGGAACGCCAGGTGCACGAGGGTGTCGGCGGTCTCGACGGCGATGAGGAAGACGCGGCGCAGATCCTCGTCGGGCTCGCGCCCGAGATATCCGGAGAGGAGTTCGGTGAGACGGTCGGCGACGCGGTGGTTGGGTTCGGCGCGGCGGGCCCCGACCGGGATCTGGTTGCCGAAGTCGACGAGCGAGAAGCCGGGCGCGGTGCGCTTCATCTCCAGGTACTCGTCGAGCACGGCGTCCATGGCGGTGCGCCAGCCCCCGGCCTGACCGGCCTGCTGGAGGCGCTGGGTGACGCGTACCGAGTACCGCTCGAGGTTGCGCTGGGCCAGGGCGTCGACCATCTGCCGCTTGTTGCCGAAGAAGCGGTAGACCGAACCGATCGGGACCGAGGCCCGCTGGGCGACGGCACGGGTGCTCAGGGCGTCGTAGCCGACCTCGTCGAGAAGGCCGGCACAGGCGTCGAGGATCCTGGTCAGACGTTCGGCACTGCGCCGCTGCACGGGCGCACGACGGAGCGATGTCGCGTGGGGCACGGGCTTCATGATGCCGCTCCGGCGCGCTCCGGTGAACCTCGCCCCCCGATGTCCGTCCCCTGGGTCCGGGCCTTGCGGCGGGAGGCGGCGTCCGGTGTCACGCCCGGGCCGGGCTCCGAGGCGGTGATGTCGGCCGTGCTCTCCACGGGCTTGCCGTCCACCGCCCAGACGGTGGCGTCGTCGGCGTAGAGGCGGGCCGTGACGCGGTGCGTGCCGCGCGGCACGAGGCGGGCGTCCAGCCGGTACGCCGGGGCGCGGAGGCGGGCGACGGGACGGCCGTCGACGTAGAGGTGCGCCAGGCCGCGCCCGGCCACCGCCCGGGCTGCCGCGCCGGCCGGTGAGAAGCGGAAGTTCCGCACGGTCAGGCGTACGTCCCAGCCGCCGGCCGCGTCGGGCTGCACCTCGATCCCGACGTCGGGTGCCTCCTCCGGCCCGACCTCCCGGAAGGGCCGGCCCTCCGGGTCCCGGTCCTCCAGGATCTTGCCGACCGGCGAGGGCGACGCGGCGTCCTCGCGGGCGTCACCGGAGCCACAGCCCGCGGATCCGGCCAGAAGGAGGACACAGCCCGCGAGCGCGGCAACAGATCTCCGTGTCCACGACATGTCGGGGAGCGTAGAACACACGTCCGGCCCGGCGGATCGTTCTCAAGTCGGGTTCAGGTCATCCGTCATGAGGAGGGGCGCGCCCCTCTTGCGTCGGGGAAATCGCAATCCTACGGTACTGCATAGGAATCAACGGCAAGGGAGCAGCGATCATGGGCGATGGGGGCACCACCCGCGCGAGCGGGTTCGAGCGTGGGGAAGCGCGGAAGACCGCCGAAGGGCTGACCTACCTCTCCGGCTTCGGCAACGAGCACAGCTCGGAGGCCGTACCGGGGGCCCTGCCCGAGGGCCGCAACTCGCCCCAGCGGGCCCCGCTCGGGCTGTACGCGGAGCAGCTGAGCGGCTCGGCCTTCACCGAGCCGCGGGCGCACAACCGCCGCTCGTGGCTGTACCGGATCCGGCCGTCGGCCGCGCACCCGGCGTTCACCCGGACCCACAACGGCTCGATCCGCACCGCCCCCTTCACCCAGACCGTGCCCGACCCCAACCGCCTGCGCTGGAACCCGCTGCCCGACCCGGCGCCCGAGACCGACTTCCTGGCGGGCCTGTGGACCCTGGGCGGCAACGGCGACGCCACCCAGCGCACCGGCATCGCCGTGCACCTCTACACGGCCAACGCCTCGATGCACCGGGTCTTCGGCGACGCCGACGGCGAGTTGCTGATCGTCCCGGAACGCGGCGGGCTGCTGCTGCGCACGGAGTTCGGTCTGCTCCACGCGGAGCCGGGACATGTGGCCCTGATCCCGCGTGGGGTCCGCTTCCGCGTGGAGTTGCTCGACGAGTCCGCCCGCGGCTATGTGTGCGAGAACTACGGCGCGCCCTTCCGTCTCCCGGACCTGGGCCCGATCGGCGCCAACGGACTCGCCAACCCCCGGGACTTCCGCGCGCCCGTCGCCGCGTACGAGGACGTCGAGGGCCCGGTCGAGGTCGTGAACAAGTTCTGCGGCAACCTGTGGACGGCCACCTACGACCACTCCCCCCTGGATGTGGTCGCCTGGCACGGCAACCACGTGCCCTACGTCTACGACCTGCGCCGCTTCAATGCGCTCGGCACCATCACCTACGACCACCCGGACCCGTCGATCTTCACGGTGCTGACCTCCCCGTCGGACACCCCGGGGCTGGCCGGGGCCGACTTCGTGGTGTTCGCGCCGCGCTGGCTGGTGGGCGAGGACACGTTCCGGCCGCCGTACTTCCACCGCAACGTGATGAGCGAGTACATGGGCCTGATCGAAGGCGCCTACGACGCCAAGGCCGAGGGCTTCGTCCCGGGCGGCGGCTCGCTGCACAACATGATGTCGGCGCACGGCCCGGACCGGGAGACGTTCGACCGGGCGAGCGCCGCCGAGCTGAAGCCGCAGAAGATCGACGACGGCCTGGCGTTCATGTTCGAGACGCGCTGGCCGCTCACCCTCACCCCGCACGCGGCCCGCGCGGAACACCTCCAGCAGCGCTACGACGACGTCTGGCGGGGACTGGAGCGGCACTTCCGCCCCTTGCACTGATCATTTCCTACCGGTACGGATGGCCCGTGACCTCCTTCGCCCCGGACTCCATCGTCCTGAACCGCAAGCTGCCGCTGTGGTACCAGGTGTCGCAGTCGCTGCGCGCCTCGATCCTCGGCCGCTCGCCCCGGGACCCGCTGCGGCTGCCCACCGAGGAGCAGCTGGCCGGGCACTACGGCGTGAGCGTGCTGACGATGCGGCAGGCGCTGAAGGAGCTGGAGGACGAGGGGCTGATCTCGCGCCACCGCCGACGGGGCACGTTCATCGAGCCGGACGCGCGCAGGGGCTCCCCCGTGCGCCTGCTCGGCTCGGTGGACGCGATCGTGGCCCAGCAGTCGGGCATGACGACCGACCTGCTGGACCACGGCACCACGCCGGTGCCGGGCGAACTCGCCGAGTTCTTCCCGGATGTACGGGAGGTCGCGACCTACCACCGGCTGCGGAGCGACGAGACGACCGGCGAGCCGACGAACCACGCCCGCAACTACGTGCGCCCCGAACTGGCCGCACGGATCGACCTGGACGACCTCGTGCGCTGGCCGATGACCAAGGTGCTGCGGGACGTGGTGGGGGCGGACATCAGCCGCATCACGGACACCGTGGAGGCGCGGCTGGCCGACCCGGAGACCTCGAAACTGCTCCAAGTCCCGCTGCTGAGCCCGATCCTGCACTACACCGGCGTGACGTACGACGCCGGGGGGCGGCCTCTGGACGTGGCCGTCATCCACTACCGCGGTGACCGGTTCTCCTTCACGGTGACCCTGGACGCCACCTGACCCGCGCGTCCTCGGCAGGTCGTACGATGCCCTGCGTGACGCACGACGACGCTCCGCTGCTGGCGGACCTCATGCCGTGGTCCGTCGCACCGCCGCGGCTCGGCCGGGGCTGGCCGGCGGCGCCCGACGCGGCGTCCCTGAAGGCCCGCTGGGACACCTTGGTGAAGGCCGAAGGGCCCGACCGCGAGACCCTGTTCGAGCCGACCCGCTCGCGCACGCTGCACACGGCGGTCGGCCGGCTGCCCGGCCGGACCGGCAGCGGCACGGAGAAGCTGGCCCGCGCCGCGGGGCCCTGCCCGGAGCCGGTGCGCGTCCTGCTCGCGCCCTACGACGAACAGTGGCTGATCCCGGACCAGCGGCTGATCGACGCGGCCCGGCCGGAGCTGTGGCGGGTGGCGGACGAGCGGCAGGTCTTCGTGGTGGAGGCGCCCGGGACCACCCCTCCCCTGCTCGCCACCTCGTTCCTCCCGCTGCTGCGCCCCGGCCGCGTCCGCCCGCTGTACCGGCGTCCCGGGGGCCGCGAGCCGAACCTGGCCCCGGGCCTGCTGGAGCACCTCGGCACCCGTCTGGGCGGCACCCCGGCGCCGCTGGACGTGCTGGCCTGGATCACGGCCACGGCCCGCCCCGACCTCACCGTCCCGCTCACTGGGGACGCCGCCGAGTGGGAGCGGGGCCTGGAGCTGGGCCACCGGCTGCTGTGGCTGATGCGCCGCGACGGCGAGCGCCCGAAGCTCCCCGGCGGCCGCCGCCCCTACGTCCGCGCCCCGCTGCCCTCCCGGCCCGTGGCGCTGCGCTACGACCGGGACGAGGAGGCGCTGTTCCTGGACGAGGGCCGCATCTCCCCCGTGCCGCCGGAGGCCTGGGACTTCGAGGTGGGCGGAGTCCGCGTCCTGGAGCAGTGGTTCGCGACCCGCGTCGCCGTCCCCGAGCCGGGCACCCTGGCGGCGATCCGTCCCCTGACCTGGCCGCAGCCCTGGACGTCGGAGCTCTTGGAGCTGATCACCGTCCTCGCGCTCCTGGCCGAACTGCGCCCCTTGGAAGAGCCGGAGATCCCCGACCCGGTCACGGCCACGGATCTGCGCACGGCGGGCGTCCTGCCGGTACCGGACGCGGCCCGCCGGCCGGCGTCGGTGCTGGAGGAACCCGAGGAGGGCCCCGAGGGGCAACTGGCGCTCCTCTAACGCCGCTCGGGGTCGAAGGCGTCCAGGACGCGTTCGAGGGCCCGCCGGAACACCGCCTCCAGATCCACCGGCCCGCTCTGCTCCATGAAGGCCGCGGTCATCCGCGGATACGCGCCGGTGGCGAGCTGACTGCCCAGATAGGCCATGCGGACCGCGTTCTCCTCCTCCGCCGACCACGGCACGGAGCGGGTGCGTTCGGCGGTCGCGATCTCGTTCCCGGTGTACGTCGTCACGACGCCGTTGAGCAGCGCGATCAGCTCCGTCTTCGTGCCGGCCGGCACGTCGAGCGGTTCGAGGCAGGCCAGGCAGTGCTCCAGATAGCGCAGGGTGTTGGGGCTGAAGCCGAAGACCCCCGGCATCAGGCGCGGCACCCAGGTGTGGCGGCACATGATGGCGCGCGTCTCCTGCGCGTTGCGGAGCATGTCGGCACGCCAGTCGCCCGTGGGTTCGAACATCTCATGCTCGGCGCCGATGGCGTCGATCATCAGTTCGTACAGGTCCTCCTTGCGTGGGACGTAGTTGTACAGCGACATCGTGCCGCAGCCCAGCTCGGCCGCGACCTGCCGCATGGTGACCCCCTCCAGCCCCGACGCGTCGGCGATCCGCACCGCCGCCGCCGCGATGTCGGCGCGGGTGAACGCCGGTTTCGGCCCACGGCCGGTGCGCTCGGGGCGCGCCCAGATCACTTCGGGTACGGCCGCTCGGCCCGCCATCGATCATCACCTCGGCCACCATCCTAGTTACGTACAGCGTACGTAGTGCGCTATGGTCACACCATGACTTCTACGTACGCTGTACTTAGTGAGGGTCTGGAGAAGCGGTTCGGGGAGGTCCGTGCCCTGCGCGGCCTGGACCTCGCGGTCGCCGAGGGCACGGTCTGCGGGATCCTCGGGCCGAACGGTGCCGGGAAGACGACGGCCGTAGGGCTGTTGACCACGCTGCTGCGGCCGGACGCCGGCTCCGCCCGGGTCGCGGGGCACGACCTCGTCCGCGAGGCCGCCGCCGTACGCACGAGGATCGGCGTCACCGGGCAGGACACCTCCATCGACGGGGACCTCACCGGACGGCAGAACCTCCAGTTGTTCGGCCGGCTGCACCGGGTGCGCGGTCCGGCCGGCCGGACCGCGGAACTCCTCGACCGCTTCGGCCTGACCGAGGCCGCCGACCGCCCCGCCGCCACCTACTCCGGCGGCATGCGCCGCCGCCTGGACCTCGCGGCGAGCCTCATCCGCCGCCCCGACGTGCTGTTCCTGGACGAGCCGACGACCGGCCTCGACCCGGTCAGCCGCACCCTCATCTGGGACGTGGTGCGCGGCCTGACCGCCGAGGGCACGACCGTGCTGCTCACCACCCAGTACCTGGAGGAGGCCGACCGACTGGCCGACGACATCGCCCTGGTGGACCGGGGGCGGGTCGCGCACTCCGGGTCTCCGGCGCAGCTCAAGTCGCTCGTCGGGGCGCACGCCGAGGTCGTCGTGCCGGACGGGGATGTGCTCGCGAAGGCCGCGGCCGTGCTCGACCGGCTGACGGGCGCGCAGCCGTCGTTCGACCACGAGCGCAACGCCGTCGGCGCGGTCAGCAAGGACCCGACGCTCACGATCCCGCTGCTGGTGCGCGCCCTGGACACGGCCGGCGTGCCGCTGCTCGACGTGAGCCTGCGCCCGCCGACCCTCGACGACGTGTTCCTGCGTCTGACGGAGACCACGCCCGAGACGACCGACGAGAAGGAGCGTGCCGCATGAGCATGCTGGCGTACGACGGGACCGCGATGCTGGGCCGCCAGCTGCTGCGGATGCGGAACAACCCGGGGCTGCTGATCCTCACCCAGACGATGCCGATCAGCATGCTGCTGTTCTTCGGCTACGTCTTCGGCAGCGCGCTGGCGGTGCCGGGCGAGGCCTACCGGTCCTTCCTCGTGCCGGGTCTGCTGGTGGCGACCGCCTCGGGCGGGATCATGACCGGGATGTTCCAGGCGGCCCAGGACACCCACCGGGGCGTGACGAACCGCCTCCGCACCCTGCCGATGAGCCGGGCTGCCGTACCCCTGGGGCAGGCCGCCGCGGACGTGGTGGCCACGGCCGTCGGGACGGTGCCGTTCCTGCTGGTGGGACTCGCGGTGGGCTGGCGGGTCGAGGGGGGCCCGCTCCAAGCGCTGGGGGCGTTCGCGCTGCTGATGCTGTTCCGCTTCGCGTGCACCTGGGCCGGGATCTACCTCGGCCTGCTCACCCGCAACGAGGAGGCGGCCGGCCAGCTGGGCGGAGCGACGTTCCTGCTGCCGCTGCTGTCCAGCGCCTACATCCCGACGAGCGGGCTGCCGGGCTGGCTGCGGACGGTCGCCGAGTGGAATCCGATCAGCGCGGTGGCCACGGCCCTGCGCTACCTCCTCGGCAACGCGCCCGTGCCGGACGGGGCGGCCTGGCCGGTGACCCATCCCCTCGCGGGGTCGCTGATGTGGTGCGCCGTGCTGCTCGGGGTGTTCGTGCCGCTGGCCGTGCGCCAGTACGCACACGGGGAGCGGTGAGCGGGCGTCCGCGGACGTCGCCCCCGGTCACTGCCGGGCGGGGATGGGCACCGACAGGGGGCGTGCCGCGCTCGGGAACACACCTGGCGCCGCTGCGTGCCGCGGGGTGACGGACGACGGGTGTCGCAGCGCTGTCGCCGGGGGCGGTGTGACCGCCCGAGCGCGGGCCCCTACCTGCTTCCGAACAGCGAGCGACGCAGCCGGCGCAGCGGCGCGAAGAGCGAGACGCGACGCACGCGCGCGCCCCTGCCACTGCGGTCGTGCGGCCGACGCGCGGTCAGTTCCCGCATGAGCGAGGTCGCCTCGACCGTCTCTCGCTGAGGGACGGCGGGACCGCCCAGCACCGAGAGGTGGCGGTCGAGGCGCGAACTGGTCGCGCTGCTCCCGCAGGTGATCGCAGGGACCCTGGCCCTGCTGCGCACTGTTATCTGATCCATGTCACTCCCCACCCGTACGAGTCCACCCGGCCCGGGCAGGTTAACCCTATCGCCCCGTCCGGGCACTCGTGTATCGCGGTCACAGGATTCACCTTCCCCATAAGGGGGTTGACGATGTATCTCCGATTACTCTCCGAATCCAACAGATTTCAGGGCGAGTTGGACGATCGGCTGGGTAGTGGGCTGCGGCGATCCCCCGGCGGGCTCGACGGTCACGGCCAGTGACGTCGCCGAGGTGCCGAGATCCGTTGCGACCAGGGGCGTGTCGCCCTCGAAGAGCCCCAGGGAGCGCGGTTGCGCGCCCGGGCGCATGAGCCACAACTGGTGCACGCGGCCGCCCGACGGGTCGCCGTATCCGCCCAGGGTGACCACCGCACTCCCCTCCGTGGCGGAAGCGATCACTCCGATGGTGCGCCCCCGCCCGTCCCGGCCGCTGCTCGCGCGGGCGTCCGGAGCCGCCAGAACGTGGGCGATCTCACGTGACCGATCTTGCTCGGCGGCCAGCCGGTCCTGCGCCCGGTTCGCCTGCACGGCGAACAGTGAGGCGACGACGAGGGCCGCGGCGGCGGTGGCCGTCGCGAAGGGCACGAACAGCGGGATCCGGCGCCGCTGCCGCTGCCGGGGCGGCGGCCGGGTGCCCCACACGTGCGGCGGCAGCTGCGTCGCACGCGCGCGGGCCGGCTCGCGCGCCGCACCCTGCGGTGCCGGATCCTGCGGAGTCGTTTGTACGGCGAGCATGACCCGGTCGCGCAGCGCGGCGGGGGCCGGGGCGGCCGTGGACCAGGCGAGCCGGACGGCGTCCTCGGTCAGGGCGCGCACCTCGGCGGCGCAACGGCCGCAGTCCCGCAGATGCTTCTCGAAGCGCACCCGCTCCGGCGGCCCCAGGGCGTCGAGCGCGTAGGGCGCGGCGAGCGAGTGCAGGTCCTCGCGGCGGAAGAGGCTCATGCCACACCTCCGAGGCACTCGCGCATCCGGGTCAGCCCGTCGCGCATCCGGGTCTTGACGGTGCCCAGCGGCAGGGAGAGCTGCTCGGCCACCTCACGGTACGTGTAGCCCTCGTAGTAGGCGAGGGTGACGGACTGGCGTTGCAGGACCGTGAGCCGGTCCAGACAGCGGCGTACCCACTCGCGTTCGAGTCCGGCCTCGACCTCCTCGGTGACCTGGTCGAAAGCGGTCTGGTTCGCGCGGAGCGCCTCGCGCTGCTCGCGCTCCCCGGCCGCGCGGGCGCTGCGCACCCGGTCGACGGCGCGGCGGTGGGCGAGGGTGAGGACCCACGACATCGCGCTGCCCCGGCCCGGGTCGAACTTCGCCGCGGACCGCCACAGTTCGAGCAGCACCTCCTGCGCCACCTCCTCCGACTGGGCGGGATCGCGCACCACGCGCCGTACGAGCCCGAACACGGGGCCGGACACCAGTCCGTACAACCCCTCGAAGGCCTGCTGGTCCCCGCCCGCCACACGCAACAGCAGTTCGTCCGCCTCCATTCGGTCCCCCTCTCCGAGGCCGCACCGGGCCTGTCCCCTCGCACGAGGCATTCGCACCACACACACCTCCGGCAGGGGTTACGGATCAGCGCGCCGAAAACGCGGGTCGCCCGGCGATGAAACAACTTCCCCCTCTCGCCGTAAGAACGTTTGAGATTCGACCAATCCGCTTCGCCGACCGCTCCGAATGGCGTGTGTCAGGCAAGTTGGCACGGAGGACGGACGGCATGACACCTATCTCCAGGACCGGTGCGGGACGCGCGAGCATCGCGACCGTGATCTGTGGCGCGCTGGCCACCGGCGGGCTCGCGGCCGCCGGTGTGACCGCGCTGGAACCTGAGGCGGCCTCCGCCTCCAGCCACCGCGAGGCCCCGCTGATCTCGGGAACCCCGCAGTACGACAACACCGACGTGTACGCGTTCGTCAGCCCGGACAAGCCGGACACGACGACCATCGTCGCGAACTGGATCCCCTTCGAGGAACCGGCCGGCGGGCCCAACTTCTTCCCGTTCGCCGAGGACGCCCAGTACGACCTGCGCATCGACAGCAACGGTGACGCGAAGGAAGACCTGCTCTTCCGGTACACGTTCAAGACGCACACGAAGAACGACAAGACGTTCCTGTACAACACGGGCCCGGTCGAGAGCCTCGACGACCCCGACCTGAACATCACGCAGACGTACGACCTCGAACTGATCAAGCTGCGGAACCTGAAGGCCGTGTCGAAGACCAAGGTCGCCGACGACGTGCCGGTGGCGCCGTCGAACGTCGGCAAGGCGTCGATGCCGGACTACAACACCCTGCGCAAGCAGGCGGTGCACAAACTCGCGGGCGGCGCCCAGACGTTCGCCGGACAGGCCGACGACCCGTTCTTCCTGGACCTGCGCGTCTTCGACCTGCTGTACGGCGGGAACCTCTCCGAGGTCGGCAACGACACCCTCAAGGGCTACAACGTCAACTCCATCGCCCTGCAGGTCCCCAACAGCTTCATCACCGAGTCCCACGAGCAGCCGGTCGTCGGCATCTGGTCGACGACGCAGCGCAAGAACGCCCGGGGCTACTTCTCGCAGGTCTCGCGCCTCGGCAACCCGCTGGTCAACGAGGTCGTCAACCCGCTGAAGGACAAGGACACGTTCAACGCGTCCGCGCCGCGGGACGACGCGCAGTTCCTGAAGAACGTCACCAACCCGGAGCTGCCCAAGCTCATCGAGGCGATCTACAAGATCCCGGCGCCGAAGGAGCCGCGCAACGACCTGGTCGACGTCTTCCTCAAGGGCGTCAAGGACCTCAACCAGCCGCCGCACGTGACGCCGTCGGAGCAGCTGCGCCTCAACACCTCGATCAAGCCGGCCGCGAAGCCGAAGCGACTGGGTGTCCTCGACGGCGACAACGCCGGCTTCCCCAACGGCCGTCGCCTCAGCGACGACGTGATCGACGCCTCGCTCCAGGTCGTCGAGGGCGAGCTGCTGGGCGCGAAGAACGACCTCGGTGACGCGGTCGACAAGAACGACAAGGACTTCGAGAAGGCCTTCCCGTACGTCGCCCTGCCGACGGAGGGTTCACGCGGTCCGCTCGCCAAGGGCGTGGACGGCGGCAACGACGTCCGCAGCCAGCTGGGCGACGCGCTCCAGCCGGCCGGTGCGCAGGGCTCGGACGACATGCGCCTGATCGCCGCGTCCGCCGGTGCCGGAGCGGGCGGCATCGTCCTGGTCGGCGCGGCACTGATGTGGTGGCGCCGCATGCGGAACCGGGCGTACTGACCCGCTCCGCTCTCCCCGCCGGCGCGGCCCGTACCCCCGACCCCCCACGGCACGGGCCGCGCCCCCGAACCCCGCACCAGCACATCCGACCGAGGAGAGGTCATGCCTCCGCGTACGACCGACAGCACACCGCAGAGGCGTGACGACGACGGAGCGCCGTCGACGGCCCCGGAACCCGGGAACACCGGGGAGCGGGAGGCTTCGGCTGCCGGAACGGAGGCCGGCTCCGGTACGGGCGGCGACGACACTCACGGCGCCCGCCCCACCGAAGGCCGCTCCGGACCCGGCACCGGTCAGCGGGTCGCCACCCTGCGGCGGGCCGCCGACGGGGGGCGACGGTGGCGGGCGCTGCACCTGGCCGGGTGCGCCGCGCTGCTGGCGGTCGCGGTGACCGGTGGGGCCATCGCGGTCGGGGGTGTGCAGGACCGCGGGGCCGGCGTCACCGCCGTGTCCGCGGCCGGGGCGTTGTCCCCGGGCGATCTCGCCCGGGGGGACCTCGACGCGGGCATCGCGTCCCTGCAGAGGCATCTCCGCGCCCAGCCGAGGGACTTCGGCAGTTGGGCCACCCTCGGCGTCGCCTACGTCGAGCAGGCCCGGACGAAAGGCGATCCCTCCCGGTACCCGCAGGCCGAGCGCGCCCTGAAGCGCTCGCTCGAACTGGAGCCCGGCAACGACCAGGCCCTGGCCGGCCGGGCCGCCCTCGCCGCCGCCCGCCACGACTTCCCGGGTGCCCTGACGTACGCAGGCCGGGCGCTCGAACAGAACCCGTACAACGAACGCGCCCTGTGCACCCGTATCGACGCCCTCGTCGAACTCGGCCGGTACGACGACGCCGCCGAGGCCGCCGACACCGCCGACGACAGGCGCCCGGGCGTGCCCGTCTTCACGCGGTACGCGTACGTGCGCGAGCTGCGCGGCGACGTCCGCACGGCGCGTGCCGTACTGGAGCGCGCCCTGGACTCCGCGAACGCGCCCGCCGACGTCGCGTACGTCGCCACCGCCCTCGGTCAACTCGCCTGGAATCAGGGCGAGTACAAGACCGCGCTCGGCCACTACGCCCGCGCCCTCGCCGCCGACGACGCGTACCTGCCCGCCCTGGAGGGCCGTGCCCGCGCCCACGCGGCGAGCGGTGACCGGGCGGCCGCCGTGCAGGGGCTGGAGCAGGTCGTCGCCCGCTTCCCGCTGCCCGGCCCGCTCGTCGCCCTCGGCGAGCTCTACGAGGACCGCGGCGCCGACGGCGACCGGGCGAAGGCCGGCGACCAGTACGCGCTCGTCGACGCCTGGACGGCCCTCGCCCGCGCCGGCGGTGTCAACGCCGACCTCGACACGGCCATGGCCGCCGCCGACCACGGTGACGGGAAGGAGGCCCTGCGAGCCGCCCGCGCCGAGTGGGACCGGCGCCACAGCGTGCACACCGCCGACGCCCTCGCCTGGGCCCTGCACGTCAACGGCCGTGACGAGGAGGCCCTGCCGTACGCCCGCCGGGCGACGGCCACCGGCTATCGCAACGCCGTCTTCCTCTACCACCGCGGTGTCATCGAGCGCGCCACCGGCGACAAGCGCGCGGCCCGCACGCATCTGAAGGCCGCGCTGGACCTGAACCCCGGCTTCTCGCCCCTCGGGGCGCGTGAGGCCCGTACCGCACTCAAGGACCTGGAGGGGAACCGGTGACCCTGCGCCGGCTGTTCGCGTCCGGCGCCGCCGTCCTCACGGCCGCCTGCGCGCTCACCCTGCTGCCCGCCGCCACGGCGAGCGCCCACCCGCTGGGCAACTTCACCGTCAACCGCTACGACGGCCTCGTCGCCGCCCCCGGTGAACTGCGGGTCCACCACGTGGAGGACCTCGCCGAGATCCCGGCGACGCAGGCGGGTCCGGACATCGAACGGCTGGGCATCGCCCTGTGGGCCCGCGAGCGGTGCGCCACGGCCGCCGAGGACAGCAGGGCGACCGTCGACGGCCGTGGGGTGGCCCTCACCGCCGAGCG
This sequence comes from Streptomyces sp. NPDC012466, assembly GCF_042955215.1. Lineage (NCBI taxonomy): Bacteria > Bacillati > Actinomycetota > Actinomycetes > Kitasatosporales > Streptomycetaceae > Streptomyces > Streptomyces sp. NPDC012466. The sequence goes on along the minus strand of NZ_JBIBEQ010000014.1, from coordinate 82,981 downwards.
CAGCCACGCGCGCGTGCGGCCCGGGCAGGCGGGGCTCGACACCCTCCGTGTGGAGTGCGAGCTGACCGCTCCTCTCCCGTCGGGGAAGGGGACCGTGTCCCTCGGCTTCCGCGGCGCGGGTGCCTCCACCGGCCCGGGCTGGCGGGAGATCACGGCTCGGGGCGACCGGATGACGCTCGCCGCGTCGGACGTGCCGGAGAAGTCGATATCGGCCGAACTGACCAGCTACCCCGAGGAGTTGCTGTCCTCTCCGGCCGACACCGCGTCGGCCGCCCTGCGCGTGCGCCCGGGCGGCGCCGCCCTGGGCGAGGAGGAGTCGGACGCCCCCGCGGCCTCCGTGCTCCCGCGCGGCGCGGATCGCTGGACGCGCGCCCTGGACGACCTGGTCGCCCGACAGGACCTCACCGCCGGCTTCGCCGCGCTGGCCCTCCTCATCGCCGTCGTCCTGGGTGCGATGCACGCGCTCGCCCCGGGCCACGGCAAGACCATCATGGCCGCGACGGCGGCGGCCCGGGGCGGCCAGGCCCGGATGAAGGACGTCCTGCCCATGGCCGCCTCGGTGACGGTCACGCACACCCTGGGCGTGGTCGCCCTGGGCCTGCTGGTCACGGCCGGCTCGGCGGCGGCGCCCTCGGTGATCGCCTGGCTCGGCGTCGCCAGCGGTCTGCTCGTGACCCTGGCGGGCGCGAGCCTGGTCCGCCGCGCCCTGCGCAGCCGCGCGCACACCCAGCACCCGCACGGCCGTCATCACGACCACGGAAGCCACACGCACGGCCACGACCACCCGCACGACCACGGTCACGGCCCTGACCACAAGCACGACCACGACCACGACCACCAGCACGATCACAGCCACCCGCACGATCACAGCCACCCCCACCCGCACCCCCACGCGATCGAGCACACCCACGGTGGTTCCACGCACAGCCACCCCGTCGCCCCCACCCTCCGCGGCACGATCCTCATGGGCTTCGCGGGCGGTCTCGTGCCCAGCCCGTCGGCCGTGGTGGTGCTGGTCGGCGCCGCGGCCCTCGGGCAGGCCTGGTTCGGTCTGCTGCTCGTCGTCGCCTACGGCGTCGGACTGGCGCTCACCCTCACGGCCGCCGGATACGCCGTCGTCAAGGCGGGCAGCGGCATGACCCGGCTGCTGGACCGGCGCCCCCGCTGGACGGCGGGCCCGATGGCGGCCCTGGTGCGCCGGACCGCACCGCTCGGCTCGGCCTTCGCCGTGGTGGTCCTCGGAGCCGGACTCGTGTTCAAGGGGGCGGCATCCGCACTCGGCTGAGTTACGTTCGTGAGGCATCGGACGTCAGGAGAAAAGCGGACGTCGTGAGGAAATCCGACCTCATGGGGAAAACACACCTCATGGAGATTTCGCCCGGCTGCGAATGGGGGCGCCGTGTTCGAAGAACCGGGCCATGAGCGCGTGATCGCGGGCCGCTACCGGCTCCTGGCACCGCTCGGTGAGGGCGGTATGGGCACGGTGTGGCGCGCCCTCGACGAGGTGCTGCACCGTGAGGTCGCCGTCAAGGAGGTGCGCGCCCCGGCCGGTCTGGCGGGCGACGACGTGCAGCGGATGTACGCACGCCTGGAGCGGGAGGCGTGGGCGGCTGCCCGGGTCACCAACCGCAACGTGGTGACGGTGTACGACGTGGCGACGGACGACGGCCGGCCGTGGATCGTCATGGAACTGGTCCGCGGTCTCTCCCTCGCGGAGGTCCTGGACGCCGAGGGCCCGATGGCACCGCAGCGTGCCGCGCACATCGGCGCCGAGGTGCTGGCCGCGCTGCGGTCCGCGCACGAGGCCGGGGTGCTGCACCGCGACGTGAAGCCGGCCAACGTGCTGATCTCGAACGACGGCCGGATCGTGCTCACCGACTTCGGTATCGCCATGGTCGAGGGCAGCTCCGCCCTGACCATGACCGGGGAGGTCATCGGCTCGCCCGAGTTCCTCGCCCCGGAGCGGGCGCTCGGCCGCACACCGGGCCCGGAGTCCGACCTGTGGTCGCTCGGGGTGCTGCTGTACGCGGCGGTCGAGGGCCACTCCCCCTTCCGTCACGACACCCCGCTGAGCACGCTGCGGGCGATCGTCGACGAGGAGCTGCCGCCGCCGTACCGGGCCGGTCCGCTCGCTCCGGTGATCGAGGGGCTGCTGCGCAAGGATCCCGAGCAGAGGCTGCCGCCCGAGCGGGCCGAGCAGGATCTGCGGGTCGTCGCCGCGGGCGGCTCGCCGGGCGCGGACACCACACGGGCGGTTCCGTTCCCGCCGGCGGCCGCGGGTCGTCCCGAGGCCGCGCCCACACCCCCGATGCCGTTCCCGGGCCGGCCGGCGGCGTCCGGTTCGGGTGCCACCACGACGGCCACCGGCCCGGACCGGGACCGCCGGGCCGGCCGGGTGCTGGTCGCGGGCGTGATCGCGCTGGCGCTCGCGGTGGGCGGGCTGACGTACAAGCTGCTCAACGACGGAGACGGTTCCGGCGGCAACGACCGGGGGGCCGGGGAGAGTACGCCCACCGCCATCAAGAGCCCGCCGCGCAACACCGGGACGGAGAAGTCCAGCCCGTCGCCGACGCCGAGCAGGACGAAGGAGAGCAGTCCGCCGCCGCAGTCGGTGCGGGTCGCCCTGGAGGGCCGGCGCACGGACTACTCGGGGACGTGTCCACCGCCCAGCGCCCAGGCGCCCGAGTTCACGGCGACGCTCACGGTGGGGCGGCTGCCGGCCGAGGTGAGCTACCGCTGGGTGACGCGGGACGGACAGGTGCTCGACGGGGGCTGGAAGACGCTGTCGTTCACGGAGGGCGGCGGCCGTTCGAAGCGGGACACGGTACGGGTGACGACCGAGGCGGAGACCGGGACGTTCGCGAACGAGATCAGCGTCGAGGTGCGCGAGCCGGTGCGGACCACGTCCGAGTCGGTGCCGTTCTCGGTGACGTGCGAGACGGAGACCCCGACGGGCGGGGCCTCCCCTTCTCCTTCTCCTTCCGGCACGGACCCCGAGCCGGAGTCGGAGTCGGACTCGAACTCGGACTCCGGCTGAGCGGTCAGTCGTTGTTGTTGAGCACGGGCAGGTAGCCGCCCGACTGGCCGGGTGCCTTCGGGTGGTACGACTCGCCGATGTTCAGCCAGCTGACGCTGTGCAGCCAGGAGTCGCCGGAGCAGATCTCGTGGCCGGTGAAGGTGGTGCGTACGTCACCGAAGGCGAAGCCGTGGTCGGCGGAGCGCTTGGCGATGGCGGTGTTGAGGTGGTCGGAGGCGTCGTTGATGGCCTTGCGCTTGGTCTCGGACAGGCCGAGGCAGGTGGCGCCGAGCTTGTAGAAGCGGGGGTAGCCGAGGACGACGACCCGGGCGGCGGGGGCCTTGGAGCGGATCGCCGCGTACACGCTGTCGAGTTTGCCGGGCAGCGTGGAGTCCACGTACGCCCGGGCGGTGTTGATGCGGGAGACGCAGGAGCTGTCGGACTGGGTCACGCAGGTCGTCATCACGTCGGCGAAGCCGGCGTCGTTGCCGCCCACGCTGATCGAGACGAGGGCGGTGGAGGCGCTGAGCGGGGCGAGCTGACTCGCCAGAACATCACCCGTTCGGGCGCCCGAACAGGCCGTGAAGTCGAAGGTCGAGGGTGAGTGGGCGGCGGCCCAGAGGTAGGGGTACGCCTTGGTGCTGCGCTTGCAGTCGCCGCTGGAGCTGATGTAGCTGCCGGCTCCGACTCCGGAGGAGTAGGAGTCACCGAGGGCCACATAGCCGCCAGTTGCGGCGAGTGAGGACGCCTGCGCCGTCGCTGCCCCGGTGAGGGCGGTGCCGACGGCGAGGAGGAGCGAGCTCACGAGGACGACAAGTCGGGAACGTCTCATGGAACCTCCCTTTAGCAGGATCTCTGCCGTAACCGTCGTAGCAGCTACGCGTGTTGACAGGAAGTGTCCATGCCAAGCCTTTTCGGCCTCTCCCCGGACACTTGGCGCATTCACCACGGCTCGTGCCACACACCGGACCTCTCTTGTTACGTGCTCATGACAGGTTTGTTGACTGATGCTCAACTCCCTTGTTCTACGCCGGTAGTTGGACGACGCTTTACTCCGGCCGGGAGCGGAACGCGACACTCCCCGGCCCGTGTGCGCGAACACGCGCACACCCCCCCACATGACGCGCGTCCCACCCAGGCGCGCGCCGCCTAGAGGAGGACTCCCTCGTAATGGCACAACTGCGCAGCAAGAGACTCGGGTTCGTCGCACTCACCTCGCTGGCGACCGCCGCCCTCGTGGGCGGGCTCACCACCCTCCCCGCCCAGGCCGCACCCGCCGAGGGCCGGGTGCTCGCCGCCGACTCCCCGACCGCGATCAAGGACAGCTACCTCGTCACGCTCAAGAAGAGCGCGGGCCTGAAGGCGGCCTCGGCCGCGGGCAAGGGCCTGGTGAAGGAGTACGGCGGCTCGGTCGACAAGACGTTCGGCAAGGCACTGAACGGCTGGTCCGCCACCCTCTCCGCCACCGAGGCCCGGCGGCTCGCCGCGGACCCGGCGGTGGCGTCCGTCGAGCAGAACCAGCGCGTCACGCTCGCCGCCACCCAGAGCAACGCCCCGTGGGGACTGGACCGCATCGACCAGACCTCGCTGCCGCTGTCCGGCACCTACACCTACCCGGACAGCGCGGGCAGCGGTGTGACGGTCTATGTGATCGACACCGGTGTGCGCATCACCCACCAGCAGATCAGCGGCCGCGCCTCCCACGGCTACGACGCCGTCGACGGCGACAGCGACGCCTCCGACGGCAACGGCCACGGCACCCATGTGGCCACCACGATCGCCGGCTCCACCTACGGCGTGGCCAAGAAGGCGAAGATCGTGGGTGTGCGCGTGCTGAACAACAGCGGTTCCGGCACCACGGCCGGCGTGATCGCGGGCATCGACTGGGTGACGAAGAACCACTCCGGTCCCTCGGTCGCCAACATGTCGCTCGGCGGCGGCGCCTCCGCGACCCTGGACACGGCGGTCCGCAACTCCATAGCCAGCGGCGTCACGTACGCCGTCGCCGCGGGCAACAGCAGCACCTCCGCCTCCTCGTCCTCCCCGGCCCGGGTCGCCGAGGCGATCACGGTCGGAGCGACCACCAGCACGGACGCCAAGGCGAGCTACTCCAACTACGGATCCGCCCTGGACATCTTCGCGCCCGGCTCGTCGATCACGGCCGGCTGGCACACCAGTGACACCGCGACCAACACCATCTCCGGCACCTCGATGGCGACCCCGCACGTCGCGGGCGCGGCGGCGGTCTACCTGGCGGGTCACACCTCGTCGACCCCGGCCCAGGTCGCGACGGCCCTGGTGAACGGCGCCGTCACCGGCAAGGTCACCAGCGCGGGGTCCGGTTCGCCGAACCGCCTGTTGCAGATCGTCCCGTGACCGACGTCCGCACCCGCGCCCGTACCCGCACCTGAACACACGTTCCCCGGAGGCCCTGATCGCCTCCGGGGAACGCATGTTTATGAAACGGGAACGTGCAACTTGCGTCGCACGAGCGGTCCCTCGCAACGACCAAACCAACAAAAACGTGAGAGGCCGTTCCAGGTCTTGCCATACGGGTTCAATCGTCAATACCGTCATACATCTCACCCGCATCGGTCCGTCAGTACGCGGCTCCAGGGGAGGGCTCAAGGACCGCGACGAACCGGCGCGGGGCGCGGTAGGGGGGTGCCGTGCTCGGTGACCGCAATTGTCTCCGGGCCGTGCCGCGCGGTCGGCTGCCGTTTTTTCGCGGCCGGCCAGTTTTGCCAGCTCACCCGGCGTGCCCGAAGCTCCATCTCGGCGTGCCACGGGTGAGAACCCCCCTTTCGAACCGGACTGGATCCGGACTGCCCTGGGGGGGCGGTCCACCGGACGAGAGGGACCAGACTCATGAGTTCCGTACTGCAGCCGGCCGCGACGGACCCGCATCCGCCGACCGCCGGGAAGTACCGGCCCGTCTCCACCCACCTGGCCATAGCGCCGCCGGTGAGCGTGGTGATCCCGGCCATGAACGAGGCGGAGAACCTTCCGTACGTCTTCAAGACCCTGCCCGACTGGATCCACGAAGTGGTCCTGGTCGACGGCAACTCCACCGACAACACCGTCGAGGTGGCCCGCGAGCTGTGGCCCGAGGTCAAGGTGGTCGAGCAGCGGGGCAAGGGCAAGGGCGACGCCCTGATCACCGGCTTCCAGGCCTGCACCGGCGACATCATCGTGATGGTCGACGCGGACGGCTCGGCGGACGGCGGCGAGATCCTCTCCTACGTCTCCGCATTGGTCTCCGGCGCGGACTTCGCCAAGGGCTCCCGCTTCGCCAACGGCGGCGGCACCGACGACATGACCTTCATCCGCAAGCTCGGCAACTGGGCGCTGTGCACGGTCGTCAACCGCAAGTTCGGCGCCCGCTACACCGACCTCTGCTACGGCTACAACGCGTTCTGGCGCCACTGCCTCGACAAGATCGACCTCGACTGCACCGGCTTCGAGGTCGAGACGCTGATGAACATCCGGGTCGTCAAGGCCGGGCTCAAGGTGCAGGAGATCCCGAGCCACGAGTACCTGCGCATCCACGGCGTCAGCAATCTGCGGGCCGTGCGGGACGGGCTGCGCGTGCTCAGGGTGATCCTTCAGGAACGTTCCAACCGCCGCGCCCTGCGCCGTCGTTCGCCCCACTCGCCGATGCTGGACACCATGCGGGGAGAGGTGTCTTGAGCGGTCCCGGCATCTCCGTCGTGATCTGCGCGTACACCGAGGACCGCTGGGAGGACGTCCTCGCGGCGGTCTCCTCGGTCCGCGCGCAGTCACGGCCGGCCCTGGAGACGCTGCTGGTCGTCGATCACAACGAGACGCTCCGGGAGCGTCTGGCCAAGGAGTACAAGGAGTCCTCCGACGGCACCGTGGTGCGGGTGCTCGCCAACGCGGGCCCCCGCGGCCTGTCCGCCGGCCGCAACACCGGCATCGCCGCCGCCCGCGGCGAGATCGTGGCCTTCCTCGACGACGACGCCGTGGCCGAACGCGACTGGCTGCGGCACTTCGCCGAGGCGTACGACGACCCGCGGGTGATGGCGGTCGGCGGGCGCACCGTGCCGGTCTGGGCGTCGGGGCGGCGGCCGGTCTGGTTCCCGGAGGAGTTCGACTGGGTGGTGGGCTGCACGTACCGCGGCCTGCCGCGCGGCAGGGTGCGGGTGCGCAACGTGCTCGGCGGCAACGCCTCGTTCCGCCGCAGCGCCTTCGACGCGGCGGGCGGCTTCGCCACCGGCATCGGCCGGGACGGCGACAAACGCCCACTGGGCTGCGAGGAGACGGAACTGTGCATCCGCCTCAGCCGCGCCCGGCCCGACGCGGTCCTGCTGATCGACGACCGGGCGGTGATCCACCACCGGGTGCCCGAAATCCGGGAGCGGTTCCGCTACTTCCGCACCCGCGCCTACGCGGAGGGCCTGTCCAAGGCCCTGGTGGCCCGGAGCGTGGGGGCCGAGAAGGGCCTGGAGTCCGAGCGCCGGTACGCCACCCGGGTCCTGCCGGCCGGGGTGGCCCGGGGTCTGCGGGACGCCCTGCTGGCCCGGCCGGGCGGTGCCGGACGGGCCGGGGCGATCGTGGCCGGGGTGCTGACGGCGGCGGGCGGTTACGTCGTCGGCAGCGCCCGGGCACGCCGGAGCGGGACCACGTTCGCGGTGCCGCGGGTGGAGGTGACGGCCCGTGAGTGACGCCCGCGTACCGATCCTCATGTACCACGCGGTCGCGACCGACCCGAACGAGGCGACCCGCGCCCTGTCGGTGACCCCGGAGGCGTTCGCCGAGCAGATGGCGGTGCTCGCCGACCGGGGCCGCACCCCGGTCACCACGGCCGAACTGGCGGCGTGCTGGCGCTCCGGCCGCGCGCTGCCCGAACGGCCGGTCCTCATCACCTTCGACGACGGCTACGAGGGCGTGCACCGGCACGCCCTCCCCGCGCTCGCCAAGCACGGCTTCCCGGCCACCCTGTTCGTCTCCACCGGGTGGCTCAGGGGCCCGTACGACACCGGAGGCGGCCTGGACACCATGCTGGACTGGGACCAGGTCCGCGAACTCGCGGCGGCGGGCGTCGAGATCGGGGGGCACAGCCACAGCCACCCACAGCTCGACCAGGTCTCCGAGGCCACCCTGCGGTTCGAGCTGATCCACTGCAAGGAGATCGTCTCGGACCAACTGGGCGCCGTACCGGCCTCGTTCGCCTACCCCTACGGCTACTCCAGCCGCCGGGTCCGGCAGGCGGTGCGCGAGACGGGGTACGCCCAGGCCCTCGCCGTCGGCAACGGCCTCGCACGCCGGGCGCAGGGGCCGTACGCCCTGCGGCGGGTGACGGTGCGCCGCAGTACCGGCGTCGAGGAGTTCGAGCGGGTGGTCGAGGGCCGCGCGATCGCCCGTACGTTCGCCCGGGACCGTGTCCTGACCAAGGGGTACGCCGTGGTCCGCAGGACCCGGCAGGCACGCCGGCTGGTCTCCCGGACCGGGGGCTGACCTGCGCGGGACGACATGCCGCGTGCACAGGGAAACCGGGTGCACGCGGCGCCCCCGTGCCGGATCATGGCGGCATGTCTGACAACCCGCACGAGGCGCTGCCGATCCGGCTCAACGTCGACGACTCCGACTCCCCGTCCGACGTCGTCGACGCGCTGTTCCTCGGCCGCTTCGCGACGGGCGAGCAGCCGTTCTCCCACGCGGTGAACATCGACCGCGTCAGGTCCGGGGCGACGCTGCTGCCGTCCGGCGCCCGCCTGCTGCGCGTCGCCCGGGACGACGACCGCAGCGCGACCCTAGCCGAGGGCGACGGCTGGACGCTGCTGGTCTCCCGCTGGAACCGGGGCGCCGACGTCACGGTGACGGCGACCAGCGAGGAACTGGCGAAGAAGGTCCTCGACCAGGCCACGGACGGCGCGGCGGACGAGCCCGAACCGCAGCCGGAGAACGTCACGATGGGCTTCTGGTACGTCTCCCCGCGCCGCGGCCCGCACCGCACGACCCGCCAGATCGCGGCGGGCACCTGGGACGAGGTCCGGTCCAACTACACCGCGCCGGTGGCGGACGCCATGGACCGCCTCATGAAGACGACCCCCGAGGACATCGCGGGCCGTCTCCTGCTGCTGCACGGCCCGCCGGGCACCGGCAAGACGTCGGCGCTGCGGACGCTGGCCCGTTCCTGGCGCGACTGGTGCCAGGTGGACTGCGTCCTGGATCCCGAGCGGCTCTTCTCCGACGTCGGCTACCTCATGGACATCGCCATCGGCGAGGAGGACGCGACGGGCAAGGGCCGCTGGCGGCTGCTGCTCCTGGAGGACTGCGACGAGCTGATCCGCGGCGAGGCCAAGCACACGGCGGGCCAGGCCCTGTCGAGGCTGCTGAACCTGACGGACGGCCTGCTCGGCCAGGGCCGCAACGTCCTGGTCGGGGTCACCACCAACGAGGACCTGGAGCGCCTGCACCCGGCCGTGGTCCGCCCCGGCCGCTGCCTCGCCCGGATCGAGGTCGGTCCGCTGACCCGCGGCGAGGCGGTGAACTGGCTGGGCCGGGAAGACGGGGTCGGCCGCGAGGGCGCGACGCTGGCGGAGCTGTACGCGCTGCGCCGGGGCACGTCCCCGACCTCCCTGCCGGAGCCGCGCGGGGGCGTCGACGCGGGGCTGTATCTGTAGCGAGGCCACCCGCCGGGGTCGCTCACAACCGCTTCTCACCTCCCTGTTAACCGGGCGTGCCACAGTGTCCGGCGGAGCGACGCCGAGCTCCGCATGGACCAGGGAGGCATCCGATGGCACACACGGCACCCACCGTGTTCAGCGAACCGGCCCACCGCGTCGCGCGGTGGGTCCTGCCCGTCGTCCTGGGGGTCGTCTACGGCAACTGGGTCGCGGTGAACCGGCGTCACGGCGGCCCGATCACCGGACCGGATGTGGCGTCGGGCGTGTGGAGCGCGCTGGCCTTCATGGCCCTGTGCATCGCCGTGGTCCAGGCGACCCGGCGTCTCAGGCGCGACCTGCACGCCCTGCACGCCCTGCTCCGGGCCGTGTTCGCCGGCGCCGCGCTGGGCTTCCTCTACAGCCAGACCGGGGACGACCTCCGCCCGGTGGTCATCACGGCGCTGCTGGTCACGGCAGCCGTCTTCCTGCTGCTGTTCTACCGCTTCCACACGCGCACCGAGGTGTAGCGGGGGCCGGAAGGCCGGGCCGCCGCTGCCGCCCTCCAGGGCGCCTGGTGTTTTCATAGGGGTATGACCCTGTTCGTCGGCACGTCCGGGTGGCAGTACAAAGACTGGCGGGACGTCCTGTACCCGTCCGGGCTGCCGATGCGGCTCTGGCTGGAGGAGTACGCGGGGCACTTCGCCACCGTCGAGATCAACAACGCCTTCTACCGGCTTCCGGCCCGGGAGACGTTCGAGGACTGGCGGGGACGGGTGCCCGCGGACTTCGTCGTCGCGGTCAAGGCGAGCCGCTATCTGAGCCACATCAAGCGGCTCAAGGACCCCGAGGAGCCGGTGCACCGGCTGATGAGCCACGCGGCGGGCCTCGGCGACCGCCTGGGTCCGGTCCTGCTCCAGCTCCCGCCCACCCTGCGCGCCGACCCGGGCCTGCTGGACGCGTGCCTGGCCTGCTTCCCGGCCCCGACCCGGGTCGCGGTCGAGCCGCGCCACGACTCCTGGTGGACACCGGAGGTCCGCCGGGTCCTGGAGTCCCGGGGCGCCGCCCTGTGCTGGGCCGACATCCTGGCCCGCCCGGCCACACCGCTGTGGCGCACCACCGACTGGGGCTACGTCCGCTTCCACCAGGGCCGTGCCCGGCCCTGGCCCCGCTACGGCCGCCGCTCCCTCGCCACCTGGCTCGACCGCATCGCCACGACCTGGTCCGACGGCGAGGACGTCTTCGCGTACTTCAACAACGACCCGGGAGGCGCCGCGGTGGCGGACGCGACGGCGTTCGCACGGGCGGGGAGGTCGGCGGGTCTGGACATCACACGGACACCGGAGCGGCTGACGCAGCCGTCCGGCTGAGAGGCCCTACGCCTCGTGAGCCGCCCGCAGGGCGTCCCGGACCGCTGCGAGCGCGACATCCTCGCCCAGCCCGAGCCTCCTGGCCCGCTCCGCGTAGGTCTGTGCGGCCGCGGCCAGTTCGCGGTCCGCCGCCGAGCCGGCCGCGGCCACGAAGGTGCCGTTGCGGCCCCGCGTCTCGATCACCCCGTCCGCCTCCAGCGCCCGGTAGGCCTTGGCGACCGTGTTCGCGGCGAGGCCCAGCGACTCGGCCAGTCCCCGCACGGTCGGCAGCCGGTAGCCCACCGGCAGCGCACCCGACCGCGCCTGCTCGGAGATCCGCGCCCGCACCTGCTCGTAGGGCGGGGCACTGTCGTCGATGTCGATCTTCAAGGTCACACGCCGATTGTCGCGCACCCGGCGGAAAATGAGAGGCACCCCCGAGGGGTTCACACGTAGCGTGCGCCTCCATGACCGTGATCGTGCGTGACCTGCGCCCCGATGTACCAGCCGACGCCGAGGGGTTCTCCACCACCCGCCGCCTCGCCCTTCCGTACATGCTCTCCACACCCGAGTCCGTGGTGCACACCCTGACGCACGCCCACCCGGACGCCCACTTCGGGCAGCTCGTCGCCGAGGAGGACGGTGAGATCATCGGCACGGCTCAGGTCAGCGTCGCCCACGACAGCCCGGAGCCGGGCCAGGGCTCGGCCAACATCTACGTCCGTCCCGGCCACCGGGGTCGCGGCGCCGGTTCGCTCCTGCTGCGCACCGCCGAGGAGCGCCTGGGGCGCCTGGGCGTCACGAAGCTGTTCACCTGGGTGCTGGACGAGCCGGACAACCGTGCCTTCGCCGAGCGGCACGGCTTCCGGGCCAGCCGTTCCGCCTGGTTCCTGCGCCTGGACCTGGCGGCCGGCACCCTGCCGCCCCGCCAGGACCTTCCGGCGGGAGTCGAACTGCGCACGGCCACCGACTTCGCGGACGACCCGCGCCCGATGTTCGAACTGGACGCGGAGACCTCGTCGGACGAACCGAGCGACATCGACGTGGAGTTCACGGACTACGAGGCCTGGGTCGAGGAGCACTGGAAGCACCCGCTGCTCAACCGCGACCTGACCACGGTCGCGGTCGTCGACGGCCGCCCCGCCGCGTTCAGCGTGGCGTACACCGACGGCGACTCCCGCTACGGCACCGCCATGACCGGCACCGCCCGCGCGTTCCGCGGCAGGGGCCTGGCGAAGCTCGCCAAGAACGACTCCCTGCACCGGGCACGCGCCGCGGGGTACACGGAGGCGTTCACCGGCAACGACACCGGAAACGAGCCGATGATCGCCATCAACAAGTGGTTCGGCTACGAAGTCTGCGCGAAGGAAGTGCGTTATGTCCGCGAACTCGGCTGACGGGCCCGCCCGGCTGGACGTCGTCCTCGTCAAGGCGGGCCGTACGAAGATCCGTTACACCGGCGAGCTGCTGGCGGACGACGGCACCCGCGTCGCGGTACGCGCCCCCTGGGCGGGCTCCGGCGTCCGCGACTTCGGCTTCGTCCGCTTCGAGCCCGGGGACGTCTTCACGGAGTACTACTGGCGCGACCGCTGGTACGCGGTGAAGGAGGTCCGCTCGGCGACGGGCACGCTGAAGGGCTGGTACTGCGACGTCACCCGCCCCGCCCGGCGCTCCGGCCCGGAACTGGTCGTGGAGGATCTCGACCTGGACCTGTGGCGCTCCGCGGACGGCACGGACGTACGGCGCCTGGACGAGGACGAGTTCGCCGAGAGCGGCCTCGGCGAGTCGGACCCCGAGGCGGCACAGGCCGCCCTGGCCGCGCTCGACGAGCTGGAGTCACTGGCCCGCGGGGGCGGATTCACCGCGCTCCTGGCCTGACGCCCGGGCCTGCGCGATCACCGCGTACCGCTCGTCCGCCACCGCCCCGCCCCACAGCAGCGGATCGCCGGAGAGCCGCTCCACGCGTACCTGCCCGGCGATCGGACCGAGCAGGCGCGTGATCCGCTCGGCCGGTATGCCGACCGGCGCGTCGCTCCCCCACACACCCTCGACCAGCACGAGCCGCCCTCCCGGCCGCAGCAGCCCGCACCAGCGCGCGAGGGCGCGGCCGGGGTCGGGCAGGGCCCACAGGACGTGCCGGACGAGCACGGCGTCGAACCGCTGCTCCCCGACCGGCGGTGACGCGGCGTCCCCGACGAGGAACACCGCGTCGCGTCCGGCCAGCTTCTCCCGGGCGAGCGTCACCATCGCCGGGGAGAGGTCCACGCCCGTGACGCGGTGCCCCTGCTCGGACGCGAGGAGTGACAGGCTGCCGGTGCCGCAGCCGAGGTCGAGGACGTCGCCCGCGCGCCCCGGCAGCCAGCCGCGCAGCCGCCCTGCCCAGGCGCGGCGCACGTCGGGGTCGCGCAGGCCGTGGTCGGGTTCGTCGTCGAAGGAGGCCGCCTCGGCGTCCCAGTCGACGTCGAAGCAGGTCACCGGCTCACTGTCGTTCGTCATGGCCCAAGAGTGACACCCGCCACTGACACTCGAATCGTGACTGCCGCCACTGACAGACCAGGAGCGATGAGTAACCCTCCCCCGAAAGGTCTACCTCCGTGAGAACGCGGAACCCGGTAGACCCTTAAGGAGGCAGCCATGCGCCGTGTGACCGTGCAGAAGCCCCTGAAGAAGACGGACGTCCGCCGGGTCCGCGACGAAGCCGACGAGCGCCCCGCGGGGCGCCCGGAGGTCCGCAAGGACATCGCACGCACGTGGTGGCCGGACGCCTGAGCGGCCGGTGCCGGTCATGAGACGCGTCGCAGCGGCCGCCCGCGGGGGTCAGAGCAGCCGCTTGCGGTAGTGCACGCGGTCATAGGGCCCGTCCACGCGGCGCTCCACCCGTTCGTAGCCATACCGCGGGTAGATCTTCTGGTTCTCCCACATCAGCGCGTTGGTGTAGAGCCTGATCTCGGGCAGCCCCAGCGCACGCGCGTGTGCCTCCACGAACCGCAGCAGGCGCCGCCCCACTCCCCCGCCGTGTGCGGTGGGGTGGACGGCGATGGTGTCGAGGAAGAGGTGGTCCTCGAACGCCTCGACGACGACGAGCCCGGTCACGGGATCGCCCGTCACGAACACCTTGCCCGCGGCCACGTTCGCCGCGTGGTCCTCCTCCATGGGTTGCGGCACCCGCCCGATGCGCTCGATGTAGGGGCGGAAGGCCGCGTCGACCACGTCCGCGACGACCGGTACGTCGGCGGCCCCGGCCGGCCGGATCTCCTCGTCTGCCATGCCGTGACGGTACCTACCTGATGACAGTCCGAACACTCCCTTAAGCGGGCCATAAGGATCTCCTCCCCCCGCCCTCAGCAGGCGATTTCCCGGTTTTCAGGGGCTAGCTTCGGGACCACCCCACGGGATCCGGCCCCTTCGGGCCCGGCCCTGTCCCCTGCACCGTTTCGAGGAGTTCCCGCATGCCCGCACGCCGCAAGGCCGCCACCGTCGCCGCCCTCGGCGGCCTCCCGTTCGCCCTGACCGCGCTGACCGCCGCCCCGGCCGCCGCGCACGGCTCGATGGGCGACCCGGTCAGCCGGGTCGCGCAGTGCTACGCCGAGGGCCCCGAGAGCCCCAGGTCGGCCGCGTGCAAGGCGGCGGTCGCGGCCGGCGGCACCCAGGCCCTCTACGACTGGAACGGCATCCGCATCGGCGACGCGGGCGGCCGGCACCAGCAGCTCATCCCGGACGGCAAGCTGTGCAGCGCGAACAGCGAGGAGTTCAAGGGCCTCGACCTGGCCCGCGCCGACTGGCCCGCGACCGGCGTGAACAGCGGCTCGCACACCTTCAAGTACCGCGTGACCGCGCCTCACAAGGGCACCTTCACGGTGTACATCACCAAGCCCGGCTACGACCCGGCCAAGCCGCTCGCCTGGAAGGACCTGGATCTCGCGCACCCCGTCGCGACGTCCACGAACCCGGCCGCCACCGGCGGCTTCTACACGTTCTCCGGCACCCTGCCCCAACGCTCCGGCAAGCACCTGCTGTACGCGGTCTGGCAGCGTTCGGACAGCCCGGAGGCCTTCTACTCCTGCTCGGACGTCAGCTTCGGCGGCGATGGCGGCGCGGCGGGCGGCGCCGCCCCGGCCCCCTCCGCCTCCGCTCCCACCAACGAGCAGATCGAGGAGGGCAACGGCAAGTCGACGATCGAGCACCACGGGCACGGTGACGACGACCCCAGCACCTCGGCCGAGCCGGCCGCGGCCCCGAAGGGGAGCACTGCGGTCCGGCCGAAGGCCGCCGCATCCGCGCCCAACCGGCCCGAGGCGGCCGGTGCCACCGAGAACCTCGCCGAGACCGGCGGTGACAGCGGCACCACTTACCTCGCGATCGGCGGCGCGGCGGCCCTGGCGCTCGGCTCGTCGGCCCTGTTCCTGTCGGCCCGGCGCCGGACGGAGAGCGCCGGACGGCACGGCCGGTGAACCACGGTCCGGTGGACGGGGCCCGTTGACCCGGTCCACCGCCCCCTGACCAGGGGCCTGTCCGGCGGCTCAGGCCGGACAGGCCCCGAACGTCTCCCTGACACGTGTCATCCGGTGACACGTGTCATTCGAAGGCCGATGCACAGGTGGTGGGCCTGGCCCGCCCCGGATCGAGGGCGTTGGCCACCTCGTGGAAGGCGACCCGGTCGAGCAGCCCGACGGCCACGTGCTCGGACAGGTCGACGGGGCACAGGTCCTGGAGCAGGACGTTGCGCACGTCCGGCCCGTTCAGGTACTGGCTGCGCCACGGTGTGACCACCTCGTCGTACCGGGTGGCGATGACGGTGTAGCGCACGCCGGGCACCGTGTCGCCGCCCGTGTTGAGCTTGGTGAGGAAGGCGGAGCCGGTGACCTGGTCGGCGAGGGCGGGGGTGTTCTTCGTCAACAGGTCCGCGGCGCCGGGGAAGTAGGGCAGCAGGTGGGTGAGACCGCTCAGGGTGGTGCCGTGGTTGCTGGGCGCGATACCGACCAGGGCGTTCACCTTGGCTGCCCCGCCGAGGAACCTCACGTAGTAGCGGGGCATCATGCCGCCCTGCGAGTGCCCGACGACGTCGGTCTCGGTGGCGCCGGTGGCCGCGAGCACCCGGTCCACGAAGTCCTTCAGCTGTCCGGCGGACTTCTCGACGGGTCCGAGGCCGTGGAAGAAGGGGACGCCCTCCAACTGGCCGTAGTCGAGGGAGAAGACGCAGTAGCCGCGGACCTTCAGGTAGGGGGCGAGGCCCAGCCAGTTGTCGACGGAGTTCCCGAGGGTGCCGTGGACCAGGACGACGGGGCGGGGGTGGGCGGCGGACGGCTTGCAGGAGTAGTCGTTCCAGCCTCCCCCAAGCTCTCGGCTTCGCTCGAGCAGGGGGGACCCCCAGCTCGGGGCGCCGGAGGCCTGGGCGGTGGTGGCGGGGACGGTGACGGCGGCGGCGGTCAGCAGCAGCGCGGCCAGGGGTCTGAGCACTCGTTTCCAGGGCAGCATCGGGTGATCTCCTTGCGGCTCAAAGGGGGCGCGACGGCACTGGGCCCTGTGATCCGGATCACGAGGATGCTGTTCACTCGTCAAGTTACGGGCGAGTAGTCAAACTGGGAAGTTACGCGTCAGTAAAAACTTCCAGTGATAACCGCCGCCGGGGACCCACCCTCACCAGGCGGGCCGAATGGGCCCGCGAGGAGCGACGCGCAGCAACTGCTCTCCCAGGAGGCGCAGTTCCTCCTCCCCCACTACCGCACCCCATTCCCGCACCACCTCGGCCGCCGCCTCTTCCGCGGCCCGCGTGCAGTCCCAGCCCCGCCCGGTCAGCACGACCAGCCGCGCCCGCGCGTCCCCGGGGTGCGGCCGCCGCTCGGCGTACCCCTTGCGCACCATCTCGTCGACGAGCTGGCTCGCGGCCTGTTTGGTCACCCCGAGATGGACGGCGAGGTCGGTGACCGTCGCGCCGTCCGGAGCGAGCCGGGCGAAGGCGAAGCCGTGCGCGGGCCGCAGCCCCTCGAAGCCACGGGCGATCACGCCCTCGTGGATGCGTTGCGTGAGCCCGCCGGCGGCGGCGAGCAGGGCGGCGGACAGGGCCATGGCCTCGGAGTTGTGCACGCATGCATTGAAACACCCTTGACGCGATGGTCAAGCTGCTTGACTATATAGTCAAGCAGCTTGACCACTTGGAGGCCTCATGCCCATCGTCCGATCGTCCGAAGCCGTCACCCACGAGATCCACGGCGCCCGTTTCGTCTCGTACGCCACCCCGAGCAGCGGCAGCAAGGAGCTGTGCGCCTGGCGCGGTGAGCTCCCGCCCGGCCTCAAGGCGCCCGCGCACACGGTCAGCCGGGAGGAGATCTTCCATCTGCTCGACGGCGAACTGCTGATCACCCTCGACGGCCGCACCGAGCGGATCGCCGCGGGCGACACGGTGATCATCAACCCCGGCGCCACCCTGACCGTCGAGAACCCGACCGACCGGACCGCGTACTCCTGGGTCACCACCTCGATCGGCCTCGAGGCACGGCTGGCCGACGGCACCCGCATCGTGCCGCCGTGGGCCAACTGACGTCACGCGGAAGGCTCTACGCCGCCCGCCCCCCTAGCCCCCCGGGCATCACCGCCCGCGGCCCGAACTTCGCTCGCGCGCGATCCGCGACCTCCTCGATACGGCGGACCTTCTCGTCCACCGGGTCGAAGGTCAGCTGATGGGAGGCCTGGTCGGCGGGGTCGAGCCCCTCGGCGCGCAGGGCGATCGCCCGCACCCGGGCCCGCTGCAGTCCGAGCGCCTCGTACATGCCGTACACGGCCCTGGTCAGCGCCGGGGAGTGCGCGGTCGGTTCGGGCAGGGTGCGACTGCGGGTCGTGGCGGACCGGTCGGCGTAGCGCACGGTCAGGGTGAGCGTGCGGCAGACCTTCTCCAGGGCGCGCAGCCGGGCGCCGATCTCCTCGGCGGCCGACAGCAGCGCCCGGCGGTGCCGGTCCGGGTCCAGTTCGTCGCGCCCGAAGGGGCGTTCCGCGGCGAGGGACCGGGAGACGGCGTTCGGCACGACCCGGCCGCGGTCGACGCCGTTCGCCTTCTCACGCAGCTCGCGGCCGGCCTTGGCGCCGATCAGCCGCTGGAGCGTGGACAGCGGTGCGGCGGCGACCCGGCCGAGGGTGTCCAGGCCGTAGTCGCCCAGCGTGCGGGCGGTCGCGGTGCCCACGCCGGGCAGCTCGGCGACGGGCTTCTCCGCGAGGAACTCCGTGATGGCGCCCGGCTCGTCGGGCACCGCACACGTCACCCCGGGCACGGCGTCATGCAGCGCCATCCGGGCCAGCATCGGCCCGGGCCCCGCCCCGATCACGCAGTCGACGCCGTACAGCGCGAGCGACCGCACCCGGATCACCGAGGCCAGTTCGACGGCGTCCCGCCCGAAGTACCGCTCGGCGCCGCGCAGGTCGGCCAGCGCCCCGTCCGGTGGCAGTGCCTGGACGACGGGGGTGAACTCCTCGAGCATCCCGAGCAGCTGGGGCAGGTCGGCCTCGCTCGTCGGAGGCAGCTGGAAACGTACGCAGAGGATGGTCATCCCGCACTCCCCGGACTCTGGTGCCACAACTTCCTCGTGTTCGCGGGCCCTTCGCCCGCCGGACGCAGATCGGCCCAGGGGTGCATCTCGTACCCCGTGGGCATGCGGATCTTCCGCTGCTCCATCGGATCCCTGGCCGCGGAGCCCGTCGGCGCGGGCGCTCCGTCCGACCCGGCGAGCCGCCGGCGCGCGGCACCCTCGCCGTCGTCGCCGGAAGCGTCATCGCCGGAACCCTCATCACCGGTACCTCCTCCGCCGGGGCCGGCCAGCCGGGCCGCGACCCCCTCCAGCCCCTCCTCCCGGCGCACGTCCAGCAGATCCGCGAGGTTCCAGGCGGCGGCGCCCACCACGCTGAGGCTGCGCGGGCCGCGGCGCTGCACCACCCCGCGCACCAGCAGCAGCCAGGAGTGGAAGACGGTGTGGGCGCAGGCGTCGTGGGAGTCGTCGAAGAAGGCGAGGTCGACCAGGCCCGTGCCGTCGTCCAGGGTGCTGAAGATGACCCGCTTGCCGGACCGGATCGGCGGTGTCTGGGTGGCCGCCTTGGCGCCCGCGACCAGCACCGTCTCCCCGTGCCGGGCCTCGCGCAGCCGCCGCGCCGACACCACGCCCAGCTCGTCGAGGAACTGCCGGTGGTCGTCCATCAGATTGCGTGAGGCGTCCATGGACAGCACGCCCAGTTCGGCGCTGAGCCGTTCCGAGGAGGTGAGATCGGGCAGCCCGGCCGGAGCGGTCTTCCGGCCTCCGGCCAGGGGGAGCTGCCCGCCGCCCGCACCCCGGGCGCCCCGGTGCAGCTCGGTCAGATGCAGTTGCAGATCCCGGCGGTTGGCGCCGAACGCGTCCAGCGCTCCCACCTGCGCGAGCCGCTGGGCCAGCGGACGGCTGGGGCGGCCCCGCTCCCAGAAGTCGACCAGTGAGGCGTACGGCTGCCCCTCGGCGATCCGGGCCGCCTCGGCCTCGCTGATGCCGTGCACGTCGGAGAGCGCCAGCCGCAGCCCCCACTTACCGGACACCAGTTCGATACGGTGTGCGACTCCCGATGTGTTCACATCCAACGGCAGCACGGGCACCCCACGCCGCCGCGCGTCCGCCAGCAGCAGCCGCTTGGGGTACATCCCGGGGTCGTGCGTGAGCAACCCCGCGTAGAAGGCAGCCGGGTGATGGGTTTTCAGCCACGACGACTGGTACGTCGGCACGGCGAAGGCGACGGCGTGCGCCTTGCAGAAGCCGTACGACCCGAAGGCCTCGACGATCTCCCAGGTCCGCTGGATCGTTTCCGCGTCATAGCCGTTCGCCGCCGCGTGCTGCGCGAACCACACCTTGATCCGCCCCTGCGACTCCGCGTCCGACAGCCCGCGCCGCACCCGGTCGGCCTCGCCGCGCCCGCAGCCGGTCATGATGTCGACGATGTCGATGATCTGCTCGTGGAAGACGACGACCCCGTAGGTCTCCTTCAGCGGCCCCTCCAGATCCGGGTGCGGATACCGGATCGGCGCCCGTCCGTGCCGCGCCTCGATGAACGGCCGCACCATGTCGGCCGCGACCGGGCCGGGCCGGAACAGCGAGATGTCGACGACGAGGTCGTGGAAGCCGGCCGGCTGGAGCCGCCCGACCAGATCCCGCTGCCCGGGCGACTCGATCTGGAAGCACCCGAGCGTCTCGGTGGACTGGATCAGCCGGTACGTCGCGGGGTCGTCCGGGGGCAGCGCGTCCAGATCGACCCTCTTCCCCGAGACCCGCTCCACCTCCTGCACCGCGTGCGCCATGGCCGACTGCATCCGCACCCCCAGCACATCGAGCTTCAGCAGCCCGAGCTCCTCGACGTCGTCCTTGTCGAACTGCGACATCGGAAAGCCCTCGCCGCTGGTCGGCATGACCGGGGTACGGGCCAGCAGGGAGGCGTCGGACAGCAGCACCCCGCACGGGTGCATGGCGACCCCGCGCGGCAGGGCGTCCAGCGCCTCGACCAGCTCCCACAGCCTCCCGTACTTCTCCTTCTCCCCCGCCAGCGCGCGCAGTTCGGGCAGTTCCTCCAGCGCGGCGCGGGCGCCCCGTGCCCGGATGTGCGGAAAGGACTTGGCGATGCGGTCGATCTCGGCCGGGTCCATGGACAGGGCGGCCCCCACGTCACGGATGGCGTGCCGCACGCGGTACGTCTCCGGCATGGCGACCGTCGCGACCCGTTCGGTGCCGAACCGGTCGATGATCGCGCGGTAGACCTCCAGCCGGCGCGCGGACTCCACGTCGATGTCGATGTCGGGCAGCACGACCCGCTCCTTCGACAGGAACCGCTCCATCAGCAGCCGGTGCTCGATGGGATCGGCGTGCGCGATGCCGAGCAGGTGATTGACGAGCGATCCGGCCCCGGAGCCCCGGGCTGCGACCCGGACGCCCATCTTCCGTACGTCGTCGACCACTTGGGCGACGGTCAGGAAGTAGGAGGCGAATCCGTGGTGGGCGATGATGTCCAGCTCGTGGTGCATCCGCTCCCAGTACTCCCGTCGCCGGTCGTATCCGCGCAGCACCATCCCGGCAGCAGCCCGTGAGGCCAGCGTCCGCTGGGCGGTGCGGTGCCCGGCGCCGACCAGATGCGGCTCGGGAAAGTGCACGGTGCCGATCCCGAGATCGCTCTCGGGGTCCACCAGGCACTCGGCGGCCGTGGCCTCCGTCTGCTCCACCAGCCGGTGAGCGGTCTCCCGCCGGAACCCCGCGGCCTCCACGATCCGCTCCGCCGCCCCGACCATGTCCCCGGCGCCCTTGAGCCACGCCTCGCCGGAGTCCAGCTCCCCGGCCGGATCGATGGGCACCAGTCGCCGGGCGGCGTCCAGAACGTCGACGACCGGCCCCAGCCCGGGATCGGCGTACCGCACCGCGTTGGTGAGCACGGGCCGGATCCGCTGCTCGGCGGCGAAGCCGACGGTACGGGCGGCCAGCCGCAGCGACCCGGGCCCCGTACCCTTCCGGCCGTGCCAGACGGCCTCCAGCCGCAGGTCGTCGCCGTAGCTCTCCCGCCAGGGCACGAGCAGCCGCGCCGCACGGTCGGGACGCCCCGCGGCCAGGGCGCGCCCGACATCCGATTCCGGCCCGAGCAACACGGTCAGCCCTTCGGCATGATGGCGCCCCCAGGGCAGCAGGGGCGTCGCCCCCTCCCCCTCGTGGGCGGCCGAGACGAGCCGGCACAGCTCCCCCCAGCCCCGGGCACCGTCCCGGGCGAGGAAGATCACACGAGGGGCCGATTCGTCGACGAAGGCACCACCCCGCACCGGGGTCCGGCGCCGCCGCCCCTGATGCTCGGCTCCGGGCTCCGCACCCGCCACGGCCAGATCGACCCCGAACAGCGGACGGACCCCCGCCTTCCCGCAGGCCTTGGAGAACCGGACCGCGCCGGCGAGCGTGTCGCGATCGGTCAGCGCCAGGGCGTCCATGCCCCGCTCGGAGGCACGCTCGGCCAGTCGCTCCGGGTGCGAGGCTCCATGACGCAACGAGAATCCGGAGACGGTGTGCAGATGCGTGAACCCCGGCACACGCACCTCCCGCACTCGTGAGCCACACCAGCTCTCGAACATCTGTTCCCAACTACCTCACCCCCACCATACCCCCATCCTCGAATGTATGTGCGACATCCGTTCGGCCCCGCCCCACCTGCGGAAACACCCCGCGAGCCCCGACCGTGGAGGCATGCCGCACAGCTCGTTCCTCGCCGAGGTGAGAGACGCCGTCACCCCGCGGGCCACCCTCCTCATCGTCGGCGTGATCGCGCTCCAGCTGCTGTTCATCGCGTCCTACGTGGGAGCACTGCACGACCCGAAGCCCAAGGACGTGCCCTTCGGCCTGGTCGCCCCACAGGCCGCGGCCCAGCAGGCGGTCACCCGGCTGGAACGTCTTCCCGGCTCCCCCCTGGACCCCCGCGCCCTGCCCGACGAGTCGACGGCCCGGACCCGGCTCGCCCACCGCGACATCGACGCCGCCCTGATCATCGACCCCAAGGGCAGCACCGACACCCTCCTGGTCGCCTCCGGCGGCGGCAGGGTCCTCTCCACCACACTGACGGCCCTCGTCACCACCCTGGAGAAGTCCGAGCGGCGCACCATCCGGACGATCGACGTGATCCCGTCCGCACCCCACGACCCCAACGGGCTGTCGTCCTTCTACCTGGTGATCGGCTGGTGCGTGGGCGGCTACCTGGGCGCCGCGGCCCTGGCCATCAGCGCCGGGGCGAAACCCTCCAACCCCACGCGCGCCGCGATCCGCCTGGCGGTCATGGCCCTGGTCGCGATCACCGGCGGTCTCGGCGGAGCCCTCATCACCGGCCCGATCCTGGACGCCCTGCCGGGCAGCACCGCGGCCCTCTGGGGCCTGGGCACCCTGATCATCTTCGCCGTGGGCGCGGCCACCCTCGCCCTCCAGGGGCTCTTCGGCACGATCGGCATCGGCCTGGTCATCCTGCTGGTGGTCATCCTCGGCAACCCCAGCGCGGGCGGCGCCCTGCCGCCACCCCTCCTCCCGCCCTTCTGGAAGGCGATCGGCCCGGCCCTGCCCCCGGGCGCCGGCACCTGGGCGACGCGCTCCATCGCCTACTTCGGCGACAACGCGATGACGACGTCTCTCCTGGTCCTGTCGGCGTGGGCGGTGGCGGGAGCCGCGATCACCCTGGCGGCAGCCGCACTGCGCAAAGGGGCGAACACGACGCCGTAACCACAGCGGTTCGGCGGCTCCCCACGAAAACCCACACCCAGCAAAACCCACACCCCGCACAACCCACACTTCGCAAAAGCCCGCCCCACGCAAAAGTCCCGCCCCTCGCACAAGGGGCGGGACTTCACACACTCAGCGTGTCAGCCGATCTGCGTCCCGGTCGCCGACAGCGCCTCGGTCACCGGCTGGAAGAACGTCTCCCCGCCCGAGGTGCAGTCACCGCTGCCGCCGGACGTGAGCCCGACCGCCTTGTCGCCCGAGAACAGCGACCCGCCACTGTCACCGGGCTCCGCGCACACGTCGGTCTGGATCAGCCCGTTGACGATGTCGCCGTTGCCGTAGTTCACGGTGGCGTCCAGTCCCGTGACCTTGCCCTCGTGCACCTGCGTGGTCGATCCGCTCCGGGTGACCGCCATGCCGACGGTCGCGTCCGCGGCGCCCGAGATCTTCTGGGTGGACCCGTTGTACAGGTTCACCTCGCTCGGGTGGGCGACCTCCGCGGTGTACTTGACCAGCCCGTAGTCGTTGTCCGGGAAGCTGGAGTCCGCGTTGGTGCCGATCGCCTTGCCGCTGGAGTCCGACCAGGCGGAGATGCCCTCGGTGCAGTGCCCGGCGGTCAGGAAGAACGGCTCGCCGCCCTTGACCACGTTGAAGCCGAGCGAGCAGCGCCCGCTGCCACCGGTGATCGCGTCGCCACCGGCGATGAAGGGCTTGTACTCCCCCTTCGACCGCTTGAGTTCGGCCTTCGCCCCGAGCCCGTCCACGACCTTCGTCAGCGTCGCCCACTCGGCCTTGGAGACCGTACGGTCGGCGGTGACGACGACCTTGTTCGTCGTCGGGTCGGTCACCCAGGCCGTGCCCGGGATCGTCGCGTCCTGCTTCAACGTGCTGCGGGCGCTCTTGAGTTCGGCGAGGGAGTTCGCCACGACTCTCGCCTTGGCGCCGGCCTTCTCGACGGCCTGCGCGGCGGCCTCGTCGAGCACGTTCACCACGAGGCTCTTGCTCTTGGTGTCGTAGTACGTTCCGGCCGCGTCGCCGCCCAGGTCCTCGGCCAGCGCCGAGGCGAGCTTTCCGGCCGCCGTGACCGACAGGGTCCGGGGTGCGGACGCCTCAGGGGTCTCACTGGCGTTCGCGGTCTGGAACGTCACTCCCGCGGCGACCAGCGCGGCGATGCCCGCGCCTGCCACGGCTGCACGCCGCTTGGGTATGCGTCGGTGCTTCAACTTCTGTCCTCCTGTGGGGGGTCGGCGCGAGAGGTTGTGGGGACCTCACGAGCCGGAAGGGCCTCGTTGACGAGCGCCCACTATTCCGAGGACAACGGGGAGCACACAAGGGTGAGTTCGAGACGCGCGTAGACAGCGCTTCGCACGCCCCCTCAATTTGATCGTCCACGGTCAAATCGGACCCAACTCCCGCGCGTTCACACTGCAAACATTACGCGCGAGTAATGTAGGCGTACTCTGCGAGGTCTACCCATGGCCGAATTTCGCCCCCCTGCCGCCCCGTTCGGAAGGGCGCCCGCACACAGCGTGAAGCCCCCGCACGCGGTGCGTGCGGGGGCCACGAAGTGCTGCGAACTGCCGCCGGGGGGCCTAGTAGACGCTGACGCCGTAGGCGCTCAGGGCCTCCGTGACGGGCTGGAAGAACGTCGTGCCGCCGGAGGAGCAGTTGCCGCTGCCGCCGGAGGTCAGACCGTACGCCGTGCCGTTGCTGCCGTAGAGCGAACCGCCGGAGTCACCGGGCTCGGCGCAGACGGTGGTCTGGATCAGGCCGGAGACGATGTCGCCGCCGCCGTAGTTGACGGTGGCGTTGAGGGCGGTGACACGGCCGCTGTGCGTACCGGTCGTGGACCCGTCGCGGATGACGGTGGTGCCCACGCTCGGGGTGGCCGCGCGCGTGATGTCCACGCCGTTCGCGGTGCCGGGGCGGCTGACGGACCCGCTGTAGCGCACGAGACCGTAGTCGTTGCCGGGGAAGCTGGAGCCGGCGGTCGAGCCGATGACCGTGGTGCGGCCGGAGTTGGAGTACCAGGTGCCCGCGCCGTCGGTGCAGTGACCGGCGGTCAGGAAGTACTCGGTGCCGTTGCTGGCACGGACGTTGAAGCCGAGCGAGCAGCGCCAGCTACTCGCATAGATGGCGTCGCCGCCCTGGATGAGCTTGCTGAACTTGCCGGGGACGCGCTTGATCGTGAGCGCGTCGGCGTTGGCGCCGGCCTGCTGCTTGATCTTCGCTATCTCGGACTGGGTGACCGTGCTGTCGACGGTCAGGAGCACGCGGTCGGTCTTGCTGTCGACGGCCCAGGCGGTGCCCGGGACGTCGGCCTTCAGCAAGGAACCGCTGGCACTCTTGAGTTCGGCGGCGCTGAAGGTGGTGGGGGTGTCGGAGGCGTTCGCGCTGGGGATCGCGATCGCTGCGGCGGCGACGAGGCCGGTGGAAACGGCGATCAGCCGGGTCCGTCTCGAAATGCCACTGCGGGGGGTGGTGCGCTTGATCCTCACTTTTCGTTCCTCCACAAAGGAAGTCGGGGGCCCTCGTGGGGTTGCGGGCCCGTGAGGCGCAGTCAGAGACCAGCTGTCCGGATTCCGAACACGCCGTGCCCCTGACAAGCGCTGAGGGGGAGTATTCGGCCGAACGGCCGGTCGGCGCAAGAGGGCCTTTCGGACTTCAATCTTTGGGGGTTCTTTACGAAGCCCGCCCCGCGGCCGGCCTCCGGGCCCCCGTCCGCACCTCACACCAACGTGCGCTCCATCGCCACGACCTCGACCTCCGGCGCGTTCCCCGGCGGCGGGAAGGTCCGGACGAAGTGGTCGGCGAGGAGGTGGCGTTCGTCCCCTGAGCGTGCGACCGGTGCCGTACGGCGTGAAGCGCCCCGACGCCGCCCGGCGCGGGTCGCACGCGTGACCCCGAGGCCGCGGAACACCCGGCGCGCGGCGGACTCCGGGGCGCGGTCGCGCACGCCCCCGCCCTCTCGCGCACCGGCACGACCAGCCGTGCCTCGCCGTGCGCCACCCAAGCGCCGCTTACGGAGCCCGGGTCGGCCGCGAGCCGCACCTCACCGTCGAAGGGCTGCCCGTCCACGGTGAGCCCGTCCGCCTCCGGAGCGGTCGGCCGACCGCGTCGCCGCCGGCCCGCCAGGACCCGGGGATGTCCGGAAGTCAACCGTCCGGATAGTCCCCGAGCCTGGGGGAGGGCGTCGGCGAGCGCGAGCGGTTCGCTCGGAGTCCACATCGACGCGACGCGCCGCTCGTGCCACCGCTGCCTGCCCTGGGATACGTCCGTCGTCACACGGGCGGCCCTGTTCACACGGGGCGGGTCAGCACTCGCAGGAGCAGCGGGTCAGCAGTCGCAGGAGCAGCAGCAGTCGCACCCGTCGCAGTCGCAGTCCCGGCAGGCACCTTCGCGCTTCTTCCGGGACCACGGCCCCTCGTACTCCTTGGCGCAGCACAGCTTGCAGGTGCAGCACAGCAGCCAGAACATCCCGCAGCCGGCCCAGAACCCACGCCGGCGGGGCGGCTGCGGCACCGGCGCGCCTCCACCGAAACCGCCTCCGCCGAAACCGCCGCCACCGAACCCGTCTCCGCCGTACGCCCCTCCGCCACCGGCGTACGGATTCCCGCCCCCGCCCGCGTACGGGTGCTGCGGGGAGCCGTAGGGCCCCGGCGGCTGCTGTCCGTGGGGGCCCTGCTGCCCGTAGGGCCCGCCGCCCTGGTGGGAGGCGCACACCGGCACCGTGCCGAAGGCCCGGTCCACCGAGCGCCGCAGTTCGTGCACGAGCAGCAGATGGACGAGCTGTGCGTCGGTGAACTCGACGTCGCGCAACGCCAGCCGGACGCCGTGCACCGCGTCGTCGGCGATCCGGCGGACCTCCGCGAGGGAGGTGCCGGTCGCGTCGATCGGGTTCCAGGCGCCTGACGCGGCGTCGGCATGCCGGTCCTCCACAGCGTCCAGCAGATGCGCGAGGCGCCCGAAGAGCCGTCCGGCCTCGGCGAGCGGCTGGGCGTTCCGCGGCCGGCCGGCGAGGATCGCCGTGTGTGCGAAGGCGGCGGCGGTCGCGGTCTCGGTCGGTTCGGTGACCGTCAGGAGCGGCGTCCCGGGGCCGGCCAGCGCCTCGATCCCGGCCTGCCGGTCCACGGCGTCGACCAGGAGGGCGGTGTCGAATCCCACGGCGGTGCCGGTCCGGGCGCCGGCCGTGTCCCAGCTCGCGGCGACCCGGCGCGCGGCACGCGCCACCGGCTTGCGGGCCAACAGCCCGTCACCGTCGGTGACGTGGTCGCGTACCTTCGCCGAGGCCAGCACCAGGGAGACGGCCGCCGCCAGCCGGGCCCCCTCGCCGTGCGCGACGGAGGCGGTGCGCATGCCACGCAGCGGGCACGGTCCGGCCGTTCGCCGCCCGGCACCGTCACTCTCCGTCTGAGCCTCCGTCAAAACCGATATGAGCAGTCCGTCATAGTTCGTCACTATCCGCGCGAGCTGTCCGTGGTCACCGCGCAGCGCGAGGCAGAGCCCGCACAAATGCGCCATCCACTGGCTTGTGAGCTTCTCTCCGAGCCGGTGTCTACAGGGCCTGACGATTCCGAACACAACGCTCCCCCGAGCTTCGTAACGATGCTGAGCTGCGGCATCGTATCGGTCCGCGCATTCACCCGTACGCCCCGGCCGTCACCCGTACGCCGAGAAGAATCATATTTCACTCACAGTCAGCAGCCGTTTGGGAAACGGCCCTTGGGACACACGGACTCTCGACGGATTCGCTGTGCACCAGTACCGTCACAAACCCCCCGTGCGGCGTCTATCCACTTGGCGCGCCATCCGCATCATGGACGACCATAGGGATGCGGAAAGCAGAAAGACCGCTGTGAGAGGAGGCGTCCATGGGATCGGTACGCAAGGCAAGTGCCTGGCTTGGCCTCGTCGACGACAACGAAGACGAGCGTTACTACGACGACGACTACTCCGACGGGACCGAGCCCGGGGAGGCCTGGGTCACTGATCCGCGCGTCAAGGTGGCCTCGGACGTCGCCGAGGAGAGGGGCCGCCGCATCGGCACGGTGACCCCGGACAGCTTCCGGGACGCACGCGCCATCGGCGAGCTGTTCCGCGAGGGCGTGCCGGTCATCATGAACCTCACGGCCATGGAGGCCTCCGACGCCAAGCGCGTGGTCGACTTCGCGGCCGGGCTGATCTTCGGCCTGCGCGGTTCGATCGAGAGAGTGTCGACCCGCGTGTTCCTGCTGACCCCGGCCAACACCGAGATCGTCAACGGCGACCCGGCCGCGCACCGCGCGGACGGCTTCTTCAACCAGAGCTGAGGCAGGGCCGCTCACCGGCCCTGCCCCCGCGCAGGGTTACCGGACCGGTCTACCGGAAGGCGTCGAGTCCGGTGAGCGCCTTGCCCAGCACGAGCTGGTGCATCTCGACGGTGCCCTCATAGGTGAGCACCGACTCGAGGTTGGTGGCGTGCCGCATCACGGGATATTCGAGCGAGATCCCGTTGGCGCCGAGAATGGTCCGGGCCGTGCGGCAGATCTCGATCGCTTCCCGGACGTTGTTGAGCTTGCCGAAGCTGACCTGCTCGGGACGCAGGCGGCCGGCGTCCATACGCCGCCCCAGATGATGGGCGAGCAGAATCCCCTTGTGCAGTTCGACCGCCATGTCGGCGAGTTTGGCCTGGGTGAGCTGGAAGCCGCCGATGGGCCGCCCGAACTGCTCCCGTGACTTCGCGTAGTCGACCGCGGCCTCGAAACTGCTGCGGGCCGCGCCCATGGCGCCCCAGACGATTCCGTAGCGGGCGTGGGAGAGACAGCTGAGGGGCCCGCGCAGACCGGTGACCTCCGGGAGGACGGCATCGGCGGGCAGCCGGACGTCGTCGAGTACGAGCTCGCTGGTGACCGAGGCCCTCAGGGACCACTTGTGCTTGATCTCGGGTGCGGAGAATCCGTCACTGTCGGTGGGCACCGCGAAGCCGCGGATGCCGTCGTCGGTCTGCGCCCACACCACCGCGACTCCGGCGACCGACCCGTTGGTGATCCACATCTTGCGGCCGTTGAGAATCCAGTCGGAGCCGTCGCGCTTGGCGTACGTCCGCATGGAGGCCGGGTCGGAGCCGTGGTCGGGCTCGGTCAGCCCGAAGCAGCCGATGACCTCGCCGGCGGCCATGCGGGGCAGCCACCGCTGCTTCTGTTCCTCGCTGCCGAACCGGTGAAGGGCGTACATGGCGAGGGAGCCCTGCACGGAGACGAGGGAACGGATGCCGGAGTCGGCGGCCTCCAGTTCCAGGCAGGCGAGTCCGTACTGCACGGCGGACGCCCCGGCGCAGCCGTACCCGTCGAGCGACATCCCGAGGGCGCCGATGCCGCCGAGCTCCTTGGCCAGCTCCCGGATGCCCGGCAGCTCCCCCTTCTCGTACCACTCGGCGACATGGGGCAGCACCCGGTCGGCGGCCCAGGCCCGCACCGTGTCCCTGATCCCGAGGTCCTCCGGCTCCAGCAGGTCGTCCAGACCGAGGGGATCGGCGGGATCGAAGGGAGGCAGCTTGGACGAACCGGACATGATCGACACCCTCCGAGACTCTTTAACTAGCACCGCTAACCAGACGCTACGACGCCCACCCACCCCGGCACCACCCGTAGCCGCACACCGGGAGTGGGGGTGTGCGTCACACCGAGACGCGTGAGTCCGCCGCGTCCCTGGGGGCGGGCAGGTCCACCGGACCCGGCTCGCACTGCATGACCCGCGGCAGCCGCAGGGCCATCACCGCGCCGAGCAGCAGCAGTCCGGCGCTCACCAGCAACGTCACATGCAGCCCGTGCACGAACGCGTCCCGGGCTGCATGGCGCAACGCGGCACCGGCGGACCCGCCCAGCCGCGCGGCGACCTCGTACGCCTCCCCCAGCGAATGCCCCGCGGACGCGGACGCCGAGGCAGGGACCCCCGGAACGCCCGACAGCCCGGGCGCGTAGGCCGCGTTCATCACCGTGCCGAGCAGCGCGATCCCGATCCCGGCTCCGAGCTGGTACGACGTCTCCCCGATCGCCGCCGCCCCACCGGCCTGCTCCTGCGGCGCCTCGCTCAGCATCGACTCGTAGGCCCCGAACAGCGTCGTCTCCAGCCCGAAGCCGAGCAGCACGAACCCGCTCACCATCAGCGCGCACTCGTCCGTCCGGCCCAGCGCCGTCAGCAGCACCACCGCGAACGCCGTGAGGCAGAACCCGGTGCACACCATCCGCCGCGGCCCGAACCGCCGCAGCATCCGCGCCCCGGCCAGCCCGGCCGCCATCGCCGCGAACGTCAGCGGCAGCAGCCGCAGCCCGGTCTCCAGCGGCGACAGCCCGAGCACCAGTTGCAGGTACTGCGCCGCGATCAGTTCCAGGCCGACCAGCGCGAGCATCGCCAGCACGATGCACCCGACGGATGTGCTGAACGCCGGCCGGGCGAACATCTTGAGGTCCACCAGCGGATAGGTCCGCCGTCGCTGCCGCCGGACGAAACCGGCCAGCAGGAGCGCGCCCACCACCAACGGCAGCACGGTGAGCAGGCTCCCCACCGACCCCCCGCTGCCGAGCCGCTTCACGCCCAGCACCACACCGAACAGCCCGGCCGCCGCCATCAGCGCGCCCACGACGTCCCAGGGGCCCTCGCGGTCGCCCTTCGACTCGGGCAGCAGCAGTCGTCCCACCGGGAGACTGACCAGCATCAACGGAATGTTGACGAGGAAGACCGACCCCCACCAGAAGTGCTCCAGCAGGAAGCCGCCGAGCAGTGGCCCGACCGCCGCGCCCACCGCGGCCACGGCGCTCCAGATGCCGATCGCGAGCGCCCGCTCGCGCCGGTCCGGGAAGACCTGCCGCAGGATCGACAGGGTCGCGGGCATGATCATCGCGCCGCCCACGCCGAGCAGCGCCCGCGCCACGATCAGCACCTCGGCGCTGTGGGCCAGGGCGGCTAGGCCCGAGGCGACGCCGAACAGCGTGTATCCGAGGAGCAGGACTCTCCGGCGGCCGATGCGGTCGCCCAGGGTGCCGAACAGGATCAGCAGCGAGGCGCAGACCAGTGGGTAGACGTCGACGATCCAGAGCAGCTCCATCCCGCCGGGCTTCAGGTCCTCGGTGACGGCGGGGACCGCCACGTGCAGCACGGTGGCGTCGACGGCGACCAGCAGCAGGCTGGCGCAGAGGACGACGAGAACCACCCAGCGGTCGGCACCGGCCCCGGCCGCCCGACGGCGCAGCGCAGCGGCGGCCGTGGTCGTCCCGGACATGTACGTACCTCCCAGATGTTCCCTCGCGATCGGCGGGCTCACGGGGTGGGGGACGCCCCCGCGACTCGGCCGGAGAGGAGCGGTGGTCTCCGGCCCGCGCAAACGAAAAGCGAGTGACACGTCAGCGTACGCGAGTCCCCGCCGGAGGCCAGTGGCGGACCTCTCACACCTCCAGCGGACGGATGTGGCGTACGCCACTGCCCTCGACCTCGTCGACGCCCCGGGCGGCCGGACGGTTGCGGCCCGGGTCGATAATCGGGGCCGTGACCGATCTTGAGACGCGCGCGGCCCCGTCCCGCGCCGGGGCCCTGCGCCGGGCGGCCCCGGCGCTCGCCGGGTACGCGGCCGTCCGCGCCCTGGGCCTGCTCGCCCTGTTCCTGTGGAGCGCGGCGCGGGACAAGAACGCGTACACACTGCTGACGGCCCGCTGGGACGCGCTCTGGTACGTCAGGGTCGCCGAGCTCGGCTACGGCTACGAGGTGCGCCTGGCGAACGGGGACGTGCACTCGAACCTGGCGTTCTTCCCGCTGCTGCCCTGGCTGGAGCGGCTGGTGGCGGCGGTGTCGCCGCTGTCGTACGCGGACGGGGGGTTCCTGGTCAGCCTGTGCGCCTCGCTCGCCGCCGCCTGGGGCGTCTTCGCCGTGGCGGACCATGTGTACGGCCGCCGGGCCGGGGTGTGCGCGGTGCTGCTCTGGGCCGTCCTGCCGGTGGGGATCGTGCAGTCGATGGCGTACAGCGAGGCGCTGTTCACGGCACTCGCGGCCTGGTCGCTGTACGCGGTCCTGACCGGCCGCTGGGTGACGGCGGGCGCGCTGGCCCTGTCGGCGGGGCTGACCCGTCCGGTGGGACTGGCCGTGGTGGCGGCGGTGTGGGTGACGGCGGTGGCCTCCTTCGTAGAGGAGAGAGGTGCGGCCGAGCCGGACGGCGCACCGGGCGCGCCACGCCCCGGTGCGCCCGGGACCCGCGCCCGGCGCTTCCTCGGCATGCTCCTGGCTCCCCTCGGCGCCACCGGCTACGTGCTCTGGGTCGGGCATCACACCGGCAGGGGCCCGCTGGGCTATCTCGACGTCCAGGCCGGGTGGCGCAACGGCTTCGACGGCGGTTACGCCTTCGGCCGGTTCGTCGCCGACAAGTTCACGTCGTTCCCGTCGGCCCTGGCCGGTGTGGGGCTGATCCTGGGGGTCGCGTCAGTCGTCTGGCTGTATGTGGCCGGAGTACGTCAGCGCCAGCCGCTGCCGCTGCTGGTCTACACGGGGATCGTGACGGCGCTCGCCCTGTGCGCGTCGAGCTACTTCGGCTCGAAACCGCGTCTGCTGATGCCCGCCTTCCCGCTGCTGCTGCCCCTCGCACTGGCCCTGGCGAAGACACGAACGCGCAGGTCAGCGGCGATACTCGGGGCCGTCGGGGTGGTCTCCGCGGTGTACGGGGCGTTCTGGCTGAACGGCTCCGGCCCGCCCTGACCCGCTGTGAGCGCCAGGGGAATTCCGCACCATGCCCGGGTGAACGAATTCAAAAGCGCAATAAAACGCGCATCCGGAATGATCAAAGGAATTGAAGGCCGCAGCCCCAGGCGATAGCAGATTCGGTGGAAATAAACCTCCTCCTGAGAGGAATCCCACATCACATCGTCATCACAAAGCCGTTGATTCGCACGGGATCTGAGCTCACTCGCTGTAACGTCGATTGGGTGCGTACCGAACCGAAGCTCACCCGTCTGGACCGGGTGTTCGCCCGGCTGGACCGTGAGCCGGAACGACCGGCCCACATCGATGTGCCGAAGATGAGCAGGCACCGCATCGTGCTCTTCGCGGCGACCCTGGCCTTCTACGGCGCGATCGTGTGGGCCGTGGTGATCACGTCCTGGCTGGTCCGGCTCGACTGGCAGGTCATGTTCTTCCGCCCGTACCAGCAGTGGTCGGAGATCCACTGGTTCGTCGACTACTACGTGGTCCTCGGACAGCGCGGCCCGACCGCCGTGATGGTCGCGGCCTGGCTGGGCTGGCGCTCCTGGCGGCAGCACACCCTGCGGCCGCTGCTCGCCCTCGGCGTCTCGCTGCTGCTGCTGAACATCACGGTCGGCGCCGCCAAGTACGGCATGGGCCGCCTGGGGCCGCACTACGCGACCACCATCGGCGCGAACGAGATGTGGCTCGGCGGCGATATATTTCCGAGCGGTCACACCGCCAACGCCGTGGTGACCTGGGGAATCCTGGCCTACCTGGCCTCCGGCGCGAGAGCGCAGCGCTGGCTGTCCGCCGTGTCCGCGGTGACCTCGCTCGGCGTGGGGATGGCCACCGTCTACCTCGGTACGCACTGGCTGAGCGACGTGCTGCTCGGCTGGACCGCCGGCCTGCTGATCCTGCTGGGCCTGCCGTGGTTCGAGCCGCTGATCGCCCGGGCCGAGGCCTGGATCTTCGACCTGCGCGACCGGCTGCGGGCCCGCGGGCGAGGCACCTCGGCCGTCCCGGCCGGCGCGCCGCCCGTGTCGGTCACGCCGCTGCCCGAGCGAGAGGACGTCGCGGCCCGCTCCCCCCGGACCCCGGTCTACCTGGCGCCGGGCCCGCACACGACCCGCTCCGAGCGCACTCCGGTCACCCCGGCCGGCAGTCGCCGCCCGCCGCACCCGGAGCGCCATCCGCGCGGTTCGACCCCCTCGGCCCGACCTCTGACCGGCGGCTGAGCACGGGACGGTGCGCACCCCGACCGGCAGGGCGAAGGCCCCGGTTCCCAGCGGAACCGGGGCCTTCGCCCTGTCTCAGCCCTTCCAGGCCCGCGCCACCCGGCCGCCCCTGACCTCGAAGTTCAGCCGGCCCACGCGGTACTCCATCGTGATGATCGCCCCCGGCGGCAGCGAGCGCACGGTCGGCCAGCCCCGCTCACGCGCGAGGTGTTCGGCCCGGCCGGCCTCCAGGCCGACATAGGTGTCCGGGCTGTCGTCGGGTTCCGCGGAAGGTGTCGGATTGGATGCCATGCCGCCACGCTATGTCCTGCCCGGCGACCGTGGAAGTCCGGGCCCGCCCGGTCACTGTCCGCCCCCGGTCACGCTTCTGTCACAAGATCACGACAGGCGTTTCGGGCGCCGTCCGTCACACGGACGAGCGGTTCCGTACGCCTTCCGCAGGCATTCGACCGTCATTTCCGCGTGTCACGTGAGCTCATGGAAAGGCCCCGCGGAAAGTGCCGGGAGAAGTGCCTTGGGGACTCCTTTCCTTTACGGTTCCGCACCCGTCAGGCGGAGCCGGCGCGCTTCGGGAAATGCATGGCTTCGGCGCGAAGAGGCCGGTACGCCCCCTGTCGGAGCGCGCGGTGACGCGAGCATCATGGCGTGAGCTCGCGGGTTCGTGGAGGCGCGGGCTACGGCGGGCCCGGGACGCGATGAGCGAAGGGGCGAGCGAGCGATGGGGACGCAGACCGTACAGGCGGCGGCACCGCACGCGCCGCGCACGCGGCACGGGCGGGTGGTGGTCGACTGGCTGACGACGACGGACCACAAGAAGATCGGCCATCTCTACCTGATCACGTCGTTCCTGTTCTTCATGGTCGCCGGGGTGATGGCGCTGCTGATGCGCGCCGAACTGGCCCGTCCGGGCCTTCAGATCATCGACAACGAGCAGTTCAACCAGGCGTTCACGCTGCACGGCACGATCATGCTGCTGCTGTTCGCCACCCCGACCTTCGCGGGCTTCGCGAACGAGCTGATGCCGTTGCAGATCGGCGCGCCCGACGTCGCCTTCCCACGGCTGAACATGTTCTCGTACTGGCTGTTCCTGTTCGGCGGGCTGATCGTGCTCGGCTCGCTGCTGGTGCCCTCCGGGCCGGCGGACTTCGGCTGGACCGCCTATGCCCCGCTCAACAGCGCGGAGCGCACGCCGGGCATCGGGGCCGACCTGTGGATCATGGGGCTGGCGCTGTCGGGCTTCGGCACGATCCTCGGCGCGGTCAACTTCATCACCACGATCATCGGGATGCGCGCCCCGGGCATGACGATGTTCCGGATGCCGATCTTCGTGTGGAACACCCTGTTCACGTCCATCCTGATCCTGATGGCGTTCCCGGTGCTGGCGGCGGCGCTGCTGGTGCTGGAGGCGGACCGGCGGTTCGGCTCGCAGGTGTTCGACGCGGCCAACGGCGGGGCGATCCTGTGGCAGCACCTGTTCTGGTTCTTCGGCCACCCCGAGGTGTACATCATCGCGCTGCCGTTCTTCGGCATCATCACGGAGATCATCCCGGTCTTCAGCCGCAAGCCGTTGTTCGGCTACCTGACCCTGGTCGGGGCGACGATGGCGATCACCGGCCTGTCGATGATCGTGTGGGCGCACCACATGTTCGCCACCGGCGCGGTGCTGCTGCCGTTCTTCTCCTTCATGAGCTTCCTGATCGCGGTGCCGACGGGTGTGAAGATCTTCAACTGGGCCGGCACCATGATGAAGGGCTCGCTGTCGTTCGAGACGCCGATGCTGTGGGCGACGGGCTTCCTGGTGACGTTCCTGTTCGGCGGGCTGACCGGGGTGATCCTGGCGTCGCCGCCGCTGGACTTCCATGTGACGGACACGTACTTCGTGGTCGCGCACTTCCACTACGTCGTCTTCGGCACGGTCGTCTTCGCGATCTTCGCGGGCTTCTACTTCTGGTGGCCCAAGTTCACCGGGAAGATGCTCGACGAACGGCTCGGCAAGATCCACTTCTGGACGCTGTTCGTCGGCTTCCACACCACGTTCCTGGTGCAGCACTGGCTGGGCGCCGAGGGCATGCCCCGCCGGTACGCGGACTATCTCGCGGCGGACGGCTTCACCGCGCTCAACACGGTGTCGACGATCGGGGCCTTCCTGCTCGGCATGTCGACGCTGCCGTTCCTCTACAACGTGTGGAAGACCGCGAAGTACGGCGAGAAGGTCGAGGTCGACGACCCCTGGGGCTTCGGCCGTTCCCTGGAGTGGGCGACCGCCTGCCCGCCGCCGCGGCACAACTTCACGACGCTGCCCCGGATCCGCTC
Organism: Streptomyces sp. NPDC012466; assembly: GCF_042955215.1. Lineage (NCBI taxonomy): Bacteria > Bacillati > Actinomycetota > Actinomycetes > Kitasatosporales > Streptomycetaceae > Streptomyces > Streptomyces sp. NPDC012466. The sequence continues at coordinate 46,510 of NZ_JBIBEQ010000014.1, read as the reverse complement.
CGAGTCGCCTGCGTTCGACCTGCACCATCCGCAGTACGCGGCGGTGACTGCGCAGCCCGAGCCAAAGCGCCATCAAGCCGGTCCCGAGTCCTCCTGATCGCCTCGACCAGCCCGTCCGGCTCCAGCACCTCGAACTCGAAGCCCAGCATCACCACGTGGATGACCATCACGTCGAGGCTGCCGGCGCCGCAGCGCAGCAGGCAGGTGTTCTCGGTCTCGGCCTCCAGCACCCCGGCGGAGGGCGAGATGTGCTGGAGCGCCTCCTCCAGGGGCGCCAGGAGCCGCACGACGGCGTGGGTGGCGTACGCGCGCGTGGAGACGCCCTGGGAGACGTAGGCGGCCAGGTCCTCTGCGGGCGGGTCGCGCGGCACGAACCGCGGGCCGTGCGGCGGCCGGGGCGTGACGCGGTCCACGCGGAAGGTGCGCCAGTCGTCCCGGTCGAGGTCCCAGGCGACGAGGTACCAGCGGCGCTCGGTGCACACCAGGCGGTGCGGTTCGACACTGCGGCGGGTGGCCGTGCCGTCGTGGCCGCGGTACTCGAAGCGCAGCCGCTCGGCGTCCCGGCACAGGTGGGCGAGTTCGGTGAGCACGGCCGGGTCGACCGAGGAGGGCAGCGTGCTGCGCAGCATCGGCACGGTGACGGCGTTCAGGGCGCTCACCCGGCGGCGCAGCCGGTTGGGCAGCACCTGCTCCAGTTTGGCGAGGGCCCGGACCGAGGTCTCGCCGATGCCCTCGATGCCCTGGCCCGCGGCCGTGCGCAGTCCGACCGCCACGGCGACGGCCTCGTCGTCGTCCAGGAGCAGCGGCGGCAGTTCGGCGCCCGCCCCCAGCTGGTACCCGCCGCCGGTGCCGGGGCTGGCGTTGACCGGGTAGCCGAGTTCGCGCAGCCGGTCCACGTCCCGGCGCAGGGTGCGGGCGCTGACGCCGAGCCGGTCGGCCAGGTCGGGGCCGGACCACTCGCGGTGGGCCTGGAGCAGGGACAGCAGACGCAGCAGGCGGGCCGAGGTCTCCAACATGGGGCGAGTCTGCCAGGCCTTGCGGACAGCCACTGTCCTCAAGGCCGGTAGGCCAGTTGCGGGACGGTGAAACAGGTGCGGTTCATGTCCCCCTGGCCGACCCAGCCCTTCCCGTCCTGCCAGCGGGCCACGGACAGGCAGGACCTGCTGCTCCTGGGTGGTTCTGCCAGCCGTTCGAAGCGGACGGGGAGCAGCAGCCCCCCGGCGGTGTAGCCCTGGCTGCGGTTCATGAAGCTGTCGACGCACGCGCGCGTGATGCCCGTCCGCGCGCAGGACCTCGCCGCGTCGGTGAACCAGCGCGCGGCCGCCCACCCCTCGAGCTGCCACTGGGAGTGCGTCTTCAGGTCCTCGGTCGCCTCGCGGAACTCCCGTACGGCCGGGTGGCCGGTGTCCTCGAAGTTGCGGCTGGCGCCGGTCGCCCAGAGGGCGTTGCGGCAGCGCGGGGCGTCCTTGTGGTCGTCGGCGACGGTGGACGTCCAGTTCTGCACGTTGGTCACCTTGGCGGTGACGGCGGCCCCGGCCTCGTCCATGGCCTGGCAGAGCCGGGCGTTGCCGTGCCCGTCGATGGCGTCGAACACCAGGTCGGCGCCCTGCTCCTTCAGGTCGGCGGCGACGGCACGGAAGTTGGGCAGGGCGAAGTCGACCTGCTCGGTGACGACCTTGTAGCCCTCGGCGCGCAGGCCCCGCTCGACGAGCCGGGCGTAGGCGGCCGAGGCGGACTGGTTGTAGGAGACGACGGCGGCGGTGCGGGCGCCGTGCTCGCGTCTGAAGTAGCGGTAGACCTCGGTGCCGCCGTACAGCGTGCCGTCCCAGCCGGGGGTGCCGTCACGGGGCGCGAGGCTGCCGTAGATGCCGTAGAGGTGCGGGTAGGTGTCGTAGGCGCTGCCGAGGGGCTGGCCGCCGATGTCCGGCACGCGTGCGCGGGAGACACGGGAGGCGCCCGCGTAGTCGAGGGCGGTGGTGGCGACCAGGGCGACGACCTTGTCCTCCTCGACGAGCCGGTGGACGCACTCGTTGTTGCCGACGCCGCTGCCGCCGTCGTCGCACCGGCGCACCTCCACCCGGCGCCCGTCGATGCCCCCGCGCGCGTTGAGCCGGTCGAAGAAGGCCCGGGCGCCGTCGCGCGGGCCGGTGAAGGCACCGCCGCCGACCGGGCTGGTGGCGCTGGTGATGATTCCGACCCGCAGGGGCGCGGCATCGCGGGGCGCGGGGGTGCGGCCGTCGTGCTCGAAGTCGCTCTCCGGTAGCCGGCTGCCGCAGGCCGCGCTCAGGGCGAGCAGCAGCGCCGCGGCCAGGGCCTCAGCAGCCCGGGACCGGTGACGCATTGCCGCTCAGTTGCACCAATGCGCACAGCGTCTTCGCGGACACCTTCCAGGTGCCGTCCTGCTCGACGGCGCTTCCGGAGGCGTCGGGCAGGGCGGTGGCGCCCTTCAGGGTCAGCGTGTACGTCACGTCCGCCTCGGTGGCCGAGGTGAACTCGACCTTGGTGACCTTCGCCTGGACCTGCCCGCCGCGTTCGTCACCGCTGAAGGCCTGCAGGACCGGGCCCATCCGGTCGCCGTTCTGCAGGACGGCCTGCTTGTCTTCGGCCGAGGTCTTCGGGTCGAAGAACTTCTGCCAGTTCTGTTTGATCTCCGCCTCCGCGGCGGCCCGGTCCGCGGGCGCGGTGGCCGGTGCGCTCGTGGTGCGCTCGGCGGTCGGTGTGGGAGGCGTGGACGCGCTGCCGCCGCTGTCGTCGCTGCAGGCCGCCAGGGCCGGGGCGAGGGCCAGGACCAGGGCGGCGGCGATCGCCGTACCCCGTCCCGCGGCTCGTGGACCCCCCGTCGCGTTCCCCCTCTTGAGGTCGCTGCCGAGAACCATCTGGCTCACCACCGGGTGTCGGTCCGGGCCATGCGCGCCCGGTGCTTTCAGGGTCAGCTTCCACAGGGCATAGTGCAAGCGATCGGCGGACTTGAACAGGCAGCCAGGCGCGTGCACAGCACATCCGACGTGTGGGAGCCAGCGATGCGGACCAGTCGACTGCGGAGCGTGCATCCCGTCCTGTGGGCCGGCTGGGCCGCGCTGGCCGCCGGCGCGGTGCTGTGCGTCGTCGGCTGGTACGGCGTCTCCGGCGAGCGTTACGCCGAACGGCAGCTGCCCTACCTGGCGTCCTGCACGATTCCCGGTGCCGCGCTGGTCGTCGCCGGGGCGGTGCTGCTGGCCCACGGCCGGGGTGCGATCGCCGCCGCGCGCGTGGAGGAGCTGTACGGCCTGCTGGTGGCGGCCGGGCCGGACGAGACGGAGGAGACCGGCCGGGCCGTGCTCGCGCCGCTCGCGGTCGGCGGCGACCTGCTGATGGTGCCGGGCGGCACGCTGTGGCACCGCGCGGACTGCCCGCTGGTGGCGGGGAAGGCGGAGGCGGTCCCGGTGGACTCCGAGCTGGTGGCGAGCGGCGAGCTGGACCCCTGCCCGATCTGCGAACCGGCCGAAGAAACCGACTGATGTCGTCGCTGACGTACGACCTCACCCTCGCGGGGCTCTCGGTCGGCAGCGCGGCGGCGCTGACCGGGATCGGCCTGATCGTGACGTACCGCGCGACGGGCGTGCTCAACTTCGCGCACGGCGCGATCGCCATGGTGTGCGCGTACGCGCTGCGGCAGTGCGTGGTCGAGTGGGGCTGGCCCTTGTGGCTCGGGGCGGCCGTGACGCTGCTGGTGCTGGCTCCCGGGCTGGGTGTGGTCCTGGAGCGGTTCGTCTTCCGGCCTCTGGCGGTCCTGGGCGGTGATCCGGCGCAGACGCTGGTGGCGTCCATCGGGGTGTTCGTGCTGCTGGTGGGCGGGGCGGCGCTGGTGTGGGGGCAGGGGGCGCGCGACGACGCGCCGGTGCTGGTGCCGGACGAGCCGTGGGGGCAGCTGGCGGTGGTACTGGTGCTGGCGGCCGGGGTCACCGCGGTCACCCGCCGGACGCGGTTCGGGCGGGAGTTGCGGGCCGTCGTCGACGACCGGCGACTCGCCGTGCTGGGCGGTGTCGACGCGGACCGGGTCGCGGCGACGGGCTGGGCGTTCGGTGCGTTCACGGCGGGCCTGACCGGCGTGCTGCTGGCACCGTACGTGCGACTCGACCCGTACGGCCTGTCGCTGCTCGTGATGGAGGTCGTGGCGGTCGCGGTGGCCGCGCGGATGCGGAGCCTGCCGGTGGCGGTGGTGGTGGCGCTGGGCATCGGGGTGGCGCAGAGCCAGCTGACGCGGCTGCACCCGTCAGGCTGGGCCGAGCCGCTGCTCGGGGCGGTGGGCACGAACCTGTTCGTCGTGGCGCTGCTGGTCGCGGCGCTGGTGCTGCCGGGCGTCGGGGAGCGGGACGCGCTGCCGCGTACGGCATCGGCGCGGGTGCCGACGCCGCCGGGGGCCTGGATCGTGGTCCTGGTGCTGTTCCTGCTGCCGCTGGGCTTCGCCGGCCGGGACCTGCACACCTCCGTCCAGGTGCCGGCGCTGGCCGTGATCCTGCTGTCCCTGGTGGTGGTCACCGGCCGCGGCGGTCAGATCTCGCTGGGGCAGGCGGCGTACGCGGGGCTGGGCGCCCTGTTCACGGCGCTGCTGGCGGCGGGCCGCTTCCCGGGACTGCCCGCCCTGCCGGAGCTGGTGGCGCTCGCGGTGTCGGTGGTCCTGGTGGCGCCGCTCGGCCTGCTGACGGGCTGGCCGGCGATCGGCCGCCGGGGCCTGGCGCTGGCGCTGGCGACGTTCGCGGTGGGCGTGGGGGTGAGCCGCTTCGTCTTCGCCCAGCCGTACGCCACCTCGGGCCTGTCCCTGGGCCGCCCGGCGGGCTTCGACGGGGACCGGGCGTACTACGTGCTGGAGCTGCTCCTGCTGGGGGTCGCGCTGCTGGCGACGCACGCGCTGCGCCGGGGGCGGACCGGCCGGGCCCTCGCCGCCCTGCGGGACCACGAGGAGGGTGCGCAGGCCGCGGGCGTCCGGGTGCCGTCCCTGAAGCTGCTGGCCTTCGTCGCGGGTGCCGCGCTGGCGGCGCTGGGCGGCGGCATGCTCGGCATGGGCCTGCGCGCCTTCGACGCCGCCGCCTACGACCCCGTGCGCGGCCTGCTGTGGTTCGCCGCGGTGGTCGTGCTGGGCGCCGACAGCACCCTCGGCGCCCTCGCCGCCGCGGCCCTCCTGGTCGGGCTGGACGCGGGTACCCGGGGCGGCGTCGCGGCGGCCCTGATCGGCGTCCTGGCGATCCTGGTGGGCCGCTTCCCGGGCGGACCGTACGAGGCTCTGCGCACAGCGGCGGAACGCCTGCGGCTGCGCCGCACCCCGGCACTGACGCCGGTGGGGGCCCGGGCCCGCGGGCTGCTGCGCCCCGCGGAGCCACGGGCGGCCCGGAGGCCACCCGTGCCGACGGGGGCGACCGGCGTGGCGCGGGGCGCCGAGCGCACGGGAGCCGAGCGGGTCTGGGGTGTGAGCGGCGCGCGGCACCGAGCGGCCGCACGCGGGGCCGCCGCCGAACCCGGTGCGGCGCACACCCGACCGCCCGCCGCGGGGGCCCCGCCCGCCACCGCCGTCCTGACCGCCCGCCACCTCCACGCCCACTACGGCGGCTTCACCGCCCTCGACGGGGTCGACCTGGACCTCTCCCCCGGCCGGATCACCGCGGTCGTCGGACCCAACGGGGCCGGGAAGAGCACCCTGTTCCACTGTCTGGCCGGGACGCTGCGGCCCTCGCGCGGCACCGTGCGTCTCGGCGGGCGGGACATCACCGCGCTGCCCTCCCACACCCGCACCCGGCTCGGTGTCGCGCGGACCTTCCAGCAACTGGCCGTCTTCCCGTCGCTGTCCGTCGCCGAGAACGTCCGGGTGGGCGCCGAGCAGGGCCGGCTGGCCGACCCGCGGGCCGTGGAGCGCACCCTCAGACTGCTCGGACTCGACGGACCGGTGCGCGCACGGCCCGCCGCCGGGCTGCCCACCGGGACGCTGCGCCGCGTCGAACTGGCCCGGGTTCTCGCGGGCAGCCCCCGCGTCCTGCTCCTGGACGAACCCGCCGCCGGTCTCGACACCGCCGAGGTGACCGCCCTGGCCCGGGTCCTGAAGGCTCTGGCCGCCGACGGCACGGCCCTCCTGGTCGTGGAGCACGACCTGGATCTGGTGGCGGGTCTCGCCGATGTCGTGCAGGTGATGGCGGCGGGCCGGATCGTCGCCTCCGGCCCGCCGGGGCAGGTCCTCGACGACCTGGGAACGGGGGCCGGCCGATGACGATCGTCTCCCTGCGCGACGCCCGGGTGCGCTACGGCCCCCTGGAGGCCCTGCACGGCATCACCCTGGCGGCTGCCGGTCCGGGCCTCACCGTGCTGCTGGGCCGCAACGGCTCCGGCCGCTCGACCGCCCTGCGCGCCCTGGCCGGAACGGTTCCCCTGTCGGGCGGCGCGGTCGTGTGGGACGGCACGGACGTGACCCGCCTCCCCGCGTACCGACGGGCCCGGCGAGGGCTGTGCCTGGTGCCGGAGCGGCGGGCCGTGTTCGGGTCGCTCACCGTGCGCGAGAACCTCGAACTCGCCGCGCGCGACCACGCCGCGGCCCTCGACGCCTACCCGCAGCTGCGGCCCCTGCTGGAGCGGCGCGCGGGCACCCTCTCCGGCGGGGAGCAGCGCATGCTCGCCCTCTCCCGGGCGCTGCTGACCCGCGCGCGCGTGGTGCTCGTCGACGAGCCCGCCCAGGGCATGTCGCCCTCGGTCGCGGCCCGGACGTACGAGCTGCTGGGCGCGCTGGACGCGTGTGTGGTGGTCGCCGAGCAGCGACTGCCGCCCGCTTGGCGGGACCGTCCCGCGATCGTCTACGAACTGCGCCGTGGCACGGTCGTGTTCGCCGGGGAGGCGGGCGAGCTCACAGGGTGATCCAGGACGGCGAGACCCCGTCCGGTCGGCCGGCCGGACGGGGCCCGTGTCCCGGCGAGGGGGAGCGTCGGCTCAGAACTCGAGACGCAGGCCGGGCACGATCACGTCGGGATCCTCACCGATGGCGGCCTTGTTGGCGGCGTAGAGACGCTGCCAGGTGGTCCCGTGCCGGGCGGCGACGCCGCTCAGCGTGTCGCCCCGGCGGACGGTGTGGTCGCCGCGGGACGCGCCGCGGTCCGCGTGCTCCGTGGAACGCGCCGGCGCCTTCGACGGCTTCGCCGGGGCCGTCGTGGTGGAGGAGACCGGGCCGGCGGCGGGTGCGCCACCGCTCGCCCCGGCGCGTGCCGAGCAGGTCGGCCAGGCGCCCCAGCCCTGGGCGCGCTGGACCTTGGTGGCGACGGCGATCTGCTGGGACCTGCTCGCCCGGTCGGCGGTGGGCGCGTAGGCCGTGCCGCCGTAGGCGTTCCAGGTGGAGGCGGCGAACTGGAGTCCGCCGTAGTAGCCGTTGCCGGTGTTGATGTGCCAGTCGCCGCCGCTCTCGCACTGGGCGATGCGGTCCCACACTCCGCTGTCGGCCGCCACGGCGTTTCCGGTCGCGGCGAGCAGTCCGAGGGGCGCGAGCAGTGCCGCCCCGGCGAGGACCGCCGTCGTACGGACCTGGGTCTTCCGGGCGTCGGAGCGAGTGGTGTCGGCACATTCGGACATGTAGGTCCCTCTCGAAACACCCGGGGATCCCCCAGGCGGAACGCCACTCCCGCGCCATGGGGCACGTGGGTCGCGCTCGCCCCGTCCGCCGGTGCGGTGCTGTGCCCGGTTCCTGGGAAACGGGCGGCCGGCGGACGTTACCCGAGCGGTGCTCGTTGCACACGGCGGAGGAATCTAAGGAGGCCGACGGTCCGGCATCAACCAGTCGCCCGTCGGAGCAGGCCAGTTCACCGATACCCTGGGTAACGGCGATTTCCGGACACCCACTTCATTCGCGGATTTCCGGATTTGTCGACCAACCGCCCCCTCGGCCTGTGACCCACTTCACCCTCTCAACATCCGCCTCCCTGTGCGGAGTTGACGGTGAGTGCGCGATTCCGCGCCGAGCGTGACCCTGCGCGCTGGATGGTTCGATTCCGTTCGCCCTGGGGCGTGACTCCCGCCACAGATCGCCCGTTGTCTTCTTCATGAGCCGGGACCTACCCGGACCACGGGCCGGGAGCCACCCGGCTTTGCCACGCACCGCATCCCCGAGGGAGCCACCCGTGCCGCGCATGCTCGACGTCAGCGACGAGGTACGCGCCGAGATCGGCGACGAAGAAGCCGACCGCCTGCTCGCCGGAGAGACCGCCCCGGGCAGTTACGACTGCACGTCCTGCCGCACTCCGGGCGACTCCGACCAGGAGCGCACCAGCACCGTGCTGTTCATCGGGGACGAGACCGCCGTCCTCGCCTTCGCCCACGCCGGCTGCCTGCCCTCGCAGGTCGTGCAGGTCACCGAGGAGCAGCTGCGGGGCGCCGTGAAGTCCATCGCCGGCGACACCGTCGACCTGGAGCCCGACAAGGTGGTGCCCGAGCAGGCCGTGCTCGGCGTGACCAGCGGACTCGTCCTGATCGCCGGCGAGCTGCACCCGGCCCTGGTGGTGGAGCCGACCGGGCCCATCGCCCGGCCCGGCGCGACCGGTGCCGGCGACGACTTCCTGCCGCTGCTCATCGAACAGGGCTTCATGCCGCTGACCGAGCTGTCGGCCGTACCGCCGGTGCTGCACGGCTGGTCGGTGCTGCTCGCCGTGGGCCAGCTGCACGCGGTGCTCCAGCCGGGCGGCAACGGCGGCCAGCCGGTGGCCTGGTGGCAGGCGCACCAGCCGCTCCAGGTGACCGAGGGCTGGCGCGCAGCCGCCAACAAGCACCAGCAGGTGCTGATGTTCGCCGCGCCCGCCGGCTCGATCGGCCGCCAGCCGCGCGAGGACCTGCTGCGGGACGCGCTGGACAAGGCTGCGGCGAACGGAAAGCTGGTCGCCTCGGCGCTGCCGCTGGCCGGCACCTGAGCCGCGCGTCACCCACGCACGCCGTACACCTGCGAAAGCCGTATCCGGGCCGCATCCCTTGACCCGCGGGGTCGTTTGGACATACGTGCACGCATACGACGTTTCCCGCCGCCAGTCCTTCACGCCGATCCCGTCCGCGCGATCGGCTCAGGACTCCCAGGGCGGCCCATCGGCCACGCCGATCTACGACGCGCTCTACGCCGAGTACGTCAAGTCCTTCCGCGCACTTCCCGGCGACCGCAGTGGCGAGGAGAAGCTGGGTTTCACCGCCTTCGGGAACCCCCCGCACGGCTCGGGCTCGTACGGAGGGACGTACGGCAGCTCGTACAGCGCCTACAGCGCGGGTGCCCAGAGCGCCCGCCATGCCGCAGGGCAGCAGCCGCAGTGGCAGCGCGTCGGGACCATCGCGCACGGCACGGGCATGCACTACGTACCGGCCGCGCTGCCGCCGGGGCGGCGCGGCGGCGTCTGAGCGAGCACCGGACACCGGAAAGGGCGGCCCCGTTCGGGGCCGCCCTTTCCGGTGCTTCGCGCTACTTCTTCTTGCCGCGCTTCTCGCGCACCCGCACGGAGATGTGGATCGGCGTCCCGTCGAAGCCGAACTCCTCGCGCAGGCGGCGCTCGATGAAACGCCGGTAGCCCGCCTCGATGAAGCCGGAGGCGAACAGCACGAACCGCGGCGGCTTGGTGCCCGCCTGGGTGCCGAACAGGATGCGCGGCTGCTTGCCGCCCCGGACCGGGTGGGGGTGGGCGGCGACCAGCTCGCCGAGGAAGGCGTTCAGCCGGCCGGTCGGCACCCGGGTCTCCCAGCCCGCCAGGGCCGTCTCGATCGCCGGGACCAGCTTCTCCATGTGCCGCCCGGTGCGCGCCGAGACGTTCACCCGCGGCGCCCACGCCACCTGGCCGAGCTCGGTCTCGATCTCCCGCTCCAGGTAGTAGCGGCGCTCCTCGTCGAGGGTGTCCCACTTGTTGTACGCGAGGACGATCGCGCGGCCGGCCTCGACGGCCATGGTCACGATCCGCTGGTCCTGCACCGAGATGGACTCGGAGCCGTCGATCAGGATGACCGCGACCTCCGCCTTCTCGACGGCGGCGGCGGTGCGCAGCGAGGCGTAGTAGTCGGCGCCCTGCTGGAGGTGGACGCGCTTGCGGATGCCCGCCGTGTCGACGAACTTCCAGGTGACACCGCCGAGTTCGATGAGCTCGTCGACCGGGTCACGGGTGGTGCCCGCCAGCTCGTTGACGACGACGCGCTCCTCGCCCGCCACCTTGTTCAGCAGGGAGGACTTGCCGACGTTCGGGCGGCCGATGAGGGCGATGCGGCGCGGTCCGCCGGTGCCGCCCGCGCCGAACGTCTGGCGCGGCGCCTCGGGGAGCACCTCCAGGACCTGGTCGAGCATGTCGCCGGTGCCCCGGCCGTGCAGCGCGGAGACCGGGTGCGGCTCCCCCAGGCCCAGCGACCACAGGTAGGCCGCGTCGGCCTCGCCGCTCGGGCCGTCCACCTTGTTGGCACACAGCACGACCGGCTTGCCGGCCTTGCGCAGCAGCCGGACGACGGCCTCGTCGGTGTCGGTGGCGCCGACCTTGGCGTCGACGACGAAGACGACCGCGTCGGCGGCCTCGATGGCGTACTCGGCCTGGGCCGCCACGGAGGCGTCGATACCGAGGACGTCCTGCTCCCAGCCGCCGGTGTCGACGACCTTGAAGCGGCGGCCGGCCCACTCGGCCTCGTAGGTCACCCGGTCGCGGGTGACTCCCGGCTTGTCCTCGACGACGGCCTCGCGGCGCCCGATGATGCGGTTCACCAGAGTCGACTTGCCGACATTGGGGCGGCCGACGACGGCGAGCACGGGCAGCGGGCCGTGGCCCGCCTCCTCGAGGGCGCCCTCGACGTCCTCGAGGTCGAAGCCCTCCTCCGCGGCGAGCTCCATGAACTCCGCGAACTCGGCGTCGCCGAGCGCCCCGTGGTCGTGCTCGTACGCGCCCTCGGACGCGTCCGAGCCGTCGGGCTGGATGTGGTCGTTCATGAAGTCCGTACCTCGTCGTTCATCGTGGTGGTCGGTGGAGTACCCGCTGTGTTCGGGCTGATCCACTACTCAGTGTCGCTCAGTGCCTGGTCAGGCGCCTGGCGTTTTCCAGGTGGGCCGCGAGCTGCTTCTGGATGCGCCCGGTCGCCTCGTCCAGCGCCTTGCGCGTCCGGCGTCCGCTGCCGTCGCCCGCCTCGAAGGGCTCGCCGAAGACGACGTCGACGCGCGAGCGCAGCGGAGGCAGCCCCTTTATCAACCGTCCCCGCTTCCCGGAACTTCCCAGCACGGCCACCGGGACGATCGGGGCGCCGCTGCGCACGGCGAAGTAGGCGAGCCCGGCGCGCAGCGAGGCGAAGTCTCCCTCACCCCGGGTGCCCTCCGGGAAGATGCCGAGCACGCCGCCGCCCGCCAGGACGCCCAGCGCCTGGGTGATCGCCGTGCGGTCGGTGGTGGTGCGGTCGACCTTCACCTGCCCGATGCCGAGCAGGAAGGGGTCCAGCGGCCCGATGAACGCTTCCTTCTTGATCAGGAAGTGCGTCGGCCGGGGCGCCACGCCCATGACCATCGGGCCGTCGATGTTGTGGGAGTGATTGACCGCGAGGATCACCGGGCCGCCGGCCGGCACGCGCCAGGCGCCGAGCACGCGCGGCTTCCACAGCCCGTACATCAGGCCGACGCCGATGCGCCGCCCGACCTCGGCGCCCCGCGCCGATGGCAGTTCGGTCACTTTCCGGCCCGCTTCTCCTCGACGAGGGTGACGACGCACTCGATGACCTGGGCCAGTGTGAGCGCGGTGGTGTCCACCTCGACGGCGTCGGCCGCCTTGGCGAGCGGGGAGGTCTTACGGCTGGAGTCGGCGGCGTCCCGCTTGATCAGGGCCTCACGGGTGGAGTGGACGTCGGCGCCCTTCAGCTCGCCGCTGCGGCGGGCGGCGCGGGCCTCGGGGGAGGCGGTGAGGAAGATCTTGAGGTCGGCGTCCGGCAGCACCGTGGTGCCGATGTCCCGGCCCTCGACGACGATGCCCTGCTCCGCGGAAGCGGCGATCGACCGCTGCAGCTCGGTGATCCGGGCGCGCACCTCGGGCACCGCGCTGACGGCGCTGACCTTGGAGGTGACCTCCTGGGTGCGGATCGGGCCGGCCACGTCGACGCCGTCGACGGTGATGGTCGGCCCCTCCGGGTCCGTACCGGAGACGATCTCGGGCTTGCCCGCGGCGGCGGCGATGGACGCCGGGTCGTCGATGTCTATGCCGTTGTTCACCATCCACCAGGTGATCGCCCGGTACTGGGCGCCGGTGTCCAGGTAGCTCAGCCCCAGCTGCGCCGCCACGGCCTTCGAGGTGCTCGACTTGCCCGTGCCGGACGGGCCGTCGATGGCGACAATCACTGGCGTGGCGCTTTCCACAGTGGGGACCTTCCTGAACCGGGCTCGGCGGGGTGAGGGCGCGACTGCCCCGCACAAGGTTACTGGGTGCGGGTCACTCGTCCGGCCGCGCGTCCACGGCGACGGCGCGCGGCCGGGTGCGGCGACCTGCCGCACCCGCCCCGTCCGGTGCGGGGCCGACGACACCGCCCGGCCGCACCCGCCCCGTCGGGCGCGGGCTGACGACGATGCGCAGCCCCATCCGGCCCGGCCCGTCCGGCGCGCGATGGACCATGGCACCGGCCACGTCCAAGCCCGTCCGTCGCTTGCGGGCGAGGCCGTTCAGGCCGAAGCGGGGGCCGGGGCGGCAGCCCCCGGACGCGGCGCACGAACCGGCCGGACTCCTACTGCCGGAGCGCCCAGCCCCGTTCCCGCAGCGCAGCGCTCAGCACCGGGGCCGCCTTCGGCTCCACCATCAACTGCACCAGACCCGCCTGCTGACCTGTCGCGTGCTCGATCCGTACGTCCTCGATGTTGACGCCGGCCATGCCCGCGTCGGCGAAGATCCGGGCGAGCTGTCCCGGCTGGTCGTCGATGAGCACGGCCACGACCTCGTAGGCCCGGGGCGCGGACCCGTGCTTGCCGGGGACGCGGACCTGCCCGGCGTTGCCGCGCCGCAGCACGTCCTCGATCCCGCCGGCGCCCTCGCGGCGCTTGTGCTCGTCGGAGGACTGCAGGGCGCGCAGGGCCCGCACGGTCTCCTCCAGGTCGGCGGCGACGTCCGTGAGCAGGTCGGCGACGGGCGCGGGGTTCGCGGAGAGGATGTCGATCCACATCCGGGGGTCGGAGGCGGCGATCCGCGTCACATCCCGGATGCCCTGACCGCACAGCCGTACGGCGGTCTCCTCGGCGCGCTCCAGCCGCGCGGCGACCAGGCTGGAGACCAGGTGGGGCATGTGGGAGACGAGGGCGACGGCACGGTCGTGGGCGTCGGCGTCCATCACCACCGGCACCGCACGGCAGTGCGAGACCAGCTCCAGGGCGAGGTTCAGCACCTCGGTGTCGGTGTCCCGGGTCGGGGTCAGCACCCAGGGGCGGCCCTCGAAGAGGTCCCCGGTCGCGGCCAGCGGGCCGGACTTCTCCCGTCCCGACATGGGGTGGGAGCCGATGTACGCGGACAGGTCGAGGCCGTGTTCCTCCAGCTCGCGGCGCGGCCCGCCCTTGACGCTGGCGACGTCGAGGTAGCCGCGTCCCGCGCCGCGGCGCATGGCGTCGGTGAGCACGTCGGCCACGTGCGCGGGCGGGGCGGCGACGATCACGAGGTCGACGGGCCCGTCCGGCGCCTCGTCCGTCCCGGCGCCGAGCGCGGCCGCCGTACGGGCCTGCTCCGGGTCCGGATCGGCGAGGTGCACGGTGACGCCCCGCTGGGACAGCGCCAGGGCGGCGGAGGTCCCGATGAGGCCGGTGCCGATGACGAGTGCGGTCCTCACTGGGCGATGTCCTTGCGCAGGGCGGCCGCGGCGCCGAGGTAGACGTGGGCGATGCCGGCCCGGGGCCGGTCGGACTCGATGTGCGCGAGGACACGGACGACGCGCGGCATGGCGCCCTCGATGTCCAGTTCCTGGGCGCAGATCAGCGGGACGTCGACGATGCCCAGCTTGCGGGCGGCGGCCGCCGGGAAGTCGCTGTGCAGGTCGGGCGTGGCCGTGAACCAGATGCTGATCAGGTCGTCGGCGGCGAGATCGTTGCGCTCGAGGATCTCCGTGAGCAGGGCTCCGACCTGCTCGTCCATGTGCCCGGCCTCGTCCCGTTCGAGTTGGACGGCGCCCCGGACCGCTCGTACCGCCACGGCGATGCTCCTTGCTGACGTACGTGTCGCTCTGCCTCCGGCCAGCCTAGTCAGCCCGCGCGGCCCGGGTGCGCGGCGCCCGTCCGATGAGACGCCGGGTTAGAGAGCTTTGGGTAGGTTCAGTGCAAAATGAACCACACTCTGATTCATCCTCTCTTTGGCACTTCCGGAGTGACGACATGAGCTACGAGACCACGCGCCGCACGGTTCTCCTCGCCACGGGCGCGTCAGGTGCGGCGGCGCTCGTCGCGGCCTGCGGCGGGGGCGGCGGCGACAAAGGCTCCGCGTCCACGGACTCCCCCACCGGCGAGGGAGCGTCCAGCGGGCCCCCCGGCCCGGTCCTGGCCAACATCGACGAGATCCCGGTCGGCGGCGGCAAGATCTTCAAGGACGAGGAGATCGTGGTGACCCAGCCGGAGCAGGGCCGGTTCAAGGCCTTCTCGGCGATCTGCACCCACCAGCGCTGCACGGTGGGGTCCGTCTCCGACGGCACGATCAACTGCCCCTGCCACGGCAGCAGGTTCGAGATCGCCGACGGCGCGGTGGCTCACGGGCCGGCGACGCGGCCGCTGCCCGCCGAGCAGATCACCGTGGAGGGGAACTCGATCCGCCTGGCGTGAGGGCCCTCCTCACGCGTCCCACAGCGCCCCGAGGGTGAGCAGGTCGCTCCGGTACTCGACGCGGTCGGCCCACTCGGTGGGCCAGGCCTCCGCGCCCCGGTAGGCGCCCGCGAAGGCGCCCGCGAGGCAGGCGATCGAGTCCGAGTCGCCGACGGTGCAGGCAGCCCGCCGCAGGACCGTCACCGGCTCGTCGACGAAGAGCAGGAAGCACAGCAGCCCGGTCGCCAGGGCTTCCTCGGCGATCCAGCCCTCGCCGGTGGCCAGGCACGGGTCGGTCTCCGGCGAGACGGTGCGCACGGCGTGCTGGAGCCGGTCGAGGGCCTCCAGGCACTCGTCCCAGCCGCGCGCGATGAACCGCTCGGGGCTCGGGTCCTCGGCCCGGCGCCACAGGTCGCCGAGCCAGCGCTCGTGGTAGTGACCGCGGTTCTCCAGGGCGTACGAGCGGAGCAGGCCGACCAGCCCGGTCGGCTCGGCGCCCTGCGCGAGCAGGCGTACGGCGTGTGCGGTGAGGTCGGAGGCCGCCAGGGCCGTGGGATGCCCGTGTGTCAGCGCCGCCTGCAACTGGGCGGCGCCGGCCCGCTGTTCGTCACTCAGGCCGGGCACCAGCCCCAGGGGCGCGACGCGCATGTTGGCACCGCAGCCCTTGGAGTGGATCTGGCTGGCGTCCTGCCAGGGGCGGGTCTCGTCCTTCAGCAGCATGCAGGCCTTCAGACAGGTGCGGCCCGGAGCCCGGTTGTTCTCCGGGGACTGGTACCAGTCCACGAACTCCTCCCGCAGGGGCCGGGCCAGTCGCAGCGGCGTGAGCAGCCCCCGGTCCATCGCCGTCCGGACCGCGCGGCCCAGCGCCAGCGTCATCTGCGTGTCGTCCGAGACGAAGGCGCGCTCGGGCAGCTCCATCTCCCGCCACGGTCCGCACTTCGCGAGGATCGAGGGCACGTCGTTGAACTCGGTCGGAAAGCCCAGCGCATCCCCGAGGGCGAGGCCCGTGAGCGCTCCGGTGGCGGCTTGCTTGTGGACGAGCGTGGTCATGCGGGGCGTCCTTCCCGGGCGGGCCGGAGGAGAGGCGGGTGAAGGGCGGCGGCGGTGCCGGCGCGGTACAGCGCGGCGGGTTTGCCCCGGCCGCCGGTCAGTCGCGCCGCACCCGGGACGGGTTCGACGAAGCCCGGCGTGGCGAGCACCTTGCGCCGGAAGTTGGGCCGGTCGAGTGCGGTGCCCCACACGGTCTCGTAGACCTGCTGGAGCTCGCCGAGGGTGAACTCGGGCGGGCAGAAGGCGGTGGCGAGGCCGGTGTACTCGAGCTTGGAGCCGACGCGGTCGTGGGCGTCGGCCAGGATGCGGTCGTGGTCGAAGGCGAGCGGCCCCGCCGTGCCGTACGGCAGCCAGTCGGCCCGGGCCGCGTCACTGCCGCCGTGCGCCTCGGGTGCGTCGGGCAGCAGTGCGGCGAAGGCCACCGACACGACCCGCATCCGGGGGTCACGGCCGGGCTCGCTGTAGGTCCGCAGCTGCTCCAGATGCAGCCCGGAGACGTCGGACAGGCCGGTCTCCTCGGCGAGTTCACGCCGGGCGGCCGTCTCCGCGGACTCGTCCGGCTGCACGAACCCGCCGGGCAGGGCCAGGCGCCCGGCGTACGGCTCCTGCCCGCGCTCGACGAGCAGCACGTGCAGCGCGCCCTCGCGGAGGGTGAACACGGCCAGGTCGACGGTGACGGCGAAGGGTTCGTGGGCGTACTTGTCGTAGCCGTCCATGCACCTGCACCCCCTTTTATAGTCGCTCTGACTATAAAAGGGGGTGCAGGTGACGCACAAGCCCTCGGAGGCGGTGGTGCCTAGAGGTCGACCTCCTGCATCAGCATCCCGACCTCGGTGTTGGACAGCCGCCGCAGCCAGCCCGACTTCTGGTCGCCCAGGGTGATCGGCCCGAACGCGACCCGCACCAGCTTGTCGACCGGGAAGCCGGCCTCCGCCAGCATCCGGCGCACGATGTGCTTGCGCCCCTCGTGGAGGGTGACCTCGACGAGGTAGTTCTTGCCGGTCTGCTCGACGACCCGGAAGTGGTCCGCGCGCGCGTAGCCGTCCTCCAGCTGGATGCCGTCCTTGAGCTTCTTGCCCAGGTCGCGCGGGATGGGCCCGACGATGTGCGCGAGGTAGGTCTTCTTCACGCCGTACTTCGGGTGGGTCAGCCGGTGCGCCAGCTCGCCGTGGTTGGTGAGCAGGATGACGCCCTCGGTCTCGGTGTCGAGCCGGCCCACGTGGAAGAGCCGGGTCTCGCGGTTGGTGACGTAGTCACCGAGGCACTGCCGGCCCTCCGGGTCCTCCATGGTCGACACGACACCGGCGGGCTTGTTCAGCGAGAAGAACTGGTAGCGCTGCGTGGCGACGGTCAGCCCGTCGACCTTGATCTCGTCCTTCTCCGGGTCGACCCGCTTGCCCTGCTCCATGACGATCTCGCCGTTGACCTCGACCCGGGCCTGCTCGATCAGTTCTTCGCAGGCGCGCCGGGAGCCGAAGCCCGCGCGGGCGAGGACCTTCTGCAGCCGCTCGCCCTCCTGCTCGGCGCCGGGGAAGGTCTTCGGGAGCTTGACCTCCTTCTTGCCGGCGTACCGGTCGCGGTTGCGCTCCTCGATCTGCGCCTCGTACTCACGGGGGCGCGCCGGGGCCGTGCGCCCCTGCCTCTGGGGCTGCTTGGGACCGCCCTTGGCGCCGCCGCGCGCGGCACCGCCGCGACCGGCCTTGGGGCCGTCCTTCGTCGCCCCGGGGCCCACGTCGTAGCGGCGCTCCTCGGGGCGCGGCTTCTTAGGACGGCCACTGCCCTGCTTGTCGTCGCGGTTGTTGCCGGCGCCGCGGAAGTTGCCGCGACCACCACCACTCCCGCCGCGGCCGCCGCTGTTGCCACCACGGCTCCCGCCGTTGTTTCCGCTGCTGTTCCTGCCGCTGCTGCTTCGCATCAAAGTTCCGTCTGGTCGTCTTCGTCGTGGGTCCCCGGGCTCACCGGGCGGCCCGGCGCGTCGTCGTCGGGCGCGTCCGGGTCGAACGACGGTACGCCCTCCTGGGTCTCGGCCTCGATCGCCTCCGCCTCCGGGAGGAAGGGCGCGAGTTCCGGGAGCTCGTCCAGACCGCGCAGGCCCATCCGCTCCAGGAAGTAGTTCGTCGTCGTGTACAGGATCGCACCTGTTTCGGGTTCCGTGCCCGCCTCCTCTATCAGACCGCGCTGGAGGAGGGTGCGCATGACACCGTCGCAGTTGACTCCGCGGACGGCCGAGACCCGGCTGCGGCTGACCGGCTGCCGGTAGGCGACGACGGCCAGGGTCTCCAGGGCGGCCTGGGTGAGGCGGGCCTGCTGGCCGTCCAGGACGAAGCGCTCGACGGCCGGGGCGAACGCGGCCCGGGTGTAGAAGCGCCAGCCGTTCGCGACGTGGCGCAGCTCGAATCCTCGGCCCTGCACGGTGTACTCGTCGGCCAGCTCGCGCAGGGCGTCCGCGATCTGGCGTCTGGGCCGCTCCAGTATCTTCGCGAGGTGCTCCTCGGTCGCCGGCTCGTCCACGACCATGAGGACGGCCTCCAGGGCCGGCTTGAGGTCGAGATCGGCGACGGTACGCGGCCCGGCCGGCAGGTCGGTCGTTCGCTCGCTCACGCCTTCTTCTCCTCCTTCGGCGGCTCGGGCGGCCGGTCGAACTCGTCGGTGACGGTCGGGGTCTCGTCCCCGTCCCCGCCGGTCCACCGTACGAGCAGGTCCCCGAGCGCGGTCTCCTGCTCCAGCGCGACGGCCTTCTCTCGGTACAGCTCCAGCAGGGCGAGGAACCTCGCCACGATGGTCAAGGTGTCGTCGGTGTCCGCCACGAGGCCCTGGAAGCCGGCCTCGCCGAGCTCCCTGAGCCGGGCCACGACGATCTGCGCCTGCTCCTGCACGCTGACCAGCGGGGCGTGGATGTGGTCGACGTAGACCTGCGGCCTGGGCTTGGGCTGCATCGCCTTCACGGCGAGCTTCGCGAAGCCCTCCGCGCCGATGCTGATGACGACGTCGGGCAGCAGCTCGGCATGGTGCGCCTCCAGCCCGACGGTCCTCGGGTAGCGCCGGGCCTCGTCGTCGAGGCGTCCGCTGAAGATGTCGGCGATCTGCTTGTACGCCCGGTACTGCAGCAGCCGGGCGAACAACAGGTCCCGCGCTTCGAGCAGCGCCAGATCGCCCTCGTCCTCCACCTCTGCGGCGGGCAGCAGCCGCGCGGCCTTCAGGTCCAGCAGCGTGGCGGCGACGACCAGGAACTCGGTCGTCTCGTCCAGGTCCCAGTCCGGCCCCATGGCCCGGATGTACGCCATGAACTCGTCGGTCACCTTCGACAGCGCGACCTCGGTGACGTCCAGCTTGTGCCGCGAGATCAGCTGCAACAGCAGGTCGAAGGGCCCTTCGAAGTTGGCGAGCCGGACCTTGAAGACCCCGCCGTCGGCGTCGGTGCCGTCGGCCGGTGCGGCCGGGGGCGGCGCGGAGGCGACCGCGGGGGAAGCGGCCTGGGGCTCCCCGGCGGCGTACTGCTCCGCGGCGAGCGCGACCGGCCGCTCCTCGGCGGCCGGCGCCTCCACGACGACCGGATCCACCACCGCGGCCTGGCTCCCCGTGGCCTGTGCCGGCTCAGCCGGCGCGGGCGCCTGCGAAGCCGCCGCTCCCCGGCCCAGCGCACGCCGGCGGCCGGACCGGCCGCCGGGGGGTGGTGGGGAAGCGTTCGAGGTCATGGCCCCCGCAGGCTACCGCTACCGCCCGCGCAGTCGTCGTACGAGGATGCTGGCGTCTCCACGGGTCTCCAGGTCGGCGAGGACCACGGCGACCGCCTCGCGGACGATGCGTCCGCGGTCGACGGCCAGGCCGTGCTCGCCGCGGAGCACGAGACGGGCGTGCTCCAGGTCCATGAGCTCCTCGGCCGACACGTACACCGTGATCTTCTCGTCGTGCCGCTCACGGCCGCTGGGGCGGCGCGAGGGGTTGCGCCCGCGCTTGCGCGACGTGGCTCCCGCGGCACCCGCGGTCCCGGCGGCAGAACCTTCCTGCGCCGTCTGCCGACGGGCGGAGCCGGAGCGCTCGGCGGCCGCGGAACGGCTGTGGGCCTCCCCGGCCTCGGCCGGTTCGGCGTCCGCCGCGACATGCTCGGCGCCCTCGCCGTCGCCACCCTGCGCGGGCACCGACTGCGGCGCGTCCTCCGCGGCCGCCGCGGCGTCGCCCTCCCCCGCCGGAGCGGGCACCCGGGCGTCACCGTTGGCCTGACGCCTGGGCTGGGACGACTGAAGCGCCATCCCCCCTGTCGTACGGAAGAGTTCGTCGGCCCCCGGCAGACTCACTCGGCGTGACACCGGGCGAGCACCTCCCTGGCGAGCTGACGGTAGGCGGCGGCGCCGACGGAGTTGGAGGCGTACGTGGTGATCGGCTCACCGGCGACCGTGGTCTCCGGGAAGCGGACCGTGCGCCCGATGACCGTGTGGTAGACGTGGTCGTCGAACGCCTCGACCACCCGCGCGAGCACCTCACGGCTGTGCACCGTGCGCGAGTCGTACATCGTGGCGAGGATGCCGTCGAGCTCCAGCTCCGGGTTGAGCCGTTCCTGGACCTTCTCGATGGTCTCCGTCAGCAGGGCCACACCGCGCAGTGCGAAGAACTCGCACTCCAGAGGCACTATCACCTTGTGGGCGGCCGTCAGGGCGTTCACCGTGAGCAGGCCGAGCGAGGGCTGGCAGTCGATGACGATGAAGTCGTAGTCGGGCAGCAGCGGCTTCAGGGCGCGCTGCAGCGTCGACTCGCGGGCGACCTCGGAGACCAGCTGGACCTCGGCCGCCGACAGGTCGATGTTGCTGGGCAGCAGGTCCATGTTGGGGACCGCCGTCTTCAGCAGCACCTCGTCGGCCGCCATCCCCCGCTCCATGAGCAGGTTGTAGACGGTGAGGTCGAGCTCCATCGGATTGACACCGAGTCCGACCGACAGCGCGCCCTGCGGGTCGAAGTCCACGAGCAGGACCCGGCGTCCGTACTCCGCGAGCGCGGCACCCAGGTTGATGGTCGACGTGGTCTTGCCGACGCCGCCCTTCTGGTTGCACATCGCGATGATCTTCGCGGGGCCGTGGTCGGGCAGCGGCCCCGGGATCGGGAAGTACGGCAGCGGGCGCCCGGTCGGGCCGACCCGCTCCCGGCGCTGTCTGGCCGCGTCGGGCGCGAGAGTGGCCGCGTACTCGGGGTCGGGCTCGTACTCCGCGTCGGGGTCGTAGAAGTGCCCCTCGGGCAGTTCGTCGTAGTCGGCGAAGTGGTTGTGGGGCGCGCCACTTCCGTCGCCGGCCATGGCGTTCACGTGATGGCCATCCATCTTCTGGTGTGCTGTGTGAGTCGCCTGCTGACTCTGGTGGGCTGCGAAGGTGCGCACAGCGACGGAGCCGACAGCCTCGAACCCCGCGGGACCCTGGTCCCGTGCAGGCATTCCTGGTTGACCACCCCCGGGAGTAAATGTCGACTCATTCACAAGTCGTCTTACCTCCTTGGTGACCAGGAAACTTCTAGACAGGTCAGCGTGGCACCATGCCGACGATTGGCGACTCTATGGCGTGTCGGGCGTCCGCAGCAACACAATCCGCCGGACCCGGCCCGATGTGTCGGCAATGAAACATCCGGCTGTCAAGGGCGTACGGCCGTCGCACGGCAGGTTTCACCGGTGTGCGAATCGGTTGAAGGGTTACGTTCGAGGCGAGTTGCTCGAGAATCGCGAAGTGACCATACACACATCCGGCCGGACCTTGTCGGGCAAGGTCCGGCCGGGTGCGCGGCGTTGACGACCGGTGTTGACGTATCGCCTTTGCCGGTTGGTTACTTAGCCGACTTACCGGCTGCGAGGGTTCAGCCGAGCAGCGAGGACAGCTCCACGTGCTCCACGCCGTGCGCCTCGGCGACCTCGCGGTAAACGACCTTGCCGTCATGCGTGTTGAGACCCTTGGCCAGCGCGGGGTCGCGACGCAGGGCGCCCACCCACCCGTGGTTGGCCAGCTCGACGATGTACGGCAGCGTGGCGTTCGTCAGCGCGTAGGTGGAGGTGTTCGGCACCGCGCCGGGCATGTTGGCGACGCAGTAGAAGACCGAGTTGTGGACCTGGAAGGCCGGCTCGGCGTGGGTGGTCGGACGGGAGTCCTCGAAGCAGCCGCCCTGGTCGATCGCGATGTCGACAAGAACACTTCCGGGCTTCATCCGCGAGACGAGCTCGTTGGTGACCAGCTTCGGGGCCTTGGCGCCGGGGATCAGCACCGCGCCGATGACGAGGTCGGCCTCCAGGCAGGCCTTCTCCAGCTCGAAGGCGTTCGAGACGACGGTCTGGATCTTGGTGCCGAAGATCTTGTCCGCCTCGCGGAGCTTGTTGATGTCCTTGTCGAGCAGGGTCACGTGGAAGCCCATGCCGATGGCGATCTGCGCGGCGTTCCAGCCGGAGACACCGCCGCCGATCACGACGGCCCGGCCGGCCAGCACGCCGGGGACACCGCCGGGCAGCACGCCCCGGCCGCCGTTGGCCCGCATCAGGTGGTAGGCGCCGACCTGCGGGGCCAGCCGGCCCGCGACCTCGGACATCGGGGCCAGCAGCGGCAGCGCGCGGCTGGGCAGCTCGACGGTCTCGTAGGCGATCGCCGTGGTGCCGGACTCCAGGAGGGCGTCCGTGCACTCCTTGGAGGCGGCCAGGTGCAGGTAGGTGAAGAGCGTCTGGTCCTTGCGGAGGCGGTGGTACTCCTCCGCGATGGGCTCCTTGACCTTCAGCAGCAGGTCGGCGGCGGCCCACACCTCGTCGGCGGTGTCCAGGATCTGCGCACCGGCGGCGACGTACTCGGTGTCCAGGATCGAGGAGCCGACGCCGGCGCCGCGCTCGATGACGACCTGGTGGCCGTGGCGCACCAGCTCGTGCACACCGGCGGGGGTGATGGCCACCCGGAACTCGTTGTTCTTGACCTCGCGGGGGATGCCGACCTTCACGTCGATCACGGTCCTTGGCTCAGAGGGTATGGGGGTCTTACTAAGACATACCCGGGCACGCACGGGCACACCGGGAGAGACCGCAGGAGAACGTGCGGCAGAGCCAGTCTAATGAAGGTGTTCTCGCTGTCTAGCCTTTCATTGCATCAATCTTCAGCTGATGCGGTACGGATTTCGCAGGCGTCGGGTTCATTTTGAAGGTTTGAGTCGCCGAGAATCCGCTCGGCGGCGCCCCGGTGCAGCCCGGCCGACGCGGGATCACCCAGGTGTTCGAGGGTGTCGGCGACCCGCAGATGCAGGGCGGCCTGGAGCCGCGGGTCCTCGGCGCGCCGCGCCCACTCCACGGCCTCGCGGCAGGTGCGCAGCGACTCCTCGGGCCGGCCCGCGTACTCCTGGACCCGCGCCAGCTCGCTCAGCGCCCGTGCCTGGGCGGCCACATCGCCGTTCTTGCGGTGCCCGGCGATCGCGGCGCGCCAGTTCCGCAGGGCCTCGCCGTAGCGGCCCGCGAAGGTGTGGGCCGCGGCGATCCGCCCGTAGAGCCGGGCGGCCTCGGCGCGCTCGTCCCGGGCGAGCCGCTCGACCAGGGCGCGACCGAACCAGTCGGCTGCCCGGTCGTAGTCGCCGAGCTCCAGGTGCGCGCCGCCTACGGATTCCATCGCGCGGCCGGTCGCGTACGGGTCGTTCACCTCACGCCCGGCGTCCAGCGCGACCCGGTAGCGCGCCAGGGCGTCGGCCGTGCGGCCCGTGCGGGCGTCGAGGTCGCCGAGGTTCAGCAGGGCGGCGGCCCGCTCACGGGGCAGGTTCCGGCGCTCGGCGACGTCGAGGACCATGCCGTGGATGTCGTAGAGGTCGGGCGCGGCGGCCTGGGTGCCGATGTGCGCCGCCATCGCCCGGACCAGCTGCGACATCAGCCGTCGGGCCAGGGTGTCCAGCTCCCCGTCGGCGACCGCGAGCCGGGCCGAGGCCAGCAGGGCGGGCCGGGTCAGGCGCAGCCACTCGGCGGCCGCCCGCGGGGTCGGGAAGCGCAGGGCGCGCGGCATGTCGAGGAGCTTCTGGCGTGCCTGGGGGCTGTCGGTCTCGGTGATGGCCCGGCAGGCCTGGAGCAGCCGTACGGTCCGCTCCAGCATGCGGGCGCGGGCCAGCTGGAGCTCGGCGGGGCGTTCGTGGTGCTCGGCGAGGACCCGCAGATGGGGGTGCAGGCAACCGGGCACCTCGTACTGCGGCAGCGGGGAGTCCACCGCGTGCAGGAAGCCGAGGGCGACGAAGTCGTCCAGGAGGGTACGGGCCCTGCCGACCGAGCAGCCGACGAGCGCGGAGGCGGTCTGCGGATCGACCAGCCCGGCCGGGGCGAGGGCGAGCAGGCGCAGCATCCGGGCGGCGGTCGCGGGCAGGGCGGCGTGGGCGAGCCGGAAGACCCGGGTCAGGGCGGTGCCCTCGGTGTCCTCGGCGCGCAGCTGCTTGGCGAGGTCGGAGACGGCGGCCTTGGGGCGGGCCGCGAGCCAGCCGCCCGCCAGCATCAGCGCGGCGGGCTGCCCCTGGCACTCCTCGGCCAGGCCCTCGGCGGCCCGGGGGTCGACGGTGATGCGGACCGAGCCGGTGTGCCGGGTCAGCAGCTCCACGCCGGACTTGGCGTCCAGGCCGCCCAGGGTGCAGGGGCGGACGTCCGAGATGCCGGTCAGCGGGCCTTCGGAGACCGCGACGACGAGACAGTCCGGGGTGTCGGGCAGCAGGGCGTCGACCTGCTCGGCGTCGGCCGCGTCGTCCAGCAGGAGCAGGGTGCGGCGGTCGGCCAGGGCGGTGCGCAGGGCGTCGGTGAGGTCGTCCTCACAGGCTCCGGCGGGCGCCTGCTCGTCCAGGGCGGTGAGGAGGTCCCGGGCGGCACGTCCGACGGGTACCGGAGTGCCGTCGGGGTCGGTGAGGCGGGCGCGCAGGACCCCGTCGGGGTAACGGTCCGCGACCTGCCGGACGAGTTCCTCGGCGAGCGCGGTGCGGCCCGAGCCGGGCCGTCCCGCGATGAGCAGCACGCGCGCGCGGGGTGCCTTGCGGCCCGCCAGGGTGTCCAGTCCGGCACGCTCGATGTCGGCGCGCAGTTCCTTCAACTCCCGTGTGCGGCCCAGGAACTCGATCTCCCCGGCAGCGCGCCCGGCCGGCCGCACGTCGCCTGTCTCCACGACCTGATCCGTCACGGGCCACACTCCCGTCCCACCGCACACGCAAGCCCGCCGGGACTCCGGTTCGGGCGTGCCACAGAGCCTAGTTCACGCTCTGCAACGTTCCCGGGTGGAGCGCGGGGGGCGGGACGGCCCTTCCCCCGATCGGATCAGCCGATCTTCACATCGCGGGGTTTGCGGTCGGCCTCACCCCGAGGAGACCGTGCCGGGCGGCGGACGGAGCCGGGCCCGTGCCCGGGTTCCGTACCCGCCCTGCACGCGGGGCCGGCGCCGGACGCGGTGCCCACCCCGTTCGTCCGGGCACGGGCCGCGCCCGACCACCCCGGCGCCGGGTCGCGCAGCGGCGGGCCGTGGCGACGGCGGTCTCGCGGGCCACCCGGACGACCGGAGACCGGGACGACCGGAGACCTCATCTCGGGGGTCGCTCCGCATCCCGCGGGGCGCCCCCCGGCTCACCGG
Source organism: Streptomyces sp. NPDC012466 (assembly GCF_042955215.1). Lineage (NCBI taxonomy): Bacteria > Bacillati > Actinomycetota > Actinomycetes > Kitasatosporales > Streptomycetaceae > Streptomyces > Streptomyces sp. NPDC012466. The sequence continues at coordinate 21,139 of NZ_JBIBEQ010000014.1, read as the reverse complement.
CCGCCGATAGTCGGTACGGGGCGATGGCCCGGTACGGGCGACAACGCGCCCGGCGGAGCGGTCGAGCACGCGGCCCCGCTGTGCGTCCGGCGGCTGACGCCCGTCGCGGCCCGGACACGGGCACGCCGCCCTGGGCGAATCAGGAACCCCTCAGCCCCCGGACGGTTCAGGAACCCCTCAGCCCCGGAGGGTTCAGGCCTCGAACGGACGGGCCGGCCACGGGGCCTGGGCCGGGCGCAGGGCGTCCAGGCCGTCACCGCCCCGTGCGGCGACCAGGGAGAGGACGCCCACGACCAGGCAGTTGTTGTGCAGCTCGCCGGCCAGCACCCCCCGCACGAGGTCCTCGACCGGCACCCGGTCGAGCTCCATGTCGGCCTCTTCCTCCTCGACCGCGAAGCGCTCGCCCTCGGCCTCGGACAGATCGCGCGCGAGGAAGATCCGCACCGCCTCGTCACAGCCGCCGGGCGTGGTGTAGACGTCGGTCAGCACCCGCCAGTCCTCGGCCTTGACGTGCGCCTCCTCGTACAGCTCGCGCTGCGCGGCGTGCAGCGGGTTCTCGCCGGGGACGTCGAGCAGCCCGGCCGGGATCTCCCACAGCTTGTGGCGCACGGGGTGGCGGTACTGGCGCAGGACCAGGACGCGGTCGGCCTCGTCGAGGGCGAGGACGGCCACGGAGCCGGGGTGGACCTGGTAGTCACGGCCGACCACGGTGCCGTCGGGCATGACCACGTCGTCGGTGCGGACGGAGGTCTTGTTGCCCACGAAGGGGGTCTGGGTCGCCCGGATCTCCCACGCCTCCGGGGTGTCCTTGATCGTCATGCCTGTCCTTCCACGTGCCCTGCGCGACCTGCCGAAACGAAACCGGGGTGCACACCCTTTGAAGGGATGCACCCCGGCCACCGTACAACTGGTGTGTTACTTCGAAGTCTTCCGCTCGACCGCGGCCTTGACGAGCCCGGCGAACAGCGGGTGCGGACGCGTCGGGCGCGAGCGCAGCTCCGGGTGAGCCTGCGTGGCGACCAGGTACGGGTGGACGTCGCGCGGGTACTCGACGTACTCGACGAGCTTGCCGTCCGGCGAGGTGCCGGAGAACAGGATGCCCGCCTGCTTCTCCAGCTCCGCCCGGTAGGCGTTGTTCACCTCGTAGCGGTGCCTGTGGCGCTCCTCGACGTACTCCTTGCCGTCGTACACCTCGCGCACGATGGAGCCCTCGGCCAGCTTCGCCGGGTACATGCCGAGCCGCATGGTGCCGCCCATGTCCCCCTCACCGGCGACGATGTCCATCTGCTCGGCCATGGTGGAGATGACCGGGTGCCCGGTGGCGGGGTCGAACTCGGTGGAGTTGGCGTCGGAGATGTCGGCGAGGTTGCGCGCGGCCTCGATCACGATGCACTGCAGGCCGAGGCAGAGGCCGAGCAGCGGCACCTTGTTCTCGCGGGCGTAGCGGATGGCGCCGACCTTGCCGGTCACGCCGCGCTCGCCGAAGCCGCCGGGGATGCAGATGCCGTCGACGTCGCCGAGCTGCGCCGCGGCGCCGGCCGGGGTCTTGCAGTCGTCGGAGGTGACCCACTTGATCTTCACGCGGGCACGGTTGGCGAAGCCGCCGGCGCGCAGCGCCTCGGTGACCGACAGGTAGGCGTCGGGCAGGTCGATGTACTTGCCGACCAGGGCGAGGGTGATCTCGTGGTCGGGGTTGTGGACGCGGTCGAGCAGGTCGTCCCAGGTCGTCCAGTCGACGTCCCGGAACGGCAGGTCGAGCTTGCGGACGACGTAGGCGTCCAGGCCCTCGCCGTGCACGGTCTTCGGGATGTCGTAGATCGAGCGGGCGTCGGGGCAGGCGACGACGGCGGCCTCGTCGACGTCGCACATCAGCGAGATCTTCCGCTTGATCGCGGTGGGCACCTCGCGGTCGCAGCGCAGCACGATGGCGTCCGGCTGGATACCGATGTTGCGCAGGGCCGCAACCGAGTGCTGGGTCGGCTTCGTCTTCAGCTCACCCGAGGGACCGATGTACGGCAGGAGCGAGATGTGGACGACGAAGACGTTGTCACGGCCGACCTCGTGCCGGACCTGGCGGACGGTCTCCAGGAACGGAAGCGACTCGATGTCGCCGACCGTGCCGCCGACCTCGGTGATCACGACGTCGACCTCGTCCGTCGCCATGCGGCGGATGCGGTGCTTGATCTCGTTGGTGATGTGCGGGATGACCTGCACGGTGTCGCCCAGGTACTCGCCGCGCCGCTCCTTGGCGATCACGGTCGAGTACACCTGGCCGGTGGTGACGTTCGCGGAGCCGTCGAGATCGCGGTCGAGGAAGCGCTCGTAGTGGCCGATGTCCAGGTCGGTCTCGGCGCCGTCGTTGGTGACGAACACCTCACCGTGCTGGAAGGGGTTCATCGTGCCGGGGTCGACGTTCAGATACGGGTCGAGCTTCTGCATCACGACGCGCAGGCCCCGGGCCTTGAGCAGCATGCCGAGGCTGGAGGCCGTCAGGCCCTTGCCGAGCGAGGAGGCGACACCCCCGGTGACGAAGATGTGCTTGGTCGTCGAGTTACGAAAAGCGGCGGGCGGCATGGCCAAGACGGGGCTCCCGTGGTCGCGGTCTGGGGGTGCGGTGCGGCTCGCCGCCGGAATGCTCCGGGGCGCCGTCGCTGCGGTTCGGGGGTTCCCTGTCGGGAAGGGGCCCACCGGTCCACGGGCTACCAGCGTATCAGCGCCGCGGGGGGATGGCTTCCGGCCACGCTCCGCACACATTCCGACACGGAGACGGTCGTCGACACCGGTCTCTCACCCGCTGCTCACTCGTTCGGCGTACCCGCCTTGCCTGGACGGGCACCCGGATCACCCGCGTGCGTCGTATCCTGCTCGGACACTCGCTGCCGAGCCCGTCCGGCCCAACGGCACCACCCCCCGCCCGTAACCACCGGAACAACGTGAGCTCGTCAGTTCGTTGAGCAACAATTGGCGCTTTGCATCACGGCTGAGTGACCTGTTTTGCTTCATCGCTCAACGACGCATTGCTGGACCTGCTGAAAACCCCCCTTGACCGCACTAGCGACAGCCCCCTCGCGGGGTGACGTGGCCGTTCGACTGGAGTTGCACGTGGCCGGGCGCATCGAAGATTACGCACTCATCGGAGACATGCAGACCGCTGCCCTGGTCTGCCGGGACGGGACAGTCGACTGGCTGTGCCTGCCCCGCTTCGACTCGCACGCCATCTTCGCCGGCCTGCTGGGCACCGAGGAGCACGGGTTCTGGCGGCTCGGTCCCGCGTACGCCTCCGACCAGGAGCCGCCCACCGCGGCGCGGCGCAGCTACCGGGGTGACTCGCTGATCCTGGAGTCCGAGTGGGACACCCAGCGGGGCACGGTCCGGGTGACCGACTTCATGCCGCCGCGTGACGGCGCCCCGCAGCTGATCCGGATCGTGGAGGGCGTCTCGGGCCGGGTGCCGATGCGCTCCGCGCTGCGGATGCGGTTCTCCTACGGCCGGGTGGTGCCGTGGGTGCACAAGCACGAGGGGCGCACGGTGGCCGTCGCGGGTCCCGACTCCGTGTGGTTCGACACATCCGCGGAGACCTATGGCAAGTCGCTGACGACCTACGCGGACTTCACGGTCGCCCCGGGCGAGCGGATCGCGTTCACGATCTCCTGGGAGCCCTCGCACAAGGAGCCGCCGCCGCTGCCCGAGCCGGAGCAGTCGCTGGAGGCCACGGAGGACTTCTGGCGCGAGTGGGTCGACCACTGTACGTACCACGGCCCCTACCGGGAGGCCGTGGTCCGCTCGCTGATCACGCTGAAGGCCCTGACGTACGCCCCGACCGGCGGCATCGTCGCCGCGCCGACCACCTCCCTGCCGGAGGACATCGGCGGCGTCCGCAACTGGGACTACCGCTACACCTGGCTGCGCGACGCGGCGATCACGCTGTCCTCGCTGCTGCGCACCGGCTACCGCGAGGAGGCCCGCGCCTGGCGCGAGTGGCTGCTGCGGGCCGTCGCCGGCGACCCGGAGAACCTGCAGATCATGTACGGCATCGCCGGCGAGCGCGAGCTGGGCGAGGCGGAGCTGGACTGGCTGCCCGGCTACGAGCACTCCGGCCCGGTCCGGGTCGGCAACGGCGCGGCGCACCAGCTCCAGCTGGACGTCTACGGCGAGGTCACCGAGGCCCTGCACCTGGCCCACATGACGGGTCTCGCGCGCAACGACTACGCCGCGCTGCTCCAGCTGAAGCTGATCCGCTACCTGGAGGACCACTGGCAGGAGCCGGACGAGGGCATCTGGGAGGTGCGCGGCCCACGCCGCCACTTCGTGCACTCCAAGGTGATGGCCTGGGTGGCGGTCGACCGCACGATCAAGCTCATCGAGTCCGGTGACGCGGACGGCCCGCTGGAGCGCTGGCGCGAGCTGCGCGACGACATCCACCGGGACGTGTGCGACAAGGGCTACGACAAGGAGCGCAACACCTTCACGCAGTCGTACGGCTCGAAGGAGCTGGACGCCTCCCTGCTGCTGATCCCGCAGATGGGCTTCCTGCCGCCGGACGACAAGCGGGTCATCGGCACCATCGAGGCGATCCAGCGTGAGCTGTCCACGCCGGACGGCTTCATCCTGCGTTACCCGACCTCGGGCGGCGACGAGGGCGTGGACGGCCTGCCCGGTGACGAGGGCGCGTTCCTGGCCTGCTCGTTCTGGATGGCCGACGACCTGGCGATGATCGGACGCGTGGACGAGGCCCGCAAGCTGTTCGAGAAGCTGCTGTCCCTGCGCAACGACCTCGGCCTGCTGGCCGAGGAGTGGGACCCGCGGCTGCAGCGTCAGGTGGGCAACTTCCCGCAGGCGTTCAGCCACGTGCCGCTCATCGACACGGCGCTGCGCCTGACGGCTTCGGGCGCGTACGGCGGCTGAGCGGGGCGGCCCGCGGGGGTGTCATTGCGGCCTGAGGGCCGTGAGCGTGCGCTCCCCCGCGGGATCGCCCGCCGTGGCCGGGACCAGGGCGATCTCGTCGAGTCCGGCCTCGGCGTAGGCGGCGATACGGGCGCGGACGGTGCCGGCGTCGCCGACCAGGGCGACCGTGCCGGCGGCCTCGGGCGGCAGGGCCCTCAGCAGGGTCTCCGAGTCGGCGCCCTTGGCCGCCAGTTCGACGACCTCGGCGAACCCCGCGTCGACGAACATGTCGCTGTAGCCCGGCACGGCGAGGTAACCCACGACGCTGCGCAGGACCTGGGTGAGCGACTCCGGGTCCGGGTCCACGGCGGCGGGCAGCCACGCGGTCAGCCGCGGCGGCGTGCGGCCCGCCTTCTCGGCGGCCGCGAGCATCCGGTCCCGCAGCATGCGGACCTGCCCGGGCGAAACGATGTCGAGCAGCATCCGATCGGCGTGCGCGACGGCCGCGGCGACCGCCCGTTCCCCGAACGCCGCGACGGTGACCATGCCGCCGGGCGGCGGCAGCCGGCGCGGAAAGGCGCTGCCGGGCACGATCGGCTCGCCCGGGACGCTGTGCATCAGCGCCCGCACGGCCTCCGCCGACTCCGCGAGGGCGGCGGCGGGCCGGGTCCGCGGCCGGCCGTGCACGCCCTCGACGACCCGCTTGCTGGAGGTGCCCAGGGCCACGCCGACGGGCCGGCCGGTGACGGCCGCGGTGGAGGCGGCGCCCCGCACGATGGTGAGCGGGTCGCGCACCGACACCGGCACGGGCCCGGCGGTCAGCGCGACCTGCTCGGTGGCCGCGCCGATCGCCGCCGCCAGGACGAACGAGTCCCACGTCGGTCCCTCGCCCGCCCACACCTCCCGGTACCCGAGCCGGTCGGCGAGCACCGCGACCCGCAACGGCTCCTCGACCGGGCTGTCGTCCTCCCGCCCCACCGCGACCACGCTCATGTCCATGAGGGCGCCCGTACCCGGTCGATCACCGGGTATTCCAGGGCGTGATCGTCCTCGTGTCCCTCCGGAGATGTCCGGGGGGCACCCGCGCGGGTAGCGTCCGGCACATGGACAGCGCGACGGACAGCGGTTACGACACCCAGGGCGCCGGGATCACCGTGCAGCGGGCGCTGGAGCTGCCGGGGCTGCGCAGTGGGCTGCCCGAGGTGCTGGCGGGAGCCGAGCGGCTCGGGCGGACCGTGCGCTGGGTGCACGCCGGGGAGGTGCCGCACATCGCCTCCCTGCTCAAGGGCGGCGAACTGCTGCTGACCACCGGCTACGGCCTCGGCACCCGCCCCGCCGAGCAGCGGGCGTTCGTGCGCACCCTGGCCGAACGCGGCATCGCGGCCCTGGTCGTGGAGCTGGGTCCGCGGTTCACCCGGCTGCCCGCGGCCCTGGTCGACACGGCACGCGCGGCCGGGCTGCCGCTGGTCCAACTGCACCGCGAGGTGCCGTTCGTCACGGTCACGGAGGAGGTCCACACCGAGATCGTCAACGGCCACTACGCCCTCCTCCAGCGGGCCGAGGAGGTGCACCGGCGGTGCACGCAGGCCGTGCTGGGCGGCGGCGGAGTGCCCCAAGTGCTCGGCATCCTGGCCGACTTCGCCGGCAACCCGGTGTTCCTGGAGACGGCGGACGGGCAGTTGCTGTACGCGGCGGGGGCCGGTCCCGAGGGCGCGGACCCGCTCCAGGTGTGGGAGGGGCTGCGGGGCCAGCACAAGGAGGAACCGCCGCTGGCGGGTTCGGTCCTGGTGGACGTGCCGGGCGGCGGGCCGGGCAGCGGGGGCGTCCGGGCACGGCTGGTTCTGCTGCCCGTACGGTCCGCGCCGGCGCCGGTGCACCGGATGGCGGCCGAGCGGGCCGCGGGCATCCTGGCCGTGGTGCTGATGCAGGCCCGCCAGGAGGAGGAACTGGCGGCGCGTGGACGCGGCGACTTCCTCACCGACCTCGCCGAGGGCCGGGTCACGGCCGAGGACGCCCCGGCGCAGGCACGCGTGCTGGGCTTCCGGCCGGGCGAGGGCCCGCTGCTGCCGGTGGTCATGCGGCTCGGGGACGCCCTGTCCTCGGGCGGGGGCTGGGCCGTGCTGGCCCGGGCGATCGCGGAGGAGCTGGCGTCGGTGGGCGTGCCGGTGCTGCTGGGGGTGCGGCCGGTGGAGGGCCGGGTGCTGGTGCTGCTCGGCCTGCGCGCGGAGCCGGAGCGGGAGACGGTCGCGGACCGGGTGGCGGCGGCGCTGCGGGCGGGGGCGGGCCGGGCCGGGATGCCACGGCCGGGCGGGCAGCCGCCGGTGGTGGTCGTGGGCATGGCCGGAGGCTGGACGGCGGCGGCCTCGGGCCTGCGGCACGCGGCCGAGACGGCCACGGCGGCCCAGGGCCTGCCGGACCGGCCCTGGTACGACGCCCGCCGCCTCGACATCGACCTGCTGCTGTGGCGGCTGCGTGACCAGCCGGACCTGGCGGCGTTCGTCGACCGCGCTCTCGGTCCGCTCCTGGAGCACGACCGCCGCTCCCGGCCGCCGCTGCTGCCCACGCTCACGACGTATCTCGCCCACGCGGGCCGCAAGGCGGAGACGGCGCGGGAGCTGCACCTGAACCGGCAGACCCTTTACAACCGCCTGGCACGCATCGGGGAGTTGCTGGGCACGGACCTCGACGACCCGCAGACGGTCCTGGCCCTGAGCCTGGCCCTGCGGGCCCGCAGGCACGTGCCGTAGGGGCCTCTACGGCAAGGGCCGGGGCTGGGTCAACTCGTCGTACACGCTGAGGACTTGCGCGACCGTCTCGTCCTCGGTCGGCCAGGTGGCGGCCTGCCGGGCGCCCCTGGCCGTCAGCAGTTCCCGGCGCGTCCGGTCGCCGAGCAGCCCGACGACGGCGTCGGCGAGGGCCTTCGCGTCCCCGTACGGGACGAGTTCGGCGGCGTCGCCGACCAGTTCGGGGATGCCGCCGACCTCGGTGGCGACGAGCGGCACGCGCGCGTGGAGGGCCTCCTGGGCGAGGACGGACCGGGCCTCCCAGCGGCTCGGCAGCAGGGCGAGGTCGGCGGCGGCGAGCAGGTCCGTGATGTCGTCGCGTCGCCCGATGAGCCGGACCGGCAGTCCCTCCTCCTCGATCCGCGTCTGAAGTTCACCGCGCAGCGGCCCCTCCCCGGCGATCACGACCAGGGGCACGGGGTCGAGCCGGCGCCAGGCGCGCGCGGCGTCCAGCAGTACGTCGTATCCGCGGTGCCGGTCCAGGGAGCCGACGGCCATCAGCAACGGCCGTCCGATGGCGCCGAGTTCGGCGCGCACCTTGGGCCGCAGCCGGTCGGGGTCGTCGGGCTCCGGGGGCCTGCGGGAGCCGGGCAGCGCGACGGCCGCGAGCCGGGCGTCGCGCGCGCCGGTGAGCCGGGCCCGATCCACGAGGGCCGAGGTCGTGCCCAGCACCACGGTGGACGCCTTCACGACCCTCCGCTCCAGCACCCGCAGCATGTGGGCACGCGCACCGTCGGCGTGCGCCCGGTCGTGCCACGTCACGACCAGCGGAGTGCGCACGCGTCGCCCGCTGAGGGCGAGCACGGTACGGAAGGAGGCGTGCAGCCCGTGCGCGTGCACCAGATCGGCGTCGGCGCAGGCCGCCCGCAGGGCCGCCACCGACACCGGGTCGCTGCTGCGCGGCACATGCACGTGGTCCGCGCCGACTCCACTGAAGTCATAGGCGCGGTCGGCCTCATAGGGGGCGCACACCGTGACTTTCACGCCCCGCGCGACGAGCCCCGCGGCCAGCGAGCGCACATGCGCACTGCTGGCGGCGTTGCCTCCGCCCAGCACCTGCACGGTGCGCAGCGGCAACTGGCCATGCGGTGCGTGGCTGCTCACGGGGGTCACGTGGCCGGGCTCCTGGTTCGGGTCGGGCGGTCACGACGCGGTTTCGCACGCGTACTCCGCCAAGGATGCCAGGACATACGGGGGTTCCGGGAACGCCGGAACGCCGACGGCCCGACGGCGGGGCGCGGCACCGGGGGAATGCACCGGGCCGAGTCACCCACACGAGTGAACTTGGGTGACCCGCCCGTTCCCTGCCGGCACTCCCGCCGGTGCGCCGCCCCGGCTAGCCGTCCGCCCGGGCCGCCGCCAGCAGCTCCTCCGCGTGGGCCCGCGCCGTCTCGGAGTCCTCCTGGCCGGCGAGCATGCGCGACAGCTCCCGGACCCGGTCCTCACCCTCGAGGACCTTGACGCCGGAGCGGGTCACGGACCCGTCGTCGGTCTTCTCGACCAGCAGCTGCCGGTCCGCGAAGGCGGCCACCTGCGGCAGATGCGTCACCACCACGACCTGCGCGGTCTTCGCCAGCCGCGCGAGCCGCCGGCCGATCTCGACCGCCGCCTTGCCGCCGACTCCGGCGTCGACCTCGTCGAAGAGGTACGTCGGCACGGGATCCGTCCCGGCGAACACGACCTCCACGGCCAGCATCACCCGCGACAGCTCACCGCCGGACGCGCCCTTGGCGATCGGCCGGGGCGGCGCGCCCGGGTGCGGGGCCAGCAGCAGCTCGACCTCGTCGGCGCCCGCGGGCCCGTAGGCGACCGGACGCCCGCCGACCTCGACGCCCTCCGGGTCCTCGGTCTGCCGGATGTCGAAGGACACGCGCGCGTGCGGCATGGCGAGCGAGGCCAGCTCGGCGGTCACGGCGGCGGCGAACCGCTCGGCGGCCTCCGCCCGGGCGTCCGTCAGGGCCTGGGCCAGCCCGCCCAGTTCGGACCGCAGCGCGTCCCGCTCGGCGGTCAGCTCCCCGATCCGCTCGTCGTCGCCGTCGAGTTCGGTCAGCCGGGCGGCACTCTGCTCGGCCCAGGCCAGCACGGTGGCGATGTCCTCGCCGTACTTGCGCGTCAGCCCGGTGAGCGCGGCCCGCCGCTCCTCGACGGCCGCCAGCCGCAGCGGGTCGGCGTCCAGGTCGTCGGCGTATCCCGCGAGGTCTCCGGCCGCGTCGCGCAGCAGGATCCCGATCTCCCCGATGCGGTCGGCGAGCGTGGCCAGCGCCGGGTCGTGCGACCGTACGGCGTCCAGGGCCCGCTGGGCGCCCGCGACGAGCGTCCCGGCGTCGACGCCCTCCGGGTCCTCGGGGTTGCCCGCGAGGGCGGCGTGCGCGGCCGCGGCGGCCGACGCCAGTGCCTCGGCGTGCCCGAGCCGCTCGGCCTCCTCGGCCAGCTCCACGTCCTCACCGGCACGGGGTTCCACGGCGGCGATCTCGTCGAGTCCGAAGCGCAGCAGATCGGCCTCCTGGGCCCGCTCGCGCGCCCGGGTGGTGATCTCGTCGAGCTCGGCGGAGACGGCCCGCAGCCGCTTGTACGCCTCGCCGTACTTGGCCAGCGGCCCGGCGACCGCGTCGCCCGCGTACCGGTCGAGCGCCTGCCGCTGCCGGGACAGCTTGAGCAGCCCCTGCTGGTCGGTCTGCCCGTGCACGGCCACCAGCTCGTCGGCGAGCTCGGCCAGCACGCCCACGGGCACGCTGCGCCCGCCCAGGTGCGCCCGTGAGCGCCCCTCGGCGGAAACGGTACGGCTGATCAGCAGGGCCCCGTCGTCGAGCTCGGCCCCGGCCTCCTCGGCACGCACCGCGGCCGCGGCGTCCCGGGGGACGGTGATCCGCCCCTCCACGACCGCCTTGCCGGCCCCGATCCGCACGAGCGCCGGGTCGGCCCGCCCGCCCAGCAGCAACCCCAGGCTGGTGACCACCATGGTCTTGCCCGCACCCGTCTCACCGGTGACCGCGGTGAACCCGGGCGACAGCTCGACGACAGCATCGTCGATCACGCCCAGCGACCGTATCCGCATCTCCTCCAACACGGACACGACCTTACGAGGTCCGGGCCGGGGATTGCGACCGGCCTGCCCTTGTCACCCACGCGAGTGGACGGCGGCTAGTGGGGAGCCCCCCGCCAGCCGGAGACCGGCAGCGCGAACTTGGCCACCAGCCGGTCCGTGAAGGACGCGTGGTGCAGCCGGGCCAGCCGCACCGGCACGGCCCCTCGCCGCACCTCCACCCTCGCCCCCGGCGGCAACTCCACGGTCCGCCGGCCGTCACACCACAGCACACCCGGCGGAATGTGCGGCAGAACCTCCACAGCCAACACGGAATCCGGCGATGTCACCAACGGCTTCGCGAACAGCGCGTGCGCGGAGATCGGCACCATCAGCAGCGCCTCGACCTCCGGCCACACCACCGGCCCGCCCGCGGAGAACGCGTACGCCGTCGACCCCGTGGGCGTCGCGCACACGATCCCGTCACAGCCGAACCCCGTCACCGGCCGCCCGTCGATCTCCAGGACGACCTCCAGCATCCGCTCGGCGGACACCTTCTGCACGGCCGCCTCGTTCAGCGCCCAGTCGGTGTGCACGATGTCCCCGTTGCGGTGCACGACGACGTCGACGGTCATCCGCTCCTCGACCTCGTACGCCTTGGTCACCACCCGGTCGACGACCTTGTCGAGGTCGTCCCGCTCGGCCTCCGCGAGGAACCCGACGCGCCCGAGGTTGACGCCCAGCATCGGCACACCCGACGCCCGCGCGAACTCGGCACCGCGCAGCAGCGTGCCGTCGCCGCCCAGCACGATGAGCAGCTCACACCCGTCGAGGCACTGCGGAGTGGCCTCCTTGATCAGCTCCACCTCCGCCGGCAGCGGCAGGTCGCGTGCCTCGGCCTCCAGGACGCGCACGCCGAGACCGGAGCGCAGCAGCCCCTTCACCACGAGCTCGGCACTGCGCACGGCGGCGGGCCGCCCCGTGTGGGCGAGCAGGAAAACAGTACGAGCTCGGTTCTCGGTCAACGCGGCCCCTCCGCCACTGCACGGTCAACGTCGGCCGGGTCCAGTTCCGGTGCCCCGGCCCGCAGCCACAAGAAGTATTCGACATTCCCCGACGGCCCGGGCAGCGGACTGGCCGTCACGCCCTTCACCCCGAGCCCCAGCCCCCAGGCCTTCTCGGCCACCCCCCGCACCGCCTCGGCGCGCAGCTGGGCGCTGCGTACCACTCCCCCGCTGCCCAGCCGCTCCTTCCCGACCTCGAACTGCGGCTTGACCATCATCACCAGGTCGGCGTCCGGTTTCACGCACCGCACCAAGGCGGGCAGGACCAGCCCGAGCGGGATGAAGGACAGATCCCCCACGACAAGATCCACTGGCTCCCCATCGATCGCTTCAAGCGTCAACTCGCGTACGTTCGTACGGTCCTTGACGGTGACGCGTTCATCCTTCTGGAGGGACCACGCGAGTTGTCCGTATCCGACGTCCACAGCGACGACGTGGGCGGCGCCCGCCCGCAGCAGGACGTCGGTGAAACCGCCGGTGGACGCGCCCGCGTCGAGCGCCCTGCGCCCCTCGACGGGCAGCCCCTGCGGCCCGAAGACCGCGAGCGCCCCGGCGAGCTTGTGGCCGCCCCGGGAGACGTAGTCGGGGTCGTTGTCGTCCTGGGCCACCACGATCGCGGCCGCGGTCTCCACCTGCGTGGCGGGTTTGGTCGCGACGGTCTTGCCGACGGAGACGCGTCCGGCGGCGATCAGCTGGCCGGCGTGCTCACGCGAACGCGCGAGCTTCCGGCGGACCAGCTCCGCGTCCAGACGGCGGCGTGCGACTCCTGCCACGTTCGGTTCAGCTCCTAGGTCCAGGCGGCGTCGGGGGCGCGGGAGGTCCCGGGCGTACGTCGAGCGCGGTGAGCGCGTCGCGCAGCCCCCGGTGTACATCCTCGTACACCTCGATGTGTCCGTCCGTGGCGAGGTGGTCCGCGTCGCCGAGCCGGTCCAGCGCCGCGTCCACACCGGCGTCGCCGGTGGGGGTGCGGGGCACGTTCAGCGGAGCGGGGGCGGCGGGGTCGTACGCCGGCTCTTCCTCCGCCGCCGGCGGGGTCTCGGGAACTGCGTCGTCCATGCCCCGACGCTACCGCGAACCGCTGCGGTACCGTCGACCGCGATGGCCACGATCGAGGAGTGCCGCAGCGCACTCGACAAGCTCTCGGACAACATGCAGCGCGCCGAAGGGGACGTCCGCGACGCCGCGGCACTGGACCGCTCGGTGAGCTGCCACATCACGGACCTCGACATCACCTTCGTCGGCCGCATGCGCGGCGGGCGGATCGACGTGCACGACACCGTGCCTGGGCCGCCGCCCGGCAGGGCCGAGATCAGACTCGCCATGACCGGCGACGACCTGGTGGCCCTGGTCGGCGGCGAGCTGAACTTCGCCAAGGCCTGGGGCTCCGGCCGGGTCAGGCTGCACGCGGGCGTGCGGGACCTGTTGCAGCTCAGGAAGCTTCTGTAGCCGCGACCTTGCCGCCCGTGCCCTGAGCGCGGGCCTTGCGCGCCGCCGGCACGACCAGCGGCGTGCCCGTCTCCGGGTCGTCGATGACCTGGCAGCGCAGCCCGAAGACCTCCTCGACCAGTTCCGCCGTGACGATGTCCTTCGGTGCGCCCTCGGCGATGACCCGGCCCTCGCGCAGGGCGATGAGGTGGGTGGCGTAGCGGGCGGCGTGGTTCAGGTCGTGCAGCACGGCGACGAGCGTGCGCCCCTGCTCCTCGTGCAGCTCCGCGCACAGGTCCAGTACGTCGATCTGGTGCTGGATGTCCAGGAAGGTCGTCGGCTCGTCGAGCAGCAACAGCGGTGTCTGCTGGGCCAGCGCCATGGCGATCCACACGCGCTGGCGCTGACCGCCCGAGAGCTCGTCGACGTAGCGGTCGCCGAGTTCGGCGACGCCGGTCTGCCGCATGGACTCCTGGACGACCCGCTCGTCGTCCGTGGACCACTGGCGCAGGATGCCCTGGTGCGGGTAGCGGCCGCGGCCGACCAGGTCGGCGACGGTGATGCCGTCGGGCGCGACGGACGACTGGGGCAGCAGGCCGAGGGTCCGCGCGACCTTCTTCGCGGGCATCGACTGGATGACCTGCCCGTCGAGCAGCACCCGGCCCTCGCTCGGCTTGAGCATCCGCGACAGCGCCCGCAGCAGCGTCGACTTGCCGCAGGCGTTGGGGCCGACGATCACCGTGAACGACTGGTCGGGTATCTGCACCGACAGTTGCTCGGCGATGACCCGCTGGTCGTAGGCGAGGGTGACCTTCTCGGCGGACAGGCGGTTCACGGGGCTCCTTCGGTTGTTCAGTCCGCTGCTGGTACTGCTTGCGGGGCGTGTGCCCGCCCTCATATCCGGCCCGCCCTGCGCTCGCTGACCAGCAGCCACAGCAGGTAGACCCCGCCGAGCACACCGGTGACCACGCCCACGGGCAGCTGCTCGGCGCCGAACGCCCGCTGCGAGACCCAGTCGGCGACGACCAGCAGGGCGGCGCCCATGCACAGCGACGGCAGCAGGTTCGGGCCGGGCGAGCGGGTCAGGCGCCGGGCCAGCTGCGGCGCGGTGAGCGCGACAAAGCTGACGGGACCGGCCGCGGCGGTGGCGGACGCGGTGAGCAGCACCGCCGCCACCATGAGCAGCAGCCGGACGCGTTCGACCCGCACCCCGAGGGCGTACGACACGTCGTCGCCCATCTCCATCATCCGCAGCCCGCGTGCGTTGACGAGGACGAGCGGCACCAGCACGGCGGTCAGCGCGAGCAGCGGCCACACCTGGTCCCAGTCCCGGCCGTCGAGGGAGCCGGTCATCCACACGACCGCGCGGGCCGCGTCCACGATGTCGGACTTGGTCAGCAAAAAGCCGTTGACCGCCGTGACGATGGCGGAGACGCCGATGCCGACCAGGACCAGCCGGTAGCCGTGCACGCCCCGCTTCCAGGCGAGCACGTAGATGGCGAGCCCGGTCACCAGGCCGCCCACCAGCGCCCCGACGGCCACCTGGCCGGCGCTTCCCGAGGTCAGCACGATCACCACGAGCGCGCCGGCCGTCGCCCCCTGCCCGAGGCCCAGCACGTCCGGACTGCCCAGCGGATTGCGGGAGATGGCCTGGAACAGCGCGCCGCCGAGTCCGAGCGAGGCGCCGACCAGCAGCCCGACCAGGACCCGGGGCAGCCGCAGTTCGTTGACGATGAACTCCTGGCCCGGGTTGCCCTCGCCGACCAGGGTCCGCAGCACGTCGGCGGCGGGGATGGGGAAGTCGCCGGTGCCGATGAGCACGACACTCGCCGCGAGCGCCGCGACGAGCAGCAGGAGCACGACGGTGACGGCCCGCACGTCCAGGCGTATCGAGAGCCCGCCGGTCCGCACGGCACGGTTGGTGGTCTTCACAGCTGCGCCGTCCTCCGCCGTCGTACGAGAAAGATGAACACCGGTCCGCCGAGGATCGCGGTGACGATGCCCACCTGGAGTTCCGAGGGCCGGGCCACGATCCGCCCGATGACGTCGGCGCCGAGCAGCAGCACGGGCGACAGGATCGCCGCGTACGGCAGGATCCAGCGCAGGTCGGGCCCGGTGAAGGAGCGCACGACGTGCGGCACCATCAGCCCGACGAACACGATCGGCCCGCAGGCGGCGGTCGCGGCCCCGCACAGGACGGTCGCGGCCAGCATGGACAGCGCCCGGGTGCGGTTCAGGTTGGCGCCGAGGGCTTTGGCGGTGTCGTCGCCCATGGCCATCGCGTTGAGCGGCCGGGCCAGGGCCAGGGCCAGGGCCGTGCCGGTCAGCAGGAACGGCAGCACCTGCGTGATGGTCGAGTCGGTCGCCGAGGCCAGCGAACCGACCGTCCAGAACCGCATCTTGCCGAGCGCCGCCTCGTCCATGATCATCACGGCTTGGAGGTAGCCGTAGAGCGCGGCGCTGATCGCCGTACCGGCGAGCGCGAGCCGCACCGGTGTCGCGCCCCGGCTGCCGCCGAGGAACCAGACCAGCGCCCCGACCGCGGCCGCGCCGAAGAACGCGAACCAGACGTAGCCGTTGAGCGAGGTGACCCCGAAGTAGGTGATGGCCGTGACGACCGCGGCGGACGCGCCGGCGTTGATGCCGAGCAGTCCGGGGTCGGCCAGCGGATTGCGCGTGAGGGCCTGCAGCACCGCCCCGGCCAGGCCGAGGGCGGCTCCGGCGAGCAGTCCGAGCACGGTCCGCGACACCCGCTCCGCGACGACGACGTCCCCGT
Source organism: Streptomyces sp. NPDC012466 (assembly GCF_042955215.1). NCBI lineage: Bacteria > Bacillati > Actinomycetota > Actinomycetes > Kitasatosporales > Streptomycetaceae > Streptomyces > Streptomyces sp. NPDC012466. The sequence goes on along the minus strand of NZ_JBIBEQ010000014.1, from coordinate 5,185 downwards.
AGGTCCCCGAGTCCTCGAACAAGCCGTGCCAGACCTGCCCGAGGGACAGCTCTTTCGCTCCGATCGCGATACTCGCCAGCGCGACGAGCACCAGGATCGCGACGGACAGGAGCAGCCCGAAGGCTCGTACCGCCCGTCGGTTCGAGGGCGCGGGGGCGGTCTCCGCGCGCTGTTCGGGGGGACTCTCTACCAACACGCAGTTAGGTTAGCCTACCCTCGCATTCGAGCGAGATTCGGCTTCCCGGCCCGCCTCGGCACCCGGCGCGTGCACTGACAGACGCTCAGATGCCCAGCCGCGCGAGCGCCTTCCCCCCGTCCAGCTCGCACACACCCTCACCGGCGGCCGTCCACGCCACGGCGCACAGCGCACGCAGCCCGTCCAGAGCCTCGCCCTCCCCGTCGAGCTCCAGCCGGTCCGCGCCGGCCCTCGCCGTCCAGCCACCGCACCGGAACCCGCCCTCGCCCGCCTCGACGACGTCCGGCTGACCGCCGAGCATCCCGCGCAGATCGGCGTCCACGAACGTCGGCCGGTGTTGCGGCGGCGCGGCGAGCAGCTGCCCGCCGTCGGTGACACCGGTCAGGACGAGCAGCGAGTCGACCTCCCCGTTGAACGCGCCCTCGATGTCCGTGTCCAGCCGGTCCCCCACCACCAGCGGCCGCTTCGCGCCGGTGCGCAGAATGGTCTCCCGGTGCATCGGAGGCAGCGGCTTGCCCGCGACCTGCGGCTCGGCACCCGTGGCGATCCGGACCACCTCCACCGCGGCCCCGTTGCCCGGTGCGATGCCGCGACCGCTCGGAATCGTCAGGTCGGTGTTGGACGCGAACCACGGCACACCGCGCGCCACGGCGTAGGAGGCCTCGGCGAACCGGCCCCACGGCAGATCCGGCCCGCCGAACCCCTGCACCACCGCCGCCGGATCGTCGTCCGCCGACTCCACGGGCACCAGCCCGCGCTCGCGCAGCGCGACCCGCAGCCCCTCACCACCGATCACCAGCACCCGGGCGCCCTGCGGCACCTGCTCGCTGATCAGCCGCGCGACCGCCTGCGCCGAGGTGATGACGTCCTCAGCGCCGGTCGGTATCCCCAGCTCCGTCAGATGCTCGGCCACGGCGGCGGGCGTCCGCAGCGCGTTGTTCGTCACGTACGCCAGACGCATCCCGCCCTCCCGGGCCGTGGCCAGCGACTCGACCGCGTGCGCGATCGCCTCACCCCCCGCGTACACGACGCCGTCCAGATCGAGCAGCGCCGTGTCGTACGCCTCGCTCAGGGCCTGCCCACTGGCCTCGGGCCTCGTCCTGACGCTCCGGCTCATCCCGCATCGCTCCTCGTTCGACGGCTTTCCCCCGATCATCCCCCATGCCACCGACAGCCGTACGATGCCGGGATGAACTCAGCAGGTCACTCGGAGGCAACGACGCACCGAGGCCTGGAACTCACCCCGTTCCGAGGCCTTCGTTACGACCCCGACCGGGTCGGCAGCCTTGCCGCCGTGACATCTCCGCCGTACGACGTCGTGGTGCGCCCCGACGGCCTGCACCACCTCGAATCCGCCGACCCGTACAACATCGTCCGCCTGATCCTCCCCCAGGCCGCCACCCCCAGCGCCCGCAACGAACGGGCCGCCGACACCCTGCGCCGCTGGCTGTCCGAGGGCGTCCTGACCACCGACCCGGAACCGGGCCTCTACGTCTACGAACAGCAGGACGGCGACGGCATGCTGCAGCGCGGCATCATCGGCGCCCTGCGCGTGTCGGACCCCGCCGAACAGGTCGTGCTGCCGCACGAGGACGTCATGCCGCACATCGTCGCCGACCGCGCGGCCCTGATGCGGGCCACCTGCGCGAACCTCGAACCACTCCTGCTCACCTACCGGGGCAACGGTTCGACGACCACCACGGCGGACCTGATCGAGCGCACCGCCGACCGGCCCCCGCTCCTCGCCACCACCACGGAGGACGGCTTCCGCCACCGCCTGTGGTCGGTCACCCACCCCGACGACCTGGCCGCGATCCAGAGGGACCTCGGCCGGCACCAGGCCCTCATCGCCGACGGCCACCACCGCTGGGCGACCTACCGCCGCCTCCGCACGGAGCACCCCTCCCCCAGCCCGTGGGACCACGGCCTGGTCCTCCTGGTCGACACGGCCCGCTACCCCCTGCGAGTCCGCGCCATCCACCGCCTTCTGCACGACCTGCCGGTCGGCGATGCCGTGGCCGCCCTGGAGGGCCACTTCCGCGTGCGCCGCCTCGAAGTCCCGCTGGCCGACGCCCTGGACACCCTGGCGGACGCGGCCTGCGCCGGCAACGCGTTCCTGCTGGCCGGCGACGGCGCCTTCCACCTCGTCGACCACCCGGACCCGGACCTGCTGGCCCGTACGATCCCCACCGACCGCCCCGCGGCCTGGCGCACCCTGGACGCGACAGTCCTGCACGCCACGCTCCTGGAGCACGTCTGGCGCATCCCCGAGGACTCCCCCGCCCACATCGCCTACATCCACGACACGGCCGCCACGGTCGAGAAGGCGGAACGCGACGGCGGTACGGCCGTCCTGATGCACCCGGTCCGCGAGGAGGTCGTCCGCGACCTGGCCCGCCAGGGCGTGACGATGCCCCGCAAGTCCACGTCGTTCGGCCCCAAACCGGCGACGGGTCTGGTCCTGCGAGCGCTGGACCTCTGACCGGACCGGACCCGCCGGACACGTCAAACCGGGCACCCAAAAGCCGGGCACGAAAAGGGGGCGGGACCCCGAGGCCTCACGGCCGGGATCCCGCCCCTTCTCCTACGGACGTCAGTCCTTGTCGTCCGCGTCCTTGTCGTCCGCGTTCTCCTCGTCCGCGTCCTTGTCGTCCGTGTCCGCGTCGTGCTCGATCTCGTCGCGCTCGTGCGTGTCGCGTTCGTCCTCGGCCGGTTCCGGCGAGGCGGAGGCCGGGACGACGTCGTCCTCGTGGTCCTCGTCCTCGACCAGGGCGTCCACGAACTCCACGCCGTCCAGCTCGGCGAGCCGGTCCGAGGCGTCGGTGCTGCCGTCCCGGTCGGCCTCGACGGCCTTGGCGAACCACTCCCGCGCCTCGCTCTCCCGCCTGGCGGCGAGCAGCGCGTCGGCGTACGCATACCGCAGTCGCGCGGTCCACGGCTGCACGGAGTTCGCGGCCAGTTCCGGGCTCTGCAGCGTCACGATGGCCGCGTCCAGCTGCCCCAGGTCCCGCCGCGCACCGGCCGCGACAAGCCGCATCTCGACCTGACCGGCCTTGTCGAGCTTGTGCACCTCGGGCGCCCCGGCCATGTCCAGCGCCTTCTCCGGCCGCCCGAGCCCACGCTCGCAGTCGGCCATGACGGGCCACAGGTCGATGTTCCCGGTCATCCGCTTGGCGGCCCGGAACTCGGCCAGCGCCTCGCCGTACTTCTGGGTGGCGTACGCGGCGAAGCCGGCGGCCTCCCGAACGGCGGCGACTCGCGACGCCAGTCGCAGCGCCACCCTGGAGTAGCCGTACGCGCCCTCGGGGTCCTCGTCGAGGAGTCGCGCGACCATCACCAGGTTCCTGGCGACGTCCTCCGCGAGCGTCTTGGGCAGGCTCTGCAGCTCCTGCCGTACGTCCTTGTCGATCTCGTCGCCCGTGACGTCCTCGGGGATCGGCAGCCGCTTGATGGGCTCCCTGTCCCGCTCGCGCTCCTCACGGAACCGGCCGGGGGCATGCCGGTCGTCCCGGCCGCGGAAGCCGCCCCGGTCGCCGTCACGCCGATCACCGTCGCGCCGGAAACCGCCACCGCGCTCACCACGGTCGTCACGCCGGGGACCGCGCCCGCCGCGGTCGTCGCGGCCGTCACGGCCGCGGAAGCCACCGCGCTCACCACCGCGGTCGCCGCGGTTGTCGTCCCGACGGAACTCGCCACGGTCACTGCGGGGGCCGTCCTCACGCCGGTAGCCGGGACGCCCGCCCCGGCCGGCGTCGTCGCGCCGGAAGCCGCCGCCGCGCTCGCCACGGTCGTCCCCACGGCGCTCGTCGCGGCCCTCGTCACGGCCCCGGAAACCACCGCGGTCGTCACGACGGAAACCACGGTCGCCGTCGCGGGGACCACGGTCACGACTGTCGTCGCGGCGGAAACCGCCACGGTCCCTGTCGTCGCGCCGGGGGAATCCGCCGCGGTCACTCTCGCGCCGCTCGCCACGACGGTCATCGCGCCGGTCGTCACGCCTGTCATCCCGGCGGTCGTCACGGCGGAAGGCGGGACGCTCACCACGGTTGTCCCGGTCGTCACGGCGGAAGGGCGGACGCTCACCGCGGTTGTCACGGTCGTCACGCCGGAAGGGCGGACGCTCACCGCGGTTGTCACGGTCGTCACGCCGGAAGGGCGGACGCTCACCGCGGTTGTCACGGTCGTCGCGCCGGAAGGGCGGACGCTCACCGCGGTCGTCCCGACGGAACCCACCGCGATCGCGGTCGTCCCTGCGCGGTCCGCGGTCACGGTCGTCACGCCGGCCGAAGCCACCGCCACGGTTGTCGTCGCGCCGGAAACCACCACGATCGTCCCGGTCGTCGCGCCGGAAGGGCGGACGCTCACCGCGGTTGTCACGGTCGTCACGCCGGAAGGCGGGACGCTCGCCACGGTTGTCACGGTCGTCACGCCGGAAGGGCGGACGCTCACCACGGTCGTCCCGACGGAACCCACCGCGATCGCGGTCGTCCCTGCGCGGCCCGCGGTCACGGTCGTCACGCCGGCCGAAGCCACCGCCACGGTTGTCGTCGCGCCGGAAACCACCACGGTCACCACGGTCGGGACGGTCACCGCGGTCGCCTTCACGACGCCCGGAGCTCCCACGGTCATTGCCGCCACGATCGTTGTCGCGGCGGAAGCCTCCACGGTCTCCGCGGCCCCCGCGCTGACCGCCGCGGTCGTTCCGGTCGCTCCGATCCCCCTCCCGTCGCCGCTGGTCGCGCTCCGGTCGGTCCTCGGGGGAGTTGGTGGACATGGTGACTCCTGTCTTAGGTACCGCAAGTCATTCTCGCGCAGCCGGGTACCCGGCGCGCACTGCAAAAACAAAAAGGACCCCTGGTCCCAGCTGAACGCTGGGACCAGGGGTCCTTCCAAAGATTGTTCGGCGGCGTCCTACTCTCCCACAGGGTCCCCCCTGCAGTACCATCGGCGCTGTAAGGCTTAGCTTCCGGGTTCGGAATGTAACCGGGC
>NZ_JBIBEQ010000013.1:82317-184787 GCF_042955215.1 Streptomyces sp. NPDC012466 | reverse complement strand
ATCCGCCTGGAGCACGGCAAGCCGATCCGCTTCGGCGCCGGCCTGGCCAAGGGCGTCGTGCGGGACCCGCTGACCGGTGATCTGAAGGTGGTCGCGGTGACGCCGGACAACGAGGACCGGGTGCTCGTCCACGACGCGCACTCCCCGTCCCCGACCACCGCGTTCGCGCTGTCCCGGCTCGCCGACCCCGACAGCCTGCACCACACGCCGATCGGTGTCCTGCGCTCGGTCGAGCGGCCCGTCTACGACACCCAGATGGCCGACCAGCTCGACACCGCGATCGAGCAGCACGGCAAGGGCGACCTGGCCGCGCTGCTGGCCGGCGGCGACACCTGGACCGTCGTCGGCTGACGCCGCCGGAAGGCACCCTCGGGGCCCGGGCCGTCTACGACGCGGCCCGGGCCTCGTCGTACGCCCGGCGGGCCTTCTCCACCTCGTCCATGCGCTGGTGCGTCCACGCCGCGAGGCCCCGGACCTGCTCGGCGGCCTCGCGGCCCAGGTCGGTGAGGGAGTAGTCGACGCGCGGTGGGATGACGGCCTTGGCGTCGCGGTGGACGAGGCCGTCGCGCTCCAGGGTCTGGAGGGTCTGGGTGAGCATCTTCTCGCTGACGCCCCTGCCGCCGGCGCCGATCGCGCGGCGCAGCTCGCTGAAGCGGTACGTGCGGTCCAGGAGCTCGATCAGGACGAGCACACCCCAGCGGCTGGTGACGTGCTCCAGGACCAGCCGGTGGGGGCACATCGCCTCGAGGTCGTCCGCACTTCTACTTACTGACATGCCAGTACCTTACTTCAAAGTGGGTACTTTCCAAGAGTTAGCGCATCTCCTAGGGTTAGTGTCAACGCACCCCACAAGGAGAGTCCCCACCATGAGCATCGTCGTCACCGGAGCCACCGGACACCTCGGCCGCCACGTCGTGGAGCAGCTGCTGGAGAAGGTCCCCGCCGAGCAGATCACCGCGGTCGTGCGCACCGCGGAGAAGGCCGCCGACCTCGCGGCCCGCGGTGTGAGGATCGCCCTCGCCGACTACAACACCCCCGCCTCCTTCGAGGGCCTGTTCTCCGCCGGCGACAAGGTGCTGCTGATCTCCGGCACCGAGTTCGACAAGGGCCGCGTGCAGCAGCACAAGGTGGTCATCGACGCCGCGAAGGCCGCCGGTGTCGCCCTGCTCGCCTACACCAGCGCCCCCGGCACCCTGACCGCCGCGCTCGCCGACGACCACCGCGGCACCGAGGAGCTCCTGCTGGACTCCGGTGTGCCCTACGCGCTGCTGCGCAACGGCTGGTACCACGAGAACTACACCGAGAACCTCGCCCCGGTGCTGGAGCACAACGCGGTCGTCGCCGCCGCCGGCGAGGGCAAGGTCTCCTCCGCCGCCCGCGCCGACTACGCCGCCGCCGCCGTCGCGGTACTGACCGGCGAGGGACACGAGAACAAGACGTACGAGCTGGGCGGCGACACCCCCTGGAGCTTCGCCGAGTACGCGGCCGAGCTGAGCCGGCAGACCGGCAAGGAGATCGCCTATCACGCCGTCTCCCCCGAAGCCCTCGTCGGCATCCTGACCGGCGCCGGTCTGCCCGAGCCGTTCGCGCAGATCCTCGCGGGTGTCGACGCCGCCATCGAGAAGGGCCAGCTGGTCGTGTCCACCGGTGACCTGTCCCGCCTGACCGGCCGCCCGACCACCCCCTTCTCCGAGGCGATCGCGGCCGCCCTCAAGAGCTGACGCCCCCTTCCCCGCGCCACCCCCGGACTGTCATGACCGTATGCCGATACGGGCATGACAGTCGGGGGCGCTCGGCGTTACCGTCGTGAACGCGGACACACGCCAGGCGCGAAGGAGGGGCCCGTGACCGGCAAGCCGAGGGGTGAGCGGCACATAGGACTGCTGAACGGCTTCGCGGCCTATGGGATGTGGGGGCTCGTCCCCCTGTTCTGGCCCCTGCTGAAGCCGGCCGGTGCGGTGGAGATCCTCGCCCACCGGATGGTGTGGTCGCTGGTCTTCGTGGGCGCCGCCCTGCTCGTGCTGCGGCGCTGGGCCTGGGCCGGTGAGCTGCTGCGGCAGCCGCGCAAGCTGGCGCTGATCACGGTCGCCGCGGCGGTCATCACCGTCAACTGGGGCCTGTACATCTGGTCCGTGAACTCCGGGCACGTCGTCGAGGCCTCGCTCGGGTACTTCATCAACCCGCTGGTCACCATAGCGATCGGTGTGCTGCTGCTGAAGGAGCGGCTGCGGCCGGTGCAGTGGGCGGCGGTCGGGACCGGCTGCGCCGCGGTCGTCGTACTGACCGTCGGCTACGGCCGGCCCCCGTGGATCTCCCTCTGCCTCGCCTTCTCCTTCGCCACGTACGGGCTGGTGAAGAAGAAGGTGGGCCTCGGCGGCATCGAGTCGCTGGCCGCCGAGACCGCGATCCAGTTCCTGCCCGCCCTCGCCTTCCTGGCGTGGCTGACCGCGCGGGGCGACTCCACCTTCGCCGCCGAGGGTGCGGGGCACGCGGCGCTGCTCGCCTCGGCCGGCATCGTCACCGCGCTCCCCCTGGTCTGCTTCGGCGCGGCCGCCATCCGCGTGCCCCTGTCCACCATCGGCCTGTTGCAGTACTCGACGCCGGTCCTCCAGTTCCTGCTCGGCATCCTCTACTTCCACGAGGAGATGCCGCCGGAGCGCTGGGCCGGCTTCACGCTGGTCTGGCTGGCGTTGACGCTGCTCACCTGGGACGCCTTGCGCACCGCCCGCCGGGCCTCCCGCACGCTCACCAACGAGATCAGCGTGCCCAGCACCACCAGGGCGACCGGCACGGTCAGTGCCACGCGGAACGCCGACAGCGTGTCCTCGGGGCCAGGCCCGGTGGACGCCAGGCCGTAGACCGCGGTCACCGCCGAGATGCCGATCGCCGAGCCGAACTGGGTGGCGGTGGTCAGCAGCCCGCCGGCCAGGCCCTGCTCCGACCCCGCGACGCCGTCCGTCGCCGCGATCGTCAGCGGCCCGTAGGCCAGGGCGAATGCGAAGCCGGACAGGATCAGCGTCGGGAACATCATGGCGTAGGACCAGTCCATGCCGACCGGCAGGAACAGCGCGTAGGCGGCCACGGCCAGGAGGAAACCGCCGGTGATCACCCGGGCGTTGCCGAAGCGGGTGACCAGCCGGGGCGTGAGCGTCGGCGCGAGGACGGCGTCGATGCCCATGACGACCAGGGCCACCGCCGTCTGCAGGGACGACCAGCCGCGCAGTTCCTGCAGGTAGAGCGTGACCACGAACTGGAAGCCGAAGAAGGCGCCGAGGAACAGCAGCGCACCCAGGTCGGCGCGCACGACCGGCCCCCGGCGCAGCAGGGCGAGCCGGACCAGCGGGTCGGGGCAGCGGCGCTCGACCGCGACGAAGACACCGGCCAGCAGCACGGCCGCGAGACCCGAGACCAGGGTGAGCGGCCACTGGTGCAGGCCGTGCTCCAGGCGGACGACGGTGTAGGCGGCGAGCAGCATGGCACCGGCGGCGGTGATCGCGCCGGGCAGGTCGAAGGTGCGTCGGCGGCGCGGCGGGGCGTCGCGCCCCGGTATCAGGCGGAAGGCCGCGACGAGCAGGGCGGCGGCCAGCAGTACGGGTGCGAAGAACACCCAGCGCCAGCCGATCTCGGTGAGCAGTCCGCCGATGACCAGCCCGAGGGAGAAGCCGGCCGCGCCCGTTCCGGCGAATACCAGCAGGGCCTTGTTGCGCGGCGGGCCCTCCTCGTAGGACGTGGTGATCAGGGAGAGCGCGGCCGGGGTCATGAACGCGGCGGCGACGCCCGTGACGAACCGGGCGACGATCAGCATCCAGCCCTCCGTCGCGAAGCCGCCGAGCCCCGAGAAGGCGAGGAAGACGGTCAGCCAGAGCAGGAACATCCGCCGCCGGCCGAGCAGGTCGGCGGCCCTGCCACCCAGCAGGGTGAAGCCGGCGTAGCCGAGCACATAGGCGCTCATCACCCAGGCCGCGGTGCCGGTGGTCAGGTGGAGATCGGCGCGGACGGCCGGGATCGCCACCGCCATCATCGCGACGTCGATGCCTTCGAGGAAGATCGTTCCGCACAGAACGAGCAGCAGCGCCCAGGCACGGGTGCCCATGAGTCAACACTCCTCCGGTAAAGGGCGGTTACGCAAGTGAGGGTCGGTTCCCGCTTGTAACCACGCCCCACCCTGCGGCAGCATCGATGGACATGGAAGAAGGCACTTCGAAGTCACCGAGTAACTGCGCGAGCACCGTGGACTACGGCGACACCGATCCCTTCCAGTGGGACACCCGCGAGGACTGCCAGGTCCGGCAGATCCTCGACCGGATCGCCGACAAGTGGTCGCTGCTGGTCATCGCGCTGCTGGAGAACCGGCGGCTGCGCTTCACCGAGCTGCGCCGCGAGATCGACGGGGTCAGCCAGCGGATGCTGACGGTGACCCTGCGCTCGCTGGAGCGGGACGGCCTGGTGAAGCGGACGGTGCATCCGGTGGTGCCGCCGCGGGTCGAGTACGAACTGACCTCCCTCGGCAGAACGCTGCACACCACCATCCGGTCCCTGGTGACCTGGACGGAGGAGCACCAGGAGGAGATCGCGGCGGCCCGGACCGCCTACGACACCCGCGCCGCGGAGGCCGCGGAGGCTACGGCTTCGTAGGGGCGTGGCGGGCGCGGTGCGCCCGGACCTTCTCGCGGTTCCCGCAGTGCTCCATCGCGCACCAGCGGCGGCGGCCCGGGCGGGAGGTGTCGACGAAGAGCAGGTGGCAGTCGTGGGCGCCGCACTCGCGGATCCGGCCGGCGAACGGCCCGGTGAACAGGTCGATCGCGTCGCGGGCGACGGTGGAGAGCAGCTGGGTGCCGGTGGCGCCGGGGGCCCAGGAGCGGGCGCCGCCGGGCTCGATGCGGGCGACGAGTGGGGGTCCGGCCGCGGCGGCGTTGACGACGTCCAGGTGGGCGGGCTCCAGGGGGCGGCTGTGGGCGCGACCGGCGGCGAGCAGGAACACGGCGTCGCGCAGGGCGCGCACCCGCTCCAGTTCCGCGGCGGAGACGGTGAGGCCGAGCCCGTCCGGCAGCCGGCTGCGCGCGGCCCAGGTGACCAGGTCGGAGGGTTCGTGCAGCACCTCCCAGCGGGCGAAGGCCCCGGGGCCGCCCGTCGCCGTCAGCTCCAGGCACAGGGTGCCCGGGTCGAAGCGGTAGGGCTTGCCCTCATGGGAGACCAGTGTCAGACCGGGCGGTCGTCCCGGCGTTTCCCCTGCGCGTCCACTCACCTAACCAGTATAAGTGGTTACATGACGCAGACACCGGCATCACCCACTCCCGTGCACTGGAAACTCGTCATCGACGCCGATGACCCGCACGCGCAGGCCGACTTCTGGGCGGCCGCCCTCCGCTACGAGGCCGAGGACAACAGCGCCCTGATCGGGAAGCTGCTCGGCTTCGGCGCCCTGCCGGAGGAGGCCACGGCCGACTTCCACGGCCGCCGCGCCTTCCGGGACCTGATCGCCGTACGGCACCCCGAGGACCCGTTCGACGAGGAGAGCGGGACCGGGCTGGGGCGGCGGCTGCTGTTCCAGCGGGTGCCGGAGGCGAAGACGGTCAAGAACCGGCTGCACCTCGATCTGCACCCCGGCGAGGGGCGGCGCGACGAGGAGGTCGCACGACTGGAGGGGCTCGGGGCGAGCACACTGCGGCGGGTGAAGGAGCAGGGCGGCGAATGGGTCGTGATGGCGGACCCGGAGGGGAACGAGTTCTGCGTGCATTGACAGGAGCGCCGGAGGCCTGCACTCCGTAACGCCCTGGCCGAATAGGCACCTTGACGGAGAGTCAGTACCAGCTTCACCATCCAGGCACCCCATTCACTGTGGGCGGCCCGTGGACACCCCACGGGCTTCCCGACGGAATCCGGAGCCCCCACATGAAGCTCTCCGTTTCCGCGCGCGCCGTCGCGGCAGGCGGCATGGCAACAGCCATGCTCCTGACCGGCGGTGCCGTGGCCGACGCCGCGTCCTCCGCTCCCTCCAGAGCGGCCGCCGCGCCGGACATACCCGTGGCGAACGTCAAGGCCCACCTGTCCCAGTTGCAGTCCATAGCCACCGCCAACGGCGGCAACCGGGCGCACGGCCGGGCCGGCTACAAGGCCTCGCTCGACTACATGAAGGCCAGGCTGGACGCGGCCGGATACACCACCACGATCCAGCAGTTCACCGCCTCCGGCCGCACCGGCTACAACCTGATCGCCGACTGGCCGGGCGGCGACGCGAACCAGGTCGTGATGGCCGGCTCGCACCTCGACAGCGTCTCCTCGGGGCCCGGCATCAACGACAACGGCTCCGGCTCGGCCGCCGTCCTGGAGACCGCCCTGGCCGTGTCCCGGGCGCAGTACAAGCCCACCAAGCACCTGCGGTTCGCCTGGTGGGGCGCGGAGGAGCTCGGCCTGGTCGGCTCCCGCTACTACGTCAACCGGCTTGCCACCGGCGACCGTTCCAGGATCAGCGCCTACCTGAACTTCGACATGATCGGCTCCCCGAACCCCGGCTACTTCGTCTACGACGACGACCCGGCGATCGAGAAGACCTTCAAGGACTACTTCGGCGGCATCGGCGTCCCGACCGAGATCGAGACCGAGGGCGACGGCCGCTCCGACCACGCGCCGTTCAAGAGCGCGGGTGTGCCGGTGGGCGGGCTGTTCACGGGGGCGAGCCGGACGATGACGGCGGCGCAGGCGGCCAAGTGGGGCGGCACGGCGGGGCGGGCCTTCGACCGCTGCTACCACTCCTCCTGCGACACCACCGCCAACATCAACGACACCGCCCTGAACCGCAACAGCGACGCCCTCGCGTACGCGGTGTGGGAGCTGTCGGAGTAGCCCTCCCGGGCCACGCCTACTGCTTGCGAGCGCGTTCGGTGAGACGGCCCATGCGGGCGCGGGCCGACTCCAGTTGCTCGACCTCCTCGGCGGCCGGGCCACCCTCGGCGGCGAGCTCCGTCCACAGGCCGATCAGGTCGCGACCCAGCTCCAGCCCCGGCGCCGGGTCGCGCACCGCGCGCCACGCGGTGGCCGCGCTCTCCACGTTGCCGAAGGCGGCCTCCGCGTCGCCGGTCCGGCGGCGGGCACCGGCCAGGTCGAGCGACAGCCGGCAGGCACGGACCGGGTCGCCCGCCAAGTAGGCGATGTACGCGGTGAGTTCGCGCAGCCGGAGCACCTCGGGGTGCTCCGGCCCCAGCGTCCCCGACGCCTGCGCGACGGTCTGCTCCGCCAGCCCGGCGGCCGCGTCGATCCGGCCCTCCTTCACGGCCTCGTTGATCCGCGCGACGGGCTCCGCGAGGAGCGCGGGCGCGGCGGGATCGCCCGGGGCGGTGAGGGGTTCGTCCCCGAGCACGGCCTCCGCGACGGCGTCGAAACCGCGCGGGGGCGTGGGCTTGGGGTCGGGGTCGGCGGCGATCAGGGCCGCTTCGGGAACCGGCAGGGGTCGCGGAGCCGGGTGGGCCTCGGGGACGGGGAGCGGCCTGGCGTCCATGGGCGGGGGCGGGCCGAACGCGCCGGTGGGCGGCGCGACGGTGCCGGGCGGCGTCGCCGCGCCCGGGGACGGTGGCGCGTCGTCCGGCACGGGCTCCGCCGACCCCGGCACGGCTCGCAGTTCGAAGGTCGGTACGGGTTCATCGGCCGGCTGCGGCTCGGGCACCGCCCGGAGCCGGAACGTCGGGGCCGAGTCCCGGCCGGACGCGTGCGCGGGGCGCAGCACATGCGTGGCGCTGTCACTCGGGGCGGGCGGGGCATGCGGCGGCTCGGGCGGGGTCGCGGCGCTGCCGCTCCGGGCGTGCTGCGGCTCGGACGGGGTGGCGGTCCCGCCCGGGGCGTGCGGCGGCACCGGGGCGCCGTTGTCTCGGACGGGCCGCGGCTCCGGCGGCGTGAGGGCGCCATTGCCCCCGGCGTGCTGGGACGCCGGTGGGGGCGTGGCGACCGGCTCGGCCGTGAAGCGGCTGGAGCCGTCCGGGTCGACCTGGAGCGGGACGACGTAGCCGATGCGCTCGTCGTGGATCGTGGCGAGGACGGGGTGGCCGGTGGCTAGGGCGATGTGGTGCAGGCGGTTCAGGACGGCCCGCTGGATCTCCTCACCCGGGGCCGCGAAGACCGGCACCCCGCCGACGGAGGCGCCGTCGGACACCCCACCGGCCGCCCCTCCCACGTCCGTTCCGGCCCGGGGGACATGGACGTCGATCGGCGCCGCCGGGGTCGCCGCTCGTGCGGCCTGCTTCTGTTCCCGCTTCTTCTCGCGGCTGAGTCGCGACATCGTCCCCTCACTGGGCGTCGTACACCTACTGTCGAGTGTGTCCGCTCGCCCCCGTTTCTCACGTCACCACGGTGTCACAGGCTCGTCCCAAGGGCCGCCGGCCCCGGCACGGGTCGTTCCGGGGGCGTGAGGGCCGGGTGTACGAGGGAGGAGAGGGGCATGCACACAGGCACGCGACAGGGACCGGAGATCTGGCTGCGGGGCCCGGTGACCACCCCGGAGCCGGGGCCGCCGGAGCCCGCGCACGACCGTGCCGCGGGGCGGCGCTTCTCCTGGGTCGGCACGCACGGCGGCGCGGGTGTCTCCACCCTCGTGGCGGTCTACGGCGGCCACGACAGCGGCCGGTCCTGGCCCGGGCCCGGCGATCCCCCGTCGGTGCTGCTGGTCGCCCGGACGCACGCGGCCGGGCTGGACACGGTCGCCGGGGCGGTGGAGCTCTTCCGGCGCGGTCAGGCTCCGCCGGGGCTCGATCTGGACGCCGTCGTCCTCGTGGCGGACGCCCCGGGCCGGCTGCCGCGCCCGCTCGCCCAGCGGGTCAGGTCCCTGGAGTCGGTCATCGACGTGTACCGCGTGCCGTGGGTGCCGTCCTGGCGGCTCGGCGAAACGGGACACCCGCCGCGCGAGACGGCGGACCTGGCCCGGCTGACGGGAGCGGCACGCTGACGGCCGCGCCCCTGTCGGACCCGCCCCTGTCGGACCCGCTCCTGTCGGCCGGGGAGATCGCGGCGGGTGTACGCGCCCGGGCACTGCGTGCGGCGGACGTCGTCGCGGCGGCGCTGGAGCGGATCGAGCGGGCCGATCCGGACCTGTGCGCGTTCGTCGAGGTGTGGGGCGAGGAGGCGTTGCGGCGGGCGGGTGAGGTGGACACCCGACTCGACCGGCGGGGGGCGGACCCGTCCCTGCCGCTCGCCGGTGTGCCGATCGCCGTCAAGGGGCGGCACGGGCTGCGCGCGGCGGACGCGCTGCTCACCGCCGGGTGTGTGGCCGTGGGGGCGACGTCCGTGCCCGGGCCGGGCACGCCCTGGCAGACCTGGGGGCTCGGAGCCGGGGGCCGGACCGTCAACCCGTGGCGGGCCGACCGTACGCCGGGCGGTTCGTCGGCCGGGGCCGCGGCGGCCGTGGCGGCCGGGCTGGTGCCGTTGGCGACGGGCGGCGACGGAGCCGGGTCGGTGCGCATCCCGGCGGCGTGGTGCGGGGTCGTCGGGCTGAAGACGACGCGAGGACGGCTGCCGTCGGGCGACCGTACGGGGCTCATGGTCCGCGGGGTGCTCGCCCGTTCGGCGCGGGACGCGGAGCTGTGGTGGCGCGTGGAGGCCCAGGAGCCGGTGCCGGCCGCGGCGGCCCTTCCTGTCACCGCCGTCTGGTCCCCGGACCTCGGTTTCGCCGGGCCCGACCCGGAACCTGTCGCGCTCGCCCGGGCGGCGGTGGAACGGCTCGTGGCGGCAGGGGTCGTACGGCTGGTACGGCCGCGCACGCCGGTGCGGCTCGCGGACCCCGGGCCGGCCTGGCTCGCCCTGCGCACACCCGGTGCCGACCCGGCCGGGGCCCACCGCGTCCGGGCGGCGAACGACCGGCGGCTCGCGGAACTGTTCGCCGGTGCCGATCTGCTGCTGACCCCGACGGCACCCACCGCCCCGCACGGCCACGAGGGCCCCGGGGACCGCTACTCCACTGCTCTGACCTGGGCGTTCAATCTCAGTGGGCATCCGGCGCTGAGCCTGCCCGCGGGGATCGGCGACGACGGCTGCCCGGCCGGGCTTCAGCTGGTGGCACCGCACGGGCGGGAGGCGCTTGTGCTGGCGGTGGCGCGGGAGGCGGAGGCGCGCGACGCGGGCTGACCGACAGCCCGGGCAGACACCCGCAGCGGGCACCCCTGGCGCATTTACTTGCGTACGCATATGATGCACACGCGTGTAATTGACGTACGCCGAGTTTCCAGAGGGGCACCCATGACCCGCCGTTTCCTTTTCGTCCTGGGCAGCGCTCGCGCCGAGGGCAACTCCGAGCTGCTGGCCCGCCGGGCCGCCGAGCAACTGCCCCCGGACGTCGAGCAGGAGTGGATCGACCTCACCGAACTCCCCCTGCCGGACTTCGAGGACCTGCGCCACGACAACGACCACGTCCGGCCGACCGAGGGCAACGTGGCCCGGCTGCTCGACGCCACGCTCGCGGCGACGGACATCGTGATCGTCTCACCGCTGTACTGGTATTCGGTCTCCGCGCAGACCAAGCGCTACCTGGACCACTGGTCGGGCTGGCTGCGCACGCCGGGCCTCGACTTCAAGGCGACCCTGGCCGGGCGCACCCTGTGGGGCGTCACCGCCCTCGCGCACACGCAGGAGGTGGTCGCCGACCCGCTCGTCGGGACGCTCCACAACTCGGCCGCGTACATGGGGATGCGCTTCGGCGGGGTGCTGCTCGGCAACGGCAGCAAGCCCGGTGACGTGCTGACCGACACCGCGGCGCTGACCCGGGCGAAGACCTTCTTCGCGCAGGAGGCACCGCTCGCCCGGTTCCTGTACGAGGAGTGACTCCGGGCGGGCCTCAGCGCTAGGCCGTGATGTCCTTCACCGTGAAGCGCGCCCACGCCGCCGACCCGAACACCGCCGCGTACAGGGCCTGGAGGCCGAGGTTCTTCGCCAGGTCGTCCCAGTAGACCGGCTCGCGCATGAGGTCGGCGAAGGAGAGCCAGTAGTGGGAGAAGAAGTACGGCTGGAGGGCGTGCAGTTGCGGGATCTGGTCGAGGATCTGGACCGTGATCAGGAGGCCGACCGTCGTCGCCATCGCCGCGATGCCGCTGCCCGTCAGGGTCGACACGAACAGGCCGAGCGCGGCGACGCCGATCAGTGACGCGGCGACGGCCAGGGCGATCAGCAGGGCTCTGCCCAGGCCCTCGGCGAAGCCGATCCGCGTACCGGAGATGGTCGTCAGGTCCCCGAGCGGGAAGAGCAGCGCACCGACCGTCAGGGCCGATACGGCGACCACCAGCGTGGCGGCCAGGCAGAAGAGGACGACCGTCGCGTACTTGGTGAGCAGCAGACGGCTGCGGCCGGCCGGGGCGACCAGCAGATAGCGGAGCGTGCCGGAGTTGGCCTCCCCGGCGATCGCGTCGCCCGCGACCACCCCGACCGCCATGGGCAGGAAGAACGGGAGCGTGGCGGCCAGGGCGGTGAAGACCAGGAACAGGCCGTTGTTGGTGATCTGCGCGATGAAGGCCGGACCTCCGCCGCCCCCGCCGCCGGGCGACGAACCGTCCCCCGTCTCGATCTTCACGGCGATGCCGACGAGGATCGGCACGCCCGCCAGCACGGCCAGCAGCGCGAGCGTGCGCCAGCGCCGGAAGGTGGTGACGAGCTCGTTGCGCAGCAGCCCGAAGGTCCACAGCCGGCTCACCGGCCGTACGGATTCCACGCCTTCAGCCCGCGACATCGAAGCCCTCCCCGGTCAGCGCCACGAACGCGTCCTCCAGCGAGGCCCGTTCGACCGTGAAGCCGCGCACCCGGACTCCCGCCGTCACCAGCGCGGCGTTCAGCTCGGCGAGGTCGCGCTCCGGTGGTTCGCCGGTCACCCGGTCGCCGGTGACGACGACGTCGCCGACGCCCTGCTCCTTCAGGACCCGGGCCGCCTCCGCCGGGTCCGGCGTGGTCACCACCAGCCGGCCTCGCGCCCCGGCGGACAGCTCGGTGACCGGCCCCTGCGTGATCAGCCGGCCCCGCGCCATCACGGCCGCGTGCGTGCAGACCTGCTCGATCTCGTCGAGGAGGTGGGAGGAGAGGAAGACGGTCGTGCCGTCCGAGGCCAGTTCCCGGATCAGGGTGCGGATCTCGCGCATGCCCTGCGGGTCCAGGCCGTTGGTCGGCTCGTCGAGGACGAGCAGCCGGCGCGGCCGGAGCAGCGCGGCGGCCAGGCCCAGGCGCTGTTTCATGCCCAGGGAGTACGCCTTGGCCTTCTTGGACCCGGCGGCCGTCAGGCCCACCCGGTCCAGGGCCGAGGCGACCCGGGCCGAGCGGGTGCGCGGATCGGCGGCCGGGTCGGCGCTGTCGTAGCGGATCAGGTTGTCGCGGCCGGAGAGGAAGCCGTAGAGGGCCGGTCCCTCGATGAGGGCGCCGACGTGCGGCAGCACGGCGCGGGCGGCCCGGGGCATGGGCTGCCCCAGGACCCGGGCCGTGCCGGAGGTGGGCTCGATGAGGCCCATCAGCATGCGGATGGTGGTGGTCTTGCCGGAGCCGTTGGGGCCGAGGAAGCCGAAGACGCTGCCCGCCGGGACGGTCAGGTCGAGACCGTCGACGGCGAGCTGTCCGCCGCGGTAGCGCTTGGTGAGCGCGCGGGTGGCGATGACCGGCTCCCCGGTCTCGGCCCGCGCCTCACTCTCCTCCGGTTCCGTGGCGGACGGTGCGCCCATCGGCTTCCTCGTTCTCTCGACGTCCCGTACGCCTGCGGGACCTACTTCCCGGCGTCGGCCGCCTTCACGAGCGCGTCCTTGGTGACCAGGCCCGCGTAGACCTTGCCGTCGTCGGTGATGAGGGCGTTGACCAGACGGGTCGAGAAGACCGTGCCCGAGCCGAACTTCCCGTGGACCTTGTCGCCGAGCGAGTCCATGAAGCCGCCGAGGTCGCCACCGCCCTTGCCGGAGGGCACACCCTCGCCGCCGGTGTCGAAGGTGGCTATGGCGGTCCAGCCCTCGCCGATGGTCTTCATGCCGTCGTGGCCGCCGAGGCCCTTGCCGGCCCCGGGGGCGCGCCCCGGTGCCTCACCCAGGTCGAAGGGCTTGCCCGGGGCCTTGCGCGGCGTCTCACCCGCGGCCTTGCCGGAGTCCTTCTCCTCGGTGACCTTCGCGCCCTTGGGCGGGGTGAAGTCGAAGGTCGAGGCGGCCGGCTCGGCGAAGCTGACCTTCGTGAAGCCCGCGTCGACGACGGCGGCGCCGCCGCTCGCCGGGGTGAGCGTGAACTTCAGCGGCATGCCGGTCTGCGCGTCGACCGCCACGGTGATCGCGCCGACCGTCGAGCCGGACTGCTTCGGCTTGACGACCAGCTTGTAGGCGTCGCGGCCGGCGACCTGGGCGGTGCCGTCCACGGTCACGGACGTCGTGTCGTCGACCGCCTTCAGGGCCTCCTCGGCGAAGTCCTTCGGCAGGGCCGGCGGCTGCTGGTCCTTCCCGCGCTCCGGGCTCTCGGAGGAGGTGCCGTGGTAGACCTCGTTGGACTTGCTGTCGTAGCCCCAGACGTCCTTGCCGTTGTGGATGAGGCTGTACTCGGCGGCGTTCTCCAGCAGCGACAGCTTCTGCCGGTCCGGGCCGTCGGCCGCGACGCGCAGGGTGTGCGTGCCGGAGGCCAGTTCGGTGAGCTTGGCGGTCGGGTCGGCGGAGGAGCCGCCCTCGCCCTGGCCCGCGGCGCCGGACAGCAGGCCGGACTCCAGGCCGCCGAGGTTCGGCAGGCCGAGGTCGGTGCTGATCTTCACCGTGCCGGACAGCTGCTCGACGTCGGACTTGGCGATCTTCTCGATGAGCTGCTGGGCGGTGATCTTCGGGAGGTCGGGGTCACCGGAGTCGGCGAGTGCGGGGACCAGGCCGATCGTCGCGGCCGCCACCCCGATCACCGTGACCGGGACGATGTACCGCGCGGCGGTACGCCGCCCGGAGCGCTGCTCGTCGACCTGCCCGGCGGTCGTGCTGTCGTCGGATGCGTACGGTGCCATGTGTGCCCTACCTCCGTGTCGGCGGCGGCTGTCCGTGTCGTGCACGCACTCGTCCCTGAGCCGCCATTCTCACCCGAACAGGTGAGGAGTGGTGTTTTCCGTGGTCACCATCTGACCAAATCGGCCAGGGAGATACGTCAGACCCCGGGCTCAACTCCGTGTACTGCTGGGGTATGACACGGGCGGGCGGCTTCTCCCCCGACCCGTAGGGGTCGGCCGGGAGAGAGGTGCTAGCCGGCCCGGTGCACCACCGCGTCGCAGAGCTCCAGGAGAGCCGTCTTCGCGGCGCACTCCTTCAGGGGCGCCAGCGCCGAACGGGCGTCCTGGGCGTAGCGGACGGTGTCCCGTCGGGCCTGCTCCAGCGCCGGGTGGGCCCGCAGCAGGCGCAGGGCCTCGGCGTGCCGTTCGTCGTCGGTGAGGTCGGAGTCCAGCAGCTCGCACAGGGCGATGTCCTCGGCGAGCCCGAGGCGGGCCGCCCGCTCGCGCAGCCGCAGCACCGGCAGGGTGGGGATGCCCTCGCGCAGGTCGGTGCCGGGGGTCTTGCCGGACTCGTGGGAGTCGGAGGCGATGTCCAGGACGTCGTCCGCGAGCTGGAAGGCGACGCCGAGCCGCTCGCCGTACTGGGTCAGCACGTGCACGACCCTCTCGTCGGCGCCGGACATCATCGCGCCGAAGCGGCACGAGACGGCGACCAGCGAGCCGGTCTTGCCGCCCAGCACGTCCAGGTAGTGCTCGATGGGGTCGCGGCCGTCCTGCGGTCCGGCCGTCTCCAGGATCTGGCCGGTCACCAGGCGCTCGAACGCCTCGGCCTGCACCCGCACGGCCTCCGGGCCGAGGTCGGCCAGGATGTGCGAGGCGCGGGCGAAGAGGAAGTCGCCGGTGAGGACCGCGACGGAGTTGCCCCAGCGGGTGTTCGCGCTCGCGACGCCCCGGCGCACGGCGGCCTCGTCCATGACGTCGTCGTGGTACAGCGTGGCCAGGTGGGTCAGCTCCACGACGACGGCCGACGGCACGATGCCGGGTGCGTGCCGGTCGCCGAACTGGGCGGAGAGCATCACGAGCAGCGGACGGAACCGCTTGCCGCCGGCCCGCACCAGGTGCTGGGCGGCCTCCGTGATGAAGGGCACCTCACTCTTGGTGGCCTCGAGCAAGCCTTCCTCGACAGCCGTCAGTCCGGCCTGGACATCGGCTTCCAGAGCCTGGTCCCGCACGCTCAGCCCGAACGGCCCGACGTCGGTCACGAGGGGTCTCCTGTCTGCTGTGTCTGCCGGTGATTACGCGGTTTGTCGATAGGTCGCTGCCCTCACTCGAGTCAGCGTATCCGGTCACGTTTCGATCACCGCCAGCGCCCATGGTTACAGGCCGGGTGGTATCCGATCACGACCGCTATGTTTTCGATCAACCCATAAGAACAGATATTTATCGACTTACCCAGAGGTAGCGAGGTATGCACGATTTGCCGTTTTGAGTAAGCGAATTCCCCTTGGTGGAAATTGCCCCTCGGGCTCGTGATCAGTGAGTTGAATCACTTCGTCCGCTTTTCCGTCCCACCCTCGCGCCGACCCGTACCCCCTTCCCCCGAAAGCCAGTTGAGCCTTGGCTCTCGCAAAGGATCAAGCGGCCCAAACACCCCCGACCAAGGTCATCCGCGTGATATGTGACTGAGGTGCTTGTTCCCGACATGTGCTCTCGCATACGTTCCCGGCCTGTCCGGCGGACGCCTAATCCTGCCGCCGCCCGGACTCCCCACAGGAACCGACTCACTCACGCAGGGCAGGAGCGGGGGACCCAGGTCAGTCGCCGGGCCGCACAGCGGCACGGCTCGGGGTGAAGCCGCGCACGGCACACAGCGCCGTACGCGGCCGGGCACCTCCCGGCCCGAACCCGACAGCTCACCTCGCAGGCGCCGGAGAGGAATAACGCCATGCCCGGACGAGGCAAGCACCGTCGCCCCAGAACCAACCCGCTGACCCGAGGCCTCATCGCCGCCGGTACCGGCGGAGCCGCACTCACCCTCCCGCTCCTCGGCGCCACCCACGCGAGTGCCGCCGAGCCCCAGAGCGCACCCGCCGCCGCACAGTCCGTGCCGCGGACGGCCCAGCCCGCCAAGTCCCTCACGTACACCGTGACCAAGGGCGACTCGCTCGCCCGTATCGCGGACAAGTACGACGTCTCGGGCGGCTGGAAGCAGCTCTACAAGGACAACCGCGCCGCCGTCGGCGACAACCCGAAGCTGATCCACCCGGGTCTGAAGCTGAAGGTGAAGACCACCAAGACGCACGCCGCGAAGAAGACCGCGACCCCGTCGTCCGCCCCGGCCAAGCCGGCCGCGAAGCCCGCCACGGGCGTCGCCCAGGCCACCCAGGCGTCCGCGAAGACCTACGCGAACAACCTCGACGGCTGGATCCGCGAGGCGCTGGACATCATGGCGCAGAAGGGGATCCCCGGGTCCTACGACGGCATCTACCGCAACATCATGCGCGAGTCGTCCGGCAACCCGCTGGCGATCAACAACTGGGACTCGAACGCCGCCGCGGGCACCCCGTCCAAGGGTCTGCTCCAGGTCATCGACCCGACCTTCGCCGCGTACCACGTCCCCGGCACCTCCTTCGACCCGTACGACCCGGTCGCCAACATCACCGCGGCCTGCAACTACGCGGCCGACCGCTACGGCTCGATCGACAACGTCAACGGCCCGTACTGAGCCGTCCCGCCCAGCAGTCGCTCGAGGACGACGGCGATGCCGTCGTCCTCGTTCGACAGGGTGACCTCGTCGGCCACGGCCTTGAGTTCGGGATGTGCGTTGGCCATCGCGACACCGTGGCCGGCCCAGTCGAACATCGGGATGTCGTTGGGCATGTCGCCGAAGGCGATGGTGTCCGCCGGCCGCAGCCCCAGATGCTCGGCGGCCAGCGCCAGCCCCGTCGCCTTGGTGATCCCGCACGGCTGGAGCTCCACCGTGCCGGGCCCCGACATCGTCACCGTCGCCAGCGAGCCGACCACCGAGCGGGCCGTCGCCGCCAGCTCGTCGTCCGACAGATGGGGATGCCTCAGCAGCACCTTGCTGATGGGCTCGCCCCACAGGTCGTCGCGCCGGTCGACCCGCACCGCGGGCAGGGTCGGGTGCGGCATCAGATAACCCGGCTCGATCAGCGTGAGCCCGTCGACCCCGTCCTGGTCGACCGCCGCGTACACCTGCCCCACCTCGGCCTCGATCTTGCCGAGGGCGGTCTCGGCCAGTTCCCGGTCCAGGGTGATGGACCACAGCAGCCGGTCCGCGCCGGCGTCGTACACCTGCGCGCCCTGCCCGCACACCGCGAGCCCCCCGCATCCGAGGTCGTCCAGGAGCGGCCGCACTCTCGGCGCCGGCCGGCCCGTCACCACGAGGTGCTGGGCACCGGCGTCCGCCACCCGCGCGAGCACGGCGAGAGACCGGTCGGAGAGGGTGTCGTCGCCGCGCAGCAACGTCCCGTCCAGATCGGTGGCGATGAGTGAATATGCGAGGGGTGCGGCCATGATCAGAGAATACGGACAACGCGGCCCTTCGTTTCATCGCACGGCGGCCGCCGATTGCCCGGTTGAAGGCCTCTGCACCAGTTGGCAACAACATGCTCCGCTACCTACCGGAGGGACCGCATCGAGCGGTACCTTCCCTGTGTCCAGGGGGGACTTGATCGGGGGGTCAGGTTGAGCAGTGGGCGCATTCGCGTGGCTGGGCCCGGGGAGCTCGGTGAAGAGGAGAGGGAGCGCTGGCGTGCGCTGCGCGCGGCCTCCGGGGCACCGCGCAACCCCTTCATGGAACCGGAGTTCACCGAAGCCGTCGGCCGGGTCAGGCCGGGGGCCCGGATAGCCGTGGTGTACGAGGGGCCGGAGCCGGCCGGCTTCCTGCCCCATGAGCGGGGCCCGTTGGGGCAGGGCCGGGCGATCGGGCTCGGCGTCTCGGACGCGCAGGGCGCGATCCTGCGGCCGGGCCTGGACCTGGAGACGGGCGAACTGCTGAAGGCCTGCTCGCTGTCGAGCTTCGCCTTCGACAATCTGGAGGCCGAGCAGCGGCTGTTCGTCCGGTACGCGGCCGAGGAGCACGCCACCTACGTCATCGACGTGGAGAAGGGCTACGAGACGTACGAGTCGGTGCTGCGCGCGCAGTCGCCGAAGTTCCTGAAGACCACGCTGGCCAAGGAGCGCAAGCTGGGCCGGCAGGCCGGTGAGCTGCGGTTCGTGTTCGACGAACGCGACCCCGCCGCGCTGCGCACGCTCATGGAGTGGAAGTCGGCGCAGTACCGCAGGACCGGCCGCCGGGACCGGTTCGCCCAGGAGTGGATCACCCGGCTCGTCGGACAGCTGGCCCAGACCCGGGCGCCGGAGTGCAGCGGCACCTTGTCCGTGCTGTACGCCGGTGAGCGGCCCGTCGCCGCGCACTTCGGGCTGCGCTCGGCCTCGGTGCTGGCCTGCTGGTTCCCGGCCTACGACCCGGAGTTCGCGAAGTTCTCGCCGGGTCTGGTGCTGCACCTGCGCATGGCGGAGGCGGCGGCCGCCGGTGGCGTCGGCATGCTCGACCTGGGCCGGGGCGCGGCCGAGTACAAGGACGCGCTGAAGACGGGCGAACTGCCCGTCTACGAAGGGGCGGTGACGCGGCCGGGGGCGGGCGCGGCGCTGCACTGGCTGAGCCGCGAGCCGGCGCGCCGCGCGCACAGCTTCGTCCGCGGCCGGCCGCGGCTCGCCTCGCTGGCCGCGCGGACGCTGAAGGGCGCGGCCCGGCTGCGCCGCACCTGAACGCAAGGCGTACCTGACACAAGGGGGGTGGGCGCATGGCCCGTTCGGCGCGTGCGCAGGAGGAGATACGGCGGTTCCTGGACATCGGGGCGGTGCAGGTCGCCGAGCTGGACCTCGACGGGGACGAGGCGGTGCTCAGACCGGGCCCGGGGAGTCCGCCGGTGACGCACGGAGAGGTGTTCGTGCTGGTCAGGAGGGGCGGCCGACCCGTGGGCACGCTGCTCGGGCGGGTGCCGGAGGGGGCGGATCCGAAGGCCGTGCTGGCGGGGCGGGCACGGGCGGAGTGCCGGCCGGCCGTCGTCGGCGAGTCCGGGGAGCCCCCGTACACGAGTGTCGTCGTCGCGACGCGGGAGCGTGCCGGGCAGCTGGCGCGGGCGCTGGACTCGCTGCTGGCGCAGGACCATCCGCGGTTCGAGATCGTCGTGGTCGACAACGCGCCCGTCACGAACGAGACACAGGAGCTGATCGAGCGGAAGTACGCCGAGCGCGTGCGGTACGTCCGTGAGCCTGTTCCGGGGCTCGCGGGCGCGCACAACGCCGGGCTGGACGCCGTGCGCGGCGAGGTGGTCGCCTTCACCGACGACGACGTGGTCGCCGACCCGCGCTGGCTGACCGAGCTGACCGCGCCCTTCGCCGCCGACGCCCGGCTCGGGTGCAGCACCGGTCTGATCCTGCCCGCGCGGCTGACCACCCCGGCCCAGGTGCTGCTGGAGAGCCACGGCGGCTTCGCGAAAGGCTTCACTCCAAGGACGTACGACCCGGCGCGCCCGCCGGGCGACGAGCCGCTGTTCCCGTTCACCGCGGGGCGGTTCGGATCGGGCGCGAACATGGCGTTCCGCACGGCGGTACTGCGTTCCGTCGGCGGTTTCGACCCGGCCACCGGTGCCGGGACGGCCGCCCGGGGCGGGGACGACCTCTACGGTTTCGTGCGCGTCCTGGCCGAGGGCCACCGGCTGCGCTACACGCCGTACGCCCTGGTGTGGCACCACCACCGGGAGACCTGGCGGGACCTGGAGACGCAGGCGTACGGCTACGGCGCCGGGCTCACGGCGTATCTCACCGCGGTGCTCGTGAACCGGCCCGCGCTGCTGCCGGCGTTCCTCGCACGGCTGCCCCGCGGCCTCGCCCATGCCCGCGCGCTGACGGCCGTGCGGGAGACGGAGGGAGCGCACGGCGCGGGGACGCCGGGCGATCACGACGGGCGGACCCATCCCTGGCCGCGGCGGCTGTCGCGGTTGCAGCGCCGCGGGATGGTGTACGGGCCGGTCGGCTATCTGAAGGCGCGGCGGGCACTGCGCTCGCCCGGTCGGGAGAAGACAGCTCGGGGGGCGGGATGAATGCGGACGGCAGAGGCCGGGCGGAGCGGGGTGCGCAGGACGGTGAGGGGCCGATAGCCGCGGCGGGCGGTGCCGGCACCCCCGCGATCCCCGTCTTCCTGTACCACTCGGTGATGGACGATCCGCCGGACTGGATAGCGGAGTTCACGGTCACTCCGAAGCAGTTCGCCGCGCACCTCGACGCGGTGGTCCGCAGCGGCCGTACGCCCGTCACGATCAGCGCGATCGCCGACCACCTGGCCGGGCGGGCGCCGCTGCCGCCCCGGCCCGTGCTGCTCACCTTCGACGACGGGTTCGCCGATCTGCCCGGCGCCACCGCCGAGGCCCTGGCCGAACGCGCGCTGCCGGCCACCGCCTACCTCACCACCGGCGCCATCGCCCCGGGCGGCCGCAGCCTGCTGCCGCCCGCCCCGATGATGACCCTGGCCCGGGCGGCGGAGCTGGAACGTTCCGGCATGGAGATCGGCAGCCACACCGTCACACACGCGCAGCTCGACACCCTGCCGGCCAAGGCACTGGCGTACGAACTGCGCGCCTCCAAGGCCGTGCTGGAGGACGCCCTCGGGCACGAGATACGGCACCTCGCCTACCCGCACGGCTACAACAGCCCCCGCGTACGGGCCATGTCGGCCCGGGCCGGCTACGAGACGGCGACCGCCGTACGGCACGCGCTCAGCTCCGACCGCGACGAGCGGTACCGCATCGCCCGGCTCATCGTCCGGCGCACCCACACCCTCGCCGACGTCGAGAGCTGGCTGGCGGGGGCGGGCGCGCGGGTGGCGCCGTACCGCGACGGGCCGAAGACGATCGCCTGGCGCTGGTACCGGCGCTCCCGTGCGGTGCTGCACGGGCCCGAGTTCGCCGGCTGATCCCGGCTCACTTCAGCGGCTGGTTGAGGTACGGGTCGGCGACCGCCTTGCGCAG
Organism: Streptomyces sp. NPDC012466; assembly: GCF_042955215.1. Taxonomy (NCBI): domain Bacteria; kingdom Bacillati; phylum Actinomycetota; class Actinomycetes; order Kitasatosporales; family Streptomycetaceae; genus Streptomyces; species Streptomyces sp. NPDC012466. The sequence continues at coordinate 163,790 of NZ_JBIBEQ010000013.1, read as the reverse complement.
GCTGTTCCAGGCCGCGTCGTTCGCCAGCGCCAGGTTGCAGTGCGGTCCGGGGTCGCGGTAGTTCCACTGGAGGGCCGCCTTGACGCCCTTCAGGTCCTTCAGCACCCCGGGCACCTGCGCGTACCACTCGGCCTGCCGCTGCGGGCGGCTCGTGTCCTCGGCGGTGCCGAACTCGGACAGCATCAGCGGCTTGTCGTCGGAGATGTGGGTGCGGATCCAGTCGTGCGTGGCGTTCTGGGTCTGTGCGAAGGTCAGCCAGCCGGCGTCGTGACAGCGGTAGTAGTTGTACTGGTTGTAGCCGATCCAGTCGACGTAGTCGTCGCCCGGGTACATCTGCTCGATCTCGTCGGCGTGGTCGAGGTACCCGGTGGTGATCCACGTCCACACCACGTTGTCGACGCCCAGGTCGCGGAACCGGTCGTGGATGTGCCGGTACGCCTTCACATAGTCGGCGGGTGTGCCGCTGGCCGGGGTGCGGGTGTCCATCTCCAGGTCGAAGGAGAGGAACACCTTCTTGCCGTAGTCCTTGATGCGCCGGGCCTGGACGTCGATGACCTTGTCGTCCAGCTCGCCGGCGGCGATCTGCTTCCAGGTGGGCTGCTGCCGCTTCGTGCCGCCCCACCACTTGCTCTCCCAGGACAGGAGCAGCAGACGGTCCTCGCCGACGCGTCGCTCCTCCGGGGTGAGCAACTGGCCCTCGCGCCGGGTGCCCGAGGCCAGGGACATGTCGTGGTACGTGTACACGATGTCGAGTGCGCGGCCCACCCGTTTCTCGTAGGCGCGCACCTTCTCGGGCAGGTCGTCGCGCTCGTGCGGCACGAACGCGCCGAACCAGGCGCCGCAGGGCGGTTCCAGGAGCTTCGTGGGGCGGCAGTCCGCCCCGGAACCGGCCGCTCCCTGTTCCTGCGGTCCGGTGGCGTCCCGCAGGGCCAGTACGGCGACCAGGACCGCGCTGACGACCGTGGCGGACGTGATCAGCAGGCGGCGCCGGCTCGATGCCAACGGGCCGGCGGCCCGCTCCTCGTGCGGTGTCCGCGCGGGCGGTTGCTGCGGGTGCGGCGTCCTGCGGTGCTGTCCTGCGGCCGTGCTCGGCTTGCGGCGAAAGGGACGGTGGGGGCGGTTGAACCTCACGGAGCGGAACCCTTCGGTGTCCTCGGTGTCGTGCTCGGCGGCGGGGAGGCGCGCAGCGGCGGACAGAACGCGGCGCATGTGGTCAGCAGCGTCAGCGTCAGCAGCACTCGCTGCGCGCTGAAGGTGTGGGTGGCGATCAGCACGGTCGCGACGAGCATCACGGCGCCGATGCTCAGGAACAGCACCAGCATCAGCCGCTCCAGCAGGTCGGAGCGGCGGGCGAAGTCCGCATCGCGGCGCTCCACGGGCCCTTCGGCGGGCCGGGCCCCGAGGGCGGGCGCGCAGACCCTGACGGCGGCGGCGCCCGGGCCGGCCGCCAGGAAGAGCACGACCGCGGCGCCCCGCAGCGGCGAGCCGCCGGGCAGGGCGAGCGCGGCCAGCGCCAGCCAGCCGCCGAACGGGGGCAGCATCCGGACCACGAGATCCTGCGGTGTCATCGCTCCGCTCCCCCTGACTGCCTCAGTACGTAGAGCCATCCGGCGCCGTTCTCCGCCACCAGCCGGAACCGGGGCGAGGCGGCGACGGACTTCTGAATGCGGTTCAGCTGCGCCTCGTCGAGCTGCCCGTTCATCTCGGAGTTGGCCATCTGCCCCTGCGTGAGCAGGAAGTAGGCCCGGGCCGGCCGCTCCACTCCGGCCATGTCACGCGCGAGGGTGGCCGCGGGGCTTTCGACGATCTCGTCGACGTGACTGCGGCCGTCGTCGAGGAACCAGTAGTGGTCGACGCTCCAGTAGGAGGCGTACGCGTCCGGGTAGTTGCGGTTGGCGGCGACGACCAGCGAGCCGTCGGGCGCCTGGTCGAAGAGCTGCCGGACGAGGGCCACTTCCTGAGGCGGGAAGTAGTTGATCCGGTCCTTGCCGGAGTAGGCCGGGACGAACGCCAGCGTGCCGCCGAGCAGCGCGGCCAGCGGCACCCAGACGCCGAGGCCCCGACGGCCCCCGGCAGAGGTGGTCCGCCGGCCGCCGGCCTCCCGCGCGGCGGCGTCGGCGGCCAGGGTGCGGACCTTGGGCAGCAGCGCGGCCGCCGCGAAGAAGGCGGCGCCGGGCAGCATGAACAGCAGCACCCGGAAGATCATCTCGCTGCCGTAGCTGCTCGCCGCGAACATCGGCAGCGGGGCCGCCGCGACCAGCAGCAGGGGCCGGGCACGGTGGCGCAGCACCCGCTGGCGCAGCACGCCGACAGCCGCGAGCAGCAGGACGGAGCCGGACAGCAGCCGGGCCGCCCAGGAGGTGGCGATCGCTCCGGTGCCGGTCGGGGTGGCGCCGTAGCCCGTCTCGACGTTGGCGCCGACGTCGCCGATGGAGCGGATCATGTCCGGCATCGCCGCGGACAGGAAGGGCAGCGCGGCCGTGAGACACCAGGCCAGGAAGATCACGACGGTCGTGACGACCGGGACCCAGTCGCGGTAGCGGCGGCTCAGGCACAGGGCGAGCAGGCAGACGACCAGCATGCCCGGGGTGAGCTGGTGGGAGATGACGATCGCCACGATCATGACGGTGATCACCACCGTCCACACGGCCAGCCGCGGCCGGCCCCCGCGTACCGCGGACCGGCCGAAGCGGCGCAGGACGACGGCGAGGACGCCCACATGCAGCGCGTACGCCACGGACTGGGGGGAGAAGTAGTCCTGCCCGACCCAGTTGGCGACGTAGAAGAGCCAGACCGCGGTCCAGATCAGCCGCCGGTCCTCGGTGAAGGTGCGGTAGATCAGCAGCAGCGGGAGCAGCAGCATCAGGCTGGAGGCCAGGGGCCACCAGGCCATGAACATCGCCGCCGAGTCCACGCCCAGCAGCCGCTGCAGGGCGGCCTGGGCGGCGAAGAAGCCCGGCCACTGGTCGTACACCGCCATGTCGCCGACCTGATCGGCCGTCTGCAGACCGCCGGCCGTCAGCAGATGGTCGATGACCGCCTCGTGCTTCCACGCCCAGGCGTACAGCGGAGTCGGATAGACCACGGCCTGGGTGGCCCGCTCCATCACCAGCAGACCGAGCACGTACGCCGCCGACCAGGCGCCCGGCCGGCGCGCGTCGCGGACCGTGAACCAGAAGCCGGTGGTGAGCACCGCGAGCCCGGCCCAGAAGGCCGGGTGCAGCGCGCTGACCAGCCCGTAGTCGTCGAGTCGCGAGACGTCGGTGTGCCGCACGGCGTACGCCCAGAGCGCGAGCGCGACGGACAGCGGGACGGCGGGCCAGGCGAGTGCGCGGCGTCCGGACCAGGCGGGGGGAAGGTCGGACAGATCCGTCACCGGCTCATGGGCGGGGCTCGACGACTCCGAGGAGGAGGGGCTGGAGGACTGGCTGGCCGTCTCGGGGCCGCTGCCGGGGGTGTTCGCGCCGCCCCGCGCGGGTGTGGGTTCCGGCGTGGATCTCTCCCTCGGTGTGACTGGCGGACGCACGGTGGTTCCCCCCTGGCGGTTCGGCTCTCTCGGCTCTGTTCGGTCTGTTCGGCTCTGTGCTTGATCAGTGGTGGGGCCGGCCGCTCGGTGGTCCGTCGGCCGTTCGGTCGGCTGTGGAGGCCGCGGTGCGGGAGCGCGACCGGGCCGAGGCGGCGCGCTGGAGCAGCAGGAGCAGCACGAGGACGGCGAGCAGGGGCGGCGCGACCGGTGCGAGCGCATCACGCCACACCCAGCCGCCGACCGCAACGAGATACAGGACCCCCCAGCGCCCCGGCCACGGCAGCCGGCCGCCCGCGCTCGCGAGCAGCAGCCCCAGCGGCAGGAGACACATCACCTGGCAGACCGGCGGCGCCCAGCGCAGCAGCGGCTCGGGCCCGCCGAGCCCCACCGCCTCCGCCAGGAAGCCGGCCGTCTTCTCGTACAACGCCCCGTCCACCGGCCGCGGTTCCCGTCCGAGGGCGGCCGGTGCGGCGTGCAGGGCGAGCAGGGCGGCGACCAGCGCCGTGCCCGGCAGCCACGGGTCGCGCCGGGTGCTCAGCGTGACGGCGGCGACGAACACCACGAGCAGCAGGCCGCCCGCGGTGAGCGACGGCAGGGGCATGCCCTCCAGCAACCGACGTCCGGTCAGAGCCGCTTCGGAGGCGCCGTCCAGCCACGGCAGATCCCGCAGCGGTGCCCAGAAGAACACGGTGGCGACGGCGAGCAGACTCCACAGGGCGCCTCTCAGCCGCCGCTCCCGCGTCTCCTCGTCCGTGAACGGCTCTCCGGACGGGGCCGGTGGTTCCCGGGTCGGCCCCTCCGGCCGCACGATCAGCGCCAGCGTGTCCGCCTGCAGCGCCTCCCGCTCGTATCCGGGGCGCCCTATGAACAGCGTGACGGTGTCCTGGTCGCCGTCCCCGGGCTGGTAGGCGGCCCGGCGGGCCCAGGTGGTGCCGTACCCGGCGGTGGCGTTGAGTTTCGCCCAGTGGGTGCCGTAGGAAGGGTCGGCGGGTGGGCGGACGGCGGGTGCGCTGTCGTGGGGGCGCAGAGCCTTGCGCAGTCCAGCCGTGGCGACGACCGCGATCAGCGTCATGCTCAGCAGCACCGCCCACCCGGCGCCCGCGATCCCCGACGGCGTGAACAGCACGGCCGCGCTGCCCAGCACCAGGGCGCACATGGCCCCTTGGAGCGCGGCCAGCACTCCTGTGCGCCCCTGGACGCGCAGTACGCCGATGTACAGCTCCACCACGACCCGTGGCAGTGCGCCGAGGGCCAGCAGCCGCAGCACGGTCGAGCCGTGCTCGGCGTAGTCCGGGCTGAAGGGGGTGAGGATCTGCGGGGCGAAGACCACCAGGACCAGAACGACCGGGACCAGCAGCAGCGTCATGCGCCGCAGAGCGCCCCGCACACCGTCGGCGAGCTGGCGCGGGTCGTGCGAGGCGTGCGCGGTGAGGGACGAGGCCATGTTGATGGCCATGAACTCCATCGTGCCGCCGACGGTGTAGGCCACGTAGAAGTAGCCGTTCTCGGCGGCGCTGAAGCGGACCGCGACCATCACCGGCAGCAGGTTGATCATCGCCAGGCTGAACAGCGCGCCCAGCGAGTCCCCGGCCAGGAACCGGCCCATGTCCTTGAATCTCGGGGGCTCTTTGTCGCGGTCGGCCTCCGCCTGGCGCGGGATGAGCCGGCGGAAGATCAGCCAGCCCAGCGGCAGGGTGGAGAAGGCGATCGCGACCGCCCAGGACACGAAGATGCCGAGGACGGGCAGCGTGCCGGCGAACACGGCCAGGAGGGCCAGCTTCCCGACCGAGAACACCGCGTTCCCTGCGGGCACCCACTCCGCCTTGCGCAGCCCGGTGAGCACCCCGTCCTGGAGGGTGAGCAGCGCCCAGGCCACGCATGCCGCGACGAACACCGCCCCGGCCATGGGTGTGCCCAGAGGCGCGTAGGACGCCCCCCACGCGTCGAGCGTGAGCAGGAAGACGGCGGCCGCCAGCGCCACGATCAGCGAACTGGCCACGTACGTGCCCCACACCAGACGCCCGGTCTCCCGGCCCGCGCGCGGGACGAAACGGACGACGGCGCCGATCATCGTCGTGGCGGTGATGCTGGCGAGCAGCCGCATCGCGGCGATCGCGGCCGAGCCCTGGCCGACGGCCTCCTCCGAGTAGTAGCGGGCGGCCACCAGCCAGAATCCCAGGCCCAGTACGGCGGAGACGCCGGTGCTGAGCATGAGGAAGTAGGCGTTCTTGAACAGCGAGTCGTGGGTGTGGTCGGTGCCGGCAGGCTTCGGCCCGCCGCCGTCGGTGCGCGCGGCGGCGGGCTCGTGCACCTGGATCTCAGCCACGGGACTGTCCCAGCCCTCCCGGTGTCGGCTCGTTCCCCGGCAGTTCTCCCGGCGCCTGGACGGGGCGCGCCCCGGACCGCTCCAGCACCTCGACGACCGTCCGCGCCCGCAGCGGGTCCACGGGCAGCGCGTGCCGCGCGAACCAGCGGGCCGCCTCGGGCGCCGGTGAGGGGTCGGTGAACTCCGCACCGGCGTAGTCGTCCAGAGGCGGGTCGTAGAGGTAGCCGACGACGATGCCCTGCCGCGCCAGCGCCGCGATCGCCGCGTCCCGGTCCGCCACGAACAGCGGGACGCGGAACAACGGCTGCGTCGCCGAGCCGTCACGCGGCTTGGCCCAGGGCGTGGACAGCAGCAGTTCGGTGCCCGCCCGGCAGGCGTCCAGCACGTCGTCCAGCCGGTCGAGCCCTCGCCCGATGCGCCGCAGCCGCAGCCGGCCGGATTCCAGGCGGTAGTCGTGCATGTCGACGCGCACCCACGGGTGGTGGGCGTCGAGCCCGGGCGCCTCGCGGGCGGCGAGGGCGAGTTCGTCCGGGCGCAGCGGCATCCGGATCTCCTCACGGTCCGCCAGCCCCAGCAGCCGGATCGCGGCCCAGGCGGCGCGCCGCAGCCGCAGCCCGCGCACCGCCGCCTCCGCGTACGGCCGGATCAGATAGGCGAGTTCGGCGCTCGTCCGGCGCGGCGCGAGCAGTCCCGCGCAGGTCTTCTCCACCGCCTCCCGCAGCCCCGGATCGGCGAGCGAGAGCACGCCTCCGGCCTTGGCCCCGACGTGCTTGGACAAGCTGAACACGGAGGCCTCGCCCCACGCCCCGACCGGCCGGTCCCCCACCCGGCTGCCGATCGCGTGGGCCGCGTCCTCGAACAGCGGGATTCCCAGCGCGTCGCACTTCTGCCTCAGGCGCGGCGCCGGGTCCGGGTTGCCGTAGAGGTTCGTCGTGAGCACGGCCGAGACCGAGCCCCACACCTCGTCCGGCACGGCATCGATGTCGATGGACGCGTCGAGCGGGTTCAACGGCGCCTGCACCGGGCGCAGTCCTGCCGCGAGCACGACGAAGAAGATCACGTCGTCGTTGACCGGCGACATCAGCACCCGTCCGCCGGGCGGGCACCAGTGGCGCAGCGCCACGTACAGCCCGAAACGGCACGACGGTACGTACACACATTCCCGGCCGAGCCTGACGCGCATGGTCTCTTCCAGCCGCTTCGGCTGTGCACCATGCCGCACCGAACCCGGACCGGCCTCCCCTATGGCCATCCGCCCCCCAGATGTGCCGTGGGAAAGCCCCCTCCCCGAGGCCTTCCGGCACCCGCCCAGAGTCGCCCCGTTCGCACCGCTCCGTCAAGATTGCGTCGCGTCCTGTGGATAACTTCCGGCTCGTACGAATGTGCCGCCCCGTCCGGCGCGCCGGAGCCGCCCCGTCCGGTCCCACCCGGGCCACCTGCCCCGTTCGCCTCTTCGCGCCTCCTCGGACTCTGCCCAGGACCGGCGTGTCACCCGTAACGTGTGGCACGACCACGAACACGTGGCGACGACATGGCACACCCGAAAGCGAGGCAGCACCCGATGCCCCCCTTCGATGTCCCCGAGGGCGACCCCTTCGGCCCGCACAACCTGCCGTACGGCGTGTTCTCCCTCCCCGGCTCGTCCCACCGGACGGTGGGCGTCCGGCTGGGCGACCATGTGCTGGACGCGGGCGCGGCGGCCCACGCGCTCGGCTCGCCGTACGCCTCCCTGCTCGCGCAGCCGACCCTCAACCCGCTGCTGGCCGCGGGGCGCACGGCCTGGTCCGACGTGCGCCGGGCGCTGACCGCCTGGGTGACCGTGCCGTCCCACCGCGAGACCGTCGCACCCTTGTTCCACCCCCTGTCGTCGGTGACCCTGCACCTGCCCTTCGAGGTGGCGGACTACGTCGACTTCTACGCCTCCGAGAACCACGCCCGGAACGTCGGTCAGATCTTCCGCCCCGACGCCGAGGACTCCCTCACCCCCAACTGGAAGCACCTGCCGATCGGCTACCACGGCCGCTCCGGCACGGTCGTCGTCTCCGGCACGGAGGTCGCACGCCCCTCCGGCCAGCGCAAGGCCCCCACGGACGCCGCTCCCGTCTTCGGCCCGTCCGTCCGACTGGACATCGAGGCCGAGGTCGGTTTCGTCGTCGGCGTGCCCTCCCGGATGGGCGCGCCGGTGGCCCTCGCGGACTTCCGCGAGCACGTGTTCGGGCTGTGTCTCCTCAACGACTGGTCGGCCCGCGACATCCAGGCCTGGGAGTACGTCCCCCTCGGCCCGTTCCTCGGCAAGTCCTTCGCCACCTCGGTGTCGGCGTGGATCACCCCGCTGGACGCCCTGGAGGAGGCGCTCGTGGCGCCTCCGGCCCGGACGCACGAGCTGCTGCCCTACCTGGACGACGGCGACGAGGAACCCGGCGGCTACGACCTGCGGATCAGCGTCGCCGTCAACGGCCACGTCGTCTCCGAGCCGCCCTTCTCCACCATGTACTGGACGGCCGCCCAGCAGCTGGCCCACATGACCGTCAACGGCGCCTCCCTGCGCACCGGCGACCTGTACGGCTCCGGCACGGTCAGCGGCCCCACGGAACGGGAGCGCGGCTCCCTGCTGGAGCTGACCTGGAACGGCCGCGAGCCGCTCGAACTCCCCGACGGCAAGCGGACGTTCCTGGAGGACGGCGACGAGGTGACCCTCTCGGCCTGGGCGCCCGGGCCGAACGGCGTGCGGGTGGGACTGGGCGAGGTGACGGGGCGGGTGGTCCAGGGCTGACGCCCTGCGGCCGACGACTGCCCCTCCGGTCACTCTCGTTGCCGCTCGGCCCCTGACGCACACCGCCCGGCCCGTCATACTGGGCGCGGGGCGGTGTGCCCGCACGTGCGCCACGCTCGTCGTGGTCACCGGTGCGCCCGGCGACCGCCCTCCTCCGCACGACCCGTAGCCGCCCCTCTTCCGCCGAGGAACCGGAGCCCGTGGCCATGACCGTCTGCCTGCTCCTGCTGAGCGTCGTCGCCGTGACGGCCGCCGTCCCCGTCCCCCGTGCGCTGACCCGGGCCGCGTGGCCCGAACGGGAACCGGTGGTGGCGCTGTGGGTGTGGCAGTGCCTGGTCGCCACCGTCCTGCTGGCCTGCGTGACGGCGCTCTCCCTGGGCGCCGCCGCCGTCTTCGGCACGGTGCGCGCCCAGCTCTTCGCCCCGGCACCACCGGCGGTCACCGCCGCGTACGACCTGTCCACCGCCCCGCCGTGGGCCGCCGCCCTCACCCTGCTGCTGGCCTGCGGTGCCGCCTGGACGACCGCGATGCTCGCGCGGGAGCTCGTCGAGGCCCGCCGGCGCCGCGCCCGGGCCCGCGCCCACCTGCGCGAGCGCGCCCCCGACCTGCCGGCCGGCCTGCCCGCGGCGCGCGGTCCGCTGCTGGTCCTGGAGGACGAGTACCCGGACGCCTGGTGGATGCCCGGAAGCCCTCCCCAGCTGATCGTGACCACGGGCGCCCTGCACCGCCTCACCCGCCACCAGCTCGACGCCGTCCTCACCCACGAGCGGGGCCACGCCCGGGCCCGCCACGACTGGCTGCTGCACCTGTCCACCGCCCTGGCCACCGGCTTCCCCCGCATCCCGCTGTTCGCCCACTTCTGCGACCAGACCCACCGCCTGGTCGAACTGGCCGCCGACGACACGGCCTCCCGCCGCTGCGGCCACCTGACCACGGCCCTGGCCCTCATCGAGCTCAACCAGCACCGCGGCGTCCTGTCCTGCGCCTCCAGCCACCGCCTGCTGGGCGAGCGGGTCGACCGGCTCCTGGAACCGCCGCCCCGGCTGGGCCGCCGGCACCGGGCCCTGACCACCACGACGGCCGCGCTCGTGCCGCTGCTGCCCCTGCTGATCGCGTTCGCCCCGGGCCTGACGGCGCTGTCGTAGCCGGGTCGGCCCGGCGGTGGACGACTCTCGCTGCGGCGGCCGGCGCAGCCGCACCGGCCGGACGGTGGACGGCCGGCGCAGCCGCACCGGCCGGACGGTCGGTGGCGGATCTGGTCACGGGCCGGCCAAAAGGCCAGCTCACTCGTCGAACAGGTCACATTCCGGGTGGCGCAACATTCCCGCAACACCACTTTTCCTATCGGATAGGTATGGTCCGAGCCATGCCCAGTGACCGCATCCGAGACCACGCCGGACAGGGAGCCGCGACCACCGTCGCCGCCCACCGCGCGCGGCGACGGCTGCGCGCCGACCGGGCCCGGCAACTGGCCGACCCGCTCCGCCGGCTGCTGCTCACCGGCGCCTTCCCCGACGGCGTCCTCCCCCACGAGTCGACCCTCGCCACCGAGTACGGCGCCAGCCGCAACACGGTCCGCGAGGCGCTCGACCTGCTGCGGGCCGAGGGCCTCGTGGAGCGCCAGCCCGGCGTCGGCACCGTGGTCGTGGCCCACAAGTACCCCCACGGCCTCGACCGCCTGATGGGCCTCGCGGAAACCCTCCGCGAACACGGACAGGTCACCAACGAGGTCCGCACCATGGGCCCCGCCCCGGCACCCGCGCCGGTCGCCGACCGCCTCCGGCTCACGCCCGGCACCGACGTCCTCTACATCGAACGCCTGCGCAGGCTGGGCGGTCTGCCCCTGTCCCTCGACCTCACCTACATCCCCCTCGACATCGGCACCGAGCTGCTCGGCGCCGATCTGGAGAACACCGACGTCTTCCGCCTTCTGGAAGCCGTCACCGGCCGGCGCCTCGGCCACGCCGAGATCACCCTGGAAGCGGTCAGCGCGGACACCCACTCGGCCGCCGTGCTCGAGGCCCCGCGCGGCGCCGCCGTCCTCATGCTGGAACGCCTCACCCACCTCGCGGACGGCCGCCCGGTCGACCTGGAGTTCATCCGTTTCCGCGGCGACCGCATCACCATGAGCGGCCTGCTGCACCGGACCCAGTAGCCAACCCGCTCGCGCACACTCCTGGAGACAGCCATGCCCTTGGCGCCCCAGCGGGCCGACGTGCCCGTGACCATCGACGAGTCGAAGTGCATCGACGGCTGCACGCTCTGCGTGGACATGTGCCCGCTGGACTCCCTCGCCATCGACGAGCGCAACGGCAAGGCCTACATGCATGTCGACGAGTGCTGGTACTGCGGCCCGTGCGCGGCCCGCTGCCCCACCGGAGCCGTCACGGTCAACATGCCCTATCTGCTCCGGTGAGAGGCCCGAACCGTCATGTCCCGAACCACCATGCAACGCACAGCAGTCGCCATGTCCGCCGTCGTCCTCCTGCTCCCGCTCAGCGCCTGCGGCGGTGACGCCGAGGCGGGCAGCGGCTCCACGGTCACCGTCACCGTCGGCTACCAGTCCAGGACGATCAACACCGTCACGGCGGGCACCCTGCTCCGCTCCCTCGGCGCTTTCGAGAAGCAGCTGAACGCCCTGCACGACGGCGTCCACTACAAGGTGGACTGGCAGGACTACGCCACCGGCGCGCCCATCACCGCCCAGATGACCGCCGGGAAGATCGACATCGGCTCGATGGGTGACTTCCCGCTGCTCATCAACGCGGCCCGCGGCAAACAGCTGAACAACCCCACCCGCCTGGTGTCGGTCACCGGCTACAACCTGCGCGGCGGCCTCAACACCATCGTCACCGCCCCCGGTTCCGAGCTGACCTCCCTGAAGGACCTGAAGGGCAAGAAGGTCTCCACGAGCGTCGGCTCGGCCGCCGACGGCACTCTCGTACGGGCCCTGCAGCGCGCCGGCATCGACCCGGACAGCGGCATCGAGAAGCTCAACCAGCAGCCCTCCGTCGGCGCCTCCGCCCTCACGGCAGGCAGCACGGACGCGCTGTCCCAGTTCGTCGCCTGGCCGGGCCTGCTCGCCTTCCAGGGCAAGGCGAGGGCGATCTACGACGGCGCCCGGCTGAACCTGCCCACCTTCCACGGGGTCACCGCCCGCGAGGACTTCGCCGAGCGGCGCCCGGCCGTCCTGGAGGCGTTCCTGAAGGCCCAGGCGGAGGCGACCGACTACCTGAACGACCACCCGGTGGACGCCGCCGAGAAGGTCGCGAAGGCGACCGGCCTGCCCGCCGAGGTCGTCTACCTCTACAACGGCGATCACGGCATCGCCACCTTCGACCCGGCCATCAAGCCCCAGCTCGTCTCCGCGCTGAAGCAGGACGTGTCGATCCTGAAGTCGGCGAAGCTCACCGGCGACGTGGACGTCGACTCCTTCGTCGACGACCGGTACGTGAAGAAGGCCCTCGGACCGGCGGCGTACGCCAAGCACCTCGCCACGAAGCCCGCACCGGCCGCGAGCGAGGCATGGCCCAAGGGCGCCTCGAAGACCGTCACCTTCACCTCCCCCTCCCTGCTGCTGCGTTACGTGGCCGGGCACCGCGACGCCCTGCGCGCCGCCTACGTCCCCGACACCACCACCAGCACCCTCTGGTTCGCCGACAAGGCCGTGTGGGTGGCCGACGGCGACACGCTGCTGCCCTTCGTCACCCCCGACACCGCACAGGCGTACATCGCCGGGCACGGCGGAGCGCGGATCGTCTCGTACGCCGACGCCCTGGAGCGGGCCTCGTGAAGCGGTACGCGCTCCGTGTGGTGTCGCTGGCCGCCGCACTGGGCCTGTGGCAGGCGCTGACCAGCCTGAACATCGACCTGTGGCTGCGCTTCTCGCAGTTCCCGACGGTCACCGACGTGGCCCGGACCTTCGCCGCCCGGGTGGCGGGACCGGACTACTGGACGGATCTCACCGACAGCCTCACCCGGATCCTCACCGGCTTCCTGCTGGCCGCCGTCCTCGGCGTGGCCACGGGCGTGCTCGTGGCGCGCTCGCGCCTCGCCGAGGACCTGCTCGGCCCGGTGCTGGAGGTGATCCGCCCGATCCCGGCCATCGCCCTGGTCCCCGTCGCGATCCTGCTGTTCCCCTCCAACGAGCAGGGCATCGTCTTCATCACCTGCGCCGCCGCCTTCTTCCCGGTCCTGGTCTCCACCCGGCACGCGGTGCGCGCCCTGACGCCGGTGTGGGAGGAGGCGGTGCGCACGATGGGCGGCGGCCGGTGGCGGATCCTCGGCTCCGTGGTCCTGCCGGGAGCGCTGCCCGGCGTGTTCGGCGGTCTGTCCGTCGGCATCGGCGTCTCGTGGATCTGTGTGATCTCCGCCGAGATGATCTCCGGCCAGTACGGCGTGGGCTACCGCACGTGGCAGGACTACACCGTCGTCGACTACCCCGGTGTGTTCGTCGGCATGGTCACCATCGGCGTCCTCGGCTGGCTCACCTCCACCGCCGTGGAACTCCTGGGCCGCCGCCTCACCCGCTGGCTGCCGCGCACCGCGTACGTCCCCGGTGCCCGGCTGGACCGGTCCGTGAAGCGGGCACCGGCCGCCCCCGCCGCCGTCCCCGTCGGCGCCCGACCCGAGGAGGCACGCGATGAGCACCTCGTCTGAGACCGTGTCGAACACACCACCCGGGGCCGTCCCGGGCACCTCGCCCGAGAATGCCCTGACCACGTCGTCCGAGACCGCCGCCCCCGGCGCCCCGGTGCGCGGCACCCGGCTCGTCCTCACCCGCGCCTGCCTCGGCCGCCCCGGCGCGCCCGCCCTGAACGAGGTCGACCTGGACATCGCCCCCGGCGAGATCCTCACCGTCGTCGGCCCCTCGGGCTGCGGCAAGTCGACCCTGCTGCGCACCCTGGCCGGCCTGCTGCCGCCGCTCACCGGCGGGATCAGCCAGGACGGGCACCCGCTGGCCGGCCCCTCGGCCGACCGCGCCCTGGTCTTCCAGGAGGACGCCCTGCTGCCCTGGCGCACGCTGCGCGCCAACGTCGAACTCCCCCTCGCCATCCGCGGCGTGCCCCGCGCCGAACGCCGGGAGCAGGCCCAGGCCTGGCTGGAGCGGGTCGGACTCGGCTCGCAGGCACGGCAGTTGCCGCACCGGGCCTCCGGCGGGCAGCGCCAGCGCGTCCAGCTCGCCCGCGCCCTGGCCGGGCGCCCGCGCGCCGTCCTGATGGACGAGCCGTTCGGCGCGCTCGACGCGCAGACCCGCGCGGGCATGCAGGACCTGCTGGTGGAGGTGCTCCAGGGCACGGGCGCCACCGTCGTCTTCGTCACCCACGACGTGGACGAGGCCCTGTTCCTCGGCGACCGCGTGGCCCTGCTCGGCGCGGGCGGCCTCCTCGCCGTCCGGGACATCCCCCGCCCGCGCGACCGCGGCGCACACGACGACCCGGCGCGCGTGGCCCTGCGGCGCGACGTCCTCACCTCGCTCGGTACGTGAAAGGCACCCCGGTGACCACCTCCGTGAACCGCCCTGCGGACACCCCCCTGGCCGTCCCGTCGCTCGCCGACGCCGAGGAACTCACCTGCGACGTCCTCGTCGTCGGCGGCGGCACCGCCGGCACCATGGCCGCCCTGACCGCCGCCGAGCACGGCGCGAACGTGCTCCTCCTGGAGAAGGCCCACGTCCGCCACTCCGGCGCGCTCGCCATGGGCATGGACGGCGTCAACAACGCGGTCATCCCCGGCCGGGCCGAACCCGACGACTACGTCGCCGAGATCACCCGCGCCAACGACGGCATCGTCGACCAGTCCACCGTCCGCCAGACCGCCACCCGCGGTTTCGCCATGGTGCAGCGGCTGGAGTCCTACGGCGTGAAGTTCGAGAAGGACGAGCACGGCGACTACTCGGTGCGCCAGGTGCACCGCTCCGGCTCCTACGTGCTGCCGATGCCGGAGGGCAAGGACGTCAAGAAGGTGCTGTACCGGCAGCTGCGGCGGCGCGAGATGCGGGAGAGGATCCGCATCGAGAACCGGGTCATGCCGGTGCGTGTCCTCACCGCCGGCGGGCGGGCCGTGGGGGCGGCCGGCTTCAACACCCGCACCGGGCAGTTCGTCCAGGTCCGCGCGGGCGCGGTGATCCTCGCGACCGGCGCCTGCGGCCGACTCGGCCTGCCCGCCTCCGGTTACCTCTACGGCACCTACGAGAACCCCACCAACGCGGGCGACGGCTACGCCATGGCCTACCACGCGGGCGCCGAACTCACCGGCATCGAGTGCTTCCAGATCAACCCGCTGATCAAGGACTACAACGGCCCGGCCTGCGCCTACGTCGCCAACCCCTTCGGCGGCTACCAGGTGAACCGGCACGGCGAACGCTTCGTCGACTCCGACTACTGGTCGGGCCAGATGATGGCCGAGTTCGCCGCCGAGGTGGCGTCCGACCGCGGCCCCGTCTACCTGAAGCTGAGCCATCTCCCCGAGGAGTCGGTCTCGGCCCTGGAGACGATCCTGCACTCCACCGAGCGCCCCACCCGCGGCACCTTCCACTCCGGCCGCGGCCACGACTACCGCACCCACGACATCGAGATGCACATCTCCGAGATCGGCCTGTGCGGCGGCCACTCCGCCTCCGGCGTCCGCGTCGACGACCACGCCCGCACGACCGTGCCCCGGCTGTACGCGGCGGGCGACCTGGCCTGCGTCCCGCACAACTACATGATCGGCGCGTTCGTCTTCGGCGACCTGGCGGGAGCGGACGCGTCCCGGTACCGGGCGTACGCGGGCGAGTTGCCCGCGGACCAGCTCGCAGAGGCGCACGAGCTGATCTACCGCCCGCTGCGCAACCCCGACGGCCCCCCGCAGCCCCAGGTCGAATACAAGCTGCGCCGCTTCGTGAACGACTACGTGGCCCCGCCCAAGTCCGGCGCCCGGCTGTCGCTGGCCCTGGAGGCCTTCGAGCGGATGCACACCGACATCGCCGAGATGGGCGCCCGCACCGCGCACGAGCTGATGCGCTGCGCCGAGGTCACCTTCATCCGCGACTGCGCGGAGATGGCCGCGCGGTCCTCCCTGGCCCGTACGGAGTCCCGCTGGGGCCTCTACCACGACCGTCTCGACCACCCCCGGCGCGACGACGCGTCCTGGTTCCACCACCTCGATCTGCACAAGTCCCCCTCCGGTGCGATGGAGTTCACGGCCCGGCCCGTGGCTCCCTATCTCGTTCCGGTCGACGGCTTCGACCCGGTCGGCGGTCCCTCCCGCGCCCTCGGCGAGGTCCACGCCGAGGATGTGGCGACGGCCGGGTCACGGGATGTGGCGCCGGTCGCGGCCCGGGCGGGGGCGGCGGAACCGGAGCGGGCTTCGACGCCGCACGTCCCGCCCACCGCGCCGTCCGGCGAGCGGTCCGCCGCCCGTCTCCTCGAACTCGTCGCCCTCGCCGAGGAGGAGCCCGAACTCGACGCCCTTCAGCCGTACTTGAGCGATCCGGTGTCCGCCGTCCGCCGTGAGGCCGTCGCCGTACTCACCGAGACCCTGCCGCCGGGGACGGGCACCGCCCTCGCCGCCGCCCTGCGCGACACCGCCGCCGAGGTGCGTGCCGCCGCAGCAGCGTCACTGCGCGAGCTCGTCGAGACGCTCCCGGCCGAGCCCGACCTGCGTGACGGCCTCGCCGCCGCCCTGTCCGAGCCCGACCCGGTGGTCCGCGCCGCGGCCCTGGACGTCCTGCGTGCCTTGCGCCTGGGAGACCCCGCCTTGTTCGCGGTCTCCCTGGCCGACTCCGACATCGCCGTCCGTATCGAGGCCGTGCGCGCCCTCGTGTCGGTCGACGCCGCCGGCGAACTGGCCCGCGCTGCGGCCGGCGACCCGTCCCGCGAGGTCCGCGTGGCGATCGCCAAGGGCCTCGCGACGGTGGGTGCCGAGCGGCCGGCGCGTGACACCCCGGCCGCCGCCGATCCCGCCGCCGACGCGATCGAAGCGGCCCTCACCGGCCTCCTCGACGACCCCGATGCCCTGGTGCGGGCAGCGGCGTACGGAGCTCTGGGCACCACCGGCTGCCCGGCGCCCCTCACCGCACGCGCCGTGACCGCCCTGTCCGAGCCGGCCTGGCAGGTCCGGGCCGGAGCCGCCACGGCCCTGTCCGTCGCCGACCCCGATGTGGCCGTCCCGGCGCTCGCCAAGGCCCTGGCGGACCCCAACGCCGATGTCCGCAAGGCCGCCGTCCTGGCACTGACCCGGCACCGCGCCACCGCGGAGGCCCGGGCGGCCCTCGCCACGGCGACGACGGACTCCGACGCGGATGTCAGGGCGTACGCGGGACGGGCGCTGTGACCGGCCCGGCCGTCCGCCCCCGGTGACCTCGGCCGGAGCCCGGCCCTATATCCAGTCGTCGGGCTCCGGCTCCTCGTCCATCTCGGGCCAGTGGTCCGGCTCACCCGCGTCCTGAAGAGGGGGATGAGCAGGGGTCTGGGCCGGAGCCGGGTCCGCTGCCGGAGACGCTGCCGGAGACGAGTGCGCCGGTCCGCCCAGCGACGCGAGTACCTCCAGCACACCCTCCCCGTACGTCGCCAGCTTCTTCTCGCCGACCCCGTTGATCCCGCCGAGCTCCCCCACCGACGTCGGCCATGCCACGGCGATCTCCCGCAGCGTGGCGTCGTGGAAGATCACGTACGCCGGGACGCCCTGCTCACGGGCCTGCTCGGCGCGCCAGGCGCGCAGCGCCTCGAAGGCCGGCAGCAGTTCCTCGGGCAGCTCGGCGGCGACCGCCTTGCCCTTGCGCTCGCCCCGACCGGAGCCCGAGGACGACGCCCCCGACCGGGAGGACACCGGCTTCTTCGGCTCCTTGCGCAGCGGCACGTCCCGCTCCCGCCGCAGCACCGCCCCGCTGGCCTCGGTCAGCACCAGCGTGCCGTACTCGCCCTCCACCGCGAGCAGCCCCTGGGCGAGCAACTGCCGGATGACGCCCCGCCATTCGCCCTCGGTGAGCTCCTCGCCGATGCCGAACACGGACAGCTGGTCGTGGTCGAACTGGATGACCTTGGCCGTCCGCTTCCCCAGCAGGATGTCGACGATCTGCACCGCGCCGAACTTCTGCCCGCGCTCGCGCTGCAACCTCACCACCGTGGACAGTGCCTTCTGCGCGGCGACGGTGCCGTCCCAGGTCTCCGGCGGGCTCAGGCACGTGTCGCAGTTGCCGCAGCCGGACGGGTCCGGGTCCTGACCGAAGTAGGCGAGGAGCTGGCCCCGGCGGCACCGGGCCGTCTCGCACAGCGCCAGCATCGAGTCCAGGTGGGCCTGGGCCCGGCGCCGGAAGGCCTCGTCGCCCTCACCGGACTGGATCAGCTTGCGCTGCTGGATGACGTCGTTCAGCCCGTAGGCCATCCAGGCCGTCGACGGCAGCCCGTCGCGGCCGGCCCGGCCCGTCTCCTGGTAGTAGCCCTCGACCGACTTGGGCAGGTCGAGGTGGGCGACGAAGCGGACGTCCGGCTTGTCGATGCCCATGCCGAAGGCGATGGTCGCCACCACGACCAGGCCGTCCTCCCGCAGGAAGCGGGACTGGTGGGCGGCGCGCGTGCCCGCGTCCAGGCCCGCGTGGTAGGGCACCGCCTCGACGCCGTTGCGGCTGAGGAACTCGGCGGTCTTCTCCACCGAATTGCGCGACAGGCAGTAGACGATGCCCGCGTCGCCCGCGTGCTCCTCACGCAGGAAGCTCAGCAGCTGCTTCTTCGGGTCGGCCTTGGGCACGATCCGGTACTGGATGTTGGGCCGGTCGAAGCTCGCCACGAAGTGGCGGGCCGTCGGCATGTTCAGCCGCTCGGTGATCTCCCGGTGCGTCGCGTGGGTGGCCGTCGCCGTCAGCGCGATCCGCGGCACGTCCGGCCAGCGCTCGCCGAGCAGGGACAGCGCCAGGTAGTCGGGCCGGAAGTCGTGGCCCCATTGGGAGACGCAGTGCGCCTCGTCGATCGCGAAGACGGCGATCTTGCCGCGGGAGAGCAGATCGAGCGTGCTTTCCAGCCGCAGCCGCTCCGGCGCCAGGTACAGCAGGTCGAGCTCGCCGGCGAGGAACTCGGCCTCCACCATCCGCCGCTCGTCGAAGTCCTGCGTGGAGTTCATGAACCCGGCCCGCACGCCCAGCGCCCGCAGCGCGTCCACCTGGTCCTGCATCAGGGCGATGAGCGGGGAGACGACCACGCCCGTACCGGGCCTGACCAGGGACGGGATCTGGTAGCACAGCGACTTGCCGCCGCCGGTCGGCATGAGCACGACGGCGTCGCCGCCGGCCACGACATGGTCGATGACGGCTTCCTGCTCACCGCGGAAGGCCTCGTAGCCGAAGACCCGGTGCAGCGCGAGAAGCGCCTCGCTCGCGTCGGCACCGAGGGGCCCGGCGGGACCGCTGCCCGCGCCGATCCCGGCTCCGGTCACCGCGTCCAGTTCCGTCATCACACCTGTCCCGCTCGTCGCGCCCGTCATTGCGTCCCCCGTGCGTCGCCCTCGACCACTGCGTCCACCATAGGCGCCCCCACCGACAGCCCCGGAGTTGTCCACAGGTCCCGCCCGTGGAACGGCGCCCATACGTGCGTTCGACATGGCCCGACGGGTAGCCCGCCGGCCCGGAAACGCCGCGGGACCCGGCTCCCGAAGGAGACCGGGTCCCGCGCGGACCCAGCGGGGTCAGCGGACGAACACGCCCGCCTGCCCCGCCAGGTCCAGGAAGTACTGCGGCGCCACTCCGAGCACCAGCGTGACCGCCACGCCCACGCCGATCGCCGTCATCGTCAGGGGCGACGGCACGGCCACCGTCGGGCCCTCCGGCCGCGGCTCGCTGAAGAACATCAGCACGATGACGCGGATGTAGAAGAACGCCGCGATCGCCGACGAGATCACACCGATGACGACGAGCGGGGCGGCCCCGCCCTCCGCCGCCGCCTTGAACACGGCGAACTTCCCGGCGAACCCGGACGTCAGCGGAATGCCCGCGAAGGCCAGCAGGAACACCGCGAACACGGCCGCCACCAGCGGGGACCTGCGGCCGAGGCCCGCCCACTTGGACAGGTGCGTCGCCTCGCCCCCCGCGTCGCGGACGAGGGTGACCACCGCGAAGGCGCCGATCGTCACGAACGAGTACGCCGCCAGGTAGAACAGCACCGACGAGACACCGTCGGGCGTGGTCGCGATGACACCCGCGAGGATGAACCCGGCGTGCGCGATCGACGAGTACGCCAGCAGCCGCTTGATGTCGGTCTGGGTGATCGCGACGATCGCACCGCCCAGCATGGTGACGATGGCGACGGCCCACATGACCGGCCGCCAGTCCCAGCGCAGACCCGGCAGGACGACGTACAGCAGCCGCAGCAGCGCGCCGAACGCCGCCACCTTCGTCGCCGCCGCCATGAAGCCGGTCACCGGCGTCGGAGCGCCCTGGTACACGTCCGGCGTCCACATGTGGAACGGCACCGCGCCCACCTTGAACAGCAGACCCATCACCAGCAGCGCGGCGCCGATCAGCAGCAGCGCGTCGTTGCCCATGGTGTCGGCGAGCGCCGGGTTGACGTCCTGCACGGTGCCGTCGACGACCTGCGCGATCGTCGCGTACGACATCGAGCCCGCGTACCCGTAGAGCAGCGCGATGCCGAACAGGGTGAACGCCGAGGCGAAGGCGCCGAGCAGGAAGTACTTGACCGCCGCCTCCTGCGACATGAGCCGCTTGCGGCGGGCCAGCGCGCACAGGAGGTACAGCGGCAGGGAGAGGACCTCCAGCGCCACGAACAGCGTCAGCAGGTCGTTGGCCGCCGGGAAGATCAGCATGCCGGCGACGGCGAACAGCAGCAGCGGGAACACCTCGGTGGTGGTGAACCCGGCCTTGACCGCGGCCTTCTCGCTCTCGCTGCCCGGCACGGAGGCGGCCTGCGCGGCGAAGGAGTCGACGCGGTTGCCGTGCACCACCGGGTCAAGGCGCCGCTCGGCGAAGGTGAACAGGCCCACCAGGGCCGCCAGCAGGATCGTGCCCTGCAGGAACAGGGCCGGCCCGTCGACGGCGATCGCGCCCATGGCCGCGATGCGCGCCTTGGTCGTGCCGTACCCGTCGGCCGCGAGCGCCACGACCGCGGCGAAGGCGGCGGCGAGGGCGACGACGGACACGAACATCTGGGCGTAGTAACGCGACTTTCGCGGGACGAACGCCTCGATCAGGATCCCGACGATCGCCGCGCCGACGACGATCAGGGTCGGCGACAGCTGGCCGTACTCGAACGTCGGCGCGTCGATCTTGGTGATCGGGTCGGCCGCGGTTGTCCACAGGCTGTGGACGGCTGTTGCGCTCACTTGGCCGCCTCCACCTCGGGCTGGGGGTCCTTCTTCTGGACGTCGGACATGGTCTGCTTGACCGCCGGATCGATGATCTGCGTGAGGGGCTTCGGGTAGACGCCCAGGAAGATCAGCAGGACGACCAGCGGGGCGACGACCGCGAGCTCGCGGATCCTGAGGTCCGGCATCGCGGAGACCTCCGGTTTCACCGGGCCCGTCATCGTCCGCTGGTAGAGGACGAGGGTGTAGAGCGCGGCGAGGACGATGCCGAACGTGGCGATGATGCCGATCACCGGGTAGCGCGTGAACGTGCCGACCAGCACCAGGAACTCACTGACGAACGGCGCCAGCCCCGGCAGGGACAGGGTCGCGAGGCTGCCGATCAGGAACGTGCCGGCGAGCACCGGGGCGACCTTCTGCACTCCGCCGTAGTCGGCGATGAGCCGCGAGCCGCGCCGGGAGATCAGGAAGCCCGCGACCAGCATCAGCGCGGCCGTCGAGATGCCGTGGTTGATCATGTAGAGCGTCGCCCCGGACTGGCCCTGGCTGGTCATCGCGAAGATGCCCATGATGATGAAGCCGAAGTGGGAGATCGACGCGTACGCCACCAGCCGCTTGATGTCCCGCTGGCCGACCGCCAGCAGCGCCCCGTAGATGATGCTGATCAGGGCGAGGACGAGGATGGCGGGCGTGGCCCACTTGCTGGCCTCCGGGAAGAGCTGGAGGCAGAAGCGGAGCATCGCGAAGGTGCCGACCTTGTCGACGACCGCCGTGATGAGCACGGCGACCGGGGCGGTGGACTCCTGCATGGCGTTGGGCAGCCAGGTGTGCAGCGGCCACAGCGGCGCCTTCACGGCGAAGGCGAAGAAGAAGCCGAGGAACAGCCAGCGTTCGGTGTTGGTCGCCATGTCGAGCGTGCCGTTGGCGCGGGCCTCGGCGATCTCCTGGAGCGAGAAGTTCCCGGCGACCACGTACAGGCCGATCACCGCGGCCAGCATGATCAGACCGCCGACCAGGTTGTAGAGGAGGAACTTGACGGCCGCGTACGACCGTTGGGTCGCCGCCGCCTTCTCGCCGTGCTCATGGGCACGGTCCCCGAAGCCACCGATGAGGAAGTACATCGGGATCAGCATGGCTTCGAAGAAGATGTAGAAGAGGAAGACGTCGGTGGCCTCGAAGGAGAGGATCACCATCGCCTCGACGGCCAGGATCAGGGCGAAGAAGCCCTGCGTCGGACGCCACCGGCTGCTGCCGGTCTCGAGCGGGTCGGCGTCGTGCCAGCCCGCGAGGATGATGAACGGGATCAGCAGGGCGGTGAGCGCGACCAGCGCCACCCCGATGCCGTCCACGCCCAGTTCGTAGCGGACGCCGAAGTCCGCGATCCAGGCGTGGGACTCGGTGAGCTGGTAGCGGTCGCCGTCCGGGTCGAAGCGGACCAGGACGGTGATCGCCAGGACGAGCGTGGCGAGCGAGAAGAGCAGCGCCAGCCACTTGGCTGCGGTGCGCTTCGCGGCCGGTACGGCGGCCGTGGCGATCGCCCCGACGGCCGGGAGGACCGCTGTCGCTGTCAGCAGAGGAAAGGACATCGGTATCAGACCGCCCTCATCAGCAGGGTCGCGGCGACGATGACCGCCGCACCCCCGAACATCGAGACCGCGTAGGAGCGGGCGAAGCCGTTCTGCAGCCTGCGCATCCGCCCGGAGAGGCCGCCGACCGAGGCCGCCGTGCCGTTGACGACGCCGTCGACCAGGGTGTGGTCGACGTAGACCAGGGACCGCGTGAGGTGCTCGCCGCCGCGGACCAGGACGACGTGGTTGAAGTCGTCCTGGAGCAGGTCGCGCCGGGCGGCCCGGGTGAGCAGGGAGCCGCGCGGGGCGACGGCCGGGACCGGGCGGCGGCCGTACTGGGCCCAGGCGAGGGCGACGCCGACGACCATGCACGCGACGGTCGCGCCGGTGACCACGCCCGCGCTGATCGGCGGGTTGCCGTGGCTGTGCCCGGTGATCGGCTCCAGCCAGTGCAGGAACCGGTCGCCGATGCTGAAGAACGCACCTCCGGCCACCGACCCGATGGCCAGCACGATCATCGGGATCGTCATGACCTTCGGCGACTCGTGCGGATGCGGCGGGGTGTACTCGCCGCGCGTCTCGGCTGCGGGCTCCGCGCTCGGCTCGGCCGGGGACGGCGTCGGGGCGTGGCGCCACCGCTCCTCGCCGAAGAACGTCATCAGCATCACGCGCGTCATGTAGAACGCCGTGACGGCCGCGCCGAGCAGGGCGCAGGCGCCGAGGATCCAGCCCTCGGTGCCGCCCTTGGCGAACGCCGCCTCGATGATCTTGTCCTTGGAGAAGAACCCGGACAGGCCCGGGAAGCCGATGATGGCCAGGTAGCCGAGGCCGAAGGTGACGAAGGTGACGGGCATGTACTTGCGCAGTCCGCCGTAGCGGCGCATGTCGACCTCGTCGTTCATGCCGTGCATGACGGAACCGGCGCCGAGGAACAGACCGGCCTTGAAGAAGCCGTGCGTCACCAGGTGCATGATCGCGAAGACGTAGCCGATGGGGCCGAGGCCCGCGGCAAGGATCATGTAGCCGATCTGCGACATGGTCGAGCCGGCCAGGGCCTTCTTGATGTCGTCCTTCGCGCAACCGACGATCGCACCGAACAGGAGCGTGACCGCGCCGACGATGGTGACGACCAGCTGCGCGTCCGGGGCGCCGTTGAAGACGGCCGCGGAGCGGACGATCAGGTAGACGCCCGCCGTCACCATGGTCGCGGCGTGGATGAGGGCCGAGACCGGGGTCGGGCCCTCCATGGCGTCTCCGAGCCAGGACTGCAGCGGCACCTGGGCGGACTTGCCGCACGCGGCGAGCAGCAGCATCAGCGCGATCGCGGTCAGCTTGTCCTCACCGGCGGCGCCGGCCAGCCCGGCCTCCCCGTGACCGCCGAGCACCGGCCCGAAGGCGAAGGTGCCGAACCACAGGAACATGAGCATGATCGCGATGGACAGGCCCATGTCGCCGACGCGGTTGACCAGGAAGGCCTTCTTCGCGGCCGTGGCCGCGCTGGGCTTGTGCTGCCAGAAGCCGATCAGCAGGTAGGAGGCGAGACCGACGCCCTCCCAGCCGACGTACAGCAGCAGGTAGTTGTCGGCGAGGACGAGGATCAGCATCGCCGCGAGGAACAGGTTCAGATAGCCGAAGAAGCGGCGGCGCCGCTCGTCGTGCTCCATGTACCCGACGGAGTACAGGTGGATCAGCGATCCGACGCCCGTGATCAGCAGCACGAACGTCATGGACAACTGGTCGAGCTGGAAGGCGACGTCCGCCTGGAAGCCCTCCACCGGGATCCAGCTGAACAGGTGCTGGCTCATGACGCGGTTTTCGGCGTCCTGGCCCAGCATGTCGGTGAACAGCGCCAGGCCGAGCACGAAGGAGACGGCCGCGAGCAGGGTGCCGATCCAGTGGCCGACGGCGTCCAGCCGCCGTCCGCCGCACAGCAGGACCGCCGCTCCGAGCAGGGGCGCCGCCACCAGCAGCGCAATGAGGTTCTCCACGATTCTTCCGACCCCTTACAGCTTCATCAGGCTGGCGTCGTCGACCGAGGCCGAGTGGCGGGCACGGAACAGGGACACGATGATCGCGAGCCCGACCACGACCTCGGCGGCGGCGACGACCATCGTGAAGAAGGCGATGATCTGGCCGTCGAGGTTGCCGTGCATCCGGGAGAAGGCGACGAACGCGAGGTTGCAGGCGTTGAGCATGAGCTCGATGCACATGAACACGATGATCGCGTTGCGCCTGATCAGCACGCCGGTGGCGCCGATCGTGAACAACAGGGCCGCGAGATAGAGGTAGTTGACCGGGTTCACTTCGACGCCTCCTCGGACCGCTGGAACTTCGCCGGCCCGACCACCCTGCGCTCCAGACGCTCCTCGGACCGCTGCTCCAGGGCCTTGAGGTCGTTGAGCGCCTCCTGCGACACGTCGCGGATCTGGCCGCGCTCGCGCAGCGTCTTGCTGACGGTGAGGTCGGACGGGGTGCCGTCGGGCAGCAGGCCCGCGATGTCGACCGCGTTGTGCCGGGCGTACACGCCGGGCGCCGGCAGCGGCGGCAGTTGCTTGCCTTCGCGGACGCGCTCCTCGGAGAGTTCGCGCTGCGTCTTGGCACGCTCGGTGCGCTCGCGGTGGGTGAGCACCATGGCGCCGACGGCGGCCGTGATGAGCAGGGCGCCGGTGATCTCGAAGGCGAAGACGTACTTGGTGAAGAGGAGGGCGGCCAGGCCCTCCACGTTGCCCCCGGCGTTCGCCTGGCCGGTGCCGTTGAACTCCGTCAGGGACGCGTTGCCGATCCCGGCGATCAGCAGGACGCCGAAGCCGAGCCCGCACAGCAGCGCCAGCCATCGCTGGCCCTTGATGGTCTCCTTCAGGGAGTCCGCCGCGGTGACGCCGACGAGCATCACCACGAACAGGAACAGCATCATGATCGCGCCGGTGTAGACGACGATCTGCACGACGCCCAGGAAGTAGGCGCCGTTGGCGAGGTAGAACACCGCCAGGATGATCATGGTTCCGGCGAGGCAGAGCGCACTGTGCACGGCCCTCTTCATGAGGATGGTGCACAGGGCGCCGATCACCGCGACGGTGCCGAGGATCCAGAACTGGACGGCCTCTCCGGTGGAGGTGGAGTAGGCGGCGAGCTGGGTGGTCATCGGCCGGCCACCTTCCCCGACGCCGGTTCCGTCCCGCCGAAGGTCGAGTCGGCCTCCTGCACGACCTCGCCCTTGGAGTGGGCGACCTGCCGCTCGGTGCCGGGAGCGGCCTCCGTCACCAGGCCCCGGTAGTAGTCCTGTTCGTCCGTCCCCGGGTAGAGGGCGTGGGGCGAGTCGACCATGCCCTCCTCGAGACCGGCGAGCAGCTGCTCCTTGGTGTAGATGAGGTTGGCGCGGCTGGAGTCGGCCAGCTCGAACTCGTTGGTCATCGTGAGCGCGCGGGTGGGGCAGGCCTCGATGCACAGACCGCACAGGATGCAGCGGGCGTAGTTGATCTGGTAGACGCGGCCGTACCGCTCGCCCGGCGAGTAGCGCTCCTCTTCGGTGTTGTCCGCGCCCTCCACGTAGATGGCGTCGGCGGGACAGGCCCAGGCGCACAGCTCACAGCCGACGCACTTCTCCAGGCCGTCCGGATGGCGGTTGAGCTGGTGCCGTCCGTGGAAGCGCGGAGCCGTGGTCTTCTGCTGCTCCGGGTACTGCTCGGTCAGCCGCTTCTTGAACATGGCCTTGAAGGTCACGCCGAAGCCGGCCACGGGGTTCTGGAAACCGGGCTTGGTGTCCTTGGGTTCCTCAGCCTTCGAACGCTCGAGTTCCTCAGCCATCGGACGCCTCCTTTCCATCCGTAGTTCCGCCCAGAGGTCCGTCACTCTGAGTATCGGGCCCGCCACTGACAATCAGCTCCCGCTCACGGCGCGAGCGACGGCGCGGGACCGGCGGAAGTTCCTGTCCGGGCAGGGGCGGTACGGGGAATCCGCCCGCCATCGGGTCGAAGGCGGCCGGGGTCTCGGCCGGCTGTTCGGCTTTCTTGGCCTTCTCGCGGAACATGTCGGCGACGAAGGAGAGCAGCAGCAGGGCGAGGACGCCGCCGCCCACGTAGAGGGCGATGTCGGCGAAGTCGTAGCCCTCGTTCCTGAAGGCCCGCACGCTCGCCACGAGCATCAGCCACACCAGCGAGACCGGGATGAGGACCTTCCAGCCGAGCTTCATCAGCTGGTCGTAGCGGACGCGCGGGAGGGTGCCGCGGATCCAGATGAACATGAACAGCAGCAGCTGGACCTTGACCGTGAACCACAGCAGCGGCCACCAGCCGTGGTTGGCGCCCTCCCAGAAGGTGCTGATGGGCCAAGGGGCGCGCCAGCCGCCGAGGAACAGCGTGGTGGCGACGGCCGAGACGGTCACCATGTTGACGTACTCGGCGAGCATGAACATCGCGAACTTGATCGACGAGTACTCGGTGTTGAAACCGCCGACCAGGTCACCCTCGGACTCGGGCATGTCGAAGGGGGCGCGGTTGGTCTCGCCGACCATCGTCACGATGTAGATGATGAAGGAGACCGGCAGCAGCACGATGTACCAGCGGTCGGCCTGCTGCTCGACGATCGTCGAGGTCGACATCGACCCCGAGTAGAGGAACACGGAGGCGAAGGCGGCACCCATCGCGATCTCGTAGGAGATCATCTGCGCGCAGGAGCGCAAGCCCCCCAGCAGCGGGTACGTCGAGCCGGAGCTCCAGCCCGCCAGGACGATGCCGTAGATACCGACCGAGGCGACCGCGAGGATGTAGAGCATCGCGATCGGCAGGTCGGTGAGCTGCATCGTGGTGCGCTGGCCGAAGATCGAGATCTCGTTGCCGGCCGGACCGAAGGGGATCACCGCGATCGCCATGAAGGCCGGGATGGCCGCGATGACCGGCGCGAGGACGTACACCACCTTGTCCGCGCGCTTGACGATCACGTCCTCCTTCAGCATCAGCTTGATGCCGTCGGCGAGCGACTGGAGCATGCCCCAGGGACCGTGCCGGTTCGGGCCGATGCGCAGCTGCATCCAGGCGACGACCTTGCGCTCCATGACGATGGAGACCAGGACGGTCACCATCAGGAAGGCGAAGCAGAACACCGCCTTGATGACGACCAGCCACCAGGGGTCGGTGCCGAACATCGAGAGGTCTTCAGCGGCGAGGTACGGGCTCATGCCTCCACCTCCTTGGGGGCCTCGCCGGCGAGCGTCGCCGGACCGATGCGGACGAGGGCGCCGGGCCGCGCCCCGGTGTCGGAGGCGACGCCGCCGCCGGCGGAGTTCAGCGGGAGCCACACCACCCGGTCGGGCATGTCGCTGATCTGGAGGGGGAGTTCCACCACTCCCCGGGGGCCGGTCACCGCGAGCAGGTCGCCGTCCTTGACGCCCGCCTCGGCGGCCGTCGCGGACGACACCCGCGCGCGTGCCGCGTGCCGGGTTCCGGCGAGTGCCTCGTCGCCCTGCTGGAGGAGGCCCTGGTCGAGCAGCAGCCGGTGCCCCGCGAGTACGGCTTCACCGACGGCCGGCCTCGGCAGCGCGGCCGCGGTCTCCAGGGACTCACCGGCCCGCGGGCCGTCCCAGGCGCCGAGCCGGTCGATCTCGCCGCGCACGGTGCGCAGGTCCGGCAGTCCGAGGTGGACGTCCATGGCGTCGGCCAGCATCTGCAGCACGCGCGCGTCGGTGGGCGCGGAGCTGCGGGTCATCTGGTCGGGCTTGAGCGCGGCCTCGAAGAAGCGGATCCGGCCTTCCCAGTTGAGGAAGGTGCCGGCCTTCTCGGCGACCGCGGCAACGGGCAGGACGACGTCGGCCTTGCGGGTGATCTCGCTGGGCCGCAGTTCGAGGGAGACCAGGAAGCCCACCTCGTCCAGGGCGGCACGCGCGCGTGCCGGGTCGGGCAGGTCGGCGACCTCCACGCCCGCCACCAGCAGCGCCTGGAGCTCTCCGGTCGCGGCGGCCTCCACGATCTGGCCGGTGTCACGGCCGTAGCGGTGCGGGAGACCGGCGACGCCCCAGACGGCGGCGACCTCGTCCCGCGCGCGCGGGTCGGTGGCCGGGCGTCCGCCCGGCAGCAGCGACGGCAGCGCGCCCGCCTCGATCGCGCCGCGCTCCCCGGCCCGGCGCGGGATCCACACCAGCCGGGCGCCGGTCGACGAGGCCGTGCGTGCGGCGGCGGTGAGCCCGCCGGCCACGGCGGCCAGCCGCTCGCCGACGACGATGACCGCGCCCTCGGCGCGCAGCGCCTCGGCGGCGAGCGCACCGTCGTCCTCCAGGCCGGCGCCGCTGGCGAGCGCGTCCAGCCACTCGGTCTCGGTGCCGGGCGCGGCCGGCAGCAGCGTGCCACCGGCCTTCTCCAGACCGCGCGTGGCGTGCGTGGCCAGGGAGTAGACCTTCTGCCCGTGCCCCCGCCAGGCCTTGCGCAGCCGCAGGAAGACGCCGGGCGCCTCCTCCTCCGCCTCGAACCCGACCAGCAGGACGGCCGGTGCCTTCTCCAGCGCGGTGTACGTGACGCCCGTGCCGTCGAGGTCCCGGCCGCGCCCGGCGATCTCGGCCGCGAGGAAGTCGGCCTCCTCGCTGCTGTGCACGCGCGCCCGGAAGTCGATGTCGTTGGTGTCGAGCGCCACGCGCGCGAACTTGCTGTACGCGTAGGCGTCCTCGACGGTGAGGCGGCCGCCGGTCAGGACGCCGGTGCGGCCCCGGGAGGCCAGCAGCCCCTGGGCCGCGATCTGCAGCGCCTCGGGCCAGGAGGCCGGTTCCAGCTCGCCCTCGGCGTTGCGCACCAGCGGCGTCTCGAGCCGGTCGCGCTGCTGCGCGTACCGGAACCCGAACCGCCCCTTGTCGCAGATCCACTCCTCGTTGACCTCGGGGTCGTTCGCCGCGAGCCGCCGCATGACCTTGCCGCGCCGGTGGTCGGTGCGCGTGGCGCAGCCGCCGGAGCAGTGCTCGCACACCGACGGGGAGGAGACCAGGTCGAAGGGGCGGGAGCGGAATCGGTACGCCGCCGAGGTCAGCGCGCCGACCGGGCAGATCTGGATGGTGTTGCCGGAGAAGTACGACTCGAACGGATCGCCCTCGCCGGTGCCGACCTGCTGGAGCGCGCCCCGCTCGATCAGCTCGATCATCGGGTCGCCCGCGACCTGGTTGGAGAACCGGGTGCAGCGGGCGCACAGCACGCACCGCTCACGGTCGAGCAGCACCTGCGTGGAGATCGGCACGGGCTTCTCGTAGGTCCGCTTGCGGCCCTCGAAGCGGGACTCGGCGTCGCCGTGCGACATGGCCTGGTTCTGCAGCGGGCACTCACCGCCCTTGTCGCAGACCGGGCAGTCCAGCGGGTGGTTGATGAGCAGGAGCTCCATCACACCCTTCTGGGCCTTCTCCGCGACCGGGGAGGTGAGGTGGGTCTTGACCACCATCCCGTCGGTGCAGGTGATGGTGCAGGACGCCATGGGCTTGCGCTGGCCCTCGACCTCGACGATGCACTGGCGGCAGGCGCCGGCCGGGTCGAGCAGGGGGTGGTCGCAGAACCGGGGGATCTCGATGCCGAGCTGCTCGGCGGCCCGGATGACCAGGGTGCCCTTGGGCACGCTGATCTCCACGCCGTCGATCGTCAGCGACACGAGGTCCTCCGGCGGGACCGCCGCTTCTCCCCCACCGGAGGGAGAGCTGGTGGTCACGGTCATGCGTTCACCTCCGTGCGGTCGGCCCAGGCCGTCGACTTGGCCGGGTCGAAGGGGCATCCCCGGCCCGTGATGTGCTGCTCGTACTCCTCGCGGAAGTACTTGAGCGAGGAGAAGATCGGCGAGGCGGCACCGTCGCCGAGGGCGCAGAAGGACTTGCCGTTGATGTTGTCGGCGATGTCGTTCAGCTTGTCGAGGTCGGACATCTGTCCCTTGCCGGCCTCGATGTCGCGCAGCAGCTGCACGAGCCAGTAGGTCCCTTCGCGGCAGGGCGTGCACTTGCCGCAGGACTCGTGGGCGTAGAACTCGGTCCAGCGGGTGACGGCACGGACCACGCAGGTCGTCTCGTCGAAGCACTGGAGGGCTTTGGTGCCGAGCATGGAACCCGCGGCGCCCACTCCTTCGTAGTCGAGGGGGACGTCGAGGTGCTCGTCGGTGAACATCGGGGTCGAGGAGCCGCCCGGCGTCCAGAACTTGAGGCGGTGCCCGGGGCGCATCCCGCCGCTCATGTCGAGGAGCTGGCGGAGCGTGATCCCGAGCGGCGCCTCGTACTGGCCGGGGCTGGCGACATGGCCGCTGAGGGAGTAGAGGGTGAAGCCGGGCGACTTCTCACTCCCCATCGACCGGAACCATTCCTTGCCCCGCTGCAGGATCGCGGGAACCGACGCGATCGATTCGACGTTGTTCACCACAGTCGGGCACGCGTAGAGGCCCGCGACGGCAGGGAAGGGGGGACGGAGCCGTGGTTGGCCCCGGCGGCCTTCGAGCGAGTCCAGCAGTGCGGTCTCCTCACCGCAGATGTACGCGCCCGCGCCCGCGTGCACGGTGATGTCGAGGTCGAGTCCGCTGTCGAGGATGTTCTCGCCGAGGAAGCCCGCCTCGTAGGCCTCGCGCACGGCGGAGTGCAACCGCCGCAGCACGGGGACGACTTCACCACGCAGATAGATGAAGGCGTGCGACGACCTGATGGCGTAACACGCGATGATCATGCCCTCGATGAGGCTGTGCGGGTTCGCGAAGAGGAGCGGGATGTCCTTGCACGTCCCGGGCTCCGACTCGTCGGCGTTGACGACGAGATAGTGCGGCTTGCCGTCCCCTTGGGGAATGAACTGCCACTTCATGCCCGTGGGGAATCCAGCGCCGCCGCGCCCGCGCAGACCGGAGTCCTTGACGTACGCGATCAGGTCGTCCGGCGACATGGCGAGCGCCTTGCGCAGCCCTTCGTACCCGTCGTGCCGGCGGTAGACGTCCAGCGTCCAGGACCTGTCCTCGTCCCAGAAGGCCGACAGCACCGGTGCGAGCAGCTTCTCGGGGCTGGTGTCTTTCAGCTCGGGTGCCAAGGTCATCACTCCCCCTCCTCGGCGGTGGGCCCGGCCGGATGGGCAGGGTCGGAGGCCGATGTGTCCTGCGGCGCGTCGTGCGAGCTCAAGTGCTCCGTCGGTGACGGCTCGTGCGGTGCCCCGGTGCGGGCCGCCTCACCGCGCGGGTGCACCACGCGCGCGGGAGAGGCCTCGCCCTTGGCGAGCTTGAGACCGACCAGGGAGGCGGGCCCCGCGCTTCCCCCGGACTCCACGGCCCCGTCCCGCTCGTCGGGGAAGCCGGCCAGGACCCGGGCGGTCTCCTTGAAGGTGCACATGCGCGCCCCGCGGGTGGGCGTGACCGGCCGTCCCGCGCGCAGGTCGTCGACGAGGCTCTTGGCGCTGGCGGGGGTCTGGTTGTCGAAGAACTCCCAGTTGACCATCACGACCGGCGCGAAGTCGCAGGCCGCGTTGCACTCGATGTGCTCCAGGGTGACCTTGCCGTCGCCGGTGGTCTCGCCGTTGCCGACGCCGAGGTGCTCCTGGAGCTCCTCGAAGATCGCGTCCCCGCCCATCACGGCGCACAGGGTGTTGGTGCACACCCCGACCTGGTAGTCGCCGCTCGGCCGGCGGCGGTACATGGTGTAGAAGGTGGCGACCGCGGTGACCTCGGCCGTGGTCAGGCCGAGTACGTCCGCGCAGAACCGCATGCCGGTGCGCGTGACGTGCCCTTCCTCGGACTGCACGAGGTGCAGCAGCGGCAGGAGGGCGGACCGGGAGTCGGGGTAGCGGGCGATGATGTCGCGCGCGTCCGTCTCCAGGCGGGCCCGGACATCGTCCGGGTAGGCGGGTGCGGGCAGTTCGGGCATGCCCAGGCTGACGCCCCGCTCGGAAGATGAGGTGGTCACCGGTCGACGCCTCCCATCACGGGGTCGATGGACGCGACGGCGACGATGACGTCGGCGACCTGGCCGCCCTCGCA
This sequence comes from Streptomyces sp. NPDC012466, assembly GCF_042955215.1. NCBI lineage: Bacteria > Bacillati > Actinomycetota > Actinomycetes > Kitasatosporales > Streptomycetaceae > Streptomyces > Streptomyces sp. NPDC012466. Next base: position 131,355 of record NZ_JBIBEQ010000013.1, on the reverse strand, counting down.
CATCGCCGCCATGGCCTGAAGGTTGGTGAAGGACGGGTCGCGGAAGTGGACCCGGTAGGGGCGGGTGCCGCCGTCGGAGACGACATGCACCCCGAGTTCGCCCTTGGGCGACTCGACCGCCGCGTACGCCTGTCCCGGCGGGACGCGGAAGCCCTCGGTGACCAGCTTGAAGTGGTGGATCAGGGCCTCCATGGACGTGCCCATGATCTTCTTGATGTGGTCGAGGGAGTTGCCGAGCCCGTCGGGACCCAGGGCGAGCTGGGCGGGCCAGGCGATCTTCTTGTCGGCGACCATGACCGGGCCGGGCTGGAGCCGGTCCAGGCACTGCTCGACGATCCGGAGGGACTGGCGCATCTCCTCCAGGCGGATGAGGAAGCGGCCGTAGGAGTCGCAGGTGTCGGCGGTCGGGATGTCGAAGTCGTACGTCTCGTAGCCGCAGTACGGCTGCGCCTTGCGCAGGTCGTGGGGCAGGCCGGTGGAGCGCAGGATCGGGCCCGTGGCGCCGAGGGCCATGCAGCCGGCCAGGTCGAGGTAGCCGACGTCCTGCATACGGGCCTTGAAGATGGGGTTCCCGGTGGCGAGCTTGTCGTACTCCGGGAGGTTCTTCTTCATCTTCTTCACGAACTCGCGGATCTGGTCCACCGCGCCGGGCGGCAGGTCCTGGGCGAGTCCGCCGGGGCGGATGTACGCGTGGTTCATCCGCAGGCCGGTGATCAGCTCGTAGATGTCGAGAATGAGTTCACGATCACGGAATCCGTAGATCATGATCGTGGTCGCGCCGAGCTCCATGCCGCCGGTGGCGATGCACACCAGGTGCGAGGAGAGCCGGTTCAGCTCCATCAGGAGCACGCGGATGACCGAGGCCCGGTCCGGGATCTGGTCCTCGATGCCGAGGAGCTTCTCGACGCCGAGGCAGTACGCCGTCTCGTTGAAGAACGGCGTCAGGTAGTCCATGCGCGTCACGAAGGTGGTGCCCTGCGTCCACGTCCGGTACTCGAGGTTCTTCTCGATGCCGGTGTGCAGGTAACCGATTCCGCAGCGGGCCTCGGTGACGGTCTCGCCCTCGATCTCCAGGATCAGGCGGAGCACGCCGTGCGTGGACGGGTGCTGCGGTCCCATGTTGACGACGATGCGCTCGTCGTCGGCGCGGGCCGCGGACTGGACGACGTCGTCCCAGTCGCCGCCGGTGACCGTATATACGGTGCCCTCGGTGGTCTCGCGAGGGGAGGCGTGCGAAGTGCTCATGAGTACGACCTCCGCTGGTCCGGAGCCGGGATCTGGGCGCCCTTGTACTCGACGGGGATGCCGCCGAGGGGATAGTCCTTGCGCTGCGGAAAGCCCTGCCAGTCGTCCGGCATCATGATCCGCGTCAGGGCCGGGTGGCCGTCGAAGACGATTCCGAAGAAGTCGTACGTCTCGCGCTCGTGCCAGTCGTTCGTCGGATAGACCGAGAACAGCGACGGGATGTGCGGGTCGCTGTCGGGGGCGCTGACCTCCAGGCGGATCACCCGGTTGTGGGTGATCGAGCGCAGGTGGTAGACGGCGTGCAGCTCGCGCCCCTTGTCGTTCGGGTAGTGCACACCGCTGACGCCGGTGCACAGCTCGAAGCGCAGGGCCGGGTCGTCGCGCAGGGTGCGGGCGACGCGGACGAGGTGCTCGCGCTCGATGTGGAAGGTCAGCTCATCGCGGTCGACGACCGTCCTCTCGATGGCGTTGCCGGGGACCAGGCCCTGTTCCTCCAGCGCGCCCTCCAGCTCGTCGGCGACCTCGTCGAACCAGCCGCCGTAGGGGCGGGCCGCCGGTCCCGGGAGCCGGACCGAGCGGACCAGGCCGCCGTAGCCGGAGGTGTCGCCGCCGTTGTTGGCGCCGAACATGCCGCGCTGGACGCGGATCTCCTCGCCGCCCTGGCCGCGCTGGCCCGGGAGGTTCTCCGCGGAAAGGTCCTTCTCCGGGTTGACCCCGTTGCCGTTCGCTTCGCTCACCGCAGCAGCCCCTTCATCTCGATGGTGGGCAGCGCCTTGAGCGCCGCTTCCTCCGCCTCGCGGGCCGCTTCCTCGGCGTTCACGCCGAGCTTGGAGCTCTGGATCTTCTGGTGGAGCTTGAGGATCGCGTCCATCAGCATCTCCGGCCGTGGCGGGCAGCCGGGGAGGTAGATGTCGACCGGCACGATGTGGTCGACGCCCTGGACGATCGCGTAGTTGTTGAACATGCCGCCGGACGAGGCGCAGACCCCCATGGAGATCACCCACTTGGGGTTCGGCATCTGGTCGTAGACCTGCCGCAGAACCGGCGCCATCTTCTGGCTCACCCGGCCGGCGACGATCATCAGGTCCGCCTGGCGCGGCGAGCCCCGGAAGACCTCCATGCCGAAGCGCGCCAGGTCGTAGCGGCCCGCGCCGGTGGTCATCATCTCGATGGCACAGCAGGCGAGGCCGAACGTGGCGGGGAAGACCGAGGCCTTGCGTACCCAGCCCGCGGCCTGCTCGACGGTGGTCAGCAGGAAGCCGCTCGGCAGCTTTTCTTCGAGTCCCATGACGTGTGGCTCCTCAGTCCCATTCCAGGCCGCCGCGCCGCCATACGTACGCGTACGCGACGAAGACGGTGAGCACGAAGAGCAGCATCTCCACGAGCCCGAAGATCCCCAGGGCGTCGAAGGTGACGGCCCAGGGGTAGAGGAAGACGATCTCGATATCGAAAATGATGAAGAGCATCGCCGTCAGGTAGTACTTGATGGGGAAGCGCCCGCCGCCGGCCGGCGTGGGGGTCGGCTCGATACCGCACTCGTAGGCCTCGAGCTTGGCGCGGTTGTACCGCTTGGGCCCGATCAACGTGGCCATCACCACGGAGAAGATCGCAAAGCCTGCCCCGAGGGCTCCCAGTACGAGGATGGGCGCATAAGCGTTCACCGCTCCTCGCTCCTCTCAGTCGGCACTGACTGCTGGCGGTTTGCGTCGGGCTCACATCCGCCCCACCCGTTCCTCGAACCCCGCCCGCCCCGGCGAAGATCGGGAACATGTGAAGCAGGTCACAAGCCCAACCGCGTGCATCTTATGCCCGACGCTCTGTGATCTGCGACACGGGGTATTGCACAAGCTTTGTGATCTCCACCACCTGACGATCGATCATGAAGTCGGATGAGCGGTGATCTTCACACGCGAAGCGTCCGAGTGATCACGAGAGGTGACATTTTGGCTCGTCATCGCAGGCCGGAGGGGTCGTCTCAATATCAAGAGGGTTCTCTTGCATGCAAATTGGCGATGGACTTGATCTCTTGATAGAGGCGCGTTCACACGTCAGGGGGTGCGCGGGGCGGGGTGTGGACGCGTGCGCGCGTTCACGATCTCCGCGAGCCCGTGACCCGGCCGTGATCTACGCGCCGGTCCGCGGCCTTCGGGGCAACCGTTCCGTGACCTCCGTCACACCGATGAGAGGTCCGTGAGAACAGGGCTTGGCCAATCAGCCCAACCGGTGGTAGGCGCGGGGCAATTCGGGCGTATTGATCAAACACCGTGATCACAGGCTGGTCACGGTGCGCCCGCAATGTCCGTTAGGGCGTCAATAAAGGGGCTCGTCGGGGGTTTTTCAGGGCCCGGATGAACAACTGTGGCGCAGCACACGTTTCTTGAAGATATGAAGGAGCCCCTGGTACCGGTTATTCCCATGTCCCACACCGCTCACATACGCAGCCACCGGAAACCCCGCCGCAGCGCGACCTCCTCGATCGCCGTGCGTGCCGGAGTTGCCGGTGGCGTCCTCAGCATGGCGGCGGCAGGTGCGTCGGCTTCGGCGAGCGCCGCCGAGCCGGTGACGCAGACCATCGAACTGCCCACCCTGACGGCCGACCTGTCCGCTCAGGTGGCCCAGTCCGCGGCCGCCACCCAGCAGGCCGCCGCGAACTACGAGCTGCGCGCCGAGCGCGACGCGGCCGCCGCCAAGGCCGCCGCGGAGGCCAAGAAGGACCTCGCCGAGGCGAAGAAGAAGGCGGAGGCCAAGAAGAAGGCCGCCGAGGAGGCCCGCAAGGCCGCCGCCGAGCGCGCCACGCGCAGCGCCGAGCGCGCCACGCTCTCCGCCTCCGCGTCCGCGTCCACCTCCACGTCCGTGTCGGCGCCCGCCAGCGGCAGCGTCGCGACGGTCATCTCGTTCCTCAAGGCCCAGCTGGGCGACGCCTACGTCATGGGCGCCACCGGTCCGAACGCCTGGGACTGCTCCTCCCTCGTGCAGGCCGCGTACAAGCAGGTTGGTGTGGACCTGCCGCGCGTCTCGCAGGACCAGTCGATGGCCGGCACGGACGTCCCGCTGTCCAGCGTCCAGGTCGGCGACATCCTGTACTGGGGCGGCAAGGGCTCCGCGTACCACGTGGGCGTCTACATCGGGAACGGCCAGTACCTGGACGCGGCCAACCCCTCCAAGGGCGTCGTCATCCAGGACCTGTCGGGCTACCCGGCGTCGGGCGCGGTGCGCGTCCTCTGACGTCTCCGGCCGTCCGACACCTCCGCACGAACGGGCTTGAGGGCCGCTGCCACTTCGAGGCAACGGCCCTCCCGGCCTGTCCGGGGTCATCAGGCCCCGTGACCCCCCGGCCCGCCTCCGAGGCGCTCCAGGGGCTCCCAGGGCCCTTCTCGGGGGCACCTGGCACCGCCGTCCGCCCCATACGGCTCACGAATGCGCACTCCATGCCCGAATTGTCCTGAAAGGGCAGGGCATTGACGGCTCGCAGCCCGAACACCGCGCCGGGCGGCCCTCTTCCGGAACAGGCCGCCGGGCCTCACGGACCGGCTCCCCGCCTCGGCGGTCGGCCGCGGGCCGACAACCCGCACACGCCGCCGACCTCACAGGCGGGCCACCGGCAGCGTGGACCGGCCGCCACCAGCGCGGGCCGACAGGCGCTCAAGCCGTCCGGCATCGCGGGCCTGCCACCGGCCCCGTCGGCAAGCCGCCACCAGCCGGCGCAGGCCGGCAAGCCGCCCGGACCACCGGCACGGCGAGCCGACACCCGGCCCAAGCCGTCCACCATCACAGGCCGGCCACCCGCCCCGACCACCGGCACGGCGAGCCGGCACCCGGCCCAAGCCGTCCGCCGTCACAGGCCGGCCACCCGCCCCAGCCGTCGGCAGCGGGCGGGCCGACGAACCGTCAAGCCGCCCGCGCCGCCGGCCGGCCCCGCTCAGGCCTTCGGCGCCACCCTGCTCAGGCCGTTGATGATGCGGTCCATCGCGTCGCCGCCCGTCGGGTCGGTGAGGTTGGCGAGGAGCTTCAGGGTGAACTTCATCAGCAGGGGGTGCGTGAGGCCGCGCTGGGCCGCGATCTGCATGACCTTCGGGTTGCCGATGAGCTTCACGAAGGCGCGGCCGAGCGTGTAGTAGCCGCCGTAGGTGTCCTTCAGGACGCGCGGGTAGCGCTGGAGGGCCAGTTCGCGGCTCTCGGGGGTCGGCCGGGCGTGGGCCTGGACGATGACGTCGGCGGCGATCTGGCCGGATTCCATGGCGTAGGCGATGCCCTCGCCGTTGAAGGGGTTCACGAGGCCGCCGGCGTCGCCGACGAGCAGCAGGCCCTTGGTGTAGTGCGGCTGGCGGTTGAAGGCCATGGGGAGCGCGGCGCCGCGGATCGGGCCGGTCATGTTGTCGGGGGTGTAGCCCCAGTCCTCCGGCATGGACGCGCACCAGGCCTTCAGGACCTCGCGCCAGTCCAGCTCCTTGAAGGAGTCGGAGGTGTTGAGGACGCCCAGGCCGACGTTCGAGGTGCCGTCGCCCATGCCGAAGATCCAGCCGTAGCCGGGCAGGAGACGGTCCTCGGCGCCGCGGCGGTCCCACAGCTCCAGCCAGGACTCCAGGTAGTCGTCCTCGTGGCGCGGGCTGGTGAAGTACGTGCGCACCGCCACCCCCATCGGGCGGTCCTCGCGGCGGTGCAGGCCCATCGCCAGGGAGAGCCGGGTGGAGTTGCCGTCGGCGGCCACGACGAGCGGCGCGCGGAAGGTGACCTCCCGCTTCTCCTCACCGAGCTTGGCGTGCACGCCGGTGATGCGGCCGGTGCGGTCGTCGATGATCGGCGCGCCCACGTTGCAGCGCTCGAAGAGCCGGGCGCCGGCCTTCTGGGCCTGCCGGGCGAGCTGCTCGTCGAAGTCGTCGCGCTTGCGGACGAGGCCGTAGTCGGGGAAGGAGGCGAGATCCGGCCAGTCGAGCTGGAGCCGCACCCCGCCGCCGATGATGCGCAGGCCCTTGTTGCGCAGCCAGCCCGCCTCCTCCGAGATGTCGATGCCCATCGCCACGAGCTGCTTGACGGCACGCGGGGTGAGGCCGTCGCCGCAGACCTTCTCGCGTGGGAACTCGGTCTTCTCCAGCAGGAGGACGTCGAGTCCCGCCTTGGCGAGGTGGTAGGCGGTGGTGGAGCCGGCCGGCCCCGCGCCCACGACGATCACATCGGCGGTGTTCTCGGAGAGGGGCTCGGTCACGACGGTCACGGCGGGATCTCCCCAAGTTCGGAATCTTGCGTGCCGACCGGCACTGGACATGGGCAGTCTATGCAGCAGCATTCATCACCCGGCTGAAGGGCTGCCTCCGTGAACCGAGCTCTCCCCGCTGTGCGGCTTCGCGTCCCCACTCACGAGGACGCGTTCGCCTGGCACCGGATCTTCGACGACCCGGACGTCATGGAGTTCCAGGGCGGCAGGGCCGCGGAACTCTCGGTCTACGAGGAGCTCACCGCCCGCCAGCGCCGGCACGACGCCGAGCTCGGTTTCTGCCTGTGGACGGTGCTCGACGAGTCGGGGCAGGTCATCGGGTTCACGGGCGCCCAGCCGTGGGAGCGGGCCTGGGGCCCGGCGGGCGAGATCGAGATCGGCTGGCGGCTTGCGAGGGAGCACTGGGGCAAGGGGTACGTCACCGCGGCCGCGCGGCAGACGCTGGAACGGATGCGGGCGACCGGCGTACCGGGCGTCGTGGCGATGGTCGACGCCCGCAACCGCCGGTCCATCGCGGTGACCCGGCGCCTGGGGATGCGTCTCGCCGAGACGTTCACGACACCGGCCTCGCAGCGGACCGGGCACTGCTACCGGCTCGACCTCCAGGTAGCTGACGCACAGTAGTCGACTGTCACAGAAAGACACCCGTCGCTTCCGGCCGGTGCGGGGCGGGAGTTACCCTTCCCGTACCGCTGGGGGTGACATCTGTGCACATATCCCGCAAGACACCCGACGTGCGCGTCCCGCGCCTGGTCGGCCTGATGGCCGTGGACGCGCGGGAGACGGCCCGGGCACAGGGTCTGCTCCTCAACGCGCCGGACCGGCCCGACTTCCACCTCGCCGTCGTCGACTACGTCGTACGCCAGTACCCGCAGGCCGGAGCCGAGGTGCCGCGGGACTCGATGGTCTACGTGTGGTTCGACTTCGGCCCGGGCGAGGGCGGCGGGGGCGTGCACGAACCGCGGGTGCCGCGACCGCCCCGGGGCGGACTCCAGCGGGAGCTGGACGAGCCGGGCGACGGCCCGTACCGGGTGCTCAGCCCCCGCTAGAGCGATCAGCCCTGCTTGAAGCCCCGGTGCAGGGCGACGATTCCGCCGCTCAGGTTGCGCCAGGCCACCCGGGACCAGCCGGCCTTGCCCAGCCGCTCGGCCAGGGCGGGCTGGTCGGGCCAGGCGCGGATGGACTCGGCGAGGTAGACGTAGGCGTCGGGGTTGGACGAGACGGCCCGGGCGACCGGCGGCAGGGCGCGCATCAGGTACTCGGTGTAGACCGTGCGGAACGGCGCCCACGTCGGGTGTGAGAACTCGCAGATCACGATCCGCCCGCCGGGCCGGGTCACCCGGTGCATCTCGCGCAGCGCGGCGTCCGTGTCCTGCACGTTGCGCAGCCCGAAGGAGATGGTGACGGCGTCGAAGCTGTCGTCCTTGAAGGGCAGCCGCGTCGCGTCGCCTGCGGTGTAGGGCAGCCAGGGCCGGCGCTGCTTGCCGACCTGGAGCATGCCCTGGGAGAAGTCGCACGGGACGACGTAGGCGCCGGTGCGGGCGAAGGGCAGCGAGGAGGTCCCCGTGCCGGCCGCCAGGTCGAGGATCTTCTGCGCCGGGCGCGCGTCGACCGCCTTGGCGACCTCCTTGCGCCATCGCCGGTCCTGGCCGAGGGACAGCACGTCGTTGGTCAGGTCGTACCGTTCCGCCACGTCGTCGAACATCGAGGCGACTTCGTGCGGCTGCTTGTCCAGGGATGCGCGGGTCACGGGCCCATTCTTGCAGCACCCCCTCCGGGCAGGAGCCGCGGCTTCTTCCGTGCCGCCACGTCCTCGACCCAGCCGCACAACAGCACGGGCACCGCGATCAGCACCCAGCCCACGCCGAACATGAACCACTGGCTGTCCAGCGGCAGGTACACCTCGGAGGCGGGCACGTCCCAGAACCGGTCGATCAGCGGCAGGAACGGCACGCACGCCAGGCCATCGGTGATGCGGCCGTCGCCTCCCGCGTCGCGCAGCTCAAAAAGGACGGTGCCCGGGTCCGGGTCTCCTTCGGCGGCGCCTCCGGCAAGGAACTCGCGGTGAACTGCGACAGCGCGCCGGAGCCGGCGGCGGCGTACGGCAAGGCCCTCGACGCGGCCGGCGCCACCCTGGCCGACTTCGACATCGAGGACGACGAACTCGCCGACTCCGCCTCGATCGCGCTGCGTTCGGAGGCGATCGCCCGGTTGCAGGAGGAACGGGCCGGACCGGAGGTCTCGTTCACCCTGCCGGTGATGCCCGGGGGCCTGGACGAGGACGGGCTCGCCCTGCTCGCCTCCCCCAATGACCACGGCGTACAGGTCTCCACCGTCACCCTCATGACGAGGAACTACGGCTCGTCGTACGACGGTGACATGGGCGGCTACGCCCTCACGGCCGCGAGGCCGCGCGCACCCGGCTGAGGAAGGTCTTCGGCACGTCGGACGCGGCCGCCTGGCAGGGCATGGCGCTCACCTCGATGATCGGCGTCAACGACGTCGCCGCCGAGACGTTCACCCTCGCGGACGCCGCCGAGGTCCGCGCGTTCGCCGAGGAGAAGGGCATCGCCTGGGTGTCGATGTGGTCGACGGCCCGGGACCGGCAGTGCGCGGACGACTCCGGCTCGGCGAAGGCGGCGACGGACTGCGGCGGGGTGACGCAGGAGACGGGGGCCTTCGGGAAGGCGTTCGCGGGCTGACCCGTCCCTGGGTCAGCGGGCCCGGTACACCAGCCGGCCGGCCAGCACGGTCGCCACACAGGTGGCCGCGCCGCGCTCCCGCAGGGCCGTCTCGTCGGGTACGTCGAACACCGCCAGGTCGGCCCGGCCGCCGACGGCCAACGGGCCGTGGACGGTACCCGCGAGGTCGTACCCCTCGGCGAACGGGTCGAGGTCGGGCCGCTCCCCGAGCAGCGTGCCGGGCGCCTTCGTGGTCCCCACGACGGTCAGTCCGGACCGGGCGACGGCCGTGGCCACCAGCGGATCGCGGAAGCGTGCACCGGGTGAGGCGACCGCCGTCGTGCCGTGGCGCAGCATCCGCTGCACACCGCGCCGCACGCTGCCCGACCAGCGGGTCTCGGTGAGGTCGCCCAAGGCCGCCAGCCGCTCGCCCCACAGGGGCTCTTCGCCCAGCTCGTCGGCTTCGCGCGGGTCGGGGTGGTAGCAGTGGCGCAGCAGCCACAGCGGGTGCCACTGCCGCAGACCCGGGGTGAGCACGCCCGGCCAGCGCCGCACCCGCGCGCCCGGTGCACGGTCGACGGCGTCCTCGTACGGCTCGACGGCGATGATCCGGTCACCGTCCACCACGACGGCTCCGTCCACGACGGCTCCGTCCACGCCCGGTGCGCCGCCCGCCGGCAGGACCAGCGGGGCGGCGTGGATCGTCAGCACCGTCGGGTCAGTTGGGGGCCAGCAGCTTCAGCTCGGGGTGAGCCGTGCCGCCTTCGATGGCCGTGGAGGAGATGTGCGAGACCACGCGGTCGTCGACCGGGTCGTTCGCCGGGTCGTCGTGGACGACGAGGTGCTCGTACGTGGTCGCGCGCTGGGCGGGCACGCGGCCCGCCTTCCGGATCAGATCGATGATCTCCATCCGGTTGGACCGGTGCTTGGCACCGGCCGACGACACCACGTTCTCCTCCAGCATGATCGAGCCGAGGTCGTCGGCGCCGTAGTGCAGGGAGAGCTGCCCGACCTCCTTGCCCGTGGTCAGCCACGAGCCCTGGATGTGGGCGATGTTGTCCATGAACAGCCGCGCGATGGCGATCATCCGCAGGTACTCGAAGAGCGTCGCCTGCGTGCGGCCCTTCAGGTGGTTGTTCTCCGGCTGGTAGGTGTACGGGATGAAGGCGCGGAAGCCGCCCGTGCGGTCCTGGACGTCCCGGATCATCCTCAGGTGCTCGATGCGCTCGGCGTTGGTCTCGCCGGTGCCCATGAGCATGGTGGAGGTGGATTCCACGCCCAGGTTGTGCGCGATCTCCATGATCTCCAGCCAGCGCTCGCCGGACTCCTTCAGCGGGGCGATGGCCTTGCGGGGCCGCTCGGGCAGCAGTTCGGCACCGGCACCGGCGAAGGAGTCGAGGCCGGCGGCGTGAATACGCCGGATCGCCTCCTCGACGGACACCTTCGAGATCCGGGCCATGTGCTCGACCTCGGACGCCCCCAGGCTGTGGATGACCAGCTGCGGGAATTCCTTCTTGATCGCCGCGAAGTGCTTCTCGTAGTACTCGACGCCGTAGTCCGGGTGGTGCCCGCCCTGGAACATGATCTGGGTGCCGCCGAGCTCGACGGTCTCCGCGCACCGGCGCAGGATGTCGTCCAGGTCACGCGTCCAGCCCTTGGCGGTGTCCTTGGGAGCGGCGTAGAACGCGCAGAACCGGCACGCCGTCACGCAGACGTTCGTGTAGTTGATGTTGCGCTCGATGATGTACGTCGCGATGTGCTCGGTGCCGGCGTACCGGCGGCGGCGCACGGCGTCGGCGGCGGCGCCCAGCGCGTGCAGCGGGGCGTCCCGGTACAGCACGAGCGCTTCGTCCGGGGTGATCCGCCCACCGGCGGCTGCACGGTCGAGGATGGGCTGAAGGTCGGCCTTCTCGGTCACCGGGCGTCCCTTTCGTAAGGGTTGTGGACGGACCAGCCCAGCGTACGCCAGGGGTTCGGCGGGCTGGATCGGCGGGCTGGACGTCAGGCCGTTCGGGCGGGGCCGGGGTACTCCGGGTACGGGGTGGGCGTCGGCGCCGGGGGCGAGAGGCGCTGCGGCCTGCGACGCCGGGCGAACCACAGCACGATCGCGGCGTAGAGCAGGTCGGTGGCCATGGCCGCGAGGGCCAGCGACCAGGGCGCGTCGGCCGCGGTCTCGTCCGAGGACAGTCCGTCGACGACCGCGGCGGAGGCGCCGAAGGCCAGCAGGTTGTTCAGGACGTGCAGGGCGATGGCCGCTTCCAGTCCGCCGGTGCGGATCGTGAGCAGTCCCGCCACCAGGCCGTTCACCAGCAGACCGAGGAACCCCCATCGGGTGCCCCAGCCGTGCGCCGCGGCGAACAGCACGGCCTGCGGGATCACCGCGAGCCACGGCGAGCGCACGAACGCCCCCACCGCCTGGGTCAGCCAGCCGCGGAAGACGTACTCCTCGGCCGCGGCCTGCAACGGGACGAGGGCGGCCAGCACGGCCATGGCCGCGAGGAAGGAGCGCCAGCCCACCCATGTCTCGGACTGGCCGGAGTCGCCGGAGTCGCCCGGCAGGAGGAAGGCCGTCACCGTGAGCAGCAGGATGGGCAGCAGCCCGGCCAGCAGACACCACCCGAGCCAGCCGATCCGCAGCCGCCCGGTCACCGACGAGACGGTTCCGACCGGCCGTCTCGCCGGCCACAGCGTGGCCAGCAGCACCAGGGGCAGGGCTATCGCGATGGCCAGCAGATCCGTCGCCGTGTTCCCGAGCGGCCCTAAATCGGCACCCCCGTCCGGCAGTTCCGGCAACCCGGCCATCGTCCCGAGCACGTAGGAGGCGACGAGCAGCACGATGACCAGCACGGAGTAGCCGCAGACCAAAAGCAGCGTGCCGACCAACGGCCGCCACCAGCGGTGCCGGCCTGTGGTGCGGTCCATGCGGTGGTAGGGGTGGCCGGCGGGGTCGGGGGCCGGGACTGCGGGGTACGGGGTGGGGCCGGTGGGGTACGGGGTCGGGCCGGTGGGATATGAGGATGCGTTTGTCATGATCAGCATCATTACAGTGCCGGTTGCGCAGACGGGACTGTTCGCGGCCGTCGTCGTGTTCGGCACGGTGAGCGCCGTCGTACGGCTGCGGCGGATGATCCCAGCGCCGGGGGGCGGCGTCGTCAGGCCGTGTACGCGCCCACGAGGAGGCCCAGGAACGCTCCCGTGATCAGGAACGGGCCGAAGGGGATGGCTGTCTTGCGGGTGGCCCGGCGGGCGATCACCAGGGCGGCGCCGTACAGCGCGCCCAGGAGAAAGCCGGCGAAGGTGCCCAGCATGACCGTCGGCCAGCCGTACCAGCCGAGGGCGGCGCCCGCGCCGAGGGCGAGTTTGACGTCGCCGAAGCCCATGCCCGCCGGGTTGATGAGGAACAGGACGAAGTAGCCGCCGCCCAGGGCGAGGGAGCCGAGCAGGGCGGTCGTCCAGACGCCCGCGTGTTCGGGGACGAGGGCGGTGAGGCCGAGCAGGGCGAGTGCGGCACCGGCGAAGGGAAGGGTGAGCGGGTCGGGCAGGCGCCGTACGCGGAAGTCGACGACCGTGAGCAGCACGCCGACCGGAGCGAGCAGCAGCCAGACCCCGAGCTCGGGGCGGGTGCCGGTCGCGGCGGCGACGGCGGCGCAGACGAGGGCGGTGGCGATCACCAGGGGGGTCGTACGGGGTCCGTATCCGGTCGCCGCGCACTCCGGGCACGCCGCCCGCCCCAGCCAGCCCCTCACGGCGTGCCCGTCCGGGCACTCCTTCCGCCAGGCCTCCCCCGAGGGCGCCGAGAACCGGTAGGCCGCGCGCGGCAGCAGCACACCCGCCGCCGCGCCCCACAGCGCGGCGGCGACGACCAGCAGCCCGGTGCTCATCCCGCCGCGGCGATCGCGTCGCGCCAGGCCGGCAGCAGCTCGTCGAGCAGCGCCTCCGTGCGCGGCGGCAGCCCGCGCGCACCACTGCGGGCGACGAGGTCGGCGGCCAGGGACTGGAGGCGGCCCTCGTCACCCATGGCGTGGGTGGCGCGCAGCAGCTCGTGCCACAGGCGCTCGTCGGCCGGAGCGGTGCGCAAGGCCGCGTTCAGCGCCTCGATGGCCTTCTCCGCACGGTCCTTCTCCATGTGGAACTCGCACAGCGCGAGCCCGGTGTCCGCGACGAGCAGCGGCAGTTGGGCGTCGACGATCTCGTGGGTGAGCCACCGGTAGCGGCCCTCGGGCCGGTCGGCGAGCAGCGGCCCGCGCACCAGCACCAGCGCGTCCGTGAGCAGCCGCCCGCGCACGGCCCGGCTGCCGACGCCCTTGCCCTGCGTGGCCTCGTGGTAGAGCGACCGCAGCACGTCCAGGTCGGAGACGACCGTCTTGGCGAGCGTGAGCCGGCCGGAACGGTCGGTGGCGAGGCGGGGCGTGCCGTCGGGGCCGGTGCCGAGCCACTCGCGCAGCCGGTCCAGCAGCGCGTCGCGCACGTCGTCGGTGACACCGCGCGGCCACAGCGCGGAGGACAGTACGCGCGGGTGCACGCCCTCGCGGTGCAGGAGCAGCAGGGCGAGCGCCTCGTGCAGCAGCGCGCTGCGCTCCCCGTCCGGGTTGTCCAGGCCGATGATCTCGTACGGCCCGACGAGCCGGGCGTACACGGCCGGCCGGCCCTGCTCGCTGATGTCGACGAGGAACGGCGGGGTGGTCGCCGGCCTGTCGGTGTCGCGCTCCGGGTCGGCCTCGACGAACAGTTGGACCACGGCCCGCTGCTGGGCGGCCGGCAGCAACTGGGCGTCCAGTTCGAGGCCGAGGAGGGGCGCGAGCAGCTTGCCCTGGCCGGTGATCTCCATCTCCCAGGCGGCGCCCGGCAGATCACCGGTCTCGGTGCCGACGAGGTAACCGATGCCGAGCCGGCTCGCGTCGGCGGCGAGTTCGGCGAGCTTGACCGCGTCCTCGGCGGACGGCTGGGCGGCGAGCAGGACGAGGTGCGGGGCCCAGCGGGTGTGCTGGGCGGGCCCGGTGCGCCCGGTGAGGACGGAGTCGTGCCCGGCGGCACCCAGGGCTCCGCGCCGCTGCCGCGTCTCGGCCTCCATGGTCTCGACGAGCGCCTCGATGTCCTCGAGGTGCCGGATCCGGTTGGGGGCGAGCGGGGTGAGGTCCTCCCCGAAGCCGACGAGCGTGATGGTCATGCGGTCGGACCAGCCGTTGGTGGCCAACTCGGCGGCGACGGACGCGAAGACGGCGGCCCGGTCGGCCTCCCGGCCGCTCAGCGACACGATGCCGGGCACGGCCTCCAGGTTGAGCAGCAGCCGCGAGTCGTCCATGGTGCCGAGGCTGACCAGGCCCGGGTAGGGCGCGGCCGTGTCGACGTCTTCGTAGCGCTCGGCGTCGGTCCGGGAGAGCATCCAGAAGGTCTGGTCCTGCCCCTGCTGCCAGGGAGCAGGGGGCTTCCCGGCGGGCTGGGCGAGCTGGAGGTGCAGGTCACCGTTGCTGAGCCAGGCCGCGTACACGACCGGCAGCGCCCGCGACTCCTCGGCGAGGGAGGCGGCGAGACCGCGCAGGGACCGGTCGAGCAGCCGCACGCCCTCGGGGTCGGCGCCGACGAGCAGCGCGTCCTGCACGTCCTGCGCGTCCCCGCTCGGCGTGGGCGGCTCCATGCCGCGCCGCCCGCCGATGGAGCCGAACGCCGACTGCCACAGCGCCTGCCGGCGCCGCCGGCCCAGGGCGCCGAGGAGACCGGCGGCGAGGAGGGGCGCGGCGAGGAGGGCTTCGGGAAGGCCGAAGGAACTCTCGGACTCGGCGCCGACGGCCGTCGCCTGCTGGTGCCCCGCCTCGTGGGCGGGCCGCTGCTGCTCGGGGACGGACACCTGGGTGGCGCCGCCTCCTTGCGCCTGGTCGCTTCCGCCCTGGGCACCGCCTCCGCCCTGGGCGTGATCCCCGGTCCGCGCGTAGTCGGAGATCTGCTGCTGGACGTCCGGCGACACGTTGGGCGCCTCGTCGGGCATCTCGACGAGCTCGCCGCCGCGGGCGTCGCCCGGCATCTCCATGATCCAGCCGGGCCGGATGAGACTGGCCTCGGAGAGCTTGGACCCGTCCGGCTGCACGCGGTCCTTGTTGAGCTCGAAGATCTCCTTGTAACGGCGTCCGTCACCCAGGTGCCGTTGGGCTATCTCCCAGAGGGAGTCGTGGTGACGCCCCTCGGGCGGCTGGATCCGGTAGTACTTCGTGTCGCCCTGTTTGGCGGTGCTGCCACCGGCGTCGGCGTGGGCGGCGGCGTGCGAGGCCTGCTCGGCGAGGGCCGCTGCGGCACCGGAGGCCTGCTCCTGCTGCTGGGCGAAGAGCCCGGGGGTCGCCTGGGCGGCGGCGACGGTCGGCTTCTGGTTGGCGTCGTAGCCCTGCCCGAGCTGTGACAGCCCGGGCGTGAAGCTGGCGGCGGTGGCGCCGACCAGCAGCAGCGCGGCGACGAGCTGCCGCGCGAGCAACTGACTCGGCCCGGCGCCGGGCACCCGTCCGGGCACGCCGACACCCGACAGCGCGGCCTTCATCTCCACGAGCACACACGCCGTGAACTGCGCCCACGCCAGCCACACGATGACGGTGAGGATGTTCAGGAACGTGTGAACGGTGATCTCTTGCTGCAACCAGTCGAAACTCGGCACCCCGCTCGGCAGCGGCCACCCGATCTGCGTGGCCAGCGCCCCCGGCACGCCGACGAGCAGCACGGCCAGGGCGACGAAGGCGAAGAACGCCTTGACGAAGTCCCCGAACGACCTCCGCCGCATCCTCACCGGCTGCGGCGTCCGGTTCCTGGGGGTGCCCGTGGTCCCTGTCGTTCCCGTCGTACTTCCCGTCGAGCTTGACGAGCTTGAGGTGCGGCGTCGCGACATGGCGGGTGTCCTGGGGTCGTGTGTGGAGTGAGGTGAGGCCGAGCTGTGGGGTAGGGGGTGTGCTGAGCCTACAGAGATCTTATGGACTCTCATTGGGGGCGTCGAAGGGAAGAGGGAGGGAACTCCACTGACGTCCGGTTTGCCCCTGCAGCCGCAGACAGTTGCTTCGGCGACCGGGCAACCAGGAGCTCCCTCTTCGCAACTGCCATGCAGTCTCGTCACGTTCCCCACACAACCACTCAAGGTCGCCCAGGGGACATTACGGGCCACTGATAGCTTCATTCTCTGTTGCACACACCGAACTTCGGGGGGACAAGCCGTGGGCCCGCCGCGCTCCGACCACCACAGCCGCCGTGTTCGCCTCGACGGCGGCACTTCTGTTCACCGCGTGCGGCGGTGGCGGCGACAAGTCGTCGGACGACATCAAGGGAGCGGGCGCGGAGTCGAGTCCGCCGGCTTCGGCCTCCGCCTCGACGCCGTCCGGCGTCAAGCGCCCCGGCGGCGACCTGCCGGACGGCACCTTCGAGACCGCACAGGACATGAACGTCCAGGACATCCAGTCGATCAACCGCTGAGTGACTCAGGCGGAGTGACGGTGAAGGAAGGGCATGGGCGAGGAACCCGAGCGCTACCGGGTCGAGTTCGCGAGTGGAACCGCCGCCTCGGTGGCGAAGCGGCGCTCCTTTCGGGACCTCGAACGCAACGACATCGAGCGGGACCTGCCCGGCTGGCCGTCCAGACCCGTTTTCAGGGTGCGAGGGTTCTTCGGCAGGCTCGGCCAGTACGTGCTCACCGCCGTCACCGGCCTCATGATGCTCCCGCTTCACCTCATCGCCGACGCCCTCGGCAGCCCCGTGTCGCCCGAGAAGCGGGGAAAGCTGGAGGAGCGCGAGAACGAGGTCGCCGACTTCCCCGTCATGCGGGCGGGCGTGGGTGAGACGGCTCGTACGCTGCCCTGGCAGCTCGACCCCTCCCGGCGTTCCTGGCGCACGGTGACCGAGATCCAACTGGCGGAGCCGGACGGGCTGGTGCGCATCTGGTCGTACGAGGACACGGCGCGAGGCAGTCGCCACGTCTCCTGGGGTGGCGGCGGGAAGACTCCGGGATCCGCGGCTGTCCTTTGGTCGTTGCCGCGGAGCGAGATCGTCGGCGCGGAGATCAAGCGATTCAGCAGGGCCGAGTCCGACTTCAAGCTCTCGTTCCGGGATGGCTCGTGGGCCCGGCTGACGAGCTCGCCGCACGGTGCCCGGAGGATCGTCGCTCTGCTCAGTCAGGGGATCCCTGAAGGTCGTCACCCGGCTCGAGCGGCACCGTTCGCAACCGCCACGCCACACTCCTCACCTCCCCCACACGATCCCCCACTGCCTCCCATGGCGCCATGACTCACCCCTGATAGCTTCGTTCCCTGTCGCGTACACCGAAACTACGGGGGAGATCAACTGTGGCCCGCCGCGCTCTGACCACCACTGCCGCAGCGTTCGCCACGACGGCGGCGTTGCTCCTGACCGCCTGCGGCGGGAGCGACGGTTCGTCATCGGACGACATCAAGGGTGCGGGCAACGGCTCGAGCAGCCCATCGGTCTCCGCCTCGCCATCCGCGGAATCCGGCGTCAAGCGCCCGGTGATCAAGCTCCCCAGCAGCTTCCAGCTGACCTTCGAGAACTGGACCAGCAGCGACCCGGTTGAGCAGGCGGTGCTGAACGACGGCAGGGAACAGCTCCGGGCGGGGTACGAGGCGATCATCGAGAACGACCCCGACAGCAAGGACCGTGCCTTCTACGACACGAAGAACGGCTTCCTGCAGAGCCAGCAGTGGATCAGGACCTACACGGACAAGAACCTCACCGTCATCGGCAAGTTGCCCGTGTTCGACCCCAAGGTGACCCTCGCCAAGGACAAGGCAGCGGCGTCCCTGTCCTACTGCACCGATGAGAGCAAGGCCAGCACGAAGAACCGCGAGACCGGCGAGGTCAAGGGGAACCCGGCGGGCACGGACCCCGAGGTCGTCTACGTGATCTCCATGGGCAAGAACGCCCAGGGCGTGTGGCAGGCGGTGTCCGCCCATTCGGAGCGGGGTGGCTGCGCCAAGTGAGGTCCTCACGCGCATCTCGGCCCCTCACGGTCCTCTCGCTCACCTCCGCCCTCCTCGCACCCGCGCCTGCTCTAGCCCTTGGCGGCGAAGGCAGTTACGGCGGCGGGGCCAAGAACAACGAGATCTCCGCTTCCGCCTCGCAGTCCCGGATCAAGGTCAGCCAGGTGAGCGGCCCCACCGGCGGCAAGCAGGGCAATGTCGCCTCGACGGACGTCAACTGGAAGCCGCCGCCGTGCTGGTACGAACCCGTCTTCACCCCCGAGCAGTTGAAGAACTTCTCGGAGAACGACGGCAGCGGTGACGCCGGTCTGCGTGACGGCTGGTACGGATCGAAACTCTGGACCGACCACTTCAGGGACGAGAAGGACGCCACCACGATCTTCACCAAGCCGGCCACGGTGAAGGGGTACAAGAACTACAACCTCGGCAAGGACGGCTACTTCTGGCGCGGAGTGGCTCCGGACGTCACCGAGATCGACAACACCTCGCTGTGCAGCCGGCTGATGTTCTGGCAGGACGCCGGCACGATCCCCGACGACCCCAATGCCCCCACGCCCGAGACCCTCGCCGACTACGCCTATGACAAGGTGAAGGTCCCCGAGACCGAGGTGGAGCTGAAGCCGGCGGCCAGGTCGACGGTGAATCTGCCGACCTGGGTCTGGCTGGACAAGGGCACCTTCAAGGAGGTCAAGGTCCGCGCCGAGCTACCCGGCACGGGCCTGTGGGCGGAGACGACGGCCAAGCCCGTCGCCCTCCACCTGGACCCGGGCACCAAGGACGCCGAAGTCCTCCCCGCGTCGAGCGACTGCGAGATCAACGACGACGGCTCCATCGGCACCCCGTACACCAAGGGCGCCGCCGACAAGACCCCGCCGTGCGGCATCCGCTACCTCCACGCGACCGACGGCACCCCGTACCAGCTGTCGGCCAGCGTCACCTGGCAGATCACCTGGGAGGGCTCCGACGGCTCCGGCGGCGACCTGCCGGACGGCACCTTCGAGACCACGCAGGACATGAACGTCCAGGAGATCCAGTCGATCAACCGCTGACGCGCCACTCGGTGTACGAGTCCTCAGGCGGGCGGGTTTTCGTAGGCGTGGTCGTCAGGCGCGCGTGAGCAGGGCTTCGAGTGCCTGGCCGTAAGCCGGTACGGTTCTGCTGAGATCAGGGTGTCGACGTTGGGGGGCTGCCGGATGGGCAAGGGAAAGAGCGACCTCGCGCTTCCGCTGACCGAGCTGGAGAGCTACGGGCGCCGGCTGCGGTCCATCAAGACCCGTCTGAATCACACCAAGAAGCTTTTCGAGTCCTACAAGGACGACATCGGCGACGGCAGCGTCAATGACGCGCTCGACGATTTCGAGTCCAACTGGGAGGACGGGCGTGAGGACATCACGCAGCAGCTGGACGCGCTCGCGAGCATGTCGGACGCCGTGGTGCGCGAGTTCAAGAAGCTGGACGACGAACTCGCCAAGAAGGTGAACGACGCCGTGAAGACCGAGGACAAACGGGGCGGAAAAGGCGGCAAGGGGGACAGCGGGGGGAAGTAGACCGCTGCCGAGAAACGCGAGAAGGCCCAGAATCCTGAGATCCAGGGCCTTTTCCTATGCGTTCGTCAGGAAGCGACGGCCGCGTTGAGGTGCAGGTCCGCCGCGATGCCCTGCGGCGAGACGGCGAGGCCCACGCCGCCGCCGACACCGGCGGTGAGGCCGGCGGCCGTGGTCTCGACGTAGAGACCGGCTGCGGCGCCGGCACCCGCGGTGGCGCCACCCGCCTGACCGCCGGCGATGATGTCCAGCTCGGCGTCGGACATCTGGGCGGTCTGGATCTGCGGGGTGAAGGCCATGAGGGGCGGTTCCCTTCGTAAGAACAATGCGAAGTGCTCGAGCGCGACCGATCAAAGCACGTCTGAAGAAGGCACGGCCAGTCAGCGGTTATGGGTGGGAGTCGGATTCCGGGGAGCGAATTCATGGGTGTGACCATTCGGTCACCGAAGACCTCGCGACCTTCACGCCCTCTGCCACTGCGCGATACAGGAACGCGGTCCGCGGCGCGAAAATGGGCCTCTGCCCGGCACCGTCACGACCTCACGGTGAACGGTGTGCAGATTCGCCGAATGTTCCGGATCGGCTCAGCCGACCTCGTTCTGCGCCACCGCCTGGCCGTGGACCACCACGTCGCCGCCGTAGAACATCCCCGTGAAGACCGGGGAGTACGTGAGCTGGACCTCGACCTCGACCTGCTCGGCGTTCGCCGCCACGCAGTGGGTCGCTCCGATGTCCGCACCCGTCATGTCCATCTCGCGGGCGAAGGCCTTCACGCGGGCGTCGCAGTTCTCGAAGTTGATGGGGGCGGGGCCGCCCTCGTTCTCGTAGAGGGCGTCGCGGTCGATGTCCTGCGCGGCGTAGCGGGCCGCCTGTTCTGCGATGTCGGCGGCGCGTTCCCGCTTGGAGATGGACAGGCCGCCGTCGATGACGAAGGCGGAGAGGGAGAGGAAGACGAGCGTGAAGATGATGACCGCGCCGGCGCCCGAGCCGCGGTCGTCCAACTGTGCGCGGCGGGCCGCCCAACGTGCCCGCCAGTACGGCAGGAGGTGTCTCACGCCGACCTCCGGAAGGGATCGAGCGGGGAGCTGAAGCTCGACGACAGGGTCGTCGGGACGTCGAGGCCGAGCATGGCGAGTCCCCGCACCTGGCAGCTCACCTCGACCGTGAAGATGGTGTCCGGTTCGAAGCCCTGGCTGGTCTGCGTGACGGACACCGGGCCCGAGCAGACGTCCGCCAGATTCGCCTCGGCGGCCTTCTTCGCCTCGGCCATGGCCGTCGCGTGGTCCTTCTGGATCGACCCGGCGCGGGCCGCGTCCCGGGCCGCGCCGTCGAGCGCTCCACGGCCGTCCACGAGCTGGCCGAAGGCCACCAGGACCAGGATGAACAGGATCATCACCGGCGCGAGGATCACGACCTCGACGGTGGACAGGCCGCTGTCGTCCGCGAACCGGCGGCCCTCCTGAACCGAGGGGACGGACATGTCAGTTCCCCTCTTCCTGGACGAACCGCTCCACCGGCCCCACCGACTGCGCGTGGACCGTCAGGTCCAGCCCGGGAAACACCGTCGGTACCCTCGCCGCGATCTCCACGCCCACCGTGTTCTGCTCCGGCTGCACCATCGTCACGTCCGGGGAGAGGACCAGCTGCGGGCCCAACTGCCGGATGTAGCTGTCCACGACGTCCCGTGCCTCGCCCCGCCACGCGCCCGGCTGCTCGTCGGCCGTGGCGCGGGCCTTGCGGGCTCCGGCCTGGGCCGCCGCCTGGGCGACATGGTCCGCGAAGAAGTACAGGGCGAACTGCACGGTCGCGAAAATCATGAAGAAGAGGACCGGGGTGAGCAGCACGAACTCGATCGCGGTCATGCCTGAGTCGCCGCGGGTGGCCGCCCGTTCCCGTGCGGCCCGCACCCAGCGGCGTACCCGTCTGCTGACGTCTGCCGGCATCCCCGTGAACCCCGTTGCTCCCGAGACGGTCAGCAGGTCTTGCCCGCGTCCGCACCCTTGATGCAGTCGCCGACCTTGTTGGCGCCCTCGCTCAGCGCGGCGTTGATGATGGCGGCCACGACACCGACGATCGCCACGACGACCGCGGAGATGATGACCCACTCGACCGCGGAGGCACCGCGGTCCAGTTCGCCGGAGCGGGCACGCTCGGTGCGGGCCTGGAGGAAGGTGACGAGGAAGTCCACGGCGGGGATGCCGGTGTGGAAGTTACGTCCGTTCATGACGTCTTGTCCTTTCGAAATCGGTTCACGGAGTTCTGGAGTTGTGAAGGTCGCTCACTGCGAGCTCACCGCGAGGCTCACGCACGGCTCACTGCACCTGGAACACCCGCATCGCCGCCGGAAAGATAAGGAACACCAGGAACCCGGCGCACAGCAGAAGCTGCGCCACGAGCATCGACTGGGACTTCTCGCCCGCGCTGCCCTCGATCTCGGCGAGCTCGCGGTGCCGCATGGTCTCGGCGCGGGAGGCGAGGGACTCGCGGACCTTGGCACCGTCGTCCGCGACCAGGGCCAGGGAGGCGGAGAGGTCCTTGAGTTCCTCGACGCCGATCTCCTCGCCGAGCGCGCCGAGCGCCTGCCACTGGCTGACGCCGGTGATGCGGGCGTCGGACAGGGCGTTGCGGATGCGCTGGTTGGCCCAGCCGTCGGACACCTCGGCCGCCGCCATCAGCGCCTCGGGCAGACCGCGTCCGCCGGCGAGGCTCATCGACACCAGGTCGAGGTAGGCGCCGATCACGCGCCGCAGGTCGCGCCGCTTCTCGGCGGCGTCCCGCCGTACCTCCAGGTCGGGCAGGAAGAAGAAGACCGCCGCGAAGAGCAGGGCCAGCCAGACCGGGATGATCGGGCTCCTGCCGAAGCCCAGCGTGTAGACGATGGCGAACAGGAACGGGCCGAAGAACAGCCCGGCCACGCCCAGCAGCACCTTCGTCGCCAGGAACTTCTCCCAGCTGCGGTCCAGCACCGCGAGGTCCGCGCGCAGCGAGCGCTGCTCCCAGCCCTGCTGGAGGTAGAACTCCGAGACGCGCAGGCCGACTTCGGCCCGCAGCGCGCCCAGGCGCCCCTTCTCCCGCTCGACGCGGGCCGACTCGTAGGCCGAGCCGCGGGCCCGCATCGCGTCGATCCGCGCGACCTGTGAGATCGCGCTGCGCTTGCCGGGCATGAGGGCGCGCACGAGGGCGTAGAGGCCCAGACCGAGGACGGCGCCGACGACGAGCGGCATCGTGAGGTCCATCAGCGAACCCCCTCTTCCTGCGGCAGCCGCTGCTGGGACTGCGCTTGCGACGGCGTCCTCGGACGGACGAACTGGACGGAGGCCTCGTCGCGGACCAGGAAGCGCTCGGGCGTCTCGATGGTGGACAGCTTGCGCAGCCACCAGAAGCCGAGCGCGAACAGGCCGCAGACACAGGCCAGGACGAGCTGGCCGACGGCCGTTCCGTACGGCGCCACGAAGTCACGGTTGAAGATCGACAGGCCGAGGACGAACGCGACGGAGACCGCCACGACGATCTGCACGGACCTGCGGGTCGACGCGCGCTGGGCCATGACCCGTTGGCGCATGTCGACCTCCTCGCGGGCCGACTTGGCCAGGGCGCCCAGGACCTGGCGCAGGCCCGGGCCGCGCAGCCGGGCGTTGAGGATGAGGGCCGCGACGATGATGTCGGCGGAGGCGTCGTCGATCTCGTCGGCGAGCTGCTGGAGCGCCTCGGGCAGCGGGGTGCGGGCACGCAGCCGGTCGACGAGGGCGTCGAGGTGGGGTCGCAGGACGGGGGCCGCGGCGCGGGCGGAGGCCGGGATGGCCTGCTCCAGGCCGACGGCGCCGGCGATGGTGTCGCGCAGGGACTCCGTCCAGGAGGCCAGGGCCTCCACGCGGCGCATGGCGGCCCGCTCCTCACCGGCTCCGCCGAACAGGCGGTCCCAGAAGAAGACGAGGACACCGGCCGCGAGGCCCGCGACGGCCCAGCGGGTGAGGACCAGGACGACCAGGCCGACGATGGCGGCGAGCGAGCCGCGCCGGCCGGCGAAGCGGATGAGTTCGCTCGCCCGCTCGGCGGCCTTCTGCTTCTCGTGGTCGGGCTTGACGGGCAGCCCGCGGACGGCGACGAGAAGGAGGGCGAGTCCGCCGCCGACGGCGACACCGCTCCCTATCGAGTACAGGACGGTGGTGGAGAACAGGCCGCCCATGGAGCCGAGCGAGCCGATGGCCGCGAGAGTCGTGTTCATGCCCGGCTCACCCCCAGGTCCCGGACGGCCGGTAGCCGTGTGCCATCAGTTCCTCCAGGCAGGCTATGGGGGCGTGCGGCACGATCCGGCCGTCGGGGGCCTCCGCGAACACCTCGCTGGACAGCACGCGTCCGTCGACGCCGTTGACCTCGCGGACGGAGGTCACCATGCGCTGGAGGCGGCCGCCGTTACCGTAGTTGTTGCGCCGCTGGATGAAGACGACGAAGTTGACCGCGCCCGCGATCAGCATCTGGCTGGCCTCGATGGGCAGCCGTTCCGTGGCCTGCAGCGCGTAGGTGGAAATACGGTTGAAGACCTCGTGCGAGCTGTTGGCGTGGATCGTGGACAGGGAGCCGTCGTTGCCCTGCGACATCGCGTTGAGCATGGTGACGATCTCGTCACCGAGGACCTCACCCACGATGACGCGGGAGGGGTTCATACGCAGCGAGCGGCGCACCAGTTCCGCCATCGAAATGGCGCCCTGGCCCTCGGAGTTGGGCAGGCGCTCCTCGAAGGCGACGACGTTGGGGTGCAGGTCGGGGAAGGTGTCGAGGCCGAGCTCCAGGGCCCGTTCGACGGTGATGAGGCGCTCGTGCGGCGGGATCTCGTTGGCGAGGGCGCGCAGCAGCGTGGTCTTACCGGCGTTGGTGGCGCCGGCGATCATGATGTTCTTGCGGGCGCGGACCGCGCAGGCCATGAAGTGCGCGACCTCGGGCGACAGCGTGCCGTTGCCGACGAGGTCGGAGATGAACACCTTGCCCATGCGCGCCCGGCGGATGGACAGCGCGGGGCGCCGCGTGACGTCCATGACGGCCGACAGACGCGAACCGTCGGGGAGCCGCAGGTCGAGCTGCGGGTTGGCGGAGTCGAAGGGACGCGAGGACAGACCCGAGTACGCGCCCAGCACCTGGATGAGCTCGATGAGCTCCTCGTCGGTCTCGGCGACGGGATCGCCCTGCACCTCACGGCCGTCGGCGTACCCGACGAACACCTGGTCGCAGCCGTTGATGTCGATGTTCTCGACCTCGGGGTTGTCCAGCAGCGGCTGGAGCCGGCCGACGCCGAACAGCGCGGCGTGCACGGCGGCCGCGTACTGCTCCTCGGTCTCGGCGTCCAGCGGCGTACGGCCCGCGTTGATCTCGGCGCGGGCGTACTCCTCCAGGATCTGGGCTATGACGGCGCGGGCGTACTGCCGTTCGTCCTCCGTGGACATCGGAGTGACGCCCGCGACCTGGTCCTGCCTGCGCTGCTCGGCGATGCGGTCGCCGGCGTCCTGGCGGAACCGCTTGACCAGACCGTGGTCGACAGCGGTCATGCGCCGGCCCCCGCGTGGCCCGGGGCGGGCGGGGCGTGGTGGGCCTGGGGTGCCTGGTTGGCCTGGGCGGAGGCGGCCCAGGCGGCGCCGTACTGCTGGTAGAGGTCGGCGGCGACCTTGCGGGCCGAGCGGATCAGCAGCGACTTGTCGAGACGGCCGCGCTTGCGGCCGGCCAGCTGGTCGGCGCCGGCCGGGTCGTCGGCGATGGTGCCGACCACGCGGGCGCCGGTCTGGGCGTGCACGAGCATGTCGTTGACCTGCGAGGCGAGCTTGCCGGCCGTGCCGGTGTCGGCGATCAGGACGACGCCGATCATCGGAGTGCCGAGGCTCGCGGCGCCACGCGGTCCGCCGTGCAGCTTGCCCGCGAGGGCGGCGGCGCGGTCGCGGACGCGCGCGATGGCCTCCGGCTCGGTGCGCGAGATGAGCAGCACGAGCGCGGCGTGCGGGAACAGTTCGACGGCCGGGGTGTCCCCGCTGATGCGCCCGCAGTCGGCGATGACGTCGGCGGCGGCGTGCGGGGAGTCGGCGAGGGAGCTGAAGGCGTGCCCGAGGGTCGGCCACAACCCCGCGAGCCCGGCGGCCTGTTCGGCGATCCCGAGCCCGACGAGGACCTCCAGCCCGCCGCTCAGCGGCTGTACGTGGTCCCAGAGCTGGTCGGGCACGAGGCCGCGGCGCGCGGTGGCCGCGATGGAGAGCATGCCGGTGTTCGGGTTGAGCGGTCCGCCGTGCGCCGCGGCACTGCGGTAGACGAGGTCACCGCCCGCCGGGTCCGCCTCGGCGAGCAGGACACGCCGCGGCCAGACCGCCGCGAGTGCGACGGCCGCGGTGGTGACGCCGGGGGAACCCTTGTCGGCGGCGAGAGCGATGAGCGCCATGGGTCGAGTGCCGCCTTCTAGTTGCCGGGGACGTGCACGATGGCGACTTCGTTCGCGGCCGCCGCGGAGGCGAGCGCGGCCGCGTCGGCCTGGTCGACGAGGAGGGTGAGCGACAGGTTGCCCGTGCTCACGGTCGCGTCGTCGTCCGCTGCGACGTTGCTCACGCGCGCGTCGTCGACGAGGGCGCCGCCGGCGGCCGAGGTGCCGCCCGAGCCGGTGCTGTCGTCGGAGTTGTTCGCGTTGGAGCCGGTGGATCCAACGCGGTAGGCGGCAACGACGTCGCCGGCCTTGATGTCCGCCGGGTACGTGCCCTCCTTGAGGGCGAGTCCGACGGCGGCCTTGCCGGCGGGCAGATCCGCCTTCTTGGCGAACATCTGGCCCATCACGACGGTGTCGGGGTAGATCGTCGTCTTGGCCTTGAGGGTCTTGAGCGTTTCCAGCTGCGACCACTTGACGTAGTTGATGCTGTCATCGGCGGCGACCATCACCGACGTCACGTTGTCCTTGGTGACGGCCTCCCCGGCCTGGATCTCCTTCGTCACCTTGACGACCTCGACGCGGTTCCCGACCTGCAGCACGAGCATCGTCACGCCCAGCGCACCCACCAGGATGAGCAGCACCGCGAGCGCGGCCAGAGCCGGTTTGCGCTCGCGAGGCGGGGTGGGAAGCCGGTCACCGACCGACGGCTGAGCCGGAACGGCAGAACGACCTGCGCCCGCCCCCGTACGCTCTTGGATCTTCACGCAACCGCTCCCCGTACACCCAAGAAGATGTCTGTCATGTGCCTTCACATTGGGACACTTCACCCGCGTCGGCCCACACGGAGAAGTGCGGGACGGGCCGGACGTACCCGCCCGGCTTGGGCGAATAGTCAGCACTGGGGGTGAGTGTCAAGCCATCGCACCGTATCAGCCGCACATAAGCCCCTCAAGGCGCGCCCGGCCCCACGGGGCGCAGGACGCGGCCTGTTATCCATCTGCAACGTCCCGCCCGCTCGACCCGTCCGGGGCCAGCTCGGCATGGGCGCACCACCTGTGCACCAGCGAATCAACGCCCGCCTCAACACCCCTGCGTATACGGCCGGTTCGCCACCTGTCGGCCATCATGCCTGCACGAATCACTCACGAAGTCGGGGCGGCCCTGCTCCGTGATCTTGCCTCTTGGGGGTGACGGCCAGAGCAGAGAGAGCTACCGGCACCAGTCCTCTCCCCCACCCTCCAGTGCCCTGCGGACGTAACCGGAGGCAGGGGATGACCGAGGGAATGCTCGATGCGACGGAGGCGGCTGGGTGCGCCGGAGGGTACGAGGGCACTGCTCCGGACTCCTCGATCAGGGCACGCCACATGCCGTCCCGCACTCCCTTCGGCTCCCCGGCCCGCCCCGAGCCCCGGCGGACCCGCCCCCAAATCCCCTCGCACAACGCCCACTCGATCCTGACGAGCCCCTCCGGGAAACCGGCCAAGCCGCAACCAGCCGACCTGTAGCACTCGCGAAGCCCCGAGTAGAGTGCCGCGCGGACATCGATCGGACCGCGGGGGACTCACCGGTGAGAGCAGTCACGGCGAACAACGCCTGCGCAGCACGGATACGGGCACGGAGCAACGGCCGCGCCCGCGTTCTCCGGCTGCTCCTCGCCCTCTGCTCGCTGGCGTCTCTCTTCGCAACCGCCACCCCGGCCGACGCCGCGGACTCACCCACCCAGGCCGCCTACCTCGCCGACCGCCTCCGCGAGAACCCGGTCCACGTCACCGACCAACTCCCCCGGGAGGTCCCACGGTCCACCGCCCCCGAGTTCGCGAGGCTCGCCAAGAAGACCGGCGTCCCGACCTATGTCCTGGTCCTGCCCATGCAAAGCAGCACGGACGGCAAGCAGCTGCTCGGCGCGGTGCACGACCGGCTCGGGCGCGAGGGGCTGTACGTCCTGATCGAGGGGACGGACGTCGCGGCGGCCACGGCCTACGGCGTTCGCGCCCCCGCCGACGCCGCCACCACCGTCTCGCAGTACGAACTCGCCTACGACGCGGGTCCTTTGCTCGGTTTCGAGCGCTTCGTCGACGTCATCGCGCAGGGTGAGGAGCAGGCCACCGCCCGCGCCGAGGCCGCTCGCCGGACGTACCGGGACGACGAGCCCGCCGAGATGTACATCGGCCCGTCCGACCGCCGCAACCAGTCGTTCCTCACGGGGATCATGCTGACCGGCGTACCGCTGCTGATCGTCCTGACGGCCGGGTTCGTGCGCCGCGGCCGTCGGCGTACCGGGGCCGAGCGGCGCGTCCCCCGGTGGGTCGTGCCCGCCGCGGCCGTCCTCACCGCCGCGGCGATCGTCCTCACCGCTCCCGTCGTCTTCGACCAGACCAAGTCGAGCGCGGCGCAGCCGCCCACCCCCGCCGACCTGTCCGCCCGGGTGGAACGAGTCGCGGCGGGCCTGAAGCAGGACCCGGTGTACGCCGACCCGGAGAGCCCCCGCGTCCTCGACTCGCGCCAACTGGACCGGCTGCACGAGCGGATCCGGGACTTCCGGCGTTCCGACGGCGGCGGCCCGGTGTACGTCTCCCTCGTGCCGCAGACGCCGGAGAGCGAGTCGGCCGGCGACGCGGAGCTGTTCGCCGCGGCGGTGCACGCCAAGGTGGGCGAGGACGGGATGTACGTGGTCGCCGACCCGGACGTCGGCACGATCGACGTCTACAACCACGGGCTGCGCCTGGACCCCAACCGCCTTTCCTTCGACCTGCCGGACTCCGTCAGGTTCGGTGACAGCAAGGCGGACGAGGCCGACGACCACCTCCTCGGTGAACGCCTCGACGCGCTGATGACCTTCCTCGACAAGGCCCCCCGTACCGACCGGCCGCAGTCCGAGCCCGCCCCGGCCGCCGCCCCGAGGGCCGCGGACGAGAACACCCTCCCTCCCCTGTTCGCCACCGACTTCTGGCCCGGCCTGTTCGTGGGTGCCTTCGCGGCCCTCCTGCTGTCGGGCGTCGCCGCCGGGGCGACGTGGATCGTCCGGGCCCTGCTGCGGTGGCGCTCACCCGCACCCGAGCCGTCCGACCGCCTGCCGTTCACCTCCCCGACCGAACCGTCGACCTCCTACCTCCGACACACCGCGTACGCCGAACTCACGTCACTCGCGGGCCAGTTCACCGACCCTGACGACCGCGCCCGCGCCTGGGAGCACCTCGACGCGGCGCTGCTCCTCGTCGACGGCGACCCCGGCCGCGTCCGGCAACCGGGGACGGATCCCGCGACCCTGGTCGCCGTCATCGTGCTCGCCCGAGCGGGCAGGGCCGCCCTCACCGGCGAGGCGGCCGACCTGTGCTGCGGCGTCAACCCGCTGCACGGCCGCGCCGGCCACCGCCACCACGTCCGCGTCTCGGCCGAGGGCAACAGACGCCGGCTGCTCCCCGTCTGCGAGCCCTGCCATGACACGGCCGTCGCCGAACCGGGCGGCATCCCGGGCCGGCTGCTCAAGCTCCCCGACCCCTCCCTCGGCAACACCCGCCTCCCCTACTACGACGTGACCGACGGCCCCCTGACCGCCATACCGAACGGAATCGCCCGGCTCATCGACAAGGTGAGGGAGACCGCAGGTGTCCACTGACGTCAAGCGTCTGATCACGCTCCTGGTGGCGCTGCTCTTCGCGGCGCTCACCACCACGGCCGCACGGGCCGCCGACGGCGACACCCCGAGCGCCGGCCGGCGCATCGCGAACGCCCTGCGCACCTCCCCGGTCTACGTCGACGAGGCCTACGCCGATGCCGTACCGCCGTCCCGGCAGCGGCAACTGGCGGACCGGATCCGCCGCACGGGCCTGCCCATCAAGGTCGTGCTCACGCCCTTCACCAAGGGCGACGCCTTCGACGGCGACTCCGACGTCCTGGCGGGGATCGTCCGCGACCGGCTCGCGGACGAGCGCGAACTCGTCCTCATCACGACGGACAGCGACTTTCCCGACTCCCTTCAGGGCTACGAGTGGCCCGCCGAGACCCACCAGGCCGAGAGGGCCGTTGCCGCCACCGGCTTCCTGGACGAGATGCGGGACGCGGGACTGGCGGACCTGACCGCGAAGGCCGTGGACCTGGTGGCGGAGGGCAAGGGCGAGCAGCGTTACGAGGAGGCGATGAGGGACCTGGGCGGTTCGGCCCGGCCCGCGAAGCGCGGCCCCGGCTCCGGCTCCGGATCGGACTCCGGCAGCACAAGTTGGTGGCTGCTCATCGGCGTACCGGTCCTCGCCCTGACCGCGCTCGCGACCCGCGCCGTCCTGGTCCGTTCCCGCAAGCCCTCCCCGGCCATCCCCCAACTGGTGTTCGCGACGGCCCGCGCGGCCGACGAGGCGGGGGTGCGACGCCGGGCGGAGGCGGAGGTACTGGCGCTGGGCGATGCGACCCGGGCCGCCGACGTGGCCACCACACCCGGTCTCCAGCAGGCCCTCGACGCCTACGCCGCAGCCGGCAAGGTCCTCGACGAGGCCCGGGGCCTGCCGGACCTGGCAGGCGCCCTGGCCCTGGCGCAGGAGGGCCGCGACGCCCTGGTCGGCTCCCCCGGCCTTCCCCTCTGCTTCTTCAACCCCCTGCACGGCCGCGCGGCCCTGCGCACCGGTTGGCGCCCGCTCGGCCGCCGGGACCGGCTGGACGTGGCGGTGTGCCAGGAGTGCGCGGACGCCCTACGGGACCGCCGCGCCCCGGAGGTGCTCACCGACACGGACGAGAACGGCCGGGCGGTGCCGTACTTCGAGGTCCCGGCCGGGCGGAGCGCGTGGGCGGCGAGCGGGTACGGCTCGCTGATGTCGCCGTTGGACGGCCATACCTCCCGCCTGTTGAGGCCCAGTTGATGCGCGCGCGGCCGGTCCTCAGTGAATGCGGCGCCCATCACCGCCAGTTACGGGCGGAGCGACGAGACTCACAGGCTGGATGGACTTCGCCCGCATGCGGGCCTCGGAGTCACGGAAGGCCCACCGGTACCGTCAGTGCGCATACCGAACTTCTGTGTTCTCACAGAAATTCGCACTGGTGAAATCAGGAGCCTCACCGATACCGTCAGTACTCTGGACTGTTCTTCTGTCTCACGGGGAGTCACTGTGAAGCGCCGCCCATTGCCCGTTGCTGCCGCGCTCGTGGCAACGGCAGCCCTCCTGTTGACGGCCTGCGGTAGCGGGGACGACAGCTCGAAGAGCAACGACAAGATCGCAGGGGCCGATACGGGCAAGACGTCGCCATCGGCTTCACCGAGCGCCAGCTCATCCGGTCCCGCCGACAGGCCCAAGATCACGTTCCCCGACGGCGTGGAGAACGAGTTCGAGGGCTGGAAGACGGGCGACCCGTCCAAGGACGCAGTGCTGTCCGACGTGACGCAGACGGTGAACGCGGTGGACGATGCGATCCTCCGCGGCGACACCAACTCGTCGACACTGGCGTACTACCGCAAAGGCAAGGCGCTCGTCAGCGCGCAGAAGTGGGTCCTGGCCTGGCTGGACGAGGACCTCACCTGGACCGGCGTTACGCGGTACTTCGATCCGAAAGTCGAGGTCGCGGACAGCGACACTGCCGCGGTCGTCTACTGCGCCGACGAGAGCAAGGCCTTCAACAAGAACCGCAAGACCGGAACGGTGGACAAGACACCGTCCGACGAGAGCCCGTACGTCACGTACAGCACACAGCTCAAGAAGAACAGCGATGGGGTCTGGCAGACCACCGACGTCCTCTCGAAGAGAGGCGACAAGACGTGCGCGCGCTGAACCGTAGCCTCACCACAGCCAGTGTTCTCGTCGTAGCCATGGCAATGACCGCCGGCTCCGCAGCGGCCAAGGGCCCCGGTGCCTCCGAGGCGGAGGTGGCAACCAGCGGCAAGAGATCCGGGAGCGATCTCGTCTCCATGATCAGGTACACGAGCACCACCACCGGCCGTGGTGGTGGCGAAGGCAACGTCACGCCTGTGGGCAACTGGACGCCGCCCGCGTGCTGGTACGAACCCCGCTCCGCGGCTGAGTTCTCCAAGTACGTCGAGAGCATGTACGACGAGACGGTCAACACCCCGGGGCAGCACAGCTATGCCAAGGCTTCCGTGGGCATGTTCCGCAATGAATACAAGGACGGAAAGTACAAGAACTACAACCTCGACAAGAAGGACGAGGGCAACTGGTGGGTAGCCGTCCGCGACGAAGACCGCTGGACGGAGCCCGCGGCCCAGCTCTGCGACAAGCAGCCGTTCTGGGTGGAGAACGGTGACGCCCCACCCGTGGAGAACGCCGTCACCCCGCAAGTCCTGGCGGAACTCGCCTACAACCGCATCCGACTGCCGAAAACCGAAGTCACCCTCGCACCCGAGACGACCACCAAGGTCAACCTCCCCACCTGGGCCTGGCTGGACAAGGCACGCTTCAAAGAAGCCTCCGTGACAGCCGCGCTCGACGTGGGCGGCCTCAACATCCAGGCCACCACCACCGCCAAGCCGGTCTCGCTCAAGCTGGAATCCGGTACGCCCCACGCCGAGACCTATCCCGCCTCCGGCGAGTGCACGATCAACGACGACGGCTCGATCGGCGAGCCGTACGCCAAGGGCAAGGCCGACCACACCCCACCCTGCGGCATCAGGTACCTCCGCTCCTCCGGCAACGGCACCTTCAACCTCCAAGCCACCGTGACCTGGGAGATCACCTGGACCGGCACGGGCAGCCCCAACCCGACCCAGCTCCCCAACGGCACCTTCGGCAACGACCAGGACGTCACCGTGCAGGAGATCCAGTCCGTCAACAGGTGACGGGGCCTGAAAGCAGCCGGCCTTCGCGCTTGCACAACAGCACGAGGGCTCCGGCCAGGCGCCCCAAAGAAGTACGAGGCACGCCAAGGGCTGGATCGAGGCCGGCTGACTGAGCCCGGAATCCTGCAGCAGTGCCAGCCCTGTATGCCGCCCAGGCCCAGCCCGGGGCCGGCCGCCTGGGCGGCAGCGACCAAAACGCAAACCAAACCCGGAGAACCCATATACCCGAATCGCCGCTGTTCTCAGTGCAGTTCGCGCTGGCGAAACCGAGAACCACACCGATAGCGTCAACACTCTCGACTGAACCGCTACCTCAGGGGGGAGCCCATGCCGAAGTGCCACCCTTTGCCCGTTGCTGTCGCGTCGACGGCGGCAGCACGCTTCCTCACCGCTGCCACAGGACAGCCTGTCCGGCAGCAATAACAAGATCAACGCTGACCTCGGCGCTTCGGCTGCACCCAGGGAGGTTCGACCTCAATCCCGACAAATCCTTCGTCGGGTCTGGTCCGCCAGCGAGAGAGCGCCCGACTGCATCTTCGGCAACGGCGTGGCCATCGCCCCGTTCATGCGATCAGAGCCGTCAACTGCCGATCGCAGATGATCATCAATATCCAACCAAGGAAGACTCGGCGGACCGTTGTGGCACAAGACTCTGACCTGATCGTCAATATCGATCTACTGGTTGATTCGGAATCTCGACTCAAGTCGATCAAAAAGGAACTCAACGATCTCAACAACCGCAAAGATGATATGCACCCTTATTGGGGGAGCAGTCAAATCGCGGACGTGATGGGCGACTTCGTTGATAACTGGGAGAAGTATCGGGAGAAGATGCTCGAAACCGTCGAGAACGTGGGAAAGTTGGTCACCTCCACCATCGACGGTTTCACAGGACTTGATGCTGACCTCGCCAAAGAACTCAGGAAAGCCGGGAAGAAGAAGTGACCGCGGCCTCGAAGCCTCGCCCCAAGGACTGGCAGCCTCTCGCCGAATCGGACCCCGTGCCTGGCGACCCGGAGGAAATTCGCGCCGAAGTGAAGCACATGGCCAACATGGCAAAAACACTTCGGGCGCAGGCAAAAGATCTGATCCGGATTAGAGACGACAACGAACTGAAAGGAAAGTATGCGGGTAAGCTGCGCGAAGAGTCGGGTGACCTAGAAAAACATCTTCGAGAAGTCGCCAGCCGCTATGAACGCGTGCATGGATTCTTGAGCCAATGGGCCTCCGATTTGGAGGATTGCCAGACGGACGCCGACGACATCCTCACCGATGCGAAGCGTGAGCAGGAAGAAAACGAAGCCGCCAAGAAGAAGGCAGAGACAAACGGTGAAAGCCCTGAAAAGTCTTCAGGCGAGGATCCACTGAAGGACTATCGCACACGACTCAAGAAAGTTGAGGGCCACCGTGACGAACGCGCCGCCTACTACGCGAAGGTAATTGGTAATGAAATCAAGGACATCATCAAGGATTCTTGGTGGGAAGGTGTCGTTGATTATGTCAAGGTTGCCATCGATGTTTTGAGTTGGACTGCCACGATCATTGGCCTCGTGGCTCTCTTTATTACGCCTGTCGGCTGGGTTGCCATGGTCGCTACTGTGGCAACTGCTTTGGTTATGGGTGGTCACTTGCTTTTGGCCATCACCGGAGACGGGTCGTGGATGGACGTGGCCACGGACGCATTCTCTCTCGTCACTATGGGAATGGGCGCCAGAGCCCTTAAGGGCCTCAAAGCTGTACAGAAGGTTATGCGTAAGGCCTCTGCAAAGGAGGCAGGAAAGGCTGCTAGAGCGGCAAAGGGTGCCGAGAACAACAATAAGATCAACAATGCAATCAAGAGTGCAGATAGGCAGGCTCGAAAGAGGACCACCAGCAAAAGGAAGAGGAGAGGGGCAGAGCGGGCTCTGCAAGCGGCGCAAAAGCAGAAGAATGCGGCGCGAAATGAAGCCCGCGCAGCTGAGCGTAACAGGGAGTTGCCGGACTCCAACCGGCGCGAGTTGGCGGCATCTGGCGGAGATAAGGAATTCGCTCGGTCGTACAAAGACATCCAACGCATGCGCGCAAGCCACCCCAATTCCCCTGAAGTTTTGAAAGCCGGCCAGAACGCGGAGGTATACCGCGACAGATTCCGGACTGCCTTCGGCGCAGGGCTTACAGCGGACCTGGCGGACAAGGGATTGGGTACCAGTGATATTTGGCCGGACAAGCCCTACGTCGAAGGTTACAACGAAACCAAGGAGCAATTTGTTATGGAACGCGGGTCGGGCTGGTAAATGACTGAAACCGCATCAGGCAAAACCCTTTCGTATCCTTGAGGTGCACAGTGGAACCAAACAATTTTACCGGAATCACGGAATCCGCTACCGAACCAGAGAAGGCGGGTGCAGCAAACGGATACTCCTTGATTCTTCCACCAAATTGGAAGCGAATTCCTCTGCGCCGAAAGAGCGAGAGGGAGGCGACTGTACGGGCAATTGTTGAGTTTGCATGCAAGCAGCTCCCTAAGAACTTTCCACGAGACCTGGTTACCCGGTACAGGCTCGAGGTCGAGCGCCGTCTGTCGATGGGGATCAAGGGTGCGCGTAAGAGTGGCGGGTTGGATTTCTACCTGCCAATCGCTGACCCTGGGGAAAGCCCGATCGCCGCCTCATTCGTAGTGGGCGAAGTCAGCACTGAAGGCGATCCCGGCCGCTTCTTGGAAGCAATGACCTCTACGTGGGCTTACGAACCCATCGATCTTGACGAGGCGCCTGGTGTCAGGAGAGAGGTAGTGGCCGAGGCCGATGCGCAGGAAGGCATCGAGCTGGCCTCACGGCGTGTCGATTACGTAGCAGCTGTTCCCGGCGATCGCGGGAGATGGCTGACGATCTCCTTCTCGACCATGGGTGGCGGAGACCCCAATGATGACTTGTCTGACGCTACGGTTTCCCTCTTTGACGCCATCGTGACCACATTTCGTTGGAGTAGTGAATGAGCTGGCTAGATATCGAGTACGACCTGGACGTATGGCTTGAGATCCCTCCCCGCTGGACGATCGGCGCGACTGAACCATGGGAGGATGACGACGAGCGAACCGTCCTGGAGTGGGCAAGTGAAACAGCGGCGCTCTGGTGGGAAGAGTGCGAGGAAGATCCTGAAACCGGCCAAGTCGAGTTCCTGGCAGACACCTTGGCAGCCTGCGTAGAGCAGTACCCGAAAATGTTCCCCGGGTTCGAAGTGCTTTTGTATCTTCCCAGCCCCACAGCACTCCCGCTCCCCGTCTTCGTGAGTGACTTCCCGTCTCAAGGTGAGAAGACCTCAGAGCTACGTCGGGTTACACTCGCAGACGATGATGGAGCGATCGAGCCACCAATCGTCGAAGAGTTCGCGACAGAGGTGTTGGGAACTGGGGTACGCGTACTCCGCTACTCAGTGGATAGCGAAAGCAATGCCGTTGTCTCAAGTCTGCGCTATGCGTGGCGCAGTGAGGAGCACGGTCGGGACGTGGTCGTCATCACAGGGTCACCAGCACCGAGTCAAGTGCTGCGCTCACTGGACGACATGGACGAGCTGGCCCACTCCATCGTGCTACGCCATAATGACTACGTGGCACCCGACGAAGACGACGACTGAGCTGCAGGCCGGGAAAGCCCGTCCTAGCCGCCTGGAGATGAACATGCCTTGGATTCCGCCCGGAAATATGCCCGATGGCGCCATCAATTTCTTGATGTGTAGTGGCGGAATCGTCTTCTCATTTGGTGGCGTGTGGCTTCTGTTCTCGTCCCCAGTTGGACGATTCACCGTGCTGGGTTGCCTGCTGGCTGGGGTGGGAGGGGCAGCCCTGCGCCACTGGTGGCGCTATCGATGACCTCGGGGGCGTCGTGACACTGGTCACCAGGCTGGATTTGGCGATGTGATCGACTCCGCCACGCCGCCGCGAGCAGGCTGAACGAGTGTCGCATCAACAACTTCGGCCCCTCTTGCCGGATGGAGCCGCGGCAGATAGCCATTGGACGCGGTCCGCGTAGTCTCGCGGGGTGCATTCCCATTGGAGCTTCGAGAAACCTCCCGCACTGCCGCACGAGGTGGTGGTCGAGACGTTGAAGCGCGCTATGCGTGACCGTTCGGCAGAGGGCGAGGCGGCGGGAGTTCTGGTAGGCACCGCGTTGGATAGCGATGACGCGGGGTTCGTCGAGCACTGGTGCGTGCAGGTCGGGACGCGGGCAGTGTCGGGTAGTCCATGGCTCGGGCTGGCTGGGCTGTGCCTGGGGCATATCGCTCGACGCTTTGGGCATCTCAGCTATGAGGCCCGTGCCCTGGCGGAGTCGCTGGCGACGCGGGCCGAGGCGGACCCGTCGGATGTGGACGGTCGCGCCCTCGACGGCTGGGACGATGCCCGGAGCTTCCTTCACCTGTGGTGACGTCGCCTGTTGCTGTTGCAAGGTCAGGCTGCATTGGCCCTGCTAACGAGGGGCTTTGAGGTGCTTGTCAGAGGCGTTCCTGTTCCGCCAGATGATGTAGCGGCGGATCATGCTGTCCTGGGTCTCGTAGGTTGAATAGTCGATTCCGTCGAGGGCGAAGTAGCGCAGGGCGGTGAACTGAACCTCGATGCGGTTGAGCCATGAGCGGTGACGGACGCCGTGCGGGCGTGTGCAGCCGTGGTGCATCCGGTGCGCTACGGGCTCACCGGGTCGTTGTCCTCCGTGTGGGAGGCCGTGCCCTCACGTACCGGAGCCCTCACAGTCGACGCGGATGTCTGTCCGCGCGTGGGACGGACGGGGCTGACATCGACCGCCAGCTCGCCGAGGTACAGGGTTCGGTCCTCATCCGCAGCGGTGGGTTGCCGGGGCTTCTGCCTCCCGTAGACGTGCTGCTTCGTTTGGGGAAGGCCATCGATCTCCGGTCTTCCGACGCCAAGGCCATCACCGAGGCACTGTCAGACGCAGGCGTGCCGGTGACGACGGCATAGTAGGAACACAGATGCCTGGGCGGTGCGGCCGGCGGGGCCGCGGTCTTGATTGCTACCGCTGCCGTGTCGGCCGACTCTTCCCCCTCCCCCTCTTCCGAAGCCTCCGCATCCTCTCCCGCTCCCGAGCCCGTCGCTCCTCGGCCCGTGTCCTGTCCCAGCGGTACAGGAGCCAGCCGACCAGACCGGCAGTGACGGCGTAGGTCAGGAACGCGGTGCCGGTCCCGGGAACGTACGCACAGGTCGACGACCGGCAATTCCTGCTGCGCAGTCCGCTGAGCAGGTACAGGAACGGGCCGAACGCCGCCGTGCAACAGACGGTCATGAGCACGGTGTGCCGGACGCGCGTCAGGCGGGTCGTGGCGGTGGGCGAAGACGCGGCGCGGAGGCCTGTCGTCGCGCCCAGGACCGTGATCAGCCCGAGGACGGCACCGACCACCCAGAAGTCGCCCGGTACATCCCCCAGTTGAGGGATCGTCTCGCGCGCAAAGCGTTTGGACAGGCCCAGCACCAGCAGGAGCACCGCCAGGGCTGCGACCAGGAAGACGACCACCCCGGCGATCCCGAAGCCGTCGCGGACTCGGGACCGGCCACCGGTTTCGGCTTCTCCGTCAGCCGGCTTTCCGGTCCCTTCGGCGAGGGGCTCAGCCACTCGTCGTCCCCCTCCATCTCCCGTAGACACGCAGCAGACGAGGGTGCGGCCAGGTGCTCCGCACCCCGCCGCACCGCCCGAGCTCTCAGCAGAACGTCACTTGCTCCGAGCCTGCTTAGCCAGCTCCTCGTCGATCTGCTCGAACTTGTCCGCAGCCATGGTCAGGTAGTCGCCCATGCCGTCCAGACCGTCCAACGTGTCCTTCATGCCACGCACGAACTCGTCGAAGTTCTCGTCGAACGCCTTCGACGAGCTCTTCGTGACGTAGCCGCCCTGCACGAGGTTGTTGATGTACTTCTTCAGGCCCTCGAGCTTCTCCTGGAGCTTTTCCTTCTCCTTCACGACATGCTTGGCTGCATCCCGCATGTCCTGATAAGTGACATCAAGGTCCTTGGCCATGAAGCCGCTCCCTCTCGCAACGCCGCAGGGCCAACCCCCGTGGCTTCCCTGTTTGCGGACTCACCGACTCGGAAGCCGAGTTGGCAGTCACAGCCGGCATCCGGTGTGATCGTCCGCTCTTGCGTCAGCAGCTTACGGGTGTGGCCTGTGGTGCCCCATACCCACCTTGTGAACGAGCCGTCGTGAAAGCGTGTACGCC
Source organism: Streptomyces sp. NPDC012466 (assembly GCF_042955215.1). NCBI lineage: Bacteria > Bacillati > Actinomycetota > Actinomycetes > Kitasatosporales > Streptomycetaceae > Streptomyces > Streptomyces sp. NPDC012466. Next base: position 92,355 of record NZ_JBIBEQ010000013.1, on the reverse strand, counting down.
GTTGCCATCGGGAACGTCACGGCGGCTCCCCATTGCCCCGCCGTCGTGCCGAGCGGATATCGTCCCTCTACCACTGTGACCCGCGCGGCCGAGAAGCACAGCACAGCAAGCGGTCGGCACATCGGCACAGCGGTACCAGCGACAGACACCACAGCGGCCACACCGGCCCAGTGGCACGGGGAGGACAAGTCGTGCGCCTGACTCTGACCGTCGTCGACCCGTACGGCGGTGGCACCGCCGACGTCGTGCTCGATGCCGATCCTGAGTCCACCGTGGGGGACATCGCGCAGGAGCTGGCCAAGCAGGTGGGGCACAGCGGGGCGCAGGTCATCCCGCTCGGGCAGCACCGGCACGCGCCGGCCAACAACGCGCCCCTCGTGTACGTGGACGGGTATGCCGTCGATCCCGGCGCCACCGTCGTGGGGTCGCCCCTGCGCGAGGGCGCCGTCGTCAGTCTTCAGGATCCGTCCGGGTGTCTGCCGGGTGAGCCCACCGGGCTCGTCGAGTTGCGCGTCGTCGGCGGGCCCGCCGCCGGGTTCGTGCACCGGCTCGGCGTCGGGCGCTACGACATCGGCAGTGGGGCGGCGTCGTACGTCCGGATCGACGATCCCGAGGTCGACGCCCGGGCCCTCACCCTCTCCGTCGCCACCGACGGCACCTGCCAGGTCGCCGTGCACATGGACCAGGAACACGTCACCCTCGACGGCAAGTCCCTCGCGGAGAAGGACGAGGACGAGCCGAGCGGCAAGAAGAGCGGCAAGAAGAAGGACCAGGAGAAGAGGGAGAGCAAGGACGAGAAGAAGGACGGGCCCGTCGAGTGGCCGCTCGGGGCTCAGATCGGCCTTGGGAACACCCTTCTCGAACTCACCCGGTACACACCCCCGAACGCCGCTCTCAAGTGGTCCGACGACGGTGTCGGCCTGGACTACAACCGGCCCCCGCGGCTGCGTCCGCCCGAGCGGCAGACCAGCTTCCGGCTGCCGTCGTCGCCGCGCGAGTACGAGGCCAGGCCGCTGCCCTGGCTGATGGCGCTGACGCCGCTCGTCGGTGCCGTCGTGTCGGTGATGATCTTCCAGCGCTGGTACTACCTGATCATGGCTGCCCTCAGCCCGATCCTGCTCTTCGCCAACTACTACAACGACAAGAAGCACGGGCGTAAGTCGCACGCCAAGCAGGTCAAGGAGTACGAGGAGCAGAAGGAGCGGATCGAGAAGGACGCTCAGGACGCGCTGGTCGCCGAGCGGAACGACCGGCGGCAGGCCATACCCGACCCGGCGACCGTGCTCGCCCTCGGGACCGGGCCGCGTACACGTCTGTGGGAGCGGCGGCGCACCGACCGCGATCACCTTCTGATCCGTTTCGGGACCGGGCAGTTGCCGTCCGAGGTGGTCCTCGACGACCCGGAGCAGGACGACCACCGCCGTCAGGTGACCTGGAAGATCGAGGACGCCCCGGTCGCGCTGCATCTGCGCACGCTGGGTGTCGTCGGTCTGGCGGGGCCCGGGGACTCCGCCCGTGCTCTCGGGCGCTGGGCGGTCGCGCAGACCGCGGCCCTGCACAGCCCGATGGACGTGCAGTTCTACGTGCTGAGCGACAACGCGGCGCGGGAGTCGTGGGACTGGGTGCGCTGGCTGCCGCACGCCCGGCCGTCCGGCGGGCAGGACGTGAACGCGCTGATCGGGACGGACGCCGAGACCGTCGGTGCCCGTATCGGCGAGCTGACGCAGATCCTCGACGCGCGCAAGAAGGCCGCCGAGGAGAACAAGTCGCAGGGCAATTCGAGCTTCGGCGACCCCGACATCGTCGTCGTGTGGGACGGGTCGCGGCGGCTGCGGTCGCTGCCGGGTGTGGTGCGGCTGCTGCGCGAGGGGCCGTCCGTGTCGATGTTCGCGGTCTGCCTGGACGCCGAGGAGCGGTTCCTGCCCGGCGAGTGCCAGGCGTACGTCGTGGCCGAGCCGAAGGCCGAGGAGTTGCAGACGGCCGCCCAGCAGGTGCAGCCGTCCCAGCAGGTCGCCGGTGGCTTCCCCTCGTTCCAGGCCTGGCACACCACCGCCCACCAGCCCGAACAGGCCGAGCGCACCGAGAAGTTGCGGTTGCGGGTCGAGGAGGCCGGTGCCGAGCGGCTGAAGGACGTGCGGCCCGACTTCGTCTCCGCCGCCTGGTGCCTGCGGCTGGCCCGGTCGTTGTCGCCGCTGCGGGACATCAGCGGTGAGACCGAGGACTCGGCGCTGCCGGGGTCGAGCCGGCTGCTGGACGTGCTGCAGTTGGAGCCGCCGACCAGTGACGCGATCGTGGCCCGCTGGCGGATGGGCGGGCAGTCGACGCTGGCCGTCATCGGTGAGTCGTACGACGGGCCGTTCGGCATCGACATCCGCAAGGACGGGCCGCACGGTCTGATCGCGGGTACGACCGGTTCGGGTAAGTCGGAGCTGCTGCAGACCATCGTGGCGGCGCTGGCGGTGGCGAACACGCCGGAGAACATGACGTTCGTGCTCGTCGACTACAAGGGTGGCGCGGCCTTCAAGGACTGTGTGCATCTGCCGCACACCGTCGGCATGGTCACCGACCTCGACGCCCACCTGGTGGAGCGGGCCCTGGAGTCGCTCGGTGCGGAGCTGCACCGGCGCGAGCACATCCTGGCCGCGGCCGACGCCAAGGACATCGAGGACTACCAGGACCTGGTGCGCCGGGATCCGTCGCACCGGCCGGTGCCCCGGCTGCTCATCGTCATCGACGAGTTCGCCTCGATGGTGCGTGACCTGCCGGACTTCGTGACGGGGCTGGTGAACATCGCCCAGCGTGGTCGTTCCCTCGGCATTCACCTGCTGCTGGCGACGCAGCGGCCGTCGGGTGTCGTGTCCCCCGAGATCCGGGCCAACACCAACCTCCGTATCGCGCTGCGCGTGACGGACGGCGGCGAGTCGTCGGACGTCATCGACTCGCCCGAGGCGGGGCACATCTCCAAGAACACCCCGGGTCGCGCGTACGCCCGGCTCGGGCACGCCTCCCTGGTGCCGTTCCAGTCCGGCCGGGTGGGTGGACGTCGGCCCGGTGCGGCCGACCCTGCCCTGCTCATGCCGTGGGTGGGCCCGCTGACGTGGGAGGACCTGGGGCGGGCGGCGCTGGTCAAGCCGAAGGCGGAGTCGCGGGAGGACGAGGAGATCACCGATCTGAAGGTCCTCGTCGACACCATCCGCGACGCCAACCGCTCCCTCGGCATCCCGCCGCAGCACAGCCCGTGGCTGCCCGCACTGGACGAGACGCTGCTGCTGGACGACGTGGAGGTGCCCGCGTTCGCCGGTGGGCCCGGGAAGCTGCCGCCGGCGCCGTACGGCATCGAGGACCTGCCCGCGAGCCAGTCGCGCCGCCCGGTCGCCGTGGACTTCTCCTCCTTCGGCCATCTGATGATCGGCGGTGCCCCGCGCAGCGGCCGCTCGCAGGTGCTGCGCACCCTGGCGGGTTCTCTCGCCCGTACGCACTCGGTCGCCGATGTGCACCTCTACGGCATCGACTGCGGCAACGGCGCGCTCAACGCCCTGACGCGGCTGCCGCACTGCGGTGCGGTCGTGAGCCGTAACCAGACCGAGCGGGTCGTGCGGCTGGTCAACCGGCTCAAGGGCGAGATGAGCCGCCGTCAGGACGTGCTGTCGGAGAAGGGCTTCGCGGACATCGGGGAGCAGCGGGCGTCGGTCGCCGAGGACGAGCGGCTGCCGCACATCGTGGTACTGCTGGACCGCTGGGAGGGCTGGGTGCCCACCCTCGGCGAGGTCGATCACGGGTCGCTGACCGACGAGTTGCAGACGATGATGCGCGAGGGCGCGAGCGTCGGCATCCACCTGGTCCTGACGGGTGACCGGACCCTTCTGGTGGGCCGGATCGCGACCCTCACCGAGGACAAGTACGGGCTGCGGCTCGCCGACCGCAGCGACTTCTCGGCGCTGGGCATCCCGGCGCGCAAGGTGCCGGAGGAGATTCCGCCGGGGCGTGCGTTCCGCAACGAGTTCGGTACGGAGACGCAGTTCGCGCTGCTCGCGCAGGACACGTCCGGTCAGGGCCAGGCGGCGGCGCTGGCGGCGATCGGTGAGGCGGCCACGGCCCGCGACGCCGCCGTCCCCCGCTCGCGCCGCCCGTTCCGCGTCGACAGTCTGCCCAGCCGCATCTCCTTCCCGGAGGCCTGGGAGCTGCGTGACCCGGACGCGTCCCGTTCACGTCTGTGGGGTCTGGTCGGTATCGGCGGCGACGAGATCATCGGCTTCGGGCCCGATCTGGCCGAGGGGGTACCGGCGTTCGTCGTCGCGGGCCCTGCCAAGTCCGGCCGCTCGACGGTGATGATGAACTTCGCGCAGTCGTTCCTGTCCCAGGGCACGCGTCTGGTCATCGCGGCTCCGCGCCAGTCCCCGCTGCGCCAACTCGACGGCGCGGACGGCGTGCTGAAGGTCTTCACCGGTGACGACATCGACGAGGACGAGTTCGAGGAGCTCATCGACCAGGCGTCCCTGGAGGAGCCGATCGCCGTTCTGGTCGACGACGGCGAGCTCCTGGAGGACTGCGACGCCGAGAGCCAGATGAAGAAGCTGGTCTCGCGCGGCGCCGAGCGCGGGCTCGCGCTCGTCATCGCCGGTGACGAGGAGGACGTGTGCAGCGGCTTCTCGGGCTGGCAGGTCGACGCGAAGAAGGCCCGGCGGGGCATCCTGCTCTCCCCCCAGGAGTCCTCCAGCGGCGACCTCGTCGGTGTCCGCCTCAACCGCGGCATGGTCGGCGGCCAGGTCGTCCCCGGCAAGGGCATGCTGCACCTCGGCGACGGCGAGCTGCGCACGGTCGTCATCCCGGGGTGAGGCGTTGAGCGGGGGTTCGGCGAAGCCGAAGCGGAGGAAGGCGGCGGGGTCGGCGCTGCGGTACGAGCACCGACCGGGCCGCCGGACCGCCGACCGGCCGGGGAAGCGGGACTGGAGCTGTGCCTTCGGCTGCGTGGTGCTGCCCGGCTTCGTCGTCCTGCTGATGCCGCTGGTCCTCTTCGACATGTACTGGGGCCACGAGCTCTGGGGTGACGTCGCTCCGGCGTGGCCCGGCGGCGCGTACGCCTTCGCCGCCACCGTCGGCGCCCTGGTGCCGCTGGTCTTCCTCGCCTGGGTGGCACCGCTGCTTCGGATGAACTGGAAGAAGAGCAAGCCGCGTTCGCTGGCCTGGGCGGTCGCGTCCCTGCCCGGGCTGGCCGCGGGCTACCTCGTCGCAGGGGTGATCAGCACGACCGCGAGGCCCAAGCGACGCCGGAACTGGGACTACGACTGCTACCGCGAGGGCGGGCCCTGCTGGGTGCACATGCACTACCCGTGGCTGTGGGCCGTCGGCCTCGCCGCCACGCTCGCGGCGGCCGCCCTGCTGATCACCCTGCTGGTCAGGCTCAGCCGCAGGACGCCCCCTACCCCACCTTCGACATCCGAGCCCGAGGACGCCCAGACTCCGCGCTCTCCGACTGGTACTGGAGGTCGTCGCCCACCGGCTTGAGGTGGACGGTCGTCTTCGCCGGGTTGCAGCCGCCGTGGTTGGTCTTCGCGCCGACCGACGTCGCGACGAGCTCCTTCTTCGTCACCTGCTTCAGGGTGAGGACGTCGACGCAGACGCCGCCGATCTGGTCGGTCTGGCGGAGTCTGCCCAACTCGGCGCCGACGACGGCCCGTTCGATCGTGATGCGGAACGTGCCGAGGGGCAGTCTGCCGTCGAGGGCGACGCCCTGGCCCTCCCAGGTGCCGAGGTACGCGGCGGGCACCGAGCCGGTGGGAGGGGCGGAGCTCGCGGTGGCCGCGGGAGGCGAGTCGGACCCGGCGCCCGAGTCCGCGTCGTCCTGGCCGCCCCGGTCCGGCAGCAGGTCGAACACGAACACCGACCCGATCGTCACGGCGGCCATCGCCCCCGCGACCACCAACGCCACGGAGCAGCTCAGCCTCCGCACCCGCCCGCCGCCCTCGGGGGTGGACGTCGCCGCGACGGAGACGGTGACCCTGCCGGGGCGGAGAGGGGAGGCCGGGGCGGTGTCCTGCGGGTGGTCGCCGTCCCGGGGTTCGGGTACGGCGGTGGAGGGAGGTGTGGGCGGCGGCACCGTAGACGGCATCACCGGCGGCGGCACCGTAGACGGCATCACCGGCGCCGGCCCGAACACCCCGAGCCCCTCGCCACCGGCCGCTTCCGGCACGCCCACCGAGGGGCTGCTGAATCCGACCGGACCGGAAGGCGCTCCGGCCCCCTGCCCGGCCCCCGGCCCCGTCGCCTCCAGATTCAGCAACTGCACGGCACTGCGGCTCACCTGCTCCACCAGCGGCCCCGGCAGCCACCCGCCCGCCACCAGCCGGGCCGTGCCCTCGGGGGCCAGCCGGCGGGCCACCTCCGCGGGGGCGGGCCGCGCGCCCGGGTCCTTCGCGAGGCACGCCGCCGTCAGGCTCCGCAACTCCCCGTCCAGCGGGCCGAGTTCCGGCTCCTCGTGGACGACCTTGTAGAGCAGGGCGGCGGAGGAGTCCCCGGGGAAGGGGGGTTGGCCGGTCGCCGCGTAGGCGAGGACCGCGCCCAGAGAGAAGACGTCGGCCGCGCCCGTGACGCCCTTGCCCAGGATCTGCTCGGGCGACATGTAGCCGGGCGAGCCGACGGACACGCCGGTGGAGGTGAGGGACGCCGTGCCGTCCGTGGCACGGGCGATGCCGAAGTCGATCAGCAGGGGGCCGTCGAGGGTCAGCAGGACGTTCGAGGGCTTCACGTCCCGGTGCACCAGGCCCAGTTCGTGCACCGCCGCCAGCGCCTCGGCGAGACCGGCGCCCAGGGCGCGCACGGTGTGGGCCGGCAGGGGCCCGGCGTCGGTGACCGCGGCCGACAGGGACGGACCGGCGGCATAGGCCGTCGCCACCCACGGCACCCGCGCCCCCGGGTCCGCGTCCAGGACGGGCGCCGTCCAGGCACCGCCCACCCGGCGCGCGGCGTCGACCTCGCGCCGGAAACGGGCCCGGAACTCCTCGTCCAGCGCGAAGTGCGGATGCACGATCTTCACGGCGACCGTGCGGCCTCCGGCGCTGCGGCCCAGGTAGACCCGGCCCATGCCGCCGGAGCCCAGCCGGCCGAGCAGCCGGTAGGGCCCCACGACCGTGGGTTCGTCGACGTCGAGCGGCCGCATGGCGTCACCCCTCCCCCGTAGGCCCGCGGGGACGTTCCCGGCCCCGGCACGCCTGCGCTCTCCAGCAGAGTAGTGCCGGAGCACCGCCCGGTTCACGGCTGGAGCAGGTCCACCTTCACGTCCGCCGGGAAGCCGGTCGTCGGGCCGACCCGCCGCGCGAACTCGGCGACCGCCGCCAACTGCGCGTCGCCGAAGCGGAAGTCGAGGGTGGTGAAGTAGCGGGCGAGGGTCTCCTCGTCGAAGGCCTCCCAGCGGGCGGCCTGCTCGGCGACCTTGTCGACCTCCTCCAGGGAGAGGTTGCGGGAGTGGAGGAAGGCCTCGTGCACCCGGCGGGTGATGACAGGCTCACGCTCCAGGTAGTCGCGGCGGGCCGCCCAGACCGCGAAGACGAACGGCAGGCCCGTCCACTCCTTCCACAGCGCGCCCAGGTCGTGCACGGCCAGGCCGAAGCGCGGCCCGTCGAGCATGTTCGCGCGCAGCGCCGCGTCTCCGATGAGGACGGCGGCGTCGGCCTCCTGCATCATCAGGCTCAGGTCGGGCGGGCAGGTGTAGTAGTCCGGCTGGACGCCGTAGCGCTCGGCGAGGAGCAGCTGGGCGAGGCGGACGGAGGTGCGGGAGGTCGACCCGAGGGCGACGCGGGCGCCGTCCAGCTGGTCCAGGGGGACCTGCGAGACGATCACGCAGGACATCACCGGGCCGTCGCAGCCGACGGCGATGTCGGGGAAGGCGACCAGGTCGTCGGCGTGCCGGAGGAACTCGACGAGGGTGATCGGACCGATGTCGAGTTCGCCCTGCACCAGCTTCTCGCTGAGCTTCTCCGGGGTGTCCTTGGAGAGCTCGAAGTCGAGGAGCGTGCCCGTTCTCGCGAGCCCCCAGTACAGGGGCAGGCAGTTCAGGAACTGGATGTGGCCGACGCGCGGCCGGGTGCGAGGATTGTCCACATCGTGAGGCTAGCCCTCGGGGCGCGCGGACCGGCGCGCGGGCCCGCGGTCGGGGTGCGGACCGCGGTGAGCACCCCCTCCGCCAGTCGGCGGGGGGATGTTCAAACATTCGGGTGACGTGATCTTGACCCCTATTGCATTCCGGAGTCTGCGTGCTAGGCTCGTCGCAAGTTGCAGTTTGGTTTCCCTTGCAGTACAGAGCCTGCGGAGCATGTGACCGCGGGCTCTCGTCATTCACAGACATATGCACTTGTGCGGAATTCATCTTCACACTTGCTGGTTCTGGAGCAGGGCAACCCTTTTGGGCCCAAGGAGGGCTTATGGCTACCGGAACCGTTAAGTGGTTCAACGCCGAAAAGGGCTTTGGTTTCATCGCCCAGGAGGGCGGCGGCCCCGACGTCTTCGTCCACTACTCCGCGATCAATGCGACCGGCTTCCGGTCCCTCGAGGAGAACCAGCAGGTGTCTTTCGACGTCACGCAGGGTCCGAAGGGCCCGCAGGCTGAGAACGTCACGCCGGTCTGATTTGTAGTACCCAAGGAGCCCCGCGCCGCCAGGCGACGGGGCTCCTGCCCTTTCCGGGTCCTTCCGCCCGATGAATTCCCGGCGAATTCCGGCCATGCGACGATGGGCGGATGCGCGACGATCCGGAGAACAAGGGGGAAGCCGACGGCACCCCTGCCGACGAGACCCAGGACGGCTCCCCCGCCGGCAAGTCCCTGGCCACGGGTCTGTCGACAGGCCTGGCCCTCGGCACGGCCATAGGCCTCGTGCTCGGCATGACCGTCTTCGACAACCTCGGCCTCGGGCTGGCCCTGGGCCTCGGCTTCGGCACGGCGATCGGAGCGGGGGCGGGTATCGGCGCGGGGCGGACCCAGCCGGACCAAGGGGACGGGGAGCCGGGCGAGGGCCGGGAGGTCGGCCCGTCGGACGAGGGCCGGGGAAACGCCTCGTCGGGCGAAGGCCGGGGAGACGAGGGGCCGCGCGAGGGCTGAGGGGCGCGAGGGCCACGAGCCGCTTCGGCCGGTACGCGCGGGTCGGGGGGAGGGCTCCCGCTAGGGTCTGCGGCCATGGCCGATGCTGACTTCCTGATCGAGACCCGCAGGTTCTACGACACCGTCGCCGAGGAGTACGCCGTCCACTTCGGTGACCTGGGGGCGGGGACGCCGCTGGACCTCGGGGTGCTGTACGGGTTCGCGGGGCTCGTGGGTGAGGGGGGCGAGGTCGCCGACCTGGGGTGCGGGCCCGGGCGGGTGACGGCGTTCCTGGCGTCGCGGGGGCTGTCGGTGTTCGGGCTGGACCTGTCGGAGTCGATGCTCGCGGTCGCCCGCCGCGAGAACCCGGGCCTGCGGTTCGAGCAGGGCTCGATGCAGGAGCTGGACCTGCCGGACGGCTCGCTCGACGGCGTCGTGTCCTGGTACTCGACCATCCACACGCCCGAGGAGCACCTGCCCGCCCTCTTCGCCGGTTTCCACCGTGTCCTGCGCCCCGGCGGCCACCTCCTCCTGGGCTTCCAGTGCGGTGACGAGCCCCGCCACTATGAGGAGGCCTTCGGCCACCCGGTGGCCCTGACCTTCCGCCGCCGCCGGCCGGAACACATCGCGGCGCTGCTGGAAGCAGCCGGTTTCACCGTCCGCCAACGGACGCTGCGCGAGCCGGAGGAGACCGAGCCGGTCGCCCAGGCGAGCCTCGTGGCCCGCAAGCCGGGGCAGTAGACCGCCCGGGCATCGCCCCAGCCCCACGTGCGATGCCCGGGCGGCCCCCGCAGCCGGGCGTGCGCTCCCCAGAGCGAGCCCGCTGCCGACCGCGCTGCCGGTCACACTCCCGGCCCCTCCCCGCCGTCTCCCGCGCTGCCGGTCACACTCCCGGCCCCTCCCCGCCGTCTCCCGCGCTGCCGGTCACACTCCCGGCCCCTCCCGGCCGTCTCCCGCGCTGCCGGTCA
>NZ_JBIBEQ010000013.1:0-82220 GCF_042955215.1 Streptomyces sp. NPDC012466 | reverse complement strand
TCACACTCCCGGCCCCTCCCGGCCGTCTCCCGCGCTGCCGGTCACACTCCCGGCCCCTCCCGGCCGTCTCGCGCACCGGCCGGCGCCGGCCCGGCCCTACAGAACCCCCGCGATGTCCCGCGCCGCGATGTATCCGAACGTCATCGCCGGGCCGATCGTCGAGCCGGCGCCCGCGTAGCTGTGGCCCATCACGGCCGCGCTCGCGTTTCCCGCCGCGTACAGGCCCGGGATCACCGAGCCGTCCTCGCGCAGCACCCGGGCCCGGGCGTCCGTGCGGAGGCCGCCCTTGGTGCCGAGGTCGCCGGGGACGATGCGGAAGGCGTGGTACGGGGGGAGCCAGAGGGGGGCCAGGCAGGAGTTGGGGAGGACCGACGGGTCCGTGTAGTAGTGGTCGTAGGCGCTGTCGCCCCGGTGGAAGTCGGGGTCCTCGCCCCGCCGTGCCTGGGCGTTGAAGCGGCTGACGCTGGTGCGCAGGGCCGCCGCGGGGACGCCGATCGAGACCGCCAGGGCGTCCAGGGTCCACTCCTTGTGGGCGGCGCCGGAGTCGTACCAGGTGTCGGGGAGGGGCAGCGTCGGCAGGACGTCCTTGAAGAGGTAGCGGTTGCGGTAGTTCTGGTCGACGACGAGCCAGCACGGGATGGCCGGTTCGGTGTCGTGGACGTCGTACATGGTGTGCACGACGTCGCTGTAGGGCGCGGCCTCGTTGACGAAGCGCCGGCCCGAGCCGTTCACCAGCAGCCCGCCGGGCAGGGTGCGTTCGGCGAGGCAGAAGTAGGGCTGGCCGGGGACGGGGACGGCCGGGCCCCACCAGGCGTCCTCCATCAGGTCGAGCGCCGCGCCGAGCCGCTCCCCCGCGCGGATGCCGTCGCCGGTGTTCTCCTTGGCCCCGACGGTCCACTCGGTGCCGATGGGCTGGCGCTGGAAGCGTCGCCGCATGGCGGCGTTGTGCTCGAAGCCGCCCGAGCCGACGATGACGCCCCGGCGGGCGCGGACCAGGCCGGGAGCGCCGTCGCGGGTGACGACGGCTCCCGTCACCGTGCCGTTCTCGACGTGCAGGTCCGTCAGGGGCGTGTTCAGCCAGACCGGGACCCCGGCCGCTCGCAGCCCGGCCCGCAGGCCCGCCGCGAGCGCCTGGCCCATGGTCAGGGGCTTCTGGCCGAGCGTCGCCGCCTTCGCGCCGCGGGCGAGGCACTGGGCGGCGACGGCCGCGCCCCGGGCGTTCACGGCGGCGAGGGCGATCCACTTGTAGTCGGCGCTGAAGACCACCATGCCGGCGGGGACGTCCATGTACGGCGGGTTCAGGCGGGCCAGTTCGGCGCCCAGGAGGTTGCCGTCGAACTGGTCCGGCTCGATGGAGCGGCCGTTCGGCAGGCCGCCGGGCAGCTCGGGGTAGTAGTCGCTGTAGCCCTCCATCCAGCGGAACCGGAGCGGGCTGTTCGCCATGACGAAGGAGATCGTCGCCGGGCCGTGGGTGAGGAAGGCCCGCTGCCGGTCGGCGGGGACGTCCGGGCCGACGACCGCGGCGAGGTAGGCGGCGGCCTTCGCGGGGGTGTCGGGCACCCCCGCGGCGAGGAGCACCGGGTTGTTCGGGATCCAGATCCCGGCTCCGGAGCGGGCGGCCGAGCCGCCGAAGGTCGGGGCCTTCTCCACGACGACGCAGCTCAGGCCCTGGCGCGCGGCCGTCAGCGCGGCGGTCATGCCGGCGGCGCCCGAGCCGATGACGACGACGTCGTACGTGCCGAGCGGGGGTAAGTCGGCCGCCCGGGCGCTCTGGTGCACTCCCGTGGCGGCCGCGAGACCGGCGCCGGCGGCCCCGGCCAGCAGCCGTCTGCGGGACGGGGCGCCGGCAGTCGCCGCGGTGTCCGTGCGTGTGGTCATGGCCGCTCCAGCCCGACGAGAACGCGAAAGGGGTGGGGACTGTCGCGCGGGGGTCTTGCGAAGTCAAGACCCGTGCGCCGCCCACCGCTCCCGCTACTCGAGGCCGATGGCCGCGCAGTCCGCCTTGTACTTGGCGGTGCAGATGTCCTTCACGGTGTAGACGCCGTCGGTGATCACCGTGTCCTTGATGTTGTCCTTGGTGAGGGCGACCACCGGGACCAGCATCGCGGGGATGTTCTTCTGCGTGGGGCTGTCGACCGTCTCACGGGTCAGCGCGGCGAACTCGATCGTGCGGCCCTGGACCTTGGCCACCGCGATCTTCGCGGCGTTGGTCGCCTCCAGCAGGAACGACTTGTACACGGTCATGTACTGCTCGCCGGAGACGACCCGCTGCACCGCGTCGAGGTTGGCGTCCTGCCCGGTGACCGGCGGCATCTTGGTGGCACCGGCCTCCTGGAGCGCCTCGATGACGGCGCCGGCCATGCCGTCGTTGGCCGAGTAGACGGCGGCGATGTTGTTCAGTCCGACGGACTGGATCGCCTCCTTCATGTGCTCCTTGGCGATCGCGGGCTTCCACTCCTTGGTGTCGTACTGCTTGACGATGTCGACCTGGCCCTGGAGTTCGCTGAGCGCGCCGTCCTTGAAGCGTGCGGTGTTGGGGTCGGCGGGGTCGCCGTTCATCATGACGACCTTGCTCTTCTCGGCCTTCTCACCGAGCTCCCCGATGATGGCGCGGCCCTGCACCTGGCCGACGAGTTCGTTGTCGTGGGAGACGTAGGCGTCGATGGGGCCCTCGGCGAGCCGGTCGTAGGCGATGACCGGGATACCGGCGTCCTTGGCCTTCTGGACGTCCGCGGCGATGGTCTTGGAGTTCAGCGCGTCGACGAGGATGACGTCGACCTTCTCGCTGATCATCTTCTTGAACTGCTCGCTCTGTCTGGACGCGCTGGCCTCGGCGTTGGCGTAGCGGACCGTGCCCTGGTCGTCCGTGAGGGAGGCGACTTCCCGCTTGATCAGCGGATAGTCGAACTTCTCGAAACGAGCCGTGTCCCGGTCGGGCAGCAGGAGGCCCACCGTGATGTCGTTGCCCTTCTTCGCGGCGGTGTCGTCACTCCCGCCGTCGCCGCAGGCGGCGAGGGACAGGGCCGATACGGAGACCGCCAGGGCCATGGAGAGGTGCCGAACGGCGGCCTGACGGGGGTTGCGCGCTATCACTGGTGGTGCCTTCCGATGGGGGAGCATCGTGACGAGGTGGTCGAAAGCCAACGGGCAGACGCCTGGCGTCGTCAAGAACCACGTGTGAAGAGATCGCAAAGGTGCCTCACCGCGTGTACAGGCCCTCCACTTCCGCGGCGAACGCGCGCAGCACGGCCTCCCGGCGGAGCTTCATCGACGGGGTGAGATGGCCCGCCTCTTCCGTGAAGTCTTCGGGGAGGACGGCGAAGCGGCGGATGGACTCGGGACGGGAGACCATCTTGTTGGCCTCGTCGACGGCCCGTTGGAGCACGGCGCGCAGTTCCTCGTCGTCGACGAGGAGCCCCGGCGGTACGGGGTGCTTGCCGTTCATCTGGCGCCAGTGGGTGATGCCGGCCGGGTCGAGGGTGATCAGCGCGGAGACGAACGGGCGGCCGTCGCCCAGGACGAGGCACTGGGAGATCAGCGGGTGCGCGCGCAGCCAGTTCTCCAGGGGGGCCGGGGCGACGGACTTGCCTCCCGCGGTGATCAGCAGTTCCTTCTTGCGGCCGGTGATCGTCAGATAGCCCTCGTCGTCGAGTTCGCCGATGTCGCCGGTGGCGAGCCACCCGTCGGGGGCGGCGGGGGTGACGCCGCCGGCCTGCGGGTCCCAGTAGCCGCGCAGCACGTGGTCGCCGGCGACGAGGATCTCCCCGTCGGCGGCGATGCGGACGCGGGTGCCGGGCAGGGGCCAGCCGACGGTGCCCAGGCGGGGTTTCAGGGGCGGGGTGACGGTGCTCGCGCCGGTGGTCTCCGTCAGCCCGTAGCCCTCGAAGATCTCGATGCCGGCCCCGGCGTAGAACGCGGCCAGGCGGCGGCCGAGCGGGGAGCCGCCGCAGATGGCGTAGCGGACTCTGCCGCCCATGGCGTTGCGGATGCGGCGGTAGACCAGCGGGTCGTAGAAGGCCCGGGCGGTCTTGAGGGCGCGGGTGGGGCCGGGGCCGGTGCCCGTCTGCTGGGCCTCCAGGGCCTCTCCGTAGCGCTGCGCCACCGCCACCGCGCGGTCGAACGACGCGACCCGGCCGCCCGCCTCGGCCTTGGCGCGGGCGGAGTTGAAGACCTTCTCCAGCATGTACGGGATGGCCAGCAGACAGGTCGGCCGGAAGCTCGCCAGGTCCGGCAGCAGGTGCTCGGCCTTGATGCTGGGTGCGTGGCCCAGCCGTACGCGGGCCCGGATGCAGGCGATGGCCACCATGCGGCCGAAGACGTGGGACATCGGCAGGAACAGCAGGACGGAGGCCTCTTCGCTGGTCTTCGCCCGGAAGACGGGGTAGAGCAGCTCGATGGCGTTGTCGACCTCGGCGAAGAAGTTGCCGTGGGTGAGTGCGCAGCCCTTGGGGCGGCCCGTGGTGCCCGAGGTGTAGACGAGGGTGGCGAGGGTGTCGGGGCCGAGCATGCCGCGCCGCACCTCGACCTCCTGGTCGGGCAGGTGGGCCCCGGCTTCGGCGAGCCGCGCCACGTGACCCTTCTCGACGACCCACAGGTGCTTGAGGTCGGGCAGGCGTTCGCGTTCGGGGCCGAGGGCGGCGGCCTGTGCGGCGGTCTCGGTGACCAGGGCGACCGCACCGGAGTCCTGGAGGATCCAGCGGGCCTGGAAGACGGAGGAGGTGGGGTAGACGGGGACGGTGACCAGTCCGGCCGCCCAGGCGGCGAAGTCCAGGACCGTCCACTCGTACAGGGTGCGGGCCATCACGGCGACCCGGTCGCCCGGCATCAGGCCTTCGGCGATCAGGCCCTTCGCCACGGCCGTCACCTGGCCGGCGAACTGTTCGGCCGTGACGTCGCTCCAGTGCCCGTCGGCGTCCTTGCGGCTGAGGGCCACGGCACCCGGGTTCGCGCTCGCGTTGTCGAACGGCAGGTCGGCGAGGGACCCGTGGGTCCAGGGCGGGGCCAGCGGCGGTACGGAGACCTCCCGCACGGCCCCGTCCAGCCGCCGTACCTCGGGCTCGACCAGCACCGGTCCTCCGTACGCGTCGCCGTAGGCGGAGGAGGGATACGCAGTGGACACGGGCGGCTCCTGGGGCGTGCAGCGGGGAGAAACTGCTTGCTGCATGACGTACGTGCCTCGCACGCCGAGGCGCTCAACCGGCGGAACCCCCGGAAAGGGGTTACTGCCGGTAGGAACGGGATCGTACGGCGCTCACGTGGCGGGTCTGTGCGGGTTCGGGGATGGTCCGGGGCCAGGCCTGTGCATTCTCGGGGGTTAAGTGAGGGTTCTTCAGGTTCCGCGCGCCCTCGGCCCTCAGGCCCGCTCCAGGATCGCCGTCACCCCCTGCCCGCCCGCCGCGCAGACGGAGATCAGCCCCCGGGCGGGGGCGTCCCGTTCGGTGAGGAGTTTGGCCAGGGTGGCCACGATCCGGGCGCCGGTGGCGGCGAAGGGGTGGCCGGTCGCGAGGGACGAGCCGGCCACGTTCAGCCGGGCGCGGTCCACCGTGCCCAGGCCGCGCTTCTCCCAGGCGGCGAGCGTCGCCAGCACCTGGGAGGCGAACGCCTCGTGGATCTCGACGAGGTCGAAGTCGTCCAGGCCCAGCCCGGCCCGCTCCAGCATGCGCGGGACGGCGTGGGCGGGTGCCATGAGCAGCCCGTCCTCGCCGCCGGCCACGTCGCCGCCCACGAAGTCGACGGCCGCCGTCTCGTAGGCGGTGAGGTACGCCAGTGGCTCCAGGCCGCGTTCGCGGGCCCAGTCCTCGCTCGCCAGCAGCACGGTCGCGGCGCCGTCCGTCAGCGGGGTGGAGTTCCCGGCCGTCATGGTCGGGTCGGGGTGGCCGAGGCCGAACACCGGCTTCAGGGAGGCGAGTTTCTCCACCGTCGAGCCGGGGCGCAGGTTCTGGTCGCGGGCCAGGCCGCGGAAGGGGACCACCAGGTCCTGGAAGAAGCCGCGTTCGTACGCCGCCGCCAGCCGCTGGTGGCTGGCGGCGGCGAGTTCGTCCTGTGCCGCGCGGGCGATGCCCCAGGCGCGGGCGGTGACGGCGGCGTGTTCGCCCATGGACAGGCCGGTGCGCGGCTCGGCGTTGCGCGGGATGTCGGGGACGAGGTGGGCCGGGCGCACCTTGGCCAGGGCCTTCGCCCGCCCGCTCAGCGACTTCGCCCGGCGGGCCTCCAGCAGGATGCGGCGCAGGGAGTCGTTGACGCCGAGGGGGGCGTCGCTGGCGGTATCCGCGCCGCCCGCGACGGCCGATTCCGTCTGGCCGAGAGCGATCTTGTTGGCGGCGGCGATGACGGCCTGGAGGCCGGTGCCGCAGGCCTGCTGGATGTCGTAGGCGGGGGTGCGGGGGTGGAGTGTGGAGCCGAGGACGGTCTCGCGGGCGAGGTTGAAGTCGCGGCTGTGCTTGAGCACGGCTCCGGCGACGAACTCGCCGACCGCGCCGGGCCCCTGGAGTCCGTAGCGCTCGACGAGGCCGTCGAGGGCGGCGGTGAGCATCTGCTGGTTGGAGGCGGTGGCGTAGGGGCCGTCGGAACGGGCGAAGGGGAGGCGCGCTCCGCCGACGATCGCCACGCGCCGCACCGACGGCGACAGCTGCTGGGGGCTCATCTCGACCTGCTCCTCGTCTGTGACGTAGCCTTACCTCCGGTAACCTTACTCCAGAGTAAGCACCTGTGGCTTCTGTGAGCCGTCCTCGGAACTGGGAGTTGGACATGGCCGACCGCTATCTGCGCTTCACCGGTACCGCGCCCGGCCGCTTCCTCACCCGCCGGCTGGGCCTGCCGCAGCCGGCTGCGCTGACCCGCTGGTCCCCCGAGCGGCCCGTCCTGGACGGCGGTCTGCTGCATCTCACCGCCGGCCGGTCCGCCCTCGGCCTGGCGCCGGTCCTCGCCCGTACGGGCCCCGGCCCGGCCGGCACCGGCCGCACGGCCGCCGTCGTCCTGGACGCGACCGGCGTACGGGACGTCGAGGGGCTGGCCGAGGTGCACGCGGCCCTGCATCCGGTTCTGCGGTCGGTCGCCCCGAGCGGCCGCGTGGTGTTGCTCGGCGCGCCGCTCGACCCCGCCGACCACCACCAGGCCGCGGCCCAGCAGGCCCTGGAGGGCTTCACGCGCTCCCTCGGCAAGGAGATCGGCCGGGGCACGACGGTGAACCTGCTCCGGCTCACGGACGCCGCCGCCGCGGAGTCCACTCTGCGCTTCCTGCTGTCGCCGAAGTCGGCGTACGTGAGCGGGCAGGTGATCGAGGTGGGGACATCCCACGAGACCGCTCCCCCCGACGAAGATCATCCCCTGGCCGGCCGCACCGCCCTGGTCACCGGCGCCGCCCGCGGCATCGGTGAGGCGGTCGCCGAGACACTCGCCCGGGACGGGGCCCGGGTCGTCGTCCTGGACGTGCCGCAGGCCGAGCAGGACGCCCGGCGGGTCGCCGAGCGGCTCGGCGGCACCGCGCTGCTGCTCGACATCACGGCCGCCGACGCGGGCGCGCGGATCGCCGACGCCCTGCCCGACGGCCTGGACCTGCTGATCCACAACGCGGGCATCACCCGCGACCGGCGTCTGGTGAACATGCCGTCCGAACGCTGGAGCTCCGTCCTCGAAGTGAACCTGGGGAGCGTGCTGCGCACCACGGACGCCCTGCTGAAGGACGGGACGCTGAAGCGCGGCGGCCGGATCGTCGCCACCGCCTCGATCGCGGGGATCGCCGGCAACGCCGGCCAGACCAACTACGGGGCGAGCAAGGCGGGCGTCGTCGGCCTGGTCCGCTCCCTCGCCCCGCGCGCGCTCGCGGAGCACGGCGTGACGGTCAACGCGGTGGCGCCCGGCTTCATCGAGACGAAGATGACGGCCGCCGTCCCGCTGTTCATCCGCGAGGCGGGCCGCCGTATGAACTCCCTCGCCCAGGGCGGTCTCCCGGCCGATGTCGCCGAGACCACCGCCTGGCTGGCCCACCCGGCCTCGGGCGCGGTCAACGGCCAGGTCGTCCGCGTGTGCGGCCAGAGCCTGCTGGGGGCGTGATGGCCGCCCCCGCCGATCTCGCCCTCACTCGGTCCCCCTCCCTCGCTCCGCTCCTCGCCCGCGGTGCCCTGCTGTCCCCCTTCAAACGCCCGCGCTCCGACGCGGAGTTCCCCCGCACCCGGCTCGTCGTGCCCGGGCTGCGCGTCGACCTCGCGCGGCTCGCGGCGTACGAGCGGGTCTGCGGGTTCCCGACCGGGGAGGACGCGCTGCCGGTGACCTATCCGCATGTGCTCGGGTTCCCCCTGGCCATGCGGCTGATGAGCGGCCGGGACTTCCCGCTGCCGCTGCTCGGCCTCGTCCACACGTCGATCACCGTCACGCGGCACGGCCGGATGCCGGCGAGCGACGCGTACGAACTCTCGGTACAGGTCGACGGGTTGGCGCCCCACCGACGCGGCACGGAGGCCACGGTCGTCACCGAGGTGCGCGGCGGCGGGGACGTCGTGTGGGAGTCGAGGAGCACGTACCTGGCCCGGCACCGCACGCAGCACCTGGCCGCGGTCCCCCGGGAGACGCAGGCGCGCGAGCCGCTGCCCGAGGTCGCCGAGTGGCGGCTCGCCGGGGACGTCGGGCGCCGCTACGGGGCCGCGTCCGGCGACCGCAACCCGATCCACCTGCACCCGCTCACGGCCCGGCTGTTCGGCTTCCCCCGGGCCATCGCCCACGGCATGTGGACCGTGGCCCGCTGCCTCGCCGCGCACGGCGTCACGGAGTGCTGCCATCTGCGCGCGGAGTTCAGGGCACCGGTCCTGCTGCCCGGGACGGTGACGTACGCGGCGCGGGACGGCCGGTTCGAACTGCGCGGCCGGGAGGACCGGATCCATGTGACGGGGGACGTCTACCCGGCGTGAGGGCCCGGCTGCTCCTCCGGGGGTGCCCAGGGCCGCCCCGCCATGAGGTCGCCGAGCCCGGCCCAGGCGAAGTTCATCATGGTGGCCGCGGCCTGGCGGGCCGTGACACCGGGGGTGGCGTTGGCCCAGGCGGCGAGCGACTCGGCGGCGCCGACCAGGGCCTCGGCGAGCCCGGCGACCTCGCCCTCGGGCAGGTCGGGGTCGCGGTGCGCCTCACGGGCACCGGCGAGGATCAGCTGCGTCACGAAGGCGACGATCTCCTCGCGCATCGCGGTGACCTCGGCGGCGAACGGCTCCCCGTGCGTGCGCGCCTGGAGGTGCAGGACGGACCACGCGTCCGGGTTCTCGCCGGTGTGCGTGAAGAAGGCGCCGAGGCCTTCCCAGAGCTGCCGGTCGGCGGGCAGGTCGCGACGGACCCCGGCCCGCACCGCCTCGACGAGGGCCCCCGCCTCCCTGCGGATGCAGGCGGTGAAGAGGTCTTCCTTCGAGTTGAGGTACAGGTAGACCAACGGCTTGGACACACCGGCGAGTTCGGCTATCTCGTCCATCGACGCGGCCATGTAGCCGCGTTGGCCGAAGATCCGCACGGCGGCGTCCAGCATCTGCTGCTCACGGACCGCGCGCGGCATCCGCTTGGTCTTCACGGCACCCATAGCGCTTAGCGTACGGGCCCCCTGGACGGCCCTCGCCCGGGGAACCGGGGAAGGACCGCTCAGGGGGCCCGTCGACGCGTGCGGCCGGCCGGCCGTCAGGCGGCCGCGGTGACCGGCTCCGCCTTGTCGCGCGGCTCGTCGAGCGGCTCGTCCAGGGAGGAGCCGTCGGCCGTGGCGTACGCCGTACGGTCGAGCAGGTTCTCGCGGGCGGAGACCAGCACCGGGATCAGGGCCTGCCCGGCGACGTTGGTCGCGGTGCGGATCATGTCCAGGATCGGGTCGATCGCGAGGAGCAGGCCCACGCCCTCCATCGGCAGGCCGAGGGTGGAGAGGGTGAGGGTCAGCATGACGGTCGCGCCGGTGAGACCGGCCGTGGCGGCGGAGCCGACCACCGAGACGAACGCGATCAGCAGGTAGTCGCCGATGCCGAGCTGGATGTCGAAGATCTGGGCCACGAAGATCGCGGCGATCGCCGGGTAGATCGCGGCGCAGCCGTCCATCTTGGTCGTCGCGCCGAACGGCACGGCGAAGGAGGCGTACTCCTTCGGCACGCCGAGCCGCTCGGTGACCTTCTGCGTCAGCGGCATGGTGCCCACGGACGAGCGGGAGACGAAGGCCAGCTGGATCGCGGGCCAGGCGCCCTTGAAGAACTGGACGGGGTTGACCTTGGCGACGGTCGCGAGCAGCGTCGGGTAGACGCCGAACATCACGAGGAGGCAGCCGACGTAGATGTCGGCGGTGAACGTCGCGTACTTGCCGATCAGGTCCCAGCCGTAGGTGGCGATGGCGTAGCCGATCAGGCCGATCGTGCCGAGCGGGGCGAGCCGGATGACCCACCACAGCGCCTTCTGGAGCAGGCTGAGCACGGACTCGCTCAGGGCGAGGATCGGCTGGGCCTTCTCACCGAGCTGGAGCGCGGCGATACCGGCGACGGCGGCCATGAAGACGATCTGGAGCACGTTCAGCTCGGTGAACGGCGTGATGACGTCGGTCGGGATGATGCCCGTCAGGAAGTCGATCCAGGAGCCGGTGTCCTCGGGCTTCGCGCCGTCCTTGGGCGTGAGGCCGGTACCGGCGCCGGGGTTGGTCAGCAGGCCGATGACCAGGCCGATGCTGACGGCGATCAGCGAGGTGATCATGAACCAGAGGAGGGTGCGCGAGGCCAGGCGGGCCGCGTTGTTGACCTTCCGCAGGTTGGTGATCGAGACCAGGATCGCGAAGAAGACGAGCGGGGCGACCGCGAGCTTCAGCAGCCCGATGAAGGTGTCGCCGACCTTTTCCAGCGTCGTGACCAGCCAGGACAGGTCCTGGCTGCGGGCCAGCCAGCCGAGCAGCACACCCAGGACGAGACCGGCGAGTATCTGGGCCCAGAAGGGCACCTTGAAGGACTTCGTGTGTGAGGACACGGACTGACTCCGTTGGGGGGACGCGTAGGGGAGCTGACGTGGGAGACGACGGGGGGTTGCGTTACGTCAGGGACGACAGAAAGCGGACGCGCACCGACAGAGATCCACGTGCAGGCGCGCCACGAGCGGAACGCTCAGGGGCGAGTGGGGCGCGACTGCTGACTTCATACAACGACCTTAACACCGGAGCTTTGAGGACCTCAAAGCCTGGCTTTGACAGGTGATGACTCACACACACCCATACAACGCAAAGCGCCCCGTTTCCGAGCATGTACGGAAACGGGGCGCTGCGAAGCGTGTGGGGGACCTTACGAGGCCTGCCCCTGGGCCCGGGCGGTGTCGTCGGCCACGTCCTCCTGGCTGCGGTTGGCGTCCAGGTTGGCCTTCATCCGGTCGACGCGCTGCGCGACCTGCACGGAGGCCCGGTCCCGCTCCTTGCGCAGCACGACGAAGCTGATCGGCGCGGAGATCAGCAGGGCGAGCAGCACGACCCACAGCCCGTTGCTGTTGCCGAGCCCGCGCGGGGCGATGCCGGAGTAGACCGCGCCCCAGACGACCACGAGGCAGCCCACGAAGATTCCGAGGCGCATCAGCGTGTAGCGGAGCATCTCAATCCACTCTTCCGGTTCGAACGGTCGGAACGCACCCAAAGGGGCACCGTCCAGTGAAGCACGACGGGCGGCCGATCCTGCAGGGGGGTCAGGCCAGGGGCAGCAGCATGATGACGTCGTCGCGGTCGTCCCCCGGGGCCACGCGGATCGCTCCGGGAATCCGCCCGACCTCCTTGTAGCCGCAGGAAGCGTAGAAGCGCTCAAGACCGAGACCGCCCCGGCAGGTCAGCCGGATCGCCTCGATCCCGTCCATCCCCCGGGCCGCGTCGGCGGCGGCGGCGAGCAGGTCGCGGCCGTAGCCCTTGCCCTGGTGACGGGGATGCACCATCACGGTGTACAGCCACAGCCAGTGGGTCATCAGGTGATGCGTGTTGAAGGTCAGGAAGGCGGTCGCCGCGACCTGCCCCGCCTCGTCGTGCCCGACGAGCAGCTTGACCCGCCCCTCCGCCATCGAGGCGAAGTGCTGCACCAGCGCGGGGCGGATCTCCTCCCGCGTCACCGGCGGCACGTACCCGACGGCGCCGCCGGCGTTGGAGACATCGGTCCACAGATCGAGCAGGCCGTCACGCAGCTCGGGGGTGACGGCGGGGTCGAGCGTGAAGGTAAGGGGCATGCCGGGATTGTAGCTATTACGCCAGGGCGTCCGCCGCCACTTTCAGGTCCGACACCAGCCCCCGGTAGGCCGCCTCCCGGTCGTCGGACCGCAGCACCGACGAGGGATGCACGGTCGGCACCAGCCGCTCCGGCCGCCCGTGGATCTCCTCCTCCAGCACGGTGCCGCGCACCTGCGTGACCCGGAAGGAGGACCCGAGCAGCGCCTTCCCGGCGGTGGCCCCCAGGACGACGATCAGCTCCGGCTCCACGGCCGCGAGCTCCGCGGCGAGCCAGGGCCCGCACGCGGTCATCTCCCGCAGACTGGGCGCCTTGTGGATCCGCCGCTTGCGCGGCTCGGCCTGTGTGAACTTGAAGTGCTTCACGGCGTTGGTGACGTAGGCCTCGGAGGGATCGATGCCGGCTTCCTCCAGGGCCCGGTCCAGCAGCTTCCCGGCCGGCCCGACGAACGGCTTGCCCTGCCGGTCCTCCTGGTCCCCGGGCTGCTCGCCGACGAGCATGACCCGGGCGTCGCTGCTCCCGTCCCCGAACACGGTCTGGGTGGCGTCCCGGTGCAGCGGGCAGCCCCGGCATTCGGCAGCGGCCTTCCGCAGAGCGGGAAGACCGCCG
This sequence comes from Streptomyces sp. NPDC012466, assembly GCF_042955215.1. NCBI lineage: Bacteria > Bacillati > Actinomycetota > Actinomycetes > Kitasatosporales > Streptomycetaceae > Streptomyces > Streptomyces sp. NPDC012466. Next base: position 69,426 of record NZ_JBIBEQ010000013.1, on the reverse strand, counting down.
CGCTCGGGCAAGAAGGGCTCAGCGGTGTAGGCGTCCTCAGGCGCCGAGGTCCTGACCATGCCCTCCGGGTACCCCCCTCAGGGGCGCGGGACCCTGCCGATATGCGGCTCCGCCGCCGGGCGCGAGCAACCCCCCACGCACCTGCACCCGAACGCGATCAGACCCGCATCGGCTGCGGCGACTCGCGACGCTCCGGGTCGGGACCCTCGTACTCCCGGATGATCTCGTACCGCGTGTTCCGCTCCACGGGCCGGAACCCTGCATCACGAATGAGGTCGAGCAAGTCCTCACGCGTCAGCTTGTTCGGCGTCCCGTAGTTGTCCGCGTCGTGCGTGATCTTGTACTCGACGACCGACCCGTCCATGTCGTCGGCCCCGTGCTGAAGGGCCAGCTGCGCGGTCTGCACGCCGTGCATGACCCAGAAGACCTTGACGTGCGGCACGTTGTCGAACAGCAGCCGCGACACGGCGAAGGTCTTGAGCGCCTCGGCGCCCGTCGCCATCTGCGTCCGCGCCTGGAGCCGGTTGCGGACCTTGCCGTCCTGCATGTCCACGAAATCGTGCTGGTAGCGCAGCGGGATGAAGACCTGGAAGCCACCGGTCTCGTCCTGGAGCTCGCGCAGCCGCAGCACGTGGTCCACGCGGTGCCGGGGCTCCTCGATGTGCCCGTACAGCATCGTGCACGGGGTCTTCAGACCCTTCTCGTGCGCGAGCCGGTGGATGCGGGACCAGTCCTCCCAGTGGGTGCGGTGGTCCACGATGTGCTGCCGGACCTCCCAGTCGAAGATCTCGGCGCCACCGCCGGTCAGGGACTCCAGACCGGCGTCGATCAGCTCGTCGAGGATCTCCGACGCGCTCATCCCCGAGATGGTCTCGAAGTGGTGGATCTCCGTCGCCGTGAAGGCCTTCAGCGAGACGTCCGGCAGCGCGGCCTTCAGCTCCCGCAGCGACCGCGGGTAGTACCGCCACGGCAGGTTCGGGTGCAGCCCGTTGACGATGTGCAGCTCGGTGAGGTTCTCCGACTCCATCGCCTTCGCGAGCTTCACGGCCTCCTCGATGCGCATCGTGTACGCGTCCTTCTCCCCCGGCTTGCGCTGGAAGGAGCAGTACGCGCAGGAGGCCGTGCACACGTTGGTCATGTTGAGGTGCCGGTTGACGTTGAAGTGCACGACGTCGCCGTTCTTGCGCGTCCGCACCTCGTGCGCCAGGCCGCCGAGCCAGGCCAGGTCGTCCGACTCGTACAGCGCGATGCCGTCCTCACGGGTCAGGCGGACGCCCGCCCTGACCTTCTCCTCCAGCTCGCGCTTGAGCCCGAGATCCATGCCCACACCTTTCATCGACAACGCCCCAACCGTACGACTACTCCTCTTCCGGCAGCTCTCCGACCCGGTTCTCCCACTTGGTGGACAGCACGATGGTGGTACGCGTCCGCGAGACACCCTTCGTGCCGCTGAGCCGCCGGATGATCTTCTCCAGGCCGTCCACGTTCTCCGCCCGCACCTTGAGCATGTACGAGTCGTCGCCCGCGATGAACCAGCAGTCCTCGATCTCCGACAGGTCCCGCAGCCGCTGGGCCACGTCCTCGTGGTCGGTGGCGTCCGAGAGGGAGATGCCGATCAGGGCGGTGACACCGAGGCCGAGCGAGGCGGCGTCGACGGTGGCCCGGTAACCGGTGATGACTCCGGCCGCCTCCAGCCGGTTGATGCGGTCGGTGACACTGGGTCCCGACAGTCCGACGAGGCGTCCCAGCTCCGCGTAGGAGGCCCGGCCGTTCTCCCTCAGGGCCTGGATGAGCTGCCTGTCCACCGCGTCCATTGCGATCGAAGCCTTCCGCTGAAGTTGTCGTTGAGTCCGATGAGGTTCGAGTGCCGCTCAGCCGTCGCGGTGCGCACCGCCGCCGAGTTCACCTTGCCAACGGCGGTAGAGCCGGTGCGGCACGCCCGCCGCGTCGAGTACGCGTCCGGCGACGAAGTCCACCAGGTCCTGGATGTGCGTCGCCCCCGCGTAGAAGGCGGGTGAGGCGGGCACGACCGTCGCGCCCGCGTCGTCGAGGGTGACCAGGTGCCGCAGGGTCTGGCCGTTCAGCGGGGTCTCGCGCACGGCCACGATCAGCTTGCGTCCCTCTTTGAGGGTCACGCTCGCCGCCCGCTGCAACAGGTCCTTCGACAGACCGAGCGCGACCCCGGCCACACTCGCCGTCGAGGCGGGCACGATGAGCATGCCCTTGGTGGGGTACGACCCCGAGGAGGGCCCGGCGGCCAGGTCGCCGGCGCTCCAGTGGCGTACGGCGCCGATGTCGACGGCGAAGGTGTCCGGCTTGCCGTCGGCGCCCCGGGACAGCCATTCCCGCAGGTCGGCCTGCCAGTGGGCGTCCCGGAAGGAGATCCCGGTCTCGTCCAGCAGGGTCAGCCGGGAGGCCCGGGACACCACGAGGTCGACGCTCTCGCCGGCGGCGAGGAGGGCCCGCAGCACAGCAGCGGCATACGGGGTGCCGGAGGCCCCGGACACCCCTACGATCCAAGGCGTGCGCGGCATCTCGCCTGGCTTGACTGGGTTCACAACACCGAGCCTATCCGGCGTCGCAGGGGGGAACCGGCCAAGGGGGGCGGGCCGTTGCACGGGAGGGACGAGCGAACGCTGGGGGTCGCCATGTCGGATACCGGAGCCGGGTGGTCGACGAGCGACCGTGCGCCGGCCGCGGGCAAGCTGATGCTGGCCTGGGTGGCGCTGCTGTGGCTGCTGGAAGTGGTGGACGTGGCGACCGGCCATGCGCTGGACGGCTTCGGTGTCACCCCGCGCGACCCGTCCGAGCTGGCCGACGTCGTGCCCTCGGCCTTCGTCCACTTCGGCTTCGCCCACCTGGCCGCGAACACCGTGCCGCTGCTGGTCCTGGGCTTCCTCGCCGCGCTCACGGGCCTGCGCCGGTTCCTGCTGCTGTGCGCGCTGATCGTGGTCGTGGACGGCCTGGGCGTCTGGCTCATCGCCCCGGACGGCACCAACACCGCGGGCGCCTCGGGCCTGATCTTCGGCCTGTTCGGCTTCCTCCTGGTCAGCGGCTTCGTCGAGCGGCGCCCCCTGGGGGTCCTGGCCGGAGTCCTGATCGCCGCGGTCTGGGGCGGCTCCATCCTCGCGGGCCTGGCCCCCACCCAGACGGGCGTCAGCTGGCAGGGCCACCTGATAGGCCTGCTCGCGGGGGTGGCGGCGGCGTTCCTGTTCCGCCGCCGCCCGCAACAGAGGCGAGCGCCCATCGCACCGTGATCAGACGGTCAGACCCCGCACCAGCAGGTCCAGCAACGCGCACACGAACAGGGCGATCCCGATGAAGCCGTTGACGCTGAAGAACGCGCGGTTGACACGGGACAGGTCGTGGGGGCGGACGATCGAGTGCTCGTACACGAACGCTCCGGCCACGATCAGCAGGCCCAGCCAGAAGAACGCGCCGGCGTCGGTGGCGAGGGCGTACCAGACGAACAGGGCCGTCGTCAGCGCGTGGCAGACCCGGGCACCCCAGATCGCCGACGGGATCCCGAAGCGGGCCGGGACGGACATGACGCCGATCTCGCGGTCGGTCTCCACGTCCTGGCAGGCGTAGATCAGGTCGAAGCCGCCGATCCAGATGCCCACGGCCAGACCGAGGATCACCGCGTCCCAGGACCACTCCCCCGAGATCGCCAGCCAGCCGCCGACCGGGCCCATGGCCTGGGCGAGGCCGAGGATGGCCTGCGGGAAGTTCGTGAACCGCTTGCCGTACGGGTAGACCACCATCGGGATCACCGCGATGGGGGCCAGCGCCAGGCACAGCGGGTTGAGCAGGGCCGCCGCGCCGAGGAACACGGCCAGGGCGATCAGCGCACCCGTCCAGGCGTGCTTCACCGACATCGCGCCCGTCACCAGCTCGCGCTGCGCCGTGCGCGGGTTACGGGCGTCGATCTCCCGGTCGATGATCCGGTTGACCGCCATCGCGAAGGTGCGCAGGCCCACCATGCAGACGGTGACCAGCAGCAGCCGGCCCCAGTGGACGTTCTTGTCCCACTGGTACATCGCCGTGAGCGCGGCGATGTAGGCGAAGGGCAGGGCGAAGACCGAGTGCTCGATCATCACCAGCCGGAGAAACGCCTTGGTGCGTCCCGGCTGCGGGATCGCGGCGGAAGCGGAAGTCACAGGCCGTACTCCTTCCAGCGGCGGTCCACCTTCGCCGCCGTCTCCGGGTCGGACTCCACCATGTCGGGCCAGCCGCCGTCGCGCGTGTAGCCCTCCTCGGGCCACTTCTTCGTCGCGTCGATACCGGCCTTGCCGCCCCAGAACTGCTGGTAGGAGGCGTGGTCGAGGTGGTCGACCGGGCCCTCGACGATCGACAGGTCGCGGGCGTAGTCCGTGTTGCCCAGCGCCCGCCAGGCGACCTCGTGCAGATCGTGCACGTCGCAGTCCGAGTCGACGACCACGATCAGCTTGGTCAACGACATCATGTGCGCGCCCCAGACGGCGTGCATCACCTTCTGCGCGTGCTTCGGGTACTTCTTGTCGATCGAGACGATCGCGCAGTTGTGGAAGCCGCCCGCCTCCGGCAGGTGGTAGTCCACGATGTCCGGCACGATGATCTTCAGCAGCGGCAGGAAGAAGCGCTCCGTCGCCCGCCCCAGGGGCCCGTCCTCCGTCGGGGGCCTGCCCACGACGATCGACTGGAGCAGGGGCCGCTTGCGCATCGTGATGCAGTCGATCTTCAGCGCGGGGAAGGGCTCCTGCGGCGTGTAGAAGCCGGTGTGGTCGCCGAAGGGACCCTCGGGCAGCATCTCGCCCGGTTCCAGCCAGCCCTCGATCACTACCTCGGCCTGCGCCGGAACCTGGAGCGGCACGGTCTTGCAGTCGACCATCTCGATCCGCTTGCCCGCGAGGAACCCGGCGAACAGGTACTCGTCGATGTCCCCGGGCAGCGGGGCGGTGGAGGCGTACGTCACGGCGGGCGGGCACCCGAAGGCGATCGCGACGGGCAGCCGCTCTCCCCGTCGCGCGGCCACCTGGTAGTGGTTCCGGCTGTCCTTGTGGATCTGCCAGTGCATGCCGATGGTGCGCTTGTCGTGCCGCTGGAGCCGGTAGAGGCCCAGGTTGCGCACGCCGCTCTCCGGGTCCTTGGTGTGGGTGAGCCCCAGGTTGAAGAACGACCCGCCGTCCTTCGGCCAGGTGAACAGGGCCGGGAGCCGGTCCAGGTCCACGTCGTCCCCGGTCAGGACGACCTCCTGCACGGGGCCGTCCTTCACCTTCTTCGGCGGCACGTGCGTCATCGCGCCGAGCTTGCCGAAGGCCTCACGCACACCGACGAACCCGTGCGGCAGCTCGGGCTTCAGCAGCCCGCCGATCCGCTCGGAGATCTCGGCGTACGACTTCAGGCCCAGGGCCTTCAGCAGCCGCCGGTCCGTGCCGAACACGTTCATCGCGAGCGGCATGCTCGAACCGCGCACGTTCTCGAAGAGCAGGGCGGGACCGCCGGACTTCTGCACCCGGTCGACGATCTCCCCGACCTCCAGATACGGGTCGACCTCGGCCTTGATGCGCTTGAGGTCACCCTCGCGCTCCAGCGCCCTGAGCAGGGAGCGAAGATCGTCGTAAGCCATGGGGTCCAGTATCCCCGAGCGGCTACCCTGGCCTGGAACCGCCCACCGCTTTTCGCTGAGAGGCCGCATGCTCCGGGTACTGATGTTCCTCGTGCCGCTGGCGCTGAGCGTGTACGCGTTCATCGACTGCATCAGCACCGAGGACGACCGGATCCGCCACATGCCCAAGCCGCTGTGGGCGATCCTCGTGCTGCTGTTCCCGCTCGTCGGGTCGATCTCCTGGCTGATCGCCGGCAAGAAGCGGGTGCCCGCGGCGGAGCGTCCGCGGCAGTGGGTCGCGCCCGACGACAACCCCGACTTCCTGAAGTCGCTCGACGAGGACAAGAAGGACGACGACCCCAGGCGCGACGAGTCCTGAACCCGGCGGTTCCCCACCGGCCTGTGAAACGACTTGCCCATCGGCACACGCATAGTCGTCAATGGTGTTCACGCAGTCACGACTGCCCCACCGCACACTCCGTCGTTCAGGGGGACCACTTGGAGACACGGCAACCACCGGGCCAGTACGACGTACCGCCCCCGCCCGCCACGCCGCCCCGGTCGGTCACCGACGTCGAACTGCGTGTGGGCAAAGGGCTGTTATGGGTCGGCGGAGCGGCCTACCCGCTGCGCAACATCGCCCGGGTGTACACGTTCACCCTCCACCCCAAGCGCAAGGAGGCGGTCATCCGCTTCCTCGCCCGCACCGGGATCATCCTGGCCGCGGCGGTCGGCCTGTCGATCATCGCCGGCCTGACCGTCCTCGCGGACGAGTCCACCGCCGGCGGGCTCCTCGTCTTCGTGTGGCTCGTCGCGGGCGCGGCGCTGATCTACTCCTTCGTCGACATGCTCTCCGTGCTCACGGCGCAGTCGCACTACGTCCTCGCCGTCGAGACGGCCGGCCCGTCCACGGCGATGGTGACCAGCGGGAACCCGCAGCACCTGGACCAGCTCGTGGGCTACGTCGCCGGCGCCCTGGAGAACCCGGAGACCGAGTTCCGGGTGACCGTGGAGCGGCTCACGATCAGCTCGCCCACGAACTACTACTTCGGCGACAACGTCAACATGTACGGCGGCAGCGGGAACGTGGGGATCGCGGCATGAACGGCAACAACTACTACTACGGCGACAACGTCACGATGCACGGCGGCAGCGGCAACACGGGCATCGTGAAGAAGGAGGCCACGGGCGACACCGACCCTGCCCTGCGGCTCGCCCTCGCCGAACTGATCCGCGAGGTACGCGAGTTGCGCGACCAGCTGCCGCAGCCGAGCGCGCAGCTCATCGACGACTCCCTGCCGGTGCTGGCCGCGGACGCGGCGCCGCCGGCCGAGCGGCACCGTGCGCTGATGGCCGTCGCCGCGATCGCCGCGGCCGTCGGGGCGGTGGGACAGCCGGTGGCGGAGGCCGCCAACCGGATCCTGCAGATGGTGAGCGGGCAGTAGTTCAGCGTACGGAGCCGACGAACGCCGACCAGGCGGACCGGGTGACGACCAGGACCGGTCCGTCAGGGTTCTTGCTGTCGCGCACGGGGACGGTTTCGGGGAAACCGGGGGCTATTTCGATGCAGTTGCCGCCGTTTTCCCCGCTGTAGCTGCTCTTGATCCAGTTCGCCGCGCAGAGTTCGTGCCTGTTCATGCTGCTCGTACCCCTTCATCGCGTCGCTGATCAGGGCGACGGACTCGCGGACTGACAGAGCGTCTGCCCTGAGCACATCATAGGCGTGGCTGTGTCGGGTGTAGGCGGCCGGATCGTCGGTGAAATGCCCGCGGTCCAGCGACTCCGAGTACACCCATCGGTGTCCGTCCGGCAGCTCGATCAGCGACATGGAGACGTTGGGGCGAAGCAGCTCCAAGAAGCTCGCCGGGGCGACCTGGATGCGGATGTTGGGGCGCTGCCCGGCACTCAGCAGGTGGGCACACTGGTCCCTCATGATCGCCGGGCTCCCCACCACGTTGCGCAGGCAGCTCTCGTCCAGGACGACGATGTACAGCGGGCCTTCATCGGTCAGAAAACGCCGTTGCCTGCTCAGTCGGGCACGAGCCCGCTCCTCGACGTCATCGCCGCTGGCGACGCGGGAGAACAGCGCACGGACGTAGTCGCCCGTCTGCAACAACCCTGGGATCAACCGCTCCTGGTACTCCCGAAGGGTCACCGCCTCCTCATCCATCTCCGCGCGCCGCCGGAACCAGTCGGGATGCTCCACCTGCGGGTACCAGTCGATCCGGCCCCACAGACGGAGCAACACCCCACCCGTACCGAGCAGTTCGTCGCAGGTCTTGGCGAACGTGTCCTGCGGCACCCTCGTGCCCGCCTCCACCCGCGCCACGTGCGAGCGGTCGCACGGGATCTGCCGCGCCAGGCCCTCCTGCGTGAGCAGGGCCGCCTCGCGGAAGTGCCTCAGCACCTCGCCGAACACGGCCGCTGTACTCGCTCCCGACTCCGCCCCGCCGTTCCGTCGGCTCACGGCTTCCCCCTCCGTGACAGTGCACCGGTGTCACACGCAAAGCATTGATCCGGACCGTTCCCCTGCGCAACGCTCTATACACCCAGAGTGACGGAGGTACGTGAAATGGAACCGGGAACGCTCGTCTACGACCCGCAAACGCGCAAGGTCGGCGAGTACCAGGACAGGACCGGCCCGTACGTGATGCTGCGCCCGGTCGGCGGCGGCCGGGAATGGCAGGCGGACCCGGCGAGGATCCGTGAGGCGACACCGGAGGAGCGACTCAGCGCGGGCGTACGTGCGCTCAACGACCGTTCCAGGGAAGGACTGTCGGCCGATCCGACCCGGCCCCCGTCCCCCGTGCCCGGGTGCGCGGCCTGTGAGGAGCTGGCGCTCCGGCGTGACCGGGCACGGGCGGCGTTCGACGGCAGTGCGGTGACGGACGCGAACGTGCTGCTGCGCCAGCACCAACGGGCAGAGCACGGTGGGGAATCGACCGGCCGCAGGGTCTTCCGCTACGTGCCGTACACAATCGTGCAGGACATGTCGGCCCAGCCCGAGTACGAGGCGTACTGCGTCTCGGGCGAGGAGGAGGACTGCGGGGCGGGTTCGGGCCCGTGTCGGGCGCCCGGCGAGGTGGAGGAGTGGCAGCGCAGGCACACTCAGGAGACGAGGCACCTGCGCTACCGCCGCAGCTTCGCGGACTACGCCGTGCTGGAACAGGTCATGGTCCGGTCAGTTCCATGATCGGGATCTCGCACCGCACCTGGGCGAGCGCTCCGGACTGACCTACGGCCGAGGTGTTGTCGACGAACAGCCATGCTCCGACGTTGAACTGGTAGTCGTGGCCGGCCCGCACCGGGACCATATGGCGCATGACTCCGTCTCCGAACAGATTCGACTCGAACGTCTCACGCTCGTTGACGCTGACCCTCTTGCGGAACTTCTTGCGGGACTCGCCCGCCTTCCAGTTCCCTTCCGACATGATGGAGCACTCCGTACCTCCTTCGGCGACGGCCCAGGTTCCGATGCCGTGGGCCGCCACTCCGTAGTAGAACTTCATGAACCGACGGTCGGACGTGGCGGTCAGCACGCCGTCCTGCGAGGGCCGGAATCCGACGCCGAACCCGGCATGGATCTCCACGAACTTGTTTCGCCCGTTCGGCGCCAGTGGTCCGCAGCGGCCATCGATGACCACTGCACCATTGGGCCTGTCGATGATGACCGCTTCGGGTGTCCCGCCGTCGACCCGGTGCCACGCCCAGCCGAAGTGGAACGGCGGCGCGAAAAAGCTGCTGCCGGCCCTCGGCACATCGGCGTAGCCGGCCGGGGATTCCTGCCAGTCGACGTGGAAGTCCGGCTCGACGCTGATCAGCGGCATCGCTTCCTCAGCCGCACGCCGGGCCTTGTCGTCCTGCTCTACAAGATCAAGCAGGGGCCTGTTGATCGCGTTGGACAATTCCGTTGCGGCGGCTTCGCTTTCGAGGTACCCGTTACGGGACTCGACCGCCGGTGCCGCCATTGTCCGCACTGAGCGGATCGCATCTTCGCGTTGTTCTGACGTCAACTGTTCATCGTCGTAGACGTCAATGGCTATGTTTTCACTCATACTTCACTATTGCACCTGTCGCACGCAGTCGCGAGTTTTTCGCCAACGATCCGAAAGGCCGGACTGGTTGAATTCGAATTTACAGTTGGCGATCAAGGATCCACATATCGGAATTCCGGCCCGTAGGTCCTGCCGCTTCCGTCGGGCAGGGCGCGCTGCATCAGGAGCTGGGAGGGGCCGACGAGGAAACGCATCCGGGTCACCGCCGCCGAGAGTCTGCTCTGCATCGTGGCCGTCGCGGTGGCCTGCCACGCCTGCTCCAGGAAGCGCAGCATCTCGCTGTACTGGTGATTGACTTCGGCCAGCTGCTGCCTCGTCTCGTCATCCGGCGCAGGCAGGCCTCCGGCTTCCCAGCCGCCTGCCGGCACCGTCCCCATGGGAAGGGCCGAGGGCATCGGTATGGCGTCCCCGGAAAACTCCCACCGGTCGGGGTTCTGGGAGATCCTGATCAGCTTGCGGCCGTGGAAGAGTTCCCGGAAGACATAGAAGTGGGCGAGTTCGCCCTGTTCACCCGGGTGGGGATTTTCCGGTGACGCCGCTGTGCCCTCGCCCTGCTCCTTGATGATGCCGATGGCCTGCTCGACGTCGGTCGGCGAAGACAGCTCCACCACGTCGTTGCCCTCGCCGTGGTGCGTCATGAATCGGCGTATCTGCCTGGCTCCGGTGATCAGCTCCGGATGAAGCCGGAAGGCCTCGAGGATCGCCGTGTAGAAGGCCCCGATGGACGTGCGCCCGCTGCCGGCTTCCGCGACCGGGTCATCGGGTTCCTCGATCCTGGAGAACATTTCCAAGGAGTTCTTCGTCAACCCGCTCAGGAAGATGGTCAGTTCTGGGCGTACGCCGCCGGGCAGCGGGCCGGGATACCTCGGCACCGTCTTGTGGTCGGCGAGACGGGGAGTTCCGCCGATTGTAGTCAGAAGATTCCCGGCAAGCCCCAGATGTGACATCTCGTCGAAGACGATGCGGCTTATCGCGGCAGCTGCGTCCGAGCCCTGGTCCTCGATGGACCACAGTGCGCTCAGATACGGCGGAAGCGTGGCCAGCTCCAGCATGACGGCCTGCTGCAGCGCATCCTTCAACCAGTCGGAATCGCGCTGCTCATCAGGCGCGTCCATCAATTCGACGATTCTGTTGCTCTGATAGTCGACAAGTGTCGTCATAGGAAGTCACTTCCCCGCGGTGATCGTGCGCCACCCAGAAGGCTTACAAGGGTCACGATTTTCGACGGACGCACCCCGATATTTTCGAGCCTACGATGCGCACCTGCCGTGCGCACCCGGGCGACAGGGGGCCACGAGGGCCGTGTCCGGAGCGGGAGTTGACCGTTCGGCCCGGTTCAGCCGTTGTCGGGCACGACAAGGAGATCCGTGACCGTGTCGACGAGGACGAGACGGTTCCGACCGGGCGCCTCGGCCACCGCGATGGCGACACCGGGGTCGATGCCCTTGACGGCGTACGCGGTCATCAGAGCCCGGCCCTCCCCCTCGTCGCCGTCACCCGGAGTGTCGTCGCACGCCGGGCGGGTGGCGGCGCCGAGCGACTCCCCCACGGGGACGTCGGTTTCCTCCCTGGCCAGGTAGGTACGGCCGTCGTACGCGACGACGTACGCGCAGGACGCCTCGGGCCGCGCGCCGTCGGTGTCGCCGTCCGACGACACCGACGTGCAGCCCACGGACAGCGAGGCGAGGGTCGCCACCAGGAGGAATGACGCCTTCATCGGTGGGCCTCCTTCGGGAGCCTGGGCTCCGGTGCGATGGATACGCAACGAAGACGTCCGGGGGTCAGGATCGGTTCAGCTCCCGGGCACCACCCCCTGCGCCACCAGCCGCCCCCCGCCGGCGCCGCCTTCCGGCCCCAGGTCGATCAGCCAGTCGGAGGCGCGGACGACGTCGAGGTTGTGCTCGATGGTGACGACCGAATGGCCGGCGTCGACGAGGCGCTGGAGGACGTCGAGGAGGCGGGCGGTGTCGGCGGAGTGCAGGCCCGTCGTCGGCTCGTCCAGCAGGTAGAGAGCGCGGCCCGTCGTCCGCCGGCCCAGTTCCTTCGCGAGCTTCAGGCGCTGTGCCTCGCCGCCGGAGAGCGTGGTGGCGGGCTGGCCGAGGGGGAGGTAGCCGAGGCCGACGTCGGCCATCCGCCGCAGCCGGGTGGCCACCGGTGGGATGTCCTCGAATACCGTCAGGGCCTCGTCCACCGTCGCCTGGAGCACCTCGGCGATGTCGTGGCCCTCGTGCCGGACCGACAGCACCTCCGGCCGGAAGCGGCGGCCCTTGCAGGCCGGGCAGCGCACCTCCACCGCCGGGAGGAAGTGCATGTGGACGGTGAGGACGCCCGCGCCCTCGCAGCGTTCGCAGCGTCCGCCGGGCACGTTGAAGGAGAAGTGGCCGGCGGTCAGGCGGCCCTGGCTGCGCGCCGCGAAGACCTCCCGGATCGGGGTGAAGACCTCCGAGTACGTCGCCGCGTTGGAGCGCGGGACGCGGCTGATCGGCTCCTGGTCGATGAGGACGGCCTTGGACAGGTGCTCCCAGCCGTCGACGCCGTCGTGCTCGGCGGGCAGTTCCCCGGCACCGTGGAAGTGGCGCCGGGCGGCCCGGCCGAGGATGTCCAGCAGCAGCGTCGACTTGCCCGAGCCCGACGGGCCCGTGACCGTCACCAGGCGGCGCAGCGGAATACGTACGGTCAGGTTCTTGAGGTTGTGGGCCCGGGCGCCTCGGATCACGACGGCCGTCGCGCTGTCCCCGCGCCCCCGGGACGGCGGCGCCGACAGCAGGCCGGACAGATACGCGCCGGTCACCGAGCCCTCGGTCCGGGCGACCTCCTCCGGTGTGCCCTCGGCGACGATCCGCCCGCCGTCCCGGCCTGCCCCCGGCCCGACGTCCACCAGGTGGTCCGCGGCCTTCAGGACGTCCAGGTCGTGCTCGATGACCAGCACCGTGTTGCCCAGGTCGCGGAGCCTGCGCAGGACACGGACCAGCCGTTCGGTGTCGGAGGGGTGCAGACCGATCGTCGGCTCGTCGAGGACGTAGAGGACTCCGGTGAGGCCCGAGCCGAGCAGGGCGGCCAGCCGCAGCCGCTGGGTCTCCCCCGCCGACAGGCTCGGCGTGGACTGGTCGAGGGTGAGGTATCCGACGCCGACGTCGACGAGCCGTCCGACGCGTTCCTCCAGATCCGCGACGACCGGCTCGACGAACAGCCACTCGTCCGGTGAGACCCGGTCCCGCAACCCGCCCAGCCACGCGGCCAGCCGGTCGAGCGGGAGCCGGGCCGCCTCGACGATGCCGAGCCCGTGCACGGTCACCGCCCGGCTCTCCGCCCGCAGCCGGGTTCCGCCGCACTCGCCGCAGGGCTGCTTCACCAGGCCCTGCTGCTCGGCCCGTTCGCGGTACTCGGCGTCGTCGGCGCGCTCGCCGTAGCGGCGCAGCAGGGCCGTCGCGACCCCTTCGAAGCGGCCCGCCGCCACGGTCGCCGGGGGGTCGGTGTCGGGGAAGTGCCGCCGGAACTCGGGGCTTTCGACGCCGTGGAGGAGCAAGTCCCGCTGCCTGTCGTCGAGTTCGTCGAGTGGCGCGTCGGCGTCGAAGGTGAAGCCGTAGTGACCGGCGGCGGCCCGCAGTACGGGGAGGCTCCAGTCGGTGTACTTCGCGTTCCAGCCCCGCACGGCCCCCTCGGCCACCGACTTGCCGTCGTCGACCAGGCGTCGTACGTCGGGCCGGATCACCTCGCCCAGGCCGGTGCAGGCCGGGCAGGCTCCGGCGGGCTTGTTGAAGGAGAAGGAGCCCATGACCAGGCCGGGCACGGGGGTGGCGCAGTGCGGGCAGGGCCGCTGCCCGGCCTCGGCGTCCTCGTCGGCCTCGGTGTCGTCGGTGTACGGCGGCGGGACGTCCTTGCCGCAGCCGGGGCAGGGCCGGACCCCGATCCGCGACCACAGCAGCCTCAGGTAGGTGAAGACCTCGGTGACCGTGCCGACCGTGGAGCGCGGGCTGCGGTTGGTGAGGTGCTGGTCGACGCTGATGGACGGGGACAGGCCGGTGATCGAGTCGACGGCGGGCTTGCTGACGAAGCCGGTGACCATGCCCAGCGACTCCAGGTACTGCCGCTGGCCCTCCCGGTGGAGGGTGTCGAACGCGAGGGTGGACTTGCCGGAGCCGGACAGGCCGGTCAGCACGACCAGCTTGTTCTTCGGCAGGGTGAGGGAGACGTTCTTGAGGTTGTGGAGGCGTGCGCCGGTGACGCGGATGCAGTCGTCCATTCCTTCAAGTCTTCCATTGAAGTGCGGTGTTGAGACTTGAGAGCTCCCTTCGCCGGCGTTGCTGCCGTAACCTTCAAATCGATGACGAACGACCGCCGCCTCCGGCCCGTCGACCTGGCCCGGCTGGCCGGTGTCTCGACGCAGCAGATCCGCAACTACGAGGACGCCGGGGTGCTCCCGCCGGCCGCGCGAACCGCGTCCGGCTACCGCGTCTTCGGGGAGGCGCACCGCGGCGCGCTGCTGGCGTACCGGACGCTGATGCGGGGGTACGGGCCGGTGACGGCGACGGCGATCATGCGGGCCCTGCACGAGGGGGACGTCCCGGGCGCGCTCGCGCTGGTCGACGCCGCGCATGCCGCCCTGCACGAGGAACGGGTGTCACTGCGGGCGGCGAGCGAGGCCCTGGAGCTGCTGGCGGCGGAGCCGCCCGCCCCCCTGCCGCGCTCGGGCGGCCTGCGCATCGGCGAGGTGGCGGCGCTGCTGGGCGTACGGACGTCGGCGCTGCGCGTGTGGGAGGGGGCCGGGCTGCTCACACCGGGACGCGAGCGCGGCACGGGGTACCGCATCTACGAGCCGGCCGATGTGCGCGACGCCCGGCTCGTGCACACCCTGCGCCGCAGCCACTATCTGTTCGACCAGATCAGGCCGGTGCTGGAGGGGCTGCGGCGGGAGGGCGGCAGTGCGGCGCTGCGGGCGGCCGTCGCGGCCCGCGGGCAGGCGCTGACGGCCCGCACCAGGATCATGATCGAGGGTGCGGGCGCCCTGCACGCCTACCTCGACCGGTTCACCGCGGCCGGGACGACGGAACACGCCAGCACGAGGGCGACGGCCTCGGCGGACGTGTCCGAAACGATCACTGGATCGACAGCGGACGGGCCGGGACCAGGGGACCCGGCCGCCGCCGTGCGGCGATGACCGGGCCCGGTTACGGAGGAGGAGCGGGCGGTCATGGATGAGGTCATGGACCAGGCACAGGCACGCACATGGCTGACGACCGCTGTCGAGGAGGCCCGCTCCGGGCTCGCCGAGGGCGGCATCCCGATCGGCGCGGCGCTGTACGGTGCCGACGGCGCCCTGCTGGGCCGCGGCCGCAACCGCCGTGTCCAGGACGGTGATCCGTCCCTGCACGCGGAGACGGCCGCCTTCCGCGCCGCCGGGCGGCAACGCTCCTACCGGGGCACGACGATGGTGACGACGCTGTCCCCGTGCTGGTACTGCTCCGGTCTGGTGCGGCAGTTCGGCATCTCCCGGGTGGTGATCGGCGAGGCGGCCACCTTCCACGGCGGCCACGACTGGCTGGCCGAACACGGTGTGGAGATCGTGCTGCTGGACGACGCCGAATGCGCCGGGCTGATGCGCGACTTCATCGCCGGACACCCCGCGCTCTGGAACGAGGACATCGGCGTCAACTGAGCGCCCCGGACGGGCCCCGCATCGCCGTTCGAGATGCCATCCGTTCCCCTGAAATGTGGCGACACGCGGTGTGGCCGGTGGCGGGCTCGGCATTCCCTTGATCGGGTCTGTCCCATCTGCGAACGGAGACGCCCCGTGCGAATGACCGACATCCAGCGCTGCGAGGTCCGGCCTGGACGACTCGTCGAATGGACGCTCAGTCCGGCGACCGTCGCGACGGCGAAGGCCCTGCCGGAGGACTCCAGGCCGCCCGCCTACATCCAGGAGTCGCACCTGCGGACGGCACGGTCCGTGCGCGAGGACGGTCTGTTCGTGCCGACCTGGATCGGCGCGGCCTTCGACCTTCCGGGCCGGGCGGACCTGGACGCGCTCGGCGAGGCGCTGCGCGGCTGGACACTGCGGCACGAGACGCTGCGCAGCGGCTTCCGCTGGGCGGGCGGGCCCGGTGACTCGATCCGCCGGTTCACGCTCGACCCGGCCTCCGTCTCCCTGCACCGCGAGGACGCGGGCGAGTTCACCGACCCGGCGGCCCTGGCCCAGCACCTCCAGGACCGCTTCGACACCACGGCCGACGCGCTGCGCTGGCCGAACCTCATCTACACGGCCGTCGTACGGGACGACAGCACCAGCGTGTACATGGCCTTCGACCACAGCAACGTCGACGCGTTCTCCATCTACCGCATCCCGGCCGAGATCCAGGAGCTGTACACCGGCCATCTCACCGGCCGCACCGCGCAAGCGCCCCCGGTCAGCAGCTACGTCGACTTCTGCGAGGCCGAACGGGCGGACGCCGACCGGATCGACGCGGACCACGAGATCGTCGCCCGCTGGCGGGAGTTCATCCGGCGCTGCGACGGGCGGCTGCCGAGCTTCCCCGTCGACCTCGGACTGGATCCCGGCGGCGGCCTGCCGACGCAGAAGCTCATGCGCGAGATGCTCGTCGGCGCGGACGCCGCCGCCGCGTTCGAGGCGTACTGCCGCCCCTACGGCGGTTCCCTGGTCGGGCTGCTGGCGGCCACGGCCCTCATCGTCCACGAGATCGGCGGAGAGCCCGTCTACCGGACGGTGGTGCCCTTCCACACCCGGGCGAAGTCCGCGTACTCGGACTCGGTGGGCTGGTACGTCGGCGGCGCCCCGATCGAGGTGCCCGTCGCCCAGGCACCCGACTTCCCCGCCGCGCTGAAGACCGTACGCGCCGCGCTGCACGCCACCCGGCCGCTGTCCCGCATGCCGCTGGCCCGGGTGCTGCGGCTGCTCGGCGCGGACTTCCGGCCGACGTCCCCCGACATGTACTCGATCGTGTCGTTCGCCGACGCCCGTGCCATCCCCGAGTCCACGAGCTGGACCGAGCGCAACGCCTTCGGCCTGATCCGGGTGTCGTACGGCGACCAGGTCTGCGCCTGGGTCACCCGGCTCCACGAGGGCCTGTGGTTCGCGGCCCGCTACCCGGACACCGATGTCGCGCACAAGAACCTGCGGCTGTACGCCGACCGGCTGCGCGACATCATCGTGTCCGTCGGGGACCGCGCTCCCGCCCTCCGGCGGTGAGGTGCCCCGGCGGGACTTACACGCCCGCGTACGAGTGCTTGCCGGAGACGAAGATGTTCACGCCGTAGTAGTTGAACAGCCAGCAGCCGAAGGCGATCAGGGCCAGGTAGGCGGCCTTGCGGCCCTTCCAGCCGGCGGTGGCGCGGGCGTGCAGGTAGCAGGCGTAGGCGACCCAGGTGATGAAGGACCAGGTCTCCTTCGGGTCCCAGCCCCAGTAGCGGCCCCAGGCGTCACCGGCCCAGATGGCGCCCGCGATGATCGTGAACGTCCACAGCGGGAAGACGGCCGCGTTGACGCGGTAGGAGAACTTGTCGAGGGAGGCGGAGGAGGGCAGCCGCTCCAGGACGGAGGTCGCGAAGGTGCCGGGCGTGCCGCCGCTCGCGAGCTTGCTCTCGTAGGAGTCCTTGAAGAGGTACAGGATCGTGCCGACCGCGCCGACGTAGAAGACCGCGCCGCAGAAGATCGCCGTCGAGACGTGGATGTACAGCCAGTACGAGTGCAGGGCCGGGACCAGCTGGTCACTGGCGGTGTAGAGGACCGTGACCGCCAGACCCAGGTCGAGCAGGACCGAGGTGATCAGGAACAGGCCGAGCCAGCGCACGTTCTTCTTCAGGGCCAGCAGCCCGAGGTACACGCCGACCGCGACCGTGGAGAACGTGATGTTGAACTCGTACATGTTGCCCCACGGCGCGCGCTCCACCGACAGGGCGCGGGTGAGGACACCGGCGAACTCGACCAGGAAGGCGAGCACCGTGAGGGAGATGGCGATCCGGCCGTACAGGTCGCCCTGCTCGTCCCCGCCGTGCGCCCCGGGGCCGTCCGGCACGTCGCGCTGACCGGCGGCGGCCCGCACGGTGACCTTCGGCCGCTCCAGCACGGCGGTGCCGCCGGCCTGGTTCACGGTGACGGCCGGTGCCTGCTTGGCGTCCGCCCCGGTGGTGAGCGCGGCCGCGGTCCGGGCGACCTTGCTGCGGCTGCCGAAGAGCCATTCGGCGATGTACGCGAAGAAGGCCAGGGTGTAGACGGCCATCGCGGAGTAGATCAGCACATTGCTGATGCTCGCGAGGTTTTCGTTGGTGGCGGCGGCGAGAGTCACTTCTCAGCCCCTTCGGCAGGTACGGGGGTTGCGGTACCCGGCTCCTGAGCGGTGTCGGGGGAATCTGCGGGGTCGTCGGGGCCGGGCGCGCCCGGTGCCTGGTCGTACAGGACTCCGGCGAGGTCGCCGAGCTCCTCGGGAACCTTGGCGGACTCGCTGCGGCCGAGGCCGGCCATCTCGACGACGGTGACGCCGTCGGCGCCCTTGACCGCGCGCACCCAGACGCGGCGGCGCTGGATGAACAGGGAGGCGGCGAGGCCGCCGATCGCGGCGAGGGCACCGGCGAGGGCCCAGCCGCTGCCGGGCTGCTGGACGACCTGGAAGCCGGCCCACTCCTTGATGTCCTTGCCGAAGGTGACCGAACCGGCGCCGTTCGGCAGCGTCATGGTCTCGCCGGGCTTCAGCAGCTTCTTGAACAGCTTGCCCTTGGAGTCCTTGAACTCCTTCATGTTGGTGCGGTCCATCTGGTACACGCTCTGCGGGATGCCCGAGTCGGCCCCCAGATCGCCGTGGTAGGCGGACAGCGCGAGCAGCGGATTGTCCAGCGCGGGGAACTGCGACAGCATCGTGCCGCTGGCGGAGCCGCCGAAGGTCGGCACGAAGAACGCGTTGAAGCCGAGCTGCTCCTTCTTGCCCTGCTTGTCGCGGTAGCCGTCGAGGACCTTGACGACACCGGAGGAGGTGACGTTGGCGTCCAGCGGCAGCAGCGGTACGGCGTCGTCGAAGACGACCTTGCCCTCGGCGTCCCGGACGGTGATCACGGGCGCGTAGCCGTGGCTGACGAGGTAGACCTTGGAGTCGCCGATCTCCAGCGGGTGGTTCACCTCGACGGTGTCGTGCTCGTCCTTGCCGTAGGCGCCCGCGCTGTAGGTGATGTCGGCCTTGTAGACGCGAGGGGTGCCCTTGTTGGGGCCGGTGCGCTCGTAGGTGCCGGTGAACTTCTTCAGGTTGAAGCTGAACGGCACCAGGTCGTCGGACGTGAAGAGGTTGCCGGACTTGAAGTCGTCGTACTGGGTGAGGGTGTTGGAGAACCCGTCGCCCTCGACGACCAGCTTGTTGCCCTCGGACTTGTACAGCTGGCCCCAGGCGAAGGCGATCAGCATCACGATGAGGGCGATGTGGAAGACGAGGTTGCCCGTCTCGCGCAGGTAGCCCTTCTCGGCGGCGACGGCGTCCCCGGTGAGGTGGGTGCGGAAGCGGCGCTTCTTCAGCAGGGCCAGGGCGGCCCGGTGGACCTGCTCGGGTTCGGCCGTGGTGCGCCAGGTGGTGTGGGCGGGCAGCCGGTTCAGCCGCCGGGGCGCGCCGGGCGGCAGGCCGCGCAACTGGCCCACGAACTGCCAGGTGCGGGGCACGATGCAGCCGATGAGGGAGACGAACAGCAGGATGTAGATCGCGGAGAACCACACCGAGCTGTAGACATGGAACATGCCGATCTTGTCGTAGACGTCCGAGAGGGCGGGATGCGCCTTGCGGAAGTCGGCGACCTTCGTCTCGTCCTGGCCGGACTGCGGGATGAGCGAGCCGGGGATCGCGCCGAGGGAGAGCAGCAGGAGCAGCAGCAGGGCGACCCGCATGGAGGTCAGCTGCCGCCAGAACCAGCGGGCCCAGCCGATGACGCCCAGGGCGGGGAGGTTGGGAGCGTCCTCCTTGGGGGCGGTGGACAGCTGGGAGCCGGCGTCACCCAGCTCCCGGTCCTCGGCGGCGGACGGGGCCGGGTCGGAGGCGGTGGTCTTGCTCATCGATCAGATCCCCACAGTGAAGCCGTCGGACCAGACCTGCATCTCCTGCACGATGCGGTCCCACGCGCCGGTCAGCAGCAGCAGACCGGTCACGATCATCATGGTGCCGCCGACCCGCATCACCCAGACGTAGTGGCGCTTGATCCAGCCGAAGGCTCCCAGGGCCTTGCGGAAGGCGACCGCGGCGAGCACGAAGGGCACGCCCAGGCCCAGACAGTACGCGATGGTCAGGACGGCTCCGCGTCCGGCGCTGCCCTGGTCGGAGGAGAGGGCGAGTACGGAGGCGAGGGTGGGTCCGATGCAGGGCGTCCAGCCGATGCCGAACAGCGCGCCGAGCAGCGGCGCGCCGGCCAGCCCGGCCACCGGCCGCCGGTGCAGGCGGAACTCCCGCTGGGTGAACCAGGGCATCAGGCCCATGAAGAAGACACCCATGAGGATCATGAGCACGCCGAGCACCTTGGACAGGATGTCCCGGTGCTCCTGGAGCGTGGCGCCGAAGAAGCCGAACAGCGCCCCGGAGGAGACGAACACCGCGGTGAAGCCGAGCACGAAGAGGGAGGCGCCCGCGACCATCCGGCCGCGCCGTGCCTCGGCGAGGTCGGTGCCGGCGACCCCCGTCACATACGACAGGTAGCCGGGCACGAGCGGCAGGACGCACGGCGAGAAGAAGGAGACGAGTCCGCCCAGCAACGCGATCGGCAGGGCCGCCAGCAGGGCGCCTTTGAGGACCGTGCCGTTGGGGTCCGCGACCGCGGCGAGCGTGGTGACTGCGCTCACGTCACTACTCCGCTCACTTCTCGGCGACGACCGGCTTGAGCATCTTCAGCAGCCGTTCCTCGCTGAGCGCGGACAGGGAGCGGGCCGCGATCTTGCCGTCCCGGTCGAGGATGAGCGTGGAGGGGATCGCCTGCGGGTTGAGCGTGCCCTTCTTGAAGCGCAGCAGCAGCTTGCCGGTGGGGTCGTAGAGGCTGGGGTAGGTGATGTCCCAGTCCTTCTCGAAGGCGAGGGCCGCGCCGGTGGAGGTGTCCCGGGTGTTGATGCCGACGAACTGCACGCCCTTGCCGGCGTAGTCCTTGGAGACCTTCGCGAAGTACTTGGCCTCGGCGCGGCAGGGGTTGCACCAGGACCCCCACACGTTGAGGACGACGACCTTGCCCTTGTAGTCGGCGACGTCGAGGGTCTTGCCGGCGATGGTCTTGCCGGACAGGTCGGGCGCCGGGGTGCGCTTGCCCTCGGCGACCGTGGCGACGCCGTCGGTGCCGGTGACGAAGTTGGTGTTGCCGCCCCCGCCGGAGGTGCCGCCGGAGCCGCACGCGGAGACGAGCAGCGCGGTCGCGGCGAGCCCGGCGATCAGGGCGGCGTCGCGGCGGACACGACGGGTGCGCCCGGTGGCACGCGGCGAGCGGTCGGAGCGCAGGGGGGCACGGCTGGCGGCACTCATGTGAAAAGTTTCGCATGCCCGTTCTGGGGTTCTCGCCCACCCCCCTTGCGGGCGGAAAACCGCATTTCAGGCGGCGTTCTCCGAGGCGCCCGGGCTCGGTGTGGCGGTCCGGCCGGTGAACTCCCGCCAGCCACCGGCCGGCTGCTGTCCGACGCCGAGCGTGCGGAGCTTGTCGAGCACCTCGGGCTTCTGCACGTCCAGCCAGTCGGTGAACTGCCGGAAGGAGACGAGACGCACATCCGCGCCCTTCTCCTTCTCCCGCGCGATGTACTTGAAGGCCTCTTCGACGGCGTCCATGTAGAGGCCGCCGTTCCACTGCTCGAAGTGGTTGCCGATGAAGAAGGGTGCCCGGTTTGTCTCGTATGCCCGCTTGAAGCCCTGGATGTACGCCTGCGCCGACTGCTTCCGCCAGCCCGGGTAGTTGTGGGCCGGGGCCTTGGTGGAGTTGAGGGACTGGTTGGCCAGCATGTTGTAGTCCATCGACAGCACCTCGAAGCCGCGCCCGGGGAAAGGTATCTGCTGAAGGGGCAGGTCCCATATGCCCTGGCGCTTGCCCGGCCAGACCTGGAGGCCGCCCGGCGAGGAGGCGTCATAGCGCCAGCCGAGCTCGCGGGCGATGGGCAGCAGGTTGTCCTGGCCGAGCAGACAGGGCGTACGGCCGCCGACGAGCTCCTTGTCGTAGTCGAACGGCAGCGACGGCAGGTCGGTCCAGCCGGTGTTGGTGCGCCACTCCTTCACGAAGGACTTCGCCTGGTCGATCTCGCTGCGCCACTGCTGGGGCGTCCAGTTCTTGACCGAGCCGTGGGACTCGCCGCAGAAGTGCCCGTTGAAGTGGGTGCCGATCTCGTGGCCCTCCAGCCAGGCCCGGCGGACGTTCTTCAGCGTGTCCTTGATGTGCGCGTCGGTGAGGTAGCCGATGTCGGAGGCGCCGCGCGGGTTGTTCGGCGGGTCGTAGAGACGCTTCTTCGACTCGGGCAGCAGGTACAGCCCGGACAGGAAGAAGGTCATGCTCGCGCCGTGCTCCTTGGCGAGGTCCAGGAAGCGCGGGAAGAGGCCGTTGCCGACCTCGCCGGCGCCGTCCCAGGAGAACACGACGAACTGCGGCGGCGTCTGACCCGGCTCCAGCGGCTCGGGCTTCGCGGGCTGGTGGGGCTGCTTGCCGGTGTGGGCGGTGGAACCGTCGCCGATGGGGCGGGCGGCGGGCTTGGGCTTCGGCTTCGATCCGCCCTGGGCGGAGTCGCCGCCGGAACCGTCGGCGTGGCCGGAATCGTCCGAGCCCGTGAGACCGCCGCAGCCGGCGAGCGAGACAGCGGCGGCGGCTCCCGCGCCGATTCCGAGCATTCCCCTGCGGGAGAGAGCGCGCATGGCATCCCCGATTCGTCACGTCGTGCTGGTCACCCAGTGAGAGGTCGTGATGAACGAGGAGGTTCCGCTGATATGCGCAGATTCCGTAACGAAGGAGTCGTAAGCGATCAGAAGGTGCCGAACGGTAGGCGCTTTCGCGCCTCTCGAACGCCCTGCGCGCGGGGCGCACCCACCCCGCCCGACCGCTCCGGCGACGAGCCCGCGAGCTTACGCGCTTCCCGCCGCCCGCCCAGACACAGGCACACGCCCGCGACGACGGCTTAGGCGCTTCCCGCCGCAGGTACGCGTCCGCGACGACGGCTCAGGCGCTTCCCGCCGCCTTCCGGACGCAGGCACACGTCCGCGACGACGGCCGGGCACTCGGTGCACGCGTCCGAACACTCACCGGCCGCCGCTCCCGGCAGCGGGCGCGCGGTGCCCGGGCCGTGCACAGGAAGCCGGACCCGGAGCCGTGCGGATGGCCCGGGCGGGACCTGCGAGGCCGCGAGGCGCGAGGCGGTAGGCCATGCGTTCCCGCCGCCGCCCCGGCCGCCGGTGCACGCGTCCGCGACGGCGACCGGAGTCATAGCGATGGCCCGGCGGTGCCGCGAGGCCGTGAGGTCACGCGTTCCCGCCGCCGTCCCCGGCCCGGGTGCACGCGTCCGCGACCGGGGCCGGGGTGTCCCGCCGCGGTGCCGGACCGCACGGCCGACGCCGTCGGCCGTGGCCGGCCCGCGGGTCGGCCGCTCCGGCGGCCTCCCGCGGGCCACGCGCTACGCGCCGAAGGCCTTGTCCTGGCCCTTGGCCGGCTTCGCGCCGGCGAGGAGGTGGGCGGGGACCAGGTCGCGGGCCGGTTCGGTGTAGCCGACGGAGACGATGCGGTCGCCCCGGTACGTGAACGTCGTCAGCGAGGCGAGCGTGCACTGGCGCTTGCGCGGGTCGTGCCAGAGGCGGCGGCGTTCCACGTACGACCGGACGATCCAGATGGGCAGCTGGTGGCTGACCACGACCGCCTCGTGCCCGCGGGCCTTGTCCTTCGCCGCGCCCAGCGCGCTCATCATGCGGACGACCTGGTCGACGTACGGCTCACCCCAGGACGGCCGGAACGGGTTCACCAGGTGCTTCCAGTTGCCGGGCTTGCGCAGCGCCCCGTCCCCGACCCCGAACGTCTTGCCCTGGAAGATGTTGTCGGCCTCGATCAGCCGCTCGTCGGTGGCGAGGTCCAGCCCGTGCGCCTTGGCGATCGGCTCGGCGGTCTCCTGCGCACGCTCCAGCGGCGAGGCGACGACATGCGTCACATCGCGGCCGGACAGGTGCTCGGCGACCCGGTCGGCCATGCGGCGGCCCAGGTCGGAGAGGTGGTAGCCGGGGAGGCGGCCGTAGAGGATGCCGTCCGGGTTGGCGACCTCGCCGTGCCGCATGAGGTGGACGACGGTGATGTCCTCGGCGCTGTTGTTCTTCCCGTCGCTCATGCCGTCGCCTCCGCCGCCGCACGGGCCGCCGCCGGGAGGGCGTCGGCGATCCGCTGCACGGCCCGTTCGTCGTGCGCGGTGGACACGAACCAGGACTCGAAGGAGGACGGCGGCAGGTAGACGCCGTTCGCGAGCAGCGAGTGGAAGAACGCGGTGAAGCGGAAGGACTCCTGCGCCTTGGCGTCCTCGTAGTCGCGCACGGGCCGGTCCGTGAAGAACACGGAGAACATGTTGGAGGCGGTCTGCAACCGGTGCGCGACCCCCTCCTTGGTCAGGGCCTCGGTGACGAGCGCCTGGATCTCCTTCGACACGGCGTCGACCTTGGCGTACGCGGCGTCGTCGAGGAGCCGCAGCTGGGCGAGCCCGGCCGCGGTGGCGACGGGGTTACCGGAGAGGGTGCCGGCCTGGTAGACGGGCCCGGCCGGGGCGAGGTGGGCCATGACGTCCGCGCGTCCGCCGAAGGCCGCCGCGGGGAAGCCGCCGCCCATGACCTTGCCGAAGGTCATCAGGTCGGGGACCACGCCGTCGACCCCGAACCACCCGGCACGGCTGGTCCGGAAGCCGGTCATGACCTCGTCGGAGATGTAGAGGGCGCCGTTCTCGGAGCAGATGTCCTTCAGGCCCTGGTTGAAGCCGTCCGCGGGCGGTACGACGCCCATGTTGCCCGGGGAGGCCTCGGTGATCACGCAGGCGATCTCGCCCGGATGGGCCCGGAAGGCCTCGCGGACGGCGCCGAGGTCGTTGTACGGCAGGACGATGGTGTCGCCGGCCTGGGCGCCGGTGACGCCCGGGGTGTCGGGCAGCGCGAAGGTCGCGACGCCGCTGCCGGCCGCGGCGAGCAGCGAGTCGACGTGCCCGTGGTAACACCCGGCGAACTTGATCACCTTGGTGCGCTGCGTGAACCCGCGTGCGAGCCGGATCGCGGACATGGTCGCCTCGGTCCCGCTGGACACGAGCCGCACCTGCTCCAGCGGCGCGACGCGGGAGACCATCTCCTCGGCGAGCGCGACCTCGCCCTCACCGGGCGTCCCGAAGGACGTGCCGCGCGCGACGGCGTCCTGCACGGCGGCGATGACCTCGGGGTGCGCGTGCCCGAGGATCATGGGCCCCCAGGAGCAGACGAGGTCGACGTACTCCCGTCCGTCCGCGTCGGTCAGATACGGGCCGGTGCCGGACACCATGAACCGCGGTGTGCCGCCGACGGCTCGGAAGGCCCGCACCGGTGAGTTCACGCCGCCGGGCGTGACGGCCTCCGCGCGGTCGAAAAGAGCCTGCGAGGCCGGTGCTTCATACGGATATGCCAGTTCGCTCATGACCTGCGACTTCTCCGACCTTCTCCGACGTAGTCGGGCTCCGGGTGCCAGTGACTTGTTCAGGGTAGGCCAGGGGGGTGCGCGGACGGGGCGTGGGACAACCGGCCCCCCGGTGCCCGTCGTCTGCGAGACTGGTACCTGATACACACAGCTCAAGCGGCCCGGGGTGGTCGGAGGCTGCGAAGCTCCTGCGGTCATATGTTTCAGCGCACGTTTCGGCGGGCGGCCGTGGGGGAGGTCACTGACACGATGATCGGGTTGCGCGGCGGGGGCGACGCGTCCTAGAAAAGCAGTCGGGTGGAGATATGCATCGCGGTGGCGGACTGGGCGAGGGGACTGACGACCTCGGTCCTCGGCGTGCCCGGCGGGGAAGGCACCGGCGCGAGGCGGAGGACGCTCAGGAGCCGCGTCAGACACAGGGTCCACCGAGTGAACCGGAGCGGGCCGCCGGACGTACTGAACGGCGGGTGGACGATCTTCGGGCCGGGAGCAGCGGGAATGGTGGTCGGGTGGGGGTGACGTACAAATACTTCGGCGCGCCCGACGGGGCGACCGCGGCCCGCGTCCCGATCTCGATGCGTCCCGAGGAGCTCGGCGGCGACGAGCTCGGTATGAACGGCATGTTCACGAAGATCAAGCCGGAGACCATGGCGGCGATGGTCCTCACGGGCATCGAGGGCGTCCCCCTGCACAAGGTCCCGCCCCTGGAACTGGTCGTCCTGCACCCCGACTACGCGGTGGTCAAGCTGCCCATGACGGTCGTCGACCCCCTGCGCGGCATCGGCGAGGAAGCGGTCGGCGCGGCGGCCTTCATCTGGTCGACGGTGCCGGACCGCGGCGGCCCCCGCGACGCGTTCAACGTCTACCAACTGCTGCACGAGTGGCAGGACTTCAGCCACCGGCTGCACGAGGCGGGGCACCAGCCGTACTGCCTGGTGTGGCCCTGAGCCGAGGTTCTTCGTGTTCGGGCGGGGTTTTCGGACCCCGCCTTCGTCGTGTGCCGGGAGCGTCGTCGATCGCCTCGAGACCGGCGGCCCCGAGCCCATCGCCAGCCACCGGCCGCTGACACCACCCGTGATGCCGCGTCACACGCGGTTCAGATCATCGGCTGCACCCACGCCGCACCGCCGGCGCCCGGCATGCCGGCGACCCTCCTCATCCCCCGGCCCAAGGCCGGTGCCGAGCAGCGAGGCGAGGAGCACGCTCCCGGCGGGACCTCGGATTCCGACGTCAGCGCCGGGCGGTTCCCGGCCTCTTGAGGGGTGCGCCAGGGGACGTCCATGCGGGAACGGGCTGCTCCCGCATGGACGTCTGCCGTCGGGTCAGTGGCTCAGTGGTCGGAGTAGCTGAAGTCCCCCACGGTCCAGGCACTGACATCCTCGATGGCGACCCGGTACATACCGCCCGTCTCCGGGATCCCCACCGTGCCCTGGAGGATGCGGGCGACATGGAAGTGCAGATGCGTGGGCGGACCGTCCTTCTTCGTGGGGGTGTCGAAGACGGTGGAGAACTCGCCGAGTCGGGCGGAGTTGGTCAGCACCTCCGAAACCCTCTGCCTCCACACGGCTTCTGGGGCCAGCCGACCGGTGATGACAGCACCACCGGCGACCACGGTCAAGGACATCTGGTTGCTCTGCCCCGACTCCACAAGGGCAGCGATGTCAACGATCAGCTCGTCAGGCTTCCGCATGGGACCGGATTCTATGCACCGGCTCGTCCGGGCGCCTCGGGTGGTCGCACTACCGAGACGTAAGGGGCAGGCCCGGTGGCGCCGCCGGAAGCCGGGACGTCCCGGGCGCCGCGGCCGGGCCCCTCGGTGCGCGGAGATCGGCCGAGCCGGAACCTCACCGCCGAGCAGACCAAAATCTATGCTCGCCAGAGTAGACATTCTCCGCTTGGTTCTTTATCGTTTCTCTCGTAGCCGAGATCCAGTGAGGCCCGGCAGACACGAACTGCCGGGCAGCAGTACCCGCATGACGGTGCGGTGGTGGAGTTTCGAAGCCAGGTGGTTGTACGACGGCGACGGAACTGGCGACCGGACCGGGTGGCCCGCAGGACGAGGGGCCGCCATCAGCAGTACGCAGTTCCCGTTTTGGCAAGTGATCCATTCAGAGGGAAGAACGGAGGACTCGAGCGCCATCAGGATCGCCCGGGCGAAAGACATGAGTCCGGGTACCGCAGGACATCGATAGGCAGGTGGTCTCCGGTCACGCATTCGCGATCCCCGCACCCCCGTCGGAGTGTCGGACGGCAGGGCGGAAACAGAAGGCCGGCGAGGTATTAGGGCCGGCAGATGGTGTAGCAGTCCCTTCGGGGCCCTGGTGCCGTACGGCGCCAGGGCCCCTCTACGCGTTCCACCGAAGAGGTGAGATGACAGCAGACGAGACACTGGGCCGTCTCGACGACGACCACTACCCCGCCTACACGACGGGCCGGGCCGCCGCGTTGCTCGGCACCACTCCCGGCTTTCTCCGTGCCCTCGACGAGGCCTCCCTGATCACACCCCTGCGCTCCCGGGGCGGTCACCGCCGCTACTCCCGCCACCAACTCCGCACCGCCGCCCGCGCCCGCCGGCTCGTCGACCAGGGCACGCCCATCGAGGCCGCCTGCCGGATCATCATGCTCGAGGACCAGCTCGAAGAAGCCCGGCGGCTCAACTCCGAACAGCGCCGCGCCGGCGGATCGCCCCGTCCGTCGACCGCCCGAGGTGTGATGGCCGGAATGTGACGCGCAGAGCCCCTCCCCCGAGGGGCAGGATCTGTACGCGTCGTGGGGTCGCACCAGGGCATCCCGTGACGGGCGGGACGAGTACGGCGGCCGTCGCCGACCGTGACCTGAGGGGGCCCTTGTGCGTGATCTCGCGGACTCGATCGAATCGATGGAGCAGCTCGCCACCGTCTGGCGGGCCATGGTGCTCGACCGGGATCCGCATGCCGATGTGCGGGACCTGCCCGGCATCGCCGTGCGGTGGGCCGACTGCCGGTTCGCCTTCTGGAACTGTGTGACCCTGACCGATGTCGGCGCGGACGCCGGGCTGCTGAAGCAACGACTGAACGAGACCGCCGAGATCATGCGGTCCAAGACCCACGCCGGGTTCCTGTGGGTCTTCGAGGATCTGCTCGACCCCCGGGCACGCTCCGGGCTCGGGGAAGCCGCCGAGCAGGCGGGCCTGCGCTACGCCTTTCCCGGTACCGGCATGGCGGGAGACCTGCTGCCGGTCCCCGAGCCCGTCCATCCCGAGCTGACCTTCGTGCGCGTGACCGACGACGACCTGCTGCGGGCCTACGCGGACATCAACTCGCGGGCCTACGGATTCCCGCTGGAGGACGGGCGGGACGGGCTCACCGGGTCCGCGTTGTGGAAGAGCCGGGTGTTCGCGTACCTGGGCCTGCGGGACGGAGTCCCCGTGACCTGCGCCGCCGCGATCGAGGCCGACGGGCGGCTCTTCGTCGCGCTCGTCGCCACCGATCCGGCGTGGGAACGGCGGGGGTACGGAGAGGCCGTGACCCGCAAGGCGCTCCACGAAGGGGCCCGGGCCACCGGGCTGACCCGGGCGACGTTGCACGCGACCGCCGCCGGAGCGCCCGTGTACCCGCGGATCGGGTTCCGGCCCAACTCCCCGGTGCGGTTCTACTCCCTCGGCGACTGACCGGCCCACCGCGCCGACGTGCCCACCCCGCTCAACGCCCCGGACGGGCCGGGGGGTTGCGGGTGGACGGCCAGGAACCGCCGTGGACGGCCAGGAACCGCCGTACGGCTCCGTGGACGCCCGACTGCACCGCGCGGCTCAGCCAGGACCCGGAGGACGAGGTCGTCGCGTACGGCGGGGTCGCGGACCAGCGGCGCCCGGTGCGCAGGGCCCGCGGAGTCAGTCGAGCCCCCCGCCCACCGTGAACCCGATCGCCGTCCCGCCGCCCTCCCGCCGGAACGCGAAGGGCGCTCCCCCGTGCGCGAGGGCGACCTCGCGGACGATGGACAGGCCCAGGCCGGAACCCGGCAGGGAGCGGGCGTCGGCGGCGCGGTAGAACCGGTCGAAGATCCGGGTGAGGTCGCTGTCGGAGATGCCCGGGCCGCGGTCGAGGACCTCGACCCGGATCCTGCCGGGCCGGGCCGGACCGGAGACGACGATCTCGATCGGGGCCCGGCCTCCCTGGTCGAACTTCACCGCGTTCTCGACGAGGTTGGACAGCGCCCGGGTCAGCATCCCGGCCCGCCCGTCGGTCGTGGTGTCGCCGCTCGCGCGCAGCAGGATCTGCCGGCCGCTGCGGCGCCGGGCCAGCCCCGCCACCTCCTCGGCGATGTCGGCGACGTCCAGCCGGCGCGGCGGCTCGGTGTCGGACTGCCCGGCCGCGAGGTCCACCAGCTCGTTGACCAGGTCGGTCAGTTCCCTGGCCTCCTGGCCCAGGTCGGCGACGAGTTCCTCCCGCGTACCGGGCGGGAGTTCGTCGATCCGGCGCAGCAGGGAGATGTTCGTGCGCAGCGAGGTGAGCGGCGTGCGCAGCTCGTGGCCCGCGTCCTGCACCAGGCGGCGCTGGTCCTCCTCGGACTGGGCGAGCCGGCCCAGCATGCGGTCGAAGGCGCGGCCGAGGCGGCCCACCTCGTCGTGGCCGGCCACCGGCACCTGGATGCCCAGCCGGCGGGTGCGGGCGACGTCCTCGGCGGCGTCGGTCAGCACGACCAGGCGGCGGGTGATCCGCCGGGCCAGCCACCAGCCGAACAGCCCCGCGCCGACCACCACGGCGGCCATCAGCAGCAGGGTCCGCTGCTGGAGCGCCCGCAGCAGGTCCTCGACGTCGCTGAACTCCTGCGCGACCTGCACCGCGCCCCGGCCGCCGCCGAGGGAGACGGTCGCGACACGGTAGACGTCGTCGCCCACGTCGACGTCCTTGTGCTCGGCCACCCGCCCGGAGTCGGCCGCGGCGGCGATCCGCGCGTCGGTGCCGGTGACCGGCAGCCCCGGGCTGCCCGCGTCGACGACGTGCCCGTCCGGGCCGAGCACCTGCACGTCCGTGCGGGCCGGACGCACCAGGTCGTGGCCGGGCGCGGCGGACGAGAAGTCACCGGGTGTCATGTGGTTCTGGCGTACCTCGTCGCGCAGGTCCTGCACGACCTCGTCGAACACCGTCTGCTGGTCCACCCGCACCAGCCGGGCGGCGGCGCTGTAGGACAGGATGCCGACCAGGATCGTCACGGCCGCCGTCACCGCCGCGAACGACACCGCGAAGGTGGTGCGCAGCGAGACCAGCTTCGGCCGCCGCCCGCTCAGCAGCCGGCGCAAGCGGCCCACTCAGTCCTCCCGCAGCACGTAACCCACGCCGCGCACCGTGTGGATCAGCTGCGGCGCGTCCGGCTCGTCGAGCTTGCGGCGCAGATAGCCGACGTAGACGGCGAGGTTCTTGGAGCCGGGCCCGAAGTCGTAACCCCAGATGCGGTCGTAGATCGTCGAGTGGTCGAGGACGATGCCCGCGTTGCGCACCAGCAGTTCCAGCAGCTCGAACTCGGTGCGGGTCAGTTCCAGCTCGCGCGCCCCCCGCCAGGCCCGGCGCGCCTGCGGGTCCATGCGGATGCCGGCCGCCTCGATGAACCGCTCCGGGAGCGGCCTGGGCGCCTCGGCCGCCGGAGCGCTCCCGGCATTCACCGGGCTGGTGCGGCGCAGCAGGGCGCGCAGCCGGGCGAAGACCTCCTCCACGTCGAAGGGCTTCACCACGTAGTCGTCGGCGCCCGCGTCCAGGCCGGCGATCCGGTCGGCGGTCTCCACGAGGGCCGTCAGCATGAGCACCGGCGTCCGGTCGCCCTCGGCGCGCAGCACCCGGCACACCTGGAGCCCGTCGATGCCGGGCATCATCACGTCCAGGACGAGCACGTCCGGGCGGTTGCGGTGGGCCTGCGCCAGCGCCTCGACGCCGTCGGCGACCGCCATGACCCGGTAGCCCTCCAGAGTCAGGGCACGCTCCAGGGCGTGGCGGATGGCGCGGTCGTCTTCGGCGAGCAGCACGGTGTGGGGCACGCGTCCAGTGTGCCAAGGCGCCGGGTCGCGGGGGTCGTATGCGCTGCGCCGGAGCGTCCTTCTTACTGCCCTCTCACCAGGGCCCACGCAACCGGGAGCCGGGCCCTACCGCCCTCTCACCCCCGGGCGGAGGCGAGCCGGGCCGCGTGCGTCGGGGCGTCCGGCACGTCCGCCGGGCGGCCCACGGCGAACTCCTTGCGCAGCACCGGCACGACCTCCTCGCCGAGCAGGTCGATCTGCTCCAGCACGGTCTTCAGCGGCAGCCCGGCGTGGTCGACGAGGAACAGCTGCCGCTGGTAGTCGCCGGCGTACTCGCGGAAGGCCAGCGTCTTCTCGATGACCTGCTGCGGGGAGCCGACGGTCAGCGGCGTCTGGTCCGTGAAGTCCTCCAGCGACGGCCCGTGCCCGTAGACCGGCGCGACGTCGAAGTAGGGCCGGAACTCGCGCACCGCGTCCTGCGCGTTCCTCCGCATGAACACCTGTCCGCCGAGCCCGACGATCGCCTGCTCGGGCGTGCCGTGGCCGTAGTGCGCGTACCGCTCCCGGTACAGCTCGACCATGCGCTTGGTGTGGTCGGCCGGCCAGAAGATGTTGTTGTGGAAGAAGCCGTCGCCGTAGAAGGCGGCCTGCTCGGCGATCTCCGGCGAGCGGATCGAGCCGTGCCAGACGAACGGCGGTACGCCGTCCAGCGGGCGGGGTGTGGCCGTGAAGCCCTGCAGGGGCGTACGGAACTTCCCCTCCCAGTCGACGACGTCCTCGCGCCACAGCCGGTGCAGCAGGGCGTAGTTCTCCACGGCGAGCGGGATGCCCTGCCGGATGTCCTGCCCGAACCAGGGGTAGACCGGGCCGGTGTTCCCGCGCCCCAGCATCAGGTCGACCCGGCCGTCGGCCAGGTGCTGGAGCATCGCGAAGTCCTCGGCGATCTTCACCGGGTCGTTGGTGGTGATCAGGGTCGTGGCCGTGGAGAGGATCAGCCGCTCGGTGCGGGCCGCGACATAGCCGAGCATCGTGGTCGGGGACGACGGCACGAACGGCGGGTTGTGGTGCTCACCGGTCGCGAAGACGTCGAGCCCCACCTCCTCGGCCTTCAGCGCGATGGCGACCATGGCCTTGATCCGCTCGCGCTCGGTCGGTGTCCGGCCGGTGGTGGGGTCGGGCGTGACGTCGCCGACGCTGAAGATCCCGAACTGCATGATCGCTCACCCTCCAGATTGTTTACGGTTCAACTATACCTGGGGAACGGCGACCCACGTGGGGCTGTTCCCGGCGGGGCTGGTCCCAGTGGGGCCCCTGCCCGCCGTGACGCCCGGCCCGGACGTGGACGTCAGGGCACGAGCACCAGCCGCCCCCGCACACCGCCCCCGTCCAACCGGGTATGCGCCTTCGCGGCATCCTCCAGGGCGAACGTCTCGGCCACCCGTGTCGGCTCACCGCCGTGAAGGACTGGGCGGAGAACCACTTCGACGAGGTCAGGGGCGCCCGCGAGCGCTACGACGCCGAGCCCCCCGGCGACTGACACCGGCGCCATGACGTGGGCGTGCGAAGCTGACCGCCATGTTCGTGCTCCGCTCCGCCGCCCTCTTCGTCCTGGCCGCCCTCCTCGAGATCGGCGGCGCCTGGCTCGTCTGGCAGGGCGTGCGCGAGCACAAGGGCTGGCTCTGGGCGGCCGGCGGCGTCCTCGCGCTCGGTGCCTACGGCTTCGTCGCGACATTCCAGCCCGACGCGCACTTCGGCCGTGTCCTCGCCGCCTACGGCGGGATCTTCGTCGCCGGTTCGATCCTGTGGGGCGTGGTCGCCGACGGCTACCGCCCGGACCGCTGGGACATCACGGGCGCGCTGGTCTGCCTCGCGGGCATGGCGGTCATCATGTACGCCCCGCGAGGCAACTGACCGGACGCCGGCCGGACGCCGTGGGGCCTCAGAACGGCTCGTCCGGCATCAGCCCCAGCTGCCCGAGGAAGTCCATCTCGTCGAAGTACAGCCGGTAGTCGACGATCCGCCCGTCCTTCACCGTGGCGATGTCCACTCCCCGGATCCGGATCTCCTTCTGCGTCGGCGGCAGCGTCTCACCGTTGGGCAGCTCCAGCGGACCGGTGTTGCGCCCGCTGAAGATCCCCTCGTCGATGGCCGTGTCACCGGCCTCGTAGGAGTGCAGCACCTCGAACCTCGCCTCGGGGACCGCCTCGGTCATCGCCCGCCAGTACTCGACGATCGAGTCGCGCCCGCGCAGCTCCCCCTCGTCGGGGGTGAACGCGACCGCGTCCTCGGCGTAGAGCTCGCCGAACACCTTCGGGTCGGCGTGCGTGGTGACCGCGTCCGTGAGCCGGTCCATGACCTCACGTGCCTCACCCATGATCCACCTCCTGGAGAAACAGGGGACCACCCAGCCTCATTCTCCCACCGCGGGGCCCGCCTATCCTGGCCGCAAGCGCCAGCGCACCGTCCGCCCCGCACACCCACGCCCGAGGAGCTCCCATGGCCCCCGCCGCCCCGCCCGCAGCCTCCCGCATCGCCGTCGTCACGGGTGCGAGCAGCGGAATCGGCGCCGCCACGGCCCGGCAGCTCGCCGCGGCGGGCTACCGCGTCGTTCTGACCGCGCGCCGCAAGGACCGCATCGAGGCCCTCGCCGAGGAGATCACCAAGGCGGGCCACCAGGCCACGGCGTACCCCCTGGACGTCACGGACCGCGCGGCGGTCGACGAGTTCGCCACGGCGTTCAAGACGGTCGGCGTGCTGGTCAACAACGCGGGCGGCGCGCTGGGCGCCGACCCGGTCGCGACCGGCGACCCGGCCGACTGGCGGCAGATGTACGAGACGAACGTCATCGGCACCCTCAACCTCACCCAGGCCCTGCTGCCCCGGCTGATCGCGAGCGGCGACGGCACGGTCGTGGTCGTCTCCTCCACCGCCGGGCACGGCACCTACGAGGGCGGCGGCGGCTACGTGGCCGCCAAGCACGGCGCCCACGTCCTCGCCGAGACCCTCCGCCTGGAGATCGTCGGACAGCCGGTCCGCGTCATCGAGATCGCCCCCGGCATGGTCAAGACGGACGAGTTCGCCCTGACCCGCTTCGGCGGCGACGAGGACAAGGCGGCCAAGGTCTACCAGGGCGTCGCCGAGCCCCTCACCGCCGACGACGTCGCCGAGACGATCACGTGGGCGGTCACCCGCCCCGCCCACGTCAACGTCGATCTCCTGGTTCTCCGCCCCCGCGCCCAGGCGTCGAACACAAAGGTGCACCGGGAGTCGTAGAGCCGGCCGGTCAGCCCTTCACGCAGACGACCTGCTTGATCTGCGCCACGACCTCCACCAGGTCCCGCTGCTGGTCGATGACCTGCTCGATGGGCTTGTAGGCGCCGGGGATCTCGTCGACGACACCGGAGTCCTTACGGCACTCCACCCCCTGGGTCTGCTGCTCCAGGTCCTTCGTGGTGAACCGGCGCTTGGCCGCGGTGCGGCTCATGCGCCGGCCCGCGCCGTGCGAGGCCGAGTTGAAGGACTTGGCGTTGCCGAGGCCCTTCACGATGTACGAACCCGTGCCCATGGAGCCGGGGATGATCCCGTACTCGCCGGAGCCGGCCCGGATCGCGCCCTTGCGGGTCACGAGCAGGTCCATCCCGTTGTAGCGCTCCTCGGCCACGTAGTTGTGGTGCGCGCTGATCTCCGGCTCGAAGGTGGGCTTGGCCTTCTTGAACTCCTTGCGGATCACGTCCTTCAGGAGCGCCATCATGATCGTGCGGTTGTACTTCGCGTACTCCTGCGCCCAGAACAGGTCGTTGCGGTACGCCGCCATCTGCGGGGTGTCCGCGACGAAGACGGCGAGGTCGCGGTCGACCAGGTTCTGGTTGTGCGGGAGCTTCTGGGCCACGCCGATGTGATGCTCGGCCAGCTCCTTGCCGATGTTCCGGGAACCGGAGTGCAGCATCAGCCAGACAGAACCGGTCGTATCCGTGCAGACTTCGACGAAGTGGTTGCCTCCACCGAGCGTTCCCATCTGCTTGGTGGCCCGTTCCTGACGGAACTTGACCGCCTCCGCCACCCCGCCGAACCGCTTCCAGAAGTCGTCCCATCCGGCGGTGGCCAGCCCGTGGAAGCGCCCCGGATCCACGGGGTCGTCGTGCATCCCCCGCCCCACCGGAATCACCTGCTCGATCCTCGACCGCAGCCGGGACAGATCGCCCGGCAGGTCGTTCGCCGTCAGGGACGTCTTCACCGCCGACATTCCGCAGCCGATGTCGACGCCCACCGCCGCGGGGCACACCGCACCCTGCATCGCGATGACCGAGCCGACCGTCGCACCCTTGCCGTAGTGCACGTCGGGCATGACGGCCAGGCCCTTGATCCACGGCAGCGTGGCGACGTTCCGCAGCTGCTGGAGCGCCGAGTCCTCGACCGAGGCCGGGTCGGCCCACATCCGGATCGGTACCTTCGCACCCGGCATCTCTACATACGACATAACGCCCTCAATCCCCCGTAAGCCAACAGAAGTCTTCAACAGCAAATACCGGAGCCAAGGTCGACGAAAGGGAAATCGGACCGGCGTTCACGGCTGTGCGTGCGATACACATTGTGTTCATCGCCCGCCCTGCGGCGGCAAGCCAATATCCGTCTCGAGAGGGGCCACCACGTGCAACGGAAGGCGTACGCACCCGGTATCGCCGTGCTCCTCGCGGCGGTACTGGCCGGCTGCACCGGCGGCTCGGCCGACGGCGGCTCGACGGACGACTCCAACCCGGGCGACACCGGCACCGCGTCGCCCGCCGCCGAGCCCGGCCGCTACCGCACGCTGCCCGAGCCCTGCGCCGTCGTCAGCGAGAGCACACTCGACGAACTCCTCCCCGGCATCCGGCAGATCCGCGACGAGGAGCAACGCGAGAAGGCCTACGAGGGCGAGCCGACGAGCACCTTCGACACCGACCGCAAGGTCGGCTGCCGCTGGAAGGTGGACTCCCCGGACGCCACCGACCATCTGCTGATCGACTTCGAGCGGGTCGTCTCCTACGACAACTCCGTCAGCGACGACAACCAGGCCGAGCAGCTCTTCGCGGAGCAGGAGGCGTCGGCCCACCTGCCCGCGCCGACCGCCACCGAGACGGCGGCCACCGGCAGCACCCCGGCGGGCGGTTCGGCCGCGTCCCCGAGCGGCTCCCCTTCCCCGTCCGGCTCCTCCTCGCCCTCGGCGTCCCCGTCCGCGGCCCCGACCGAGCTGCAACCGCGAGTGCTGGAGGACCTCGGCGACGAGGCCTTCCTCGACGACGGTCTGAACAGTTCCGGTTCGACGGCCAAGCAGCGGACGGTGACTGTGGCGTTCCGCACGTCCAACGTCATCGTGACCATCGAGTACGCGGAGCAGCCGACGACCGTCGGCGTCGTCCCGGACAGCAAGGAAATGCAGGACAGGGCGCAGAAACTGGCCTCCCAGCTGGCGGATTCGCTGAGCGACTGAGGCCCGTTCACGGCCTCTTCACGCGGACCCGGAAAGCGCGGGAAGGAAGAACACACCGTCGCCCCACCGCGTACCGTGACCAGTCGGACCCGTTCCGACCGCAGGGAACCACGAGCGTCATGAGTGAAGGAACCATGCAGCGACGAGCACAGCGAGACCAGCCAGCGAAGCGCCTCAACCGCGTCCTTGTCTGCGCGGCCGCCGTCCCCGTGATGCTGGTCGCCGCCGGCTGCTCCTCGGACTCCGGCTCCGGCGACAGCACGGACAAGGCCGGGAAGGCCGCGGCCTCGGCGTCCGCGAGCCCGTCCCCGACGGTGCAGGCGGCGGCGTACGGCAAGCTTCCGGAGCCGTGCAAGGCGTTCTCGAAGAAGACGCTGAAGGACCTCGTACCGGAGGGCAAGTCCGGCAAGGAGGGCAAGTCGGACGACATCTCGACGCGTGCCAGCTGCTCCTGGAACAGCCTCGACAACAACGGCGTGAAGGGCTCGCAGTTCCGCTGGCTGAACGTGTCGATGCTGCGCTTCGAGTCGGACGTCACCCGCGGCCCGGCCGACAAGCTGGCCCAGGAGTACTTCGAGAAGCAGGTCCAGGAGGCGCAGGCCGTCGAGGGCGCGAAGAGCGTCAAGACCGAGCCGGTGACGGGCACGGGCGACCAGGCGACGGCCGTGCACTACGACCTGAAGAAGAAGGAAGGCACCTTCAAGCAGCAGACGGTCGTGGCACGCGTCGAGAACGTCGTCGTCACGCTCGACTACAACGGCGCCGGTCTGGCCGGCGACAAGACGCCGAGCGGCGACGACCTGCTGAAGGACGCGAAGAAGGCCGCCAAGGAGGCGGTGGCCGCGGTGTCCGACGCGAACGGCACCGGCGGCAAGGCGAGCACCGGCCCGTCGAAGTCCCCCTCGAAGTCGCCGTCCAAGTCGGCTTCCAAGGAGGCCTCGGACGAGCCCTCGAAGGACGCCTCGAAGTCGCCGTCCAAGAAGCCGGCGTCGAAGAGCTGAACCGTCCCGACGGGAACCGGCCACCCGTCCTCCGCACACATGTGCCACCCTGTTGCGCGCAACAACACGCAAGGGGAGGGGAGTACGGGTGGCCGCGCCACTGCAACTGACTCGGATGCACCGCGTTCTCATCGGCGTGGTCGTGGCCGGCGCCGTGATCATCGCCGGTATCGGCTTCGCCGGTTCGTACGCGGCGGTCCGCGAGTTGGCCCTCAAGAAGGGCTTCGGGAACTTCTCCTACGTCTTCCCGATCGGCATCGACGCGGGCATCTGCGTCCTGCTGGCCCTGGATCTGCTCCTCACCTGGATCAGGATCCCGTTCCCCCTGCTGCGTCAGACGGCCTGGCTGCTGACGGCGGCGACGATCGCGTTCAACGGCGCCGCGGCGTGGCCGGATCCGCTCGGTGTGGGCATGCACGCGGTGATCCCGATCCTGTTCGTGGTCTCGGTCGAGGCGGCCCGGCACGCGATCGGCCGCATCGCGGACATCACGGCCGACAAGCACATGGAGGGCGTCCGGCTCACCCGCTGGCTCCTCTCCCCCGTCCCCACCTTCCTCCTCTGGCGCCGCATGAAGCTGTGGGAGCTCCGCTCCTACGAGCAGGTCATCAAGCTGGAGCAGGAGCGTCTGGTCTACCAGGCGCGGCTGCGCTCACGGTTCGGCCGGGCCTGGCGCCGGAAGGCACCGGTGGAGTCCCTGATGCCGCTGCGGCTGGCGCGGTACGGGGTGCCGCTGGCGGAGACGGCTCCCGCGGGGCTGGCGGCGGCGGGCATCGAGCCGGCGCTGATCCCCCCGGCGCCGCAGCAGACCGAGGTGGCCGCCGGCGGTCGCGCCGCCGCTCCGGCGCCCGTCCCGCAGCGGGCGGCACCGCCCGCCGAGCAGCGGCCGCAGCTCGAGGGCAAGCACGGCGCCGAGCAACCGGCGAGCGTCCCGGAGCCCGAGCAGAGCCCGTGGTTCAACACGCCCCGCGAGGTCGAGTACCAGGGCGGCTACGACCCCGACTACGACCCGGCGGAGCAGTACGCCCAATGGATCGCGGAGCAGCAGGAGGCCGAGCAGTACCAGGCCCAGTTCGAGCAGGAGCCCTCCCCGGAGGACACCGGCGGCTTCCCCATCCCGGTGGGCCCGGGCCGCACCCGTGAACTGGGGGACGGCGGCGGCACCCCGCTCCCCGGCACCGCGCCGGTCGCGGAGCCGGACGAGGAGTCGTACTACCAGGTCTTCAAGCAGTCGATCAACGGCAGCTACCCGACGCCGAATCAGCTCGTCGACAACATCGAGGCGGAGTACGGCATCCGGGTCGACACCACGGATGCCAAGCGCATGGTCGACCGCTTCAGCGGTCGCCACTACAAGGAGATGGAAGAAGAGCACATCGCCTAGCCGCGAGGGGCGTCGGAATCACCGTTCATCCCCTCCCCTTGCGCTTCCGCGCAGCCCCCGGTGCCGACCGCGCCCGGGAACGGGCAGCCGCCGCGAACCCGGGCGCCTCGGGGTTCATGGAGCGCGACATCATCTGCACGCGTGCGACGAAGGGGCCCTCCCGGCGGAGGGCCCCTTTCCGGCTACTGACCGAGCAGCGACCGCACCCGGTCCTGCCCCACCGCCAGCAGCAGCGTGGGCAGCCGCGGCCCGGTGTCCCGTCCGACCAGCAGGTGGTACAGCAGGGCGAAGAAGGACCGCTGGGCGGTCTTGATCTCCGGCGGCAGCTCCTTCGGCGTGGCGTCGGCGGAGAACCCGGCCTGCACCTTCGGCACGCCGTAGACCAGGTGCGTCAGCCCGTCCAGCGACCAGTGACCGGCCAGCCCGTCCAGCAGCAGCCGCAGCGACTCGCGGCCCTGCTCGTCCAGCGACTTCAGCAGCTCGGCGTCCGGCTCGTCCCGCACGATCGTCCGCTGGTCGGCCGGGACGTGCGTGTTGATCCAGGCCTCGGCCTTGTCGTAGCGCGGGCGGGCCTCGTCGAGCGAGGTCAGCGGCTGCTCCGGGTCCAGCTCGCTGAGGATGCGCAGCGCCTGGTCCTCGTGCCCGGCGGTGATGTCCGCGACGGACGCCAGCGTCCGGTACGGCAGCGGCCGGGGCGTCCGCGGCAGCTCACCGGCGGCCGTACCCACCGCACGCGCGTGCGCGGCCACGTCGGCCGGCAGGGCGCTGCCGTCGGCGACCTTGGCGTCCAGCCGGTCCCACTCGTCGTAGAGCCGCTGGATCTCCTGGTCGAAGGCGACCTTGAAGGACTGGTTCGGCCGGCGGCGCGCGTACAGCCAGCGCAGCAGCTGCGGCTCCATGATCCGCAACGCGTCGGCCGGGGTGGGCACGCCGCCCTTCGAGGACGACATCTTCGCCATGCCGGAGATCCCGACGAAGGCGTACATCGGCCCGATGGGCTGCTTCCCGCCGAAGATCCCGACGATCTGCCCGCCGACCTGGAACGACGAGCCCGGCGAGGAGTGGTCGACACCGGAAGGCTCGAACACGACGCCCTCGTACGCCCACCGCATCGGCCAGTCGACCTTCCAGACCAGCTTGCCGCGGTTGAACTCGCTCAGCCGGACCGTCTCCGAGAAGCCGCACGCGGTGCAGGCGTACGTCAGCTCGGTGGAGTCGTCGTCGTAGGACGTGACGGTGGTGAGGTCCTTCTCGCAGTTGCCGCAGTACGGCTTGTACGGGAAGTACCCGACGGTACCGGAGCTGCCGTCGTCCTCGGCGGCCGCGCCGGAGCCCTCGGCGGCCTCCAGCTCGGCCTCGTCGACCGGCTTCTGCCCCTGCTGCTTCTTGGCCGGGGCCTTCTTCGTGCGGTACTGGTCGAGGATCGCGTCGATGTCGCCGCGGTGCTTGATGGCGTGCAGGATCTGCTCGCGGTACACACCCGAGGTGTACTGCTCGGTCTGGCTGATCCCGTCGAACTCCACGCCGAGCTCGGCCAGCGACGCGATCATCGCGGCCTTGAAGTGCTCGGCCCAGTTGGCGTACGAGGAACCCTTGGGCGCCGGGACGGACGTCAGCGGCTTGCCGATGTGCTCGGCCCACGACTCGTCGACGCCCGGGACACCGGCCGGCACCTTGCGGTACCGGTCGTAGTCGTCCCAGGAGATCAGGTGCCTCACCCGGTGGCCCCGGCGGCGGATCTCGTCGGCGACGAGGTGCGGGGTCATGACCTCGCGCAGGTTCCCCAGGTGGATGGGGCCGGACGGCGAAAGGCCGGACGCGACGACGACGGGTTTGCCCGGGGCCCGGCGCTCCGACTCCTCGATGACCTCATCCGCGAAACGGGAGACCCAGTCGGTGGTCTCGGTGCTCTG
Source organism: Streptomyces sp. NPDC012466 (assembly GCF_042955215.1). Lineage (NCBI taxonomy): Bacteria > Bacillati > Actinomycetota > Actinomycetes > Kitasatosporales > Streptomycetaceae > Streptomyces > Streptomyces sp. NPDC012466. The sequence continues at coordinate 28,424 of NZ_JBIBEQ010000013.1, read as the reverse complement.
AGCCACGATCGGCACGTCCTTCTTTCTGCATCGGGCAGCCGGTACGGTCGCACGGCTGACCGCACCATTGTCCCAGACCCCCTCGCGCCTGGAAAAACGGCTTTACCCCCATGGGATACTGGGCGTGTCTATCGATTCCCTCGAGGAGAACGGCACCCTTACCTATGGCCTCGGTCACGTCCCTCAGCGACTCCGTCCACCAGCGCCTCGCGGCGGCCCTGTCGGCAGCCCTGCCGCAGGCCGGCTCCGCGGACCCGCTGCTGCGACGAAGCGACCGGGCCGACTTCCAGGCCAACGGGATCCTGGCCCTCGCGAAAAAGGAGAAGGCCAACCCGCGCGAGCTGGCCACGCAGGTCGTCTCCCGGGTCGAGTCGGGTGAGCTGATCAAGGACGTCGAGGTCTCCGGTCCCGGCTTCCTGAACGTCACCGTCACCGACCGCGCGATCACCTTGAACCTCGCCGAGCGCTACGCGGACGACACCGGCCGCCTCGGTGTGCCGCGCGCGGAGCGGCCGGGCACCACGGTCATCGACTACGCCCAGCCGAACGTGGCGAAGGAGATGCACGTCGGGCACCTGCGTTCCGCGGTGATCGGCGACTCGGTGGTGCAGCTGCTGGAGTTCACCGGCGAGCACGTGGTCCGGCGTCACCACATCGGCGACTGGGGCACCCAGTTCGGCATGCTCATCCAGTACCTGGAGGAGCACCCGCACGAGCTGGACCACGAGTCCGGTGAGGTGAGCGGCGAGGAGGCGATGTCGAACCTGGACCGCCTCTACAAGGCCTCGCGCAAGCTGTTCGACTCCGACGAGGAGTTCAAGACCCGTGCCCGGCGCCGGGTGGTGGACCTCCAGGCGGGCGACCCGCAGACCCTCGCCATGTGGCAGAAGTTCGTCGACGAGTCGAAGATCTACTTCTTCTCCGTCTTCGAGAAGCTGGACATGGAGATCCGCGACGAGGACATCGTCGGCGAGTCGGGGTACAACGACATGCTCGCCGAGACCTGCCGCCTCCTGGAGGAGTCGGGCGTGGCGGTCCGTTCCGAAGGCGCCCTCTGTGTCTTCTTCGACGACGTCAAGGGCCCGGACGGCAAGCCGGTCCCGCTGATCGTGCAGAAGTCGGACGGCGGCTACGGCTACGCGGCGACCGACCTCTCGGCGATCCGCGACCGCGTCTTCAACATCAAGGCGAACACGCTCCTCTACGTCGTGGACGCCCGGCAGTCGCTCCACTTCAAGATGGTCTTCGAGACGGCCCGCCGCGCCGGCTGGCTCAACGACGACGTCGAAGCGGTCCAGCTCGCCTTCGGCACGGTCCTCGGCAAGGACGGCAAGCCGTTCAAGACCCGTGAGGGTGAGACGGTCCGCCTGGTCGACCTGCTCGACGAGGCGATCGACCGCGCCTCGGCCGTGGTCCGGGAGAAGGCCCAGGACCTCTCCGAGGAGGAGATCGCCGAGCGGGGCACCCAGGTGGGCATCGGCGCGGTGAAGTACGCGGACCTGTCGACGTCGGCGAACCGCGACTACAAGTTCGACCTGGACCAGATGGTCTCGCTCAACGGCGACACCTCCGTGTACCTCCAGTACGCCTACGCCCGGATCCAGTCGATCCTGCGCAAGGCCGGCGAGACCCGTCCCGCCGCCCACCCGGAGCTGGACCTGCACGCGGCGGAGCGTGCGCTGGGCCTGCACGTCGACTCGTTCGGGGAGACGGTGGCGGAGGCGGCGGCGGAGCACGCCCCGCACAAGCTGACGGCGTACCTGTACCAGCTGGCGTCGCTCTTCACGACGTTCTACGACAAGTGCCCGGTGCTGAAGGCCGAGACGCCCGAGCAGATCGAGAACCGCCTGTTCCTCTGCGACGTCACGGCCCGCACGCTCCACCGGGGCATGGACCTGCTGGGCATCCGGACGCCCGAGCGGCTCTGAGCCCGGCTCCTCCCGACAGCCCCGAGGGCGGCACTCTCCGGTCGAGTGCCGCCCTCGGGCGTCACCTACGGCGGGGCGGGCGGGCGGGGGCACGACGGCAAAGCCGCCGGGTCCGATGCCGCAGGGGGTCAGCGCTGGGCGGTGGTGTTCGCGCCGTCCAGGGCCTCCCGGATGATGTCCGCGTGTCCCGCGTGCTGGGCGGTCTCCCTGATCAGGTGAAGCAGGATCCGGCGCACGGACCAGTACTCGGGCTCCGGCGAAGACCAGGGCGTCCTCGGCAGCGGCACGCTGAGGTCCAGGTCCGGCAGCGCGGCCACGGCTTCTTCGGTGCCCCGCGCGGCGCGCGCGTAGCGCTCCAGCAACGCGGGGAGCGTGTCGTCCCCGGTCATGCGGTACTGCCCCAAGTCGAGCATGCCCTCGGGCAGTTCCCCGTCGCCCTCGGCGATGATCCGCGTCCATGCCTCCTCTCCCTGGGCGAGGTGCTTCACGATCCCGCCGAGGGTCAGCTCGCTCACGGTCGTACATCGCGCGGCCTGCGCGTCGGTGAGTCCGCGCACGGTGATCAGCAGCAACGCGCGCTGTTCCGCGAACGCGGCCAGCAGATCCGTCGTCTCCGAGGAAGTGGTCATGTCTCAACGGTAGGGAGCGAATAGGTCAGTTCCTGTCCGCTGCGACGGAGCACCGGACCGGCCGCTGTGTCAGTGGCCGGCTCTACAGTCACCCCCATGGCGACTCTTCCCAATCCCCTGCCGAAGCTGGCGGCGGACCCGAGCGGCCGCTCGCTCGGCCTTCGACTCCCCGCCGGGGTACTCCTCGACACCACCGACGAGGGCTCCTGGCCCGAGCCGCTGTTGTGGTGCGCGGACGGGCGCGCCCTTCCGGGCGGCTGGGCGGCACTGGAGCCGGCCCGCCGGGCAGGTCTGCTGCCGGTCGTCCTGGAGACGGGCGACGGCCACGGCGGTCCCGGCCGCTGGGAGTTGATGCCCGGCGAGGTGTCCTACCCCGGGGACCACGACGCCCAGGAGGTCCTGGCGGAGTACTGGGAGGAGCACGCCCCGCAGGGCGAGGCGTGGCCCGGCCCGGCCGACGCCGCACCCGGCGACCAGGACCTGGACTCCGTGGCCATCGGCGTCGCGGACACCCTGCTCGACGACGGCGGCCCGCTCAAGGACCCCCGCCTCGCCCTGGTGCCGGCCCGCCGCAGCGCGGACATCCCGACGGCGATCGGCTGGACGGGCCCGGCCAACCACGACGGCGACACGGCCCGGATCAGCGCGGTGCTGCGCTCCTGGGAGGACCGCTTCGGCATACGTCTCATAGCCCTCGGCTTCGATCACCTGCTGGTGTCCGTGGCCGGCCCGCCCCGCACCCCGGCCGCCGCGCGGGCCGTCGCCGCCGAGCACTTCGCGTTCTGCCCGGACAACATCCACCAGGGCACGCACCCGACCCTCCCTGCCTACGCCGAGCACCAGGTTCTCAACCAGCGGGCGTGGCACTTCTGGTGGGACTGAGCCCCTCCCCCAGCCTGCGCAGCCCCTCCCCGATCTCCTGCGGCGTCTGCGTCACGAAGCACAGCCGCAGGGTCGTGCGGTCGGGCGTGCCGGCGTAGAAGGGGGCGCCGGGGACGTAGGCCACGTTCTGGCGGACGACCTGGGGCAGCAGGGCCGTCGTGTCGTGCGGCTCGGGCAGGCGTGCCCAGAGGAACATGCCGCCCTCGGGCCGGTTCCAGACCGAGCCCTCGGGCAGCGCCCCGGCCAGCCCGGCGAGCATCGCGTCACGGCGTTCGCGGTACACGGCGGCGACGCGGGCGACATGGGCGTCGAGGTCGTTGTCGGCGAGGTAGCGGGCCGCGGCGAGCTGGTTGACGGTCGGGGTGTGCAGGTCGGCGGCCTGCTTGGCGACGGCACAGGCGCGCCGCAGCTCACCGGGTGCCCGCAGCCAGCCCAGTCGCAGTCCGGGCGCCATGACCTTGGAGAAGCTGCCGAGCAGTACCGTGCGGTCCTCGGCACCCGGGTGGGCGGCGATCCACGGCACGCGTGCGCCGTCGTAGCGCAGCTCTCCGTAGGGGTCGTCCTCGACGATCCACAGTCCGCGCCGGGCGGCGACCTGGGCCACGGCGGCGCGCCGTTCGGCGGGCAGGGTCCGGCCGGTCGGGTTCTGGAAGGTGGGGACGGTGTAGAGCAGCTTGGGCCGCTCGCGCACGACGAGGTCCTCCAGTGCCTCGGGATCGACGCCGTGCTCGTCACCGGGCACGGCCACGATCCGCGCTCCGGCGAAGCCGAAGGCCTGAAGTGCCGCCAGATAGCAGGGGTTCTCGACGAGGACGGTGTCCCCGGGTTCGAGGAGGGCGGTGGCCAGGAGGGAGAGGGCCTGCTGGGAGCCGGTGGTGACGAGCAGGTCGTCGGGGCCGGTCGGCAGGCCGCGCGCGGTGGTCCGGGCGGCGAGCGCGTCCCGCAGCGCGGGTTCGCCCTCGGTCGTGGAGTACTGCAACGCCCGCGCGGGCGCCTCGGCGAACACCGCCTCGAACGCTGCGGCGATGCCCTTGGCGTCGAACAGTTCCGGTGCCGGGAGCCCGCCCGCGAAGTTGATCACCTCGGGTCGTGCGGTGACGGCGAGGATGTCCCGTACGGGAGAGCCGCCGACGGCCCGCGCCCGCGCGGCCAGGGGCGGCACGGGAGAGTGGGTGGGCAGGGGTTCGGCGACGGTCATGGCAGGGCTCCTTCGGCTGCGGTGACGCCTGGTGCCCCGCAGCCTAAGGAAGTACGTGCCGCCTACAAGCAGGTTTCCGGGATCCGGACGCCGGGTGCGCACGGACGGGGGCCGGGACCCCGCGGTTCATCCCTTGGCGCCGATGGCCGCGTAGACGTTGATGTCCGCGTCCGTGACGTCGTTGATGTCGCGGTAGCGCACCTTCTCGATCTCCTCGAGCCCGGCGAGGAAGGACTCCTCCGGCTGCTCGGGGACGGGGGCGGCGCCGTCGGGCCGCCAGCGGTGCGCGGGGACGACGCCCGGGTCGGCGATCTCCAGACCGCTCTGCGTGAAGAACCGCTCGACGTCGGCCCGGGACCGCAGCACGAAGGTGAACCCGCGCTCGGTGTAGGTCCGCTGGACCGCGCGGATGTTCTCGGGGTTGAGGTCCTCGGTGAGGTGGCTCAGCACCAGCCGGCTGCCGACGGGCAGTTCGTCGAGCAGTCCGCGCACCAGCGGATACGCCTCCTCGTCCGCGACGAAGTGCAGGATCGCGACCAGGCAGAGCGCGACCGGCCGGTCGAAGTCGAGGGTCTTGGCGGCCTGTTCGAGGATGCGGGCCGGGTCCCGCAGATCGGCGTCGATGTAGTCCGTACGCCCCTCGGGGCCGCTGGTCAGCAGGGCGCGCGCGTGCGCGAGCACCACGGGGTCGTTGTCGACGTACACGACCCGCGACTCGGGCGTGATGCGCTGCGCGATCTGGTGCACGTTCTCGGCGGTGGGCAGCCCGGTCCCGATGTCGAGGAACTGCCGGACGCCGTCCTGCTCCACGAGCGTGGTCACCGCGCGCCGCAGGAAGTCGCGGTTGTGCCGCACGTCGAGGTACCCGCGCGGGTTGGCGGCCAGCGCGGCGGCGGCCGCGTCCCGGTCGGCGGGATAGTGGTCCTTGCCGCCGAGGAAGACGTCGTAGACCCGGGCCGGGTGCGCCTTGCTGCTGTCGATCCTCCTCTGCAGCTCGGCGGGATCCTGGCTGAGGGCGTCACCGGACATGGACGTCTCCCTGAAGAGTAGGTGGTTCAATCAGCAACCACTACGGCGGTCAACAACCTAACGGTTCAAGTGATTTGATGGTGCCCGTGCAGACCGACCCGCGCGCGACGACGACCCTCTGGCGCCCCACCGGCCCCGAGGAACTGGACCTGGTCCGCGCACTCGACTGGCGCGCCTGGCCGCCCCGGCTCCCCGAGCAGCCGATCTTCTACCCGGTCCTCAACGAGGACTACGCGATCAGGATCGCCCGCGACTGGAACGTCAAGCACGACGGCGCCGGTTTCGTCACCCGCTTCGAGGTCGACACGGATTTCCTGGCCCGCTACCCGGTTCAGCAGGCCGGCGGCCGTACCATCCTCGAACTGTGGGTCCCCGCCGAGGAACTCGACGAGTTCAACGCCCACATCGTCGGAAAGATCGAGCTGGTCCACGAGTTCCGCTGAGCCGCCCCTCAGGACTGCTCCGTGGTTCCCTCCTTGACCCACTTCTCGCCGCCCAACGGGAACTCGTAGGCGGGACGCCCGTTGTTGCCGCTCGTGCGGAAGGGCCGGCCGTGGTCGTTCACGGTCAGCGTGCCCGTCCGGTCCCCGCTGGACCAGGTCAGTTCCAGGTACCAGCTGACGTCGTACGCGGAGGCGTCGGCCCGGATGTAGTACACCTCCGGGTCGGACTCGCTCACCTTGAACGGGAAGTCGGCGTGCCCCGCCTCGGGCACGACACCCGGACGTGCGGCGTCGAGGGCGACCGTGAAGAACCGGGTCGGCACACCACCGCCGCAGCCGACGCCCGGATACCCCATGGCGTAGTCGTTCCAGGCGAGCGGCGCACGCCTGCCGGCCATACGGACCTTCAGCCCCTTGACGACCACGGTCTCCTGACCGGTCCCCTGCACGGTCAGCTTCAGGAACTGCTCACCCGACGGCACGGCCCCCGTCGCCGCCACCCAGCCGGGCGCGTCCTGCTCCGGCGGCGGCGGCCCGACCCGCCCCGGCGGCAGATTCACCAGATAGCGCTGGGAGCACGGGCTCTCCCAGGCGTGCGGCTCCGTGGTCACGGCGAGGGGTGCGGAGGCGGGGGCGGTGTCACGGCCCGGTCGGCGGGTGCTCGTGCCGGCACCGGGGGAGCTCGGGGACGCGGATCCGGCCCCCTTCCCCTTCCTGTCCGTTTCCTTGCCCTGGTCCTTGCCGCGGGCCTTGTCCTTGTCCTCGCCCTTGTCTCCACGGCCCGCGGTGGACGAACCGGCCGAGGGCGAGGTGGAAGCGGCCGCGTCCCGGGCCGCCTGCCCGCCGTCACCGCCGGAGGCCGCCGCCGTGCCGCGCCGCCCGTCGTCGTCCGACCCGCCCGAGGGAACGGCCACGGCGAGACCGACCCCACCGAGGACCACGGCCACGGCGACACCGGCGAGAAGGGCACGGCGAGGGCGCCGCCCCGCGGCCCCCTTCGACTCCCCCTGTTCCTGGCTGACTTCCGCGGACCCGACCGCCCCCGACGCGAGGAGCCCGGCCCCGGGGGACGTCACCGCCGCATCGGCCTCCGCCGCAGAGGTCGCCCCCACAGAGGTCGCCCCTGCGGCGGCCACCTCGGAAGTGCCACCACCCGTACCGCCGCCCCCCTTGCGCACCCGCCCTGCATCCGCCAGCACCCACCGCCGGTGCAACTCGACGAGCTCCGTGGGCGACGCCTTGCAGAGCCGGGCGAGCCGCTCCACCGGCGCGTAATCGGCCGGCACGGCATCCCCGTTGCAGTACCGGTGCAGCGTCGACGTACTCATGTGGAGCCGCTTGGCGAGCACCCCGTAGCTCAGCCCCGAGCGCTCCTTCAACTCCCCCAACAGCGCGGCGAAATCAGCCGCTGCCGTGCCTTCCGACACCGTTCCTCCATGCCCCGTGTCCCGTTCCCCCGTTCCAGGGAATGGCTGTTCTCCCTGGTCAGAGCATGTGCGGGCGTTCCAACGTCCCTGATCGTCCGCCGGGTGTGGCGGCCGGGACGGATCACCGCACAAGCTCTGGTCATCCAAGCACGCCACTCCCGGCCCACCGGCGGCGCGACCCGCTCCGGGCCTGGTTCCCACCGCCTTTGTCCGAAAGGAAACGCAGTCATGCGCACGCACCACGTCCTCCCCGCCGTCCTCCTGGCCGCCCTCGCCCTCACGGCATGCCAGGACGGCACGGGCACGCAGGACGAGGGCGCCGCCCGCCCCCAGCCGGCCTCGGCGACCGTCACGGCGACGCACCCGGCGAAGGACGGGAAGGACACGAACGACGGGAAGGGAACGGGCGGCACGACGGCCGCGGGCGGCACGACGGGCGCGAACAGCGCGCAGGCCGGTACGCAGGCCGGTACGCGGGGCGGCACGAAGAGCAAGGGTGAGGCGAAGGGCCCGGGCACCGCGAAGGACACCCCCGCGACCCGCCTCTCCTGCAACGGCTCCAACACCACCGTCACCGCCCAGCCGGTCCGCCGCCCCCTCAACCACATGCTGCTCACGGTCGAGAACACCGGCTCGAAGGCGTGCAACCTCACCTACTACCCGGTGCTGCGCTTCGACGAGATGCAGTGGGTCCCGCAGCCGATCAAGGACTCCAAGCCGCAGGCCGTCACGACCCTGGCCCCCGGCGAGTCCGGCTACGCGGGCGTCTCACTGTCGGCGGCCGACGGCAGCGGCGAGTGGGGCACCACCGGCCACAAGCTCACGGTCGGCTTCCAGGGCCGCACGCCCGACAGCGACGGCGGCCCCTCTGCGCTCCCCACCCTGCCCGCCAAGGGCGTCTACTACGACAGCACCCTGACGGTCACCTACTGGCTGCGCGACATGGACGACGCGCTGACCTACTGATCCTTGAGCTTCTGGGCCACTTCGGTGGCCCAGTAGGTGAGGATGCTGCGCGCACCGGCCCGGCGGATACCGGTCAGCGTCTCCAGGATCGCCCGGTCCCGGTCGATCCAGCCCTTCTCGGCGGCGGCCTCGACCATCGAGTACTCGCCGGAGATCTGATAGGCGGCCACCGGCACGTCCACGGCGTCCGCGACCCGGGCGAGGATGTCCAGGTAGGGCCCGGCCGGCTTGACCATCACCATGTCGGCTCCCTCCTCGAGATCGAGGGCGAGCTCACGCAGCGACTCCCGGGCGTTCGCGGGATCCTGCTGATACGTCTTCCGGTCCCCCTGCAGGGACGAGCCGACGGCCTCCCGGAAGGGCCCGTAGAAGGCGGAGGCGTACTTCGCGGTGTAGGCGAGGATGGCGACGTCCTCCCGCCCGATCTGGTCGAGGGCGTCGCGGACGACCCCGATCTGCCCGTCCATCATCCCGCTGGGCCCGACGACATGGGCGCCGGCGTCGGCCTGCACCTGGGCCATCTCGGCGTACCGCTCCAGGGTCGCGTCGTTGTCGACCCGCCCCTCGGCGTCCAGCACCCCGCAGTGCCCGTGATCGGTGGTCTCGTCGAGGCACAGGTCGGACATGACGAGCAGATCATCGCCGACCTCGGCCCGCACGTCCCGGAGGGCGACCTGGAGAATCCCGTCCGGGTCGGTGCCCGGCGTCCCGAGCGCGTCCTTCTTCGACTCCTCCGGCACGCCGAACAGCATGATCCCGGAGATCCCCGCCGCGACCGCCTCCGCGGCGGCCTTCTTCAGACTGTCCCGGGTGTGCTGCACGACCCCCGGCATCGCCGCGATCGGCACGGGCTCGCTGACGCCCTCCCGCACGAAGGCCGGAAGAATGAGGTCAGCGGGGTGCAACCGGGTCTCGGCGACCATCCGACGCATCACGGGGTTGATCCGCAACCGCCGCGGCCGAGTACCGGGAAATGATCCGTACGTCGTCATGCCCTCTACGCTACGCCCGCCCGAAAAGCCCGGATGCCGACGCGATGTCGGCGTGCTCGCCCCCCGGCCGGGCAGGCCCACCGTCCCACGATGCGCCCGCCACCCCCCAGGTCCATCCTGAGAACACAAGGACCCCGACGGCCCACTGCGTCGCCGCCGCCGTCCCTCCGTACCCGCCCCCACGGAGGACGCGATGACCGCCCCCCACCGCATTCCGGATCTCTTCGCCCTGTCGGACATCGACGGCCCCGTCCTGCGCCCCGGCGAACGCGCCTACGCCGACGAAGTCACCGGCTTCAACCTGGCCGCCCTGCACACCCCGGACGTCGTCATAGGCGCCACCGGCACCGACGACATCGTCGCCGCCATGCGCTGGGCGAACGCCACCCGCACCCCCGTCGCCGTCCAGGCCACCGGCCACGGCGCCAACTTCCCGATCGAACAGGGCCTGCTGATCAGCACGGCCCGGATGACGGACGTCCGGGTGGACCCCACCACCCGCACCGCCACCATCGCCGCGGGCGCGAAGTGGAGTCACGTCATGGCCGCGGCCGCACCCCACGGCCTGGCCGGTCTCTGCGGCACCTCCACCGACGCGGGCGTCATCGGCTACACCCTCGGCGGCGGACTCCCGGTCCTCGGCCGTGCCTACGGCTTCGCCGCCGACCTGGTCCGTTCCTTCCAGGTCGTCACCCCGGACGGGCACCTGCGCGAGGCGGGCCCCCGGCACGAACCGGAACTGTTCTGGGCCCTGCGCGGCGGCAAGGGCAACGTCGGCGTGGTGACCTCACTGATCACCGAACTGCTCCCGCTCCCCCGCCTGTACGGCGGCGGCATCCACTGCCACGCCGAACACACCGAGACCCTGCTGCGGGCCTGGACGGACTGGACCCGCACCGTCCCCGACGAGATGTGCAGCATGTTCTCGGTCCTGCGCCTGCCGCCCATCCCGCAGATCCCCGAGCCGCTGCGCGGCGGCTTCTGGGCCCGGGTCGCGATCGCCTGGCCGGGCGACACGGCCGAGGGCGAGGCACTGATCGCGCCGCTGCGCGCAGCCGCCCCCGTGGCCGTCGACACGATGGAGGAGATGGACTGCGCGGCCATGGACCGCATCCACATGGAACCCCAGGACCCGCTCCCGGCACGCGAGTGCTGCATGCTCCTGCGCGACCTGCCCCCGGAGGCCATGAGCACCTTCCTGGAACAGGTCGGCCCCGGAGCCGGCGTGGAGTACCCGCTGCTGGTCGCCTCACTGCGGCACATGGGCGGCGCCCTGGCCCGCCCGTCGACCGTCGAGGACGCCGTCTGCGCCCGTGACGCCGGCTACTTCATGGAGTCGGTCGGGATCATGCCCGCCCCGCCCGTGGCCGAGGCCGTCGAACAGGCGACGCGCCGCCTCTACACCGCCATGGCCCCGTACGGAACGGGCCGGACCATGGTCAACATCCACGGCACCCCGGGCGACGAACGGGACCGCGCCCGCGCCTGGACCCCCGAGGTCTACGAACGCCTGCGCCACGACAAGGCCCTCTACGACCCCGCCAACCTGCTGCGCTACGGCCACGCGGTGACTCCCGCGTAGCCGCAGCGACAGAACCGGACGGGACTACGTCGTCGAACGCCGGCGCCGGGCCCCCGGCCGCCGCTCGCTCGGCCGCGTCACCGGATCCCCGGCCTCCAGGGCCGCCGCCCGGCGCTTCGCGCCGAAGTCGGCCAGGGCCTCGGCCAGCTTGTGGACGGACGGCTCGGGAGCCATCACGTCCACCCGCAGCCCGTGCTCCTCGGCGGTCTTCGCCGTGGCCGGGCCGATACAGGCGATGACGGTGACGTTGTGCGGCTTGCCGGCGATGCCGACCAGGTTCCGCACGGTCGACGACGAGGTGAAGAGAACGGCGTCGAACCCGCCGCCCTTGATCGCCTCACGGGTCTCCGCCGGCGGCGGCGAGGCCCGCACGGTCCGGTAGGCCGTGACGTCGTCGACCTCCCAGCCGAGCTCGATCAGCCCGGCCACCAGCGTCTCCGTGGCGATGTCGGCGCGCGGCAGGAACACTCTGTCGATCGGGTCGAAGACCGGGTCGTAGGGCGGCCAGTCCTCCAGCAGACCGGCGGCCGACTGCTCACCGCTCGGCACCAGGTCCGGCTTCACACCGAACGCGATCAGCGCCTTCGCCGTCTGCTCGCCGACGGCCGCGACCTTGATGCCCGCGAAGGCACGCGCGTCGAGCCCGTATTCCTCGAACTTCTCCCGCACGGCCTTGACCGCGTTCACCGAGGTGAAGGCGATCCACTCGTAGCGGCCGGTCACGAGCCCCTTGACCGCGCGCTCCATCTGCTGGGGCGTGCGCGGCGGCTCGACGGCGATCGTCGGCACCTCGTGCGGCACGGCCCCGTACGACCGCAGCTGGTCGGAGAGCGACGCCGCCTGCTCCTTGGTCCGCGGCACGAGCACCTTCCAGCCGAACAGCGGCTTGGACTCGAACCACGCGAGCTGGTCGCGCTGGGCGGCGGCGGAACGCTCACCGACCACGGCTATCACCGGCCGGCCGCCGTCGGGCGAGGGCAGCACCTTCAGCTGCTTCAGCGTCTGGGCGATCGTGCCGAGCGTGGCCGTCCAGGTGCGCTGGCGGGTGGTCGTACCGGCGACGGTGACCGTCATCGGGGTGTCCGGCTTGCGCCCGGCGGAGACGAGCTCGCCGGCCGCCGCGGCGACGGAGTCCAGCGTCGTGGACACGACGACCGTGCCGTCCGACGCCCCGACCTCCGTCCAGCACCGGTCCGACGCCGTCCGCGCGTCCACGAACCGCACGTCCGCGCCCTGCGCGTCGCGCAGCGGCACACCGGCGTAGGCGGGTACACCGACGGCGCTCGCGATACCGGGCACGACCTCGAAGGGCACCCCGGCGGCGACGCACGCCAGCATCTCCTCGGCGGCGTACGTGTCGAGGCCCGGGTCACCGGACACCGCACGCACGACCCGCCTGCCGCCCCGCGCGGCCTCCATGACAAGATGTGCGGCATCCCGCACCGCGGGGACGGGCGCGGTGGTTGACGTGCCGTCAACTACCGTCAGCTGGGGCGCTCCTGTGCCCGGAGCCGGATCCTGGGAAGGATCCGTGTCCGTGTGCACTTCGGAGACGCCCTGCCTGGCGTGCTGACGTACGACGTCGAGCACCTCGTGCTCGGCGACGAGGACGTCCGCGTTCGCCAGCGCCTCCACGGCGCGCAAGGTCAGCAGTCCCGGATCTCCGGGTCCGGCACCCAGGAAGGTGACGTGCCCGTGTTCAGGACCGGCGGAAAGGGCGGTGGGGCTCACTGTGCTCGCTCCCCCATCAGACCGGCCGCGCCCTGGGCGAGCATCTCGGCCGCGAGTTCGCGACCGAGCGCCATTGCCCCGTCGTGCGTCTCGGGCACGGGACCGGTGGTGGACAGCTGCACCATGCGCGTGCCGTCGGTGGTCCCGACGACGGCGCGCAGGCGCATTTCCTTGACAATCTGCCCGTCGGCCAGCAAGTCGGCCAGCGCGCCCACAGGGGCACTGCAACCGGCTTCCAGGGCGGCGAGCAGTGATCGCTCGGCCGTCACGGCGATCCGTGTGAACGGGTCGTCGAGTTCGGCGAGCGCGGCGACGAGGTCCGCGTTGCCCGCGGTGCACTCGATCGCCAGGGCCCCCTGGCCGGGGGCGGGCAAAACCGTGTCGACCGACAGGAAGTCGGTCACCTCGTCACCGCGGCCGATGCGGTTCAGTCCGGCGGCGGCCAGCACGACGGCGTCGAGTTCGCCGCTGCGCACGAACCCGATGCGGGTGTCGACGTTGCCGCGGATCGGAACCGTCGCTATGTCCAGGCCGTGGCCGCGGGCGTACGCGTTGAGCTGCGCCATGCGGCGCGGCGAGCCCGTACCGATGCGGGCCCCGGAGGGCAGGTCGGTGAACTTCAGCGCGTCCCGGGCGACGATCACGTCCCGCGGGTCCTCCCGGACGGGCACGGCGGCCACGACCAGGTCGTCGGGCTGCGTGGTCGGCAGGTCCTTCAGCGAGTGCACCGCGAAGTCGACCTCGCCCTTGAGCAGCGCGTCGCGCAGGGCGGTGACGAACACGCCGGTGCCGCCGATCTGGGCGAGCGCCTCACGCGAGACATCACCGTACGTGGTGATCTCGACGAGCTCGACGGGCCTCCCGGTCACCCTGCTCACGGCCTCGGCCACCTGCCCGGACTGGGCCATGGCGAGCCTGCTGCGCCGGGTGCCGAGCCTCAGCGTCTTGTCGGTCATGCCGGCCCTCGGTCTTTCTCGGTGGTGCTGTCCTCGGCCCGGGAGACGGCGGCAACCGTCTCGGGGTCGAGGTCGAACAGGGTCCGCAGCGCGTCCGCGTACCCGGCGCCGCCGGGTTCGGCCGCGAGTTGCTTGACCCGCACGGTCGGCGCGTGGAGCAGTTTGTCGACCACGCGCCGCACGGTCTGGGTGATCTCCGCTCGGTGTTTGTCGTCGAGACCGGGCAGCCGCCCGTCCAGCCGGGCGATCTCGCCGGCCACGACATCGGCGGCCATGGTGCGCAGGGCGACCACGGTCGGTGTGATGTGCGCGGCCCGCAGTGCTGCCCCGAACGCCGCGACCTCGTCGGAGACGATACGCCGGACCTGGTCCACATCGGCAGCCATCGGAGCGCCCGCGGAGGCCTCCGCCAGCGACTCGATGTCCACCAGCCGCACCCCGCCCAGCCGGTGCACGGCCGCGTCGATGTCGCGCGGCATCGCCAGGTCCAGCAGGAAGAGCACGGGCTCGGGCCGCTGGGGCTCCTCGACCGGCTCGGGCCGGCGCCGCTCGGGGATGCGCCCGACGGCGGCGACGGTCGCGGCGAGCGCGGCGATGGCGTCGGTGTCCGCGGCCGGGTCGAGTGTGCCGGCCATTCCCGGCCGGGCCGGGCCGCCCGCACGCTGGGCGCCGCCCACCGTGCCGTTGTCCACCCACGCCGCGTGCTGCTCCAGGTCGGCGGCGGCCATTCCGGCCACGGCGGCCTCGCCCAGCACGGAGAATCCGGCGGTGCCCTGCACCGCGGACAGCTCCAGCGGGCAGCCGTCCTCGCTGCCGAGGCTGGTGCCCGAAGCACCGCCCCGCTGCGCGCCGGGCCCGGCCGCGGAGCCGGACTCGCCGCCCGGCGCCCCCGGTCCGTCCTCGCCGGGCACGGCCCGCGGCGCGGGCGTACGCCCCTCGACCGCCTCCGCGACCGACTCGGCCGTCAGGACCAGGCCCGTCGCGCCGGTGCACGAGACGGCGACGTCGGCACGTGTCAGCTCGGCCGGCACCGACTCCATCGGTACCGCGCGGGCCGCCACGTCCGTGTCGTCGCCCTCCATGAGGATCTGGGCGAGACGCTCGGCGCGGTCCAGGGTGCGGTTGGCGACGACGATCTCGGCGACCCCGGCCCGCGCGAGCGTGGCCGCGGCCAGGGAGGACATCGACCCGGCCCCGATGACCAGGGCCTTCTTGCCCCGGGCCCACTGCTGTACGTCGCCGCCGCGGGCCAGCTGCTCCAGGCCGAAGGTGACCAGGGACTGCCCCGCGCGGTCGATGCCGGTCTCGGAGTGGGCGCGCTTGCCGACCCTGAGGGCCTGCTGGAACAGGTCGTTCAGGAGGCGGCCGGCGGAGTGCAGTTCCTGCGCCCGGGCCAGGGAGTCCTTGATCTGTCCGAGGATCTGCCCCTCGCCGACGACCATCGAGTCCAGGCCGCAGGCCACCGAGAACAGGTGGTGGACGGCCCGGTCCTCGTAGTGCACGTAGAGATAGGGAGTGAGCTCCTCCAGGCCGACCCCGCTGTGCTGGGCGAGCAGCGTGGACAGCTCGGCGACACCGGCGTGGAACTTGTCCACGTCGGCGTAGAGCTCGATGCGGTTGCAGGTGGCGAGCACCGCGGCCTCGGAGGCCGGTTCGGCGGCGACCGTGTCCTGGAGCAGCTTGACCTGCGCGTCCGCGGGCAGCGCGGCCCGCTCCAGCACGCTGACCGGGGCGCTGCGGTGGCTCAGCCCGACGACGAGGAGACTCATGCCGGCATCACGGCGGGCATGTCCCCCTCGGGCCCCTGGTCGGCGGAGTCGCTGCGGGCGGCGGCGGCCGGGACGCCACCGTCGGAGGCGGCCTCCTCCCCGGCCTTGCGCTGCTCGTGGAAGGCGAGGATCTGCAGCTCGATGGAGAGGTCGACCTTGCGCACGTCGACGCCGTCCGGCACGGAGAGCACGGTCGGCGCGAAGTTCAGGATGGAGGTGACACCGGCGGCCACGAGCCGGTCGCAGACCGCCTGGGCGGCACCGGCGGGAGTGGCGATGACACCGATCGACACGCCGTTGTCCTGGATGATCTTCTCCAGGTCGTCGGAGTGCTGCACCGGGATCCCGGCGACGGGCTTGCCGGCCATGGCCGGGTCGGCGTCGATGAGCGCGGCGACCCGGAACCCGCGGGAGGCGAAACCGCCGTAGTTGGCGAGGGCGGCGCCGAGGTTTCCGATACCGACGATCACGACCGGCCAGTCCTGGGTGAGCCCCAGTTCGCGGGAGATCTGGTACACGAGATACTCGACGTCGTAGCCGACACCCCTGGTCCCGTACGACCCGAGGTAGGAGAAGTCCTTGCGCAGCTTCGCGGAGTTGACCCCCGCCGCGGCCGCGAGCTCCTCGGAGGAGACCGTGGGAACCGAGCGCTCCGACAACGCGGTCAGAGCGCGGAGGTACAGCGGAAGCCGGGCGACGGTGGCCTCGGGAATCCCTCGGCTGCGGGTCGCCGGTCGGTGAGTTCGGCCAGTTGCCACGGTGCTCCTGCGGGTAGAGCGGGGCTGTAGGCGGTCATACGTCCCTACATGACCGCCCCGTCGAATGCAGGCTATGTCTTTGTGAACGCGTGCACAAAGATGGTGTCCGATTTGCCCGGCCAACGTGACCGGGGTCACGCGCCCCCGGCGCACGCGCAGGGAACCGGCGCATACGCACCACCGTTCCTTGTCTTTCGGGGGCAAAACCGCACACTCTCCTCAGTGAATCCCGCCCCCGAGACCAAGTCACCATCGATCCTAAGCGACCCGGCGGGCCTCTTTGGACTGATCGGTCAGTCGCTCAGGGGGCGGGATCAGTCGGTCAGCGCCTTGCGCAGGCGGTCCTCGTTCACGCGCCAGAACGTGTGCTGACTGCCGTCCACCAGCACGACCGGGATCTGCTCCCAGTACCGATCGTGCAGTTCCCGATCCTCGGTGATGTCCTTCTGCTCCCAGGGGACTCCGAGATCACCGCACACCTTCTCCACAACGACCTGTGCGTCATCACACAGATGACAGCCGGGCTTGCGGATCAGGGTGACGAGCCGGTCCCGGGGGGGCCTGCGGCGGAAGAGGGGACTCATGTCGGCCATTGTCCCGCGCCCGCGGACGAGGGGAACCCTCACGAAAGCGCCAGGAGGCGCGCCGGCCCGCATCCGCCGCGCGCGGCATCTTTGACGACACGCTTGCCGAGAGTTCACACGGTCCCAACCTCTCGACTCCGGAACCACCGAACAGAATGGCTATGCTCACGCCATGGCCGCTCTTCGATGGCTCACTCCCCGTAGGCGCTCCGCCACGGCGCGGAGCGTTTTGGCAGGCGAGGCCTCGGCGGAGGCAGCACGCAAGTCCTCACAGGAAGTCGCCGGCTCGACCGAGGAACCGCAGTTCCCGGTCCACGGCGACGACCAGGCCGCCGCCTTCTTCGACCTGGACAACACCGTCATGCAGGGCGCCGCCCTCTTCCACTTCGGACGCGGCCTGTACAAGCGGAAGTTCTTCGAGACGCGCGACCTCGCGAAGTTCGCCTGGCAGCAGGCGTGGTTCCGCCTCGCCGGGGTCGAGGATCCCGAGCACATGCAGGAGGCCCGCGACTCGGCCCTGTCCATCGTCAAGGGCCATCGCGTCGCCGAACTGCAGTCGATCGGCGAGGAGATCTACGACGAGTACATGGCCGAGCGCATCTGGCCCGGCACCCGCGCCCTCGCCCAGGCCCACCTGGACGCAGGCCAGAAGGTGTGGCTGGTGACGGCCGCCCCCGTCGAGATCGCCACGGTCATCGCCCGCCGCCTCGGCCTGACCGGCGCCCTCGGCACGGTCGCCGAGTCCGTCGACGGCGTCTACACCGGCAAGCTCGTCGGCGAACCGCTGCACGGCCCCGCGAAGGCCGAGGCCGTGCGCGCCCTGGCCGCCGCCGAGGGCCTGGACCTCGGCCGCTGCGCCGCCTACAGCGACTCGCACAACGACATCCCGATGCTGTCGCTGGTCGGCCACCCGTACGCCATCAACCCGGACAGCAAGCTGCGCAAGCACGCTCGCCGGCTGGAGTGGCGCCTGCGCGACTACCGCACGGGTCGCAAGGCGGCCAAGGTCGGCATCCCCGCCGCGGCGGGCGTCGGCGCGGTCGCCGGCGGCACGGCGGCCGCCATCGCCCTGCACCGCCGCCGCCGCTGACGATCCGATCAATCCGGGACAGCATCGTTTGCGGGATGACAAACCCCGTCAATCCAACTGGCGTACCCCCACAACCTCGTGTCCAGTCCTCTTGGCTGCACACGGCCACAACACGCCCTGGACTCAGCTGCAATCCGAACCTTTTCAATCAACAAGCGTTCACACTCCGGCACTTGATCCGGCGTCAATCGGTTACGGAAGCGACGTAATCGATGATTTGAGCAACTCGGTGTAGCAGTGCCTGCACGAAGCGTTATTCTCCTCAGACGCAATCCGGTACCCCTCCGTCGCTACGACGGGTGAAAGGTCCCGCACTGCTCGTGATGGAAGCTCTGCCTCTGGGAGTCCCGTGTACCCACACGTCGGGGTTGACGCCTCGGGCCTGGCTACGCTGCGTGCAACGGTCCAAGACCTGTTGCGCGGCTTCGTCCCCACCGCGTACGCCGTCCCCGCATTCGCCACCGCCGCGCCCGTAGGCCCTTGCTACGCACTGGCCGACGGCAGCGCCGCGGTCGGCAGACGAGGGCGCCCGTCCGGCGCGGCCACCGCACGCCGGCCTGCCGCTGACAGCGACAGCGCCCGGATGATGGATCTCGTGGAGCGTGCCCAGGCGGGCGAGTCCGACGCCTTCGGCCGTCTCTACGACCAGTACAGCGACACCGTCTACCGGTACATCTACTACCGGGTCGGAGGAAAGGCGACCGCCGAGGACCTCACCAGCGAGACCTTTCTGCGTGCCCTGCGCCGCATCGGCACCTTCACCTGGCAGGGCCGTGACTTCGGCGCCTGGCTCGTCACCATCGCCCGCAACCTCGTCGCGGACCACTTCAAGTCCAGCCGCTTCCGCCTCGAGGTCACCACCGGCGAGATGCTCGACGCCAACGAGGTCGAGCGCTCCCCCGAGGACTCCGTCCTGGAGTCCCTCTCCAACGCCGCCCTGCTCGACGCCGTACGGCGGCTCAACCCCCAGCAGCAGGAGTGCGTGACGCTCCGCTTCCTCCAGGGCCTCTCCGTGGCCGAGACCGCCCGGGTGATGGGCAAGAACGAGGGCGCCATCAAGACCCTCCAGTACCGGGCTGTCCGTACCCTCGCCCGGCTCCTCCCGGAAGACGCCCGCTGACCGCCCCGCACAGACGGCGACACCCAACTCACGGTCCGTGAAAGTCCGTTGACTTCGGCATCCGATCAGCCGTCGTCCGTAACCCAAGTGCCACGCCGCTCGTTGTGCGGGATGCAGGCTCCCTGTGGTCACCCCCTGGCCGACTCCGATCACTCGATCGTGTGGTCGTGGTCAGGGTGTGCAACCCTCAGGACCCCCTGGGGAGTCGACCGTCATGACGAGAGGAGGTGCCGCCAGTGATCGCGAACGTATCGGCGCACCGGCGGGCGAACGCCTTCGCCCAGGCCCTGGAGGAGCAGTCCGAGCAGGGCACGGCGGCCGAGCAGCCCGAAGGATCGGCACCGGCCCCGGCAGCCGCGGAATCGAGCGAACAGGCCCGCCATCTGGCGCTGGCCTCGGGTCTCGGCGCGTTGCCCAAGCCGGAGCTCGACCCGGAGGTCAAGGTCGTCCAGCGGGCCCAGCTGGTGGCCGCGTTCGAGGCCATGCTGCAGGAGGGCACCGTGGGCGGCGGGGCGACGGACCGTGCGGTCCCCGAGCAGCGCTCCCGGACCCGTGGCGCTCACCGCGCGAGTTCGCTGAAGAAGTTCCGGCCGCGTTCCCGGCTCGCCAAGGGCCTCACCGCGGGCGGACTCAGTGTCGGGGTGGCCGCGAGCGCCCTCGGCGGCGTCTCCGCCGCCAGCTCGGACGCCCTGCCCGGTGATTCGCTCTACGGCCTCAAGCGCGGCATCGAGGACGTCAAGCTCGGCCTGGCCGACGGGGCGGACGAGCGCGGCCGGGTCTACCTCGACCACGCCTCCACCCGGCTCAGCGAAGCCCGGCGCCTGATGGAGCGCGGCCGCAGCGGCCCCCTGGACCACGAGTCCCTCGGCGAGGTCCGCCGCGCCCTGTCCGGCATGCGGCACGACGCGTCGGAGGGCCACCGGCTGCTGAGCGAGGCGTACGAGCACGACCCGGACTCACTCGGCCCCATCCAGGCCCTGTCCGCGTTCTCCCGCTCCCACCGCGAGGCCTGGGGGGAATTGCGCGAGCGACTGCCCGTCCAGCTCGGAGACGTCAGCGAGCAGGTCTCCTCGGTGTTCGACGCCATAGAGGAGGACGTCGCCCCGCTGCGGTCCCTGCTGCCCGAGCCCCCGGCCACGAGCGGCGGCGACGGCGAGCGGCGGGGTGCCTCCGAGGCGGCCCCCAGCGGCTCCTCAGGCAGCGACCGCTCGACCCGCCCCAGCGACAGCGGCGGCAGGCACAGCGACGAGGGCCGCACCGGCAGCGGCAGCCCCAGCCGCTCGGCCGGCTCCGGCAGCGACGGCGACGGCCTGCTCGGCGGCAACACCGGCGGTCTGCTCGACCCGCCGAAGGACAAGGACAGCGAGGCGAGCACCTCCCCGTCCGCGGAGGGCAACACGCCGGTCCCCGAGCCGGACGTGACGCTCCCGCCGCTCCTGCCCGGGCTGCTGCCCGGTCTGGGCATCGACGGCGAGGACGCGGACTAGACGGCCGCACGGCGAGAGTCGGGGGCGCCCCTTGCCCGAGGGGCGCCCCCGTCGTCGTACGCGGACAGGATCAGAAGAACACCGACCGCCGCTGCACCAGCAGCTTGTACAGCGTGTGCTGGATCTGCTCCCTGACCTGGTCGGTCAGGTTGAACATCAGCATCGGGTCCTCGGCCGCCTCCGGCGGATAGCCGTCCGTGGGGATCGGCTCGCCGAACTGGATCGTCCACTTGGTCGGCAGCGGAATCGCCCCGAGCGGGCCGAGCCACGGGAACGTGGGCGTGATCGGGAAGTACGGGAAGCCCAGCAGCCGCGCGACCGTCTTGGCGTTGCCGATCATCGGGTAGATCTCCTCCGCCCCGACGATCGAGCAGGGCACGATCGGCGTCCCCGCGCGCAGAGCCGTCGAGACGAAACCGCCACGTCCGAAGCGCTGCAGCTTGTAGCGGTCCGCGAAGGGCTTGCCGAGGCCCTTGAACCCCTCCGGCATCACCCCGACCACTTCGCCCTGCTCCAGCAGCCGCGCCGCGTCCTCGGCGCACGCCAGGGTGTGACCGAGCTTGCGGGCCAGCTCGTTGACCACCGGCAGCATGAACACCAGGTCCGCGGCGAGCAGCCGCAGATGCCGGCCCGCCGGATGGTTGTCGTGCACGGCGACCTGCATCATCAGCCCGTCCATCGGCAGCGTGCCGGAATGGTTGGCGACGATCAGCGCGCCGCCCTCGGACGGGATGTTCTCGACGCCCTTCACCTCGACCCGGAAGTACTTCTCGTACAGCGGGCGCAGCAGGGACATCAGGACCTGGTCGGTGAGCTCCTCGTCGTAGCCGAAGTCGTCGACCTCGTAGTCCCCGGTGAGGCGGCGGCGCAGGAAGGCCAGGCCGCCCGCGATCCGTCGTTCCAGCCCGCCGTCGCCGTCCCGGGAAGGCTCCGGCGGCTGTTCCTCAGAAGTCACAGGAACATCATCCTGCGGAACCGCCCTGGTGGGCAGGGGCTGCACCTCACGGACCGGCACGGACTCCGTGCCCGGGCGGCGGTTCCCGGCGCTCCGGCGCCGCTGGGGGCGCTGCGCTGCGCTCCCGCGGGACCGGTCGTCGTCGAACGGAATGACCTTGGCGTCCGCCATCGTTGATGCGCTCCTCAGTTGGCGCTCTGCGTCGGGGAGTGTCCGCCGCCCGCGAGAGGCAGGTCGGCGATCCGGTCCACGGCCCCCGCGAGGGCCTCCGGCGGAAGAAGTCCGGGGCCCTGGCTGCGGGCGAAGTCCGCGAACGTCTCCGCGGTCGTGTATTTGGGCTGGAATCCCAGCGTCTCGCGCATCTGGCCCGTCGCCACGACCCGGCCGTGGGTGAGCAGCCGGATCTGCTCGGGCGAGAAGTCCGTCATACCCAGCGTACGCACCAGCGAGCCCGCCCAGGTGACCGCCGGGAGCAGCAGGGGCACGGTGGGGCGTCCGAGGCGCCGGGAGCACTGGGAGAGCAGGAGCACGCCGTCGCCGGCGATGTTGAAGGTGCCGCTGTTGAGCGTGCCCCGCCTGGGTTCGTGCGAGCCGATCCGCAGCACCTCGATCACGTCGTCCTCGTGCACGAACTGCAGCCGCGGGTCGTAGCCGAACACGGTCGGCAGGACCGGCAGCGCGAAGTACGAGGCGAGCGGTGTGTCCGCGGTCGGGCCCAGGATGTTGGCGAACCGCAGCACGCACACGGCCACATCGGGCCTGCGGCGCGCGAAGCCGCGGACGTAGCCCTCGACCTCGACGGTGTCCTTGGCGAAGCCGCCGCTGGGCAGGGACTTGGGCGGGGTCGTCTCGGTGAAGACGGCCGGGTCGCGCGGTGCGGAGCCGTAGACGTTGGTGCTGGACTTCACGACCAGCCGCTGCACGGCCGGGGACTTCTGGCAGGCACCGAGCAGCTGCATGGTGCCGATGACGTTGTTCTCCTTCAGCGACGTCCGGTTGCCGCTGCCCAGCGGCGTGCCCGTCACGTCCAGGTGGACGATCGTGTCGGCGCCCGTCTCGGCGAGCACGCGCGCGATGGTGGGCTGCCGGATGTCGGCCTGGATGAAGTCCGCACCGCCCAGATGGTGCTCGGGCGGCACCGCGTCCACGGCGACGACCCGGTCCACCTCGGGGTCCCGCTGGATCCGCCGGACGAACCGGCCCCCCAGCTGGCGGGCCACTCCGGTCACGAGCACGACCTTGCCCAAGATCAGCGCCTTCCTTCCAGAACCTCTTGTCCCGCCGCGTTCCCCCGTGAGGCCAACTTAGCGGTTCGTCGTTGCGCTGTGATGACCGCCTGATGCGCGAAGTGACCGAAGCCGGCCGGACGCGGGAGGGGATATGCGTGTGGCCCCCCACCGGTGGTGGGGGGCCACAGCAACGCTCTCGCGGCGTCCGCGTCGCGAACTTACTTCTTGTTGCGACGCTGAACGCGCGTGCGCTTGAGCAGCTTGCGGTGCTTCTTCTTCGCCATCCGCTTGCGCCGCTTCTTGATAACAGAGCCCACGACTACCCTCGCTCACTTCTCATCACTCGGTGTTTGGGCGCCATGGGCCCATACGACCTACGAGGGGTCAGCCTACCCGTCCGAGCGCTGAGGTCGTAATCGAGGAGGCCGGGGAGATCCCGATGTGCCCTGTGGGGATCACCCCGGCCCTGCCGTCAGGCGGTTTCCACCCCCACATAGCTCTCGCGGAGGTACTCGTGAACCGCTTGCTCCGGGACGCGGAAGGACCGCCCCACACGGATCGCGGGCAGATGACCGCTGTGCACCAATCGGTACACGGTCATCTTCGACACTCGCATCACCGAGGCGACTTCCGCCACGGTAAGGAACTGAACCTCGTTCAGAGGCCTCTCGCCAGCTGCAGCCATGACACACCTGAACCTTCCGCACTCGACGGCCACCGGCTTCCCCTTCCGGTGACTCTTCGTCGCTGCGTGCTCACTCCCCAATGTAGGGGCCAGTGATGCGAGTGGGGAAGAGGTGCACCCATCGGCGGCCTACTGTGACAGACACGCCCGATTGAGTACGTAGCGGGTAAGCGGCAGGTAGTAATCAGACCGCACGCCGTCATCAAGCGGAACGACGACGGACACGGACCCCTCGGCCTCTCCCACGAACAGCGCCGGGTCGTTCGTATCGGCCGGCCCGATGGCCTCGAACCCCAGCTGACCTGCTCCGCAGACCCACCCGTGGTCCCCGATCACCAGCTCGGGAAGGGGGCCGCCGGCCTCCGCACAAGCGGCCAGTACGGTACGAACCGGGAGAGGTGAGTGCGTATGTGCGCCGGGCTCACAACCGGGGCGTTCCGCTCCCGAGGTCCGCACCAGCGCGACTCCTCGTACGTAGTCGAGGTTGTACGTGCGTAGGCCGAACCGGGTCGTTATGTCGACACGACGACCCTGCGCGGGGGTGAGGACGGCACATCCCGCCGCCGACAGAGCGTCTGCCAGAGCGCCGTAGAAACCGAGCAGGGTGTGCGGGTGCCCGGTGCCGAGGAGCACGGGGGCACGGCGCCGGGCGGCCTCCGCGAGGCGTTCCGCGAAGGCGTCCAGCGCCGCCAGGGTCCGCTCCGGATCGATCACGTCCTGGCCGGAAACCCGCCGGGAATCGGCCGAAACACCGCACCGGTCCGCCATCAGCTCGATCAACTCCCGCTGCCGCCAGGAACCTTCGGGATCGATACCGAGCAGCACACGAGGGTCCCGGGCGGCGAAGAGCCGGTAACTGCGCAGGCTGGCCTCACGAGAGGTCGCCACGGTCCCGGCGAGCCGTGCGCCCACCAGATGCGCGCGCAGGGCTTCGGTGGTCAGCACAGGACGATCGTGCGTGATCGGCGCTCCGCCTGTCCCGGGAACCGGCGAACACCGCACGGTCGGCCTACGGAGGGCCTCACCGCCTCACGCCAGCAGCCCCCGCAGCGGGAACACCGCCCGCCGGGCCGCCAGCACCGCCTGGTCCAGCCGGTCCGCGGGATCGTAGCCCTCCTCCCAGCCCCTCCAGGAGACGGGCCATCGCCCGTCCGTCATCCGGGCCGGGGCCAACTGCCGCGTCTTGGCGAACACTTCCTGCCGCCAGCCCTCGGGGATCGTCGCCTCGGGCTCCACGGCCCGGCCGGCCGCGATCGCGACCAGATGCGTCCACGAACGCGGCACCACGTCGACCACCGCGTAGCCGCCGCCGCCCAGGGCCACCCACCGCCCGCCGGCGTACTCGTGCGCCAGGTCGTGACAGGCCATCTGCACCGCCCGCTGCGCGTCCAGCGACACCGCCAGGTGCGCCAGCGGATCCTCGAAGTGCGTATCGGCCCCGTGCTGCGTCACCAGCACCTGCGGCCGGAAGTCCGCGATCAGCTCCGGCACGACCGCGTGGAACGCCCGCAGCCACCCCGCGTCCCCGGTCCCGGCCGGCAGCGCCACGTTCACCGCCGAGCCCTCCGCGGAGTCCGCCCCGGTCTCCTCCGGCCACCCGGTCTGCGGGAACAGCGTCCGGGGATGCTCGTGCAGGGAGATCGTCAGCACGCGCGGGTCCTCCCAGAACGCCGCCTGGACCCCGTCCCCGTGGTGCACGTCGACGTCGATGTACGCGACCCGCTCGGCCCCGAGCTCCAGCAGCCGCGCGATGGCCAGCGAGGCGTCGTTGTAGATGCAGAACCCGGACGCCCCGCCCGGCATCGCGTGGTGCAGCCCGCCCGCGAAGTTCACCGCGTGCAGCACCTCACCGCGCCACACCGCCTCCGCCGCCCCCACCGACTGCCCGGCGATCAGCGACGACACCTCGTGCATCCCGGCGAACGCCGGATCGTCCAGGGTCCCCAGCCCGTACGACTGGTCCGCCGCCGCCGGATCCACCGACGCGGCCTTCACCGCGCCGATGTAGTCCTCCCGGTGGACCAGCCGCAGCGTCGACTCCCCGGCCGCCTTCGCGGCGACGACCTCCACCTCGCGGTCCAGCCCGAAGGCGTCGACCAGTGCCCGGGTCAGGGCGAGCCGGACGGGGTCCATCGGATGCCCCGGACCGAAGTCATAGCCCGTTACTGCCTCGTCCCACATCAGCTGTGCGCGGCCGCTCATGCCCGCCACCGTATCGGTCCGGTTGAGCCGCGAACGACCGGGCGTACACCAGCGTCACCAGCACCAACACCATCGGCACGAGCATCGCCCCGCGGTAGCTCCACAGATCCCCGAGCGCCCCGACCAACGGCGAACCGATCAAAAACCCCACATAATTGAAGACATTCAGCCGCGCGACGGCCGCGTCCGAAGCCCCGGGGAACAGCCTGCCCGCCGCCGCGAACGTCTGCGGCACCAGCACGCACAATCCCAGCCCCAGCAGCGTGAACCCCAGCATCCCGAGCCACGCCCCCGGCGCCACGGCCACCACGGCGAACCCGCCCGCCGCCACCAGCGCTCCACCCCGCACCACCGCCACGGCCCCGAACCGCCGCACCCCGAGGTCCCCGATCGCCCGCCCCAGCAGCGTGGTGACCATGTACACGTTGTAGGGCACCGTCGCCATCTGCTCGGAGCTGCCCAGCACGTCCTGAAGGTACTTCGCACTCCAGTTGGAGACCGTCGAGTCCCCGATGTACGCGACCGTCATCACCAGGCACAACGGCAACAGCAACTTGAAGACGACCGTCTGCCCCTCCCCGGCCTTCCCCTCCTCCGCAGGCGCCGTGGCCCGGTCGTCGACATACCACCGGCTCCCCACCAGCACGGCCGGCAGCAGCACCAGCACGACCGGCAGATACGACACCCACAACGCCAGATGCCAGTGCGCCCCCACCCAGGCCAGCGACGCCCCGGCGATCCCGCCCAGGCTGTACGCCGCGTGGAAGCTGAGCATGATGCTGCGTCCGTACGACCGCTGCAGGCTCACGCCGAGCATGTTCATCGACGCGTCCAGCACCCCGACGGCGAGCCCGAACGCCGCCAGCGCCACCCCGAGCTCCACCATCCGCTCCCCGGCCCCGACGCCGAGCAGCGCCAGCAGCACCACGGGCTGGGACCACCGCAGCAGCAGGCTCGGCCGCACCCGCTTCACCAGCCGCTCGGTGGTCACGCTCCCGACCCCGGCGAGGATCGGCACCGCGGCCAGAAACGCGGGCAGCAGCGCGTCGGAGACCCCGTACCGGTCCTGGATGGCCGGGATCCTCGTCACGAGCAGAGCGAAGGCGACCCCCTGCACCAAGAAGCTGAACGCCAGCGAGGCCCTGCCGCGCCGCAGCACATCAGTCATGGCGGCGAGCGTAGGGCCCCGGCTTACTCGTGGGTAGATCCAGCCAAAGATGAATTTGCCTCACCTACACCGTCGTTCAGCTCACGCGGCCAGGGCAGGCGCGACCTCCTGGGCCTCTTCGCCCACGGCCGCCTCGGCCTCCGCGGTGAGCATCCGCTCCATGGGCCCGGCGCCCAGCGCCCCGCCGAGCACGAACCCGATCCCCATGGCGCCGAAGGCAACGACCGACCCGAGCCACACCATGGTGTCCACCGGCACGGTGAACGCCCCCACGATCCGCACGACGCACTCCGCGAGCAGCACCCCACCCCACACGGCCGAGAAGACCCGCTCCTTGCGCCGGAAGTCGGCCGACGCCGCCGCGGTGCCGTCCATCAGCCGTCCCCAGGCGGCCTCCTTCGCCGCGTCCTTGACCAGGAACGGCTTGAGACACACGGTCATCATCGGCCGCCCCAGCACGACGGACACCAGAATCCCGATCCCCACCGTGCTGCTGACCCCGCTGTCCTTGGCGAGCATCAGCCGCGGATCACCGGAGACGAAGCCGAGCAGCAGCGAAACGACGTTCACGACGAGGATGAGACCGGCGATCCCGTTGACCTTCCGCTCCCTGACCGCGGTCCACCCGGTCCGCAGGGCCGGGACGACGCTGCTCCAGGCGAGCGCCGCGAACGTGCTCGTCCCGAAGCCGTCCTTGAGCAGGTAGTACGCCCCGATGGGGACGGCCACGTCCAGGATCAACGGCAGGAAGTTGTTCGGCTCGCCCGTCCGCGTGTCGCTCGTCTTCGTCGTCATGCCCTCAGCGTGCCGTCCGGCGATCCGCTTCGGCAGAAACGATCGTCCGGACCTCCGCATGACAAATGTCAGACGAGCAGGTCGGTCAACTCCGCCATGTCGGAGAAGAGTTGGGTGGCACCGGCGAGCTTCTCCGCCGGCGTCATGGCGGTGAACCCGTACACGTCCATACCGGCCGCGACAGCCGCCCGCACCCCCAGCGGGCTGTCCTCCACGACGACACACCGCCCGGGCGCCACGCCCATCCGGTCGGCGGCGTACAGGAACAGGTCGGGGGCCGGCTTGCCCCGCCCCACGTCCTGCGAGCTGAAGATCCGGCCCTCGTCGAACCACCGGTCGAGTCCCGTCGTCCGATGCCCCACCCGGATCCGCTCATGACTCCCGGAGGACGCGACACAGTACGGCACCCCGTCCGCGGTCAGCTTCTCCAGGACGTCGGAGGCCCCGGCCACGGCCACCAGTTCCTGCTCGAACGCCGCGAACACCCGCGCGTGAAAGACGTCGTCGAAGTTCTCCGGGAGCCGCTGCCCGGTCCGCTCGAGTACCAGCTCATGGATCCGGTGCATGGCCGACCCCATGTAGTCCCTTATGGACTCCTCGTACGAGGTGGGGTGCCCCAGCTCGGTGAGGTACGCCGCGAGCAACCGGTTGGAGATGGGCTCACTGTCGACGAGCACACCGTCATTGTCGAAGATCACGAGGTCATAGCGCATGAATGGAGCCTAAACGCAGAAAACCCCCGCATCCGAAGATGCGGGGGTTTTCCCAAAAATTGTTCGGCGGCGTCCTACTCTCCCACAGGGTCCCCCCTGCAGTACC
>NZ_JBIBEQ010000012.1:0-267645 GCF_042955215.1 Streptomyces sp. NPDC012466 | reverse complement strand
GGAAACCCAGTTGGCGCCGCCCACGGGGGTCTACGGGGGCGCGCCCCCCCCCCCTGGGGGGGGGGGGGGGGGGGGGGCCCCCCGGGGGCCCCCACCCCCCCGCCGTCGTCATGAGCAGACCTTGCCGTCCTTCGGCACCGAGCCGTCCAGCAGGTACGCGTTCACCGTGGAGTCGACGCAGTCGCTCCCACTGCCGTAGGCGCCATGCCCCTCGCCGCGCCAGGTGAGCATCACTCCGACGCCCTTGCCCAGCTCGTCGGCCATCCTGCGCGCGCCCTCGTAGGGGGTGGCGGGGTCGCCCGTGTTGCCGACGACCAGGACCGGTGCCGCGCCGGGGGCGCTCACCTCCGGGGTGTCGTGCTGTCCGGGCACCGGCCAGTCGTGACACCAGCCGGCCGTGTCCCAGCCGAGGAACGTCCCGAAGACCGGGGAGATCTTCTCGAACCGGGGCAGCAGCTTCTTCGTCCGGGCCGGCGTCGGCCGCTGCCTGTCGTCCAGGCACGATATGACCCGTTGGGAGTGGGTCGTCGTGCCGTAGCGCCCCGACGGGTCGCGTTCGTTGTAGCGGTCGGCGAGGGCCAGCAGCTCCGAGCCGTCGCCCTTCTCGGCCGCAGCGAGGGCGCCGGTCAGGGTCGGCCAGCTGTCCTTGCTGTACAGCGGCAGGATGATGCCGGTGACCGCGAGGGCCTGCGTCAGCTTCCGGCCGGGTGTGCCCGTCGCCAGAGGCCGTTCGTCGATCCGCCGCAGCAGGCCGGCGATCTCGCGGGAGCCTTCCTCCGGGTCCTGGCCCGTGGATTCGAGGTAGCCGTTCAGCGCGCGCTGGAATCCCTGGGCCTGGTTCTGGGCGTGGCCCACGGTGTCGGCGGCGGGGTCGACGACCGCGTCCAGCGTCATGCGTCCCACGTGCTTCGGGAACAGATGGGCGTACGTGCCGCCCAGCTCGGTGCCGTAGGAGATGCCGAAGTAATTCAGCCGGTTGTCGCCGAGGACCTTCCGGATGCGGTCCATGTCGCGGGCCGAGTCGGCGGTCGAGACGTGCGCCATCAGCTTCCCGGCGTCTTTCTGGCAGCCCTTGCCGAAGTCGGCGGCGTCCTCGAGGTACGCCTTCTCCTCGGTGGGGGTGTCCGGGGTGACGTCGATCGACTCGGCGGCCTGGATCTCATCGTCGCCGCGACAGCGCACCCCTTCGCTGGCGCCCACACCGCGCGGGTCCCAGCTGACCAGGTCGTACCGCTCGCGGAGTGCGGAGACGGCCGGGGCGTACGACGGCATCATGGACACGCCCGAGGCGCCCGGGCCGCCGAAATTGAACAGCAGCGATCCGACGCGGTCGTCACCGCGGGCCTTGGCGCGGATGAGCGCCAGCCCGATCGTCTCGCCGTCCGGCTTCGACCAGTCCAGCGGCACCTTCAGCGTCGCGCAGTGCCATTCGCTGCTCGGCGCGGGAGCGTCGGCGGTGGCCTTGCAACGGCCCCACGCGAGCCCGCTCTTGTCGTCGTCGGACGAACCGCCGCCGCAGCCGGCGGCCAGCAGGGCCGAGGCGGCCGCCAGAGCGGTCCACCGAACGAAGCGCGTCATTGCCCATCCCCCCTCGCAGGCCGTCCGCTCCGTGCCGCGGATGGCGGTCAGGCCATGGTAGGCAGATCCCGCGTCGGCCGTTTCAGCCTGTGGATAACCTTCTGACCTGCGAGTTCGGCGGGATCGCTGCCGGTGTCAGGAGCAGACGGTCCCCGCCGGCGGCACCTTTCCGTCCAGCAGGTAGCCGTTCACAGCGCCCTGCACGCACTTGTTCTTGCTGTCGTACGCGCCGTGTCCCTGGCCCCGGTACGTCAGCTCGACCCCGACCCCCTTGCCCAGCGCGTTCACCATCGCCCGCGCGCCCTCGTACGGCGTGGCCGGGTCGCCGGTGTTGCCGACGACCAGAATGGGCGCCGAGCCCGCAGCGCTCACGTCCGGGTGGTCGGCGGCGCCCGCCACGGCCCAGTCGGTGCAGCTGAGCATGGACCACGCCATGTAGTCGCCGAACAGATCGGACGCGGCCCGGAACTCGGGCAGCTTCCGCTCGACGTAGGCGGTGTCGTAGCGGGGTTTGTCGTCGGCGCAGTTGATGGCGACGTTGGCGGGGGTGATGTTGCTGTACTCGCCGTTCTCACTGCGTCCGTTCATCGAGTCGGACAGCGAGAGCAGGATCCTGCCGTCACCGTCGTACGCGTTCTCCAGGCCCTCGGTGAGGTACTCCCAGAAGTCCTGCGAGTACAGCGCCTGCGCGATGCCGCTGGTCGCCGCCGTCTGGGTCAGCTGGCGCGGGAAGATCGCCGGGATCGGATTGCGGTCGAGGTCGTTCAGCAGCTTGGCGATACGGTCCTTCACGTCCTGGGCGCTGTCGCCGATCGGGCACTCCTCGGCCTTCGACGCGCAGTCCTCGGCGAAGTTGTCGAGTGCCAGCTGGAAGCCCTTGGCCTGCCCCAGCGACCCCTGCTCGGAGTTCTGCGTGGGATCGACGACGGCGTCGAACACGGCCCGGCCGACCCGCTCGGGGAACAGGTGGGCGTAGACGCCACCCAGTTCGGTGCCGTAGGAGATGCCGAAGTAGTGGAGCTTGTCGTCGCCGAGGACCTGGCGCATCAGGTCCAGGTCGCGGGCCGCGTCGGTGGTGCGCAGGTGCGGCAGGATCTTCTCCGAGTTCCGCTCGCAGGCGTCGTTGAACTCCTTGGTGTTGTCCACGAGCTGGGTGCGTTCGGCGGCGTCGTCGGGCGTGGCGTCCTGTTGGAAGTAGGCGTCGAGCTGCTGGTCGTTCTCGCAGAGCACGGGGTCGCTGCGGCCGACTCCGCGCGGGTCGAAGCTGACCAGGTCGTAGCGGGTGCGCAAGGTCTCGTAGCCCTCCGCGAACGCGGGCAGCGAGGTGACGCCCGAGCCGCCGGGCCCGCCGAAGTTGAAGATGAGCGAGCCGATGCGTTCGTTCTCGGAGCCGGTCGTCCCGACCCGGATCAGCTCGAGGCCGATGGTGTCGCCTTTCGGATCGCCCCAGTCGAGTGGAGCCTTCATGGTGGCGCACTGCCACTCACCGTCGTCCGGCAGCGGGGAGGGCGAGGCGCCCCCGCCCTGGGCCTCGTCCGGGGCCGGGCAGGCTTTCCAGCTCAGTTCCTGCCGGGTGAGGTCCTCGTCCTTGGCGTCGCCGTCGCCGCAGCCCGCCAGCACGGTGGAGAGCAGCAGGGCGGAGGCGGTCAGGGCGGCGGCGCGCAGCCGGAGGAGGGTTGGCATGGTTCCATCCTGCGGCGGCACCGAGCGCGACGCGCGGGACGCGTGCCGTACGAGGTAAGAGGGTCTGATGAGGCCAGAGGGCCTGCTCGCCGGGCCGGCGGCGCTGGAGGCCCGGTGGTCCGGCCGGTGCTTCCGGAGGCCGTCGGGCGGGTGGTGCCGGAGGCCGTCGACGGGTGGCGGAGGCCGTCGGGCGGGTGGTGCCGGAGGCCGTCGACGGGTGGCGGAGGCCGTCGGGCGGGTGGTGCCGAAGACTGTCGGGCCGGTGGTGCCGAATGCTGTCCGCCGGGCCTGTGGTGCGAAGGGCCCGCTTCCGAGGCGTTCTTTCCGAGCGCACCGGACGTGGCGGGACCTGCCGACCTGGCCTGCCCACCCGGTGCGGCCCGGGCGGGTCAGAGGGCCTGTTTGCGCGTGAGGTGGTTGAACGCCAGCCAGCCCGGCAGCACGGGAAGCCACAGCGTCAGGAGGCGGAACAGCAGGACCGCCGGTGCCGCGACCTCCTTCGGGAGTCCGACGGCGATCAGACCGACCGTCAGGGTCGCCTCGACCGCGCCCACGCCGCCCGGTGTCGGCGCCGCGGACCCCAGGGCGTTGCCCGCGAGGAAGACGACCGCGACGCTGGCGATGCTGATCGAGGTGGATTCGTCCCCGAAGGCGCGGATCGACGCGTCCAGGCACATCACGAAGCAGGCGGTCAGCAGCAGCATGCCGCCGATGCCGGTGACCAGCTTCTGCGGCCGCTGGAGCACGTCCAGCATGCGCGGCACGACTCCCGCGAACAGCGACCGCACGCGCGTGACGACGAACTTCCGCAGGAACGGCACCGACGTCACCACGAGCACGAGCACCGCCACCGTCAGCAGACCGGCGATGACCGTCCGGGACGGCGACAGCGACGGTGTCTTCTCGGTGCCGGTCAGATAGCCGAAGGACAGCAGCATCAGGATGTGGCAGCCGAGCCCGAACAGCTGTGACGCGCCGACGCTCGCCACCGCGAGCCCCGGCCGCACCCCGGCCCGCTGCAGGAAGCGCGTGTTCAGCGCGACCCCGCCGACCGCCGCCGGGGCGACGATCTTCACAAACGACCCGGCGACCTGCGCCGCCACGGTCCGCACGAACGGCACCCGCTCGGGCACGAACCCCAGCAGGGCCATCGCCGCCGCGACGTAGCTGCACATCGAGAACAGCACGGCCGCGGCCACCCAGCCCCACTCGGCGTTCGCGATGAGCGGCCCGAACTCGATGTGCGTGAGCTGGGTCAGCAGGAAGTACGCGCCGATCGCGCCGGCGATGAAGCTCATCAGCGTGCGCGGCCGTACCCGCTCCAGCCGGGCCGGCTCGACGGGCGCCTGCGGCCTGATCCGCAGCACCGCGTGCCGGATCTGAGTGAGCAGGTCCTCCTCGCGCGCCTCCTCCAGGGCCTCGTCGATCGCCCGCTTCTCGGCCCGCTGCTCCGCCCGTACGGCCTTCTTGCCGGGCTTTTCCAGCACGACCGCGGACTCGTCCGCGTTCTCCTCCAGGCGGGCCTGCTTGGCCTGCCGGGACGCCTCCAGCACCGCGTCGCGCTCGCGCTGTGCCCGTTCCCGGGCCAGTCTGCGCAGCGTCGCGCGCGTGGAGCGGCTGAGCGCGATGGGCTGGAGCATCGGCAGGCAGTCCGCCACCGCGTCGGGACCGAGCACGCCCACCGCCGAGGCCACGGCCCGCTCGGCGCCCACCCGGAGGCCGAGGGTCACCAGCAGTTGGGAGGTGTCCATACGCAGCAGCAGATCGCCGGCCGCGATCTCGCCGACGCGCAGGTCGGTGAGGATCACCGTGCCGGAAGGATCCACCAGAATCGCGTCGCCCACCAGCCTGCGGTGCGCGATACGCCGCGACTGCAGGGACCTCACCTGGTGCCAGGTGTCGCGCAGCAGGTCGTCGGTGATCTCCTCGTCCGACAGCGAGTCGAGGGTGCGCCCGCCGCTGTGCTCGTAGACGAGCATCACCGCGTCGGGGCCGAGCTCGGAGGTGGCGATCAGCTTGGGGGCGTTGGCCCCGGCCGCGATGGCCGCGTACGCCAGCAGCGCCTCCTGCTCCAGTGCCTGCCGCAGCGACTGGAGGCTGCTGCGGGTGGCGAAGCCGCGCAGGGTGAGATTGCGCCAGGCGCGGTAGAAGAAGCCCTGCGCCTGCTGCTCCCGGTCGACCACCGTCACATCCAGGGGCGGGCCGTCCTCCAGGGTGACGAAGTAGCGCCGGCCCCGGTCTCCGGTGTCCGGGGTGTCCGAGGTGTCCTCGCGTGACGCGCTGACCGGGCGGAAGCCGACGGTCCGCAGGCCGGCCATCAGGGTTCGCCCGGTGGGCCGGACGTTGGGCGAGCCGACCGCGTACAGCGTGCCGTAGGCCACGGTCCAGCCGATCAGCACCGTCAGGATGATCGAGAACGGGGTCGTGTAGCCGGTGACGAGCATGGAGAAGGCGTCGAGGAGCAGCACGACCCACAGCACCGCGCGCCACCGCGGTCTGCGCGACATGCCGACGGCCGTCATGTACGCGATGACCGGGGCCAGATACCCGTGCACGGGATCGGTCAGCGCGTGGATGTCGCCGGGGGAGGGCTGTGTGAGCGCCTCCTGGATCGAGTCGGGGGCGGCCCGGGCGACCCACAGGTCGGTGGCGAGGGTCACACCGTGTGCCAGGACCGCCGCGAGGACGCCGTCGGCGATGCGGAGCCCGTCCCGTTTGATCAGCCGCTCGATGGCGAAGGCGACCGGCACCAGCAGGATGGCGATGCTGGAGGCCAGCCCCGCGAGCTTGATGAGCAGGTCGGGGGCCTGCCCGGTGCCCTTGTTGATGTCCTGTTCGAGGCCCGAGGTGGTGCCGTGCGCGAACGCGGCGACGCCGATCAGGATCGCGACGGCGAGCACACCCACCAGCAGGCGCATCAGGTCGGACGGGCGGTGCACGCGCGCGGGGAGCAGCGGTTCGTCGCCCTCCACCTCGTCGATGTGCGCGACGTCGGGCTCCTCGGCGGCCGCCCGGGGCTTCTTCGCGGCCCCCTTCGGACCGTTCTCCGGAGTGCCCGGGCGCGACGAGGCGTCAGAGGTGCCCTCCGTGTCCTCGGGGTGCGCACCCTGCTGCTTCATCGTCTCTTCTTGGTCTCGTATCACCGATCACCGCCCGCACGATGGTGGCATGCCGCACCGGCACACGGGACAATCAGGGTGCACATGCGGGGGCGGACAGTCTGCCCGACGCGCTCCTGCCGGGTGAGGGAAATGCCCGGGATCACGCCCGGCCCGTTGTCGGTGGGGTGGGGCAGGATGGGGCGGATGAGTGAGCAGAGCCCTGAGGGGGGCGGGTACGAGGACGGCCCCGCGCAAGCACTCCCCGAGTACGCCGAGCGGGTCCTCGACGTCGCCGAACTGATCCCGCCGGGTCGTGTCATGACCTACGGGGACGTCGCCGAGTGGCTGGAGCAGGGCGGTCCGCGGCAGGTCGGCCGGGTGATGGCGCTCTACGGGGGAGGCGCGCCGTGGTGGCGGGTCGTCCGCGCGGACGGCGTCCTGCTGCCCGGGCACGAGCAGCGGGCGCTCGGGCACTACCGGGCGGAGGGCACACCCCTGAAGGAGGCGGGCCGCTCCGCCGAGGGCCATCTGCCGCGCATCGACATGAGACGGGCGCGGTGGGACGGCGGCGATCGCGCGGAGGGTCACACCTGACAGCTTCCGCCATCGGACGGCCTCTCGTGGGGCCCGTGATCCGTACGGGGGAATCGGGGCACACCGCGAGCATGACGTACGTTCGTGAGGCGAGGGGCGTGAGTGCCACGGGTGCCGTGAGTGACCGGCGGGAAGAAGGGGAAGCCCTGCTTCCGCCGCACTGGTCGGCGTAGCGTCGGCTCCGCGTGCCCCCGTCACCCCGCGGTCACCGCCCGCCTCGTGCGGTGGCCCGCCACCCAGCACTTCCACCAGAACCGGCGAACCACGTGAGCTCCTCTTCCTTCACCAGCGGCCTGTCGCACCCCCGGGTGCGGCGGGGGAGTCGTGGCGCCTACCGACTGGTACGTACCCCTCCTGCTCGGGTGGACCCCCCTCGTTTGGACGCCTCGCAGCGCTCCGTGGTTGACCATCCGGGGGGCCCGCTGCTCGTCCTCGCCGGCCCCGGCACGGGCAAGACCACCACGCTCGTGGAGTCCGTGGCCGAGCGAATCGCCCGGGGAGGGGACCCCGAGCGGGTGCTGGTGCTCACGTTCAGCCGCCGGGCGGCCGTCGAACTGCGCGACCGCCTGGCCCTTCGGACCGGGGCGGCCCGCGCCCCCCGGGCGACCACCTTCCACTCGTTCTGCTACGCCCTGGTCCGCGCCCACCAGGACAGCGACCTGTTCGTGGAGCCGCTGCGGCTCCTGTCCGGCCCCGAGCAGGACGTCTCCGTGCGGGAACTGCTCGCGGGCCAGGTCGATCTGGAACGGCTCGGACTC
Source organism: Streptomyces sp. NPDC012466 (assembly GCF_042955215.1). NCBI lineage: Bacteria > Bacillati > Actinomycetota > Actinomycetes > Kitasatosporales > Streptomycetaceae > Streptomyces > Streptomyces sp. NPDC012466. The sequence continues at coordinate 259,931 of NZ_JBIBEQ010000012.1, read as the reverse complement.
GCACACGTGCGCTGGCCGGACGAACTGCGCGCCTGCCTGACCACCCGCGGTTTCGCCGACGAGGTTCGCGCGGTACTCGCCCGCAGCCGTGAACTGGGCCTCGGTCCGGACGCCCTGGACGCCTTCGCCCGCCGCACGGGGCGCCCCGACTGGCGCGCCGCGGCCGCCTTCCTCGCCGAGTACCTCGACGTGCTCGACCTGCAGGGCGTGATCGACTACGCCGAGCTCGTCCACCGCGCGGTGCTCCTCGCCCGCCGCCCCGAGGTCGCCGCGTGGCTCGCCGCCCGGTACGACGCCGTCTACGTCGACGAGTACCAGGACACGGACCCCGCTCAGGTGCGGCTGCTGGACGCCCTGGCCGGCGGCGGCCGCACCCTCGTGGCCTTCGGTGACCCCGACCAGTCGATCTACGCGTTCCGCGGCGCCGACGTGAACGGCATCCTGGACTTCCCGCACGCCTTCCCGCGCGCGGACGGCCGCCCCGCCCCCGTCTCGGTGCTGCGCACGTCCCGCCGCTCCGGCGCCGGCCTGCTGGCCGCCACCCGGCTGCTCACACAGCGCATGCCGCTGACCCGCCTGCCCGCCGAGAAGGTGCGCGCCCATCGCGAACTCGCTCCCGTCCGGGACGGCGGCCGTGTCGAGGCGTACACGTACCCGACGTCCGGGACCGAGCTGGACAACATCGCCGACATCCTCCGCAGGGCCCATCTGGAGGACGGCGTCCCGTGGAGCGACATGGCCGTCCTGGTGCGCGCCGGCTCCCGCACCATCCCCACGGCCCGCCGCGCCCTCACGGCGGCGGGCGTCCCCGTGGACGTCGACGGTGATGACGTGCCGCTGCGGCACGAACCGGCCGTGGCACCGTTGCTGACGGCGTTGCGGGCGGTCGCTGCGGCGGAGGCGGGATCCCCCGAGCCTCGGCAGTCCGAGGAGGCCCCTTCCTCTCGGGACTCCGAGGAGGCCCCTTCCTCCGACGACCCCTCCGCCCGGCAGGACAGCTGCTGGCTCGACACCGAAACCGCCCTCACCCTCCTGACCTCCCCCCTCGCGAGCATGGACGCCGCCGACCTGCGCCGTCTCGGCCGCGCCCTGCGCGACGAGGAACGGGCCGCGGGCAATCCGCTGCCACCCCCCTCCGACCTGCTGCTCGCGCAGGCGCTCGCCGAACCGGAGCGTCTCGCCGTGCACGACCCCACGTACGCGCGGGGCGCCCAGCGCCTCGGCGCGCTGCTGCGCAAGGCCCGCGAGCGCCTGGCCGGCGGCGGGACCGCCGAGGAGGCGCTGTGGGACCTGTGGGAAGGCACGCCATGGCCCGGCCGGCTGGAGCGGGCCGCCCGCCGGGGCGGCGCCGCCGGGCGCAACGCCGACCGCGACCTGGACGCCGTCTGCGCCCTGTTCGCCACCGCCGCCCGCGCGGAGGAGCGCACCGGCGGCCGGGGGGCCCTGAACTTCCTGGAGGAGATCGACGCCGAGGACATCGCCGCCGACACCCTCACGCGGCGTGCCGTGCGACCCGACGCCGTCCGCCTGATGACCGCGCACCGCTCCAAGGGTCTGGAGTGGCGCCTCGTGGTCGTCGCCGGCGTCCAGGAGGGCCTGTGGCCGGACCTGCGCCGCCGCGGCTCCCTCCTGGAGGCCGACCGCATCGGCCGCGACGGACTCGCCGAACCTCTCACCCCCGGCGCGCTGCTCGCCGAGGAACGCCGCCTCTTCTACGTGGCCGCCACGCGCGCGCGTGAACGCCTCGTCGTCACCGCGGTCAAGGCCCCCGCGGACGACGGCGACCAGCCCTCCCGCTTCCTGACCGAACTCGGCGTCGAACCCAAGGACGTCACGGGACGCCCCCGCCGCCCGCTGTCCGTCGCCGCACTCGTCGCCGAACTGCGCGCCACCACGGTCGACCCGCGCGTCTCCGACGCCCTCCGCGAGGCCGCCGCCCACCGCCTCGCCCGGCTCGCCGCCCTCACCGACGACGACGGCCGCCCCCTGGTGCCGTCCGCCCACCCCTACCGCTGGTGGGGCATGTTCGAGCCGACCGAGTCCAAGGTGCCGCTGCGAGACCGGGACCAGCCCGTCGTTCTCTCCGGCAGCGCCCTCGACCAACTGGCCAACACCTGCGCCCTCCAGTGGTTCCTCGGCCGCGAGGTGAAGGCCGACGCGCCCGCTACGGCCGCCCAGGGCTTCGGCAACGTGGTGCACGTCCTCGCCGACGAGGTGGCCTCCGGGCACACTCCGGCCGACCTCGGCGTCCTCATGGAACGCCTCGACTCCGTGTGGAACGCCCTGGCCTTCGACGCGCCGTGGAAGTCGGCCCAGGAGAAGGACAACGCGCGCGTGGCGCTCGAACGGTTCCTTCAATGGCACGTCATGAACCGCACCGGACGCACCCCGGTGGCCAGCGAGCACGACTTCGACGTCACCCTCGAAGCGGGCTACTACCGGGTACGCATCCGCGGCCAGATGGACCGGGTCGAGGCGGACGGCGACGGCCGCGCCTACGTGGTCGACTTCAAGACCGGCAAGCAGGCGCCCAGTTCCAAGGAGGTGGAGCGCCACCCGCAGCTCGCCGTCTACCAGCTGGCCGTACGCGAGGGCGCCGTCGACGAGGCCTTCGACGGCGTACGCCCCGAGCCGGGCGGCGCCGCACTCGTCCACCTCCGGCAGGGGGCGGCCAAGCGCGACGGCGGGGAGAGCCTGCCCAAGGTGCAGGCCCAGGAGCCCCTGGAGGGGGAGTGGGTCGGCGACCTGCTGGCCACCGCCGCCGGCAAGGTCCTCGACGAGCGGTTCACACCGACCGCAGGGCAGCACTGCACGCACTGCGCGTTCCGGGCCTCGTGCAGCGCGCGGCAGGAGGGGCGTCACGTCGTCGAGTGAGGTATCGCACCACCTGTGCCGACCTGCGCTTCTGCCCTCCCGGAGGCCGATCCGGTCAGTCCTGTCAGTGGCCGCCGCTAGCCTTTCGCTGTGCCCGCCCGAATCACCGATCCCGAACAGCTCAAGGAGCTCCTCGGCATCCCGTTCACCCCGGAGCAGACGGCCTGCATCACCGCGCCGCCCGCCCCGCAGGTGATCGTGGCCGGAGCCGGCTCGGGCAAGACGACGGTGATGGCCGCCCGCGTGGTGTGGCTGGTCGGCACCGGCCAGGTCGCCCCCGAGCAGGTACTCGGCCTCACCTTCACCAACAAGGCCGCCGCAGAACTCGCCGAGCGCGTCCGCAAGGCGCTGGTCAGGGCAGGCGTCACCGACCCGGACGCCATCGACCCCGACAACCCGCCGGGCGAGCCGGTGATCTCCACGTACCACGCCTTCGCCGGCCGCCTGCTGACCGACCACGGTCTGCGCATCGGTCTCGAGCCCACGTCCCGGCTGCTCGCCGACGCCACCCGCTTCCAGCTCGCCGCGCGCGTCCTGCGCGAGGCACCCGGGCCCTACCCGGCCCTGACCCGTTCCTTCCCGGACCTGGTCGGCGACCTCCTCGCCCTCGACGCCGAGCTCGCCGAGCACCTCGTACGCCCGGAGGCACTGCGCGCGTACGACGCCGAACTGCTGCTGACCCTGCGGGGCGCCAAGCTCAGCAACGCCGACCTGCGCAAGGTCCCCGAGGCGGCCGCCGCCCGGCGGGAACTGGCCGAACTGGTCACCCGCTACCGGACCGCCAAGCGCGAGCGGGACCTGCTCGACTTCGGCGACCAGATCGCCCTGTCGGCCCGGCTCGCCGGGATCGACGAGGTGGGCCGCGCCCTGCGCGACGAGTTCCGGGTGGTCCTGCTCGACGAGTACCAGGACACATCGGTCGCCCAGCGCGTCCTCCTGGCAGGCCTGTTCGGCGAGGGCACCGGCCACCCCGTCACCGCCGTCGGCGACCCCTGCCAGGCGATCTACGGCTGGCGCGGCGCCTCCGTCGCCAACCTCGACGACTTCCCCGAGCACTTCGCCCACGCCGACGGACGCCCCGCGACCCGTCAGGCCCTCAGCGAGAACCGCCGCAGCGGCGGCCGCCTCCTCGACCTCGCCAACGGCCTCGCGGAGCCCCTGCGCGCCCTGCACGCGGGCGTGGAGGCCCTCCGCCCGGCCCCGGGCGCCGAACACGACGGCATGGTCCGCTGCGCCCTGCTGCCCACCCACACCGAGGAGATCGACTGGGCCGCCGACTCCGTCGCCCACCTCGTCCGGACCGGGACGGCACCCGGCGAGATCGCCGTCCTGTGCCGCACGGCGACGGACTTCGCCGAGATCCAGGGCGCTCTGGTCGCCCGGGACGTCCCCGTCGAGGTCGTCGGCCTGTCCGGGCTGCTGCACCTGCCGGAGATCGCCGACCTCGTCGCCGTCTGCGAGGTCCTCCAGGACCCCGGCGCCAACGCCTCGCTCGTGCGCCTGCTGACCGGACCGCGCTGGCGCATCGGCCCGCGCGACCTCGCCCTGCTGGGGCGGCGCGCCCGGCTCCTCGTGGCCCACGCGCGCGTGACGGACGACGACGACCAGGACCGCCGCCTCGCCGAGGCCGTCGAGGGCGTCGACCCGTCCGAGGTGATCTCCCTCGCGGACGCCCTCGACACCTTTCTGGAGACCCCGCTGGACGGCCGCGGGGACGACGACGGCCTGCCGTTCTCGCCCGACGCGCGTGTGCGCTTCGCCCGGCTGGCCACGGAACTGCGCGAACTGCGCCGCTCCCTGGCCGACCCGCTGATGGACGTCCTGCACCGCGTCCTCGCCGTCACCGGCCTGGAGGTGGAGCTGTCGGCGTCCCCGCACGCCCTGGCCGCCCGCCGCCGCGAGACCCTGTCCAACTTCCTGGACGTCGCCGCCTCCTTCGCCGCCGGCGACAACGAGGCGTCCCTGCTCGCCTTCCTCGGCTTCCTGCGCACGGCCGCGCAGTACGAGAAGGGGCTCGACAACGCCCTCCCCGGCGGCGAGAACACCGTCAAGGTGCTCACCGCCCACAAGTCCAAGGGGCTGGAGTGGGACGTCGTGGTCGTCCCCGGCCTCGTCACCGGCACCTTCCCCAGCAGCCAGGGCCGCGAGAAGTGGACCTCCCAGGGCAAGGTCCTGCCGCACGAACTGCGCGGCGACGCCGACACCCTGCCCGACGTGACGTCCTGGGACGCCAGGGGGCTGAAGGCCTTCCACGAGGCCATGAAGGACCACCAGCACACCGAGGAACTCCGCCTCGGCTACGTCACCTTCACCCGCCCCCGCTCGCTCCTCCTGGGCTCCGGCCACTGGTGGGGACCCACCCAGAAGAAGCGCCGCGGACCCTCCGCGTTCCTCCAGGCCCTCTACGAGCACTGCGAAGCCGGGTACGGCGAGATCGAGGCCTGGGCGGACGAACCCGCCGAGGACGAGGAGAACCCGGCCCTGCACCGGGCGACGGCGGACCAGCTGTGGCCGCTGCCCCTGGACGAGACGGCCCTCGCCCGGCGCCGGGCGGCCGCCGAGACCGTCCTGGCCCACCTGGAGGACCTCGCGTCCCACGAGCACGGACACCCCGCGGCCGTTCACGATCCCGACGCCCTCGACCACCCGGAGTGGCCGCCGCCCCCCGAGGACGACGAGCCTCCTTACGAAGAACCGCTGTACGACGAACCGGACCCGTTCGACGAGGACCCCTTCGAGGTGGATTCCCCCGGCGAAGAGGACCCCTTCGCCGACACCTACGGCGAAGACCCGGCGGACCTGAACGCCCGCCCGACCGACCGCCCCACCGTCCCCCACCAGCTGGCCCCGACGGAGCCCCCGGCCGCCCGCCCGCACCCCGGGGCCTCCGGGCACCCGCGCCCCCGGGGCCCGGAACACCCGCGCCTCACGCCGGAGGAAGCCCGCACCATCGCCTCCTGGGACCGCGACCTCGACGCCCTCACCGGCGAGCTCCTGCGCACCCGCGACAGCATCACCGCCGTCCCCCTCCCGGCGTCGCTCTCGGCGTCCCAGTTGCTGCGCATGGCCGCCGACCCGGACGGCTTCGCCCAGGAGCTGGCCCGCCCCATGCCCCGCCCGCCCCAGCCCGCGGCCCGGCGCGGCACCCGCTTCCACGCCTGGGTCGAGGCCCGCTTCGAAGAGCTCACGCTGCCCATGCTGGAGCCGGAGGAACTGCCCGGAGGCGAGGCCGAGATCGCCGACGAACGGGACCTGGAGGCCCTCAAGGACGCCTTCGAGCGCACCGAGTACGCCCACCGCACACCCCACCGGGTGGAGGCCCCCTTCCAACTCGAGATCGCCGGCCGGATCGTCCGGGGCCGCATCGACGCCGTCTACAAACAAGGCGACGGGGAGCACGCGACGTACGAGATCGTCGACTGGAAGACCAACCGCTCCCGCACCGCCGACCCGCTCCAGCTCGCCGTCTACCGCCTCGCCTGGGCCGAGCAGCAGGGCGTCCCACCCGAGTCGGTCACGGCCGCGTTCCTGTACGTGCGCAGCGGCGAGGTCGTACGCCCGCCCGATCTGCCCGGCCGGGCCGCACTGGAGCGGCTGCTCCTGGACGAGCCGCCCGAAGGGGATCCCGGTGAGGAACCGCACTCCGAGGACGTCCGTGCGGGCCGATAGGCTCGTGACCATGAGCCAGACCCCGGACAGCGTCGTCCGTACGTACATCCAGCAGCACCGCGCCGCCTTCCTCGACGACCTCGCCGAGTGGTTGCGCATCCCGTCGGTGTCCGCCCAGCCGGACCACGCGCCCGACGTACGACGCAGCGCCGACTGGCTCGCCGCCAAGCTGACGGAGACCGGCTTCCCGACGGCCGAGGTCTGGCCGACCCCGGGCGCGCCCGCCGTCTTCGCCGAGTGGCCCTGTGACGACCCGCAGGCGCCCACGGTGCTGGTCTACGGCCACCACGACGTGCAGCCCGCCGCCCGGGAGGACGGCTGGGACAGCGAGCCCTTCGAGCCGGTCGTGCGCGGAAACCGCCTCTACGCGCGCGGGGCGGCCGATGACAAGGGTCAGGTGTTCTTCCACACCCTCGGCGTCCGTGCCCACCTCGCCGCCACCGGCCGCACCACCCCGGCCGTGCACCTCAAGCTGCTCGTCGAGGGCGAGGAGGAGTCCGGCTCGCCGCACTTCCGGACGCTCGTCGAGCAGCACGCCGAACGGCTCGCCGCCGACGCCGTGATCGTCTCCGACACCGGCATGTGGTCCGAGGACACCCCCACGGTGTGCACCGGCATGCGCGGCCTGGCCGAGTGCGAGATACGCCTGTACGGCCCCGACCAGGACATCCACTCCGGTTCCTTCGGCGGCGCGGTGCCCAACCCGGCGACGTCCGCCGCCCGCCTGGTCGCCGCCCTGCACGACGACCACGCGCGCGTGGCGATCCCGGGTTTCTACGACGGCGTGGTCGAACTCACCGACCGCGAGCGTGAACTGTTCGCCGAACTGCCCTTCGACGAGCAGCGGTGGCTGCGCACGGCCAAGTCGCACGGCACGCAGGGAGAGGCCGGGTACACCACCCTGGAGCGGATCTGGGCGCGCCCCACCGCGGAGGTCAACGGCATCGGCGGCGGCTACCAGGGCCCCGGCAGCAAGACGATCATCCCCTCCTCCGCCCTGCTGAAGCTGTCCTTCCGCCTGGTCGCAGGCCAGGACCCCGGCCATGTGGAGAAGGCCGTCCGTGCCTGGGCCGAGCAGCAGGTGCCGTCCGGGATCCGCTGCGACATCACGTTCAGCGGCGCCACCCGCCCGTGCCTGACGCCGCTGGACCACCCGGCCCTCCGCTCGGTCACCCGCGCCATGGGCCGTGCCTTCGAGAAGCCGGTCCGCTTCACGCGCGAAGGCGGCTCCGGACCGGCGGCGGACCTCCAGGACGTCCTCGGCGCCCCGGTGCTGTTCCTGGGCATCTCCGTCCCCTCGGACGGCTGGCACGCCCCGAACGAGAAAGTCGAACTCGACCTGCTCCTCAAAGGCGTCGAGACCGCCGCGTACCTGTGGGGTGACCTCGCCGAGAACTGGCGCCGTGCACCCTGAGCGTCCCGAGCCGCCCGGACCGGCCACCCGCGCGGGGCACACTGGAAGCGCCGCCCCGCACCACCCGAGCCCGCCGGACCCGGACCCGGTCGCCTCCCGCCGTACGTCCCGCTGAACCGCCTGCCGAACCCGACCGTCCCACCGGGGAGTTGGAAGCACCCGTGACCACCTGGACCGACCACAACGCCGACCGCCCCATCTCGCTCACCGCCCCGAGCGGCATCGACCGGGCCGCGCACCACCGGCTCGACGAGGCCTGGCTCGCGGCGGCGTGGAGCCACCCCACCACCCGCTGCTTCGTGGTCTCCGGCGGACAGGTCCTCATCGACGAGACGGCGGACGGGCGCACCGAACTCGTCATGACCCCCTCCTTCGAGGCCCCCCTCACCGAGGCACACCGCTACTTCCTCGGCATCGACGAGGACGGCGTCAGCTACTTCGCCCTCCAGAAGGACTCCCTGCCCGGGCGCATGGACCAGTCCGCGCGCCCGGCGGGCCTGCGCGAGGCGGGCGCGCTGCTGTCGGCCCGCGACGTGGGCCTGATGGTGCACGCCGTGGGTCTGGAGAACTGGCAGCGCACCCACCGTTTCTGCTCGCGCTGCGGGGAGCGCACCGTGATCGCGGCCGCCGGGCACATCCGCCGTTGCCAGGCCTGCGGGGCGGAGCACTACCCGCGCACGGACCCCGCCGTGATCATGGCCGTGACCGACGAGGACGACCGCGTCCTGCTCGGCCGCCAGGTCCACTGGCCCGAGGGCCGCTTCTCGACGCTCGCCGGTTTCGTCGAGCCCGGCGAGTCCATCGAGGAGTCCGTGCGCCGCGAGGTCCACGAGGAGGTCGGCGTCAGCGTCGGCCAGGTCGAGTACGTCGCCAGCCAGCCCTGGCCCTTCCCGTCCAGCCTCATGCTGGGGTTCATGGCTCGCGCCACCTCGACCGAGATCAATGTCGACGGTGACGAGATCCACGAAGCCCGCTGGTTCTCCCGCGACGAACTGCGCGCCGCCTTCGAGTCCGGTGAGGTGCTCCCGCCGTACGGCATCTCGATCGCGGCCCGCCTGATCGAGCTCTGGTACGGCAAGCCGCTCCCGACGCGGAGCGCCGCCTGACGGTGGCCGGCCCCGTGACCGACCCGTACTGGAACCACAACGTCCATCACCACCCGGCCGTCCTCGCCGCCGTACCGGGCGGCTGCGGGGCGGCCCTGGACGCCGGCTGCGGCGACGGCCTGCTCACCCGCAAGCTCGCGGCCCGGGCGGCCTCCGTCACGGGGGTGGACCGCTCCCCGGAGATGATCAAGCTCGCCCGTGAGTTCCCGCACGTGCCCGCCAACGTCATGTACCGGGAGGCGGACTACCTCACCGACGAGTCCCTGCGCGAGGGCGCGTACGACTTCGTGAGCGCGGTCGCCGTGGTCCACCACGCCCCGTTCGAGCAGGCCGTCACCCGCCTGGCGCGGCTCACCGCACCCGGCGGCCGTCTGGTGATCGTCGGCATGGCCGCCAACCGGACGGCCCTGGACTGGCTCATCAGCGCGTGCGGCGTCCCGGCGAGCCTGTTGCACGCCCGTCGGCACGGCGGCAAACGCGGCCCGGTCGGCATGCCCATGGAAGACGTGCACATGTCCTGGGCGCAGATCCGGCGGGCCCTCCGCCGCCTCCTGCCCGGCTGCAAGGTTCGCCGCACGCTGCTGTGGCGCTACGTCGTGGTGTGGGACCGCTCACGAAAAAGCGGCCCCTGAGCTGCCTCAGGAGCCGCCTTCCCCGCGCAGCGCACGGCGACTAGGCGCCGATCTTCTGCTTCACCTGAGCCAGCGAGGGGTTCGTGAGCGTCGAGCCGTCCGGGAACAGAACGGTGGGCACCGTCTGGTTTCCGCCATTCGCCTTCTCCACGAACGCGGCGGACTCCGGGTCCTGCTCGATGTTGATCTCGGTGTACGCGATGCCCTCGCGGTCCATCTGGCTCTTCAGCCGGCGGCAGTAGCCGCACCACGTGGTGCTGTACATCGTCACAGTGCCCAGCATGTCGTTCGTGCTCCTTCATCGGCTCGGGCGGGTGGTCGCAGTGAGGGAACGTATGTGAAAGGTCCACCATTCCCGTGCCCCGGCACCGGCCCGACATGACGCCTGCCGCATTGGTACGACTATCAGTGCCCGCCTGTGGACAACCGGCGCGGCCGTCTCTCGCGACCTGGCAGCATGGCTGTGTGACAGCAGCAACGCACTCCACCCTGTTCCCGCAGGTACCGGACTCCGCCGACGCGGTGCTCGAAGGGCTCGACCCCGAGCAGCGCGAGGTGGCCACCGCCCTGCACGGTCCGGTGTGCGTCCTGGCGGGCGCGGGCACGGGCAAGACCCGGGCCATCACGCACCGCATCGCCTACGGAGTGCGCGCCGGCATCCTGCACCCGTCCAGCATCCTCGCCGTCACCTTCACCAACCGCGCCGCCGGGGAGATGCGTGGCCGCCTGCGCCAGCTCGGCGCCGGCGGCGTCCAGGCGCGTACGTTCCACTCGGCCGCCCTGCGCCAGCTCCAGTACTTCTGGCCGAAAGCGATCGGTGGCTCCATGCCCCGGCTCGTCGACCGCAAGATCCAGCTCGTCGCCGACGCGGCGGCCGCGTGCCGTATCCGGCTCGACCGCGGCGAGCTGCGGGACGTCACCGCAGAGATCGAATGGTCCAAGGTCACCCAGACCGTCCCCGCCGACTACGCACCCGCCGCCGCCAAGGCCGGACGTGAGTCCCCCCGCGACCCCGCCGAGATCGCCCAGCTCTACGCCGCCTACGAGGACGTCAAGCGCGAGCGGTCCGTCATCGACTTCGAGGACGTGCTGCTGCTGACCGTGGCCGTCCTGCAGGACCGGCACGACATCGCCGAGCAGATCCGCGCCCAGTACCAGCACTTCGTGGTCGACGAGTACCAGGACGTCAGCCCCCTCCAGCAGCGCCTGCTCGAACTGTGGCTGGGTGAGCGGGACAGCCTGTGTGTGGTCGGGGACGCCAGCCAGACGATCTACTCGTTCACCGGAGCGACCCCGGACCACCTGCTCGACTTCCGCACCCGCCACCCCGGCGCCACCGTCGTCAAACTGGTCCGCGACTACCGCTCCACCCCCCAGGTCGTCCACCTCGCCAACGGCCTGCTCGCCCAGGCCCGGGGCCGGGCCGCCGACCACCGCCTGGAGCTCGTCTCCCAACGCGCTCCGGGGCCCGAGCCGGTCTACGCCGAGTACACCGACGAGCCCGCGGAGGCGGAGGGCGCGGCCCGCCGGATCCGCGAGCTGATCGACTCGGGGGTCCCGGCCTCCGAGATCGCCATCCTCTTCCGCACGAACGCCCAGTCCGAGACCTACGAGCAGGCCCTGGCCGACGCCGCGGTGCCCTACCAGCTGCGCGGCGCCGAGCGGTTCTTCGACCGCCCGGAGGTGCGCAAGGCGGGCATCGCCCTGCGCGGCGCGGCTCGCTTCGGCGGCAACGACTCCCTTCTCGACGACGTCGTCGACCTCCCCTCCCAGGTGCGCGCCGTGCTGTCGGGGGAGGGCTGGACATCGCAGCCACCGGCCGGCTCCGGTGCCGTGCGAGAGCGCTGGGAGTCCCTGGCCGCGCTGGTGAACCTCGCCCAGGACTTCACCGCCGCCAAACCGGGCGCCACCCTGGCCGACCTCGTCGCCGAGCTCGACGAACGGGCGAACGCCCAGCACGCCCCCACCGTGCAGGGCGTCACCCTCGCCTCGCTGCACTCGGCCAAGGGCCTGGAGTGGGACGTCGTCTTCCTGGTCGGCGTCGCCGAGGGCATGATGCCGATCACCTACGCGAAGACCGACGAGCAGATCGAGGAGGAGCGCCGCCTCCTCTATGTCGGGGTCACCCGCGCGCGCGAACACCTCCATGTCTCCTGGGCGCTCTCCCGCTCACCCGGCGGCCGTCCCAACCGCCGCCCCAGCCGCTTCCTCGACGGGCTGCGCCCCGGCTCGACGGCCACCACGGGCCGCACCACCACCACCACCGGCGGAGCGGGCGGAATCGAGCGCGGAATCCCCGGAACCAGGGGGTCCGCCCCGAGACGGACCCAGCGAGTCCCCGCCCGCTGCCGGGTCTGCGGACGCACGCTGACCGACCCGGGCGAGATGAAGCTGATGCGCTGCGACGACTGCCCCTCCGACATGAACGAGGGCCTGTACGAGCGGCTGCGTGAGTGGCGGGCCGAGCAAGCCCGTAGCAGTGGTCAGCCCGCGTTCTGCGTGTTCACGGACAGGACCCTGATGGCGATCGCCGAGACCGCTCCCGACGACGAGCGCGAGCTCGCCCGCATCCCGGGCGTCGGGATGCGCAAGCTCACCCGTTACGGGGCCGATGTCCTGGCCATCTGCGCAGGCCAGTCAGGCGCGGAGCACGCAGATCAGGACTGACACGAACTCGTCGAAAAAATAGTTTGCGCATGCCCCAGCAATCCCCATAGGTTCTTAGGCACGAGAGCAGCGGCCTTCTCGGAGGCGCTGATTCCGTGTTGTACTTGCATATCCGTAGGACTGGTTCACCCAGTCCCCCGAGACGCCGAGAGGAGGCGAGTCCAGTGATCAGCATCAACACCAGCTCCGTCAGCATCGTGAAAATGACCGATCGCTCGGCCGTCTCCGCGTGCATGCTCGGCGTTTCGAACCTGGGCACCGGTCTGTCCGGCATTCGTGCCGCCCGTCCGGCGTCCTCCTCCGTTGCTCCCGCGGGCCTTCCCGTTCGTGAGCGCAATGAGCGACCGACCAAGGCACTGGAAGCGGCAGTAGAGGCACAGGCACAGGCCTATGCCTTTACGGCGACCGGTGCCGGATTCCGGAAGCAGACGACGCAGCACCACCAGATGTGGGCCTTCCGTGGGCCAGAACCCTGGAGTGATCCAGCCTGATCGCCGATCAGGCCGGCGCCTTCAGGGCCGCGGAACCCCATCCGGGATCCGCGGCCCTTCTGTTTGTCCCTGAACAGGGATGACGGACCGAAGGAGCCTCGGGACAAGAAAAGAACCCGGTACCACCACCCCCCGGTCAACAGGCCGGAACGACCAGACGAGGAAGACCAACCGTGCAACTCGAAGCGCACGCCCCGTCCGTACCGCCTTCCGACACGATCCCCAAGCCCGGCTCCACGGAGGACCCCGCTTTGACCCCGCTCACCGCGCTCACCGCGCTCGATGACGCCATCGAGAACCTCGGCGTGCCCGTCCCGTGCCGCTCCTACGACCCGGAGGTCTTCTTCGCCGAGTCGCCCGCGGACGTCGAGTACGCCAAGTCCCTCTGCCGCACCTGCCCGCTGGTCGAGGCCTGCCTCGCCGGTGCCAAGGAGCGGCGTGAGCCCTGGGGCGTCTGGGGTGGCGAGCTGTTCGTCCAGGGTGTCGTCGTCGCCCGGAAGCGGCCGCGTGGCCGCCCGCGCAAGAACCCGGTCACGGCATGAACACCGCAGGAACGATCGACCGTCCCCTCACGCACGACCCCCAGAAGCAGGCCCCGATGAAGCCGTCCACTTACGAGCCCGCAGGCTCCGCGAACCAAGACTTCACCATCAGCGGCGCGAAGGACTCGCGTCAGAACAGGACCCGAGAGATGCAACTCATTCCAGAAGCCATGGCTCGTGCGCATATGCGCGAGCGACTGCAGGAGGCGGAGCGAGACCGACAGGCCGTGCGCCTTGTGGCCGCCCGCCGGATGCAGCGCAGGGCGGAGCGCGCCTCGCTGCGTGCCCGCCGGGCGCTCGCCATGGCGGTCATGCAGTAACCCGCCCCACCTGAAGCGGGGGCCTCCCGCCCAGGAGGCCGAGTACTGAACGCGGGGGCCGGTCCGTGCCGAACGGACCGGCCCCCGCAGTGCGTTGCGCGACCAGGAGGGCGCACCGCAGCACCGAGCCGGAATGGTGCGCGCACCGAGGCCGGGGCGTCGCGCCGCCGAGCCGGGGTGTTGAGCCCGCCGCCACCGGGGCGTGGCGCCGGCACAGCGGGGATGTGCCGCATCGGCCCGGGGTGTTGTACCCGCTGAGCCGCCCGGCGCGGAGATGCGGAGATATCGTCTCCGGATGACGAGTCCTACCGGAGGCAGCGACGACTCCGCCGCGCAGGAGCGGCGCTTTGTCTGCGCCCGCTGCGGCACGTCGGCCGACGCGCTCGACGGAGTGGGCCCACCACTCACCTGGACCTACTCCGTGGAGGACGGCATCCGCCGCCACTACTGCGAGACGTGCTCCCGGGACAACCTCAGGTCCATCGAAGGGCGCCTGGACTCTGACCGGTGGTGAGGCCCACGGCAGGGACTCACGCCTCCGCTGCCTCCTCGCCGTCCGCCGGATCCTCCGGGACGAACCCCGGCAGCCACCCCTCCAACTCCTCGCGCAGCCGCACCGTCGCCCCCAGCTGACACAGCACGCCGATCGTGCTCAGCGTCACCCGGTGGATCAGCAGATAGGACGGGGGCAGGTTGAGCTGCTTGCCGAGCTGATAGGCGGGGGAGCGGGGATCGGCGACCCGGGCCGCCTGGCTGCGCATCCAGCCCCGGGTGAAGGTGAACTCCTCGACCTGCGCCGGCTCGATGATCGGCAGCAGGTAGTCCATGACCGCGTCCGGGTTCAGCTCTATGGTCTCCTTGACGAACCCTTCCGCGCACAGCAGTTCGTAGACCGCCTCGGCCTCCCCGTCGAGGGTCATCCGCAGGGACTCGCCGATGGTGGCCGGCAGGCCGCCCGGAAGACGGTCGACCGTGCCGAAGTCCAGGACGCCCAGCCGCCAGTCGTCCTCACCCTCCGGGCCGCCGGGCAGAAGCCGGAAGTTGCCCGGGTGGGGATCGGCGTGCAGCAGGCCCGTGCGGGCGGGGCCGGAGAACAGGAAGCGGGCCAGGAGCTGACCGGCACGGTCGCGCTGCTCCTGGGTGCCGTCCGAGATGATCTCCGACAGCGGGATGCCGTCCATCCACTCGGTGACCAGAACCTGGTCGGACTGGTGGACCACCTGGGGCACGACCACGTCCGGGTCGTCCGTGAACTCCTCCGCGTGAGCCTGCTGGGCCTGGGCTTCCAGGCCGTAGTCCAGCTCTTCCGAGACACGGTCCTTCAGCTCCGCGATCAGCGGCTTGATGTCCATGCCGGGGATCAGCGGACCGAGCAGACGCGAGAAACGGCTCAGCTGGTTCAGGTCCGACAGCAGCGCCTCGCCGGCGCCCGGGTACTGCACCTTGACCGCCACCTCGCGGCCGTCGTGCCACACCCCTCGGTGGACCTGGCCGATCGAGGCCGCCGCGGCGGGCTTGTCCTCGAACTCCAGGAACAGCTCCTGCCAGCCCTCGCCGAGCCGCTCCTCGAGCACCGCGTGCACGGTCCGGGTCGGCATGGGCGGCGCCGCCTCCTGGAGTTTGGTCAGCGCGGCCCGGTAGGGGCCGGCCACCTCCTCGGGGAGCGCGGACTCGAAGACGGACAGGGCCTGGCCGAACTTCATCGCGCCGCCCTTGAGCTCGCCGAGCACCTTGAACAGCTGCTCCGCCGTGCGCTGCTGGAGTTCACGGCCGACGAGCTCGGCGGATTCACCGACGATCCGCTTGCCCAATCCCCAGGTCGCCCGCCCGGCGATGCCGAGCGGGAGCGCGGCGAGCTTGGCGGTCCGGGTAACCGCCTTCCGGGGAAGATCAGACATGCGCCCTCCAAGTCCCAGCCGGCCGCTCCGCCTCTGCCTCACGGCACTGCTCCGACGGCCGTTGCACCGCCATTGTCTCGTGCGACGCCCCGTCCTCCGAGGGGTGCTCCCCTTTTCCTCTCTCCGCCGCCGCGCACGGGCATGCCGGATGTGCCCAGATCGGCCGCGCATGCCAGTGGAGACCAGGGACGGAGACCTCCCAGCGTGCCCCCGCGCTGGAGGGGATCCGGCCGTCCAGGAAGGCGAGCGCGTGGGCGGCCGCCAGTCCGGCGACGGTCGTGGCCAGCGTCAGATCGCAGGGGCGCACCTGCCGCTGCCCGCCGGAACGCCACTGGGCGACCAGGCGCGGCCACGTCGGGTCCCGCTGGGCACGGCCCTCGTGCAGACATCCCGCGCAGCTCGTCTCCCCGGGCAGGACGAGGGGACCGACCACGCCGGTGCCCTCCACGACACCGGCGTACAGATGGGGTGTCCCGGAGGCCATCAACGGCTCGGCGGCGGCCGGGTCGGGCGCGTGCACGGCTACGTCGTCCCGCGGGGCGAGGATCACGAGCGAGAACCCCGGGTCGCCTGCCTCCGGGGATGCCTGCGTCGTGCGGCGCGGTGGCCGGTCCGGGGCCGCCCGGCGCACGGCACGGCGGGCCGACTCGTCCCTGCGGTCGCCGACGGCTTCCGCGGGGTGTCCGCCCGGCGCGACGTCCCACGGCTCCACACGGCCACCGTCGAGCACGTCCACCCCGCCCACACCGGCCCCCGCCAGGAGCGAGGCCAGCACGGCACCCACACGGCCCGCGCCGCGCACCTGCACGCGCTGCGAGCGCCGGGCGGCCAGTTGCCCCATCGCGTCGCCGGGTGCCGAGGTCGTCAAAGAGAGGGAAGCCAGGTCGGGCCGCAGCCGGTCGAAGACCTCCTTCTTCTTCCGCAGGGCGTCAGCGGCCGGCCCGCCTCCCCTGGCGTCGTCCAGGAGCCCGGCTCGCGCGAGCCCCCGCACCAGCCCGTCGACATGACCGTCGGGCAGATCCATGCGGCGTCCCTCCTCGCGCAGCAGCTCCAGCCCTCGTGTGCCGTTGAGGAGGTCGAGAAAGCTGCCCGTCGCCAGGTCCATCGGACCGAGCGTCATCGCATGCGCCGGAGTCATACCGAACTGCACGGTGTTGAGGTCGCGCCAGCCGCGCCTCAGCGCCGGTTTCACCATCGGATGCATGACAGGCCCCCGTATGTCATAGATCGTCCCCGTATGCGATGGAGCGGGTCGCAGCCCGGGCTGGTCGCGCCAAGGCCGGTCGCAGGCCCAGCCCGTGAGCGGGCGGCCATCAGCGCAAGGCGGCCCCTGGTCCGGGGCCGGCCCCGCCATCGCTTCGCCGACGAGATCCAGCATGCCCAAACCCGCCGCCGGCTGCCGAAAGTTGTCCACAGGCCCGGACATTCGTCGTACAAATCCGGCGGCCGGTGGTGGCCGACGGGACCGAACCGTCCCGGAGCCGGGACTTCCCCGAGTGCAGCGGGTAACGTCGGGGCGTGCCCGCCGACCCACTGCACCGCGCCGGAAAGCCACCGCGCAGCACGACGAGCCAGCCGCCGAGCGGCTCGGGGGCGAGCGCGATCGAGGTCCGCAGGAGCGCCCGCCGACGCAGAACGGTCTCCGCGTACCGCGAGGGCGATCGCACCGTAGTGCTCATCCCCGCCAGGATGTCCGAGGCGGAGGAGCAGCGCTGGGTGCACGTCATGCTCGACAAGCTCGCCGCCCAGGAGAGCAAGCGGGCCCTGGGCGACGCAGAGCTGGCCGAGCGGGCCCGGCGCCTGTCGGACCAGTACTTCGACGGACGGGCCCGGCCGGCTTCGGTCCGCTGGGTGACCAACCAGAACACGCGCTGGGGCTCCTGCACCCCCGCCGAGGGCAGCATCCGCCTGTCGCACCGCCTGCAGGGCATGCCCGAGTACGTCGTCGACTACGTCCTCGTCCACGAACTCGCCCATTTGCTCGTACCTGGACACGGACCCCGCTTCTGGGCACTGCTGGAGGCCTATCCGCGCACGGAGCGGGCCCGCGGCTACCTCGAAGGAGTCGTCGCGGCCGAGAGGTTGCCCCACGTGCCCGGCGCGCGGGGTGAGAGCCCCGCGGGGTGACCGACCGCTTTCCGCGAATGAACAGCCGATACGGCCGCGTGGGCGTTGTGTACCGGCTCTGTACCGACCTCGTCCGGTGTCCGAGTTTGCCGTTAGCCTGGCGCGACGCACTCACGCTCTGGATGGGGGACGGTCGTTACGCATGGCCAGGGAATTCCAACGCGGCCACAAGGCCAGGATCAGTGACCTCACCGCGGGCACGGATCTGTACGTAGGTGTACAGATCGCCGGCCCCGGGCTGAGCTTCGACATCAGCTGCTTCGGCCTCGATGCCGACGAACGGCTTTCGGACGACCGGTACTTCATCTTCTTCAACCAGCCGAAGTCCCCAGAGGAGTCCATTCAGCTCCTGGGCGCCCAGGCGGGCGACACGGAGTCCTTCCGGGTGACGCTCGACCGGATCCCGCCGCAGATCCAGAAGCTGTCCTTCACGGCGACGATCGACGGTGCCGGGCAGATGTCGCAGATCGCCTCCGGCTACATCCGCATCGTCGCGGGCGGCGAGGAGGTGGCGCGCTACTCCTTCAACGGCTCGGAATTCTCCACCGAACGGGCCGTGATGCTGGGCGACTTCTACCTCAAGGACGTCTGGCGGTTCGCCGCCGTCGGGCAGGGCTTCGACGGAGGCCTGGACGCGCTGCTGAAGAACTTCGGCGGTGAGGTCGCCGAGGAGGAGACGCCCGCGCCCGCGCCGCAGCAGCCGCAGGCCGGCGCCGCCCCCGGCTTCGCCCCGCCCGCGTTCGGCGTCCCCGGAACCCCGGAATCCGCCCCCGCACCGGCAGCGCCTCCGGCTCCCGCCCCCCAGCCCGCCCAGGGCTTCGCACCCCCGCCCGGGCCCACTCCGCCGCCGGCTCCGGCGCCCGCACCCCCGGTGCACGCCGCCCCGACCATCGTCGCGCCCTTGCACACCCCGCCCGGCGGCTCCCCGGTGCCGCCCCCAGCCCCGGCCCCGGGGCCGGCGCCGTACGGTCAGCCGGGTCAGCAGCCGCCGCCGTACGGCCAGGTCCCCGGCCAGACGGCCCCGCCGCCCCCCGGCTACGGTCAGCCCCAGGCCCCCCACGTGCCGCAGGCACCCCAGGCCCCCGCCCCGCCTCCCGGTTACGGCCAGCACACCCCGCCCCCCGGCTACGGTCAGCAGCCGCCCTTCGGGCAGGCGCCCTACGGAGCTCCGCAGGGCGTCCCTCAAGGCGCCCCCCAGGGCGCCGGTGTGTCCGCCGCGCTCCAGCAGTTCAAGGAGACCCCCACGGGGCAGCGCTGGACGCAGCAGAACAAGAAGCTCGTCCGCGTGGACCTCGGCATCGGCGGACAGCCCGTGCTGGCCCGCCAGGGCAGCATGGTGCTCTACCAGGGCAAGGTCGACTTCAGCTACAAGGGCGCCGGGTTCGCCGGCCGGATCGTGGGCAACGCGACCGGCCAGGAGATGCAGCTGATGCGCTGCACGGGCCAGGGGCAGGTGTTCCTCGCCGAGAACTCGACCATGCTGCACCCCCTGGAGCTCCAGGGTGACGCCGTCTGCGTCTCGGCTGAGAACGTCCTCGCGTTCGACGAGAGCCTCACCTACGAGGTCCGCCGCATCGAGGGCCACGGCATCCCCGGCGGCGCGCTGTTCACCATGCAGTTCCAGGGCACGGGCACCATCGTCGTGAAGACGCACGGCACACCCGTGGTGCTGCCGGTCACGCCCACCACCTTCGCCGACTGCAACGCCGTGGTCGCCTGGTCGGCCGCCGCCCAGGTCGTCGTCTCCAGCCAGGTGCGGATGCGCCGCAACGCCTACCCCGGTGACACGGGGGAGAGCGTCAACCTCCAGTTCCGGGGAGCGCCCGGGAACTTCATCGTCGTCCAGCCGTACGAGGTCTGAGGGAGCCCGTCATGACACAGCAGCTCGCGGGCCACGCCCCCGCACCCGTCACCGCCCGCATGGAGAACCACGGCAATCACATGCTGAAGGTCGCCATGCAGACCGGGAACGACCTCCTCGCGCGCGTGGGGTCGATGGTCGCCTACGAAGGGTTCGTGCAGTACGAGCCCAACCCGCCGGCCGTGCGCCAGATCGCCAAGGACTGGCTCACCGGTGAGGGCGCGCCCCTGATGAAGTGCTCCGGCGACGGCCTGCTCTACCTCGCCGACTACGGGGCGAACGTCGTCGTCATCAACCTCAACGGCGACGGCATCTCCGTCAACGCCACCAACCTGCTCGCCTTCGACGCCCACCTGACGTGGGGCGTGGAGCGGGTCAAGGGCCTGGCGAAGTTCGCCGGCCAGGGCCTGTGGAACACCAAGATCTCCGGGCAGGGCTGGGTCGCGCTGACCTCCCGGGGCAAGCCCATCGTCGTCGACTGCGGAGGCGGCGAGGACGAGACCTACGTCGACCCCGACGCGCTCGTCGCCTGGTCACCGAACCTCAAGGTGAAGGGCAAGCGGAGTTTCCGGGCCCAGTCGCTGATCGGCCGCGGCAGCGGCGAGGCCTACCAGATGGCCTTCTCCGGTCAGGGCATCGTCGTCGTCCAGCCCAGCGAGGACAGCACCGACCGCCTCCGGTTCCGGGGCTGAGGGGGAGCCACACGCCATGCAGAGCCCGATTTTCGCCTACAACGAGCAGCAGACCCAGGAACGCTGGAGCCTGCAGAACAAGCAGATGCTGCGCGTCGCCCTGGAGGGTCACGACGACATCCTGGCCCGCAAGGGCACCATGGTCGCCTACCAGGGCCTCGTCGAGTTCGACGCCGAGTACCAGAGCAACCAGCAATCACGCGCGCGTGCGCAGACCGGGGAGGGCCTCGACCTGATGCGCTGCCACGGGCAGGGCACGGTCTACCTCGCCAACCTCAAGCAGCACGTCCACGTCATGGACGTGGACCAGGACGGCCTCACCGTCGACAGCAGCTATGTGCTGGCGATGGACTCCTCGCTGCACCACGAGGTCATCGCCGTGGACAGCCTGTACGGCATCTCCGGCTCCGGGAAGTACCAGCTCAACATCTCCGGCCGGGGCAAGGTCGCCCTGATGACCTCCGGGATGCCGCTGCTGTTGCAGGTCACGCCCGACAAGTACGTCAACTGCGACGCCGACGCGATCGTCGCCTGGTCCACGGGCCTGCGGGTGCAGATGCAGGCCCAGACGCACTCCTCCGGGGTGTGGCGGCGGCGCGGCAGCACCGGTGAGGGCTGGGAGCTGAGCTTCATGGGCACCGGCTTCGCACTCGTCCAGCCGAGTGAACTGCTGCCGCCGCAGAACGCCCAGATCGGTTCGGGCCTCGCCGCGCAGTACGGCATGGGCCAGCAGGGAGCGCGCGGGCAGAACCAGGGCAACGCCTGGAGCTGATCGCTCCGCGCATCCGGCCGATGGGGGGCGGTTCGTCCCGCTTCGGGCTGCGGGCCGTCCGTGGCTCGTCGCGCAGTTCCCCGCGCCCGTGACGGGGCGCACCCCAAGGTCAGGATCACATGTGAGGGGCGGCCGCTTCTGCGGCCGCCCCTCACATCTGCTCAGCGCGCGAGCCTCGCCCGCGTCGCCTCCAGCAGCCGGACGACCGAGGCGTCCGCCACCTTCGGAACCTCGTCGTAGCCGAACCAGCGCACGTCGAGCGACTCGTCGCTGATCGCGTGCACGGCGCCCGGCGGTGCCAGGACGGCGTACTGGACGTCGAAGTGGCAGTGGCACGGCGGCGGGATCGGATGCCGGTCCAGGCGCACCGGGCCGCCGGGCAGCAGGGAGAGCCCCGGAACACCGGACTCCTCCGTCGCCTCGCGCAGGGCCGCGTCCGCCAGGGACGCATCGCCCGGCTCGCAGTGGCCGCCCGTCTGCAGCCACATCCGGAGCTTCCTGTGCAGGGTGAGCAGCACCCGGCCGCCCTCGGGGTCGATCACCAGGGCGCTTGCCGTGAGGTGACCCGCGTGGCAGGCCTTCCACACACCGTCAGGGTGCTCGGTCAGGTGGTCCAGATAGGCCTGGCGCAGCTCCGTCTGGTCCTCGTACCCCTTCAGCACGAGGACCGCGTCGTCGTACAGGCTCACCCGGCGTCGTCGCCCTTGTTCTCGTCCTCGCCCTCGTCCTTCTTCTTGAGGTCGGGCTTGGCCGCGGCCTCACCGAGCATCTTGTCCAGCTCGGAGAAGTCGATCTGCTCGCGGTGCACGAAGCCGTCCGGGTCGTCCAGATCGGTCGCCGTCGGCAGCATGTCCGGGTGGTGCCACAGGGCGTCCCGGCCGTCGACACCGCGCGCGTCCGTGAGCGAGGCCCACAGACGGGAGGCGTCCCGCAGACGGCGCGGGCGCAGCTCCAGGCCGATCAGCGTGGCGAACGTCTGCTCGGCCGGACCGCCCGAGGCGCGGCGGCGGCGCAGCGTCTCGCGCAGGGCGTCGGCGGACGCCAGGCGCGGCTTCGCGGCGGCGTGGACCACCGCGTCCACCCAGCCCTCCACGAGCGCCAGAGCCGTCTCCAGACGGGCCAGGGCCGCCTTCTGCTCGGGCGTGTCCTCCGGCTGGAACATGCCCTGCTGGAGGGCCTCCTGCAACTGCTCCGGGTTCTGCGGGTCGAACTGCCCGACCACGTCCTCCAGCTTGGCCGTGTCGACCTTGATCCCGCGTGCGTAGCCGTCGACCGCGCCGAACAGATGCGAGCGCAGCCACGGCACGTGCGCGAAGAGGCGCTGGTGGGCGGCCTCGCGCAGGGCGAGATACAGCCGCACCTCCTCCTGGGGCACGCTCAGGTCCTTGCCGAACGTCTCGATGTTCACCGGCAGCAGGGCGGCCTTCCCGGCCGGGGCGAGCGGGAGGCCGATGTCGGACGAGCCGACGACCTCGCCGGCGAGCACGCCGACGGCCTGCCCGATCTGCGTACCGAACATGGCGCCGCCCATCGAGCGCATCATGCCGATCAGCGGGCCGGCCATGGCCTGCATCTCCTCCGGCAGGACGTCGCCCATGGCGGTGCCCACGCGCTCGGCGACCGGGTCGACGAGCTCCTTCCAGGCGGGCAGGGTCGCCTCGACCCACTCCGCGCGGCTCCAGGCCACCGCAGAGGCGGCGCCGGACGGCAGGGAGGTGGCATCGTCGAGCCACAGGTCGGCCAGGCGGACGGCTTCCTCGACGGCCTTGCGGTCGGCGGGGCCGACGCTGGCGTCCTTGGTGCCGTCAGGGCTGCCCTGGGAGACCGTCTGGCGGGCGATCTGCTTGGCCATGTCCCAGTTCACGGGTCCGCCCTCGTAGGAGAGCATCTGGCCGAGCTGCTGGAACGCGGCGCCCAGGTCGGTGGGGTTCAGCGACCCGAACATGGCTGCGAACGGATTGTCCGCACCGGGGCCGCCGGGGCCGCCAGGGCCTCCGCCGAAGCCTCCGGCTCCGGGCAGGCCGCCGAAACCGAACGGGTTGGCCGGTCCCTGACCACCACCGCTCTGCTGGTCCTTCTTCTTGCCCTCGTCGCCGTCGTCCGGCTCCTCCGGCGGAAGGCCGAATCCGAATGGGGTGTCACTCACGGGATTCCTCGGCTGGTAGGGCCGCCGGTTCTTTCCGGCGGCACGGCTGCCCGACAACACCACCCAGCGTAGACACCTGGGGCGGATCGGGCCTCGGTGCTTCGCCGGCTGACGGCCTGCGGCAGGATGGATGCCACCTGGTACGCACGCGTCGGACGCGCTCGTACTGAAGACAACCGCTGGAGACGCCCGGTGAGTTCCCCAGATCCGCAGGTTCGCGCAGCGCGAAACCAGTCAACCAGTTCCGCGAGCTCCGCGGCGCGTGGACCCGTCGTCGCGGTCACCGGCGCCGCGTACGGCGTAGGAGCCCTGCTCACGGAGCAGCTCGCGGCATCCGACGAGGTCAAGCAGGTCGTGGCCATCGACGAGCGGCGCGGCGAGTGCGCGGCGGCGCAGTGGCACATCCTGGACGTACGGGATCCGGCCATCGCGGACAAACTGCGTGGCGCCGACGTGGTGGTGCACCTGGCACTGGATCTCGATCTGGAAACCGACGCAGCCGCTCGAACGGCCTACAACGTACGGGGAACGCAGACCGTCCTGACGGCTGCCGCGGCCGCCGGAGTGCACCGGGTCGTGCTGTGCACCTCGGCGATGGTCTACGGGGCGCTCCCGGACAACGAGCTGCCGCTGTCCGAGGACGCCGAGCTGCGGGCCACGGCGGAGGCGACGGGCGTCGGCGACCTGCTGGAGATCGAACGGCTGGCGCGGCGCGCGCCCCGGGCGCATCCCGGGCTCAATGTCACCGTGGTACGGCCGGCCGTGCTGGTGGGCGGCACCGACACCGCGCTGACCAGGTACTTCGAGTCTCCCCGGCTGCTCGTCGTCGCCGGTTCGCGGCCCGCGTGGCAGTTCTGCCACGTCGAGGACCTGTGCAGCGCGCTGGAGTACGCCGTCCTGGAGAAGGTCGACGGGGAACTGACCGTCGGGTGCGACGGCTGGCTGGAGCAGGAGGAGGTCGAGGAGCTCAGCGGCATCCGGCGGATGGAGCTGCCGTCGGCGGTCGCGCTCGGCGCGGCGGCGCGACTGCACCGGATCGGTCTGACCCCGTCCCCGGCCGGAGATCTGGCGTACACGATGTACCCCTGGGTGGTGAGCGGCAGCCGGCTGCACGACGCCGGGTGGCGGCCGCGTTACACCAACGAGGAGGTGCTGGCGGAACTCCTGGAGGAGGTCTCCGGGCGGCACACGGTCGCCGGGCGGCGGCTGGGCCGAAAGGATGCCACGGCCGCGGGCGCCGCGGGTGCGACGGTGGCGCTGCTGGGCGCGGCGGCGGTGGTACGCAGGGCGCGGAAGGCCCGGCGGCGGATCTGAGAGGGGCCCCTGTAGGAGACTCCAAACGCGTACGCGCGCGTGCCGGTCGATGGGTCTATTCCGCGCTGTCGGTCGCGTGCGGCACGATGGAGGCATGGCAACCACGAACGATCACCCCGGTGAGCAGGCCGCGCAGGACCCGATCAAGCTGATCGGGATCCGGGACACGGCCCTCTCGCTGGACGAGGTGTTCCGGGCGGTCGGGGACGACGCGGCCGGGGGCACCGCGCTCTTCGTGGGCACCGTGCGGAACCACGACGGTGGCGCCGACGTCGAGGAGCTGGGGTATTCCTGCCACCCCAGTGCCGAGGCGGAGATGCGGCGGATCGCCGAGAAGGTCGCCGCCGAGTTCCCGGTGCGGGCCCTGGCGGCCGTGCACCGCGTGGGGGACCTCCGGGTCGGGGACCTCGCCGTGGTCGTCGCCGTCTCCTGCCCGCATCGCGGAGAGGCCTTCGAGGCCTGCCGGAAGCTGATCGACGACCTCAAGCACGAGGTGCCCATCTGGAAGCACCAGAAGTTCTCCGACGGCACCGAGGAATGGGTCGGCGCCTGCTGATCCGCCAAGCCGCCTTCCGGTTGCGTAACCGCACCCCTGGCGTGAGCGTTGTCACTGCGGATGGTTAATCTGCTGATCAGTCAGTTGCGGACGCTCAAAGGGGTTGGAGGTCGGCATGGCGGCGCTCGCCTGGTTGCTGATTCCGCTTGTGGCTGCCATCGGCGCGGGGCTCTGGGGCAGTTGGGCCAACCGGACCCGCAACGTACGCAACGACGGTCCGGAGCTCACCGGCTACGCCCGCTTCCGGGAGGCCATGGAGAAGCCCCGGCCGGGCGCCTGACGGCCGAAGAACAGCAGGTCACAGACGGTTGAGAGCACAGGGCCGCCCGGACGGGCGGCCCTGACGGTGCGCTGACAGGGCCGTCCCGTAATGTCGAGTCATGCCACGCCGCACCGCGACGATGCTCGCCTCCACCCTGATGCTGATCGCGCTCCTGTGCGCGGGAGTGTTCATCCCCGTGCCCTACGCGGAGATGTCCCCGGGGCCGACGGTGAACACGCTGGGCGATCACGACGGTGAGCCGGTGCTGCAGATCGCGGGGAAGAAGACGTACGCGACCAGTGGCCACCTGAACATGACCACGGTCCGGGTCACGAGCGCCGACTACCGGATGAACCTGGTGGAAGCCGTCTACGGCTGGCTCGCGCACGACAACAAGGTCGTGCCGCACGAGACGCTCTACCCGGACGGCAAGACCGAGGAGCAGTCCACCCAGGAGAACGCCGAGGAGTTCAGCCAGTCCCAGGAGAGCGCCAAGGTCGCCGCCCTGAAGGAGCTGGACGTTCCGGTGAAGTCCTGGGTGATCGTCTCCACGGTCGTCAAGGGGTCCCCGGCCGAGGGCAAGCTGCACGCAGGGGACGTGATCAAGGCCGTCGACGGTACGACGGTGAAGGCGCCGGCCGACGTCGCGAAGCTCGTCACCAAGCACAAGCCGGGCCAGGAGGTCCGCTTCACGATCGTGCCGGCCAAGGAGCAGGCCGCCGCGGAGAAGGAGAAGCGGACGCCCACCAGGACGCAGGTCATCGCCATGACGACCACGACGTCGGACGACGACGGCGAGAAGCGCGCCATCGTGGGGATCTCGGCGGGGACCGACCACACGTTCCCGTTCACCATCGACATCAAGCTGGCCGATGTCGGCGGGCCGAGCGCCGGGCTGATGTTCGCACTGGGCATCTACGACAAGCTCACCCCGGGCAGCCTGACGGGCGGCAGGTTCGTGGCCGGCACCGGCACGATCGACGACGCCGGCAAGGTCGGGCCGATCGGCGGCATCGAGATGAAGACCGTGGGCGCGCGGGCCAAGGGCGCGCAGTACTTCCTGACGCCCGCCGACAACTGCGCGGCAGCCGCCAAGGACACCCCGGACGGCCTCACCCTCGTCAAGGTGGGCACCATCCAGGACGCCCTCGGCGCGCTCAAGGACATCCGCAGCGGCGACACCGCGGATCTGCCGAAGTGCGGTAAGTAGCCCGGGAGCCGAGGGTCCGGCCGGCCGGACCCTCCCGGACCCTCCCGGGTCCCTCGGGCTATTCCTCGAACGTCGCCGCCAGCGCCTCCGCCAGCCCCGGGACCAGGTCGGAACCGGTCAGGACCTCGGTGGGGGAGTCCTTCTCGCGCAGCCGCAGGGCCGACTCACGTGTGCCGTCGCGCAGGACCCCGACCGTCATGCGGACCTCCTGGCGGTCCGGGTGGTCCGCCACCCACTTCGTGAGCGCGGCCTCGCTCAGACCCTGCGGAACCTGCGCCTCCGCGGACGGCGGCAGCATCAGGCGCTCCACGGCGAGGGCGCAGCCGGCCACCGCGTCGGGCCAGGCGATGGTGGCGAGGAACTCGTCGAGCGGCTTCCCCGTTGGAACTTCGTCCTGCTCGATCGGGGTGAGGCCGGAGTTCTCCGACTCCTCCCCCAGACCGAGCCGGTCCGCGAGCGAGGGCTGTTCGGCCCGCAGCCGTGCGGTGTCGACGAGGGCGAAAAGGCGGGCTGACTGGTCCCAGCCGAGGCCGGAGACGTACTCGTCGATCTCGAGAACGGCCCGGGTGAGCGGGTTCGCAGCCATGGGAGTGTTGGACATGGTCACAATCCTGCCTCGTTCCCGGCCGGAATCGGGAACCGAGTAAACGGTGAGTAAGTTGCATAGGTGGGGGCCCACGATCACGGGGGCCACGCACGGCCCGTGAAGACGCGGGCCTGACGAATCAACAGCGAACTTCGAGGTGCGCACCTTGGCTTTCCAGATGCCGGACCGCGGCGGAGGCCCGACAGGGCCGCGGATGAGAGTGGGCCGCCCGTCCCGGCGTGTCCGGACCCTGCTCATGACGCTGGGCGTCCTGGCCGTTCTCGGCATGGCGTTCACCATGTTCGCGGGCTTTTGGACGGACTGGCTCTGGTACCGGTCGGTGAACTACTCCTCGGTCTTCACCACCACCCTGTGGACCAAGATCGGGCTCTTCTTCGTCTTCGGCCTGCTGATGGCCCTCGCCGTCGGCTTCAACATCTGGCTGGCGCACCGGCTGCGCCCGCCGCTGAGCGCCATGTCGATGGAGCAGCAGAACCTCGACCGCTACCGGATGGGCATCGCGCCCTACAAGAAGTGGCTGCTGTTCGGGATCACCGCCCTGGTGGGCCTCATCGCCGGCGCCTCCGCGTCCGGCCAGTGGCGCACCTGGCTGATGTGGGTCAACGGCGTGCCCTTCGGCCAGAAGGACCCCCAGTTCAAGCTGGACGTCTCCTTCTACGCCTTCGACCTGCCGTGGTACCGGTTCCTGCTCGGCTTCGGCTTCGCCGCCGCGATCCTGTCCGTGATCGCCGCCGCGCTGACGCACTACCTGTACGGCGGTCTGCGCGTCACCAGCCCCGGCGCCCGGGCCACGGCCGCGGCCACCGGGCACCTGTCGGTGCTCATCGGCGTCTTCGTGGCGCTGAAAGCGGTCGCGTACTGGCTCGACCGGTACGGACTCGCGGTGAAGTCCAGCGACTTCAGGGCGACCGACAACTGGACGGGCCTGAGGTACGTCGACGCCAACGCCTACCTGCCGGCCAAGACGATCCTGTTCTGCATCGCCGTCATCTGCGCGCTGCTGTTCTTCGCCACCCTGTGGCGCCGCACCTGGCAGCTGCCCGTGATCGGCTTCGGCCTGATGGTGCTCTCCGCGATCCTGATCGGCGGCCTCTACCCGGCGATCGTGCAGAAGTTCCAGGTCCAGCCGAACGAGCAGGCCAAGGAAGCGCCGTACGTCGAGAAGAACCTCGAGGCCACGCGCCAGGCGTACGGCATCGACGGAACCAAGGTCACGGACTACTCGGGCACGAGCACGACCGAGGACAAGGCCACGCTGCGCGACGACGTCCCGTCCACGGCCAGCATCCGGATCATGGACCCGAACATCGTCTCGCCGACGTTCCAGCAGCTCCAGCAGATCAGGAACTACTACGCGTTCCCGAACAACCTGGACGTCGACCGCTACACCAAGGACGGCAAGGACCAGGACACGGTCATCGGCCTGCGTGAGCTGAACCTCGCGGGCATCCCGAAGAAGAACTGGATCAACAACCACTTCCGGTACACCCACGGGTTCGGAGTGGTCGCCGCCGAGGGCACCAGCGCCGACGCCCAGGGCCGGCCGAACTTCACGGAGTCCGACCTGCCCTCCGAGGGCGACCTCGGCACGTACGAGCAGCGGATCTACTACGGCGAGAAGACCGACACGTACTCGATCGTCGGCGGTCCCCAGAAGGAGATCGACTACTCCGACGACAACGGCGAGAAGACCACCAGCTACAAGGGCGACAGCGGGGTCAACCTCTCCAACCCGGTGAACCGGGCGGCGTACGCGGTGGCGTTCGGCGAGCCGCAGATCCTGTACTCCGGCGCCATCGGCGACGGTTCGCGGATCCTGTACAACCGCACGCCCAAGGAGCGCGTCGAGGCGGTCGCCCCCTGGCTGACCATCGACGGCGACGCATACCCGGCGGTCGTGGACGGCCGGATCCAGTGGATCGTCGACGCGTACACGACGACGAACGGCTACCCGTACTCGTCGCGCACGACGCTCGGTGACACCACGGCCGACTCGCTGACCGCCACCAACGACAACCGCGCGGTGGTGGCCCAGCAGAACCAGGTCAACTACATCCGCAACTCGGTGAAGGCGACCGTCGACGCGTACACCGGTGAGGTCAAGCTCTTCCAGTGGGACACCAAGGACCCCGTCCTGAAGACCTGGATGAAGGCCTTCCCGGACACGGTGGAACCCAAGAGCGAGATCTCCAAGTCGCTGATGGACCATCTGCGCTACCCCCAGGACCTGTTCAAGGTCCAGCGGGAGCTGCTCACCCGCTACCACGTGAAGGACGCGACGACGTTCCTCAGCGGCAGCGAGGTGTGGCAGGTGCCGGACGACCCGACGAACCGGTCGGGCAGCGCGGTGCCGCCGTACTACCTGAGCATGAAGATGCCCGACCAGAAGGCGCAGGCGTTCTCGCTGACGACGACCTTCACGCCCAACGGCCGGGACAACCTCAGCGCGTTCATGGCGGTCGACGCCGAGGCGGGCACCAGTGACTACGGCAAGATCAGAATCCTGAAACTGCCGACCAACACCACGGTCAACGGACCCAAGCAGGTCCAGAGCCAGTTCAACTCCCAAGAGGACATCGCCGAGTCCATCAGGCTCCTGAGAGGCGGCGACTCCGAGGTCGAGTACGGCAATCTGCTGACGGTGCCGCTCGACGGAGGGCTGCTGTACGTGGAGCCGGTCTACGTACGCGGTGGGGGACTGAAGTACCCGCTGCTGCGCAAGGTCCTGGTCACCTACGGAGGCCAGACCGCCTTCGAGAACACCCTCGACGAGGCCCTCAACAAGATCTTCGGAGCGGACGGCCCGGCCACCGAGCCGCCGGACAAGGGTGATACGCCACCGCCGACGTCCAAGAACCCGTCGGTCCAACAGGCCCTGGAGGACGCCCAGAAGGCGTTCGACGCGGGCCAGGAGGCCCTGAAGAAGAACGACTGGGAGGCCTACGGCCGGGCGCAGAAGGACCTCGAGGACGCCTTGCGGCGGGCCGAGGACGCGCAGGCCGAGGCGAGCCGGACGGGCGGCGCCGGAGGCGGCGAGAGCAAGCCCGGCGACAAGCCGAGCAGCAGCCCGAGCCCCAAGCCGAGCAGTTAGGGCCCTGGCCTGGTCAGATGCCCACCCCGCGCCGTGATACGGTTGTGAACACAACGGCGCGGGGTGGAGCAGCTCGGTAGCTCGCTGGGCTCATAACCCAGAGGTCGCAGGTTCAAATCCTGTCCCCGCTACTGAAGTCGCGATGTCCGAGCGGCAGAGTGACACCGAAGGCCCGGATTCCACACAGGAATCCGGGCCTTCGTGATGTGTGTGAACGTATGTGCTGGCGCAGGCTGTGGCCGTGCCGCCGGGGGGAGTTGGCCAATCTGTGTTTGACTTGTCTCTCTGTGGGCATGTCGACAAAACGCTGAAGTGACCTCACTGGCTGCGGTATACCAGGTGTACCCAGGTTGCAGGTGGTGCGACGATGGACGTTATGGGGGACAAGGCAACTCTGTTCGAGACAGGGCGTTTTGTGCAGCCTTCCAGCCGGGAGGACACCGAGACCCCGGACGAGACCGGGGAGATCGCCGACGAGGCGGCCGAGGAGCTGCGTCAGCGGCTCGCTGCGGAGGCCGGCGACGTCGAGGCGATGAGTGTCCTCGGGGCCATGTTGCTGCGCCGTGGTGATCTCGACGGTGCCGAGCCTCATCTGCGTGCCGCCACAGCCGCGGGCGACCGGGCGGCCGCCAACAATCTGGGAGTCCTCCTGCATCAGCGGGGGTACGCCGACGAGGCCGCCGGATGGTGGCGGATCGCCGCCGTCGCCGGATCCACGGCGGCCGCGCACGCCCTCGGGCGGCACCACCGCGAGCGGGGCGACGAGCCCGCCGCCGAGTACTGGCTGCGCCAGTCCGCCGAGCAGGGCCACACCCTGGGCGCGTACGCGCTCGCCGATCTGCTGGAGCACCGCGGGGACACCGCGGCCGAGCAGTGGATGCGGGTCGCGGCCGAGCGTGGGCACCGGGAGGCGGCCTACCGGCTGGCGCGGGCCCTGGACCGGAAGGCGACACGGGAGGCCGACGGCGACAACGGTGTCCAGGGGGCCGACGAGGCCGAGCAGTGGTACCGGCAGGCCGCCGCGCGCGGCCACCGGCGGGCCGCGCTGCACCTCGGGACGATCCTGGAGAGGCGCGGCGAGCTCAAGGAGGCCGGGCGCTGGTACCTGACGTCCGCCAAGGACGGCGAGGCGCGGGCCGCCTGTGCGCTGGGCTTCCTGCTGCGGGACGCGGGCGACACCGAGAACGCCGCCGTCTGGTGGCTGCGGGCCGCCCAGGACGGCGACGGCAACGCGGCGAACGCGCTGGGCGCACTGCACGCCGAGCGGGGCGAGACCCAGACCGCCGAGCGCTGGTACCGGGCCGCGATGGACGCGGGCGACGTCAACGGCGCGTACAACCTCGGCCTGCTCTGCGCCGAGCAGGGGCGCACTCCGCAGGCCGAGCAGTGGTACCGGCGCGCGGCCTACGCCGGGCACCGGGAGGCCGCGAACGCGCTGGCGATCCTGCTGCTGCAGGCCGGCGACGAGACGGGCGCGGAGCCGTGGTTCTCCAAGGCCGCGGAGGCCGGGAGCGTGGACGCCGCCTTCAACCTCGGCATCCTGCATGCCGGGCGGGGCGAGGAGCAGGCCGCGCTGCGCTGGTACGAGCGTGCCGCCGCGGCCGGGCACACCGAGGCGGCGCTCCAGGTCGGTATGGCGAGGCTGCGGGACGGCGACGAGCAGGAGGCCGAGCGTCACCTGCGGTGTGCGGCCGGGGGCGGGAGCGCCGAGGCCGCGTACCGGCTGGCGACGGTGCTCGACGCGCGCCGGCCACCGGAGCCCGCGCACGAGCTCGGGGAGCCCGTGCACCGGCGGAGCGAGTGTGAGGAGTGGTACGAGCGGGCGGCCTCCCAGGGGCATCGGCGGGCGCAGGTCCGGGTCGGCATGCTCGCGGCGGCC
Organism: Streptomyces sp. NPDC012466; assembly: GCF_042955215.1. Classification (NCBI taxonomy): domain Bacteria; kingdom Bacillati; phylum Actinomycetota; class Actinomycetes; order Kitasatosporales; family Streptomycetaceae; genus Streptomyces; species Streptomyces sp. NPDC012466. The sequence goes on along the minus strand of NZ_JBIBEQ010000012.1, from coordinate 227,801 downwards.
CGGGGCGACGTCGTCGAGGCGGCTCGGTGGTACCGGGAGGCGGCCGAGGCCGGGTCCCGCAACGGGGCGTTCAACCTCGGGCTGCTGCTGGCCCGGGAGGGGAGCGAGCCGGAGGCGGCGGTCTGGTGGACACGGGCAGCCGACGCGGGGCACGGGCGGGCCGCGTTGCGGCTTGCCCTGGTCTACGCGCGTCGGGGTGAGCTGGCCGAAGGACAGCGCTGGGCGGACCGGGCCGTGTCACTGGGCCCGGCGTCGGTCACCGAGAGGGCGGAGCGGTTGAGGGACGCGTTGAGGCAGGAGCTGTCGGCTTGAGGCCTGGTCCGCCGGGCCGGGCCGCGTGGTGCCAGTGCCGGTGCGAGGGCTGGGCTGCGTGGTGCCCGACGTCGGCCACGGGGGTCGCTGCGTGGTGCCCGACGTCTGCTACGGGGCTCGGGCTGCGTGGTGCCCGACGTCGGTACGGGGCTCGGGCTGCGTGGTGCCCCGTGCCGGTGCGGGCGCCGCTGCACGGTGCCCGGCAGCATCCGTACTGGGACCGGTGGCGGGTTGCGCGGCCCGGTTCGCCGCGGAGCCGCGGCCGGGCCGGCCGCCGTCCTCGCGGTGCGGCGAAGCGCTCCCCATGAAGCGATTTGCATCCGTCCTCGTCATTGACGTAACATTGCATTCATCGACGCGGGGTGGAGCAGCTCGGTAGCTCGCTGGGCTCATAACCCAGAGGTCGCAGGTTCAAATCCTGTCCCCGCTACTGAAGGCCTGGGGCCGGAACCCGAAAGGGTTCCGGCCCCAGGTGTTTTCCATGGTCACGCCCCTGTTGCCGCCGACCTGAAGAGTGCCGAACCGGCGGGCAGCGCAAAACCCCGGCACCCATCGGTGCCGGGGCTCGTCGGGCGGAGTGCTAGGCGGCCGCGCAGTTCGGGCAGAGGCCGCGGTACGTCACCTCGACGTCCGAGACCGTGAAGCCGAAGCGCTCGGTGTCGGGGAGGTCCGCCAGCGGGTTGCCGATCGGGTGGACGTCCCGAATCGCGCCGCACTGGGCGCAGACCAGGTGGTGGTGCGGCTGGTGGGCGTTCGGGTCGTACCGCTTGGCGCGCTGGTCGGTGGAGACCTCCAGCACCTCGCCGAGGGTCACTAGCTCACCGAGCGTGTTGTAGACGGTCGCCCGGGAGATCTCGGGGAGCTTGGCGACGGCCCGGGCGTGGACCTCGTCGGCCGTCAGATGGACGTGTTCGCCGTCGAGGACCTCGGCCACGACGCGCCGCTGCGCGGTCATCCGCCATCCGCGTCCGCGCAGGCGTTCCAGAAGGTCACTCATGGCCACCAGCCTAACAGCTAAGGGGACCAGGTCCCGAACAGGTGTGAGTTTAGAGCCCCACTTCCTTTAGACAGTGTCTATTTCAGGATCGGGAACGGTTTTGACAAGGGGCAGGACTGGTCAGGAACAGAACAGCGAGAGCGCGGGCGTCGGCGGCCGTGTCCTCGTCCAGGACCAGCTCCTGCTGGTCCAGGCCCTGCGCGGGCTGAACTCCAGCGCTGGACCGCCTGCTGTGGCGGACGGGCCGGGCCCCCTTCGGGGGGTCCGGCCCGTCCGCGCGGTCATGCCGGAACGCCCTGGCGTGCCGGTGCCCAGCAGCGGATGATGTCGCGGACCGAGACGATGCCGGTCGGTTCACCGCCGTCCAGCACGATGAGGTGCCGGAAGCCGCCGTGTGCCATGGCGCCCGCCGCCTCCTCCAGGGTCCAGGCCGGAGCGGCGAAGACGACGTCGGTGGTGGTGTGGGCGTGGGCGCGTTCGGTGTCCGGGTCCTGGCCCAGACCGACGGAGTTGAGGATGTCGCGTTCGGTGAGGATGCCGATGCCGCCGGCGTCGGGGTCGTGGACCACGGCCGCCCCGACCTTGCGCGCGGACATCAGCGCTGCCGCCTGGCGCAGCGTGTGGGTCGGGCCGATGGTGAGGACGACAGTGCTCATGGCGTCACGGACGAGCATGGATGGAGCCACCTCCTGGGAGTCTCCCCGCCGTTCGTTCAGGGTTTCACAAATTCACAAGTGGGGGGACTCTCAGCGTGGCAGGCAAAGGGAGGGTCAACAAGGGGGCGCTCGGTAACAACGGGGGGCTCAGTAGCGCTGGTTGAGATATCCGAGCAACTCGTCGTGCAACAGGCCGTTCGACGCGGCAGCGTTGCCGCTGTGCGGGCCCGGTCGGGCGTCGAGTCCGGTGAAGGTGCCGCCGGCCTCGGTGACGACGATCGCGGTGGCGGCCATGTCCCACAGGGACAACTCCGGCTCGGCGCACATGTCGACGGCGCCTTCCGCGACCATCATGTACGGCCAGAAGTCGCCGTACGCGCGCGTGCGCCACACCTCGCGAGTGAGGTCCAGGAAGCCGTCCAGGCGGCCCTGCTCCTCCCAGCCGCTGAGCGAGGAGTACGCGAAGGAGGCGTCGGAAAGCCTGGAGACACGGGAGACCTGCAGCCGGGAGGCCTTGGTGAGGCTGCGGCCGGAGAACGCGCCGTGGCCCTTGGCGGCCCACCAGCGGCGGCCCAGGGCGGGGGCGGAGACGACGCCGACCACGGGCTGGAAGCCGCCCTCGCCGGCCTCCATGAGTGAGATGAGCGTGGCCCACACGGGAACGCCCCGCACGTAGTTCTTGGTGCCGTCGATCGGGTCGATCACCCAGCGGCGGGGGCCGGTGCCCTCCACTCCGTACTCCTCGCCGAGGATCGCGTCCCTGGGGCGGGCGCGCTGGAGCTGGCCGCGGATGAGTTCCTCCGCGGCCTTGTCCGCCTCGCTCACCGGGGTCATGTCCGGTTTGGTCTCGACCTTGAGGTCGAGGGCCTTGAACCGGTCCGTCGTCGCGGCGTCGGCGGCGTCGGCGAGGACGTGGGCGAGACGCAGATCGTCGAGGTAGTCGGGCATGCAACGAACCTATCTGCCGAGGTGGGGGTGGGGCTACAGGGGGTTCGTGAGGGTGAGGGAGTGGTCGGGTGGGGCCCCGGCGCAGGGACGCGAGGGTCAGTGATCCGGGCTCCGCTCGGCAGTGCCGCCTGACACCGTCTCGTGCCTGGTCATGACGGACCTGGCCTGCCGTCGGCGGCGCCGGGCACGGGCCCGGCCGATCTCGCCGGGGCGAACGGGCCGCGGAAGCCCTATGGCGACAAGACCGTCCTGGACGACGTCGACCCGGCCGTCCCGGACGGAGCGATCTCCTCCCTGGTCGGCCCGAACGGCGCCGGGAAGACCACCGCCGTCGATGCCGGGCCGGTTCCAGCCGATCGCCGAGTACCAGCGTTCACCCCGGCCATCGAGACCCTGCGCGCCCTGCTGCTCGGCACCGGCATCGGACACCACGGATGGCTCGCCCTCGCCCGGTGCCTGGGGCTCGTGTTCGGCTACTTCTGGTCGACCTCGAAGTTCGACGACGACCCCGGGTGGCCGCCGGGACCACGTGGGCCACCCCCGCCTACGTCCCGCCCAGGGCGGTGTACACCGGCATCCTGTCGGAGCACGCCGCCCGTGCGCGGGCGCGGGCGAGGCGCGGCACATGGAGCAACAGGCCGCGCGACAAGGCCGAAACACGCCCCCGCGCACACTCGCGAACCCTTGACAGTGGTGCCACGCGCGTCAAATCTGGGCGCAGAGCCGCTCGCCCCAAGGGGAGGCGATGATGCCTGCAGCGCGGGAATCTCTACTGGACGCCGCGTACACGGCGCTGGCGCGCCGGCCGTGGTCCGCCGTACGGATGGTCGACGTGGCCGCGGCGGCCGGGGTGTCCCGGCAGACGCTCTACAACGAGTTCGGCAGCAAGGACGGCCTCGCCCGGGCGCTCGTGCGCCGAGAGGCCGACGGATATCTCGCCGGGGTGGACCGCGCTCTCGCCGGGTACAGCGATCCCCGCGACCGGCTCACCGCCACCGCCGAGTGGACCACCTCCGCGGCCCGGGACAACCTCCTCGTCCGCGCCATGCTCACCGGCTGCTGGAGCGAGCGGCTGCCCGCCCCCGCCCTGGTGTCCGTGCCGACCACCTCCGCCGTACCGGCCCAGCGCCGCGCCGACGGGCCGCTGCCCTCACCAGGCGACTTCGTCGCCCTCGTGCGCGACCGGGCGGTCACCGTCCTGGCCGGCCCCGGCACGCCCCAGTCCGACGCCGCCGACCTGGCCCGCACCTGTGAACTCGCCGTCCGGCTCGCCCTGTCCTGCGTGGCAGCACCACCGGGCGAGGGCGGCGTGGCCGAACTGGTCCGCGGCGCCCTTCAGCGGCAGCAGCCGGGCTGACAGGCAGTCAGTGCGCCGACCCCGACAACTGGAGCCCGATCACGCCGACGATGACGAGACTGATCGACACGAGCTTCAGCGTCGAGACCAGGTCACCCAGGAAGACCATGCCGTAGATCGCCGTCCCCGCCGCCCCGATGCCGGTCCACACCGCGTACGCGGGGCCCACGTCGAGTTTCCTCAGCGCGAGCGTCAGCAGCCCGAAGCTGCCGAGCGCGAAGACGCAGAACGCGACCGTCGGCCAGAGCCGGGTGAAGCCGTGCGAGAGCTTCAGACACACCGCGAAGCCGGTCTCGAGCAATCCGGCCACGATGACCAGCAGCCACGCCATGAGTCGTCCTCCCGTATCCCACGTTCAGTGACCGCTTCGTCAGTTTCACCGCGTGCACAGCGATATGACGCCCGTCCGGCTCCGGCCGGCCCCGCATCCGGCTTGGGTGCGATTATGCACTTACCGTCCGCGCGCCAGGACAAACAACGCGGAGGTCAGTCGCCTTCCGTCCGCTCCCGCGTGGCCAGCAGCCGCCGCAGCGAGTACAGGCGCGCCGGATCCGCGTGCCCCGCGGCCACCCACGCGTCCAACGCGCAGTCCTGCTCGTCGTGGCTGCACGCGCGCGGGCAGCCCTCGGTGCCCGGCTCCAGATCGGGGAAGGCGTGGATCACCTGGGACGGATCCACGTGGTGCAGTCCGAAGGACCGCAGGCCCGGGGTGTCGATCACCCAGCCGTCACCGCCCGACAGCGGTAGCGCCAGCGCCGAGGTGGTGGTGTGCCGGCCCCGGCCCGTCACCGCGTTCACGTGTCCCGTCGTACGTCGTCGTTCCTCCGGGACGAGTGCGTTGACCAGGGTCGTCTTGCCGACACCGGAGTGGCCGATGAACGCGGTGATCTTGCCGTCGAGCTGCTCGCGCACCCGGGCGACGGCGCTGCCGTTCTGCAGTTCCTCGCGGCTGGTGACGACGTGGGGGATGTCGAGGTGGCCGTACAGCTCCAGGAGCTTGTCGGGCGGGGCGAGGTCCGACTTGGTCAGGACCAGCAGCGGGTCCAGGCCGCCGGCGTAGGCCGCGACCAGGCAGCGGTCGATCAGCCGGGGGCGGGGCTCCGGGTCGGCCAGGGCGGTGACGATCGCCAGCTGGTCGGCGTTGGCGACGATCACGCGCTCGTACGGGTCGTCGTCGTCCGCCGTGCGGCGCAGGACCGAGCTCCGCTCCTCGATGCGCACGATCCGCGCGAGCGTGTCCTTCTTGCCCGACATGTCACCCACGAGGGCCACCCGGTCGCCGACCACGGCCGCCTTGCGGCCCAGCTCGCGGGCCTTCATCGCCATGACCACGCGGTCCTCGACGAGGCAGGTCAGGCGGCCCCGGTCGACGGTGAGGACGAGGCCCTCGGCGGCGTCGTCGTGCTTGGGGCGAAGGTTCGTCCGGGGCCGGGTGTTGCGGCGGCCGGGACGGGTGCGGATGTCGTCCTCGTCGGTGTGCTTGCCATAGCGGCGCATGACGTGATCCCTGCGTCCTACGCCCCGAGCATCCCGGTCCACAGGTCGGGGAAGTCCGGCAAGGTCTTGGCCGTCGTCGCCACGTTCTCGATCTGCACGCCCTCGACCGCGAGGCCGATGATCGCGCCGGCCGTGGCCATGCGGTGATCGTCGTAGGTGTGGAAGATCCCGCCGTGCAGCCGGCGCGGGCGGATGTGCAGACCGTCGGCGGTCTCCGTCACGTCGCCGCCGAGTTCGTTGATCTCCTTCGTCAGCGCGGCCAGCCGGTCCGTCTCGTGCAGCCGCAGATGGGCCACGCCGCGCAGGGTCGACGGCGAGTCCGCGAGGGCCGCGACCGCGGCGATGCCCGGCGTCAGCTCGCCGACCTCGCTCAGGTCGACGTCGATGCCGTGCACCGAGCCGGAGCCGGTGAACGCCAGACCGTACTCCGTCAGTTCGCAGGAGCCGCCCATCTCGGTGAAGATCTCGCGCAGCCGGTCACCGGGCTGCGTGGTGCGGGAGGGCCAGTCCGGGACCACGACCTTGCCTCCGGTCACCAGCGCCGCCGCCAGGAACGGCTGGGCGTTCGACAGGTCCGGCTCGATGACCAGGTCCCGGCCGAGCAGGGCACCCGGCGAGACCCGCCAGACGTTCGGTTCGCCGCCCGACTCGGGCGTGTCCACCTGGGCGCCGACCGCACGCAGCATGTCGACGGTCATGCGGATGTGCGGCATGGACGGCAGCGTGGCGCCGGTGTGGCGGACCTCGACACCCTGGTTGAAGCGCGGGCCGGACAGCAGCAGGGCGCTCACGAACTGCGAGGAGGAGGAGGCGTCGATGGCGACCGTGCCGCCGTCCAGGGCGCCGCTGCCGTGCACGGTCATCGGCAGCGCGCCGCGGCCGTCGTCGTCGATGCGGGCGCCGAGCTGACGCAGCGCGTCGATGACGCCGTTCAGCGGACGCTCGTAGGAACGGGGGTCGCCGTCGAACCGGACGGAGCCGTCGGCCAGCGCGGCGACCGGCGGCAGGAATCGCATCACCGTGCCGGCGTTGCCGACGTCGACCCGGGCCGGGCCGCGCAGGCCCGTGGGGAGCACCCGCCAGGCCTCGCCGGTGCCGTCGGGGCCCACGCCTTCCTCGATCTCGATGCCCATCGCGCGCAGCGCCCCCGCCATCAGCAGGGTGTCGCGGGAGCGCAGGGGCCGGCGCAGCCAGCCGGGCTCGGAGGCCAGCGAGGCGAGGACCAAGGCGCGGTTGGTGACGGACTTGGACCCGGGCACGTGGACCGTCGCGTCGACGGCTCCGCTCGCGTGCGGGGCGGGCCAGAGGGCGGTGTCTGCGGTGTTCGGGGCCATGCCTTTACTTTATAAGCAGGCCGTGGTCCGAGTGCGGCGCCGTCGGGGCCGGTGGCGCCGCGAGCGCGCAGCCGCGCACGAGGGCGGCCCCGCATCCCTCGGGCCGGCTGTCACAGACCGAGGAGCCAGCGCCCGCCACCGAGCAGCGAGCACAGCGACACCGCGTGGAACAGGAAGAACCACAGCGCCGCCGGTACGTGCGTCAACCGCGACAACTGGTCCGCGTCCGAGTCTCCGGCCCCGCCCCGGGCGCGCTTCGCCTGGAGTTCGAAGGCCGGGCGGACCCCGCCGAGCAGCAGGAACCACACCACCGCGTACGCGAACGCCGCCTGCACCTGCGGGCCGGCCAGCCAGGACACCATCACGAACAGGCCGCCGGTGACGAGCATGGTCAGGGCGCCGTAGGCGTTGCGGATCATCACCAGCATGGCGAGCAGCAGCGCCGTGGCCAGCCACAGCAGGAGCGTGATGCGGCCGGAGCCGAGCAGGGCGGCACCGCCGAGGCCCAGCAGGGGCGGGGCGGTGTAGCCGGCGGCGGCGGTGAGGATCATGCCGATGCCGTGCGGCTTGCCGCGGCTGACCGTCAGGCCACTGGTGTCCGAGTGCAGCCGTATGCCGGTGAGGGTGCGCCCGGTGAGCAGGGCCACGAGCCCGTGGCCGCCCTCGTGGGCGATGGTGATGGCGTTGCGGGAGATGCGCCACAGGCCGTGCGGGATCACCACGGCGAGCGCGGCGCCCAGGGTCGCGATCACCACCCACAGATCGGGGTCGGGCTGCGTGCCGGACACCTCGTCCCAGAGGGAGGGGAGCGAGGCGATTGCGGTGCTGTCCATGTGGGGCGTCGGCTCCCTGTGGTCGGATGGAATCTGGCAGTGTGGCACGTATGTGCGGACGGTATTCAGCGAGTCGTAGGCCAGAGGATCTCGCAGGAATCTTTGAGGTCGAGAAGTGGGAGCCCGAGGAGACCCTCGAGCCGGACTACAACGTGGCGCCCACCAAAGAGGTCTACGCCGTCCTCGACCGCCCCCTGAAAGACGCGGACGACCCGCGGCCGGTTCGGCAGCTGCGCACGCTGAAGTGGGGACTCGTCCCGTCCTGGTCGAAGACCCCCGAGGGCGGCGCCCGGATGATCAACGCCCGCGCGGAGACCGTCCACGAGAAGCCGTCCTACCGTCGGGCCTTCACCTCCCGGCGCTGCATCCTGCCCGCCGACGGCTACTACGAGTGGGTCACCGGCAGCCAGGAGCGCGAGCTGGAGGTCGAGGGCAAGAAGAAGCGCCCCCGCAAGCAGCCGTACTTCGTGACGCCGGCGGACGGGTCGGTCTTCGCCATGGCCGGGCTGTACGAGTTCTGGCGGGACGAGACGCTGCCGGACGACCACCCGCGGGCCTGGTGGGTGACGTGCTCGGTCATCACCACGGAGGCCGAGCGGAGCCCGCTCGCGGTGTCCCCGGCCGACGGGCCGCGGGCGCTGGCCGACATCCACCCGCGGATGCCGCTGATGCTGACGCCCGACCGCTGGGACGCCTGGCTGGACCCGTCCCGCACGGACGCCGGCGAGCTGCGCGACCTGCTCGCCCCGCCGCCCGCCGGGCTGATGCGCGCCTACCCGGTCGCCACGGCCGTCAGCAACGTCCGCAACAACGGGCCGGAGCTGCTGAAGGAGCTGGAAGGCCCGGAAGAGGGCACACTCTTCTGACGTGACGAACGTGACGAAGGCGGCCGGTGAGACGACCGGGACCGTCGAGACCGAGGCCGGAACCGCCCGCATCACCTGGCACCCGGCCAGGAAGGCCCGGCTGGTCCTCGCGGTCGGCCACGGCGCGGGCGGCGGCATCGAGGCCCGTGACCTGAAAGCCCTGGCCGAGGTCCTGCCCGCGCACGGTGTGACCGTGGCCCGGGTGGAGCAGCCCTGGCGGGTGGCCGGGAAGAAGCTGGCACCCGCCCCCAGGACCCTGGACACCGGCTGGCGCGGCATCTGGCCCGCGCTGGCCGCTCCCGGGCTGCCGGTCGTCGCCGGCGGGCGCAGCGCCGGGGCCCGGGTCGCCTGCCGTACCGCCACCGAGCTGGGGGCCCACGCCGTGCTCGCGCTCAGCTTCCCGCTCCATCCGCCGGGCAAGCCGGAGAAGTCCCGCGCCGACGAGTTGCTGGGCTCCGGGGTGCCCACCCTGGTCGTGCAGGGCGGCAACGACCCGTTCGGGAAGCCGGAGGAGTTTCCCGAGGGGGCCTACGAACTCGTGGAGATCCCGTACGGAGATCACGGCTTCGCCGTGCCGAAGCGTGCGGAGATCTCGCAGGACGCGGCCGTGGCCCTCATCACGGACGCGGTCGTGCAGTGGACCGGGTCACTCGGGTAAAGCTTCGGGAATGCCGGGGCGGCCGCCACTGTTGTGCGGGGCGTACGTGCTGGAGACCAGCACCGACGCCGTAGGAGAGGAAGTCCGCCGCATGGGTTCGACCATCTGCCCGACCCGCAGCAGCCGCGCCGACCTGGACTGGACGGTGCTGCACGCGGCCAGGACCGCCCCTATTCGGGCGGCGGGCGGACCGGATCGTCGTCTATCCTCCGATTCGGGTGAGACCGGTCTCGGTCTCACGAGAACACTCGAGGAGGTGGGTCCGGTCACTGGGACCGACGCAGGGACCGAAAACGGCCAGGCGGAGCAGCCCGAGGGCCAGGGCGGCACGGGCGCGGAGACGGCCGCGGAGCGCAGTGCGCGCTTCGAGCGGGACGCGCTCGAGTTCCTCGACCAGATGTACTCGGCCGCGCTGCGCATGACGCGCAACCCGGCCGACGCCGAGGACCTGGTGCAGGAGACGTACGCCAAGGCGTACGCGTCCTTCCACCAGTTCCGCGAGGGCACCAACCTCAAGGCGTGGCTGTACCGGATCCTCACCAACACCTTCATCAACTCGTACCGCAAGAAGCAGCGTGAACCTCAGCGCTCCGCGGCCGAGGAGATCGAGGACTGGCAGCTCGCCCGCGCCGAGTCGCACATGTCGACGGGCTTGCGCTCCGCGGAGTCGCAGGCGCTCGACCACCTGCCCGACTCGGACGTGAAGCAGGCGCTCCAGGCCATCCCCGAGGAGTTCCGCATCGCCGTGTATCTCGCGGACGTCGAGGGGTTTGCCTACAAGGAGATCGCCGACATCATGGGGACGCCCATCGGTACGGTGATGTCCCGGCTGCACCGGGGCCGCCGTCAGCTGCGCGGCATGCTGGAGGACTACGCCCGTGACCGCGGGATGGTTCCGGCCGGTGCCGGAGAGTCGAACGAAGCGAAAGGCTCGGGGTCATGAGCTGCGGAGAGCCGCACGAGACGGATTGCAGCGAAATCCTCGATCATCTCTACGAGTTCCTCGACCGTGAGATGCCGGACTCGGACTGCGTGAAGTTCGAGCACCACTTCGAGGAGTGCTCGCCCTGCCTCGAGAAGTACGGGCTCGAGCAGGCTGTGAAGAAGCTCGTCAAGCGCTGCTGCGGGCATGACGACGTGCCGGGCGACCTGCGGGACAAGGTCATGGGGCGGATCGAGCTGATCCGCTCCGGCCAGGCCGTCCCCGACCAGGACGTCACGGCCTCGCCCGCCGCGTCCCAGGAGTCCTGACACTCCTGCGCTTTTCAACTACCCACCCTCCGAGCGGGGTAGTCCCCTCGAACACGTCACTCGAACGTGCTAACCCGCGGGCTATCCGCCCGCGGACCCCCCTGCCGCCGCCCTAGGCTCCGGGCCTGACGGGACATGGCCGGGGGAGGGGCTCATGAAAGCGGTACCGGCACGGGCACGTGTCTACATCGCCTGTGTCGTGATGGCCGCGCTGCTCTGTCTGCTGCCGCCGCCGGGCGTGCGCACGCCCTGGTGGGTGGTCGCGCTGCTCGCCGCGCTGTACGCCGGCTGCGAGCGCGTCGCCCGGTCCCGGTTCGTGGGGCTCTCCCATCCGGCCGGGACCTTCTACCCCGTGCTGCTCGCCGGTGCCTTCCTGCTGCCGGCACCCGCCGCTGCGCTGGTGGCCGTCCCCGGGGCGCTGCTCTCGCAGGTCGGGCAGCGGCCCGTGGCGCTGCGGCGCATCTGGCGGGCCGCCCAGCTCGTCCTGGGGGTGTGGGCCGCGGGCACGACGCACCGGCTGCTCGGCGGGCGGGACGCGGTCGTCGCGGGCGACGTCCCCTACGCCCTCGGGCCCGCCGGGGCGGCCGTGCTGATGTTCTGCCTGGTGCTGGCGCTGCTGGACGGCGGGATCCTGGCCGTGGCGGAGCGGGTGCCGCTGCGGCGGGCCTGGCGGGGACTGGTGGCGCGCTCCCTCGCGCCGATCGCCGTGCACGGCCTCGCCGGGCTGATGATGGCCGTCCTGTGGCGCAGCCCGTACGGTCCCGTCGCCGCGCTGCTCGTGCTGCTGCCCATGTGCGTCTCGTGGTGGGCGTTCGCGCAGTACCACCGGGAACGTGCCGCCCACCAGGCGACCATCCGGGCGCTGGTCCAGGCCGTCGACATCAAGGACGGGTACACCCGCGGGCACAGCGAGCGTGTCGGCCAGGCCTCCATGATGATCGCGCGCGAGCTGGGCATGGACGACGAGCGCGTCGAGGTGCTCCGCTTCGCCGGGATCCTGCACGACGTGGGGAAGCTGGGCGTGCCCACCCGGCTGCTCAGGAAGGACGGGCCGCTGACGCCCGAGGAGCGGCGGGTGATCGAACTGCACCCCGAGTACGGGCACGAGATGGTGCGCGGCATCGGCTTCCTCGGCGAGGCCCGCGCCGCCGTGCTGCACCACCACGAGCGACTGGACGGCAGCGGCTACCCGTACGGTCTGGTGGGGCGTCAGATCCCCGAGTCCGCACGGGTCGTGGCCGTCGCGGACGCCTTCGACGCCATGACCTCCACCCGGAGCTACAGCAGGGCCCGGCCCGTCGCCGTGGCCCTGGCGGAACTGGAGCGGTGCGCGGGCAGCCAGTTCGACCCGGTGATGGTCACGGCCCTCGTCGAGGCCGTCGGGCGCACGGGATGGCACCCCGCCGTGACCGCCGACGACGAGGAGACCCGCCCGGCCCGGGTGCCCCCGCCCGGCGCGCCCCTGTCCAGCCGGCCGGGGGCACACCGATGAGCGCGGACCGGCCGCCACCGCTCCTCACCCTCGTCCACGCCTGCGCCGCCCTCCTCGCGGCCGCCTCCCTCGCCGCCACCCTCCACCAGGGGCTGGAGGAACGCCGGGTCGCCCTCGCCTTCGGCGTCCTCGTCACCGTCGGCGAGCTCACCCGCCGCAACGGCGCGCAGGTACGGGAGCCGGCACCGCTCGGCGCCGCCGCGGCCCTGTCCTACGCGCTGCTCGGGGAGGCCGGTGGGCGGGCCACGCACCACGGCCCGGCCCAGGTCGTCGCCGTCGTGCTGGCCGCCTCGCTGCTCGGCAGCGTGCCGCACATCGCTCGCGGGCAGGGGCCCACGCTCGACCACCTGGCGCGCCGCGTGCTCACCGCCGGGTTCGTCTCCCTGTGCTTCCAGCCCCCCTACAACCGGGGCATGTTCGACGACTGGGGCGGCCCCGCCTACGCGCTGCTGCTGCTCGCGCTGCTGTCCCTGACCGCGCTGTGCGACGCGGTGCTCGCCGCCGCCCTGGCCCACACCCGCACCGGCTGGCCCTTCGGACCGGTGCTGCGGGACGAGCTGCGGGGCGTCTGCGGCATCGGGTCCGCCGTCATCGCCACCGGGGCGGTGATGGCGCTGGCGGTCGCCGTCGTGGGGCTGTGGGCACTGCCCGTCTTCTCCGTGCCGCTGCTGCTCGCCCAGATGTCGTTCCGGCGCTACGCCGCGGTCCGGGCGACCTACCGGCAGACCATCGCCTCCCTCGCCCGGGCCACCGAGGTCGCCGGCTACACCCCGGCCGGGCACGCCCGGCGCGTCGCCGCGCTCAGCCAGGCCGTGGGGCGGGACCTGGGGCTGACCGAGCCCGAGCTGGACGTGCTGGAGTACGCCGCGCTCATGCACGACATCGGCCAGCTGAGCCTCGTCGATCCGGTGCCGGCGGGCGCCACCGCCGCGCTGCCCGCCGCCGAGCAGCGGCGGATCGCGCTGCTCGGCGGGGCCGTCGTACGGCAGACGGGCGTCGACGAAGCGGTGGCCGTGGTGGTGGAGCGGCAGGCCGACCCCTACACCGAGCAGCCGCTCGCCGCGCGAATCGTCCGGGCCGTGAATGCGTACGAGGAGAAGTCTCGGGAAGGAGGGCCCGGCGGGCCGCTGACGGCGCTGGAGGAACTCCGGCTCGCCACCGCCGGGACATACGCCCCGGAGGTGGTGGAATCACTGGCCCGGGTACTGGCAAGGAGCAGTCTGACCCTGCCCGTGGCTGGGTAACCCATGGGTAATGAGCGCCCTCGAGGCCGTACGTGGTTGGATGCGAAGGAGAAGGTGTCCGGGGGCTCGAAACACAGCTACGGCCAGCCCACCGCACGGAACTGGCAGGCGGGAATCGTGAGGATCTTCGGCAAGGGACGGCACCGGCCCTCCGCCTCCTGGCGGCAGGCCACAGACCGGGCGTTCACCCTCATCGGCGACGGCCGGTACGAGGACGCAGGCGCACTGCTGACACGTGCCGCCGATCTGGAGCCCTGGCTTTCGGAGTCCTGGTTCAACCTCGCGCTGCTGCACAAGTTCCGGCACGACTGGGAGCAGGCGCGGGCGGCCGGACTGCGGGCCGTGGCGCTGCTCGACCGGGACGCCGGCGCGCCCGACTGGTGGAACGTGGGCATCGCCGCGACCGCGCTCCAGGACTGGCCGCTGGCCCGGCGCGCCTGGCAGGCCTACGGGCTGCGGGTGCCGGGAGCGGCCAACGACTCCGGTGAGCCCGTCGGCATGGACCTCGGCAGCGCGGCCGTACGGCTCTCCCCGGAGGGGGAGGCCGAGGTCGTGTGGGGACGGCGGCTGGATCCCGCCCGGATCGAGGTGCTGTCCATTCCGCTGCCCTCGTCGGGGCGGCGCTGGGGCGAGGTCGTCCTGCACGACGGTGTGCCCCACGGGGAGCGGACCACGGCCGTCGGGCACACGTACCCGGTGTTCGACGAGATCGAGCTGTGGGCGCCGTCGCCCGTGCCGACGTGGGTGGTACTCCTGGAGGCCGCGACGGAGGCGGACAGGGACGCTCTGGAGCAGCTCGCCGGGGACGCCGGGTTCGCGGCGGAGGACTGGTCCTCTTCGGTGCGGTTGCTGTGCCGGATGTGTTCGGAGTCCCGCATGCCCTCCGACGAGGGCGACGGGGAGCACCTCGATCCGCACGATCACAGTGAGCCGGGGCACCCCGGGCCGCTGGGGCACCGGACGGACGGGCAGCTGTGGGTGCCGGAGCGGGAGTGCGGGTTGGCTGCGCCGGCTTCGCTGGTTCGGGGGTTGCTGGACGGGTGGGTGGCCGACAGTCCGGATTCTCGGGATTGGCGGGATTTGGAAGAGGTGTGCTAGCGCCGTCGTCGGGTGCGGCTGTGCCGCGGTGGCTCGCGCAGTTCCCCGCGTCCCTGAAAGCGGGGCGTTTCACCCGCGTACCCTGTATCAGCATCTCAGCCCGGTCAGTTTCAGGAAGGCGTACGTAACGTCATGGCTCAGCAGGACACCGATCAGCAGCGCTCGGGCGTGCTCCCCGTCGATGACGAGGGGTACGTGATCGACACGGAGGACTGCGAGGAGCGCGAGGCGGCCTGGCGGGAGCGGGGGACCTCGCGGCCGATCACAGTGGTCGGGAACCCGGTGCTGCACAAGGAGTGCAAGGACGTCACCGACTTCGGCGACGACTTCCAGCAGCTCGTCGCGGACATGTTCGCCAGCCAGCGGACCGCCGAGGGCGTGGGCCTCGCCGCCAACCAGATCGGGGTCGACGCGAAGGTCTTCGTCTACGACTGCCCCGACGACGAGGGCGTCCGGCACACCGGTGTGGTCTGCAATCCCAAGCTCGTCGAACTGCCCGCCGACAAGCGCCGGCTGGACGACAGCAACGAGGGCTGCCTGTCGGTGCCGACCGCGTACGCGCCGCTCGCGCGGCCCGACTACGCCGAGGTGACCGGGCAGGACGAGAAGGGCAACCCGATCAAGGTGCGCGGCACCGGATACTTCGCACGGTGTTTGCAGCACGAGACGGACCACCTGTACGGCTACCTGTACATCGACCGGCTGTCCAAGCGCGAGCGTAAGGACGCGCTGCGGCAGATGGCCGAGAACGAGCCCCGCTACCCCGTGGTGGCCAACGACTGAGACCTCAGCCTCACCAGGCGCACGGCGTCTGTTCGGGTTTCCCACCCCGAACAGGCGCCGTTCGTCTGTGTCGTTCGCCTGTCCGTCGCACGTTCGATCGCCTCTGCTCTCCTGGCGATCCACCGGTAGTCACTCAACGGGGGGTTCCCGGCACTGTTGGGTAGTGAATGAAGCAAATACGTTCCCAGAACGGTCAGTTGTAGTGCTGAATGGGATGAGCGGGGTATGCAACGGCGCACGCCCGGCACGAAGGGAGGGGCGCCCGCGCCAACTGGCGGCTGAGAGGGGTTAGTTCGTGCATGCTTTGACACACGGCACCACACCGGCACCGGCCACGATCGCAGTTCCACCGTCGCTCTCTCTCCCGGTGATCGAGGCGGCGTTTCCCCGGCAACTCCACCCGTATTGGCCGAAGTGCCAGGAGAAGACCCGGGCCTGGCTGCTCGAAAAGCGGCTCATGCCCGCGGACAAGGTGGAGGAATATGCCGACGGTCTTTGCTACACCGACCTCATGGCCGGGTACTACATCGGCGCCCCCGATGAGGTCATGCAGGCGATCGCCGACTACAGCGCATGGTTCTTCGTCTGGGACGACCGTCACGACCGCGACATCGTGCACGGCCGTCCTGCCGCCTGGCGGCTGCTGCGGGACCGGCTGCACTCGGCCCTCGACTCCCCGGGGGAGCACCTGCACCACGAGGACTCACTGGTCGCCGGGTTCGCGGACAGCGTGCTGCGGCTGTACGGGTTCCTGCCCCAGACGTGGAACCTCCGGTTCGCCCGGCACTTCCACGCGGTGATCGACGCGTACGACCAGGAGTTCCACAATCGCACCCAGGGGATCGTGCCGACGGTCGAGGAATACCTCCGGTTGCGCCGGCTCACCTTCGCGCACTGGATATGGACGGACCTGCTGGAGCCGACCGCCGGCTGTGAACTTCCCGAAGCCGTCCGGAAACACCCGGCATATCGACGGGCGGCATTGCTGAGCCAGGAATTCGCCGCCTGGTACAACGATCTGTGCTCGCTCCCGAAGGAGATAGCGGGCGACGAGGTGCACAATCTCGGAATCAGTCTCATCACCCATGAGGGGCTGACTCTGGAACAGGCGGTCGTGGATGTGAGGGGCCGCGTAGAGAAAAGCATCACCGATTTCATCGATGCCGAGCAGGAAGCCTTACGGTTCGCCGAAGACCTCGCCGACGGCACCGCGCGCGGCAAAGAGCTGAACGCCGCCGTGCGGGCCTGCCTGAGCAATATGCGGAACTGGTTCAGCTCCGTCTACTGGTTCCACCACGAGTCCGGCCGGTACATGGTCGACAGCTGGGACGACCGGTCCACGCCCCCGTACGTCAACAACGAAGCGGCAGGTGAGAAATGACCGTCGAGTCCGTGAAGCCCGAGACCCCGTCGGCGCTGGAGCTGCGGGAGCCGCCCCGGGCGGGTGGTGGAGTCCCCGTCCTCGGCCACGGCTGGAGGCTGGCGCGCGACCCGCTGGCGTTCATGTCCCGGCTGCGCGACCACGGCGACGTCGTACGGCTGAAGATCGGGCCGAAGACGGTGTACGCGGTCACCACCCCGGACCTGACCGGCGCCCTGGCGCTGAGCAACGACTTCATCATCGCCGGACCGCTGTGGGAGTCCCTGGAGGGCCTGCTCGGCAAGGAGGGCGTGGCCACGGCCAACGGCCCGCGGCACCGGCGCCAGCGGCGCACCATCCAGCCCGCCTTCCGGCTCGACGCCATCCCCGCCTACGGCCCGATCATGGAGGAGGAGGCGCACGCGCTCACCGAGCGCTGGAAGCCCGGCGAGACGATCGACTGCACCTCCGAGTCCTTCCGGGTGGCCGTGCGCATCGCGGCGCGCTGCCTGCTGCGAGGCGACTTCATGGACGAGCGGGCGGAGCGGCTGTGCGTCGCCCTCGCCACCGTCTTCCGCGGGATGTACCGGCGGATGGTGGTCCCGCTGGGGCCGCTCTACAACCTGCCGCTCCCGGCCAACCGCGAATTCAACCGGGCCTTGGCCGATTTGCATCTCCTGGTCGACGAGATCGTTGCCGAGCGCCGGGCATCCGGTCAAAAGCCGGACGATTTGCTGACGGCATTGCTGGAGGCGACGGACGAGAATGGCGACCCGATCGGGGAACAGGAGATCCATGATCAGGTCGTCGCCATCCTCACCCCCGGCAGCGAAACCATCGCCTCCACGATCATGTGGCTGTTGCATATGCTCGCGGAGCACCCGGAACACGCCGACCGTGTGCGTGACGAAGTACAGGCCGTCACCGGTGGAAGGCCGGTGGCATTCGCAGACGTCCGAGGACTCAGGCACACCAACAATGTCGTCGTCGAGTCCATGCGTTTGAGTCCGGCCGTCTGGATTCTCACGCGCCGGGCGGTACGGGACACGGAACTCGGTGGATACCGTATTCCGTCCGGGGCGGACATCATCTACAGCCCGTACGCGATCCAGCGCGACCCGGAGTCGTACGAGCGGCACCTGGAGTTCGACCCCGACCGCTGGCTTCCTGACCGGGTGAAGGACATCCCCAAGCACGCCATGAGCCCCTTCAGCGTGGGCAACCGCAAGTGCCCGAGCGACCACTTCTCGATGGCCCAGCTGACGCTGGTCACGGCGGCGCTGGCGACCAGGTACCGCTTCGAGCAGGTGGCGGGGTCGAGGGACGACACACGGGTGGGGATCACGCTGCGGCCGCACGACCTGCGGGTGCGGCCGGTGGCGAGGTGACGGCCCCCGGCCTCAGGCCGCCTCGGGGCCCCTGAACGTCCGCCGGTAGGCGTTCGGTGTGGTCCCGACCGTCCGGACGAAGTGGTGGCGCAGTGTGGCCGCGTTGCCGAACCCCGTTCGGCCGGCGATCGCGTCCATGGTCTCGTCCGTCGCTTCCAGCAGCCGCTGGGCCAGCAGCACGCGCTGGCGCAGGATCCAGCGGTAGGGAGTCGTACCCGTCTCCTGCTGGAAGCGGCGGGCGAACGTCCGGGGGGACATGTGGGCGCGCTCGGCCAGCTGCTCGACGGTGACCTCCTCGTCCAGGTGCCGTTCCATCCAGGCCAGGACCTCGCCGATCGTGTCGGCCTCGGAGTGCGGCAGCGGGCGCTCGATGTACTGGGCCTGGCCGCCGTCGCGGTGCGGCGGCACCACCATCCGCCGGGCGATCTTGTTGGCGACCTCGGAGCCCTGCTCCTTGCGCACCAGGTGCAGGCAGGCGTCGATCCCGGCGGCCGTGCCGGCGGAGGTGATCACCGGGTCCTCGTCGACGTAGAGCACGTCCGGCTCGACGGCCACCCGCGGGTACTGACGGGCGAGGTCCTTCGCGTGCTTCCAGTGCACGGCGCAGCGGCGGTCGTCCAGCAGACCGGCAGCGGCCAGCACGAAGGCGCCGGAGCACACGCTGAGCACCCGGGCGCCGCGGTCGACCCCGCGCCGCAGGGCGTCCAGCAGCTCGGGTGGGAACTCACGGGACGCATAGCTCTGCCCGGCCGGCACGGCGATCAGGTCGGCCCTCTCCAGCCGCTCCAGACCGTGTTCGACGTGCAGCGAGAAGCCCGAGTTCATGCGCAGGACCGGGCCCTCGGCCGAGGCGACGGCGAAGTCGTACACCGGCAGGCCGTCGTCACTGCGGTCGGTGCCGAAGACCTCGCACACCACACCGAGTTCGAAGGGGTTCACGCCGTCGAGCAGGGCGACGGCCACGTTCTGCAGCATGCGTCCAGTGTGCCTCGCCGGTGGCAGTAATTCGAGGGTCTACGGCAGTACTGCCACTGACGGTAAGGAGTATTCAGCGCGACAGTGGTGTCCATGGACACGAACCAGACGCAGACACTCATCGCAATGATCTTCGTACTCGGGACGCTGGTCCTCCTGGTCCTCCCGTCAGTGATCGGCCTGGTGCGCGAGCGGCGCATCGACCGTCAGATCCGGGAGGCCCAGGAGGCCCGGGAGAGCGAACCGGCTCAGAAGTCCTCGTCCAGGTCGACGGTCCCCTCGACCGCCACCTGGTACGCGGAGGGCCGCCGCTCGAAGAAGTTGGTCAGCTCCTGAACCCCCTGGAGCTCCATGAAGGAGAAGGGGTTCTCGGAGCCGTACACCGGAGCGAAGCCCAGGCGGGTGAGCCGCTGGTCGGCGACGCACTCCAGGTACTGCCGCATCGACTCGGTGTTCATGCCCGGGAGACCGTCCCCGCACAGGTCGCGCGCGAACTGCAGCTCGGCCTCGACGGCCTCCCGGAGCATGTCCGTCACCTCCTGCTGGAGCCGGTCGTCGAACAGGTCCGGCTCCTCCTTGCGGACGGTGTCGACCACGTCGAAGGCGAAGGACATGTGCATCGTCTCGTCGCGGAACACCCAGTTGGTGCCGGTGGCCAGGCCGTGCAGCAGGCCCCGGCTGCGGAACCAGTACACGTAGGCGAAGGCGCCGTAGAAGAACAGGCCTTCGATGCACGCGGCGAAGCAGATCAGGTTGAGCAGGAAACGCCGGCGGTCGGACCGGGTCTCCAGCCGGTCCATCTTCTCCACCGAGTCCATCCACTTGAAGCAGAACGAGGCCTTCTCGCGGATGGACGGGATGTTCTCCACCGCCGCGAAGGCCGCCGCACGGTCCTCCGGGTCGGGCAGATAGGTGTCGAGCAGGGTCAGATAGAACTGGACGTGCACGGCCTCCTCGAAGAGCTGCCGGCTCAGATACAGCCGCGCCTCGGGGGAGTTGATGTGCTTGTACAGCGTGAGCACCAGGTTGTTCGCGACGATCGAGTCACCCGTCGCGAAGAAGGCGACCAGGCGGCCGATCAGGTGCTGCTCCGCCGGTGACAGCTTGGCGAGGTCGGCGACGTCCGAGTGGAGGTCGACCTCCTCCACCGTCCAGGTGTTCTTGATGGCGTCCCGGTAGCGCTCGTAGAAGTCCGGGTAGCGCATGGGGCGCAGGGTGAGCTCGAAGCCGGGATCGAGAAGGTTCTGGGTGCTCATTACTGGCAGGCCTCGCAGGACTCGGGGTTTTCCAGGGAGCAGGCGACCGCTTCGGGATCCGGGGTGGCCTGCACGGGGACGGTGGCCTGGGCGGCGCGGGCGATCCGGGTCGCCGGGCGCGAGCGCAGGTAGTACGTCGTCTTCAGCCCGGACTTCCAGGCGTAGGCGTACATCGAGGAGAGCTTGCCGATGGTCGGCGTCTCCAGGAAGAGGTTCAGGGACTGGGACTGGTCCAGGAACGGGGTCCTGGCCGCCGCCATGTCGATCAGGCCGCGCTGCGGGATCTCCCAGGCCGTGCGGTAGAGGGCGCGGACGTCCTCGGGGATCCAGGCGAAGTCCTGCACCGAGCCGTTGGCCTCGCGCAGGGCCTCCCGGCTGCGGGCGTCCCACACGCCGAGCCGCTTCAACTCGTCCACCAGGTAGGAGTTGACCTGGAGGAACTCACCCGACAGCGTCTCGCGCTTGAACAGGTTGGACACCTGCGGCTCGATGCACTCGTACACGCCCGCGATGGAGGCGATCGTGGCCGTGGGCGCGATGGCGAGGAGCAGGGAGTTGCGCATGCCGGTCGTCGCGATCCGCTCGCGCAGGGCCGCCCAGCGCTCGGGCCAGGCCAGTTCCACGTCGTAGTGGTCGGGGTGCAGCACGCCCCGGGCCGTACGGGTCTTCTCCCAGGCCGGCAGCGGGCCGCTCCGCTCGGCGAGGTCGGCCGAAGCCTCGTAGGCGGCGAGCATGATGCGCTCGGCGACACGGGTGGACAGCGCCTTGGCCTCGGGCGAGTCGAAGGGCAGGCGCAGCTTGAAGAAGACGTCCTGCAGGCCCATGGCGCCGAGGCCGACCGGACGCCAGCGGGCGTTGGAGCGGCCCGCCTGCTCGGTCGGGTAGAAGTTGATGTCGACGACCCGGTCGAGGAAGGTCACGGCCGTGCGGACGGTCTCGTCCAGGCGCTCCCAGTCGAGGTCCCCGTCGCTCACGAAGGCACCGAGGTTGACCGAGCCCAGGTTGCAGACCGCCGTCTCCCCGTCGTCGGTCACCTCCAGGATCTCCGTGCAGAGGTTGGAGGAGTGGACGACGTGGCCAGGCTCGGCCGTCTGGTTGGCGGTGCGGTTGGCGGCGTCCTTGAAGGTCATCCAGCCGTTGCCGGTCTGCGCGAGGGTGCGCATCATCCGGCCGTACAGCTCGCGTGCGGGCAGCGTCTTCTTCGCCAGCCCCTTCGCCTCGGCCGCCCGGTAGGCGGCGTCGAACTCCTCGCCCCAGAGGTCGACCAGCTCGGGCACGTCCGAGGGGGAGAACAGCGACCACTGCGCGTCGGCGTTCACACGCCGCATGAACTCGTCCGGCACCCAGTGCGCGAGGTTCAGGTTGTGCGTACGGCGGGCGTCCTCACCGGTGTTGTCACGCAGCTCCAGGAACTCCTCGATGTCGGAGTGCCAGGTCTCCAGGTAGACGGCGGCGGCGCCCTTGCGACGGCCTCCCTGGTTCACGGCGGCGACCGAGGCGTCGAGGGTCTTCAGGAACGGGACGATGCCGTTGGAGTGCCCGTTGGTGCCGCGGATCAGCGAACCGCGGGCGCGGATGCGGGAGTAGGCGAGTCCGATGCCGCCGGCGTGCTTCGACAGCCGGGCCACCTGGTGGTAGCGGTCGTAGATGGAGTCCAGCTCGTCCTTGGGGGAGTCGAGGAGGTAGCAGGACGACATCTGCGGGTGCCGGGTGCCCGAGTTGAAGAGGGTGGGGGAGGAGGGGAGGTAGTCGAGGCGGCTCATGAGCGCGTAGAGCGCGGCGACTTCGTCCACCGAGCGGCTGGTGTCGTCCTCGGCCAGACCGGCGGCGACGCGCAGCATGAAGTGCTGCGGCGTCTCGACGACCTTGCGGGTGATCGGGTGCCGGAGCAGGTAGCGGCTGTGCAGGGTGCGCAGGCCGAAGTAGCCGAAGCGGTCGTCGGCGCCGGTGTCGATGAGCGCGTCGAGCCGGGCGGCGTGCAGCCGCACGAACTCGGCGGTGCGGTCGGCGATGAGGCCCTCGCGGTGGCCGACCGCGACGGACTCGGTGAAGGAGGTGACGCCCTGCGAGGCGGCCTCGTCGCGGATGCCGATGGTCAGCAGCCGGGCGGCCAGCCGGGAGTAAGCGGGGTCCTCGGAGATCAGACCGGCCGCGGCCTCCGTCGCCAGCTCCCGCAACTCCGTCTCGTCCGCCCGGGCGGACCGGCCGCGCAGTGCGGCGGCGGCGACCCGGCCGGGGTCGGTGTCGGGGAGGTCGGCGGTCAGCTCGGTCAGGGTCCGCAGCAACGCGGCTCCGGGAGCGTCCTGCACTTCTTCGGCGGCTGAGACCGGTTCGGCTGGCGCGATGGTCACGTGGGGCTCTCCCTCGCTCGGCACGGGGGCCTCGTCGAGGGCAGGGGGCAGCACGCGAACGCACACGGCGCCGCGTCCACCGGCCCATTCCACGAGGCCCGGACGTCAGGGCACACCGGCCGGGTGGCCGGGTGCGCTGTCGGCAGGTCCTCGGACTGACTCCTGTGCACGAAACATGCACAAGTACACCGTTGCGGGACAGTTCCGGATTCGCACCGGATTCCCCTGCGGCGACAGCGAGCATGAGCATACATCTTGTGCCAGGCGCGCATGGCACCCCCAGATGTTGTGTCGCGCTGGTTTCAGAGCGTCAACTGGTAGGTCACCAGAGTGATGTCCGGGAGCCGCGTGAGAGACCCCGGGCATCACATACGACAGCGGGCCACCGTGACGGTCGGTCACGGTGGCCCGCTGCGGGTGGTGTGCGCTGGTTGGTGCCCCTGACGTCAGTGGGCCGAACCGGCGGTGGCGGGCGGGAGTTCCACCTGGACCCCGGGGTCGCCCGCGTCCGCCGTGTAGTCCTCCGGCTCGGTCTCGTCGATGCCGTCGGGAGCCTTCACGGCCCTCAGGACGAAGGTCAGGACGACGGTGACGACGACGTTCAGGACGAACGCCGTGAGGCCGATGTAGCCGATCTCCCCGATGCCGGGGATCTCCTTCGCGGAGCCGCCGAAGTGCTTCTGGGTCGGGGAGGCCACACCGTACGCGGCGACCGTGCCGTAGATCATGCCGACCGCCCAGCCCGCGAGCAGCGCCCAGCGGTGGAACCAGCGGGTGAACAGGCCGCCGACCAGGGCCGGGAAGGTCTGCAGGATCCAGATGCCGCCCAGGAGCTGGAAGTTGATGGCGACCGTCTTGTCCATGGTGAGGACGAAGGCCAGGGCGCCCACCTTCACCAGCAGGGAGACCAGCTTGGAGACCTTGGTCTCCTGCGCCGGTGTGGCGTCCGGCTTGATGAAGTCCTTGTAGATGTTGCGGGTGAAGAGGTTCGCGGCCGCGATGGACATGATGGCCGCGGGCACCAGCGCGCCGATGCCGATCGCCGCGAACGCCACGCCCGCGAACCAGTCCGGGAACATCGTCTCGAACAGCTGCGGAATGGCCAGCTGCCCGTTCTGCACCTTGATGCCGGCCGCGATCGCCATGAACCCGAGCAGCGCGAGCAGCCCCAGCATCAGGGAGTACAGCGGCAGGATCGTGGTGTTGCGGCGGATCACCTCACGGCTCTTCGAGGACAGCGTCGCCGTGATCGAGTGCGGGTACATGAAGAGGGCCAGGGCGGAGCCCAGCGCCAGAGTGGCGTACGTCCACTGGCCCGCCTCCGCCGGCACCAGCGCGCCGCGCGGCGCACCCGTGGCCGGGTTGGTCTGGCTGTAGGCCTCGCCGGCCTTGGCGAAGATCTCGTCGAAGCCGCCCAGCTTGATCGGGATGTAGATGATCGCCACCGCGATGACGATGTAGATCAGCGTGTCCTTCACGAACGCGATGAGCGCGGGGGCCCGCAGACCCGACGAGTACGTGTACGCCGCCAGCACGCCGAACGCGATCAGCAGCGGCAGGTCCTTGATGAACCAGTTGGTGTTCTCGCCGCCGCCGACACCCATCACGTCCAGCACGGCCTGGATGCCGACCAGTTGGAGCGCGATGTACGGCATCGTCGCCAGGATGCCGGTCACGGCCACCGCGAGCGACAGGCCCTTCGAGCCGAAGCGGCCGCGCACGAAGTCGGACGTCGTGACGTACCCGTGCTTGTGGGAGACCGACCACAGGCGGGGGAGGAAGGTGAAGATCAGCGGGTACACCAGGATCGTGTACGGCACCGCGAAGAAACCGGCCGCGCCCGCCGCGTAGATCGCGGCCGGGACGGCGACGAAGGTGTACGCCGTGTACAGGTCGCCGCCCAGCAGGAACCACGTGATCCAGGTGCCGAACGAGCGGCCGCCCAGGCCCCATTCGTCGAGGCTGTGCTCGTTCTCGGCCTTGCGCCAGCGCGCGGCCAGGAAGCCCATGACCGTCACGGCCAGGAAGAAGAAGATGAAGACGCCGAGTGCGACGCCGTTCACGCCGTCCTTCACTGCGACGCACCGCCCTTCGCGGCCGAGCGGGCGCGCTGGTCACGCTGCCACAGCTTGTAGGCGATCATCGTCAGGACGGTGGAGATGAGCACCCACGCCATCTGGTACCAGTAGAAGAACGGGATCCCGATGAAGGCCGGGTCGGTCTTCGCGTACGAACCGACCCACAGCATGGCCACGAACGGCGCTATGAGGCAGACGGCGATGACGACGCGCATGGGCGTCACCACCGGCCCTCTGCTGACTTCTGGGGCTTGCGACATCAGGCGGCTCCGTCCCCTTGGTGATCACCTGTGTAATGCGCAGGCAATCTAGGTCAGGGTGTGGCGATAACGGAACCCCTCGTCCGCAATGCGGTACCCAACCGAAACCAGGCCCCGGCAGCAGCCCTCAGCAGCGGCGAAACCCCTGCCCGGGGCCCCTAGTCGGCGGGCCGCTTCAGCCGGGCCACGAACTTGTACCGGTCGCCCCGATACACCGACCGCACCCACTCCACCGGCCGGCCGTCCCGGTCCAGCGAGTGCCGGGAGAGCATCAGCATCGGCAGGCCGACGTCCGTGCCGAGCAGGCCGGCCTCGCGCGGGGTGGCCAGGGACGTCTCGATGGTCTCCTCGGCCTCGGCGAGACGGACGTCGTAGACCTCGGCGAGCGCGGTGTACAGGGACGTGTACTTCACCAGGGAGCGGCGCAGGGCGGGGAAGCGTTTGGCGCTCAGGTGGGTGGTCTCGATGGCCATCGGCTCGCCATTGGCCATGCGCAGCCGCTCGATGCGCAGCACGCGCCCGCCGGGCGTGATGTCGAGCAGCCCGGCCAGACGGTCGTCGGCGGTGATGTAGCCGATGTCCAGCAGCTGCGAGGTGGGTTCGAGGCCTTGGGCGCGCATGTCCTCGGTGTACGAGGTCAGTTGCAGCGCCTGCGAGACCTTCGGCTTGGCGACGAACGTGCCCTTGCCCTGGATGCGCTCCAGCCGGCCTTCGACGACCAGCTCCTGCAACGCCTGGCGCACGGTCGTGCGTGAGGTGTCGAACTCCGCCGCCAGTGTGCGCTCGGGCGGGACCGGTGTGCCGGGCGCCTGGGTTTCCGTCATGTCGAGCAGGTGCTTCTTCAGGCGGTAGTACTTGGGCACGCGCGCGGTACGGACGGGCACCCCGTTCTCGTTCTCCGCACTGCTGACGTCGGTGCTCATGCTCCGCCTTCCCGGCTCGGTCTGCCGACACGATCCCACTTGTATACCGTCGGCGCCTCTTTTGGTCTAGTCCACCATTCCCTGTGGTCTACCCGCAGTATGCCGTGTCCACCCGGGTTTCCGCTGGCTTCTTACTTAAAGGTTCCTGCATATGTAGGTCGCATAACGGCTGGTCAGGGCTGTATCGGGAGCCTTGACAGGCCTGCTGGTCTGGTCCAAGCTCCCCGTACTGGTCTACACCATTGGTCCAGGCCCGGCCCCACGTTCACTGCGGGGAGCCAGGGGGGTTGTGGGATCCCTGAGGAGGGTGGCGTGAAGCGCAAGCTGACAGCCGCGATCGGTATCGCGGGCATGATGGTCTCCATCGCGGCGTGCGGCGGCGAGGGCGGCGGGGGTTCCGACAAGGGCGCTGACGCCAAGGAGCTGACCGTCTGGCTCACCGTCGACGCCCAGAACAACTGGCCGGAACTGGTGAAGGCCGCCGACGCGGCGGTGAAGAAGAAGCACCCCGGCGTCAAGATCAACCACGAGTACTACGGCTGGCCCGACAAGAACGCCAAGCTCGACGCCGTCCTCGCCACCGACAAGGCCCCCGACGTGGTCGAGATGGGCAACACCGAGATGCTCGGCTACATGGTCAAGGGTGCCTTCGCCCCCCTCGACCAGGGCACGTTCGACAACGCGGATGCCTGGCTGGACGGCCTCAAGGCCTCGGTGACCTACGAGGGCAAAACGTACGGCGTCCCGTACTACGCCGGCGGCCGCGTCGCCAACTGGCGCAAGGACGTCGCCGCCTCGGTGGGGGTGAAGTCCACGCCGAAGACCTACAAGGAACTGACCGGCGCCCTGGACAAGATCCAGAAGAAGCAGGGCGACAAATACAACGCCTGGTACCAGCCCACCCGCGACTGGTACGCGGCCATGTCCTTCGTCTACGACGCCGGCGGCGCCATCGCCACCGAGTCGGGCGGCCAGTGGAAGGCCTCCCTCTCCTCACCCGAGTCCCTCAAGGGCCTCACCGAGTTCAAGAACGTCGTCGACCGCTACATGCACGGCGACAAGACCAAGGACGAGTCCGACCGCTACATCGTCTACGGCCAGGGCAAGTCCGCCATGATCTTCGCGGCCGCCTGGGAGGGCGCCACCGCCGAGGACCCGAAGAACGACAAGACCGGCAAGCTCAAGGGCAACCTCGAGAACTTCGTGATGCCCGGCCCGTCCGGCAAGAACATGCCCGTCTTCCTCGGCGGCTCCGACCTCGCCGTGCCGGTGAAGTCCGACGCGCAGGCCCTGGCCGCCGAGTGGATCAACGCGTTCACCGGCTCCTCCGGGCAGAAGGGCCTGATGGCCAAGGGCAACCTGCCCAACAACAAGACCGACCTCGCGACGCTCAAGAACGACCCGAAGACGGCGGTGCCCGCCACCGCGGCCGAGTCCAACTGGTTCGTCCCGATGGCCCCCGGCTGGGGCCAGGTCGAGAAGGCCCAGATCCTGCAGACCATGCTGCAGAGCATCGGCACCGGCAAGAAGTCCGTCGAGGCCGCCGCCAAGGACGCGGACGCGGCGATCGACAAGGTCATCAACACCAAGTGACCTGAGCACAGGGCCCCGTCGCCTCCCCGCAGTCCGGGACGGGGCCCTGATTCTCGTACGACCTGAGGGACCGCCAAGGAGCGCGCGATGAGTGCCGCAGACACCACCACCCCCGCCAAGGTGCCGCCACCGCGGCAGGCACCGCCGCCGCCCTTGAAGGACCGGCGGCCCCGCGGGCAGCGCACGTCGGGCGGGGCCTTCGCCCCCTGGCTGCTGCTCGCGCCCTGCCTGCTGATCCTCGCCCTGGTCATGGGCTATCCGCTGGTCCGGCTGGTCACCCTGTCCTTCCAGAACTTCGGGCAGTCCCAGCTGTGGGGCTTCCAGCCGGCCGAGACGGTCGGGTTCGACAACTTCGCCAAGGTGCTGGGCGACGGCGAGTTCTGGGCCGTCGTCCTGCGCACGATCGTCTTCGCGGCCGGCGCCGTCGTCTTCACCATGGTGATCGGCATGACGCTCGCCCTGCTGCTCCAGCGGGTCTCCGGCTGGCTGAAGATGCTCATCAACATCGTGCTGGTGGCCAGCTGGGGCATGCCGGTGATCGTCGCGACCACGGTCTTCAAGTGGCTCTTCGACTCGGACTACGGCGTCTTCAACGCCCTGCTCAGCAAGCTGCCCGGCGTCGAGATGATCGGCCACAACTGGTTCGCGAGCGGCCCCGAGGGCCTGGCGGTGATCATGCTGCTGGTGATCTGGGGAGCCGTGCCGTTCGTGGTCATCACGCTCAGCGCCGGCCTCACCCAGGTCCCGAAGGAACTGGAGGAGGCCGCACGCCTGGACGGCGCCGGCTCCTGGGGCGTCTTCCGCTATGTCACCCTGCCCGTCCTCAAGCCGATCATCGTGATGCTCACGACCCTGTCGGTCATCTGGGACATGGGCGTCTTCCCCCAGGTGTTCGTCATGCGGGGCGGCCACCCCGAGCCGGAGTTCCAGGTCCTCAACACCTACTCCTACGACCGGGCGTTCGTGGTCAACGACTACGCCCAGGGATCGGCCATCGCGCTGGTCACCGTCCTGCTGCTGCTCGGCGTCGTCGCCGTCTACATGCGGCAGATGCTGAAGATCGGAGAGGTCGAATGAGCACGCTCGCCCGAGCCGGCCGCCGGAAGAACTCGCGGCTCGGCTGGAACCTCCTCGGCCTCCTCGTCTTCGTCACCGCGGGCTTCCCGCTCTACTGGATGCTCAACACGGCGTTCAAGCCCGCCGAGGACGCCATCGACGCGGATCCGAGCCTGCTGCCGACCGGCATCACCTTCGACAACTTCACCCGGGCGCTGGACATCGCCGACTTCTGGGGCCCGGTGGGCCGCAGCCTGGTGGTGTCGCTGGCCGTGGTCGTCATCGGCATGGTCGTGGGGCTGCTGGCCGCGCTCGCCATCTCCCGGTTCGCCTTCCGCGGCCGCAAAATCGTGATCGTGGGCATCCTCGCCGTCCAGATGGTCCCGCTGGTCGCCATGATCATCCCGGTGTTCCTGCTCCTCAACGACCTGGGCCAGTACGACCGGCTCACCGGCCTCATCATCACGTACCTGACCTTCATCCTCCCGTTCACGGTGTGGACGCTGAGGGGCTTCATCGTCAACATCCCGAAGGAACTGGAGGAGGCCGCCATGGTCGACGGCTGCTCCCGCACCGGCGCCTTCCTGCGGGTCGTCTTCCCGCTCCTGGCCCCCGGCATGGTCGCCACCTCGGTCTACGGTTTCATCCAGGCCTGGAACGAGTACCTCTACGCCCTGATGCTGCTCAGCCAGAAGAACCAGACCGCGACCGTCTGGCTCGGCAACTTCACCACCAAACACGGCACCGAATACGCCCCGATGATGGCCGGCGCCACGATGATGGCCGTGCCGATCGTCGCCCTCTTCCTCCTCGTCCAGCGCAAGATGGCCGCGGGCCTGACCGCGGGCGCCGTGAAGGGATGACCCCACCCCATGACGACACTCGCCAGCGGCACCGACACACTCACCCGCGACGCCCTGACGGTCCTCCAGCCCGGCTTCACCGGCACCACCGCCCCCGACTGGCTGCTGCGGCGGCTCGGTGAGGGCCTCGCCTCCGTCGGACTGTTCGGCCGCAACATCGCCTCCCCCGGCCAACTGGCCGCCCTGACCGCCCAGCTGCGGGCCGAGCGCGACGACGTCCTCGTCGCGATCGACGAGGAGGGCGGTGACGTGACCCGCCTGGAGGTGCGCAGCGGCTCCTCCTTCCCGGGCAACCACGCCCTCGGCGCGGTCGACGACGTGGAACTGACCCACCAGGTCGCCCACGAGCTGGGCCGCCGCCTCGCCGCCTGCGGCGTCAACCTCAACTGGGCCCCATCCGCCGACGTGAACTCCGACCCGCGCAACCCGGTCATCGGCGTCCGCTCCTTCGGCGCCGACACCGCACTGGCCGCCCGGCACACCGCCGCCTATGTGACCGGCCTGCAGTCCGCCGGGGTCGCCGCCTGCACCAAGCACTTCCCGGGCCACGGCGACACGGCCGTCGACTCCCACCACGCCCTGCCGCGCATCGACATCTCCGCCGACGTTCTGGCCGAGCGCGAACTGAGCCCGTTCCGCGCCGCCATCGCCGCCGGCACCCGGGCCGTCATGAGCGCCCACATCCTGGTCCCCGCCCTCGACCCCGACCGCCCGGCCACCCTCTCCCGGCGCATCCTCACCGGCCTGCTCCGCGGCGAGCTCGGCTACGACGGCCTCATCGTCACCGACGGCATGGAGATGCGCGCCATCGCCGGCACCTACGGCATCGAACGCGGCAGCGTCCTCGCCATCGCCGCGGGCGCCGACGCGATCTGCGTGGGCGGCGGCCTGGCCGACGACGCGACCGTACTGCGCCTGCGCGACGCCCTCGTCGGAGCCGTGCGCGCCGGTGAACTCGCGGAGGAGCGCCTGGCCGAGGCCGCCGACCGGGTACGCGCCCTGGCCCGCTGGGCGGGCACGACGGGCCGCCCGGCCGAGGACACCCAGGGCTCCGAGGTCGGCCTGCACGCCGCCCGCCGCGCCCTGACCGTGACCGCCGCACCGGGCCTCGGCAGCCCCGACGCCTTCGAGCCCCTCACCGAACCGCCCTACGTCGCCGCCCTCACCCCCGTCGCCAACATCGCCGTGGGCGACGAGACCCCGTGGGGCGTCGCCGCGGAACTCGTCCACCTCCTGCCGGGCACGGTGACGGGCAGTTTCTCCGCCGGGGACGGCCCGGAGAACGAGGCAGGGGAGAACGCCGGCAGGGCGGCCCTTCAGGCGGCCGGCCCCCGCCGCATCGTCGCCGTCGTCCGCGACGAACACCGCCACCCCTGGATGGCCTCCGCCCTCGACACCCTGCTGGCGGCCCGCCCCGACACCATCGTCGTCGAGATGGGCGTCCCCCAGGCCGTCCCGCGCGGCGCCCTGCACCTCGCCACCCACGGCGCGGCCCGCGTCTGCGGCCGGGCGGCGGCCGAGGTGATCGCCGGGATCACGGGATGGTGAGAGAACGCGCGTGAAGCGGCCGGTCGGCCGCGTTCCGTGCGGGTCCGGCCGAGGGCATCCGCGCCGTGGCGATGAGTTCCGGCCGGGCCGTGAATCTCCTCCGGTGACCGCCGCCGCGGCGCCAGACGCCGTCGGGAGGACAACCACGAGGGCCGGCTCGAGGGAAGCGGCCCGTGCCGGTCCTGACGCTCGGACGCCGAGGGCACCGCCGGCCGGAGCCCGACCGGCCGCCCCCTACCGACGTGGCCCCGCCGGGGCGCGAATACGGATGCCGTGGAGACCCTCGGGCCGGCGCGGCCCTCACCACTGACCCGTCTTCGCTCGCAGCGGCCGTGATCGGGCGCACGGTTGTAAGGCTGCATCCGAATGTAGTACTTCTTATACATGAGCG
Source organism: Streptomyces sp. NPDC012466 (assembly GCF_042955215.1). Classification (NCBI taxonomy): domain Bacteria; kingdom Bacillati; phylum Actinomycetota; class Actinomycetes; order Kitasatosporales; family Streptomycetaceae; genus Streptomyces; species Streptomyces sp. NPDC012466. Next base: position 196,433 of record NZ_JBIBEQ010000012.1, on the reverse strand, counting down.
AGCAGGTGCACAACAGGTTGGCCGTGGTGCGCGCCGAGCACAAGGTGTCGCGCCAGAGCCTGGCCGAGGCAGTGGGAGCCCACTACCAGACCATCGGCTACATCGAGCGGGGACAGTACAACCCGAGCCTCGACCTGGCGCTGAAGATCTCCAAGTTCTTCGGCCTGCCGGTCGAGGCCCTCTTCTCCCTCGAACCGTTCCGGCCGCTCACGGACGAGGTCTACGGGAGGAACCAGCCATGACGACGACACGCCTGACCCGCTACGACCGGAGCATGCTGCGGCTGATGAACGACCGCCGCGCGGCGGCCTGGTACGCCACGGCGGCACGCCGCCGCCTGGCCGTCGCCGCCCATGTCACCCTCACCGTGGCCCTCGGCGCTCTCATGACCCACTTCTTCCTCGCCGAGGGCGAGCCACTGTGGACCGTGGCCGTCATGGCGGTGCTGCTGCTGCCGTGGATGGTCGCGACCGGAGTGATCAACGGCGCCACCCGAGGCCTGCTGGAACTGCGCGAACGCGCGCTGGACGAGCGCCAGTCGGCAGAACGCAGCCGCGTCCTGGCCCGGGCCCACCGCGTGACGACCCTGCTCCTGGCAGCGGTGGTGGTCACCCTGCTGATCACGGGCGGGGTCGCCGGCGACGCCCCGAAGGCCTATGCCGCACCCCTGCTCATCGCCGTCCTCGTCGTCCACTGGGTGATGCCCCTGTGGGTGGCCGGCTGGCGCGCCCAGGACGAACCGGCCGAGGACGACGTACTCGAGGCGGAGGTACTCGGCCACTAGGGCTCTCGGTCGCCAGGCTGTCGTTCGGACCGGGCGGCAGGGGCGTGACGATGCAGTCCGGCTCGGCCGGGAGGCCCTAGATCCCCTGCCACTCCGGCTTGTTGGCGTAGGTGTGCCGGAAGTAGTCCGCCAGCTTCAGCTTCGACGCGGCGGCCTCGTCGACGACGACGGTCGCATGCGGGTGGAGCTGGAGCGCGGACGCCGGGCACACCGCGGCGATCGGCCCCTCCACGGTCGCCGCGACCGCGTCGGCCTTGCCCTCGCCGGTGGCGAGCAGCACCAGATGCCGGGCCTCCAGGATGGTGCCGATGCCCTGCGTGATCACGTGGTGCGGCACCTGATCGATGTCGCCGTCGAAGAAGCGCGCGTTGTCGATCCGGGTCTGCTCGGTCAGCGTCTTGATCCGCGTCCGCGACGCCAGCGACGAGCACGGTTCGTTGAACCCTATGTGCCCGTCGGTCCCGATCCCCAGCAGCTGAAGGTCCACACCTCCGGCGTCCGACAGCGCCTTGTCGTACGCCTCGCACGCCCCCTGCACGTCCTCCGCCGTGCCGTCCGGGCCCGTGAACTGGTCCATTCCGATCCCCAGCGGCTCCAGCACCTCACGTCGCAACACCGAGCGGTAGGACTCCGGGTGGTCGGCGGGCAGTCCCACGTACTCGTCGAGCTGCGCGATCCGCGCCCGCCCGACGTCCACGGCACCGGAGCGCACCTTCGCCGCCAGTGCCTCGTACACGGGCAGCGGCGTCGAGCCGGTGGCCACGCCGAGCAGAGCACCGGGCTTGCGCCGGAGCAGCTGCGCCATGGCCTCGGCGATGAGCTCGCCGCCCGACTTGGCGTCCGGAACGATGACAACTTCCACGCTGGGCCTGCCGATCTGAGAGGAGTGCCGATCTGAGGGGAGTGCTCAACTGGGACTGGACCCCGGGGTGGGTCACGTGGTTTAGACCAATCTAACAGAGGAGACCCGCCCCTCCCAGGGTCGGCACCGCCGCTCCCACGCGGGCGACGCCGCCGTGCCGACCAGGTCGCCAGGGGGTGAACAGTGCCGCTCCGCACTGCCCTCGGAGGCACCGCCCTCGGAGGAGGAGCGGAGGGGACATCGAGGGCCCCGGGCGGGCACTGTCCGGCCCGAGGGGGTGGAATGGGGTCTGCAGCCGCCCCGCCCCCGGAAGGACTCGCGATGACCGCCGCCACACCGGATCACCTCAGCGAGCTCCCCGGCCGGACCATGGCCCGGGAGATGGCGGAACAGCCCGCCGTCCTGCGCCGGATCCTGTCCGAAGGTGCCCCCGCCATTCAGGACGTGGCCCGGCAGATCGCCGAGCGCGCACCCCGCTTCGTCCTGCTCACCGCGCGAGGCACCTCAGACAATGCCGCCCTGTACGCCAAGTACCTCCTGGAGATCCGGCTCGGCCTGCCCTGCGGACTCACCTCGATGTCCACCACCACGGCCTACGGCGCCCGGCCCGACCTCACCGACGTCCTCGTCGTCACCGTCAGCCAGTCCGGCGGCTCACCGGACCTGGTCGCCTCGACCCGGGCCGCCCGTGAAGCCGGCGCGATCACGCTGGCCGTCACCAACAACCCTGACTCACCGCTCGCCGGCGTCTCCGAGTACCACATCGACATCATGGCCGGGCCGGAGAAGGCCCTCCCCGCGACCAAGACCTACACCGCCTCCCTTCTCGCGCTCTACCTCTTCGTCGAGGGGCTGCGCGGCGGCGACGGCGCGCCCGCGCAGGTGCTGCCGGACCTCGCCGAGCAACTGCTCGCCCGGCAGGGAGAGGTGCGTGCCCTCGCCGCCCGCTACCGCTTCGCCGAGCGCATGGTGATCACCTCGCGCGGCTACGGCTACCCCACGGCCAAGGAGGCCGCGCTCAAGCTGATGGAGACCAGCTACATCCCCGCCCTCTCCTACTCCGGCGCGGACCTGCTGCACGGACCTCTCGCCATGGTCGACAACGTCTCCCCGGTCATCGCCGTGGTCACCGACGGCAAGGGCGGCGAGGCGCTCCAGCCCGTCCTGGACCGGCTGCGCGCCCGCGGCGCCGACCTCGTCGTCATCGGCCCCGGGAACCAGGTCGAGCAGGCGTCGGCCGGTTTCGTCCTGCCGACGGGCGACGTGGCCGAGGAGGTCCAGCCCGTGCTGGAGATCATCCCCCTCCAGCTCCTGGCCTACGAGGTCACCATCGCCCGGGGCCAGGACCCGGACGCGCCCCGGGCGCTGGCGAAGGTGACGGAGACGCACTGAGGGCGGGGGCGTTCCAGAGCGTCACCACGGGCCTCACGACTTGGCCGTCGCGGCCACCGTGCCCTACCGGGCTCTCACGGCCGCCGTGCAACCACGAGCCACCCCGCCACGCCTACGTGAGCGAACCCCCCGTCACATCCACCCAACTCCCCGTCACCCATCGCCCCCCGTCCGACACCAGGAACGCCACCACATCGGCGACCTCGGCGGGCTCGCCGACCCCGCCCAGTGCCGATAGCGCCGCGGCCTTCGCCCAGCCGTCGGGGCTGCCGCGCAGCAGTTCCGCCGTGTTGTCCGTGTCGATGATGCCCGGGGCCACCGAGTTCACCGTGATGCCCCGGCGCCCCAGCACCTTGGACAGATCCCGCGAGAAGACGTCCAGGGCGCCCTTCGTCATCGCGTACGCCATGTTGTCCGGCATCGCCGCCGTCCGGGCCAGCCCCGACGAGATGTTGACGACCCGGCCGCCGTCCCGCAGGCGCGTCATGCCGTGCTTGAGGATGAAGAACGGCGCCTTCACGTTCACCGCGAAGACCTCGTCGTACTCCCGCTCCTCCAACTGTCCGATCGGCCGCGTGTTACCGATCCCCGCGTTGTTCACCAGGATGTCCAGCCCGTCCGCGTGCCGGTCGAACTCCTCCCACAGTGCCTCGGCGTCCCCCGGCACCCCCAGCTTCACGCCCACCGTGAACGCCGAACCCCCGGCCCTCTCGATCGCCGCGACCGTCTCCTTCGCCGCCGTCTCGTTCCTGCCGTAGTGCACCGCGACCCGTGCGCCGTCGCGGCCCAGCCGCTCGGCGATTCCCCGCCCGATGCCCCTGCTCGCCCCCGTGACGAGTGCCGTCCTGCCCGTGAGTACGCCCATGTCGGCGCCCCCTCCCATTTACCTAGCGATCGATACAGAAATGACCGTACAGCAGTCCGCCGACATTTCTCTAGTGCCCGCTATAAAATGCATCCCATGGTGAACGACGACGGAACCGCGAAGGTCCCGAAGGAGCCCGACGCGAGCGCGAGGGCCACCGGGGGTGGCAAGGTCAAGGCCAGGCCTCGCGGCCGCCCCCGCTCCTTCGATCGTGAGACCGCGCTGGAGAAGGCCCTGCTGGCCTTCTGGGAGCACGGTTACGAGGCCACGTCCGTCTCCGACCTCACCCGTGTCATGGACATCGGCGCCCCCAGTCTCTACGCGGCTTTCGGGGACAAGCGCTCCCTCTTCGAAGAGGTCGTCCGCGTGTACGGCACGCGGCACGGATCCTTCACCGACCGCGCCCTCGCCGAGGAGCCCACCGCGCGCGCCGCCGTCGCGCGCATCCTGCGCGAAGCCGCCGTCGTCTACACCGAACCCGGCCACCCGCACGGCTGTCTCGTCGTCCACGCGGCCGCGAACTGCTCCAACCCCGAGGTGGAGCAGTCGCTGCGGGACCGCCGCAACGCCAACATCGCCGCGTTCGAGAGCCGTATCAGAGCCGATGTCGCCGCCGGCGTGCTGCCGCCGGCCACCGACGCCGCCGCCCTGGCCCGCCACGCCGGGGCGATGATCCAGGGCATGTCACAACAGGCGCGCGACGGGGCGAGCCGGGAGGAACTGGAGGCCGTCGCGGAAATTGCCCTGTCCATCTGGCCCCGCACAGGAACCCACACGGGTTAGGCTGCCTGCTGGGCGCCGGTGCGTCCGACGTGCCGCAGAAATGACAACAACGAACAGCCTCCCACGCATGGACACCCATAAGTGGTCTAGTCCACAATGCGTAGCGAGCGCGCGTGTGCAACGCGCACCAGCCTCCGTCTTCCCCGCACAGGAGGACGGACCGAGGAACCGAGGCTCTCTGCCCTGACTGCCCCGGCTCCTCATCCTTCGGCCGACCGGGACCGCACACCCCACGGCCGATGTTGCTCCGGGCTGCGGTGCCGGGAGGGTTGAGGGTCCCTCTCAGGCGCCGCGGCCCGCGGGTGTTTCAGGGCCGTACCAACCCCCGGGTACGCTCGCAACGTGCCCTCCATGAACGAACTCGTACGCCAGCACACCGCCCTCGACGACACCGACCTCGAGTGGCTGCACCTGCTGGTCTCGGAGTGGCAGCTGCTCTCCGACCTCTCCTTCGCCGACCTGGTCCTGTGGGTCCCCACCAGCGACGGCGCCCGGTACGTCTCGGTCGCCCAGATGCGGCCCAACACCGGCCCGACCTCGTACCAGGACGACATGGTGGGCCACCTCGTCCCGCGCGGCCGCCGCCCGATGCTGGACGTAGCTCTCGACGAGGGCCGCATCGTGCGCGAGGGCGACCCCGAGTGGCGCGAGGAGGTACCCGTCCGGGTCGAGTCGATCCCCGTGCGGCGGGAAGGGCGCGTCCTGGGGGTCATCGCGCGCAACACCAACCTCCTCACCGTGCGCACCCCGAGCCGTCTGGAGCTCACCTATCTGCAGAGTGCGTCCGACCTCGCGCAGATGATCGCGGCCGGGTCCTTCCCGTTCGCGAACCAGCAGCTCGACATGGACGCCTCGCCCCGGGTGGGCGACGGACTCATCCGGCTCGACGCGGACGCCATCGTGCAGTACGCCTCCCCGAACGCCCTGTCCGCCTACCACCGGCTCGGCCTCGCCTCCGACCTCGTCGGGCAGCACCTGGGCAAGACCACCGCCGAACTCGCCCCGACCCGGGGCCCGGTGGACGAGGCGCTCGCCAAGGTCGCCAGCGGCTGGGCGCCGCGCGAGTTCGAGATCGAGGCCACTGACGGAGTCATCCAGTTCCGCGCCATCCCGCTCAAGCCGAAGGGCACCCGGATCGGCTCCCTCGTCCTGCTCCGCGACGTCACCGAACTGCGTCGCCGCGAGCGCGAGTTGATCACCAAGGACGCGACGATCCGGGAGATCCACCACCGCGTCAAGAACAACCTCCAGACGGTGGCGGCGCTGCTCCGCCTCCAGGCCCGGCGCATCGAGTCCGACCGTGGACGCGAGGCCCTCGAAGAGGCGGTGCGCCGCGTCGGATCGATTGCGATCGTGCACGAGACGCTCTCCCAGAACCTGGATGAGCGTGTCGAGTTCGACGACATCGCCGACCGCGTGCTGGCCATGGTCGCGGAGATCTCCCCGGGCAAGGTCGCAGGCCGGCGCACCGGACGCTTCGGCATTCTCGACGCCGAGGTCGCCACCCCGCTGTCGATGGTGCTGACCGAGGTGCTGCAGAACGCGCTGGAGCACGGTTTCCGCGAAGGCGACACCGGCACGGTCGAGGTCTCGGCGGTCCGTGGCGGCACCACCAAGGAAGCCCGGCTGCTGGTCACGGTCCAGGACGACGGGGTCGGCCTGCCGGAGGGGTTCGATCCGCACACCGCCGGCAATCTCGGCCTCCAGATCGTGCGGACGCTGGTGGAGGGCGAGTTGGGCGGCACCTTCGACATGGTCCCGGCCCCGGACCGCGGCACCCGCGTGATCCTCGACATCCCCGTGCGAGCGCAGAAGTAGCGGAAACCACAGTCCTGGAAGAGGGGCCGCAAAGCGAAGAGGGGCCGGAAAGCGATGAGCCCCGGGCCACCAAGTGGCCCGGGGCTAAAGCTCGTTGCTGCTTAACTAAGCGCATCGGGGGAACTGCGCGCTGCGGCTCGGGGGCGGGAGATGCGTACTCGCTGTACGCGCCGCCAAGCTCAGGCTGTCAGCAGGGGTGGGTTGTCAGGCGGAGGCCTGACGGGCCCGGTTGCGGGCGGCGCGGCGCTTCATGGCGCGGCGCTCGTCCTCGCTGAGACCACCCCAGACGCCGGAGTCCTGACCGGACTCGAGCGCCCACTGCAGACACTGCTCGATCACCGGGCAGCGACGGCAGACGGCCTTGGCTTCCTCGATCTGCAGCAGCGCAGGACCGGTGTTGCCGATGGGGAAGAAGAGCTCGGGGTCTTCCTCGCGGCAAACGGCGTTGTGACGCCAGTCCATGGCTGCTACCTCTCCTTGGTATTACGTGCAGGGCTTGCTTGTGAATGTGAACGCTTTCACGAATCCCTCAACAAGTGAAGGGCCGACTGCCAGGTTCCCCGGCGAAGGTCCTGTGAGTTGAAGAGGGGTTCTGGTGATCAGTGGAGGCCGGTGTTGCGGGCCGTCTCGATCGCCACGTAGAGACTCGCAAACCTCAGCGGCGGATACAACCCCTTCTGGAAAGTTTTTTTTGATTCTTCGGTGTCGACTAGGTCACAGCCGTACTTCCATGGGGTGGACCCTGGCCTAAACGTTCGAGTGAAAGGACTTTAGCCAGTTCTGCTCACACAATCACACGCAGTGCACGGCGTACGCCTGTGAACGTCACGCTTGTTCGCAGGCCCAGGTGGTCACCGTCCATCTGGAGGGGGAGCGGGACCTTCGAATGCAAGGTGAACTCGGTCAAGTCATGCAGAGAGGTGGCGTGCTTGCCGTGCGGTCCCCGCTCGGGGGACGAAGTGAGCAACTGGGTGCCATACCGGGCAACCGCCGCGGTGGACAGGCGGCTGAGACCGAAGAGATCGAGCCCGGTATCGAACGAGGCTTTAGGTGCCGCGTAGATCGGGCGATTCCCCAGAAACGTCCAGGGGGAGGTGTTCGAGACTATGGAGAGCACCAGATCGGTGATCGGGTCCTGGCCGGCCCGCTCCAGCGTGATCGTCCCGTTGCGGCGGTTCGGCTCACCCAGGAGCTGACGCACGACCTGGCGCACGTAAAGAGCATGTGTGGATTTCCGGCCGCGTTCGCGGTGCTGCTCCACACGACCCACCACACCGGCGTCGAAACCCAGGCCCGCGTTGAAGGTGAACCAGCGGGACGGCACCGCCTCGTCCTCCGTGCCCGGCGTGCCCGAGGTCAGACCCAGGCCGACCGTGCGTTCGCTGCCGTCGCGCAGGGCGTCCAGCAGGGCGCCGGTGGCTTCCACGGCGTCGTTGGGCAGGCCCAGGGCGCGGGCGAAGACGTTCGTGGAACCGCCCGGGACCACGGCGAGACCGGGCAGATGCCCCGGAGCGGGGCCGGCGTGCAGAAGGCCGTTGACCACTTCGTTGACCGTGCCGTCGCCGCCGAGGGCCACCACCAGGTCGATGTCGTCGCTGTCGGCGGCGTGCCGGCCCAGGTCGCGCGCATGGCCGCGGTACTCGGTGGTGACCGCCTCCAGCTTCATCTCGCTGGCGAGCGCATGGATCAGTACGTCGCGTGTGCGCGCACTTGTGGTGGTTGCCGCCGGATTGACCACGAGAAGTGCACGCATGACTGGCAGCGTACCTACTGGGTGGTACCTGGCCCATACCGAGGTAGGGATCGGGTAAGAGAGTGGGGGTGAACCGGACCACGGGGGGCGTGTACGACGGGGGCTACCCTTCAGGGGTGAGCAGTGAGCAGACCCGCACCACCGAGGAAACCACCGGCCCCCGCCCCCGGCGTCTGACGTACGCCGCGCTGCTGGCCGCACTGGAGGGGCTCGCGCTGGTCGTCGGTGGCGTCTGGATCCTCGTCCTCGGCCTCACGGGGCATCCGGACGACCGGCAGCAGGCGGTCACCGGAGGCATCACGCTGGTCGTGCTCGCGCTGCTGCCGTTGCTCGCGGCCCGCGGCCTGCTCGCGCTGCGCAGCTGGAGCCGCGGTCCGGCGGTGATCACCCAGCTCATGGCGCTGCCGGTGGCCTACAACCTGCTGCAGGCCGACAGCATGGCCATTCCGGCCGGGATCGCCCTCGCGGTCGTGGCCGTCGCCTCGCTCGTGCTGCTGGTGAACCCCGAGACGACCCGGGCCCTCGGAATCCGCGGGCCCGGCAACCCAGGCAACCTGGAGAAGTAGCCGTCACTCCTCGACGAGGAGCTTCTCCCGCAGCTGCGCCAGTGTGCGCGCCAGCAGCCGGGAGACGTGCATCTGCGAGATGCCGACCTCCTGCGCGATCTGCGACTGGGTCATGTTGCCGAAGAACCGCAGCAGCAGGATCCGCTTCTCACGTGGCGGGAGGTCCTCCAGCAGCGGCTTGAGGGACTCCCGGTACTCCACGCCCTCCAGCGCCTCGTCCTCGGCGCCGAGGGTGTCCGCGACCGCCGGGGACTCGTCGTCGGTGTCGGGGACGTCCAGGGACAGCGTGGAGTACGCGTTGGCGGACTCCAGGCCCTCCAGGACCTCCTCCTCCGAGATCGCCAGCTTCTCGGCGAGCTCGTGGACCGTGGGGGAGCGGCCGTGCAGCTGCGAGAGCTCGGCCGTGGCCGTCGTCAGCGCCAGGCGCAGCTCCTGCAGCCGGCGCGGGACGCGCACCGCCCAGCCCTTGTCGCGGAAGTGCCGCTTGATCTCACCGACGACCGTGGGGGTCGCGTACGTCGAGAACTCCACGCCGCGGTCCGGGTCGAAACGGTCCACCGACTTGATCAGGCCGATCGTGGCGACCTGGGTGAGGTCGTCCAGCGGCTCGCCGCGGTTGCGGAAGCGGCGCGCGAGATGCTCCACGAGCGGCAGATGCATCCGGACCAGCTGGTTGCGCAGCTCCGCGTACTCCGGGCTGCCACTGCTCAGGGTGCGCAGCTTGAGGAACATCTCGCGCGCCCCGCTGCGGTCCGGGGAGCCGTGGTGCGCATTCTGTGCGTGGTGCGTGCGCGGCGCCTGATCCTCGGAGTGTCGCTCGTGCTCGCTCATCGTCCCGCCCGTCGCCCTTCCCCGAGCCCTCGCCTCCTCCGCCACTCTCGACTCCGCGGGAGTGGGGGGACCCCCCTGGGCCGGGGATGCGGCGATCCCCCCGCCCGGAGGCGCGCTCCGCACGGCACCGTCCTGGTCCCGCCCGCCGCCCGGGAGGACGGCCCCCGCGGAGTCGTCCTCGGGATGCGGGCGGGCCTGCTCGGGGATGCCGTCGATGCCGTCCGCCATGCGCCGGGCACTGCTCGGGCCGCTCGTGCCCGTGGCCTCGGCCGGCAGCTCTCGTGTGCCGCGCTCTTCGTCCCGCACCGGCCCGTCCTCGCTCCTCACGCCGGCCCGGGTCCCGCGCCGCGCTGTTTGTAGAGGCTGATCGAAACGGTTTTGTCCTTGTCCACGGCGGAGGAGACCTTGCCCGCGAGAGCGGACAGGACGGTCCATGCGAAGGTGTCCCGTGAGGGGGCATGGCCATCCGTGGTCGGTGCCGAGACGGTGACCTCGAGCGAGTCGTCGACGAGGCGGAAAACACAACTGAGCACCGAGCCGGGCACGGCCTGCTGAAGCAGGATCGCGCAGGCCTCGTCCACCGCGATGCGCAAGTCCTCGATCTCGTCGAGGGTGAAGTCCAAACGGGCCGCGAGACCGGCCGTGGCCGTACGCAGCACCGACAGGTAGGCACCCGCGGCCGGCAGCCGGACTTCGACGAAGTCCTGGGTCGCGGGCTCGCCTGCGATCTGGGACACCCTCACCTCCATGGTGGTACAAGCGTTTCAGGGCCGGGGGTCGCCCCCCGGGGTAACGCGATACGTGGTTCAGCGGTGACGCTATCGCGCTCTCGACGATCCTGTCCCCGGGACCCCAACCCCTGTCGTTACTCACAGTAAACCTGTGGATACGCTCCGTGTCTAGGGGTTGGGCGGGCCCAAATGGGAAGAGCGCGGGCCGGGTTGACGTACCCAGACGTCAGACGGTCGAACCGTCCGGCGCCAGGGGCCCGTCGCGTCACACCAGGACATGGTCGACGAAGCACCAGCGCCAGGTTTCCCCGGGCTCGTGGGTCCGCATCACGGGGTGACCCGACTCCTTATGATGCTCCGCCGCGTGCCGTCCCGGCGAGGAGTCGCAGCAGCCGACGTGACCGCAGCTGAGGCACAGCCGCAGCTGCACCGGGTCCAGGCCCTCCGCCAAGCACTCCGGACACGTCTCGCTGAGCGGGCCGGGCTCGGGGTGCGGCAGCGCGTCGGCGTGCGTGCACTGTTTCATGATTGCCAGGTTACGACGGTCGGGCGGAAGACCGCGTCGAAAGATGAGGGTGGGCGAGAACGATGGACGTGATGCCACTGCTGCTGCTCGTGGCGGGCAGTGCGGCGATCGCCGCGGCCGCACGGCGCACCCCGGTGCCGGCGCCGCTGCTGCTGGTGGCCGTGGCGCTGGCGGTCAGCTACGTCCCAGGGGTGCCCGAGTACACGCTCGACCCGCACATCGTCCTGCCGCTCATCCTGCCCCCGCTGCTGCACACCGCCGCCACCGACAGCTCCTACCTCGACCTGCGGGCGCAGCTGCGGCCGGTCGCGATGCTGTCCGTCGGGTACGTGCTGTTCGCGACCTTCGTCGTCGGCTGGGCCCTGTACGTGATCGTGCCGGGCATGCCGCTGACCGCGGCCCTGGTCTTCGGGGCGGTGGTGGCGCCCCCGGACGCGGTCGCGGCGACGGCGGTGGCCCGCCGGGTCGGGCTGCCGTCGCGGATCACCACGATTCTCCAGGGCGAGTCCCTGCTGAACGACGCCACCGCGATCACCGCGTACCGGGTGGCCCTGGCCGCCGCCGTCGGCGAGGGCGCGACCTGGGCCGGGGGCGTCGGCGAGTTCCTGCTCGCGGCGGTCGGCGGCGTCGTGGTGGGCCTGCTGCTGATGGCGCCGATCCACTGGCTGCGCACGCACGTGAAGGAGGCGCTGCCACAGAACACGCTCTCCCTGCTGATCCCGTTCGTCGCGTACGCCGTCGCCGAGCAGGTGCACGCCTCCGGTGTCATCGCGGTCGTGGTCGTCGCGCTCTACCTGGGGCACCGCGCGTGGGAGGTCGATTTCGCGACGCGTCTGCAGGAGGAGGCGGTCTGGAAGATGGTCGCCTTCGTCCTGGAGTCGGCGGTGTTCGCGCTGATCGGACTGCAGCTGCCGGTGGTCCTGAAGGGGCTCGGTGAGTACGAGGGAGCCGAGGCCGCCTGGTACGCGGTCGCCGTCTTCCTGGTCGTCGTCGCGACCCGGTTCGTCTGGGTGTATCCCGCCACCTTCCTGCCGCGGCTGCTGTCGGCCCGGGTCCGGGAACGGGAGGACGACCCGACCTGGAAGGGGCCGTTCGTCATCGCCTGGGCCGGGATGCGGGGCGTGGTCTCGCTGGCCATCGCCTTCTCGATCCCGCTCACCATGCACGGCGGCGAGGAACCCTTTCCGCAGCGCAACCTCATCCTCTTCCTGACCTTCACGACGGTCATCGGGACCCTGGTCGTGCAGGGCCTGACCCTGCCCCCGCTGATCCGGCTGCTGAAGTTCCCCGGGCGCGACGCGCAGACCGAGACGCTCGCCGAGGCCAACGCCCAGGCGCAGGCCTCCCGGGCTGCCGAAAGGCGCCTGGACGAACTCCTCGCCGACGAGCGCAACGCCCTGCCCGCCCCGCTCGCCGACCGGCTGCGCATCGTCCTGGAACGCCGCCGCAACGCCGTCTGGGAACGGCTCGGGCAGGCCAACCCGATCACCGGGGAGTCCGTCGACGACACCTACCGGCGGCTGTCGCGGGAGATGATCAGCGCCGAGCGTGAGGTGTTCGTCAAACTCCGGGACGGCCGCTACATCGACGACGAGATGCTGCGGATCCTGCTGCGCAGGCTGGACCTGGAGGAGGCCGCGGCCTTCCGGGAAGCGGCGTGACGGCGGAGCTCCGCCTCAGGGAAAGGGGCGCCCGGTGACCACGGCCGCGACCGCCGTCCCGCGCGGGAAGGCGCCTTCGCCGGCCAGGGCGACGAGCCCGAACAGCAGCTTGGCGACGTACAGGCGTTCGACGGGCAGGTCGTGCCGGTCCTCGAAGTCCGCCGCGAAGGCGTCGAGCTCGGCGGGCACGCGCGCGTAGCCGCCGCCATGGAAACGGTCGTCCAGGCTCCAGGTGCCGCGCCGGGCACCGAAAGCCTCACGCTGCAGGGCTTCCGTCTCGGCGGCCAGGAACCCGCCCTTGAGGACCGGCACGCCCAGGGCCCGCTGGCCGGGCGCGAGGCCGGCGGCCAGCCCCGCGAGCGTGCCGCCGGTGCCGCAGGCCACCGCGACGACATCGGCTCGGCCCCGCAGCTCGGCGCCGAGGGCCCGGCAGCCGCGTACGGCCTCGGCGTTGCTGCCGCCCTCGGGGACGACGTACGCCCCTTCCGCGTCCGCCGCGCGCAGGATGCCGGCCAGGGTCCGCGGCTCGGACTTGCGGCGGTAGGTCGCCCTGTCGACGAAGTGCAGCCGCATGCCGGCGGCGGCGCAGCGGGTCAGTGAGGGATTGAGGGGCCGGCCGGCCAGTTCGTCGCCGCGTACGACACCGACCGTGGGGATACCGAGCAGGCGGCCGGCCGCGGCCGTGGCGCGCAGGTGGTTGGACCAGGCGCCGCCGAAGGTGACGACGGTACGGCCGGCCGCCGCGGAAAGGTTCGGCGCGAGCTTGCGCCACTTGTTGCCGATCAGCTCCGGGTGGATGAGGTCGTCCCGCTTCAGCAGCAGCCGCACGCCCCGGCGCTCGAACCGGTCGTCCACGACCTCCTGCACCGGCGAGGGCAGCCGGGGGCCGAGTGCGGCGAGTCCTGGGGTGTCGGGGCTGGTCACCGGGCCATTGTCACCCGTGAGGTGGCAGACGGAGGCTCGGGGCTGACGCGCTTGTCGGCGGAAGGGCGCCCGGGCCGAGGAGCCGGGAAAGCGTGCGCTGCCGCACCGCGAACGGGCCCCCTCTGCCCAGCCGGGCGAAGATCCATTCCCGCTCTTTCGGGTAATAGCACCACGACGCCGAGTGAGGAAGGCTTGCCCGTGCACATCGATGCCCGAGGCATATGGGCGTCGGTCACAACCGGGAGGGCAGTTCTCTATGTCGGTAGGCGAAGAGGTCCGCACGGAGCAGACCAAGCCGCAGCAGAGTCTCGGCACGGCGGCCGCGCGGAACCTGGCCACCACGACCAAGTCCGTGCCACAGATGCAGGAGATCAGCTCCCGCTGGCTGCTGCGGATGCTGCCGTGGGTCGACATCCAGGGCGGTACGTACCGGGTGAACCGGCGGCTGACGTACGCCGTGGGCGACGGCCGGCTGACGTTCGTGAAGACCGGCGACCGCGTCGAGATCATCCCCGCGGAGCTGGGCGAGCTGCCGGCACTGCGGTCGTACGAGGACGAGGAGGTCCTCTTCGAGATCTCCCGCCGCTGCGAGCAGCGGGAGATCCCGGCGGGCGAGGTCATCGTCTCGTTCGGCAGCCCGTCCGACGAGGTGTACCTCCTGGCGCACGGCAGGGTGGAGAAGGTCGGCACGGGCCCGTACGGGGACGACGAGTCCCTCGGAGTCCTCGCCGACGGCGCCTACTTCGGCGACGACGCGCTGCTGAACGAGGACGCCATCTGGGAGTACACGGCCCGTGCGCTCACCGCGTGCACCGTGCTCGTGCTGCCCCGCCAGGAGTTCGGGCAGATCGCGGAGCGCTCCGACACCCTGCGCGAACACCTCCGGCAGCTTCGCTCGATCCCCTCGCAACGCTCCAACAGGTACGGCGAGAAGGAGATCGACCTCTCCTCCGGCCACTCCGGCGAGCCGGACATCCCGCACACCTTCGTCGACTACGACGCCCGGCCCCGTGAGTACGAACTGAGCGTCGCCCAGACCGTGCTGCGCATCCACACGCGCGTGGCCGACCTCTACAACCAGCCCATGAACCAGACCGAGCAGCAGATCCGGCTGACGGTCGAGGCGCTGAAGGAGCGCCAGGAGCACGAGCTCGTCAACAACCGCGACTTCGGGCTCCTGCACAACTGCGAGTACGACCAGCGGATCCAGCCGCACGACGGCGTGCCCAGCCCGGACGACATGGACGAACTGCTCAGCAGGCGCCGCGGCACCAAGATGCTCCTCGCGCACCCTCGCGCCATCTCCGCGTTCGGACGCGAGCTCAACAAGCGCGGACTGGTCCCCGAGACCATCGACATGGGCGGCAACCGCATCCCCACCTGGCGGGGTGTGCCGATCTTCCCGTGCAACAAGATCCCGGTGTCGGACGCCCGTACGACGTCCATCATCGCCCTGCGTACCGGGGAGGCCGACCAGGGTGTCATCGGCCTGCGCGCCTCCGGCATCCCGGACGAGATCGAGCCGAGCCTGTCGGTGCGCTTCATGGGCATCAACGAACAGGCCATCATCAAGTACCTGGTCACGGCCTACTACTCGGCCGCGGTGCTGGTACCGGACGCGCTCGGCGTCCTGGAGAACGTCGAGATCGGCCGCTGGCAGTGACGCTCCCGGTGTGCCGGCCGTGTTCCCGCCCGTCAGGGCGGGTACATCCTCCGGGTGTGAGCCCAGCGGCAGCGGAAGCGCCACCCTCCGCTCCTTTCCCGAGGCGGTCCCATGGGTGAGTCCCTCACGGAGTCCAGGACGGAGACGACGCTGCCCACCCCCGGTGGACAGCGTGGCGCCGAGCCCCGGCAGGCGGCCGGGGCCGCGGACAGGCGGGGGGCCATCGGGACACAGCGGGACCGCGGGCCGGAGCCGGCCGAAGGGCACGAGGCGGTCATGCTGCTGGAGCGGGCCCGGGCGGAGGTCGGCCCGGTGCTGCGGGCCGCGCTCGGCTCGCTGCCCGGGCCGATGCGCCGGATCGCGCTCTACCACTTCGGCTGGGAGCAGGCCGACGGCACCCCTGCGGACGGGGGTTCGGGCAAAGCGATCCGGCCCGCGCTGGTGCTCGCCGCGGCAGCCGCTCTCGGGGGGCCCGAGGCGCGGGCGGGGGCGGCTCGGGCGGCAGCGGCCGTGGAGCTGATCCACAACTTCACGCTGCTGCACGACGACGTGATGGACCGGGACACCACCCGACGGCACCGGCCCACCGCCTGGACGGTGTTCGGTGACACCGACGCCATCCTCGCGGGAGACACTCTGCAGGCGCTGGCCCTGCGGCTGCTCGCGCAGGACCCCCATCCGGCGTCCCCGGCCGCCGCCGCCCGGCTCGCGGACTGTGTGGTCGAACTGTGCGCCGGGCAGCACGCGGACACGGCCCTGGAGCGGTGTGGCCCGACCGAGGTCACGCTCGACGAGGTGCTCGCCATGGCGGAGGCCAAGACGGGCGCCCTGCTCGGAGGCGCCTGTGCGATCGGCGGGCTCTACGCGGGTGCCTCGGACGCGGAAGTGGCGGCGCTGGACGCGTTCGGCCGGGAGGCCGGGCTCGCCTTCCAGCTCATCGACGACGTCATCGGCATATGGGGCGACCCGCACCGCACCGGCAAGCCCGTCGGTGCCGACCTGGCCGCCCGCAAGAAGTCCCTGCCGGTGGTCGCGGCCTTCACCTCCGGCACCCCGGCGGCAGCCGAACTCGCCGAACTGTACGCACGGCCCAGCGAGAAGGAGGACCTGGACCACATCGCCCTGACCGTGGAGCGGGCGGGCGGCCGAGACTGGGCACAGGGCCAGGCCGCCGACCGGATGGCGCGGGCGATGCAGCAGCTGGCCCGCGCGGTGCCGGACCCGGAGGCGGCGGGCGGGCTGCTGGCCCTCGCCGAGTTCGTGACCCGGCGCACCAGTTGACGACCGGTGGCGTCGTTCGGGCGGCAGCGGTCGAAGGGCGCCGGTGATGGCCGGCCGACCGGTTGCCGGGCGGCAGCAGGCGATGGCCGGCCGTTGAGCGGCAGCACCTGTGACGGCCTTCGGGCGACCGAAGGGCCAAGAGCCCCGGAGTGCCGGGGCCGTGCGGCTCCTGACCCCGCACGGTCACCGGCCTCCGGTCGGCGGGTCCCGCACTGCCCCACGGTGTGCGGGGCCCGCCCCCTTCCCGTAGCGGTCGAGTTTGGGCAAACGTTCGATCGAATCCCGCCAAGATCCCGCGCGTGCCCCTGCGCGAGGGCCAACCGCCCTACGATCGACGCCCGTCGGGACGAGCGAAGGGGCGGGGCATGGGCGTGGCCATCCGGACGGCGGGCGAAGGGGACAGGGAGCTGATCGTCCGGCTTCTGGACGAGGCGTTCCAGGACGACCCCGTGAGCCGCTGGGTCTTCCCCGGGGCGGAGGACCGCCGTGCCAAGCACCCCGGGCTCATGGCCGCTTTCACCGACATCGTGCTCGCGGCCGGCCGCATCGACGTCACCGAGGACGGCTCGGCCTGCGCATTGTGGCTTCCCGTGCCCGCGGGTGAGGACCATGACGGTGACGCAGAGGACGAAGGGCCGTCCCAGGTGCGGGAGGCCGTCGATCCGGAGAACGAACGCATCGAGATGATCGGCCGGCTGACGGACGCCGTCCATCCCACCGGGCGGGCGCACGAGTACCTGTGGATGATCGGGGTGGCCCCCGGCCGCCAGGGCGAGGGCCTCGGCACCGCGCTCATCGAAGAGGTCCTCGACCGCTGCGACCGCGAGGGTCTGCCCGCTTACCTGGAGGCCAGCAGCGCCCGCAGCCGCAAGCTGTACGAGCGCCTCGGCTTCGAGGCGGCCGGCCCGGCCCTCGACCTCCCCGACGGCCCGGCGATGTGGCCCATGTGGCGCGAGCCCGCACCGCACCGGCCCGCGTAGACCCTGTCGCGAGAGGCCGCATGCCGCGAGGCGCTGCCCGGCGCACCCTCTTGCCCCCGCTCCTCGGTCGCCGACGGCACTTTCGCAGCCGGTGCCGGGCCCCCAGCAGCCCCCTACGGCCCTGGGGTCTCGTCCGGCCGCCCCCCGGCAGTACCGTCGCCACGACCCCCGACACCAGACCGTCGGGCATTCCCACCCCCGGCCGGGGCAGATGCTCCAGGATCAGCCCGGGCATGGCCAGATACAGCACGGCGACGGACCCGTCGCCACCGGCAGCCCGGCCGTGCGGCGGAACTCCACCACGAGGTCGTGCATGAAGGCCGTAACCGGCGAACGGTCCTTCGGCCGCGTCATCAGCCGGGCGACCACGTCGGGGTCGGGTGCGAGCCGTACGCGCGGCCGGGTGTCGATCTGACGACAGCAGGTCGGCGCGTCCGGTGAAGTAGGTGGAGGCGGTCCCGCGGGCACCCCGGCCTTGGCGTCCACCGCGCGGAACGTCAGCTGGCGCGCCCCCCGCGTGCGAGCACCTCGACACCGGCGTCGACGAGCGCGGCCCGGCGTCCAGGGTTGCCGACCATGCGGAGTCCCTCACCCTGGAGGCGGTGCGCACGTTCGGCAACGGCGCGCTGGTGCGCGCGTACAGCAGGAAGCGCTGAGCTCCCGACCGGCCTACCCTGAGGACATGGGCAGCGAACAACACGTCTGTCCGGCCTGCGGACAGCCAGTGGAAACAGTCGTCCGGCGCCACAAGACGCTGGGTACATGGGTCCCGCGATGGGTGGCGGGACCGTGCCGCAACCCCGAGTGCGGCGCCTACGACACGGAGGGCGCCGGCAGCGGCGGTACCGGCGAGGACACCCGGCCCGCCGACGGTCCTCAGCGGGCCGAGCCCGCACGGCCCGCCGCCACGCCCACCACGACCCGGCCCGAAACGGCCCCTGGAGAAACCGTCCCGAAAAACTCCTGAGTCCGTGTCGAGATGCGCGGCCCGGCTCCGACGTCCCCTGTGAAGAGCCGCCCGGCAGGGCGGTGAGAGCCGAAGGAGCGGACTGATGAAGTACCTGGTCATGGTGCAGGGCACACAGGCGGACTACGAAGCCATGCGCGGCAGGACGTCGGCGGACTCCCCGGCCTGGAGCGAAGAGGAACTCCAGACCATGTTCGCCTACATGGGCGCCATCAACGACGACCTGGCCGAGACGGGCGAGCTCGTCGACGGGCAGGGCCTGGCCGAGCCGGCGCAGACCCGGCACGTCACCCTCGGTGACGACGGCAAGGCCGTGATCACCGACGGGCCGTACAGCGAGACCAAGGAGCTGCTGGCCGGCTACTGGGTCCTGGAGTGCGAGAGCCTGGAGCGGGTCACGGAGATCGCCGCCCGTGTCGCCGGCTGCCCGCAGCCGGCCGGCGCCCCCGACCATCCCGTCGTGATCCGCCCGATCATGGACGGTTCCGGGGACATCTGAGAAACCGGCCGGCACCGACGGACACGCTGGTGAGGAACACACCCGAGACCGAGGACCTGCTGCGCCGCCACGCGCCACAGGTCCTCGGCGCGCTGGTCAGGCGGTACGGGCACTTCGACGCGGCCGAGGACGCCGTGCAGGAGGCGCTGCTCGCGGCGGCCGGGCAGTGGCCCTCGGCGGGCGTGCCCGGCAACCCTCGCGGCTGGCTGATCAAGGTCGCCGCACGGCGGCTCACCGACGCCCTGCGCAGCGAGGAGGCCCGGCGGCAGCGCGAGGAGCGGGTGGCGGCGCTCACACCCCGCGACGCCTTCACGGCGCCGCCGCCCGGCGAGCGGGCGCCCCGCGAGGACGACACCCTCTCGCTGCTGTTCCTGTGCTGCCATCCGGACCTGACGCCTCCCGCCCAGATAGCGCTCACGCTGCGTGCCGTCGGCGGTCTCACCACGGCGGAGATCGCCCGGGCCTATCTGGTTCCGGAGGCGACGATGGCGCAGCGCATCAGCCGGGCCAAGCAGAAGGTGCGGGGTGTGCGCTTCGGCCGTCCCGACCGCTGGGAGCAGCGGCTGCCGTCCGTGCTGCAGACCCTCTACCTGATCTTCAACGAGGGCTACACGGCCACCTCCGGCGCCGCGCTCCAGCGCCGCGACCTCGCCGGCGAGGCCGTGCGGCTGGCCCGCACGGTCCACCGGCTGCTGCCCGACGACTGCGAGGTGGCCGGTCTCCTCGCGCTGATGCTGCTCACCGACGCCCGGCGTGAGGCGCGCAGCGGACCGCACGGCGAGCTCGTTCCCCTCGACGAGCAGGACCGGGACCGCTGGGACAAGGCCGCGATCGAGGAGGGCGTCGCGCTGGTCACCCGGGCCCTGTCCCGCGGCAGGCCGGGGCCGTACCAGCTGCGGGCCGCGATCGCCGCCGTCCACGACGAGGCGCCCGCCCCCGACGCCACGGACTGGGCCGAGATCCTGGGCCTGTACGACGTCCTGGTCGGCCTGATCCCCGGCCCGGTCGAACGCCTGAACCGTGCGGTCGCCGTCGCCATGGTCCACGGCCCGCGCGCCGGCCTGGCCGAGCTGGACGCCTTGGCCGACGAGTTGAGGGGCCACCGCCTGGACGCCGTACGAGGGCATCTCCTGGAGCGCGCGGGCGAACCGGCAGCCGCCCGGGCCGCGTACGAGTCGGCGGCCGCCCGGACCCTCAGCCTGCCCGAGCAGCGCTACCTCCGGGCCCGGGCGGCACGGTTGACCGACTAGCGTGTGCGGCATGGGCGGACCGGGGGAGCGGCGCAGCAGGGTGTGGCGCCTGGTCGTGATCGTGTGGGCGTTGGTCGTGGCCGTCACCGGCGGGCTGACGCTGTGGATGCAGGACTCCACGGAACCCGGGGGGCCGTACGTCTGGGAGAACGCGGACCCCGACGAGTCGCCGGACCTGCCGCCTTGTCCGAGGCCTGACGAGGGCCTGGCTGTCGACTGCGCCTACGGCGAGTTCGAGGCCCGCTAGCCGACCAGCCCGCCCGTCACCGGATTCCGGGTGGTCAGGCAGTACGGGCCGCCCGCCGGGTCGCGCATCACCGTCCAGCCGGAGAAGGCGGACACGAAGGCGGCCCCGAGTTCCTCGTGCCGCGCCCGGGTCGCCTCGACGTCCGCGCAGGCGAGGTCGAGGTGGGCGGAGGCCGGACGTTCCTCGTCGAGCCGTTGCAAGAGCAGACGGACCGGCAGACCGGGCGGCGGCTTGACCACGTGGAACTCGGGCAGGGAGCCCGGCAGCGACTCCCAGCCGGCGAGCAGCGCGCTCCAGAAGGCGACTTCGGCGTCGTAGGCCGAGGGCGCGATGTCCACGCACACCTGGTCGAGCCGGCTGCCCCGCACCACGCCCGGGCGCGACGACTGCCCGCGCCAGGGATCCGCGCAGAACAACTGTCCGGCCGGCGAACGCAGCACGACGAGCGAGCCGAGGTCCGCCACGACACTCGCGCCGAGCCGTACCGCCGCGGCGGCGAACTCCGGTACGTCGTCCACGCAGAAGTCGAGGTGCGCGCCGCCGGAACGCGGCCCGACCGCCTGTATCTTCACGCATGCGTCGGCGCCGTCGGGCAGCAGGGTGACGAACTCGTCGTGGTCTCCACGCAGTTCGGACAGCCGGGTGTCCGTGACCGCCGTCCAGAAGTCGCAGGCGGCGCCGAAGGCCTCACGCGGGCGGTCGATGAAGGCGTACGTCCAGCTGATCCTCATGGGCGCGATCGTAGAGGGCGCGCGCCACGGCCACCCGCGTGAACCTTGACCAGCCGTTGCGCACCGTTCCCCGCCCATCGGCCCGCGCTTGTTTGCATGCAGGAATGGACCACATCCCGTTCCTCGTGGCGGTCGTCATCGTCACGGCACTCGCCTTCGACTTCACCAACGGATTCCACGACACGGCGAACGCGATGGCCACGTCCATCGCCACCGGCGCGCTCGCTCCCCGTACGGCGGTCCTGATCAGCGGTGCCCTCAACGTCGTCGGTGCCTTCCTGTCCACGGAGGTCGCCAGGACCATCTCGGGCGGCATCGTGGACGACACCCTCGTCTCCCCGGGCATGATCTTCGCGGGGCTCGTCGGCGCGATCCTGTGGAATCTGCTGACCTGGCTGGCCGGTCTGCCCTCGAGCTCCTCGCACGCGCTGTTCGGCGGGCTGATCGGGGCCGTGTGGGTCGGGGCGGGCAGCCACGGCGTCGACTTCGACAAGGTCGTCGAGAAGGTGCTGGTGCCGGCGGTGGCCTCGCCGGTGGTGGCCGGTGTCGCCGCGCTGCTCGCCACCTGCCTCGCCTACCGGCTCACCGACCGCGCCGGCAAGGACTCCGTCACCCGGGGCTTCCGCATCGGCCAGATCGCCTCCGCCTCGCTGGTCTCCCTCGCCCACGGCACCAACGACGCGCAGAAGACCATGGGCGTCATCACCCTCACCCTGATCTCGGCCGGCGCGCTCGGCCACGACGCGGGGCCGCCCCTGTGGGTCATCGCGTCCGCGGGCCTCGCCATCGGTCTCGGCACCTACCTGGGCGGCTGGCGGATCATCCGCACCATGGGCAAGGGCCTCACCGAGATCCAGTCGCCCCAGGGCTTCGCGGCCGAGACGGCCTCCACGACCGTCATCCTGACCTCCGCCCACCTCGGCTTCGCCCTGTCCACCACCCAGGTGGCCTCGGGCAGCATCCTGGGCGCGGGTCTCGGCCGCAGGCTCGCGGAGGTCCGCTGGGATGTGGCGGGCCGGATGGCGGTCGCCTGGACGGTCACCCTGCCCGCCGCCGCACTGGTGGGCGGTCTGGCCGCCGCGGTCGTGCAGCACGGCGGGGACACCGGCACGGCGGTCGTCGCACTGGTCGGCGCGGTCCTCGCCGCGGGCATCGTGGTCATCTCGCGCCGTAACCCGGTGCACGCGCACAACGTCAACGACGCGCACGAGGTCAGCATCCGCACCGAGCCGCCGGCCAAGGTCGGCACGGCCGCCTGAGAGACAGGGAGCCGGACATGCATCTGGACTGGACCGCACTCGGCCGGGTCGCCGCGGTGAGCGTCGGGGGCACCGTCACCGTGGTCGTCGTCTTCGCGCTCGGCGTCCTCGGCCTCGCCCGGCCGGAGGGCATGCGCGAACAGCGGGGCGGCGCGTGCGCCCTCGGTCTCACCCGGGCCACCCTGTGCTTCCTCGCCTGCACGGCCGTGGTGGCGTACGGGATACACCTGATCGTCCCTCAGTAGGGGCGCCACGACGAAGGGGCCCGGCCGGTTCTCGGTCGGGCCCCTCCGTCGTACGAAGGCGGTCAGGCCTTCTTGGTCTCCCAGAAGATCTTGTCGATCTGGGCGATGTAGTCCAGCGCCTTCTGGCCGGTGGCCGGGTCGGTCGACGCCTTGGCGGCCGAGAGGGCCTTCAGGGTGTCGTTGACCAGCTGGTGCAGCTCCGGGTACTTCTCGAAGTGCGGGGGCTTGAAGTAGTCGCTCCAGAGCACCGAGACGTGGTGCTTGGCGAGCTCGGCGCGCTGCTCCTTGATGACGGTGGCGCGCGCCTGGAAGTGCGGGTCGTCGTTGGCGGCCATCTTCTCCTGCACGGCCTTCACCGACTCCGCCTCGATGCGGGCCTGGGCGGGGTCGTACACACCGCAGGGAAGGTCGCAGTGCGCACTGACCTTGACCTTGGGGGCAAACAGGCGGGAAAGCATGGAGCATTCCTTCCTCGTGATCGTCTTCTCACAGGGGACATTACTCCGTGAGGGACGGCTTTTGGCGGGTGCCCCCATGGGCTTAGGACAAAAGTCCGGGGTGAGACTGAGACTGGTGGACGAAGAACCGGGGAGGTGCCGGGTGATGCCGGAGCTGTCGCAGGAGTCCGAGCGGGGGAGGCCGGCGCCCTTCGGGCTGGCCGAGGTGACCGGGCCGTCCATGGTGCCCACGCTGCACCACGGGGACCGGCTCCTGGTGCACTACGGGGCCAGGGTCAGGCCCGGGGACGTCATCGTGCTGCGGCACCCCTTCCAGCAGGACCTGCTGGTCGTCAAGCGGGTCGCCCAGCGGCGCGAGAGCGGCTGGTGGGTGCTCGGGGACAACGCGTACGCCGGCGGCGACAGCACCGACTACGGCGTCGTGCCCGACGAACTGGTCCTGGGGCGGGTCCGGTTCCGCTACCGGCCGCGCAGGCCGGACCGGCGGTCGCCGTGGGCGCTGCTGGGCTGGGCGCTCTCGGCGGCCAGGCCGGTCCTCTCGGGCAGGTCGGGCCGGGCGGCCTCCAGGCGTTTGCGGGCGCGGTAGGCCGCCACGTTGGCGCGGGTCGCGCAGCGGTCGGAGCAGTAGCGCCGGGAGCGGTTGGTGGAGGTGTCGAGGTAGGCGTTGCGACACGGCGCGGCCTCGCACAGGCCGAGGCGGTCCACGCCGTACTCGGTCAGGTGGAACGCCAGGCCCATCGCCGCGATCGCCGCGTAGCCCGCGGTGGCGTTCGACGGGTGGTCCGCCAGGTGCATGTGCCACAGGGGGCGGCCGTCGTCGTCACGGACGTCGTGCCCGGAGATCTGCGGGCTCACCGGGAACTCCAGCAGCAGCGAGTTCAGCAGGTCGACGGCGAGCCTCTCGTCGCCCGAGTCGGCCGCCTCGAAGACCGCGCGCAGCCGGGCCCGGACCGAGCGGAAGCGGGTGACGTCCGCGTCGGTGGCGCGGCGGGCCGCGGACTGCTGGCCGCCGAACAGGTCGCGGATGGCCTCGACCGACGTCAGGGCGTCCTTGCCCCGGGCCGGCTCCTCGGTGTTGACGAGGCGCACGGCGTAGTCCGAGTAGTAGGCCAGTTCCACTTGTAGTCCTTACGGAGGGGCTTCATGGTCGAGGGTGTGCACTGGTAACAGCTGACGGCACTTCCAGGGTATTACGAGGGAGGGGCTCGGCGGCGGACGCCGACATCATGAGGGCCGCCGCCGGCCGGCCCGCCCGGCACAAGAGCCGGGACCTGCGGCAGGAGTGGTTCCCGAGCGTGCTCGAGACCTTCGCGGGCACCGCCCCGCGCGCCCTCGACCTCGCCGGCGGTGTCTTCCTGAACGCGGACCACATGATCGACCAGACGACGCCCCGGATCAACGCGGCGGAGCGGGCGCAGCGGCGCGCCCGCACGGATCAGGCCAGGCGGAACGGCACCCTCGGCCGGACCGAGGGGTGGCAGCCGGCCGCGAAGGACCCGGTCCTCGTCGGCCCCTCGGCCCGGCGCCACGAGATCCACGGGGAGCACGCGGGCGGCGACACGCGGTCGGCCCGGTGTCCCGCACGGGCTGAGCGAGGAGGGGTTCGGCCAGACAGGGCCGGTGTGGGC
Organism: Streptomyces sp. NPDC012466; assembly: GCF_042955215.1. NCBI lineage: Bacteria > Bacillati > Actinomycetota > Actinomycetes > Kitasatosporales > Streptomycetaceae > Streptomyces > Streptomyces sp. NPDC012466. Next base: position 171,729 of record NZ_JBIBEQ010000012.1, on the reverse strand, counting down.
CTCGCAGGCCGGGCCGGTGTGGGTCTCGTCCTCGGACACCTGCTGCCGTCCGGGAAGCAGCGCAGACGAAAGGGGGCGGTACGGATACCCCGTACCGCCCCCTCGCCGTGCGTGGCGTCAGAGCACCTTGGACAGGAACGACTTCGTCCGCTCGTGCTGCGGGTTCGTCAGCACCTCGCGCGGGTGACCGGATTCGACCACCACACCGCCGTCCATGAAGACCAGGCTGTCGCCCACCTCGCGGGCGAAGCCCATCTCGTGGGTGACGACGATCATCGTCATGCCCGACTCGGCCAGGTCGCGCATGACGTCCAGGACGTCACCGACCAGCTCCGGGTCCAGCGCCGAGGTCGGCTCGTCGAACAGCATCAGCTTCGGGTCCATGGCGAGGGCCCGGGCGATGGCGACGCGCTGCTGCTGACCGCCGGAGAGCTGCGAGGGGTAGCTGCCCGCCTTGTCGGCCAGGCCCACCCGGTCCAGCAGTTCCAGGGCGCGCTCCCGCGCCTTGGCCCTGTTCACGCCCTTGACCTGGACCGGCGCCTCCATGACGTTCTCCACGGACGTCATGTGCGGGAACAGGTTGAAGCGCTGGAAGACCATGCCGATGTCCCGGCGCTTGACGGCGACCTCGCTGTCCTTCAGCTCGTAGAGCTTGTCGCCCTTCTGCCGGTAGCCGACCAGATCGCCGTCGACGTACAGACGGCCGGCGTTGATCTTCTCCAGGTGGTTGATGCACCGGAGGAAGGTCGACTTGCCGGAGCCGGAGGGGCCGATGAGGCAGAACACCTCGCCGGACTTCACCTCCAGGTCGATGCCCTTGAGGACTTCTACGGGGCCGAAGGACTTGTGGACGCCCTCGGCCTTGACCATGGCGGTCATGCGGTGCCTCCCGTCGACGCCGAGCGGTTGGACAGGGACAGCACGTTCGCCTTGATCTTCTGGAGCGGCGTGGCCGGGAGCGACCGGCTGGAGCCACGCGCGTAGTACCGCTCCAGGTAGTACTGGCCGATGCTGAAGACCGACGTCATCAGCAGGTACCAGGCCGCCGCCAGGAACAGCATCTCGGCGGGAGCTCCGGAGGTCTGGCCGATGTCCTGAGCCGCGCGGAGCAGCTCGGGATACTGGACGACCGAGACCAGCGAGGTCGTCTTCAGCATGTTGATGACCTCGTTGCCCGTCGGCGGCACGATCACGCGCATCGCCTGCGGGATGACGATCCGGCGCAGCGTCTTGGAGTGGCTCATGCCGAGGGCGTGCGACGCCTCGGTCTGGCCCTCGTCGACCGAGAGCAGACCGGCCCGGCAGATCTCCGCCATGTACGCGGCCTCGTTCAGGCCGAGGCCCAGCAGCGCCGTCAGGAACGGGGTCATGAAGTCCGACCACTCGTCCTTGTAGAACGGCCCGAGGTTGATGTACTCGAAGACCAGGCCCAGGTTGAACCAGACGATCAGCTGGACCAGGACCGGGGTGCCGCGGAAGAACCAGATGTAGAACCACGCGATCGACGAGGTCACCGGGTTCTTCGACAGGCGCATCACGGCGAGCAGGACGCCGCCGATGATGCCGATCGCCATGGACAGCACGGTCAGCAGGAGCGTCTTGCCGACGCCGTCGAGGATGCGGTCGTCGAAGAAGTAGTCCGGGATCGCGTCCCAGTTGATCTTGCCCTGGGAGAACGCGTAGACGACCCCGACCAGCAGGGCGATGGCGACGACGGCGGACACGTACCGCCCGTAGTGCCGGACCGGGATGGCCTTGATGGCCTCCGGTCCGGCCGGGGGCGTGTCGGCCGGTGTCTTGTCGATGTCAACAGTCACGGGTGTTGCCTTTCAGTGCCGCTGCGTCGCGGTCACTTGCCGCCGTTGATCGTGGCTTCCTCGATGGCGCCGTCCGTGACGCCCCACTTCTTCATGATCTTCTCGTACTCGCCGTTCGCGACGACGGCGTCGAGAGCGGCCTTGAGGGCGTCCCGCAGCTGCGTCTGGTTCTTGGCGACCGCGATGCCGTACGGAGCGGCCTCGACCTGCTCGCCGACCAGCTGGAAGTCCTTGCCGCCGCCGGAGGTCTTCACGGCGTACGCGGCGACCGGGAAGTCGGACGAGCCGGCGTCGGCGCCGCCCGCGCGCAGGCGGGTCTGGGCCTGCTGGTCGTTGTCGAAGGGCTCGATGGCGATCTTCTTGCCGGCCGGGCACTTCTTCGACTCCGCCTTGGCGAGGTCCTCGGAGACGGTGCCGCGCTGGAGCACGATCTTCTTGCCGCACAGGTCGGACCAGGTCTTGATGCCCTGGTCGTCGCCCTTCTTGGTGTAGATCGAGACACCGGCGGTGAAGTAGTCCACGAAGTCGACGCCCTCGCCGACCTTCTTGCCGGTGTCGGAGTCGATGCCCTCCTGGCGGTCCTTGGTGTCGGTCATCGCGGACATGGCGATGTCGTACCGCTTGGAGCGCAGACCCGTGATCAGCGTGTCGAAGGTGCCGTTCTCGAACTGGAACTCGACCCCGAGCTGCTTGCCCATGGCGGCGGCGAGGTCGGGGTCGATGCCGACCACCTTGCCGGAGCTGTCCTTGAACTCGACCGGGGCGTAGGCGATGTCGGAGCCGACCTTGATGACACCCTTGTCGCGGATGGCCTTCGGCAGCTTGTCGGCGAGCGGGGCCGAGGCCGCGGTGTCGCTCGAGCCGGTGTCCTTGGTCTGGTCACCGCATCCGGTGAGCATCAGCGCGCCTGCGACCGCGATCGCACCGACCGCTGCTAGCCGGGAGTGCGCGGCGGTCGTACGACGGGTGGAGCTTGCGGTCATGGTGGGTTCCTCCGGCGGATGGGTGGAGTTGCCGATGGGGCGGGCCGCTGCCGATGGGTTCGACACGGCCGTGGCACGCCGAAGGTTTCGGCAGTGCCGTGGGTCGACGAGAGCACACGTCTTCGAGTGTCGCGACCTCGTGTGATTACGGCATCTTGCCATTCGGACTGCGCGATTCTGGGGGCCAGTCATGTCAAAATCGGATAACGGGCGACCCCCGAACCGCACCACTCCGGTACATCACGGCCGGACCTTCTATGGGAATCAACCCTTCCGGCCGGAAGAACTTCGGTAAATCCCGGGATTTCGATACGGGGGCCGCGGGCTTCGCCAGTGGTTGAGTGGTTGTATCTGGTTTGTCCAGGTCTTGTCCCGATTTTGGACGAAGAGTCAGGGCCCCGTCATGTGACCTTCGCGTTATGGACTCGTCCTCGATGCCGTCCGTCCGGTAAGAAGGGTCTTTACACCCCTCATCCGGGGCTCAGGGCGCGTGTGCGGCGCGCCCGTCGCGTACGCGCCCGTACGTCTACACGTACAAGCACGACATGGGCCTACGCGGTGCCCGCCCACCCCTCACCAGGAGTGGCCACCCTCAAACCAATGAAGATTTAAGGGGTAAAACGAAGTGGCAGCGGAGATTGTCAATCCTCGCAGCGAGAGCAGGACCGGCGATACGGATCACGAGGGCGGTGCGGAGCCCCTCGACTCCTTCGACCCGGCGTTCGCGTTGCACCGCGGCGGCAAGATGGCTGTGCAGGCCACCGTGCCGGTCCGTGACAAGGACGATCTGTCCCTGGCGTACACGCCCGGCGTCGCGAAGGTGTGCAGCGCGATCGCGGAGCAGCCGGAGCTCGTGCACGACTACACGTGGAAGTCATCGGTCGTGGCCGTCGTGACGGACGGTACGGCCGTGCTGGGCCTCGGTGACATCGGGCCCGAGGCCTCCCTCCCGGTGATGGAGGGCAAGGCGATCCTGTTCAAGCAGTTCGGCGGCGTGGACGCGGTTCCCATCGCCCTGAACTGCACGGACGTCGACGAGATCGTCGAGACCGTGGTGCGGCTCGCGCCGTCGTTCGGCGGGGTCAACCTGGAGGACATCTCGGCGCCCCGGTGCTTCGAGGTGGAGCGGAAGCTGCAGGAGCGGCTCGACATCCCGGTCTTCCATGACGACCAGCACGGTACGGCCGTGGTGACGCTGGCCGCCCTGCGGAACGCCGCGCGGCTGAGCGGGCGGGCGCTGGGCGAGCTGCGGGCCGTCATCTCGGGCGCCGGCGCGGCGGGTGTCGCCATCGCCAAGATGCTGGTCGAGGCCGGGATCGGGGATGTGGCGGTGGCCGACCGCAAGGGTGTCGTGTCGGCCGACCGGGACGACCTCACGCCGGTGAAGCAGGAGCTGGCCGGGTTCACGAACAAGGCCGGCATCACCGGGTCTCTGGAGTCCGCGCTGGACGGGGCCGATGTGTTCATCGGCGTGTCCGGTGGGACGGTTCCGGAGTCCGCGGTGGCGACGATGGCCGAGGGCGCGTTCGTCTTCGCCATGGCGAACCCGAACCCCGAGGTGCACCCCGAGGTCGCGCACAAGTACGCGGCGGTCGTCGCGACCGGACGGTCGGACTTCCCGAACCAGATCAACAACGTGCTGGCGTTCCCCGGGATCTTCGCCGGGGCGCTGCAGGTGCGGGCCTCCCGGATCACCGAGGGGATGAAGCTGGCCGCCGCGGAGGCGCTGGCCGCTGTGGTCGGAGACGATCTCGCCGCCGACTACGTCATCCCGTCGCCGTTCGACGAGCGGGTCGCTCCGGCGGTCACCGCCGCGGTGGCGGCCGCGGCCCGGGCCGAGGGTGTGGCTCGGCGCTGACGCCGACGCTGATGTGATGTGGCCCCGCCCGGAAATCGGGCGGGGCCATTTCTTTGCGTTCGGGTGGGGCCGTTCGGGTGGGGTGCGGGTGCCTCCGGCGGTGGGGTGCGGGTGTCTCCGGGCGGTGGGATGCGGGGGTGCGGGGTGCTTCGCCTGATCGCCGGTGGGGTCGGGGCCGCGTCGGGAGGTGTCCGTCCTCGGAACGGTGCGATGGGGTCTCACACCGACTGACCGGGCGTTGACGCGCCGACCGCTGCGGGCGGACACCCCCCGAAACGTCCCCTTGCGTCGTCCGGCGGCTGCGGCTGCGGCTGCGGCTGGCGGCTGCGGCTGCGGGTGCACGCCGGCGCGCCGGGTCCGGCCCGGGAACACACCGCCCGTCCCTGGCAAGAGGGCATGTCTCACAGGGGCGGATGGTTCCTTCGGCTTCTCGCGGAACCTATCGTCAAGGTCATGTTCGCTGTCTACGCCGCCCGAATCGACCGCGACCAGCCGCTGTCCGGCCTGGAGTTGGGAGAGCGCCCGGCTCCCGAGGCCCGTCCCGGCTGGAGTGCCGTCACGGTCAAGGCCGCCTCCCTCAACCACCACGACCTCTGGTCCCTGCGTGGCGTCGGCCTCGCAGAGGACAAGCTGCCGATGATCCTCGGCTGTGACGCCGCAGGCGTCGACGAGGACGGCAACGAAGTCGTCCTGCACTCCGTGATCGGACAGAGCGGGCACGGGGTCGGCCCGAAGGAACCCCGGTCCATCCTCACCGAGCGTTACCAGGGCACCTTCGCCGAACAGGTCGCCGTGCCGACCTGGAACATCCTGCCCAAGCCCAAGGAGCTCTCCTTCGAGGAGGCCGCCTGTCTGCCCACGGCGTGGCTGACCGCGTACCGGATGCTGTTCACCAACGCGGGTGTCCGCCCCGGCGACTCCGTGCTGGTGCAGGGCGCCGGCGGTGGTGTCGCCACGGCCGCCATCGTGCTGGGCAAGGCCGCCGGTCTCCGGGTCTTCGCCACCAGCCGGGACGAGGCCAAGCGGAAGCGGGCCGTGGAGCTCGGGGCCGTGGAGGCGCTGGAGTCCGGGGCGCGGCTGCCGCAGCGGGTCGACGCCGTGATCGAGACCGTCGGGGCCGCCACCTGGTCGCATTCCGTGAAGTCGCTGAAGCCCGGCGGCACGCTGGTGATCTCCGGTGCCACCAGCGGCGACCGGCCCTCGCACGCCGAGCTGACCCGGATCTTCTTCCTCGAACTCAAGGTCGTCGGGTCCACCATGGGCACCAAGGACGAACTGGAGGACCTCCTCGCCTTCTGTGCCGCCACCGGTGTGCGACCCGTCATCGACGAGGTCATGCCCATGGACCGTGCCCGTGAGGGCTTCGAGCGGCTGGCCTCGGGTGAGCAGTTCGGCAAGGTCGTGCTGACGAATCCCTGAGTCCTCCTGAAGGTGCGCCGACGGCCGGTCCGGTACGGACCGGCCGTTTTCGTTTGTCAACTACGGTTGACGCGAGCGATGTGTCAACGTAGGTTGACGTCATGACCGAAGCAACGGATCTGGCCGAGCGCGCGGGTGACCGTGATCCTCGGGTCGGCCTGCGGGCCGTCGCCGCGCTGCGCCGGCTGCTGGAGCAGTTGGAGGCCGTGCAGGTGCGCAATGCGCGCAACCACGGCTGGTCCTGGCAGGAGATCGCCACCGAACTCGGTGTGAGCAGGCAGGCCGTGCACAAGAAGTACGGGAGGCATTGATGTTCGAGCGGTTCACGAAGGACGCCCGGGACGTGGTGAAGAACGCGTACGAGCATGTGGAGGGGAGCGGTGGGGGCGGGCAGTGTGTGGAGCCGGAGCATCTGCTGCTGGCACTGCTCGACCGGGAGGGCAGCCGCGGCTCCTTCGCGCTCACGGCTCTCGGGCTCGGTGAGCGGCGGGAGTCCGTGCGCGAGGCGCTGCGTGAGGCGCGGCGGCGGGCCGGGCTGACACAGGCCGAGACCGACGCGCTGGCCGGGCTGGGGATCGATGTGGAGGAGATCGTCGCCCGGGTGGAGGACGTGCACGGGGTCGGCGCCCTGGCCGGCGACCGCAAGGACAAGCGGTGGTGGTCGGGGCGGGTCTCTTTCGGCCGGGGTGCCAAGGACGTGCTGGAGCGCTCGTTGCGGGTCGCTCTCGCCCAGCGGGACCGGCACATCGGGGACGAGCACATCCTGCTGGCCCTGACCCTGCGTCCCGATGTGCCGGCCGAGGTCCTCGCCGACCACGGGGTGACGTACGAGTCCCTGGTGCGGGTGCTGTACGGCGGTGGTGGCGAGGCCAAGGCCGGCTGAGGGCTGCGCCCCGGGCGCCTAGTTCTTCTGCGTCCGCAGGAGGGCTCCGATGTGGGCCGCCGCCGTCGACAGGTGGCGGCGGGCGTCGCGGAGCTGGTCGGGGGAGACGCCGTGGTCGCGGGCCGCGTCCCGGATGTCGTCCCGGAAGCGGTCGAGGAGGCGGTCCAGGTCGCGGGCAGGGTCACCGGTGGAGTCCGCGGCGTTCTCGTGGGCCCAGGCCGGTTCGTAGGCGGCCGGGAAGTCCTCCGGGGGCTGGGTCGGCTCCGCGGGCTTGCCGGTGCCGGTCCAGTCGAAACCGAAGTCCTTGCCGAAGTCCTTGCCGTAGTCCTTTCCGAACTCGCCCACCTCCTTGACCAGCTCGCTCAGGCCCTCTCGCAGGCCCGTCGGCCAGTCGCCGCGGGCGAAGTGGTCCTGCACCTGCTCCTGGACACGGCGGGTGATGCGCTGCACCTGCTCCTGGGCCTGGGCGCGGGCCTGATCCTGGGCCTCCTTCGCCTGGCGGCGGGCACGCTGGGCGTCCTCCCGGGCGCGGCGGCTCTCGTCCTTGGCGCGCCGGGCCTGTTCCTTCCACTCCTGCCGGGCGCGGCGCATCTCCTCCTTGGCGATGCGCCAGGCCTCCCCGTCGCCGTACTGCGAGAAGTCACCGTCAGGGGCACCCGCCGGGCCGTCGGTCCTGGTGCCGGTGTCCCGGCGGGCCTCGGTCGCCGCCGCGCGCATCTCGCGGCGCAGGTCGCCGGCTGCTCCGCGCACATCGGCCCGGATCTCCGCGGCCAGCTCCGCCACGGACTCCCGGATCTCCAGCTCCAGGTCGGCCAGCTCACCGCTGCGGTCGGCCAGTTCGGCTCGGCCCGCGTCCGTGATCGAGTAGACCTTGCGGCCGCCCTCGGTGGTGTGGGTGACCAGGCCCTCGGCCTCCAGCTTGGCCAGCCGCGGGTAGACCGTGCCGGCCGACGGTGCGTACAGCCCCTGGAAGCGCTCCTCGAGGAGGCGGATCACCTCGTAGCCGTGGCGGGGGGCCTCGTCCAGCAGCTTCAGCAGGTAGAGGCGGAGACGGCCGTGGGCGAAGACGGGGGGCATGTCAGAGCACCTTCTTGTCGGTCGTGCCGTCGGCCGGGGCGGTGGTGGGGGCATCGCCGGGGCCGGAGACGGAATTGTCTCCCGAGCCGCCCCAGGGGTCGCCCGCCGGGGTGGCCGCCGAGTCGCTGCCGCCGGGCCGCGTGTCCCACGGCTCCTCGTCCTCGTCCTCCCGGCCCGGGCGCCGCAGCAGGGCGATCGAACCGGAGACGGTGGTGGCCCGGAGTTTGCCGGTGCCCGCGCCGAGGCGGCCCGTGATCTTGTGGGCACCCCACTGGCCGTGCACCCGCAGTCCGTCGAAGGCGTTGGAGACGGAACCGCTCGCCGTGTTCGCCTCGACGTCCGCGTCCGCCGGGTACGGCAGCCGGATGGCGATCTCGCCCGAGACGCTGGTCAGCCGGACGTCCGTCGGGCCGTTCGGATCGAGGTCGACGATCATCGAGCCGCTGACCGACTCCGCCCGCACGGAGGGCCCGGAGCCCTCGACCACCGTGAGGTCGCCGGAGACCGAGTGGAACCGCAGGTCACCGGTCACGTCCTGGGCCTCCAGGTTGCCGGAGACCGTTTCGGCGCGGACCGGGCCGGAGAGTCCGACGAGTGTCGTGTCGCCGGTGACGCCCTTCACCACCGAGGGGCCCTGGATCCCGGAGATCACGGCACCCGCGCCCACCACCCCGACCTCGACCCGGGTGCCGGCCGGGACGGCCAGGGAGACCACCGCGCTGCGTCGCCAGCCCTTGCGGTCCAGCCACTTGAGGAAGCCCTTCCACGGCAGGTCCTCGTAGGCCACCGTGAGGGTGCCGTTCTGCTGGGTCACCACCAGGGGCGGCCCCTCGATCTCGGAAATCTCCAGGCGGGCGGGACCTTCGTCGGCGCCCACCACGTTCACCGTTCCGTTGACGAGGCGTACGTGCAGATCGCTCACGGGCTCGTCGAAGGTGAGCTTCCTCGGTTCCGTGACGGACCACTCGGACATGGTGCAGACCTCCCGGATCGACGCGCCATATCGCGTCCTCTCGTATTCACGATATATCGCGGTCCGGGAAAGTCAAGGCACCCGTTCTGGCGACGGCAAGGTATGCAAAAGTGCTCAAGGGGTGGCAAATCGCCCTAGCGTGTGAGCATGTCGACGGAAGCTGACCGCACCGGTCCCGCCCCCGGGGCGCTGCTGTTGTGCCGGGCGTCGCCCGGTTCCGTCGCCCCCGTCGCGCATCTGCTGCGCGAACCGATGCAGCTCACCCGCGCGGGCGACGAGTGGAGTGTTCTCGTCCCCGAGGGCCGTCCGTGGCGGGACGGCGCCGATCCCGTCGACCGGGTGGTCGCCGGCTGGGCCACGGCCCTCGCCGTCGGCGCGCCCTGGCCCGTGCTCGCCCTGTGGTGGGACACCGAGCACGCGGGATTCACGTTCGCGTCCGGCTTCCGCCGACCGGTCGGCTTCGTATGGCTCGCGAGCGGCGTCCCGGCGGGGGAGGACGAGGCGATGCGCACCTTCGCGGCGCGCCTGGGCCTCGACCCCGTCCTGGACGTCCAGGACCTCGGGCAGCTGACCGCACCCGACTCCGCGGCCGACGCCGGCGCCCGCCTGCGCGGCCTGCTCGCGCTGCTCGCGCGCGTGGGGGTCTCCCTGCCCGCCGGACTCGACCCCGGCGAGCCCGCCGACCGGCTCCGGGAGGCCGCCGCCCGCCGGCCGGACACCGTGCCCGTCGAGTGGCCGGGCTGGCGCGAGGCGGTCGCGGAACGCGACACCGTCGACCACAGCCGCCTCGGCCCCTGGATGCCCTGGACGGGCGGGCCGAGGGCCCGCGCCCTGGCCTTCGCCCAGGTGGCGGCGGGTCTCCCGCTCATCGCCCGGGGCCTGAGGCGGCGCAGCGGCGGCTGGGTCACGGCGGGAGCGCTGCTCCTCGCGCACGGCGCACTGGGCCTGGCGTACGCCCTCACGCACCCACCCGACTGACGCCGTACCGCCTCGACGGCGGCGTGTGTCCTACTCGTCGTCCTCGTCGTCCAGCCGCGCCAGCCACGTCGCCAGCCGCTCCACCGGAACCTCGAAGTCGGGATTGAGATCGACGAACGTCCGCAGTTGCTCGGCGAGCCACTCGAAGGTGACTTCCTCCTCGCCGCGCCGCTTCTCCAGTTCCTCGATGCCACGGTCCGTGAAGTACATGCCCCCAAGGATAGGTGCGCGCAAACGGCCGGGCCGCACCCCCGAAGCGGGGATGCGGCCCGGTCACGCGGGACGTGCGAGGGCGATTACGCCTCGAACACCTCGCGCACCAGCTGCTCCTGCTCGGCCTGGTGCCGCTTCGCGGAACCCACCGCCGGGGACGAGCCGTGCGGGCGCGAGATGCGCCGCAGCCGCTCGCCGTGCGGGACGTCCGCGCCGACCGCCAGGTCCAGGTGGTCGATCAGGTTGAGCGCGATGAACGGCCAGGCACCCTGGTTCGCCGGCTCCTCCTGGGCCCACAGGTACTTCTCGGCGTTCGGGTACTTCTTGATCTCCGCCTGGAGCTCGGCACCCGCCAGCGGGTACAGGCGCTCGATACGGATGATCGCCGTGTCCGTCACACCGCGCTTCTGACGCTCGGCCTCCAGGTCGTAGTAGACCTTGCCGGCGCAGAAGACGACCTTCTTCACCGCGGCCGGGTCGACCGACGCGTCACCGATGACCGGCTGGAACTGGCCCGTCGTGAACTCCTCCGCCTTGGCCGCCGCCGCCTTCAGGCGCAGCATCGACTTCGGCGTGAAGACCACCAGCGGCTTGTGGTGCGGGTTGTGCACCTGCCACCGCAGGAGGTGGAAGTAGTTCGACGGAGACGTCGGCATGGCGACCGTCATGTTGTTCTGGGCGCACATCTGGAGGAAGCGCTCCGGGCGGGCCGAGGAGTGGTCCGGGCCCTGGCCCTCGTAGCCGTGCGGCAGGAGCAGGACGACGCCGGACGTCTGGGCCCACTTCTGCTCGGCCGACGAGATGAACTCGTCCACGACCGTCTGCGCGCCGTTGACGAAGTCGCCGAACTGCGCCTCCCACATCACGAGCGCCTCGGGGCGGGCCAGCGAGTAGCCGTACTCGAAGCCCATCGCGGCGTACTCGGAGAGGAGGGAGTTGTAGACGTTGAGCCGCGCCTGGTCCTCGGAGAGGTACTGAAGCGGCGTGTACTCCTCGCCGGTGCTGCGGTCGATGATGACCGCGTGGCGCTGGCCGAACGTGCCGCGCTGCGAGTCCTGGCCCGCCAGGCGGACCGGGACGCCCTCCAGCAGGAGGGAGCCGATCGCGAGGGTCTCGCCCATGCCCCAGTCGATGGTGCCGTCCTCGACCATCGCCGCCCGGCGCTGCAGCTGCGGCAGCAGACGCGGGTGGACGGTGATGTGGTCGGGGATGTTGACCTGGGACTCGGCGATCCGCTTGACGACCTCCGTGGTCACCGCGGTGTTCACGGCGACCGGGAACTCGGCCTGCGGGTCCGAGGACTCGACCGTCCCCGGCTGGGAGGTGGCCTCACGGACCTCCGTGAAGACCTTCTCCAGCTGGCCCTGGTAGTCCTGGAGCGCCTGCTCGGCCTCTTCCAGGGTGATGTCGCCGCGACCGATGAGGGACTCGGTGTAGAGCTTGCGCACCGAGCGCTTCTTGTCGATCAGGTCGTACATCAGCGGCTGGGTGAAGGCCGGGTTGTCCGACTCGTTGTGACCGCGGCGGCGGTAGCAGATGAGGTCGATCACCACGTCCTTGTTGAACGCCTGGCGGAACTCGAAGGCGAGCCGCGCGACGCGGACCACGGCCTCCGGGTCGTCGCCGTTCACGTGGAAGATCGGGGCCTCGATCATGCGGGCCACGTCCGTCGCGTACATGGAGGAACGCGAGGACTCGGGGGCCGCGGTGAAGCCGACCTGGTTGTTGATGACGATGTGGACCGTGCCGCCGGTGCGGTAGCCGCGCAGCTGCGACATGTTCAGGGTCTCGGCCACCACGCCCTGGCCCGCGAAGGCCGCGTCGCCGTGGATCGCCACCGGCAGGACCGTGAAGTCCGTACCGCCCTTGTTGATGATGTCCTGCTTGGCGCGCGAGACGCCCTCCAGGACCGGGTCCACCGCCTCCAGGTGCGACGGGTTCGCGACCAGGGAGACGTTGATCTGCTCGCCGTCGAGACCGGTGAAGGTGCCCTCGGCGCCCAGGTGGTACTTCACGTCGCCGGAGCCGTGCATCGACTTCGGGTCGAGGTTGCCCTCGAACTCGCGGAAGATCTGGGCGTACGACTTGCCGACGATGTTGGCGAGGACGTTCAGCCGGCCGCGGTGGGCCATGCCGATGACGACCTCGTCCAGGCGGGACTCGGCGGCCGAGTCCAGCACGGCGTCCAGCAGCGGGATGACGGACTCGCCGCCCTCGAGGGAGAAGCGCTTCTGGCCGACGTACTTCGTCTGCAGGAAGGTCTCGAAGGCCTCGGCCGCGTTCAGGCGGCGCAGGATGCGCAGCTGCTCCTCGCGCTCCGGCTTGGAGTGCGGGCGCTCCACGCGGTCCTGGATCCACTTGCGCTGCTTCGGGTCCTGGATGTGCATGAACTCGATGCCGGTGGTGCGGCAGTACGAGTCGCGCAGGACGCCGAGGATGTCGCGCAGCTTCATCATCGACTTGCCGGAGAAGCCGCCGACGGCGAACTCGCGCTCCAGGTCCCACAGGGTGAGCCCGTGCTCGGTGATGTCCAGGTCGGGGTGCTTGCGCTGCTGGTACTCCAGCGGGTCGGTGTCGGCCATGACGTGGCCGCGGACCCGGTAGGAGTGGATCAGCTCGAAGACGCGGGCGGCCTTGGTGACGTCGTCGTCGTGGGACGCGTCGATGTCCTTGAGCCAGCGGACCGGCTCGTAGGGGATGCGCAGCGCCTCGAAGACGTCGTCGTAGAAGCCGTTCTCACCGAGGAGGAGGTTCGCGACGATCCGCAGGAACTCGCCGGAGGCGGCGCCCTGGATCACCCGGTGGTCGTAGGTCGACGTGAGCGTCATGACCTTCGAGATGCCGAGCTTGTTCAGCGTGTCCTGGGACGTGCCCTGGAACTCCGCCGGGTAGTCCATGGAGCCGACGCCCATGATCACCGACTGGCCGGGCATCAGACGCGGCACGGAGTGGACGGTGCCGAGGCCGCCGGGGTTGGTCAGGGAGACCGTCACACCGGTGAAGTCGTCCATGCCGAGCTTGCCGTCGCGGGCGCGGCGGACGATGTCCTCGTAGGCCTGCCAGAACTCGAAGAAGTTCAGCGTCTCGGCCTTCTTGATGCCCGCGACCACGAGCTGACGGTCGCCGTTGGGCTTGACCAGGTCGATGGCGAGGCCGAAGTTGACGTGCTCCGGCTTGACCAGGGTCGGCTTGCCGTCCTTCTCCGCGAAGGAGTAGTTCATCGACGGCATGGCCTTGATGGCCTGCACCATCGCGTAGCCGATCAGGTGCGTGAAGGAGATCTTCCCGCCCCGGGCGCGCTTCAGGTGGTTGTTGATGACGATGCGGTTGTCGAAGAGCAGCTTCACCGGGACCGCGCGCACGGACGTGGCCGTGGGCACCTCCAGGGAGGCGTTCATGTTCTTCGCGACCGCGGCGGCGGGACCGCGCAGCACGACCTGCTCGGGGCCCGAGGGGGCCTCGGCGGCGGGCTCGGCCTTCTTCGCGGCGGCGGGCTTGGCGGCTGGCTTCGCGGCCGGGGCGGCCTGCGCCGGAGCGGGAGCCTTGGCCGGGGCCGGGGCCGGGGCCTGCGCGGCGGGCTTCGCCTGGGCCGGAGCCGGGGCGGGAGCCGGCGCGGCGGCGGGCTTCTCGGCAGCCGGGGCGGGGGCCTGGGCGGGAGCGGCCGGCTGAGCGGTGGTGGTCCCCGCGGCCCCCGCGGCCGCGGTACCCGCCGGAGCCGAGGCGGCGGCCGCCCCTGGCTTGTAGTCGGCGAAGAAGTCCCACCAGGCTCGGTCTACCGAATTCGGGTCCTGGAGGTACTGCTGATAGATCTCGTCGACGAGCCACTCATTGGCACCGAACGACGCGGCAGGGTTCTTCCCCGCTTGGTCGGTGTCGGTCGAGATGCTCGAGTTACTGGGGGACTGTGGCGACACGGCGGCAACCGCCCTCTTCCGCTTCACAAGATGATGGACAGCGGGAATCAAGGCTACGCCCCCCGGACGGGGAAGGTCAGGCCGGGCCCGTTCAACGTCGTGCAAGTCACATCTGGAACTGTGTTTCGGGCCTTGAAATGGCGGGAAACAAGCGTGGTTCCGCTTCAGGAGGGAAGGGCGTGGCCGGGCCCCGGGCGCCGATGGCGCGGGCCTGTGCCTGATCACACGTGTCCGTCAGCGCGGACGCCCGTGGATCTTGTGGCTCCGCTTCGAACTTTACGTCAACTTGGCAGAGATGACAGTCCCGGAAGAGTGACAAGAATCCGGCAACCGCGCTCGGATTCGGCCACTCCGATCCTGCCCCCGTGCAGGTCCACCGCCCAGCGGGCGATCGCCAGGCCGAGACCCGTGCCGCCGTCGCTGCCCGGCCCCTGCGGCCGCTTGGCGCTGCCGCGGTTGAACCGCTCGAAGACGCGGTGCCACTCGGACTTCGGAATGCCGGGTCCCTCGTCCAGGACCTCCAGCTCCAGCGACTCCGGCAGGGCGCCGCGCCGCGCCTTGACCGTCACCCGGCCGTGCGGCGGGCTGTGCTTGACCGCGTTGTCGATGAGATTGGCGACGACCTGGTGGATGCGCTCCGGGTCCGCGTGCGCGGTCAACTCCGGCGGGTGGACGTCGAGGTGCAGATGGACGTCGGTACGGGTGTGACTGCCCGAGCCGGTGGCGATGCCCGCGCGCACCGAGGCCACCATGTTGGCCTCCTTCAGCACGCCGGACAGATACGGCCAGACCTCGAACCGCCGCTGTTTCAGCGGTACGACGCCGTTGTCCAGGCGGGACAGGTCCAGCAGCGTCTCCACCAGCCGCCCGAGCCGCTCGGTCTGTTTCAGCGCCGTGCGCATCGTCTCCGGGTCGGCCTGCGTGACGCCGTCGACGATGTTCTCCAGCACCGCGCGCAGGCCCGCGATGGGTGTGCGCAGCTCGTGCGAGACGTTCGCCACGAGTTCCTTGCGCTGGCTGTCCTGGGCCTCCAGCTCGTCGGCCATGGCGTTGATCGTCACGGCCAGGTCGCCCAGCTCGTCACGGCGGTTCTCCCGCGTCCTGCGGGTGTAGTCGCCCTGCGAGATGGAGCGGGCCACCGCCGTCATCTCGTCCAGTGGTGCGGTGAGCGAATGGGCCACGAACTGCGTAATGAGAAGTGTGGCGATCATCGAGAAGACCGTGATGAAGCGCAGCTCCGTCTTCGTGTGCACCGCGATCACCGACAGACCCGTGGTGATCAGCACCGAGATGACGACCAGCGCGCCCAGCTTGGTCTTGATCGAGAACGGGCTCACCCCGCCCCAGGGATCCGGCTCCCCGGGGTTTCTCCGTCCGGCCGGCCCGCCGCTCATGGCGTCGGCGTCTCCAGGGCGTAACCCACGCCGTGCACCGTGCGGATCCGCTCGGCGCCGATCTTCCGGCGCAGCGCCTTGATGTGGCTGTCGACCGTGCGGGTGCCGGAGGCGTCCGCCCAGTCCCAGACCTCGGCGAGCAGCTGCTCACGGGAGAGCACCGCACGCGGGGTGTTCGCCAGGCACACCAGCAGGTCGAACTCGGTGGGCGTGAGGTGGACGTCCTCGCTGCGCACCCGGACCCGGCGCTGGGCGTGGTCGATCTCCAGCTCGCCCAGGCGCAGGATGCCGGAGCGGGGGGTGGCCGCCGCGATGGCGGCCCGCTCCACCCGGCGCAGCAGGACGTGCACGCGCGCCGCCAGCTCCCGCATCGAGAACGGCTTGGTCATGTAGTCGTCAGCGCCGACGCCGAGCCCGACCAGCATGTCGGTCTCGTCGTCGCGCGCGGTGAGCATCATCACCGGCACCGGGCGGGCGGCCTGCACGCGCCGGCAGACCTCCAGGCCGTCGAAGCCGGGCAGCATGATGTCGAGGATCAGCAGGTCGGGCTGCCACGCCTCGGCCGTGTCGACCGCGGCCGGACCGTCACCCGCCGTTTGCACGAGGAACCCCTCGGCCCGCAGGCGGGTCGCGATGGCGTCCACGATCGTCGCGTCGTCCTCGACCACCAGGACCCGGCGCTGTGCGCCCGGAGTAGCCGTCGCCGAACCGTTGTGGGAGGTCTGTGTCTGCTCCATCGCCCGCCCCTGGGGTGTGCTTTCCCGGAATCAGTGGGGTGATTCCTTCTGACTGGCTATGCCTGCGCATGGTTGCGATTGACGCTTGAATGATCGGCGTCAGGGGAGCAGCGTACGGGGAGTCAGCACACCTTTGCTATCCAGGGCTGATGGCGAGGTGCACGACGTCCGGAACGCCCCGGGCAACCGGGATCTCTTCGGTACGCACCTGTTGGAACCCGGCATTCCGCAAGGTTTCTTCGAATTCCGGAGACGGCTGGGCGGACCAGACGGCGAGAACCCCGCCCGGTCTCAACACCCTTGCGCAGCTTGCCAGTCCGGCCTCCCGGTAGAGATGTCCGTTGCCCTCCGTGACGGTCCAGTCCGGTCCGTTGTCGATGTCGAGGCACAGGGCGTCGTACGTGTCGGATGTCTCATTGACGTGGGCGACGAGATCGGCCTCGACGATGGTCGTGCGGGGGTCCGCCAGGGCCTGGGCCGAGATCGCGGAGAGCGGGCCGTCGAGGTGCCACTCGACGATCGCGTGCTCGCGTTCCACCACCGTGATCCCGCCCCAGCGCGGGTCCGCCGCGGCGTGCGCGAGGGAGAAGCCGACGCCGAGTCCTCCGATCAGGACGTCGGGGCGGTCCCGGCCGGCCAGGGCGTCGAGGGCCGCGTCGACCAGCCGCCGCTCCGAGCGGCCGTCGGAGGTGTCCATCAGGAAACAGCCGTTGGAGATGATCTCCAGCCGGTCACCGTGCCGCCGCAGCACCACCTCACCGTGCGGGCCCTCGCGACGGTCCAGTACATCGGGAAAGTCGTAGGGGGTAGGCATGGGGACATCCTGGCAGGGGAGGAGGGTGTGGTGCCTCGCGTATTCGGCCGTGGCCCCTGGGGGGACGCGGGGCGAGGCTTTCGGGTTGCTGTGAATCGGCTCTCGCGTGGCGCGGATCACAGACAGCGGGGAGTTCGGAGCGAAGGCTGGGACACGAGGGAAAGGAGCGCCCGTCGTGGAACGCACCGCGCCGCCCCACGAGACGGCCACACCGACGCCGACGGGTGCGCCCGTCCAGGGCGCGTCGGGACTGCTGGACGGGGTGCCGCGGCAGCGGGGCCCACGCGAGACGGTGGGCGCGGTGCGGGAGCCCACTCCGGCTTCAGCGACCCGGCGGCGGTCGCCGCGCCCCTGGCGGTTGCTGCCCACCCCCACCGGTACGCCGTTCACCTTCGGATACGCGGTCGTCCTCTGCCTCACCTCGCTGATCGCCGCGTACGCGAACCCGGCCCTGGTGCACGCCCTGCTCCAGGGCTCCAGCACGGATGTGACGCACCTGGTGCGCACGCCTGAGCTGGTGCTGATCGGCAGTGCGCTGTGGGTCGCGGGCGGGGTGACCTCGCCGTTCGCCATCGCCTTCGTGCTGGTGCTGACCGCGCTGGAACGGCGGATCGGGGCCGTGCGCACGGCCGGTGTCTTCCTGCTCGGACACGTGCTGGCCACCCTCGCGACCGAGGTTCCGGTGGGCGTCGCGGTCCTGGCCGGGCATCTGCCCGACAGCTCCCTGCACCGCCTCGACTACGGCGTCAGCTTCGGCGTCGCCGCCGGTATCGGCGCCCTGGCCGGCCTTCTGCCGCTGTGGCTGCGCCTGCCGCTGCTGGCAGGCTTCGGCTGGATGCTGCTCCAGGACCTGCTGGCCTTCACCGACCCGATGACGAACTGGGGGCATCCGATCGCCCTGGGCATCGGGATCGCGACCTGGCCGGTGGTCCGGCGGTGGTACGCGGCGCGCCTCGGCCCGGCCGGGGGCTGACCGCGAGGCCCCTCAGGCCCGGTCGGAGGGCGGCGGCCCGTGCTTGGCGCTGGTCAGCGGGGCCACCACCTCCCAGCCCAACGCCTCGTAGAGCCCTCGGCCCGCGGGGGTGCCGGCCAGGACGCCGGTCCGCGCCCCCTGCCGGACGGCGGCGTTCTGCAAGGTCCGCACGACGAGGCTGCCCAGACCCTTGCGGCGGTGCTCGGGGGCCGTCTCGATCCGGTCGACGACGGCGGTCTCGCCCGTCGGGGTGACCTGTCCGCGGGCCGCCAGGGACCCGTCCGGCGCGGCCACCATCAGACGGGTCACCCCACCGCGCGACCACGCGCGCAGCCGGAAGCCCTCGGGGACGGCCGGAGCATCGTCCGCCTTCAGGGGGACCGTCATCAGGCAGCCGGGCTCGGGGTCGATCCACCAGCTGTCGTCCAGCCAGCCGGAGACGACCGAGGGGTCCCGGAAGGCCTTCAGCCACACACCCTGGCCGGTCACCCCGCCGGCCACCTTGCGGACGGTCGTCTCGTCGAGGCTCTCGCCCGTCGCGCCGAACACGTGCCGCGTGACGTGGCCGTACATCCCCATGTCGATGGTCCAGCCCCACGGCTCGGCCAGGGGTGGAGCGGCCCCGCGCGAGACGACCCATCCGTTCACCCAGGCCTGCACGGTTCCGTCCATGTCATCCCCCTGTAATGAGCGCGAAACGTGATCATCCCTTACCTGAGGGACCTTACGCGCCCTCCGGCTCCCGGCGTCACGGGTGATCGCTGACAGCGAACAGCGGGCTGGGAACATCTGGCGTCGCCCCAGCATTGAGTCGGCATAGCTCAACTTGACTGCCGAAGGGGAGATCATGGCTTCGACGTCCACACCGCTCACCCTGCCCGTGCTGCCGCTCGACGGAGAGGTCGTGCTGCCCGGGATGGTGGTCCCGCTGGACCTGAGCGATTCCGAGGTCCGTGCCGCGGTGGAGGCCGCCCAGGCCGCTGCCCGGTCAACGCCCGGAAAGCCCCGGGTACTCCTGGTGCCACGCATCGACGGGACGTACGCGAACACCGGTGTGCTCGGCACCGTCGAGCAGGTCGGCCGACTGGCCGACGGCGACCCCGGTGCGCTGATCCGGGGCCGGGGCCGGGTGCGCATCGGTGCGGGGACGACCGGTCCCGGCGCCGCCCTCTGGGTGGAGGGCACCAGCGTCGACGAGACCGTGCCGGAGCCGCTGCCCGGGCAGGTCGCCGAACTGGTCAAGGAGTACAAGGCGCTCGCCACCGCCTGGCTGCGCAAGCGCGGCGCCTGGCAGGTCGTCGACCGGGTCCAGGCCATCGACGACGTCTCGGCCCTCGCCGACAACTCCGGCTACTCGCCGTTCCTGAGCACCGACCAGAAGGTAGAGCTGCTGGAGACCGCCGACCCGGTGGCCCGGCTGAAGCTCGCCACCCAGCAGCTGCGCGACCACCTCGCCGAGCAGGACGTGGCCGAGTCCATCGCCAAGGACGTCCAGGAAGGTGTCGACAAGCAGCAGCGCGAGTTCCTGCTGCGGCGTCAGCTGGAAGCCGTCCGCAAGGAGCTGCGCGAGCTGAACGGCGAGCAGGAGGGCGAGGAGTCCGACGACTACCGCACCCGTGTGGAGGCCGCCGACCTGCCCGAGAAGGTCCGCGAGGCCGCGCTCAAGGAGGTCGACAAGCTGGAGCGGTCCTCCGACCAGTCGCCGGAGGGCTCGTGGATCCGCACCTGGCTCGACACGGTCCTGGAGATGCCGTGGAACGAGCGCACCGAGGACGCCTACGACATCCGGGGCGCCAAGGCGGTCCTGGACGCCGAGCACTCCGGGCTCGAGGACGTGAAGGAACGCATCACCGAGTACCTGGCGGTGCGCAAGCGCCGTGACGACCGGGGCCTGGGCGTGGTCGGCGGGCGGCGCGGCGGTGCCGTGCTCGCGCTCGTCGGGCCGCCCGGCGTCGGCAAGACCAGCCTGGGCGAGTCCGTCGCCCACGCGATGGGCCGGAAGTTCGTGCGCGTCGCGCTCGGCGGCGTCCGCGACGAGGCCGAGATCCGCGGTCACCGGCGTACGTACGTCGGAGCCCTGCCGGGCCGGGTCGTCCGGGCCATCAAGGAGGCCGGGTCGATGAACCCGGTCGTGCTGCTCGACGAGATCGACAAGGTGGGCTCCGACTTCCGGGGCGACCCGGCCGCCGCCCTCCTGGAAGTGCTCGACCCCGCGCAGAACCACACCTTCCGGGACCACTACCTGGAGGTCGAGCTGGACCTGTCGGACGTCGTCTTCCTCGCCACGGCCAACGTCCTGGAGGCGATCCCGGAGGCCCTGGCCGACCGGATGGAGATCGTCCGCCTGGACGGCTACACCGAGGACGAGAAGGTCGTCATCGCCCGCGACCATCTGCTGCCGCGCCAGCTGGAGCGGGCCGGGCTCGACAAGGACGAGGTGACCATCGACGAGGGCGCGCTGCGCAAGCTCGCCGGCGAGTACACGCGCGAGGCGGGCGTGCGCACCCTGGAGCGGTCCGTCGCACGGCTGCTGCGCAAGATCGCGGCCCAGCACGAACTGGGCGAGCGGAAGCTGCCGTTCACCGTCCGGGACGAGGACCTGCGCGACCTGATCGGCCGGCCGCACCACGTGCCGGAGTCCGCCCAGGACCCGGCCGAGCGGCGGACGTCGGTGCCGGGCGTGGCCACCGGGCTCGCGGTGACCGGGGCGGGTGGTGACGTGCTGTACGTCGAGGCGTCGCTGGCCGACCCGGAGACGGGCGCGGCCGGGCTGACCCTGACCGGTCAGCTGGGAGACGTGATGAAGGAGTCCGCGCAGATCGCGCTGAGCTTCCTGCGCTCTCGCGGCGCCGAGCTCGAACTGCCGGTGGCCGACCTGAAGGACCGGGGCGTGCACATCCACTTCCCGGCCGGCGCGGTCCCGAAGGACGGCCCGAGCGCGGGCATCACGATGACCACCGCCCTCGCCTCCCTGCTGTCCGGCCGGCTGGTCCGCACGGACGTGGCGATGACCGGTGAGGTCTCGCTGACCGGGCGGGTCCTGCCGATCGGCGGTGTGAAGCAGAAGCTGCTCGCGGCGCACCGTGCCGGTGTCACCACGGTGATCATCCCCAAGCGCAACGAGCCCGACCTGGACGACGTCCCGGCGGAGGTGCTGGACAAGCTCGACGTCCACGCCGTCACCGACGTCCGCCAGGTCCTGGAACTGGCGCTCGCGCCCGCGACGAGCGAGGCGGCGCCGGAGGTTCCGGTCGCGGCGTGACGGACGTGGCCGGATGAAGGAAGGCCCGGGTTCCCGAGAGGGAGGCCCGGGCCTTCACGATGCGGTGGCCCTGTGGACACGAACGCCCTGACCTGCGGAATACTTGCCGAACTGCGGTGATCACGGCAGATGGCGGAAAATCCCAGTACCGGCATTCTCACGGCCGGGCGACGACCGAGGCAGGGGCTGACGTGCACGAGCGCGGCAACGACGACGGACACCGCGACGCCGGTGTGGCCGGAAGCGGTGTGGATCAGCCCGCCTTCCTGGCGCTGGAGCGCGAGCTGACCGTTCTGCTGCGGCGCGCCCGGGCCAGCCAGGGCGAGATGGCCCGCGAGGTCCACCCCGACCTGGAGTCGTCCGCGTACGGCCTGCTGGTCCGGCTGGACGAGTGCGGAAAGCAGCGGGCCACCGAGCTCGCCGCCTACATCGGGGTCGGCAAGGCGACGATGTCCCGCCAGCTGCGCGCCCTGGAGGACCTCGGGCTGGTCACGCGCGAGCCCGACCCCGCCGACGGACGCGCCTGGCTCGTCGCCCTCACCCAGGAGGGCCACGACCGCGTCCGCCGGGTCCGGGAGGCCCGCCGCGCCCGCTACGCCGGCCGCCTGGCCGACTGGGACACCCGCGAGGTCACGGAGCTGGCCCGGCTGCTGCACCAGCTCAACCGCGGCATGGAGAAGTAGACCGGGGGAGCCCGGGGTCTAGAACTCGACGAACACCACCGTCGCGTCGTCGTGCCTCTTGCCCCTGCCCGGGAACGTCGCGGCGGCGTCCGACCGCTCCAGCGACCGGACGCGGTCCACCAGTGCCTGCGGGCCCTCCTTGCGGACGACGTGGAAGCAGTCGCCCCAGTCGCCCTCCTCGAACCGCTCCACCCAGCGGGTGGCACCGTCCGTCAGCGCGGCCAGGGCGCGCACCTCGCTGCGGGGCAGGGTGCCGGTCACCGCTCGGCGGGCCACCGAAGGATCCGCGGCCGCCGTGAAGAAGCCGCCCTCCCTGTTGCGGAGCGTGGAGTCCACCAGCGCGTCCGTCGCCAGCGCCGAGCGGGGGAGCAGGGCCAGCCGGTCGTCGAGGACGGGCGTCACCACGCCGTCCGGGGACTCCAGGAGAAGGGCCGAGTCCGACAGGACCAGATACTCCACCGTGTCCGGATTCCAGCGGGCCGCCACCACCGTGGCCTGAGGCGTCCGGGGGTGAGAAAGGTCACAGGTTGCGGCGTGTGCCTCGGAGGTACGCGCGATGGCACGGGACAAGGTGTCGACCAGGGGAACATCCGGGAGTGAAACGGTCAGTTCGGTCAGTGCTCCACCGAGGCGCGCGGTGAACCAGGGGACGGAATGCAGACAGCCCGTCCCGGCCTTCGGCGGCGTGACCCCGTCCAGGACGACGACCGAACCGCCCTGCCCCGAGGCCGGTAGTCCGACACTGGCGAAGTCCTCGTTGGGGCGGTCGGCGTCTCCCGGCTCCGAGGCGAGTTCAGTTCGCATCCGGCCAGTCTGCACGAGCCCTTCACGAGGTCCGCAAAAGCCCGGCAAGGGTTGCGAGACCGGCGCAGCCACGCAGGTCAGACGCCAGGTTTGGGCTGGAATGATTTGTTCCGGGAAGGCGTGGTGGCGAATACTGCCACCGGCCGTCCCCGTCGTCCAACCGGCGTGCCGCGCAGAGCCGCTGCGAAAGCCTGCGGAACTTGCCCCTCAACTCCCGTCCGAGGTTCACTCCTTCGGGTGGCGGGTCAGGTGATGCGCGTGCGCTGCCCACCGGCGCTGGGAGGGTCGGGAAGTGTACCGGGAGTACGCACCAGTTGACGGAGCGTCATCCGGGCCCAAGGGTTCACGAGTCAGGAATGCGAGCACCGGTGCAGAAGACGCGGCCTCGTCGCACAGGCAAGCAGACGGCCCCTGTTCAGGGCGCTGAGCCGACGCCCCCCACCGGCAAGGGCCGTCCCACCCACGTGCGCAACCGGCTGATCGTCGCCGTCGCCGTGGTCGCCGCGGCCATCGCCGGTGCCGGCACCCCGTCCGTCCTCGCCGCCTCCGGGCAACTCCACGACTCCCAGGAACTGGTGACGCTCGCGGAGCAGACCCAGGACGCGCTCACCCTCGCGCACTCCCTCGCCGACGAGCGGGACGACGTCACCTCGTACATCGCGGCCGGGCGCCCCAAGACCAAGGCGCCCTCCGAGCAGCGCAGCGCCCGGGTGGACCGGCAGGTCGAGGAACTGCGGTCCGACACCGACACGCCCGCCTCGCTCCGCTCGGACCTCGACGCCATAGCGGCCGTGCGCAGGGCGGCGCTCACCGGCAAGAGCAGCGCCCTCGAAGCGCACCAGGCGTACTCCATCACCATCACCGAACTCCACCGGCTCGCCGAGCAGCTGGCGCAGCAGACGCCGCCGCGCGCGGGTGCCGGCGGTTACGCCCTGGCCGAGCTCGATTCCGCCGTCCAGCAGGCCGCCGCGGCCCGCGGGCTGCTGCTCGCCGCGCTCAGCGTGCCGAGCAGCACCCAGACGGTCATCGACCCCGTCACCGGCCTGCCGGCCGAGACCACCACCTCCTCGGACGCCGACACCCGCCGGCGCGACGTCCTGAGCGCCGCCGCCCAGCAGGCCCGGCTGCGCTCCGACGCGGCCCTGGCCGACTTCCGCGGCACCGCCCCCAAGCCGGCCCGCGCCTCCTTCGACTCCACGGTCACCGGCACCGAGGTCAACTCCGCCGACAAGTACCTCGCCGCCCTGACCGACCAGCCGACGCTCTCCCGCAGCGACCTCACCACCAGCACCAAGAAGCTCGACGCGGCCCTGTCCGCCCGCGTCGACCTGATGCGCGGAGTGGAGTCGGCCCTCTACGACCGGCGCACCAAGGACCTCGAGGCGCTGCGCGACGACGACGTCACCGCGCTGGAGATCCGCATCGCCGTCCTCGGCGCGCTCATGCTGCTCGCCGTCGGTGTCGCCACGGGCATGGCCCGCAGCCTCACCCGCCCGCTCGCGGTCCTGCGCCTGGGGTCCAAGCGCCTCGCCGAGGCCGACGACCCGGCGGCCGAGGAACCGGTGAAGTTCACCGGCCGCAACGACGAGTTCGCCCAGGTCGTCCGCTCCGTCAACGCCCTGCACGCGCACGCGGCCGCCCTCACCGAGCGCATCACCACGCTGGAGTCCGACCGCAAGCACCTCGTCGGCCAGCGCCAGAAGATGGCCGACGCACGTGAGGAGCTGCGCGGCGAACTCGCCGAGTCCGCCGCACAGCTGGAGCGGCTGCGCACGGCCATCGGCGGTACGTTCGTCAACCTCGCGCTGCGCACCCTCGGCCTGGTCGAGCGGCAACTCGCCGTGATCGAGAACCTGGAGGAGCGCGAGCAGGACCCGGACCGGCTCGCCACGCTGTTCAAGCTCGACCACTTCGCGACGGTCATGCGCCGGCACAGCGAGAACCTCCTGGTCCTCGCCGGCACCGAGCACGTCCAGCACGCCGCCGGGCCGGTGCCGCTGGTGGACGTCGTGCGTGCCGCGGTGAGCGAGATCGAGCGGTACGAGCGGGTCAGGATCGCCGCGCTGCCGCCGCACGCGCACATCGCCGGGTTCGCCGCCGACGACCTCTCCCACCTGCTGGCCGAACTCATGGAGAACGCCACCTCGTTCTCCCCGCCCGACCTGCCCGTCGAGATCTCCGGCTGGCTGCTGGAGAACGGCGAGGTCATGCTCTCCGTCCAGGACGAGGGCATCGGCATGGCCGAGGAACGGCTGGAGCGCCTCAACTCCCGCCTCACCGACTTCGACCCCGAGGCGCCGTACGACCAGGAGGGCGAGGACGGTCTGGGCCTCGGCCTGTACGTCGTGGCCCGGCTCGCCCACCGCCACGGCGTGCGCGTCCAGCTGCGCGAGCAGAAGCAGGGCGGTGTCGCGGCGGTCGTCGTCCTGCCCCGCACGCTCCTCGCCGCCGCCGCCCCGCCCGTGGCCGTCCCGGCCTCCGGCGCCCCGGCCGGCGCGACCCACTCCTTCTCCTTCCCGGGGGCCGACGCCGAGGCCAACTCCAACGTCCTGCCCGGCCGCACGGCCGGTGACGACCCGTTGGTGGCCCTGGCGGAGAAGGCGGTGCAGCGGGACGAGACCGCGGGGAGCACCGGTGCCGCCCAGCACCCGGAACCGGCAGGGGAGCCGGAGACGGCAGGGGAGCCGGAACCGGCAGAGGCGACGGAGACGGCCGAGGACGCCGTACCGGCGGCCCAGGCCGAGCCGGAGGCACCCGCGGAACCGGAGGCACCCGCGGAACCGGCGGCACCCGCCGAGCCCGCCGCAGAGGCCGAGCCGGCCGGGACCGCGGCACCCGTGGAGTCCCCCGCGGAAACCACGATGGAACTGCTCATCCCGGCGCAACAGGGGGCGCCGGACCCGGCCGAGGGCGAGACGGCGGCAGCCGAGGACGGGACCGGCCCTCGCAGCCCGCTCGCGCCCGAGGACGCACTCCGCACGGGGGATGCGGACGGGGACGAGAGCCCGGAGCACGAGCGCGCGGCCGACGAGGAGGAGGACCGCGTCACCGACAAGGGCCTCCCCAAGCGCACTCCGAAGATCACCGCACCGACCACCGCCCCGCGCCAGCGCAGCGGCTCCGTCGACGCCGATGCCCTGCGCCGCCGTCTCGGCGGCTTCCGCCAGGGGGCGCAGGCCGGCTACCGCGACGTGGAGGCGGAGATCGCCGAGAGGACGGCCTCGCACCAGCGGCCGGCCACCGGCACCGCAGGACCAGCTGAATCCGAAGAAGCCACGGGGGGCACAGTCGAGGAGGCAAGCAGTTGACCGCTCCCAGTACCTTCGGACTGATCGGACTGAGCAGTGAGGCCCGCAACCTGCACTGGCTGCTGACCAACCTGGTCGAGGAGGTGCCCGGCATCCTCTCGGTCGCTGTCGTCTCGTCCGACGGACTGCTCCTGCTCTCCTCCGACGACACCCGCAACAAGGAGGCGAGGGAGGCCCTGCAAGCAGCCGGGACCCGGCGCACCGGGCCGCGCGGCTCCGCCGCCGACCTGGCCACCATCGTCTCCGGCATCGGCAGCCTCACCATCGGCGCCGCGAAGCTGATGGACTTCGGCGGGGTCAGGCACACGATGATCGCGATGGACGAGGGCAGCCTGTTCGTGATGTCGATCAGCGACGGCTCGCTGCTCGGCGTCCACGGCTCCGCGGACTGCGACATGAGCGTCGTGGCGTACCACATGGCCCTGTTCGTCGGCCGGGCCGGCCATGTGCTGACGCCCGAACTCCGCAGCGAACTCCGCAAATCCCTGGAGGAGTCCCAGACGACGGGGAGTGCCCGATGAGCAGTGCGCCCAAGCACCACCTCCCGGTCCGCGGCGGTGACCGCAAACCCGCCCGGGTCCGCCCCTACTCGCTCACCGGCGGCCGCACCCGGTTCGGCCACGTCCTCCTCGTGGAGACCTTCGTGGCGAGCACGGCCGCGCTGGACGCCCCGGAGGAGCGCAAGGAACTGACGAACGGCAACCTCTCCACCCGCCTCATGCCGGAGCTGCTGGCCATCGTCGAACTGTGCCGCCGGATGCGTACGGTGGCCGAGATCGCCGCGCTGCTGAAGATGCCGCTCGGCGTGGTCCGCGTGCTCCTGAGCGACCTCGCGGACCAGGGAAAGATCCGTGTGTACGGAACGGGCACCGGCCATGGCACGGGCCGCCCGGACCGCGCTCTGCTGGAAAGGGTGCTGAGTGGACTCCGTCGTCTCTGACGCCGCTCACGGCGTATCTGGTTCCTCCCCGTTCGTCCAGCCCGGCGAGAGCATGCACGCCTGGGAGACGGACCGCACCCGTGCCCCGATCGCCACGAAGATCGTGGTGGCGGGTGGCTTCGGCGTGGGCAAGACCACCCTGGTCACCGCCGTCTCGGAGATCACGCCCCTGCAGACCGAGGCGCTGATGACCGAGGCGAGCGAGGCGACCGACGACCTCACCGCCACGCCCGGCAAGACCACCACCACCGTCGCGATGGACTTCGGGCGCATCACGCTCGACGACGACCTGGTGCTCTACCTGTTCGGCACGCCGGGCCAGCAGCGGTTCTGGTTCATGTGGGACGACATCGTCCGCGGCGCGATCGGCGCCGTCGTCCTGGCCGACACCCGCCGTCTGAAGGACTGCTTCCCGGTCCTGGACTACTTCGAGAGCTCCGGGCTGCCGTACGTGGTCGCGGTCAACCACTTCGACGGCAGCGAGCTGTTCCAGCCGGAGGATGTGCGGGAGGCCCTGACCATCCCGCGACACATACCTGTCATGATCATGGACGCGCGTCGCCGGATCTCCGTGATCGAGACCCTCCTGGCCCTCGTGGGCCACGCGCTCGACGAAACCCCCGAGTAGAGGACAGCCCGCATGCGGAAGATACTCGTCGTCGGAGCCGGTCAGTCCGGGCTCCAGATCGCTCTCGGCCTCCAGTCACAGGGGTACGAGGTCACCCTGATGTCCAACCGGACGGCGGACGAGATCCGCACCGGCCGGGTCATGTCCACGCAGTGCATGTTCCACACGGCACTCCAGCACGAGCGCGATCTCCAGCTGAACTTCTGGGAGTCCCAGGCCCCGAAGATCGAAGGACTCGGCGTCTCGGTCGCCGCCCCCGGCTCCTGGGCCGAAGGCCCGTCCGCCCGCGCCATCGACTGGCTGGGCAAGCTCGACGGATTCGCCCAGTCGATCGACCAGCGCGTGAAGATGGCCGGCTGGATGGAGACGTTCGCCCAGCGCGGCGGCCAGCTCGTCATCCACGGCGCGGCCGTCGGCGACCTCGACTACTTCTCCCGCACCTACGACCTGGTGCTCGTCGCGGCCGGCAAGGGCGAGCTGGTCCAGATGTTCGGCCGGGACGCGGAGCGCTCCCCCTACAGCGAGCCGCAGCGCGCGCTGGCCGTGGCGTACGTCCACGGCCTCGGCCCGCGCCCCGAGCACCCCGGCACCGAAGCGGTCCGCTGCAATCTCGTGCCGGGCGTCGGCGAACTGTTCGTCATGCCCTGCCTGACCACCTCCGGCCGCGCCGACATCCTGTTCTGGGAGGGCATACCCGGCGGCCCGCTCGACGTCTTCAACGGCGTCAAGGACCCTTCGGAGCACCTCTCCCTGACCCTGGAACTCATGGAGCGGTACGTCCCCTGGGAGTACGCGCGGGCCACCAAGGTCGAACTGACCGACGCCGGCGGCACGCTGGCCGGGCGCTACGCCCCCACCGTCCGCAACCCCATCGGCCGCCTCCCGGGCGGCGGGCTGGTCCTCGGTGTCGCCGACGTGGTGGTCGCCAACGACCCGATCACCGGGCAGGGCTCCAACTCGGCGTCCAAGTGCGCCGCCGCGTACCTCTCCTCGATCGTCGAGCACGGCGACAAGCCGTTCGACGAGGAGTGGATGCGAGCCACCTTCGACCGCTACTGGGACACCGCCCAGCACGTCACCAAGTGGACCAACGCGATGCTCGCGCCGCCGCCGGAGCACATCCTGAACCTCATCGGCGCCGCCGGTGAGATCCAGCCGGTCGCCGACCGCTTCGCCAACGGCTTCAACAACCCGGCCGACTTCGAGAACTACTTCTACGACCCGGCGAAGACCCAGGCCTACCTGGCCGAGGTGTCGGGCGCGGGCGCCGCATAACCCCCGTCGTCCGCATCACCGCCCTCGTCCGCATCACCCCCGACGCCCTCATAGCCCTCGTCCGACCCGTCCATGGCGCCCTCGGGGAGCTCCGGCGGCTCGTAACGCCGCAGGGGCTCCCCGTCCGGGTCCGGCCGTACGGCGCCCAGGACCGGGTTGGCCGCGATGGGTGACACCTTCACCTTCGCGCCCGGACGGGGGGCCTGGACGACCATGCCGTCCCCGAGGTACAGCGCGACGTGCGTGGCCTCGGGGAAGTACACCACCAGGTCGCCCGGCCGCAGCTCCTCCAGTGGGATCCGCTCCAGCTGCTCCCACTGCTCCTGGCTGGTCCGGGGGATGGGCGTCCCCGCCGCGGCCCAAGCCCGCGAGGTCAGCCCCGAGCAGTCGTACGCCCCCGGGCCCTCCGCGCCCCACTCGTACGGCTTGCCGAGCTGCCGCACGGCGTAGCGCACGGCCCGGGCGCCCCCGGCCGACGGGGTGCGGACGCTGCTGCTGCTCCCGGCGTGACCGAGCGCACCGGACGTCATGAACGTCTCCTGCGCCTTCGTGACGCCGTTGCGCTCGAACTCGGCGAGGTCGGTGAGCCGGTCGGGGCTGAGGGAGGCGAGCACTTCCTCGACGTCGTGGAGGCGGGCGCGGACCTCGTCCCGTTCCTTCCTGCGCCGCTCGGTGAGGGCGAGCTGCTCGTCGAGGGCCTTGCGGGCCTTGCGGGCCAGCTCGTGGGCCTTGTGCTCGTCGCCGGCCAGCCGGCCGGTGGTGTGCGCCCGCTCCCGTGCGAGCCGGCCGATCACATGGCCCTGCTCCATCGCGCGCTGCGGGTCGCGGGCCAGGAGCAGGCGTACGTACGGCGAGATGCCGGTGCTGCTCTGGTACTGCTGCCGGGCCAGCCGGCCGGCCGCGCCCCGGCTGTCGTGCAGGGAGAGCCGGGCGCGGGCGAGGGCCCGGTCCAGGCGGTCGGTCTCGGCGCGCTGCTTCTTCAGCTTCTCCTCGGTGGCGTTGTAGGTCTCGGTGGCCTCCTCGGCCTTCCGGTACAAACTCTGAAGGTCCGTCAGGAGTCCGGCGATGTCGCGCTGTTCCGTGTCCGGCTCGGGGACGGCCGTGGCCGGGACGGGCGCCAGGACGGTTCCGGCCGCCGTCGCCGCGATGCAGACCAGACGCAGAAGCTTTCCTGACATGCCATCACCTCCGTTGCGGGGGCGGCGTGGTGCCGCCGGACATCGTGAGGATCAGGCGTGTGCGCGCGGTGCGCGCGGTGGGTGTGCGCGGTTCGGCGCAACGGGTTCACCCGTCGGCGTCGTCCGGCTTGCCGGGCGGCGTGGCGTCTGGCCTGCCGGGGGGTGTGGCGTCCGGCGCGCCGGGCCGGGCGGGGTCCGGCTTCGACCAGGGCCAGTTGAGCCGGCGGGGCGGGACGCCTTCCGGGGCGTACTCGTACTTCCAGCGGTTGGTCAGGCCCACCTTGCCCGGCCCCCGCGGGACGCGGCGGTAGACGAGCACGGTGTCCGGCCCGCCGTCCGGGTCCGGGACGGGGATGCGGTACGTCTTGGGCGGGTGGCCGGTGATGCCGAGGAGGACGGGCAGGACCCTGCCGTCCATGGGCCCGCCCTCGAAGGGGGTCTCTTCGCTTCTCACGGGACCAGTGTCAGACATCCTCGGCCAGGGCCCGGACCAGGGCGTCGGTCTGCGGGTCGCGGCGGGCGGTCACCGTCAGCATCGCCATGAACTGCTCGACGAGCCAGTCGCGCAGTTCCCCGGCGGGGGGTTGCTTGTCCTCGTCGAGCCAGATGAGCGAACACGCCTCGACGGCCGTGATCCACATGCGGACGGTCATGCGCAGGCTCGGGCCGGGACCGGTGACGCCCAGGTGGCTGAGGATGTGCTCGGCGGCGACGCGGCGGACGCCGTCGACGATGGCGGTGGTGCGTGAGGTCTCCACGACGCTGCCGCCCTGGAGGAGGGCGCTGAAGCCGGTGTCGTGCTCGTCGACGAAGGCGAGGTAGCGGTCGAGGGCGCGGGACAGCCGGGCGAGGAGGGGGCCCTCGCGGGGTTCGTCGAAGCAGTGCTGGAGCTCGTCGGCGGCGGAGCGCAGGGCGGCCTCGTACAGCTGCTGCTTGCCGCCCGGGAAGTACCGGTACACCAGGGGCCGCGAGACCCCGGCCGCCTCCGCCACGTCGTCGAGGGACACCTCCTCCGGGGCGCGGTGGGCGAAGAGGCCCAGCGCGGAGGTGAGCAGCTGACTGCGGCGTTCCTCGACGCTGAGTCGCCGGTAGGCGGGGGTGGGGGCGGCTGGTGTCATGCTCCGCAGGGTAATCGGGGGGCCGGGGGGCTGCGTAGCGGAGAACGGGGCGGGTGCGAGGAGCGCCTTCTCGCGGGTGTGGGCCGGGGCCGCGCGACACGGCCCCTCGCGCCGTCCGGCGTCTGCGGGAGCGCGGTTCCCCCCCCGCTGCCGGGTGTCCACGTGCTGGTAGTCGACGGCGGTGATCCGGGCCGCCTTCGCTGTCAGTCCTGCCATACCCGGCCCTGGAACCTGTCGTGCGGAACAAGGCGAGCACGCCGCCGTCGCCGGTCCGCGGGGCGCGGACGCCCGGGCCGGCGGGTGATTCGGTGAAGAACCTCGTGGTGGCCATGGTGTCGGCCGCGCCTTTCCGGCTGCTCCGCCGGCAGGTGGCCTTGAAGGGCGGTGGTCACCCGGCAGGGACGTGACGGCACCGGGTGGCCGCGGAGCCACGGGGTGGCCGGTTCGCGTTCTTGTCGGCGGGTTGTCCCGGCTTCACCCTTTCAGGGTCACTGATGACCATGAGGGGGGAACGTGCCGTTCGGCCGGGATGACAGGGATGTGCTCCGTCGGATCAGCGACCAGGTCAGTCAAGTCACAGCGGATCTCGCGGCGGTGAAACAGCAGGTGACGGATCAGCAGTACGCCATCGACCAGTTCCGGCAGGACACCGTCGCCGCTGCCGTCGCCACGGCACTCGCCGACATCCGGGCCGCCGTCCGCGAGGGGGCCGACGGCATCGTCAACGGGCCTGTCGCCGACATCGAGCGTGAGCTCGTCACCCTCGGCGGTGCCATCGCCCGGTTGGAGGACCGGCTCCGCTCCACCGCCGCACCGGCCTCGGAAGCGGCCGCACCGGAACCCCCGCCACCCACCAGGGCCGCCGCCGGGCCGGAGCCGCAGAGCTCACGCGAAGGCCCGTCGGACGTCGAGACGCTGCGGGCGGCCGCCGGCATCTCGGCGGCCAGGCTTCTGGCCCATCGGGACACCTGGGAGTTCCTGGTCAAGCGCGCCGGGGCGGACCAGCACTTCCACGTCCCCGGGGCCGTCACGGAGGTGGACGGATCCGTCTGCGCCCACCTCTCCGGGCCCAGCCTCGTAGCCGTCCTCACCAGCCTCGACGACGTCAGGCGCGACACGGCCGCGGACCTCGGCACCCAGGCCATCGCCCACCACCTGCACCAGCGCATCGGCGACATCGTCAAGGAGATCGCCCGGGATCCCCACACCGGTCCCGACTGTGACCCCGTGACCATCCGTGTCGACGACCGCCTCAAGCCGGACGGCGAGAGCGACGAGCAGCAGTGACCTCGCGACGCCCCACCCGAATCCACCGGGTGGGGCGTCCCGCCGTCCGCCCCGCTACGCCAGCAACCCCGACGACTTCCACAGCCGTCGGCCGACCCCCCGCAGCACCCCGATGTCGTCGAGGAAGTCGGTCAGGCGCTTGGAGCCGTTCTGCATGACCTCTCGGCGGTGGCCGCTCGCCCGGACCTGGGCGAGGGCCTCGCGCTTGTCGAGACCCACATTCGTGTAGACCTCGGGGTTCACGAAGGCCACGGAGAAGACGCGGGCGAACTCGCCGGAGGTGACGCGGGTGAACTCCTGGGACCACTTGGGGGCCGTCACCATCTGGCGGCGGAGTTCCTCGCGGGCGTAACGGACGTGGCGGGCCTCCTCCACGACGTGGATGCGGGTGACACCGCGGACGAGGGTCTGGACCCGTTCGTCGGGGAACGTCAGCCGCTGCATCCAGTCGAGGACCTCCTCGCCCAGCAGGGTCGCCGTGAAGGACCCCGGAGTGGTGGAGATGGTCTTGAACAGGCGGCCGAGCTGCTGGTGTGCGCGGCTGACCGGGTACCAGGGCGTGTCGCCCCGGGCGATCAGCCGGGCGAACATCTTGGAGTGCCGGCACTCGTCCTCGATCTCGGTGAGCGCGTAGCGGACGTGCGCGCTCGTCGCCGCCTTGTCGTAGATGTGCCGGACCAGCAGCTGCATCAGGATGATCTCGAACCAGATGCCCAGGGAGGCCAGGGCCGCCGCCTCGTGCTGGGAGAGCAGGATGCGCTGCTCCTCGCCCATCCGCTTCCACATCGGGGTGTCGTAGAGCGACACCAGCTCCGGCGGCCAGAACCACTTGCCCTCCTCGAAGGGCGCGTCCCAGTCCAGTTCCTTGTCCGGGTCGAAGGAGTGCTTGGCGGAGGAGTCGAGCAGCCGCTGGGCCACCTGCTCCCGGTCCTTCAGCAGGCCGAGGGCATCGCGCAGTCCGTCGAGCGCGTCGGCTTCCGTCAGGGTCGTCATGGCTGCCCACCTCGTTGTGCACACGTCACTGTTGTTCTTATGAGACTGCCTGTCAGTAAGCTCGTCAATCCCCTGCGCGCTACTTGTTGACCCGGTGTCTACCTCGTGTGAGCCTGCGGGCATGCCGACCTTCGACCTGTACGCCATGGAACCGGAAGAGCCCGTCCGACAGGTGCCGGCGAGCGGCGCGGCCCGCTTCAACTGGGAGTACGACGACGGCCGCGACCGCCTCCTCGCCCTGTACCAGAAGGGCAAGGACAAGCAATGGGACGGCCAGAAGCGGATCGACTGGGAGCTGGAGGTCGATCCGTACGATCCGCTCGGCACCCCTGACGAGGCGATGTCCCTCTACGGGACCCGGCACTGGGCGAAGATGACGGAGAAGGACAAGGGCGACCTGCGCCGGCACTACGCCTCCTGGCAGTTCAGCCAGTTCCTGCACGGCGAGCAGGGCGCGATGATCTGCGCCGCGCGCATCGTGGAGTCGGTCCCCGACCTGGACGCGAAGTTCTACTCCGCGACCCAGACCATGGACGAGGCCCGGCACGCCGAGATCTACGGCCGCTTCCTGCACGAGAAGATCGGGATGCTGTACCCGATCAACGACAACCTCCAGTCCCTGCTGGACGACACACTGCGCGACGCCCGCTGGGACATGCCGTACCTGGGCATGCAGGTGCTGATCGAGGGCCTCGCGCTGGCCGCCTTCGGCATGATCAGGGACACGACGGACAAGCCGCTGCCGAAGCAGATCCTCGCCTACGTCATGCAGGACGAGGCCCGGCACGTCGCCTTCGGGCGGATGGCCCTGCGCGACTACTACCGGCAGCTCACGGACGCCGAGTTGAGGGAGCGCGAGGAGTTCGTCATCGAGGGCTGCTACCTCATGCGGGACCGACTGCGGGGCGTGGAGGTGCTGGAGAACTTCGGCATCCCCAAGGCCGAGGCGGAGGAGTACAGCGAGCAGTCCGAGTTCCTCACCCTGTTCCGCAAGCTCCTCTTCAGCCGCATCGTCCCCTGCGTCAAGGACATCGGCCTGTGGGGCGAACGCCTCCAGCAGGCCTACGTCGACATGGGCGTGCTGGAGATGGGCGACTCCAGCCTCGACCTGCTGATGTCCCAGGACGAGGAGATCGCCGAGAAGCTCGACGCCGAGCGCTTCGCGGCGGAGGAGAAGGAGCGGATCGCCGAGGTGCGCGGCGCGATCGACGCGGGGCGCGGAACCGTCGGGTGAGCTCCCCCTAGAGCGCGCAGCCCAGCCCCTCCGGCACCTCGCCGATCAGCGGCGTCGCCCCTTGGGGCGGGAACGACGTCCGCAGGGTGAAGGCGTACGGCGTCGGCCCATGGGTGCGCAGGTGCAACAGGCGGGACTCGGCCTCGGCGACCGTGGGGCGGTGGCCCACCGGGACCCACCAGAGGGCCACCATGGCCTCCTGGACACGCTCGAACCACTCGCGGCGGCGGGCGAGCATCTCCCGGTGACGGCCCTGGTACATGTACGCGGTCAGGGCGTCCGTGTCGCGCCACACCGACATGTTGATGATCAGCCAGGAGTCGCCGAAGACGGACACGTCCGTGGCGTCGCCGGCCTCGCCCTGCAGACGCCAGACGAAACCGTCGGCCCCGTCCGCGTCCGCGTTCACCGGATCGAGGTTGTCGACGAAGTCCTTCAACTGCGGGGAGTCCAGCGGGGCCTTGAGACGGGCGAGGTTGACCTGGGCGAGTTCGTACGCGGCGGAGGGCTCAGTCATGGACCGAACGGTAGGTCGGGAGATCCGCGTCCCACCGCCCCCGTCTCATCCACCGGTCGGCCGTCAACCGGTCGACGGGTCGGGGGACTTCAGCACCGCCTCCATCACCGCCCGCGCGATCGGCGCCGCGTCGCCGCCGCCGCTGATCTCCCCGCGGTCCGCCTCGGCGTCCTCCACGACGACCGCGACCGCCACCCGCGCCGCCAGGTCCCGGTCGCCCTGCGCCCAGGAGACGAACCAGGCGTACGGCGTACCGGAGTTGCCGAGGCCGTGCTGGGCGGTGCCGGTCTTGCCGCCGACCGTGGCGCCGCGGATCGCGGCGTTGCGACCGGTACCGTTCTCGACCACGTCCCGCATCATCGCCCGCAGCCGGACCGCGGTGGACGGGTACATCGCCTGGCGGATCGCCCGCGAGCCGGCCGTCGCGAGGGTGCTGCCACCCGGCCGGGTCGTGCGCTCCACCAGGTAGGGGTCCCGCACCTGGCCGCCGTTCGCCACGGCCGCCGCGACCATCGCCATCTGCAGCGGTGTGGCGCGGGTGTTGTACTGGCCGATCGACGACAGGGCCAGCTGTGCCTTGTCGAGGGTGGTGTCGAAGGTGGACCGGGCCACCGGGAAGGGGATTCTCAGCTGCCCGTTGTTGAAGCCGAAGGCGTGCGCCGTGGCCGTCATGTCCGTGACCCCCACCTCCACACCGAGCTTGGCGAACACCGTGTTGCAGGAGAAGGTGAAGGCCTCCCGCACGGAGGCGTCCGCGCAGCCCTTCGACGCGTTCGTCAGGCGTGTGCGCGTTCCGGGCAGCCGGTAGGGGTCGGGGGAGTGGGTCGGCGCTTCGAGGTCGGTGACCACACCGGCGTCCAGCGCGGCGGCGGCCGTGACGACCTTGAAGGTCGAGCCCGGCGGATACGTCTGCCGCACGGCCCGGTTGAGCATCGGCCGGTCCTTGTCGGCGTTGAGCCGCGTCCAGGCCTCGGCCGCCGCGGAGCCGTTGCCGGACAGCGGCTGCGGGTCGTAGGACGGGGCGGACACCAGGGCGAGGATCCGGCCGGTCGACGGCTCCAGCGCCGCCACGGCCCCCTTGCGGCCGGCGAGCCCCTGGTACGCCGCCCGCTGCGCGGCCGGGTGGAGCGTCGTGACGACGTCCCCGCCGGCGTTGCGGGCGCGCGTGAAGTCGTTCCACAGCGGGAACGGCGCGAGCATCGGGTCCGCGCCGGACAGCACGCCGTCCTCGGTGCTCTCCAGCAGCGTCGTCCCGTACAGCTGGGAGGCGAAGCCGGTGACGGGGGCGTACAGGGGCCCGTCGGCGTAGGTCCGTTCGTAGCGGAGGTGCTCGCGGGTGTCCCTGGACCCGGTGACGGGCCGGCCCCCGACCAGGATGTTCCCGCGGGGCAGCTCGTAGCGCGTGATGTCGGGACGCCGGTTGGCCGGGTTGCGGTCGTACGACGGGGCCTGGACGACCTGGACACGGGCCGCGTTCAGCAGCAGCGCCACCAGCAGCAGGGCGCAGAAGTATCCGGCGTGCCGGATGTGCCGGGTCACCGGACGTCCTGCCCGTCGTACCTCCGCCGGGCCGAGTCGCTCACCCGGACCAGCAGCGCCACGATCGCCCAGTTGGTGACCACCGACGACCCTCCCTGGGCCAGGAACGGCATCGCCATGCCGGTCAGCGGGATCAGTCCGGTCACGCCGCCCGCGATCACGAACACCTGGAGCGCCACCAGTGAGGCGAGGCCCACCGCGAGCAGCCGGCCGAAGGGCTCGCGCTGGTCGAGACCCGCCCGGAAACCGCGCTCCACCAGCAGGGCGTAGAGGAGGAAGACGGCGCTCAGACCGGCCAGGCCGAGTTCCTCGCCCGCGGTGGCCAGGATGAAGTCCGACTTCACGGCGAAGCCGATGAGGAAGGAGTGGCCGAGTCCGAGGCCCGTGCCGAGCATGCCGCCCTCGGCGAAGGCGAACAGCGACTGGGCGAGCTGGTTCGCGCCCTCGCCCGCCTCGATGGAGGCGAAGGGGTGCAGCCAGGTCTCGATCCTGCTGTGCACGTGCGGCTCCAGCCGGCCGACGGCGACCGCGCCCAGCGAGGCCAGCAGCAGGCCGACCGCGATCCAGCCGGTGCGTCCGGTGGCGACGTAGAGGAGGACCACGAAGAGGCCGAAGAAGAGCAGCGACGTGCCGAGGTCGCGCTCCAGGACCAGCACGCCCACGCTCACCAGCCAGACGGCGACGATCGGGCCGAGCACGCGGCCGGTCGGCAGCTGGAGCTTCCAGACGCGGCGGCCGGTGTAGGCGAGGGCGTTGCGGTTCGCCGCCAGGTACGCGGCGAAGAACACCGCCAGCAGCACCTTCGCGAACTCGCCCGGCTGGATGGAGAACCCCGCGATCCGGATCCAGATGCGGGCCCCGTTCACCGCCGGGAAGAGGATCGGCAGGGTGAGCAGCACCAGGGCCGCGACCACACAGACGTACGTGTAGCGCTGGAGGACCCGGTGGTCACGCAGCAGCAGGACGACCAGGATGAACAGCGCCACGCCCAGGGTCGACCACACCAGCTGGGCCGGTGCCGCCCGGTCGCCGGGGGTCTCCAGGTCGAGCCGGTAGATCAGCACCAGGCCGAGCCCGTTGAGCAGCACCCCGATCGGCAGGAGCAGGGGGTCGGCATACGGGGCCCGCAGGCGTACCGCCAGATGGGCCAGCAGCGCCAGCACGCCGAGCCCGGCGCCGTAGCCGGCGGCACCGGGCGGAAGCGCTCCGTGCCGGGCCAGCCCCACGGCGCAGTAGCCGTACACCGACAGCAGGACGGCCAGCACGATGAGGGCGAGTTCGATGCCCCGGCGCCGGGGGAGGGGGCGGACGGCGGGCGCGGGCGGGTCCGCCGTCGCCACGGTGATTCCGGCCTTGCTCATGTCCGGAACCTACCCAAACAGGGCGTCTTGTCTGTATTTGGGTGACGGAGTGTCAGCACCAGCGTGGCGCGGGGCCGATGTTGTCGATGTACCGGGCCGCGCCCCAGGCCCAGGTGCCGTCCGTCAGGAGGTACCAGAGTGGATTGCCCTGGACGGTCTCGCCGCCCGTCTTGCAGAAGATCCTGACGATGTCACCCCGGTGGGCGTAGCGGATGATCTGCGAACCGCGGTTCGGGGCGCTGCGCAGCGCCAGCGTGTCCGCCGTGACGACCCCCTCGTAGAGGCTCGGGTCGTGGTGCCCGTTGCCACCGCTGGGGTCGTGGTTGTTGTTGCCGTTGCCGCCGCTGGGGTTCTGTTGGCCGTTCCAGTTCCAGTTCCCGTTGCCGTTCCCGTTCCCGTTCCCGCCGCTGGGGTCCTGTTGGCCGTTGCCGTTGCCGTTGCCGTTGCCGTTGCCGTTCCAGTTCCCGCCGCTCGGGTCCTGGTGGCTGTTGCCGTTGCCGCCGCTCGGGTCCCAGTCGTCGTACGCGGCGGCGGGCGTGACGGCGGCCGCGGCGGCGAGGAGTCCGGCGGCAGCGGCTATGCAGATGCGGAAGCGCAGGGACATGGGAGATACCTCCATGTGGGGGCGGAAAGGCCGAAGCTGACCAATCGCCACATTAGGAGCGCCCGGGGGACCCCGCCCGTCACGCTGGGCCATAGGAGGGCGCGCCCCGGACCCTCACTCCGCCGCCAGTCTCAGGGTGGCCACCGCCCCGCCCTCCGGCGCGTTCGCGAACTCCAGCCGCGCTCCCAGCACC
Source organism: Streptomyces sp. NPDC012466 (assembly GCF_042955215.1). Lineage (NCBI taxonomy): Bacteria > Bacillati > Actinomycetota > Actinomycetes > Kitasatosporales > Streptomycetaceae > Streptomyces > Streptomyces sp. NPDC012466. Next base: position 132,772 of record NZ_JBIBEQ010000012.1, on the reverse strand, counting down.
TCGGCCTGACCCGACGCGATGGTCAGCCCCAGCCCGTGCCCCCGCGTGCCGCCCTCCGTGCGGAACCGCTGCGGCCCGTGCGCGACGAGGTACTCCGGAAAGCCGTCCCCGTGGTCCCGAACGGTCACCACCGGCCCGTCCACGGTCAGCACCACCGGCCCCCGCCCGTGCTTGTGGGCGTTCGCCACGAGATTGCCCAGCACCCGCTCCAGCCGCCGCCGGTCCGTCTCCACCGCCACATCCCGTACGACCCTGACCTGCGTGCCGTCCCCCGCCGCCCGCACCGCCCGCTCGGCCAGCGGCCCCAACTGCTCGGTGTCCAGCTCCACCCGCTCCCGCCCGGTGTCCAGCCGGGAGATCTCCAGCAGGTCCTCGGTGAGGGTGCGCAGCGCCGCCACCCGGTCCCGGACCAGCTCCGTCGGACGGCCCGGCGGCAGCAGTTCGGCCGCCGCGTGCAGACCGGTCAGCGGTGTGCGCAGCTCATGCGCGACATCCGCCGTGAACCGCTGCTCGGCGAGCAGCTTGCCCTGGAGCGAGGCCGCCATGGAGTCCAGCGCGGCGGCGACCGCGGCCACCTCGTCCGGCGGGCCGGCCTTCGTGCGCGGGCCCGAGCGGGGGTCGTTCACGCGCGCGTCCAGGTCGCCCGCGCTGATCCGCCGGGCCACCAGCGCCGTGGTGTGCAGCCGCCGCGTCACCCGCGTCACCGCGAACGCCCCGACCAGCAGCGTCGCCCCGATCGCCAGACCCGACGACCACACGATCGCCCGGTCGAGGCCGTCGATCGTGCGGGCCTGCTGGGAGTAGTCGACCGCCACGGCCAGCGCCCGGCCGCCGTCGACAGGGCCCGCCGCCCACATCGCGGGGCGCCCCGCGCGCTCGGCGACCATCGTGCCGCGGTCCCCCGCCACCGCCAGCTCCCGCAGCTCACGGGGCAGTCCCGGCGGATCCACCCCGGCACCCCGCCGGAGCGTGTCCCCGGCCTCGTACCGCTCCGTCGCCTGCGTCAGCCGCTGCAACGCCTGGTCACGGGCCTGGCCGACCGTCTGGTTCGTCACCTGCACATGGACCAGGACGCCGAGCAGCGCCGCGAGAGCGCAGCACATCACCGTGATGAAGGCGGCGGCCTTCGCGGCGAGCGTCCCGGACCACGGGGGGAGCACGGGCCTCATCCGCCGCTCGCCGAGGGGGAGACGGTGGGGGCCGAACGGTGCGGAGAGTGCCCGCGTGGACCGGTGCGCAGCATCTCGTCATGGGTGAGCAGCATGGCCCGCTGGTCCCGGTCCCAGGTCCACTGCAGGCGGTACTCGTACCCCGCGACCTCGGACGGCGAGCGGATGACCAGGGAACGCCCGGCCAGCTCGACACCGCTGAGCGCGTCCTCCCACGCCATCACCTGCACCAGCCGGTGCTTCTCGACGGTGTAGACGCGCACCGCGGTCGTCCTGCCGGGCAGCAACGGGAAACCCAGCGTCAGGTCGTCGCGCCCGTCGCCGGTCAGGTCCCGGTAGTACGGCCTGAGCACCGGGCACTTCCCGCGCCCAGGGCCCTTCGCGCAGTCGGCCATCTCGCGCCTCGTGTCGCGGTAGGGCGCCTTGGCGCCGTCGTAGTCGCCCGGGTTCCCGGCGATCTCGGCCCGGACGATCGCGACCGGGTCGACCCGGCGGATGTCGTCGCCGGGGACCTTCACCCCCTTGACCACCTCCGTGTTCACCTCGCCGATCTCGAAGGCCGGGCTGGACGCCGGGGTCAGCTCCGGCCAGAGCCGGGCCGGCCCCCGCGCCGTCGGGGTCGACCCCGCGCCCTCCAGACCGCCGGCGTCCCCGCAGCCCACGGCGGTGGCCAGCACGAGGACGACGGCGGAGAGGCGACGGGCGGCCCGTCCGGGGCGGCTGAGGGGCACAGCACTCCTGGCGGTTCGTGGGATGACGCGGCGGACACACGGCGGACGCGACCGTCGGCCGCGTACACCTTATTCGCGGGGAAGTCCCATTTGCGCGAGAGGGCGGCCGTTCGCGGCAGCCGCGGGCGCGCAGCCGTGTGCTCCGTGCTGTCCGTACTGCACGGTGAGCTCGTGTTGGTCCGTGCTGCTCGGTGAGCTCGTGTTGGTCCGTGCTGCTCGGTGAGCTCGTGTTGGTCCGTGCTGCTCGGTGAGCTCGGGTGCTCCGTGCTGCACGGTGAGCTCGGGTGGTCCGGTTTACTCGGTGAGCTCCTCCAGCAGCCGGGCCGTGGCCAGCCCGGCCCGCAGGTACGCGACGAACAGGTCGTTGTGCAACGCCCAGGGCGACCGGCGGGCCCGGATCAGCCGGATCGCCGCCTCGGCGGAGCTGCCCTGGCGCATCAGCGCGTGCGCGACGACGAGCCCGGAGCGGTTGTACCCGTGGTAACAGCGGACGAGGACCCTGCGGCCCTCCTCCATCGCCTCACACGCGGCCTCGGCCAGCCGGATCACCCCGGCGAGCTGCGTCCCGTCCAGCGGCCCGTCCGGGATGGGCCACACATGGTGCCGTACACCCGGATCCGGCCCGTGCCCCGGCAGCCGCAGCAGCGTCTGCACGAGATCGAACTCGTCGCGCACGACGGCGAACTCCAGATGCCCCAAGGCCCCCGTGAACTCGTGACCGCCCATCCAGAGCCCGGGGACGACCTCGCTCCACGGGCTCTCCGGAGCGGGTACGTCGGGTTTACTGCGGGTACGCAACGGCGCCTCCCCACCATCACCGCCCGAGGGTCCGCGGGCAGGCCCAACTCCTCTCAAAGGTAACCGGGTTCTTGCCCCCGCAGCACCCCGCCTGTTCCCATGGACTGGGGTGATGGTGCATGAACGGACTGCGCGTCATACCGACCTGGCGGCACGGCCGGGAGCGGCTCTACGTCTGCCTCCCGGACGGCAGGAACATCGCCTGGTACGACCGTGAGGCGGCCCGGGTGAACCTGCTCGGCGAGGACCACGAGGACGAGGTCCTGCGGGCCCTCGGGCCCTTCCTCACCGGCCAGGTGACGGTGGGGCCGCCCCCGGTGCCGACCCCCGCCGAACTGGCCCGCCTCACCCTCCACCCCGACGACGACCTGGCCCCCAACCGCCCCGGCGAGGCCCTCATCGTCGCCCTCGACCGCGACCCCGGCCCGACCCACCGGCTGCGCCCCGACCCGCGCCGCAGGGCCCTGGCGGCCGAGCAGACGGTCGGCGACGCCCTGGACGGCCTCGACGGCGCGGGCTGGCACGCCCTGCACTCCGTGCCGCTCCCCGGCGGCGACCGCATCCACCACCTGCTGATCGGCCCCGGCGGCCTCTACGCCGTCCACACCCTCTACGCCCGCAAGCAGCGCGTCCGGATCACCGACCCCGTGATCACCGTGGGCCGCCGCGATCCCGACCCGCTGCTCCGCCGCCTCCGCACCGACGCCGACCGCGCCTCCTACGCCCTGACGGCCGAGGTCCGCCCGGTACTCGTCCTGGTGGACCCGGCGGGGGTGACCGTGCCGACCGCCCCACGAGCGGTCCAGGTCCTGACGGCCACGGAGGTGGAGGCACTGGCCCGTAGGGGCGGGATCCTGAAACCGGCGGACGTGGAGGCCCTGCACGCCATGGCCCGGGACCGGAACACGTGGGCACGGGTGTGAGGGAACAGAGGGGCGCGGGCCGTCCGACCGCGTAGCGGCGCCGGCGCTGACCGCGTAGTGGCGCCGGCGCTGACCGCGTAGTGGCGTCGGCGCTGTCCGTGCCGGGGCGAAGTACCGCGCCGCCCCGTTGCGGGGAGGCCACGGCCCCTTCACCACCGAGCCTCCGGCTGACGCCGCGCTCGCCCCGCCGCCTCCTGCCCCGCTACGGCAGTGTCCCGGCCGCGTCCGCGTCCAGCAGCGGAGCGAGCAGGTCGCCATAGTCCTGGACCCGCGGGCCGATGTCCCCGGCACGGAAGTCCAGCCGCCCCGGGGCGTGGCACTCCTCGATCTCCGCCCAGGTCACCGGCGCCGAGACGGTCGGTTCGGCGCGGGCCCGGAGGGTGTAGGGGGCCGCCGTCGTCTTGCGGGCGGCGTTCTGGCTCCAGTCGACGAAGACCTTCCCGGGCCGCAGGCTCCTGGTCATCCGGTGGAGCGCGAGCCGGGGCATGGCCTTCTCGGCCTCGACGGCGAGCGCCTTGGCGTACTCGGACACCCGCTCGGAGGAGGACCCGCGCACGGCGGCGAGCAGGTGCAGCCCCTTCGAGCCGGAGGTCTTGGCGTAGGTCTCGATGCCGTCCCGCGCGAGCCGTTCCCGCAGCCAGAGCGCGACCTCGCAGCACTGCACGATGCTCGCCGGCGCCCCCGGATCGAGGTCGAAGACGATCCGGTCGGCCTCGTTCGGCGTATCGACGAGCCACTGGTGGGTGTGGAACTCGGTGACGAGGTTCGCCGACCACATCAGACTCGGCAGATCCTGCACCAGGACCATCCGCGAGGGCCCCTCCACCCGAGGCACCTGGGCGGTGGTGACCCACTCGGGCGTACCCGGCGGCACGTTCTTGGTGAAGAACACCTGCCCGTCCGGCCCGTCCGGATACCGCAGGAAGGACACCGCCCGATCACGCAGATGGGGCAGCAGGGCCCCGGCGACGGTCGCGTAGTAGTGCAGCACCTCGCCCTTGGTGAAGCCGGTGGCGGGATACAGCACCTTCTCCAGATTGCTGAGAGCGAGCCGTCGCCCCTCCACCTCTGTGATAGGCGCCATACGATAAGAATCCCACGCAAACCGTGACGAACACTCCCGAGCGTGACCGGAAGGGTGCTGCACGTGAGATCCATCTGGAACGGCGCCATCTCGTTCGGCCTGGTCAGCATTCCGATCAAGCTGGTCAACGCCACCGAGAGCCACTCGATCTCCTTCCGCCAGATCCACACCGAGGACGGCGGCCGCATCCGCTACCGCAAATTCTGCGAACTGGAGGACCGCGAGGTCACCCAGGGGGAGATCGGCAAGGGCTACGAGGACGCGGACGGCACGATCATCCCGATCACCGAGGAGGACCTGTCCAGCCTGCCGCTCCCGACGGCCAAGACGATCGAGATCGTCGCCTTCGTCCCGGCCGACCGGATCGACCCGCTCCAGATGGAGGCCGCGTACTACCTCCAGGCCAGCGGCGCCCCGGCGGCGAAGCCGTACACCCTGCTGCGCGAGGCGCTGAAGCGCAGCAACAAGGTGGCGATCGCCAAGTTCGCCCTGCGCGGCAGGGAACGCCTGGGCATGCTCAGGGTCGTCGGCGAGGCCATCGCCATGCACGGCCTGCTCTGGCCGGACGAGGTCCGCGCCCCCGAGGGCCTGGCCCCCGACACCAACGTCACCATCCGTGACCAGGAACTCGACCTGGCGGACGCGCTGATGGACACCCTGGGCGAGGTCGACCTGGCGGACCTGCACGACGAGTACCGCGAGGCCGTGGAGGAGGTCATCGCCGCCAAGGCCGCCGGCGAGGCCCCGCCTCAGTCCCCCGAACCGGCCACGGGCGGCAAGGTCCTGGACCTGATGGCGGCCCTGGAGAGCAGCGTCCGCGCGGCCCGCGAGTCCCGGGGCGAGGAGGGCGAGCACGCGGAGGTCAAGTCGCTCCCGCAGCGCAAGACGGCCCGCGCGGCCCCCAAGGAGACCGGCGGCAAGAAAACGACGTCCACCGCGAAGAAGACGGCGGCCAAGAAGACCACGGCGGCGAAGAAGTCGACGGCCAAGTCGGGCCAGGGAACGGCCAAGAAGACGACGTCGAAGAGCACCGCGAAGAAGACGACGGCGAAGAAGTCGGCGTCCCGCAAGCGCTCGGCCTGACCCGCTCCCTCCACGGGTACTCCACCTCGGAGGGAGAGGCGTACTCCACCGCAGGGGGACACCGGAGGGGCACCATGCCGCAGCGCACCGACCACCACACCGACGACGCGATCGACATCCACTTCATCGGCAACGCGACGGTGCTGCTGTCGTACGGCCCGCTCACCCTGCTCACCGACCCCAACTTCCTGCACCGGGGGCAGTACGCCTACCTCGGCTACGGCCTGCTGAGCCGCCGCCTGACCGAACCGGCCCTCGACGTCCACGAGCTGCCACGCCTCGACGGAATCGTGCTGTCCCACCTGCACGGCGACCACTGGGACCGCCGCGCCCGCCGGCACCTGGACCACACCGTGCCGATCCTGACCACACCGCACGCGGCCCGCCGCCTGAGGTCGGTGCACGGATTCCACCGCACGGCGGGGCTGCACACCTGGAAGGCGCTCACCCTCCAGCGCGACGGCGCCCAGGTCACGATCACCGCCCTGCCGGGCCGGCACGCCGGCCACGCCATGCTGCGCAGGATGCTGCCGCCGGTGATGGGAAGCATGCTGGAGTTCGGCCCCGCCGGGGGACCGCCCCGCATGCGGCTCTACCTGTCGGGCGACACACTCCTGTACGACGGCCTCGACGAGATCACCGAACGCTTCCCGTCCGCCGATCTCGCCGTGCTCCACCTCGGCGGTACCCGCCTGCCCGGCGGCTTCGTCGTGACCATGGACGGCCGCCAGGGCGCCGAACTGGCCCGCCGCCTCGACCCCCGGCTCGTGCTGCCCGTCCACTACGAGGACTACACGGTGATGCGCTCACCCCTGTCCGCGTTCCTGGCCGAGGCCGACCGCATCGGCCTCGGCGAACGAGTCATCCACTGCGGCCACGGCCGGCACGCCCGAGTGCCATGCGCCCCCGGGACGGCCCCGGAGGTCTACTGACCCCGACGCTCCAGCGCCCCGGCGCTCAGGCCACCCCCACACGCTGACCCTCCGGCGCTCAGGCCGCCCCACACGCCGACCCTCCGGCGCTCAGGCCACCCCCACACGCTGACCCTCCGGCGCTCAGGCCACCCCCACACGCCGACCCTCCGGCGCTCAGGCCACTCACCCGCCGGCCTCCCGGCGCTCCGGCGCTCAGGCCACCCGCCGGCTCTCCTGCTCGGGCTCGTCCTCCTCCTCGTCCGGCAGATGCACGTCGCCGACGGCGATGTTCACCTCCACGACCTCGAGACCGGTCATCCGCTCCACCGCGTTGATGACGTTGGTCCGGACGTCCGCGGCGGTGTCGGCGATGGCCGCGCCGTACTCGACGACCAGCTCGAGATCAACGGCGGCCTGACGCTCGCCGACCTCCACCTTGACCCCCTGGGCGACGCCAGCGCCTCCGCCCGGCACCCGCTGACGCACAGCCCCGAAGGCCTTGGACATGCCGCCACCGAGGTGGTGCACCTCGGGAATCTCCCGAGCGGCCATGCCCGCGATCTTCGCGACGACCGGATCCGCGATGGAGGTGCTTCCGCGGGTGTCGGGAGCAGCCGTGCCGTCCGGCGATGTGTTGATGCGCTGAGTGGTCTCCGTCATGACCGTCACCTCGATGATCGGTGAGGGGATGGGCAGCATCGTTCCCCTCCACGGTAGAACAATGGTGCATATGGGGCGAAAGTGCCGCTGGGTCCCTCCTGCGCGCTTCACCCTTCCCGGGTGAGGCCGCCCGCGTCCTCCACGTGCCCAGCTGACGCCCCGGTGCCCCTGCGGGACTGGGCACCGGCCGAACCGTTTCCACGGCCGTCATGCCGACAGCCGGCGGCATGCTCGACATCACGCGGGCATCGGGGGCGTCGCGGTGTTCCCGGGGGACGAAATCCGAGACTCCACCGGCCGGCCGGGTGAGGCGGAGGAAGAGAAGAGGGGGGCTCAGCTCGGGAGGCTTGGGTCCTATGGGGTCGAGGCTCCCTGCACGATCCGGCACGCTGCATACTGCGGCCCTGGCGGCGGCCTGGGGACGTTTTTGTCCGTCAGCGCGTTGATGAACTCGATCGCGAATCGGTGTGATTCGGTCGACACGTCGGTGGGCTCACCGGCGTACCAGCGGAAGGTGCCCGGGTTCCGCTCAGCCTCGTCCAACCAGTGGGCCAGGCGGTGCAGTTCTCCTTCGCTGAGCCTGATGGCGGCCAACTGCACCACGCCCGGCGCAAAGACGGACTGGCAGAGGTCACGAGTGTCAGCAGCGACCGCCAGACACCGAGACTGCGGTATCCAAGACGGAAGGGCAATAGAAGTCGTGGCGGGCGAGGCGTCCCCCTGACGTCCGGCAGGACTGTGACACGTGCCCCAGCCGGACTACGGCTGTACGCCGTTGACGCACGGCTTGCCTCGTCGCCCGCTCACCTCGAAGGCAAGCGCGAGCGCGGGGAACCACGAGCACTGGGGTGAACTCCCGCTTCCCTTAAGGCGGTTGACTCGATCGTGCCTCTGACACCTCAACGTTCCCCGAGTACCTGAAGCATCCGGACCAAGGCCCTAGGGGGCACGCTCTCTGTAGCCCTCGCAGAACGCGCCGACGCGCGTTCCCGGACACACGGCAATCCATTCGGCACTCAGACGGTCGACACGGTCTTTTCGGTGTGCGGTGGTCGAAAGGCGCTCGACCGATCGACTCCTGGTGGGGTACAACGAGCGCCATGAGTTGGGTCACCAATGTGATGATCTCGGCCGATCATGGCGACCAGGCAAACGTCGAAGCCCTGAGCGCCTGGCTGGCTGAGGAGGCCCCGTGCCGCAAGCAGCCCGACGAGTTCGGCGTCGGTGCCTTGAACCTCATCACCGACCAGAGTCCCGGGTGGGGTGGCTGGAAGTGGCCCGAATGCAGGGTGTGGGCAGGCGCTCTCAACCACTGTGATCTCGATGCTCTCAGGCAACGCGTCGCCGAGATGCCATGGCTGGAGCCCAACGTTGTGCAGCTCTTTGTCATGGATCAGGAGGAGTCGTTCTTCCGCCTGTGGATGATCCGAGGCGGTGAACTGCGACAGTTCGCACCCCTGGAGCCGTCTGAGGAAGACGCCGGCTTCTATCTGGCCTGACACGCCCTGCGATCGGCAAGTCTCGACGGCTGCACTCGAACCAGGCGGCGCCTACGACCTGAGGCACGCCGCGCTCTCCTCCCGGCTCAATGCCGGCGCCTGACCCCACGGAGGTTGCGGATCGTGCGGGCAACAGCGTCGAAATGCTGCTGAGCCGATACGTGGCTCCGGCAAGCGCACCTTCGCCAAGATGGCCTGGGCTACGGTCCGGGGACCTCGGTATCTACCGGGCCTGGCCCGCGGATTCCTGGCTCTGCCGGTCCACGGCCCCTGACATACAGCCGCTCCAAGCCGCCCACGCCTGCACACACACGCAGACCCCGTCCCAGCGAAAGCGCTGATGGCGGGGTCTTTGGGCACCTCATTTCAAGGTGCCCCCGGCAGGATTCGAACCTGCGCACACGGCTCCGGAGGCCGCATGAGCTTGAGGCAACGCCGCTGGTCGGGGCCTTGCAGATGCTCAATTGTCTAGGAGCCGTCCACAGGTAGTCCACGGGAGCCGGAACACCGCTTTAAGATCCGCATCCCAATGTCCCTGGACCGACGTGATCATCGACGCCCTGGTGCGGTTCCACGCAGTCCCAACCTAGGTTGACCAGCACGGTCGCGCCCCTGCGAACGGCAATACCCCGAACCGAGGCTGTGGAACCCGGCGCTCACCCCGACGCGTCAGGCGGGCCACCTGCCCCCAAAGAAACTCGAACGACGAAGCGGTCCGCCGAGGAACCGACGGACCGGTCGCAAGAGATCGAGGCTAGCGTTCGTAAGGGCCTAGGAAGCGTGAGCCGTTTAGGTGAATAAGATGATCAGGATCGTCCGCCACCCATGCCTCAGTCTCCCAAGCGAGCTCGGGGAGCCACTGGCGCATCGCCTCACGGTTCTCGAAGCAATTCACGAAAACAAGTCCCGCGACAGGTGTCGCAAATAGTTCTCGTAGGGTCCGGTGGCGCTCGTCATCGAACGGACCCTTGCTTTTCACGGCCTCCATAAGGAAGAGCCACTTCCGCACTTCGTCGTGAAGGACGAGGTCCGGCATTCGTCCGTGAGGATCGAAAGTCAGCCCAAGCGTCCGCTCGAAAATCCTTTTCTCGAAGCGAGTGTGCTTCCCTCGAGTGTCCCCGAGGTAGAGCACCTTTGCGCCGGGTGCAAAGCGCGGCACAAACTCCTCGACCATTTTCTTAAGTAGCGGATTCTGCCCAGCGGGAGAGAGTAGGAACTCATCCCCGTCAGGAAGATCAACAGAGATCATCGCGGCGTGCAGGGCTTTCGCCCGCGCTCTAACTGCCTCCGACGCTTGATCAAGAAAATCCGCAAGAGCGTTCTCGAAAACGTCCGTGCCATACGCCTGGACTGCTTGAACCGCCTCGTCGGACAGGCAGTACTCGTTCAGTTGCGAGTTTGTGGCGATATTCAAGTTATCCGGGTTGAGAACCGCGAATCCGTTATCAACCCACTGACGCAGGGTCTTCTTACGGAAATCTTCCCGGCTACCGGTGGCGTAGGGCTTGGCCCAATGCGTGCCAGACCAGTCCATTATCTTCTGCACGCCAAGACGCGGGGTGGTCGCGTCGGCCCAGTGGTCTCCAGGCTTCAGGCCGGCAAGCGCGAGCAGCGTCACGGCACTGCGGACATTGTGTCGCTGTGCGTCGAACCCGAAGCTTTTTAGCAGCGCCCGTGCGGTGTCGATGGTCGCTACCGTCTCGTCGATGTCGTTGCTGGTGGTCACGCGGTTGAGTCTGGCATCTCCGAGAAGAGTTTAGCTACCACGGCATCCAACGCCTCCTGGTTGGGCAGGCCGTCGGGCGCGGTCTTGGCGAGAAGAATTAGGTCCTCGCGGGAGGGGAACGGGAGTCGGCGTAGGTCGCCCGCGTTGACCTGAGTGTGGCCCGAGAATGCTCGGAAGTATCGATCCAATACGGTCGAGTTTAGCCAAAGCATGAGACCGCGGGCGAGGTTCTTCTCAAGCGGCTTATTCGAGTCATGTAGATAATTCGTCTTGTTGTCGAATGCGACCTTACTGGGTCCATCCCAGAGCGCAGCAATGACGCGTCGGCGGTCCTCCTTCGCAGTTTGACGTTTCACGACAACATACGGACCTTGAGGGAGGAGTTGGCGGATTGCTGCCTCGTCGACGGCAATGAATCCCTGTGGTTTTCTCGCGTTCGTTTGCGGCCATTCGATCCCACCGGATCGAATGTTTGACTGATAAATCATTGGGGTGACGCCAGGGGTATCGAGATTATCAGTCAAGTATTGGCGGTTGCGAAAATCGACTACCTTTCCTGTACTGACGCGGATGCCGAGGTCGGTCAGAGTGAATCTCGCCGCCGGGGGTACCGATACACCGTCGGCGAAGTGTACGATTTTGTCATCGTCTTCAGCTTGGACGATCGTGGAGAATGGCACGGAGCGCTGGACGGGCTCCTCCTCGTGCGCAACCGACTTTGAGAGGATCACATCTGGAATTTGATGCCTCAAAGTGAAGGCGACAATGACGTTTTCCTGCTTTACTTTCGTATCCGCAAATACCTTGGTGCGGCTTTCGAATTCGTGGAGGACGTCGAGACTGGCGGTCGACATTAGCCAGCGGCGGAATGGGCGATAATAGGGCCCGTTTGCCCATGAGCGGGGAACAATAAAAACTCCCTGCCCGTCCTTCTTGAGTGAAGCAACTGCCCGTGCCCAGAAGGCCACGTAGACGTTTGGGGTGTCGACGGCGCGCGCCGCCGTTGCAAGCCGTGTGGGCGAATCTGAGGCAAGCTTTCCGTACGGCGGATTGGCGATCACGAGATCGAACGGACCATCCAATTTGGCGCCTTCGTCAAGCAAGTAGTCACCCTCGACCAGGTCGTAGGAGATACCGTAGGCAGCCTGGCATTCCTCGAGAGTGGCGCGCAGGTAAGGCGTGATGAAGGGGTCGGTTTCCACGGCCACGACGTGGACCGCAACCTCGGGGCGCTCGGTATGCAGTCGATCGACGAGGGCGGCACTCAGAGACCCCGTGCCAGCTCCTGGATCGAGTACCCGGACCGTGCCACTGAGGTCGTCGACTCGAAGCATCGAAGCCATCAGCGTGGCTGCCTTCACGGGAGTGAAGAACTGTCCTAGCACCGCTTGCGTACTCGGGTCTAGTTTGCCGAGAGCAGCTTGGCGCCGGGTCTCAGTGCTGGCGATCGGATCCACGCAGAGAGACTAACGGCTCAAGCGCGGAGGGCAGTGCCGCACGACGCAAGACCGTGGGTGATCTGACGCCGAGCTGCGGCTTCGCCGGCCGAGGAAGCGAACGGCTACTCGACCGCAGCTGCCCCGTGTATCTGGCAGGGTCGTGGCACGGACCTCAGCCGACGAGTCAGCCATGAGGGCGGGTGCGCCCGCCGGCGAGGACCTCGGTCACTGAAGTTGCTGTACTTCCGTGCTGTAAGGCTCGACCCTCTGGCGGGCGGCGTTGACGAGGTTGTGCGGCTGGTCAGGGCCTCAGGGGGGAGGGCGTCCTGAGAAGCCGCTCACGCCGAGTAAACCTGGGCTCGTACTGGTGGATGGTCTGCCCCAGATCTCTCCCCGCGCTCTTCCCCAGGCTTGCATTGACAGGAATGATCAGCCTGAACGATCCGGCTAGAGCCATGGAGCAGAGCGCATGACTGAGCGGACTTTCCACCTTGTCGCTGATCCGAGCAGTCGGGACACCAGGAAGGTCCGGGTTCGGGCCTCACGCTGGTTCGCCACTGTCCAACTCGACCGAGATAGTTACGTCGATGCCGTGTCCGCACAGGGCGACGAAACAGATCTACCCGCAGATTACGTCGAGGCAGTCGACAAGGCGCGCGATGCGGCAATGGACTGCATTCGGTATGACGGTTACCGGGGCGCCTTCTATTTCGGGCGCGGTCCTCGCTGGATCGACTTGTGCGCTCGTTTTCGAGACGTCGAGGCTACGGTCGAAGCGTTGCGCGTAGCTGAGCTCAAACACGACTACAGCGGGCTGCACGCACTCACTGACCGGCTCGCATTACCCATTGATGAGTGGTTGTCTCCCGGTGAGCGAGAGCTGATCCGCGGAGTGGACTTCGACCCACCTCCCGGGGTGTTCCTGAAGTTCCTGCGCGCCGAGGCCACTAAGCGGGGTTTGCGCCTCAACGGTCGGGCGACGGCTGGCAGCGTATGGGTTCGCCCCACACTGTCCGCGGCTCAGAAGCAGATTCGGGAGATGTTCCCCGAACAGTATCCGGGGTGGGTGGACCACTGGACCGGTTACATCGAATCCGAGGATGCACCCTTCCGACCTTGGGTGGGAGGCAGCGACGAGGACCTGAGCCGTGGTGCGGTCCCGGTCCGATTCCAGCAGTTGGAAACAGAGAGTGGCGGCGACTGCCCGTGCGGCATGCGTCTTCAAGATGTGGGGGATGACGACAACGCTCACCGCGTCCATCATGCGAATTGGGCGCTAGGCGTTCGAGTGCCAAAAGGCCTTGACTGGTGGGGGGATCTGGTAGTGGTCACTACGCAGTCACCCATTTCGTGGCGGAAGTTGGCCTATCAGGTCGCACGCATGCCGCAGAGGGAGGACAACTACGACTTCCCCTCCTGGTCCCACATGGGCGAGCCCGAGGCTACTTCGGACAACTATCGCGTTTACCTGTTGAAAGTGGACGGGCGTATCGTCGGCTACGTGGCAGCTCACGACACTACCGAGCACCGTCGCTGGGATTTGGCCGACGGGTCCAAGTACGGAATAGAGGACGCCACCTTGCGCCCCCGAATCATCCTCATTTGGGTAGCAGACGCCTACCGGCACCGCGGCATTGGCGCCACGCTCGTGCAGGCACTCGCCACCGACTTTGGATGCAAGGTTGCGGATGTGTCCTGGTCGACTCCCGTAAGCGCTGCGGGCCGCCGCCTTGCTCGCCGACTCTCACCCGACGGCATCTGGGTCAGCTGAACGGCCTTGCAACTCCTAGTGGTCTGAGAGCCGGCGTACGCAGGCGGGCGAATAGCCACCGCTTTAGGAGAGAGGCTGAGCGGTATGGGGGTGACCTGCGGCTTGCTGACGTGGGCCAACCGCCGCGAATGTCCCGATGGCTACCGTTGTTGTCCGTGGCTGACCGCTAGATCTGGCACGGCTGTGGCACGCGACCCTTCGCCCTACCACTCGCTGCACGGTCACTCCGAGATCCTTACTTTGATATTTAGTTACAGGGAAGTTCGCATAGGGGTGTTCTTATCCAGATTCCCCTGCTTTAGATCAATTGCAAGCAAGAATAGCCAGCCAATGATGAGCGCGCTGTCAAGGATTTGAAGCTTCCAAGATTTTGAAGCTAGAACTATCGGCAGCGTTGATGCGACGGCGTACCCAAGAAGGCTGACAACAATAGTATTGTGATACAAGTTGGCGATTGTTTCCTCCCCGTTCGCCGAATTAATCGATCGAATCAATAATGCTGTCGCGACCAGTACGCTCGCCATCATGGTTGTTAAATGCCATGCCTTATATCCGTGAAGACCGGGAGGGATTTCCCGACTGCGGGCTATGTAGGAGACGCTTGCCAGATACGCAGCGAGTAGCACGTCGCCAGGCATGCTTGAGCGGGCGAAATCATAGTATCGTCCCTCGAATCCCAATCGTAGTACCCCTACCATCCCGATACTCAACAGTGCTGTAGACGCAAAAACTTGGAAGGGGGAGAGTGCTCGGAGGATGCGGAGACTTCCTACGGGCTTTGCGTTCACGTCGGGGGTCCTCCCTGCTGACAACCCGAAGATGCTTGATTCTCGGTTACCTTCTTTTCTGCCAAAATTGCTTTGAGCGTGTCCGAGTCGTAGTTATTGCTCAACCTGTCGGGAATGGCGCTCTTTTCCCAGCGCGCTGCCTCGTCCTTCATGGTCCTGCATGCGATGAATCGAAGAATCGTCAGCTGATCTGCTCTCGAATCCATAGGGAACCGAAGCATCATGCCAGCAGCAAGAACATTCACTGCAACGGTAATGAAATAGAAAAGAGCCACAAGGGAGAACGGGAAGTGACTAGCACCTCTCTGGTAGGCTGCCACGAGCGAAACAATCGTGAAGCCCAATACTAGAATGACGTGACTAATTAGTGTTAGGACTGTAAGTGCGGCAAATGGCCAGAGTCTCGTTTTCCAACCGAAGAAAATACCCTGATGCAACCCCATGAAGCCCGGCACATTTACTTGACTGCTCCAGTCGCTTGTTGACAGCTCTTGCTCAAGGTGCATGAGGTAGCTCTGTCGAACACGAGAAGCCGCATATTGGAAAGTTACGTATCCCGTTAGGATCAGCAGCGGAAAAGGTGCTGCAAGCAAGATGTACGGGTTCACGCGATTGAATTTGTCTCTATCGGCCAAATATCCCGTGGCGGCTGCGAAATAGGCCAGCGTTCCCACTGTCACTGCGATGATCAATGCTGCAGTATTCTGCTCATCCCTCCTTTCAGATTCATAGACTTTGAGGATGTCATCGCGACTTGACTGCCCCTGGCCCACTTCTTCGCTCAATGGTGACCCATCCTTCGGCTGAATTAACGTACTCCTTTAATTATAGGCCTAAAGCAAGACCCTTTAGTATCCGCCAATCGAATGATCCTTCGGACGTCTCTTGTCCTTGCTGGAATCCAACTCGATGCGCCCGCGGTCGAGCGGTGTCGCGCCTGGAAGGGCGCGGGCGCGACGTACGTATGAACGGCACTCCGGCGGTCGTATGCGTGGTGGGCCCGACCAGGGCGGCCCGATGAGGTCAACGCTGGCAGCATGCCCTCAACTTGGGAAGCTGCGGGCGCTTGAGAGCGGTGGGGCGTTGAGCTGGGCGAACCGTGGGTCTGCCACCTCGTCGGGCTGGGTCGTTTTCACCGTGATTCCCCGGTGTTCCCCGCTCTATCTGGTGCACCTGTGGTGCGCGGGCGCTGTCAGTGGCTGCCCGTAGGCTGCGAAGTGTTGGGTCGGTCTGCTGTCTCAGTAACGAGAATGCGCGACCAAGGGGGGTGGCTCAGAAGAGGCCCCCGAGCCACGTCGGTCCGGGAGTTCGTGCAGCTTCGACACTACCCCCCTCCAAACAACCGCCCAGAGGTCCCGGACCGCGCGGGTCACTTCTTGCGACGCCTGCTCGCACGCTTCTTCAGTTCGGCCTGGCCACGCTTCGTCCAGTCCCCCTGATGGAGGTAGCAACGTGACGTGCCCTTCAGCGTCTTGTTCTGACAACGACCTCCGGCTGCCGTCGGCCAACCGCACTTCCCTTGCTTCCACTCACCCACGGTGTGTCCCCGTCCCGTTGGTTCGCTTCGCGTCCGAGCTTCCAGCGTGTGGCCCGTAGCCGGCAGAGAGCAGGGCGCACGGTCAGCGGAGTCAGGCGATGGAGGCGCACGCGGGTCGGTGCGTCGGGAGCGCTCCTGGGTGCACGCTTTCCAACTGTGTTGGTGGGTCCGGGGCCTGTGTACGGGGGTGTCCACCTGCGTTCATGGGCGGTTGGTCGTGCGTGCGGTACCAGCTTCCGGTCTCGTGTGTACGGTCGTGAACGGCGCTGAATGAGACGGAAACTGAGACGGCCAGTGGTCACTCAGCGGGATCACGCTCGAATGCCCAATGATCAAGTCTTCTTGCGGCAAGATCAGACCATGGACCTACAGGGTATCGGCACATTAGCGGCCGCAGCCGTCGCCGCAGTAGGCATACCGGCCGCGCTGCTCGTCGGTCGGTGGCAGATGCGCGCGGCCATGCGAACCGCTGAGGAGGCTGGCCGAGCTGGTATCGCCCAGGCGGAGGCCACATACCGAGCTGCACTCGACGCAGTCCGTGCCGAAGCCGGCAGCGCTCACGACCAGTGGCGTCGTAGCCTTCGCCGGGACGCGTACTCAGAACTACTCCTTGCAGCCCACCGTGTCCGAACGGCGGCACGACTTCTCACGTCGGGGTCTCCGGACGAGAGGAGAGCGAGAATCGAGAGCGGCACTTTGGCCACTCAGCGCGTGGCGCTAAGAGAAACCGAGGATTCCCTCACCGCAGCGTGGCTCGTCGTGACTCTGGAAGGCCCACGACAGGCAGCAGCCGCTGCGGGAGATCTTGTGAGCGCCTGTCAGGCATTTTCCAATACTCACAAGAATGATGCCATCGTGGAAGAAGCTCAGCACTCGCTTCGCTTAGCCAATCAGGCTGCGCTCACACCCGGTCAAAATTGTTCTCGCTCTGGTGGCGGCGGTGTTCGGACTGGCAGGCACAGCTGTTGGCGCGCGGGCCGCGAAGAAGGGAGCCTTGATCAGTGCAGAGGTCACTTTGCAGCAAGTTCGTGATCAAGCCGACGTCGATCAAGCCCACTGGCTTCGGCAGCAGCGACTTCAGGCGTACGAAGGTTTCCTAGCAGCCTGGGACGAGTGCCTGCGCATCATTGACTCCGTGGGTCTGCCGGGAGACTCCGCATCTCCGGGAATCAACCCGCTGAAGGAAGCTGCTGGCCGCATGGCAGAGCGCGCGAGGCGGATCGACATCCTAGGACCTGCCGAGGTGGCCCGGGCAGCGGAGGAGCTCGCCGTCAGCATTCGGCGCGACGTCGACCTTGCCACCAAACTCATGGAACTCGCCGAGTCGCAGCGGCCTGCAGCCGAACGCATCACCAGCGGGACAGTACCAGCGATGACATCCGCTGTTGCGGCCATGGAGGAGGCTGCAAGGCAGATGCAGGAGCTTACGGCGGAGCCAATCGAGGACGTTCGAGTGCCTCCTGGAGCGGACGCGATGTTCGAGGCCTTCGAACGGGCCGAGGAACTCGCCAACGCTGCAATCGCTCAGGCGCATGAGGACAACGACGAATTTTCTGTCTTCCTTGACCAAGCGTCTGCGATCCTCGCTGAGCTGAAGCGCAATCAGGAAGCCCGCGAGGGTATTCGCGAGCGGTTCACGACCGCAGCGCGGCACACACTTGACTCCGCAACTCCATGAGCGAGCAACCGGGACACCTTCCATCCGTTGCCCCCGAAAGTAGTGCTCCTCGGACGCGAGGCAACATCCGCCGGCATGAGTCGGTTAGTGAAGCCTTCGACGCAGAGCTGCTCGCTGCGACATTTGCCGCCCAGCTCTGTAAATCCACCTCTGCGGTCGGCAGGTCCGGGCCCGTGGGCCATATGTACTCATCCATCAGCAGATCATGACGCAATGAGTGACCATGAGCTTAGAAGATACGGGCAGGCCGTGGTGGGACGGCCTGGCCTTCCCGTGCTTCTGCCTGTCGGGTTGCCGAGCGCTGCAGCCGTCCGCAGCCGTTGCCGTCAGCGTTGCCGTCACTGCCGTCGGACACGCCGGCGTAGGCCTGACCCGGACGTCACCTATTGCAGGCGGCAACGACACCCAGAATCACAAGGGCGATCAGGAACATCGCCACGCAGCCGCCTACCGCACTCTCCGTCTCAGCGATGATTCCCTTGGGCTTCGGTCGAGACCTCTCGTAGTCACGCATGCCCCGTGCCACCGCACGCCTGATCTCGTCTTCGTCCACGTGCTTGCCCCCGCGTCCCGCAGCGTCCTGAACCAGCACGGGCAACCTACCCGCTACAGCACCGCTCCTCTGACTTCTTCGTCCCGAAGCAACTTGGGTGAGGGCCTGACCTTGGGTTGCTATGGCTTGCACCTGTACCGATGGTCCGCAGCTGCCCGTGCTCGTCCACCGCTGTTCGTCGGCGTTGACACTCACCGCTCAATGGTCAATCAGCTCTACGCCTGCGTTCCGCAACGTTCGCAGGGCCGATACCCGGCGGCTTCGGCCTCACCGAACGGCGCCCAGCTCGAGTCCGCCAAGTGCCGGCCCTTGCCGCTAATAAGTCCGCATTCGGGACCCGTGTGGTACGCCTCTCGATGTCCCGGGAGGCTGGGCCGCAGCAGCACAGCGGGACGTCCGCAGGAGCGGGCAACGATCTCTTCCAGCCGCTCCAACTTCTGACGACTCTGAGGCAGGGGGTCATGCGCCAGGCGCAGCTTCAACCGCGCTTCTTCGATAAGTCGGGCCCGTTCTCGCGGATCTGCCTGTGCTGTGGCCTTCTCCAACAGAGCGCGAGCGGCCGTCCGAAACACTTGGGCTGACTCCATCCGCGCCCGTTCGTACGCTTCCTGCTCATCAACCAGCTTGCGCAGGTCTTCCTCCCACATGTAGCCGCCTGCGTCATCCGCGTCGGAGGCGTCGTTGAACGAGAGTGTCGGTACGGTCATTGGTTCCCCGTGCTGAAGTCCGAGTTGCCCCGTGGCCGCACCAAGCTCGCGAGCGGCAACGGGGAGCCTAGGGCTTTGACGCGGCCAGGGACGCGCGTTCCGCCGAACTGCCCCACAGACGGGGGGCGAGAGCGTGATCAGTACGCGCCGTGTGTAGGTACCTAGGAGCGTTGCAGTGGCGCTCTGATCCTCGCTCCTGATGCGAACCGGGGTCTGAGAGTGGACCGCCGTAGCCTCACTGCTACCAACATCGGCCACGTTGATGGATGATGCCTCAAGGCTGCCAACTCGGTGTCTGTGGACGGGAGTTGTTCTACCTTCCATCCGCAGACCCGTTCGCTAGCTACGTCAAAGAAGGGCCTCGATTTCGCGTAACTGGCCCACGCAGGTGTGTGGTTGAACCTATACTGACTTTTGCAGATTTCTGCAATTTGGGTCATGCCTGGTCAGGATGTACTGAAAGGAAAGAAATGCAGGGCGACGATAAGGTTCTGGAGAGGTTTAAGCGCGCTCAGGAAAGCCTGGTTCTGCAATCTTCTGATCTTCCGCTTCAGACCATCGCGGCCATGGTTCACGCGAATGCCATTGACATTGATCCGGCATACCAGCGACGCGAGCGTTGGAGTGCAGAAAAGCAATCGGCGCTCATCGAGTCATTCCTCATTAATATCCCGATTCCTCCCGTCTATCTCTCCGAGGAAGACTACGGCCGGTACAGCGTTATCGATGGAAAGCAGCGAATCACGGCCATCTACAAGTTCCTTACGGGGAGTCTCTCCCTCAAGGGTATCGTGGAGTTGCCTGAGCTGAATGGTCGCACTTTCGATCAAATCCCTGAAGCGCTTAAGCAGACGCTCAATGTGCGGCCATATCTGCGCGTCGTGACACTCCTTAAGCAGAGTGATCCAGAGCTGAAGTATGAGGTGTTCACGCGATTGAACTCGGGAGGAGAGAGGCTAGAGTTGCAGGAGGTGCGAAATGTAGCCTTTCGCGGTCCACTCAATGACCTAATCTATGAGTTGGCTGAGTCGCCCTTCTTGAGGCAGCAACTGAAGATCACTTCTACAAAATCGGCAGCCTACGCCGACATGACAGACGCGGAATACGTTCTGCGATACTTCACGCTTAGGGAAAGTTGGGATAGCTTCTCGGGTAGTTTGTCTCGCTCGATGGACGATTTCATGATCCGCAATAAGGGGCGCGGCGAGGATTTCCGTGAGGACTTGCGGAACAAGTTCGTCGATGCGCTGGAGATGTGCCGTAGAATTTGGGGCAAGAATTCTTACAGGCGCCCTACTGGCCCTGGCGTGTGGAGAGATCAGACGCTCGCGGGAATGTACGATGCCCAGATGGTTGCCGTGTCGATGCTGACAGACGAGGAGAGGCTGCGGGCAATCAGGAATTCCGCTCACATTGCTACCCTCACGGAGCGGGAGTTCCTGAGTGATCCAAAATTCGAGAAGGCTGTCCGTGTGGCAACGAATACGCCGAGCAGTGTCGCCTACAGGATTGAGAAGGTGTACCAAATCCTTGTGAATGGCGGGCAGGCGTGAGCGTATCAAGGTCCCGCGAGTGTTTCGTAGCGCGAATGCATGCTCTGATCGAGGCATCTCAGGAGAGCGCTCTGATCCCTAAAGGACCGATCTCAGGTGATCGCGATCCGTCGCGCCTAATGCGGAACGGTCTTGCTGTAGTCGCGTACTCCTCATTCGAGGACTTTTTCGCAACGCGCACAGGTGAGGTACTTGAGTCTTTTGACGCCACGCTGGTGGCGTTTGATCAGTTGCCTGAGAAGCTAAAGGAGGCTGCGACTGTCGGCGCTCTTCGGGCTCTGGGGTTTCGGACGAACTTCGAGCCGGATGCAGCCTCTAAGAGATCCTATATTCAGCTGCACGCGGCTTCGATTGCAACCACAAGCAGCTCGGGGTACAAGTTCTCTCCTCTGTCTTTCATGCCGTCCTCCTCTAATTTGAGCGATGAGGACCTTGAGCGCTGTTTGAAGGCGCTCCTGGTGGAGGGGCCTTGGCTTGAGCTGGAAAAGATGACATCTCGTATTGGCTATGGCGTAGTAGGGCTTAGACAGCGCTTCAAGCAATTGGCCTCTCAGCGTCATGAGGCGGCTCATGCGGCGCATGCTGATATCAGTGTGGCTGATCTGCGTCAACTGCCACACGACCTTTTGGCTATTTCGGCGGCTTTTGATGCCATTTTTTCGCGTGCCGTTGATGAAATCTTGACAAGAGGTCATTCGGTGGACGCACAGAAAAAGATTTCACTGATCGCCGACAGTGTCGAATTGTGCTTTATTGATTTTGATGGGAAGAAGTATAGCGAGAAGGTCGAAGGGAAAGATAGGGCCCGTAAGAGATACGACTCCGTTGAAGAAGCGTGGAGAGGGGCGTTGGGTAGGTCCTTGAAAGGCAAGACGCTATTGGTGATGCGGGATGAAAAGCAGCGGCCTGTGGACTGGAGGATGAGTGACTAACGGGGTGCAGGGCACAGCTGAGGTCGGTGTAGCGGCTCTGGGCTGGAGCTGCTTTGGCGCGAGTGATCATGGCCCCGTAAGCTTCCGGCGCGTCGGGCAGTCTGTTGACCTGCCCGGTAAAGCACGACGTTGGGGCCATGATCTTCGAGGCTCGCGCCAAAGTGGCTGCCTAAAGCCGTGGAGCCGACCGCCCCAGCCACGATGTGCCCATTCTTTGGCATCAGGTGGCTGATTGCTGTGCGCGCGGCACGGGCGTCGGCCGGGCTGGAGCGGGGCGGAGACAGGAGCGCAGGCCCGGCCGGGGGCCGGGCCGCGCGCGGGGAGCGGAGCGAGCCGCCTTGAACCAGTAGAGAAAGTTGTAACTCAGTCTGCGGTGTGGGGAGTGAAGTCGTATGCGCAGGCTGGGAGTTCCACACCCTGGCGGTGGAGCAACGGCAGGAAGACGACTGGTCGAATCGTCCATGTGATGCGGGTGCTGGCGTGGGTTACGGAGACCGTGCAGGGTTCCATGCGTAAGAGGGCTCGCCGCGTGTCGATGCGGCCGTCGTAGAGCCAGGCCCAGGCCTCGTCGGAGGCGTCCGGGTCGAGTGCTGGTGAGATGGTGCGCAGGGCGGCCGCTACCCATCTGTCAGCCAGCGGTGCTGAGTAGGCGTCGAAGGATGCCCGGAGTGCCGGCCACCCCGTCTCGTCGTTGACGTCCTGCGTCCAGCACTCGCACCAGAAGCCCCGCTGGGGCTTGTCCATCAGCACGGGTGTCCTCCCGGCTGGGTGTCCGTGAAGAGTTCGGCGGTGACGGTGTAGCCGCTGTGGCTGCCGTGGACGACGACCCGGTGGGCGATGGCGCTGACCATGCCCAAGCCGCGGCCGTGTACCGCGTCCATGCTCGGTAGCTCGACCTTCGGGGCCGTGCCCGTCCCTCCCTCGTCGGTGACCGACAGGGCGACCACCTTGGGGGAGACCGCCAGGGCCAGGTGGAAGCTGCCTACCCCACCGCTCGCCGTGTGAAGGATGGCGTTCGCGCTCAGCTCGCTCACGATCAGTTCGGCGTCATCGGCTAGGGGAGATCCGCGCAGGATGTCCCGCGTCCAGCGGCGAGCCCGGCTGACCTCTTCCGGAAAACCTGGGCAAGTGAGTCCCCAGACCCGGGCGGTGCTCGTATACTCGTGCATACAAGTTCCTTCGTGCTGGTAGGCCGCCATGTGCAGCGGGTACGGGCTAGACGAGTTTCACGCCGTCGTGGGCGCGGATGGCCGGCGGGGAGACCGCGTCCAATGCGTCCAGGACGCGGATCGCGTACGCCTCGTCGGCGAGTTCGATTACTTCTTCGCGGGTGGCCCAGCGCAGTGCGCGGGTCTCGTCCCCGGTGGTGGGCGTGCCGTCGGCGGCCTCACAGCGGAAGACCATCGAGACGATCAAGCCCTTCATGTTCTTGTAGATGCCGGTCAGGGTCGCGGGAAGCGCGATCTTGATGCCGGTTTCTTCGAGAACTTCGCGCTGGAGGGCCTCGGGGATGGTTTCCTCGCGTTCGAGGACTCCGCCCGGGGGTTCCCAGTGGCCGTTGTCGCGGCGCTTGATCAAGAGGGCGCGGTCCTGCTCGTCGACGATGACTCCGGCGACGCTCACGGAGTGCGGACGGTCGGTGCTCACGTTCCTCTGCTCTCTCGGCTGGCTAGGCTCTCCACCGTAGCAACAAAGCTCGCCCACTCGTCTAGATACCTAAAGGAGTACACGTGCCCTCTCTTTCCTCCGGCCTCCTCGGCGATCTCGACCCCACGAGCGATCGTGCGGTCTTCCGGCAGATCGCCGACCAGCTGCGCGAGGCCATCGACCGTGGGCGATTCAAGGAGGGCGAAAAGCTGCCCTCCGAGGCCGAACTAGTCGAGCATTACGGGGTTTCCCGTATGACGGTTCGAAACTCCTTCTCTGTCCTCCAGGGTGAGGGCCTGGTGCACGCCGAGCACGGCAAGGGCGTCTTCGTGCGACCACGACCGCCTGTACGGCGGCTCGCCTCCGACCGGTTCGCACGGCGCCATCGCGAGCAGGGGAAGTCCGCGTTCATCGTGGAGGCCGACGCCGCCGGCAGTCACCCGCAGGTGGACAGCTTGGAGGTCAAGGAGGAGAAGGCCAGCCAGGACGTCTCCACCCGGCTCGGGTCCGTGCGACGGGTGCTGGCCCGGCGTCGCCGGTATCTGCTGGACGGGCGGCCGGTGGAGTTCGCTACCTCGTACCTGCCGCTCGACATCGCGCGCGGTACGTCGATCGCCGAGCCGAACCCCGGGCCGGGCGGCATCTACGCCCGCCTTGAGGAGCTGGGGCACCGCCTCGACCACTTCGAGGAAGAGATCCGCGCCCGGATGCCCTCGCCCGACGAGGTGCGCACGCTGCGGCTGGCCTCCGGCGTGCCAGTCATCCACCTGATCCGTACCGCGTTCGACCAGGAAGGGCGGGCCGTGGAGGTCTGCGACACGGTCATGGCGGCCGACGCGTACGTCCTGTCTTACCAGCTGCCAGCGACGTGAGCGCCCGGGAAGGAGCGGGATCGGCGCTATGCGGTGATCGCTGCGGTGTCCTCAGTGGAGGGCGGCTCGAACATCGAGCTGATGTCGTTCCACATGAAGTCCTCGCGCCATTCCGATGTGCCAGTCGCCCAACCGAGCAGCGCTCGAAGCACCTTCTCCTGCGAGACGGTCTGAGTCTGGTAGTGCTTCGTAGCAACGCCGTCCCGGTGCTCAAGCTGGTACGTGTTGTTCTCGCGCAACAGGACCTGGATGTACCAGTCGCCAACGACGTCCGCGTCCTGTCGTTCAACGACCATGTGCTCGTTGCCGCGCCCCAGGTTCGCGAGCATGCGGCCTATCGCCGGCTTCGAGGGGCGTTTCACTCTGCGCCCGCGGGCGTTCGTCGCAATCAGCATGCTCGGATCCTGCCCCATGGCTCTGACATCGAGGACTTGAAGCAGTGGTGCATGACTCCTGCTCCAACTCGTACATCTCAACAGGCACACTCGTATAGACGAGTGGGCAAGTTGTGTGGCAAGGTGGTTGCCGTTCCCGGGAGATCGGGTTCGAACGCCGCATCTTGTATAGACGAGTAGATGGGGAGAAGTCTTGCGCACCATCCGTGTAGAGACCTCGGCCGCAACGATCCTGCTGACCGAGGCCCCCGAGCCCAAGGTCCGCGACCGGCAGACGGGCGAGATCGCCAAGGACGCCACCAGCGGAGAGGCACTGATGACGATCGGCGTCGTCTACCTGGAGGACGGCGAATCGTCGCTGATCAAGGTCACCGTTCCCGAGAGCGGAGTCTCCGAGGGGCTGACGCTCGGGGCTCCGGTCTCGCTTCCGGGCCTGGTGGCCCGGCCGTGGGAGAGCGTCTTCAACGGGCAGCAGCGGCACGGCATCGCCTACCGCGCCGCCGCCGTGACTCCGGCCGCGTTCCCGGCCGCCACCGGGGCCGCTGCCTGATGACCGACCTAACGGCACTCCTGGAAGTGGGTGGTCCTGTCGTCGCACTCGGCGGCGGGGCCGCCTACGCCCGGGCCAAGCATCCCGGGGTGTACTGGTCCACGGTCGGCCTGCCGATATCCACGGCTCGACTCCTCAGCTCGTACGGCTCGGTCATGGAGGCCTGCGGCCTGACCGTGGCTCCGTCCCGGCTGCGAATGCTGGCGGTCAAGGCCGCCACTCGCCGTGAAGTTCGTCCCGTACCTCCGCGTCGGGGCATCATCCGGCCCACCTCGACCGGGCTGCGGCTCCGGCTGCGGCTCGCTCCGGGGCAGGAACCAGCCGACGTCGCCGCCTCGGCGGAACGGCTGCGGCATGCCTGGGGCGTTCACGCCGTGTACGTGACCACGGTCAAGCCGGGTGTTGTTGAGCTGCGGCTGGTTGGCTTCGATGTGCTGCGGCGAGTGCGGATGCCGCGCAAGGTGGACGCCGGGTTCCTTCAGGTGCCGGTGGCCCTGCGGGAGGACGCCATGCCGTTTATACGTGATTACCGGACCGTACCCCACCAACTCACCCTCGGGGCCACGCTGTCGGGCAAGTCCATGTATCTGCGGCACCTGATCGCCGGACTCGCCCCTCAGCCGGTCGCCCTGGTCGGGATCGACTGCAAGCGCGGAGTGGAGCTGGCGCCGTTCGCCTCCCGCCTCTCCGCGCTGGCGACCGAACCGGAACAGGCTGCCGAGTTGCTGCCCGTGCTCGTGAGGGAAATGGAGGACCGATACGACCTGATCAAGGCCCGGCAAGGCATCGCCCCGGACACCCCGGCTGAGGAGATCACCTCCGACATCTGGGGACTGCCCGAGTCCGAACGTCCCGTCCCTCTCGTGCTGTTCGTGGACGAGGTGGCTGAACTCTTCCTCGTCGCCACCAGGAAGGACGAGGAACGGCGGGACGAGATGGTCACCCAGCTCATCCGGCTCGCCCAGCTCGGCCGCGCGGCCGGCATCTACCTGGAGGTCTGCGGGCAGCGCTTCGGCGCCGAGCTGGGCAAGGGCGCGACCATGTTGCGAGCCCAGTTGACCGGCCGCGTCTGCCACCGGGTGAACGATGACGCCTCCGCGAAGATGGCGCTCGGCGATATCGCACCCGAGGCAGTCTCGGCTGCCTGTGCCATCGCACCTGAACGCCCCGGCCTGGCCGTCGCGGGTGACACCTCCGGCGGCTGGTCGCGCATCCGCACGCCGTACCTGTCCCTCAGCGATGCGGCGGCGGCCTGCCGAGAGTCCGCACGCCTGGTGCCGGACGTGCCCGCGCTCAAGCCCTTCCTGCCAGAGGTGGCCGTACGGCCGGTCGCATCTCCGGCCCCGGTCGTCGAACCCCGCCCGGCTACCGGCTGACCTCCTCCATCAACCCGGTCGGTGTGACCGTCTCACGCCAAGTCCCTGCCCCTCCCATGCCTGAATCCGGAAGGAGCCGCATCATGCGCGCCCAACTGGCCCGCGTTGACGCGGTGCTCATCCAAGCCGTCATCGCTGCCGCGCTGTCCTTCGCCCACCTGCACGACATCGCCTCGGCGGCCGGGCAGGACGGATGGAAAGCCTGGGCCTACCCGATCAGCGTCGACCTGCTGCTCGTCGCCGCCTGGCGCCGACTGCGGTCCGGGGAAGCCAAAGCGGCCGGGTGGTGCTGGTTCGTCATCGCGCTCACCGCCTCCCTCGGAGCCAACGTCGCAACCGCCGGCCTCCTCGACATGAATCACGTACCGGCCTGGCTGCGCATCCTCGTCGCGGGCTGGCCCGCGGTCGCCTTCCTCGGCGGCACGCTCCTCGCGCACTCGGCGCCGACAACCCTCGACCAGGCCGCCGACCCCGACAAGGACAACGACGTCCACGACCGCGCGGAGGCACCAGAACCCCATCCCGAGCCGCCTGCACACCTGGCCGCCGAACAAGCCCCGCCCCACCCGGCCGACGAGCAGGAGCCGCCCGAGCGTCCCGCCTTGCCCGTACCGGCCGCCCTGGTCGCCCACGCCCGCAAGGTCGCCGCCGAACACCACACCCGCACCGGAACACCCATCGACACCCCGACCCTCCGCACCCGTCTCGGAGTGCCCGAACCCATGGCCGAAGCCATCGCCACCCACCTCTGAAGGAGACCTGCGTGACCGCCAACCGCCGCTTCCGCAACGTCGTCCGCATGGGCCCCGTCCAGGTCGGCACGTACTACGACGGCCGGGGACAGGAGAAGCACACCGCCGCCTGCACCGCCCCGCGCTGCGGTTTCTCGACCGACTACGACGGCCGCGCCGCCGCCGAGCTGGCCGCCCGCACCCACCGCTGCCCCGTTCGCTGAAAGGACTCGCCCCGTGACCGTCAGCCTGCCGCTCGTCGCCGTCCTCGGCTTCTTCGCCTGGGGAGCAGTCAGGTTCCTCGGCGTCCGCGTCTGGATCGTCGTCCTGATCGCCCTCTTCGGCTTCTGGCTCTCCCGCACCTTCCTCGCACCCGCCATCGAGTCCGGCACGCGCTCCGGCGTGACTGTCATAAACGGCTCACACGCCTAGACGAGTAGATAAGGAGCCCTGACCGTGTTCCTCCCGAAGTACCCCGACAGCCCGACCCCGCCGCCCGCTCACACTCACACCCCGACCGAGACGACACCCGTACGGCGCTCGCTCCCGTCGGTCTCCATCGATCAGAAAACCGTCGTCGCCCTAGTCGTCGGCGGGGTCGTCCTCACCGCGCTCCTGGCCGCCGTCGCCGTCACGGCCATCTCCGTTGCCGTGGCCGCCGTCGTCCTGCGCTCCATGCTCCGCGACCACCACCGCCGCTGAACCGCGCTGGCCTCCGGGGCGGCGGCACACGACCAAGCATTTCGCCGCCCCGGGGCCTGTTCCTCCCGACCGAGCCAGTCAGAAGGGGAAACGCCATCTTCACCCGCACCACTCCGGCCCCACTCCCGGAACTCGCGAACCTGGCCGCGCAGGGCACGCTGCCGGGTATCCTCCGCCAACTCTCCGGACTCGGCGGCTGCACCAACCCGATACGCCTCGACGGCCACCGCACCGAGTACGACGTCGACACCACGACCGGCGAAATCGGAAACGTCCTCCACCGCCTCGACTCGTCCAGCCTCCCGGCCGGGCAACTCCTCGTTCGCTGCAACAACCGCCGCACGACCCGCTGCCCGGCCTGCGCCGAGGTCTACCGCCGCGACACCTTCCACCTGATCGCCTCCGGCCTGCGCGGCGGCAAGGGCATCCCCGAACACGTCGCCGCCCACCCGCGCGTGTTCGCCACCTTCACAGCACCGAGCTTCGGCCCCGTCCACAACCGCCCCTCCAGCGGGCGCCCCTGCCGCTGCGGCACCCACCACGACCAGGACGACGACGCACTCGGCTCCCCGCTCAACCCGGACACCTACGCCTACGAAGCCGCCGTGCTCTGGAACGCCCACACCGGTCCGCTCTGGCGGCGCTTCTCCACCTACCTGCGCCGAGAGGTCGCCAAGCGCGCCGGCCTCTCCCAGCGGCGCTTCCGCGAGCACGCCCGCGTGTCCTTCGCCAAGGTCGCCGAGTACCAGAAGCGCGGCGCAGTCCACTTCCACGCCGTCATCCGCATCGACGGCCCCACCGGCGGCGACACCCCGCCCCCTACCTGGGCAACCGCCGAGCTGCTCACGGACGCCATCCGCGCTGCCGCCGCCAAGGTCCGCGTGGACGGCCCGACCGTCGACGGCCGCACCCACACCTTCACCTTCGGCCGCCAACTCGACGTCCGCACCATCCGCTCGGCCGACTTCAACGACGGCCAGGAACTGACCGAACGGGCCGTTGCCGCCTATATCGCCAAGTACGCCACCAAGGGTGCGGAGACCGCGACGGGAGCTCTGGACCGGCCGCTCAAGTTCGCCGCCGAACTCGCCCAGCTCGACATCAGCGACCACGCCCGCCGCTTGATCCGCACCGCATGGTTCCTCGGCGCCCGCAAGGACCTCGAACACCTCCGCCTGCGCGCCTGGGCCCACATGCTCGGCTTCCGCGGCCACTTCTCCACCAAGTCCCGCCGCTACTCCACCACCCTCGGCGCCCTCCGCGACGCCCGCGCCGAATGGCGCCGCGCACAAGCCGCCACTGCCGCTCCCCAGGACGGCGAAACCACGCTCGTCCTCGCCCACTGGGTCTTCGCCGGAACCGGCCTGAGTAACGGCGAGGCCTGGCTCGCTGCGTCCCTCGAACCCGCCCCCGGAACGGAAGGAGAACCGACATGGACGCACGTCGTGACGAGCTGATGACCGTTCGCCAAGTCCTGGATGAGCTGGGCGGTGTCTCCCGTCGGACGTTCTACCGCTGGCGAGAACTGGGGTACGGGCCAGCCGCATTCAAGCTGCCCAACGGAGAGCTGCGGGTTTGGCGGAGTGACTTCAACACATGGCTGCGACAGCTGGAGGAGGCCGCGTGAAGTCTCTCGATGTGAAGGTCTGGGGAGTCCGCAAGCGGGACACCAAAACGCCCTCGTACGGTGTCCGCTGGTCCGTCGCAGGCAATGTGTTCTCGGAGTCCTTCCGTACCAAGGCACTTGCCGACCACTACCGCACGAAGCTCATGCGTGCCATGCGCGACGGCGAGGAGTTCGACACGGAGTCGGGGCTCCCGGCCTCGATGGAAGAGAAGAAGTCGGCCGTGTCGTGGTATGCCTTCGCCCTCCGATACCTCGCCATGAAATGGCCTCATGCCGCCCCCAACACACGGGACGGCATCAACGAAGCCCTCACCAGCGTGACGCTGGAACTCCTCGACGAGCGCGCCGGACGACCGTCCGACGAGGAAATCCGCAGAGCACTGCGCAACTGGGCCTTCGTGCTGCCAGGGCCCGATGACCGGGAAGTCCCGGACGACGTGCGGAACGTTCTCCATTGGGTGTCCAAGGCATCCCGGCCGCTCGCCGATCTCGCTGAAGCGGCCACGGCTCGCACGGTCCTCGACTCGCTGAAGCTCAAGCTCGACGGCACGGCGGCAGCGGCGGAGACCGTGCGGCGCAAGCGTCGGACACTCGTCAACGCCGCGAACTACGCCGTCGACCTGGGGGAGCTGCGGGAGAACCCCATCACGGCTGTCCGCTGGCAGAAGCCGAAGGTGTCCACCCAGGTCGACCCGCGGGTTGTCGCCAACCCGGAGCAGGCACGGAACCTCCTGGCGGCGGTTTCCTACGTGGGCGGGTACCGGCGTGCTCGTGGTCGTCGCCTCGTGGGTCTGTTCGCCGCCATGTACTTCGGTGGCCTGCGGCCGGCGGAAGCGATCGGCCTCGTCGAGACGGACCTGAAGCTTCCCGAGCAGGGCTGGGGCTCGGCGCTGCTCCACCGGACCCGTCCGTCCGTCGGCAAGCAGTGGACCGACTCGGGGGAGACCCATGACGACCGCGGGCTGAAGAACCGGCCGACCGAGGACGTCAGGCGGGTGCCCATCCCGCCCCACCTCGTCGCCGTGCTCCGCGAGCACCTGGCCACCTTCGGCACGGCGGACGACGGACGGCTCTTCTTCAGTGAGAAGGGCTCGGTCGTCCCGTCGTCGACCTACTACCGCGTGTGGCAGGAAGCTCGGCTCTTGGCGCTTCCGCCGGCCGTCGCGGCCTCGCCGCTCGCGAGTCGGCCGTACGACCTCCGGCACTCGGCGCTGTCGACGTGGCTCAACGCCGGTGTCGACCCTACCGAGGTGGCCGAGCGCGCCGGCAACAGCGTGGAGGTTTTGCTGGCCCGCTACGCCAAATGCCTCGACGGACGGCAAGACGTCGCCAACCGGCGTATTGAGGATCTGTTGCGCGAGTACGAGTGATCGCAGACGACGGTAGCCCCGATGCCCCCGGACTTGTTCCGGGGGCATCGGCATGCCTTGGCCGAGAGGGGCGTTCCTGTCCTCAGGAATTGAGCGCCGGTGGCTCCGGGGTGATGTCGGGCCGGGCCATGAAGTAAGGCCGGTTCCATCACTCGTTCAGAGGCGCCTCTCATGCGCATTACGCGCATGATGCCCAGAGTTGACCACGACTAGTTGCGTCTACTTACAGGGGTAAAGGATCATGCCGACGTTTGTTGCGCTGCTGAACTGGACCGACCAGGGAGTCCGCGACTACAAGGACACCCCGCAACGCGCCGAAGCCTTCACGGCAGCGGCTCAGAAGCTCGGGGTGAAGGTCCTGAACCTCTTCTGGACTGTCGGCCCGTACGACATCGTGGCTGTCGTGGAGGCGCCCGACGACGAGACTGCCACCGCAGTGCTCCTACAGGTCGGCGCGTTGGGCAACGTCCGTAGCACGACCCTGCGAGCCTTCGGCCGGGAGGAGATGGGCCGCATCATCTCCAAAGCCACCGGCTGAGGGACTTCCCCGTCGAGGTTCTGTTGGTACGAGTGACACGCTCAAGGCGGTCCCCCCAAGGCCCCTGGGCGTGTCCGGGGCCTCGGGGGGTACCGGGCATGACCTGCGCTTACGTCCCAAGATCCCGTCCACGCCTCGTCCACAGCCCCCGACATACGCCCGCTCCGAGCGGCATACGCCTGCACATACGCGAAGACCCCGGCCTCAGCGTTTCCGCTGGTGACGGGGTCTTTAGGCACCTCATACAGGGTGCCCCCGGCAGGATTCGAACCTGCGCACACGGCTCCGGAGGCCGTTGCTCTATCCCCTGAGCTACGGGGGCGTGTTCGTCGCGTTGCTCGCGGCGACGGGTAGAACACTACCAGCTCCCTCGGGGTGGTCATGAACGGGTTTCCGCTGTCGGGGGCGGGGGCGGGGGCGGGGGCGCGGGTCGTTCGTGCGGGGTGGAAGTGGGAAAACCGGGACGCGATGGCCGGGGTCGACCTACTCTCGAGTTGTGCCAGGCGCGTCGGGCAGGGTGCTTGTTGTGGACGACAACAAGGTCATCCGGCAGTTGATCAGGGTCAACCTCGAGCTTGAGGGGCTGGAGGTCGTGACCGCGGCCGATGGTGCCGAGTGTCTTGAAGTCGTGCATCAGGTGCGGCCCGATGTCGTGACCCTCGACGTCGTCATGCCGCGGCTGGACGGGCTTCGGACCGCCGCTCGGCTCCGGGCCGATCCGCGGACCCGGGACGTGCCCCTCGCCATCATCAGCGCCTGCGGCCACCACGAGATCGAGGCCGGGCTCGAGGTGGGCGTCGACGCCTTCCTCGCCAAGCCCTTCGAGCCCGCGGAACTCGTGCACATGGTGGGGAAGTTGGTCGAGCGGGCCCGAGGCGGGGGCCGGGAGCGCGGCGGTGGTCCCGATGCCGGCGGCGACGGCGCTCAGGTGAAGGAAGTGGATCTGCCCGCCGTGCCGTAGGCGAGTGGGACCCGCGCAGCCCTTGAAGGGGCGCCGCGTCCACATCGCGGACCGTACCGAAACCGGCTCGCATACCCACCCCCTTCCTCCCATACGCTTGTCCCGTGACCCCCGTCGAGCTCTCCCGCACCGTGCTGCACGCCGTGCGTCGCGCTGTCGACGAGGGTGAGCTCAGCGTGACCGTGCCGGAGCGGGCCGTGGTCACTCCGCCGGGGCCCGGGGGTTGCGGCGACTACGCCACGAACATCGCCCTCCAGCTGGCCCGCGAGGCAGGCCGGCCGCCGCGTGACGTCGCCGAGACCCTGCGGGCGCGGCTCCTCCACGAGCAGCGGTTCACCGACGTCGTCGTCACCGGGCCCGGCTTCCTGAACCTCAGCCTGCGGAGCGCCGCCTCCGCCGACCTCGTCGAGGAGATCCTGCGGCGCGGGCGGCGCTTCGGGCACACGGCGACGGGCTTCAGCGGGATCGCCGTCGAGATCCGGTGCCGGGCAGAGGTGCGTGCCGTCGTGGTCGCGGACGCCGTGACCCGTGTGGCTCGCAGCCAGGGGGACTTCGTCCGTGTCCAGTGCGACGGCCGGCCGGCCCCGGAGTGGGAGTCCGTCCTCGGGGCGGACGTCACCACTCGGGGGCCGCGTCTCATCCCCGACCGGTCCGTGACCGTCCGCCCCGTCCCCGCCCCGGCCGACCCCCTGCCCCTCGGTCGCGACGCCGCCCGCTGGGCCCTGCTGCACCCCGCCGCCCATGACCGGCCCCGGATCCCCGGTGATCACCTCGTCCAGCGGGAGAGCAATCCTCTCTTCCGCGTCCGGTACGCCCACGCCCGCACCCGGGCCCTCCTGCGCAACGCCGCCGACCTCGGCTTCCACCCCGAGCCCGGTCCCGTGAGCGAAGCGGAAGCGCTGCTCGCCGCACTCGGCGATCATCCCCGCGTCCTCGCCGCCACCGCCACGCATCACACCCCCGACCGCCTGGCCCGGCACCTCCTCGCTGTCGCCGATGCCGCGATGCCCCTGTTCCCCACCGTGCTGCCCCTCGGTGAGGAGAAACCCTCGGCCGCCCACCGTGCCCGGCTCGCGCTCGCCGAAGCCGCCGGGACGGTGCTGGCCGGCGGCCTGTCCCTGCTCGGCATCGACGCTCCCGACCATCTCTGAGAGACACGTACAGATCATGAGCCGTTCCGCACATCCCGCCGGGCCCCGTCACGCCGATGTCCTCCCCGAGGGGCACTACTCCGCTCCGCCCGCCGACCTCAACGCGCTGGACCCCAAGGTGTGGGCCCAGACCGTGGCGCGTGACGAGGACGGTGTCGTGACCGTCGGCGGCATTCCCGTCACCCGGCTCGCCGAGGAGTTCGGCACCCCCGCCTACGTCCTGGACGAGGCCGACTTCCGGGCCCGCGCGCGTGCCTGGCGCACCGCCTTCGGGGCCGACGCCGACGTCTTCTACGCCGGCAAGGCGTTCCTCTCCCGTGCCGTCGTGCGCTGGCTCGACGAGGAAGGGCTGAACGTCGACGTCTGCTCCGGCGGCGAGCTGGCCACCGCCCTGTCCGCCGGCATGCCCGCCGAGCGCATCGCCTTCCACGGCAACAACAAGTCCGTCGACGAGATCACCCGGGCCGTCGAGTCCGGTGTGGGGCACATCGTGCTGGACTCCTTCCAGGAGATCGTGCGCGTCGCCCACATCGCGCAGAGCCTCGGGAAGCGGCAGAAGGTCCTCATCCGGATCACCGTCGGCGTCGAGGCCCACACCCACGAGTTCATCGCCACGGCACACGAGGACCAGAAGTTCGGGATCCCCCTGGCCGGCGGGCAGGCCGCCGAGGCCGTGCGGCGGGCGCTGCAGCTCGACGGTCTGGAGCTCGTCGGCATCCACAGCCACATCGGGTCGCAGATCTTCGACATGTCCGGGTTCGAGGTCGCCGCCCACCGGGTCGTCTCGCTGCTGAAGGCCGTCCGCGACGAGCACGGCGTCGAGCTGCCCGAGATCGACCTCGGCGGCGGGCTCGGGATCGCGTACACGAGTGACGACGACCCGCGCGAGCCGCACGAGATCGCGAAGGCGCTCACCGAGATCGTCACGCGGGAGTGCGAGGCTGCCAAGCTGCGCACGCCCCGTATCTCCGTCGAGCCGGGGCGGGCCATCGTCGGGCCGACCGCCTTCACGCTCTACGAGGTCGGCACCATCAAGCCGCTCGACGGGCTGCGCACCTACGTCTCCGTCGACGGCGGCATGTCGGACAACATCCGCACCGCGCTGTACGACGCCGAGTACAGCGTCGCGCTGGTCTCCCGCACCTCGGACGCGGAGCCGATGCTGGCCCGGGTCGTCGGCAAGCACTGCGAGAGCGGGGACATCGTGGTCAAGGACGCGTTCCTGCCGTCCGACCTGGCACCGGGTGACCTCGTCGCCGTACCGGCCACCGGCGCGTACTGCCGGTCGATGGCCAGCAACTACAACCACGTGCTCCGCCCGCCGGTCGTCGCCGTCGACGGCGGTGAGGCCCGGGTGATCGTCCGCCGGGAGACGGAGGAGGACCTGCTGCGTCTCGACGTCGGCTGAGCGAGAAGCCGTGGGTGACGGGCCGGCGGAAGATCTCCTGTCTGCCGCCCCCGCGGAAATGAAATAGATGTCTCACGATCCGGACCGGGGGCAGAAACTCCCGTCCGGTGAGTGAGACTGGTTCCACCGTAGACGGTAAAGAGGAAACGAGGTCGGATGATGCGTACGCGTCCGCTGAAGGTGGCGCTGCTGGGCTGTGGAGTGGTTGGCTCAGAAGTGGCGCGCATCATGACGACGCACGCCGACGACCTCACGGCCCGGATCGGGGCCCCGGTGGAACTCGCGGGCGTGGCCGTACGGCGGCCCGACAAGGTACGTGAGGGCATCGCTCCCGAGCTCGTCACCACCGACGCCACCGCCCTCGTCAAACGCGGCGACATCGACGTCGTGATCGAGGTCATCGGCGGCATCGAGCCCGCTCGCGGCCTCATCACCACCGCCTTCGAGCACGGCGCCTCCGTCGTCTCCGCCAACAAGGCGCTGCTGGCCCAGGACGGGGCCGCCCTGCACGCCGTCGCCGGGCAGCACGACAAGGACCTGTACTACGAGGCCGCTGTCGCCGGTGCCATTCCGCTGATCCGGCCGCTGCGCGAGTCCCTCGCCGGCGACAAGATCAACCGTGTGATGGGCATCGTCAACGGGACCACCAACTTCATCCTCGACAAGATGGACTCGACGGGCGCCGGGTACCAGGAGGCCCTCGACGAGGCCACCGCCCTGGGCTACGCGGAGGCCGACCCGACCGCCGACGTCGAGGGGTTCGACGCCGCCGCCAAGGCCGCGATCCTCGCCGGCATCGCCTTCCACACCCGCGTGCGCCTCGACGACGTCTACCGCGAGGGCATGACCGAGGTGACCGCGGCCGACTTCGCCTCCGCGAAGGAGATGGGCTGCACCATCAAGCTGCTCGCCATCTGCGAGCGGGCCGAGGACGGGCAGTCCGTCACCGCGCGGGTGCACCCCGCGATGATCCCGCTGAGCCACCCGCTGGCCTCCGTCCGCGGCGCCTACAACGCCGTGTTCGTCGAGTCCGACGCCGCCGGGCAGCTCATGTTCTACGGCCCCGGAGCGGGCGGTTCCCCCACCGCCTCGGCCGTGCTGGGCGACCTCGTCGCCGTCTGCCGCAACCGGCTCAGCGGCACGACCGGACCGGGCGAGTCCGCCTACGCCGCGCTGCGGGTGTCCCCGATGGGTGACGTGGTCACGCGGTACCACATCAGCCTCGACGTGGCCGACAAACCGGGTGTTCTCGCCCAGGTCGCGACCGTCTTCGCCGAGCACGGAGTCTCGATCGATACGGTTCGCCAATCGGGGAAGGACGGCGAGGCCTCCCTCGTCGTCGTCACGCACCGTGCGTCCGACGCCGCCCTCACCGGGACCGTCGAGGCGTTGCGCAAGCTCGACACCGTGCGTGGTGTCGCCAGCATCATGCGGGTTGAAGGAGAGTAACCAGCAATGACCCACCAGTGGCGCGGAATCATCGAGGAGTACCGGGACCGGCTGCCGGTATCCGACAGCACGCCGGTCGTGACGCTCCGCGAGGGCGGCACGCCCCTCGTGCCCGCGCAGGTGCTCTCCGAGCGCACGGGCTGCGAGGTCCACCTCAAGGTGGAGGGCGCGAATCCGACCGGTTCCTTCAAGGACCGCGGTATGACCATGGCCATCACCCGGGCCAAGGAGGAGGGCGCGCAGGCCGTCATCTGCGCCTCCACCGGCAACACGTCGGCCTCCGCCGCCGCGTACGCCGTGCGGGCCGGGATGGTCTGCGCCGTGCTCGTGCCGCAGGGCAAGATCGCGCTCGGCAAGATGGGCCAGGCCCTCGTGCACGGCGCGAAGATCCTCCAAGTCGACGGCAACTTCGACGACTGCCTCACGCTCGCGCGCGGTCTGAGCGACAACTACCCCGTGGCGCTGGTCAATTCCGTCAACCCGGTGCGTATCGAGGGTCAGAAGACGGCGGCCTTCGAGATCGTGGACATGCTCGGCGACGCGCCCGACTTCCACGTCCTGCCGGTGGGCAACGCGGGCAACATCACGGCCTACTGGAAGGGCTACAAGGAGTACGCCGCCGACGGCATCGCCTCCCGTACCCCCCGCATGTGGGGATTCCAGGCCTCCGGCAGTGCCCCGATCGTGCGCGGCGAGGTCGTCAAGGACCCCTCGACCATCGCCACCGCCATCCGCATCGGCAACCCGGCCTCCTGGCAGTACGCGCTCGCCGCGCGGGACGAGTCGGGCGGTTCCATCGACGAGGTGACGGACCGTGAGATCCTGCGCGCCTACCGGCTGTTGGCGTCGCAGGAGGGCGTCTTCGTCGAGCCGGCGTCCGCCGCGTCCGTCGCCGGTCTGCTGAAGGCGGCCGAGCAGGGCAAGGTCGACCCGGGGCAGCGCATCGTGTGCACCGTCACCGGCAACGGGCTGAAGGACCCCGACTGGGCCGTCGCCGGTGCGCCGCAGCCGGTCACCGTCCCCGTCGACGCGGCGACCGCGGCGGAGCGCCTCGGCCTGGCCTGACGTGCGGGTATGCACCGAGCGCCGGTGCAACGCCGGACACCGGCCGGCGTAAGACGGCGCTCACCCGGGGAGGTTCCCTACGGGGGGTGCACAGGGGGCTTACGACACGCATCGTGCGCCTCCTGTGCGCCCTATGTCGCCACAGAACCTTCCTTCGATAGGCTGTACTGAACCCGCCCGCCGCATATGCCTCCGCAGGGAGCGCGGCGCCGAGCCGTCTCCGCGGCCGGGGCAGCGGCCGGCCACCGCGGTCGGCAGCGGCCCCCAGGGTTCTCGTACGGCATCGAATGTCCACTGAACGTCATTCG
Source organism: Streptomyces sp. NPDC012466 (assembly GCF_042955215.1). Lineage (NCBI taxonomy): Bacteria > Bacillati > Actinomycetota > Actinomycetes > Kitasatosporales > Streptomycetaceae > Streptomyces > Streptomyces sp. NPDC012466. The sequence continues at coordinate 95,077 of NZ_JBIBEQ010000012.1, read as the reverse complement.
ACAATCACCGCAGCTCAAGGAGAGTCATCGAGCGATGGCCGGTCCAGCGTTCCGCGCCGCCGCCGTCCGGGTGCGCGTCCCCGCCACCAGCGCCAACCTCGGCCCGGGCTTCGACGCCCTCGGCCTCGCGCTGGGCTTGTACGACGACGTGGTCGTCCGGGTGGCCGACTCCGGGCTGCACATCGACATCGCGGGTGAGGGCAGCGAGACCCTCCCGCGCGACGAGCAGCACCTTCTCGTTCGTTCCCTGCGCACCGCGTTCGACCTGCTGGGCGGGCAGCCGCGCGGCCTGGAGATCGTCTGCGCCAACCGCATTCCGCACGGCCGGGGCCTCGGCTCCTCGTCGGCCGCCATCTGCGCCGGGATCGTCGCCGCCCGCGCCGTGACCATAGGAGCCGACGCCAAGCTCGACGACGCCGCGCTGCTGGAGCTCGCCACCGAGATCGAGGGCCACCCCGACAATGTCGCGGCGTGCCTGCTCGGCGGCTTCACGCTGTCCTGGATGGAGGGCGGCGCGGCGCGCGCGATCAGGATGGAGCCCTCGGATTCCATCGTTCCGGTGGTTTTCGTCCCCGGGAAGCCGGTCCTCACGGAGACCGCGCGCGGTCTGCTCCCGCGCACCGTGCCGCATGTCGACGCGGCCACCAACGCAGGCCGGGCCGCCCTGCTCGTCGAGGCCCTGACGCGACGCCCCGAACTGCTGCTGCCCGCCACCGAGGACCGCCTGCACCAGGAGTACCGCGCCCCCGCCATGCCCGAGAGCGCGGCACTGGTGGAGCGGCTGCGGGGCGACGGCATCCCCGCGGTGATCTCCGGGGCCGGACCGACGGTCATGGCGCTGGCCGACGCGGACACCGCCGACAAGGTCGAGGCCCTGGCGGGCGCGGACTGGGCCGCGAACCGGCTGCGCCTCGATCAGCAGGGCGCGAGTGTGCTGCCGCTCGCGTCCCCCGGTGACATCTGAAAGCGCGCGATTGCCGGATTTCGAGAGGGGGAATGTTTGTTGGATCCGGTAGTGTTAACCTCAAGTCTGCACCCGACCCCACCATGGCGAGGTGCCTCGTGTCCCCGTTCGGGACAGACATTCTTCCGGGAGCCCCCCAAACCGCACTGTGTTCCGTACGTCGGACCGTACGCCGTACAAGGACACTGAGCGGGGCGCAGGGCATGCTCCGGAACCGGTGCGACCACGCCGCGTGACACTGACACTGGGTGCCACGGCTCAAGGAAGCGCCATCACCAGATTCCTCCGCCGCTTAGGCGGACCACCGCCCCGGCACGGTTCACACCACACGGACCGAAGCCGGACAGCACAACCGGTCGCCGAGCCAGACAGGCCGACGTCCGCTCCAGGGAAGGACCCTTCGTGAGCGACACCACCGATCTGATGGGCGCACGTGTCGAGGAGACCGCTGCCGCGCCCGCCACGGACGCCTCCGCGCCTGCCAGCGGTGCCGGCTCCCGGCGGCGCCGTGGTACCGGCCTCGAGGGCATGGTGCTGGCCGAGTTGCAGCAGGTCGCATCCGGCCTCGGCATCAGGGGCACCGCGCGTATGCGCAAGAGCCAGTTGATCGAGGTCATCAAGGAGGCGCAGGCGTCCGGCGGCGCCGCTCCGGCCGCGAAGGCCGACGCCCCCGCCGAGACCAAGCCCAAGCGCCGCGCCACCTCGCGGACCCGTACGGGCGACAACGCCGAGAAGACGGACAAGAAGGCGGACGCGAAGGAGGCCTCCCAGGCCCCCGCGGACAAGGCCGACAAGGCCGTGGCCCAGCAGCAGATCGAGATCCCCGGCCAGCCCGCCGGAGGCGCCTCCCGGCCGGGCGAGAACGAGCGTGGGGGAGACGACGCGCCCGAGCGCCGCCGTCGCCGGGCCACCGCCGAGGCCGGAGCCCCGGCTTCCGCCACGGAGACCATCGTCGCCGAGGCGAAGAACGACTCCAAGGCCGAGACGCAGTCGCAGCAGCAGTCGCAGAACAACGAGGCCAAGTCCGACGCCGGTGACGGCGAGGGCCGTCGCCGCGACCGCCGCGACCGCGGGCGTGACCGGGACCGCGACCGGGACCGCGACCGCGACCGCGACCGTCGCGGTGGCAAGGGCGACGACCAGCAGGGCGGCCAGCGCGGCCAGCAGCAGAACCAGGGCGGCGGCGGCCGTCAGGACCGCGGTCAGCAGCAGCCGCAGGACGACGACGACTTCGAGGGCGGCCGTCGTGGGCGTCGCGGCCGTTACCGCGACCGCCGTGGCCGTCGTGGCCGCGACGACATCGCCTCCGAGCCGCAGATCAACGAGGACGACGTCCTGATCCCCGTCGCGGGCATCCTGGACATCCTCGACAACTACGCGTTCATCCGCACGTCCGGCTACCTGCCCGGCCCGAACGACGTGTACGTCTCCCTCGCCCAGGTCCGCAAGAACGGCCTGCGCAAGGGCGACCACATCACCGGTGCCGTGCGCCAGCCCAAGGACGGCGAGCGGCGCGAGAAGTTCAACGCGCTGGTGCGCCTGGACTCCGTCAACGGCATGGCGCCCGAATCCGGGCGCGGGCGACCGGAGTTCAACAAGCTGACGCCGCTGTACCCGCAGGACCGCCTCCGTCTGGAGACGGACCCGGGCGTCCTCACCACCCGCATCATCGACCTCGTCGCGCCGATCGGTAAGGGCCAGCGTGGTCTGATCGTGGCTCCGCCGAAGACCGGCAAGACCATGATCATGCAGGCGATCGCCAACGCGATCACCCACAACAACCCCGAGTGCCACCTGATGGTCGTCCTCGTCGACGAGCGTCCGGAAGAGGTCACCGACATGCAGCGGTCGGTGAAGGGCGAGGTCATCTCCTCGACCTTCGACCGTCCGGCCGAGGACCACACCACGGTCGCCGAGCTGGCCATCGAGCGCGCCAAGCGTCTGGTGGAGCTGGGCCACGACGTGGTCGTGCTGCTCGACTCGATCACCCGTCTGGGCCGCGCGTACAACCTCGCCGCCCCGGCCTCCGGCCGCATCCTGTCCGGTGGTGTCGACTCGACCGCCCTGTACCCGCCGAAGCGCTTCTTCGGTGCGGCCCGCAACATCGAGGACGGCGGCTCGCTGACCATCCTCGCCACCGCGCTGGTGGACACCGGGTCCCGCATGGACGAGGTCATCTTCGAGGAGTTCAAGGGCACCGGCAACGCGGAGCTCAAGCTCGACCGGAAGCTCGCCGACAAGCGCATCTTCCCGGCGGTGGACGTCGACGCGTCCGGTACCCGTAAGGAAGAGATCCTGCTCGCCCCCGACGAGCTCGCCATCGTCTGGAAGCTGCGCCGGGTGCTGCACGCCCTCGACCAGCAGCAGGCGGTCGAGCTGCTGCTCGACAAGATGAAGCAGACGAAGTCGAACGCCGAGTTCCTGATGCAGATCCAGAAGACCACCCCGACGCCGGGCAACGGCGACTGAGGCAGGTCGTTCCGGTAAGGACTGCACAAGAGGGCCGCTCCCGAACGGGGGCGGCCCTCTTGTGCTGCGGGTGTGCGGGTAGGATCACGCTCTCTTCGAACTTGTGATCCCGAGGGGGGACATACGTGGGTACAGCCATGCCCGGGGGCGGTCGGCACAGACGCCGGATACGCATAGCACTGCCCGTCGCCGCGGCCGGTGTCGCCGCCGCCGTGGCCGGCGCGCTGCTGACGACGTCGGCCGACGCGGCCACCCCGCTGCCGCAGCCGACGGTCAAGCCCGCCACCAGCTCTCCGTCGCTCGCCGAGCTGGAGAAGCGCGTCGCGGGCGCCATGGCCGGTGACGACGTCGCCGGCAAGACGAGCAAGGCCGCGCTCAGCGCGGGCACGGTCGCCGGCAGCATCGACCCGAAGATCATCGGTGGCAACGAGACCACCATCAGCACGGCCCCGTGGATGGCGCAGCTCCACTACTACGACGACCGGGGCACCTCGACCACCGGCGACGACATCGGCTTCTTCTGCGGCGGCGCCGTCGTCGCGCCGACGAAGATCCTCACCGCCGCGCACTGCGTCAAGGGCTACAACTGGAACGGCAACGGCGCCGTCGTCACCGGCACCGCCCAGCTGCCCTCGGCCGACGGCACCGACCTGCACGGCGGCACCGTCACCGGCGTCTGGCGGCAGTGGAACCACCCGTCGTACAACGCGACGACCATCGACAACGACATCGCGGTGCTGACCCTGCCCGTCCCGGTCAAGGCCACCCCGATCCGGATGACGACGTCCGGCGACACCACCTCGTACAAGGCCGGCACCAGCGCCAAGGTCTACGGCTGGGGCCGCACCAGCTCCACCAGCGACGACATCTCCGAGACGCTGAAGACCGCCACGCTGCCCATGCAGTCCGACACGACCTGCTCCGGCGCGTACGGCAGTGACTTCGTCAAGGGCCACATGGTCTGCGCGGGCACGCCCGCCACCGGCAGCGACACCGGCACCACCACCGCCTGCAACGGCGACTCCGGCGGCCCGCTGGTCGTGAACAACCGGATCGTCGGTGTCGTGTCCTGGGGCGTGACCGACTGCGTCGCCAAGGGCGCCTACAGCGTCTTCAGCAAGGTCAGCACGTACGTCGGCGCCTCCTACCCGCGCCTGGACGACACCAACATCAGCGGTGACCACAAGGCCGACCTCTGGGTGCGCAACGCCTCCACCAAGACCGGCTACTCCAAGAACTCCAACGGCACGTCCTTCGCCGCCCGCGAGTCCTGGGGCGACTGGAGCGGCGTGAACGTCGTCCTGCAGACGGACCTCGACCGCGACGGCTACCAGGACCTGGTCTACCGGCGCAGCAGCGACGGCGACCTCTTCTGGGCGCACTACGTCATCTCCAGCGGCACCTGGTCCACCAAGCAGATCGCCGACAACTGGAAGACCCGCACCCGCATCATCACTCCCGGTGACGTCACCGGCGACTACCTGCCCGACCTGCTCTCGGTCGACTCGGCGGGCGTCATGTGGATCTACCCGGGCAAGGGCAACGGCACCTTCGCGCCCCGCGTGAAGGTCGGCTCCGGCTGGAACCAGTACAACTCCGTGCGCGGCAAGGGCGACTTCAACGGGGACGGCAAGACCGACCTGATCGCCCGCAGCTCGTCCGGCAGCTACCTCTACCTCTACAAGGGCACCGGCAAGGCCGGCTCGGGCGCCTTCTCGGCCCGGGTCAAGGTGCGCACGTGGAGCGGCTACAACGCCTTCGACGCGCCCGGTGACGTCACCGGCGACGGCAAGGCCGACTTCCTGGCCCGCACCCCCGGCGGCACGCTCTACCTGTACCCGGGCACCGGCAAGGGGACCAGCGAGATCTTCGCCACAAGGAAGTCCGTCGGCACCGATTTCAAGCAGTACGACATCTTCGGCTGAAACCGCAGGTGAGCGGGGTTCACCCCGCAGTGACGAACACGCACTGTGCCCACCGTTCCACACGGTGGGCACAGTGCGTTGTGCAACCCTTTCCCGAGTTTCTCCGTCTGACCAGGTGGAGCGACGATAGTGCGAGGAAGGGTCTTCTCCGGCCGAGCCTGGCACTGACCGCAGGGGGTAACCGACCGTAGAAGAGCTGAGGAGTACATGTCTGCCGAGAGCACGCCGGGTCCGGGCATACCGGGCGACACCGGCACCAATGGAGCGCGTCACCGCGGCAAGGGCCGGCGCCGCAAGCCCCAGAAGCGTCACAAGGGCTTGATGATCACGGCGTGGACCGCCGCGGGCATCGTCGTGCTGGGCGGCGCCGGGGCCGGGTACATGTACTTCAAGCTCAACGGCAACCTCAAGAGCGTCGACATCGACCAGGCCCTCGGCACGGACCGGCCCAAGAAGGCCGACAACGGCTCCGAGAACATCCTCGTCCTGGGCTCCGACACCCGCGCCGGCGGCAACAAGAAGCTCGGCGGCGGCACCGACGACGGCAGCGCCCGCTCCGACACGGCGATGATCGTGCACGTCTACAAGGGCCACAAGAAGGCCAGCGTGGTCTCCATCCCGCGCGACACCCTCATCGACCGTCCCTCGTGCACGGACACCAAGGGCGACGAGCACCCCGCCGCCCGCGGCGTGATGTTCAACTCCGCGTACTCCACCGGTGGGGCGACCTGCGCCGTGAAGACCGTCGAGTCGATCACCGACCTGCGCATGGACCACTACCTGGAGGTCGACTTCTCCGGCTTCCAGAAGCTCATCGACGACCTCGGCGGCGTCGAGATCACCACGACCAAGAGCATCGACGACCCCGACAGCCATCTGAAGCTGAAGGCCGGCACCCACACGCTGGACGGCAAGCAGGCCCTCGGCCTGGTCCGCACCAGACACGGCGTCGGTGACGGCTCCGACCTGGGCCGCATCCAGCTCCAGCAGGCCTTCATCAAGGCCCTGGTCAACCAGATCAAGGACGTCGGCGTCTTCTCGAACCCGAAGAAGCTGCTCGACCTCGCGGAAACCGCGACCAAGGCCGTGACGGCCGACTCCGACCTCGGTTCGGTCAACAAGCTCGCGTCCTTCGCGAACGGCCTCAAGGGCATCAGCCCGTCCAACATGCACATGATCACGATGCCGGTGGCCTACGACCCGGCCGATCCCAACCGCGTCCTCCTCCAGGAGAAGAAGGCCGACCAGATCTGGCAGGCACTGGAGAACGACGAGCCGATCCCGGCGAGCGCCACCAAGGGAACGGCCACGGGTGAGGCCAAGGGCGTCGTCAGCGGTTCCTGAGGGGCCACGCGGAATAGATCGCGGCAACCCCCGGTTTTGGGGGATGGGCCCAGTCCTGGCAGACTGGTACGTCGGCTCCGGTTCACGCTCCCGCATCCCGCGGCGGCGACCCGGCGCCCTCCCGAACCTAGGAGACACCTTGAAGCGCGACATCCACCCCGAGTACGTCGAGACGCAGGTCAGCTGCACCTGTGGCGCGTCGTTCACCACCCGCAGCACCATCGAGTCCGGCACCATCCGTGCCGATGTCTGCTCCGAGTGCCACCCGTTCTACACGGGCAAGCAGAAGATCCTCGACACCGGTGGCCGTGTGGCCCGCTTCGAGGCCCGCTTCGGCAAGGCCGCCGGCTCCAAGAAGTAGCGAGCCTCAATTCGCCGGTCCACGGAGGCGCCCCACACCGGGCGCTCCGGGACCGGCGTTTTTGGTCGCCCGCCCTTCACCCCCGTCCGTTCACAGGAGCCCAAGATGTTCGAGGCCGTCGAGGATCTCGTCGCCGAGCACGCCGACCTGGAGAAGAAGCTCGCCGACCCGTCGGTCCACTCCGACCAGGCCAACGCGCGCAAGCTGAACAAGCGTTACGCCGAGCTCACCCCGATCGTCGCCACGTACCGCTCCTGGAAGCAGACCGGCGACGACATCGAGACCGCGCGCGAACTGGGCGCCGACGACCCGGAGTTCGCCGCCGAGGTCAAGGAGCTGGAGAAGGCCCGCGAGGAGCTGACGGAGAAGCTGCGGCTTCTCCTCGTCCCGCGTGACCCCAGCGACGACAAGGACGTCATCCTCGAGATCAAGGCGGGCGCGGGCGGCGACGAGTCGGCGCTGTTCGCCGGTGACCTGCTGCGCATGTACCTGCGCTACGCCGAGCGCGTCGGCTGGAAGACCGAGATCATCGACGCCACTGAGTCCGAGCTCGGCGGCTACAAGGACGTCCAGGTCGCCGTGAAGACCAAGGGCGGCCAGGGCGCCACCGAGCCCGGCCAGGGCGTCTGGGCGCGGATGAAGTACGAGGGCGGCGTGCACCGCGTGCAGCGCGTGCCCGCGACGGAGTCCCAGGGCCGTATCCACACCTCCGCGGCCGGTGTGCTCGTCACGCCCGAGGCCGAGGAGGTCGACGTCGAGATCAACCCGAACGACCTGCGCATCGACGTCTACCGGTCCTCCGGGCCCGGCGGGCAGTCCGTCAACACCACCGACTCCGCCGTGCGCATCACGCACATCCCCACCGGAGTCGTCGCCTCCTGCCAGAACGAGAAGAGCCAGCTGCAGAACAAGGAGCAGGCACTGCGTATCCTGCGCTCCAGGCTGCTGGCGGCGGCGCAGGAGGAGGCGGAGAGGGAGGCTGCGGACGCCCGTCGCAGCCAGGTCCGCACCGTCGACCGCTCCGAGAAGATCCGCACGTACAACTACCCGGAGAACCGCATCTCGGACCACCGCGTCGGCTTCAAGGCGTACAACCTGGACCAGGTCCTGGATGGTGACCTCGACGCGGTCATCCAGGCCTGCGTCGACGCTGACTCGGCTGCGAAGCTGGCGGCTGCGTAAGGCACGCACGAGCACGTACGAGTAATACGGAGGACTTGCGTGAACCTGCTGCTCGCGGAGGTGGCCCAGGCCACCCAGCGGCTCGCCGACGCCGGCGTGCCCTCGCCGCGCACCGACGCGGAGGAGCTCGCCGCGTTCGTGCACGGCGTCAAGCGCGGCGAGCTGCACTCCGTCAAGGACTCCGACTTCGACGCCCGCTACTGGGAGGTCATCGCCCGCCGTGAGGCCCGCGAGCCGCTCCAGCACATCACCGGGCGCGCCTACTTCCGCTACCTGGAACTCCAGGTCGGCCCCGGGGTGTTCGTGCCGCGGCCCGAGACGGAGTCCGTGGTCGGCTGGGCCATAGACGCCGTACGGGCCATGGACGTCGTCGAGCCGTGCATCGTCGACCTGTGCACCGGTTCCGGCGCCATCGCGCTCGCCCTGGCCCAGGAGGTGCCGCGCTCGCGCGTGCACGCCGTGGAGCTGTCCGAGGACGCCCTCAAGTGGACCCGCAAGAACGTCGAGGGGTCCAGGGTCGACCTGCGGCAGGGCAACGCCCTGACGGCCTTCCCGGACCTGGACGGCCAGGTCGACCTGGTCATCACCAACCCGCCGTACATCCCGCTCACCGAGTGGGAGTACGTCGCCCCCGAGGCCCGGGACTACGACCCCGGCATGGCTCTGTTCTCCGGCGAGGACGGCCTCGACCTGATCCGCGGCCTGGAGCGCACCGCGCACCGGCTGCTGCGCCCCGGCGGCGTCGTGGTGGTGGAGCACGCCGACACCCAGGGCGGCCAGGTTCCGTGGATCTTCGCCGAGGACCGCGGCTGGACCGACGCCGCGGACCACCCGGACCTGAACAACCGCCCGCGTTTCGCCACGGCCCGCAAGGCGCTGCCGTGAGCACACCGGGCACCCCGCGGTCCTCGCGGACTTCATCCCAGCAGCACGTGTACGAGGAGGCCAGCTAAAGATGGCACGGCGATACGACACCAACGACGCGACCGACCGTGTGACCGGTCTGCGCGAGGCAGCGTCCGCCGTCCGCCGTGGCGAGCTCGTGGTGCTGCCGACGGACACGGTGTACGGCATCGGCGCCGACGCGTTCTCCTCGGAGGCGGTCGCCGATCTGCTGGACGCGAAGGGCCGGGGCCGCAACATGCCCACCCCCGTCCTCATCGGCTCCCCGAACACGCTGCACGGCCTCGTCACGGACTTCTCCGAGCTGGCCTGGGAGCTGGTCGACGCCTTCTGGCCGGGCGCCCTGACGCTCGTCGCCCGGCACCAGCCGTCCCTCCAGTGGGACCTCGGGGACACCCGGGGCACCGTCGCCGTGCGCATGCCCCTGCACCCCGTCGCCATCGAGCTGCTCACCGAGGTCGGCCCGATGGCCGTGTCCTCCGCCAACCTCACCGGCCACCCGGCGCCGGAGAACTGCGACGCCGCGCAGGAGATGCTGGGCGACTCCGTCTCCGTCTACCTCGACGGCGGTCCGACGCCCGGCAACGTGCCGTCCTCGATCGTCGACGTGACCCGTGAGGTGCCGCTGCTGCTGCGCGCGGGCGCCCTCTCGGCGGACGAGCTGCGAAAGGTCGTACCCGACCTCGAGGTGGCGAATTGACGGCCCCTGGATCGGGGCGTGGCATAGGCAACGGGGAAAGCGCGGCGGAGATCACGACGACCTTCGTGGGACTTCCGCGCGACAGCTTCCGCATCCTCCACGTCAGCACCGGCAACGTGTGCCGCTCGCCCATCACCGAGCGGCTGACCCGCCATTTCGTCAAGGAGCGGCTGGGCATCCTCGGCGGTGGGCTCATCGTGGAGAGCGCGGGCACCTGGGGCCACGAGGGCGCTCCCATGGAGTCCCACGCGGAGACGGTCCTGGCCGACTTCGGCGCGGACGCCACCGGCTTCACCGGGCGCGAGCTCCTCGACGAGCACGTGATCCGCGCCGACCTGGTGCTGACCGCCACCCGGGACCACCGGGCGCAGGTCATCTCCATGGGGCACTCGGCGGGTCTGCGGACCTTCACGCTCAAGGAGTTCACCCGCCTGGTCAAGGCCATCGACCCGGCGACCCTGCCGCCCCTGGAGGACGGCGTGGTCGTCCGCGCGCGTGCGCTGGTCCGCGCCGCGGCCGCTCTACGCGGGTGGCTCCTGGCGCCGACCGCCGAGGCCGACGAGGTCTACGACCCGTACGGCGCCCCCCTGACGTTCTTCCGGTCCATCGGTGACGAGATACACCAGGCACTCGATCCGGTCGTCACGGCCCTCACGGGCGTCCCCGCACGGACGTAACGACCGAGCGCTCCGAACGCCCCGGGCCTACATTGGTCGTACGTCACCGTCGACGCCCGGAGCCCACCATGACGGTCACCCCTGCCATCGAGGCCGACGTCCTGCGCCGCCAGGACCCCGAGCTCGCCGACCTCCTGCTCGCGGAGCGGGAGCGGCAGTCGACCACGCTCCAGCTGATCGCCGCCGAGAACTTCTGCTCCCCGGCCGTGCTGGCCGCCCTCGGCTCACCCCTCGCCAACAAGTACGCCGAGGGCTACCCCGGGGCGCGGCACCACGGCGGCTGCGAGATCGTCGACGTCGCCGAACGCGTCGCCGTCGAGCGGGCCATGGCCCTGTTCGGCGCCGACCACGCCAACGTCCAGGCACACTCGGGCTCTTCGGCGGTGCTGGCCGCCTACGCCGCCCTCCTGCGCCCCGGTGACACCGTCCTCGCGCTCGGCCTGCCCCACGGCGGGCATCTCACCCACGGCTCGCCCGCAAACTTCTCCGGCCGCTGGTTCGACTTCGTCGGATACGGCGTGGACGCCGAGTCCGGGCTCATGGACCACGAGCAGGTGCGCACCCTGGCCCGCACGCGCCGGCCCAAGGCGATCGTGTGCGGCTCGATCGCCTACCCGCGCCACCTCGACCACGCGTTCTTCCGCGAGGTCGCCGACGAGGTGGGCGCGTACCTCATCGCCGACGCCGCGCACCCCCTCGGGCTCGTCGCCGGGGGAGCGGCCCCGAATCCGGTGCCGTACGCGGACATCGTCTGCGGGACCACCCACAAGGTGCTGCGGGGACCGCGCGGCGGGCTGATCCTGTGCCGCGCGGAGCTGGCCGAGCGGGTCGACCGGGCCGTGTTCCCTTTCACACAGGGCGGTGCGCAGATGCACACCATCGCCGCCAAGGCGGTCGCGTTCGGGGAGGCGGCAACACCGGCGTTCGCCGCGTACGCCCATCAGGTGGTGGCGAATGCGCGGGTTCTGGCGGCCAGGCTGGCCGCCGAGGGACTGGTCGTCACCACCGGCGGCACGGACACCCACCTGATCACCGCCGACCCGTCGCCGCTCGGCGTCGACGGACGCACCGCCCGGGGCCGTCTCGCCGCGGCCGGCCTGGTCATGGACTGCTGCGCCCTGCCGCACGGCGACGCCCGGGGACTGAGGCTCGGCACGGCCGCGATCACCACGCAGGGCATGGGCGAGGCGGAGATGGTCCGGATCGCCGGGCTGCTCGCCGGGGTGCTCCGGGGCGTGACGGAGACCTCGAGAGCCCGTGAAGATGTGCGGGAGCTGGCCGGTCGATTTCCGCCGTATCCCGCCTGAGCCGGGGTAAGCGCACCAGGGTGCACAGCCACTCGTGCAACCATCGTCGCTACCCGGAAGTCCCCACTCATATGCGCGCATCGCTAGGGTGTGGGGCTGAGATGGCCAGCGAGACCTGTGGGGAAGCCCGTGCGTGAATACCTCCTGACGCTCTGCATCACGGCCGCGGTGACGTATCTGCTGACAGGGCCGGTACGGAAGTTCGCGATCGTGGCCGGAGCGATGCCGGAGATCCGGGCACGCGACGTGCACCGCGAACCCACTCCGCGCCTCGGCGGTATCGCGATGTTCTTCGGTCTGTGCGCGGGTCTGCTGGTCGCCGACCACCTGACCAACCTCAACCAGGTCTTCGAGACGTCGAACGAACCCCGGGCCCTGCTGTCCGGAGCGGCCCTGATCTGGCTGATCGGTGTGCTGGACGACAAGTTCGAGATCGACGCCCTGATCAAGCTGGGCGGCCAGATGATCGCCGCGGGCGTGATGGTCGTGCAGGGTCTGACGATCCTGTGGCTGCCGATCCCGGGTGTCGGCTCGGTCGCGCTCACCCAGTGGCAGGGCACCCTGCTCACGGTCGCGCTGGTCGTCATCACCATCAACGCGGTCAACTTCGTCGACGGCCTGGACGGCCTCGCGGCCGGCATGGTCTGCATCGCCGCCACGGCGTTCTTCCTGTACGCCTACCGGATCTGGTATTCGTACGGCATCGAGGCCGCCGCCCCGGCCACCCTCTTCTCGGCGATCCTGATGGGCATGTGCCTGGGCTTCCTGCCGCACAACATGCACCCGGCGCGGATCTTCATGGGCGACTCGGGCTCGATGCTGATCGGCCTGGTCCTGGCCGCGGGCGCCATCTCCGTCACGGGGCAGGTCGACCCGGACGCGCTCAACCTGTACGTGGGCTCCGAGAAGGAGGCCGTGCACCAGACGGTCCCGGTGTACATCCCGCTGCTGCTGCCGCTGACGATCATCGCGGTGCCGGCCGCCGACCTGATCCTTGCGATCGTGCGCCGCACCTGGCGCGGCCAGTCCCCGTTCGCCGCCGACCGCGGCCACCTGCACCACCGGCTGCTGGAGATCGGCCACTCGCACAGCCGCGCGGTGCTGATCATGTACTTCTGGTCGGCGCTGATCGCCTTCGGCGCGCTCGCCTACTCGGTCAACTCGGCGTCCATGTGGATCGTGCTCGGTGTCGTGTTCCTCAGCGCGATCGGTCTCCTGCTGCTTCTGCTGCCGCGCTTCCGGCCGCGCGCCCCGCGCTGGATGGAGCGCTTCGTGCCGCCGCGCTACCGGCGCCGCGGCTCGGTCGCGGCCCTCTCACCCGAGGCGTCGATGCCGGCCTCCCCGGCGGACCAGCCCGCCGCCGGCTCCGACCGCACCCCCGTGGTGTCCGGGGTCTCCGGCGTCAACGGGGCGACCGCCATCGGCCCCCGTTCGCGTATGGCCGACCGGCGCAAGGCGGGGACAAGGTAAGAATCTGACTAGAGCATTGCCAAGTCGTGGGGTTGCGATGGGGGTATGAAGTGCCCCAATACCAGACATGTCGGCGAGGTTCTCGCTCAGACGCGCAGGTTCACTCTCATGTGTGACAGTCCGCACACCTCCAGGTAAAGACTGCATCAAATAGTTTGTGATACGGTTCACGAGAACCCCCGGATAGAGCCGAAGGACCGCAGTGCGACGGTCCATTGGCGTGAGGACTCCACTCAGCCCGGGACTACGCTCGTCCATGACGACACCCCTGCCCCCTGCGAAAGCGGAGTTGCCGCCATGCCGTCCAATGACGCCCGGAACCTCTTGCAGTGCGCTGTGCCCACAGCCGCTGCCGGTGCCGTTGTGGTCGCCGTCAGTGGCGTGGTGGCCGGAGGCAAGGGAGCTGTCGGAGCCGCCGTCGGCACTGTGCTGGCCATCCTCTTCATGGGAATCGGTCTGTACGTTCTCCAGTGGACGGCAAAAACGCTCCCGCAGTTGTTCCAGGCCATGGGGCTGATGCTCTACGTCGCCCAGCTGCTGCTTCTCCTGATCTTCGTCGCCCTCTTCAAGGACACCTCTCTCTTCAACGCGAAGGCGTTCGCCCTCGGGCTCGTCATCGCGACCGTCGTGTGGATGGCCGCGCAGGCTCGTGCGCATATGAAGGCCAAGATCTTCTACATCGACCCGGACTCCGAGAAGAGCGAGAAGCCCGCGAAGACCGGGTCGTCGTCGTGACGAGTAGGGGCGCGATAAAGGGCAGTAGGAACTCCTGCTATCGTCCGGTGCCAACTGCGGCATCGCGGGCGCGGGCATCTGAGCTGACGCCTGCTCGAACGCGAGGCTCGATGCCCCCCAGCCGCCCTCACATCCGTAACACCAGTCCGGTGCCGATCCGCGGCTGCGCGCCGCGCCGACACAACGAGGTTGCCGTACACATGCGTCACGCCGAAGGAGCCCGCGGTGAGTGCTGACCAGACCCAGCTCGCCTTTGACTGGAGCTGTCGGATCATGTCCGACGGGTGTGGTTTTCCGGCACCGGGCCTGCACTCGTTCCTCTTCAAGCCGATTGCCACGGTTGGAGGGTTCGAGTTCAACAAGGTGATGCTGCTCGCCATCATCACCACCATCCTCGTCATCGGCTTCTTCTACGCGGCCTTCGGCAAGGCCAAGGTGGTGCCGGGCAAGCTGCAGATGGTCGGTGAGGCCGGTTACGACTTCGTCCGCCGCGGCATCGTCTACGAGACCCTCGGAAAGAAGGAGGGCGAGAAGTACGTCCCCTTGATGGTCTCGCTCTTCTTCTTCATCTGGATCATGAACATCTGGTCCGTGATCCCGCTCGCGCAGTTCCCGGTCTCGTCCGTCATCGCCTTCCCGGCGGTCCTCGCCGCGATCGTCTACGTGACCTGGGTATCGCTGACCTTCAAGCGGCACGGCTTCGTCGGGTTCTTCAAGAACATCACCGGCTACGACAAGTCGCTCGGCCCGGTGCTGCCGCTCGTGATGGTCATCGAGTTCTTCTCGAACCTGCTCGTCCGGCCGTTCACGCACGCGGTGCGACTGTTCGCCAACATGTTCGCCGGCCACCTGATGCTGGTCATGTTCACCGTCGCCTCCTGGTACCTGCTGAACAGCTGGATGATCCCGGCGGCCGGTGTCTCCTTCGTCATGACCGTCGCCATGATCGGCTTCGAGCTTTTCGTGCAGGCCGTCCAGGCGTACGTCTTCGTACTCCTTGCCTGCACGTACATCCAGGGCGCTCTGGCCGAGCACCACTGAGCCCCGCCCGCCCCCGCAAATCCCAAGAACGTCCGGTGGCCAACCCCCGCCGGTCCGTGAAAGAGAAGGAAGAAACAGCATGGCTGCCACTGAGACCCTCGCCGCTGTCTCCGGTTCGCTCGGCTCCATCGGCTACGGCCTCTCCGCCATCGGCCCCGGCATCGGCGTCGGCATCATCTTCGGTAACGGCACCCAGGCCCTGGCCCGTCAGCCCGAGGCCGCCGGCCTGATCCGCGCCAACCAGATCCTCGGCTTCGCCTTCTGTGAGGCGCTCGCCCTCATCGGCATCGTTATGCCGTTCGTGTTCGGTCAGTAATTTCCTGCTCACCGACACGTTTCGACGAAAGGCACTGATGTGATCGCCAACCTGGTGCAGCTGGCGGCCGAGGAAGAGCAGAACCCGCTCGTTCCTCCGGGCCCCGAGCTGCTCATCGGCACCATCGCCTTCGCCATCGTGTTCTTCTTCTTCTGGAAGAAGCTGCTTCCGAACATCAACAAGGTTCTGGAGGAGCGCCGCGCGGCGATCGAAGGCGGTATCGAAGAGGCCGAGACCATGAAGGTCGAAGCCCAGAGCGTCCTTGAGCAGTACAAGGCACAGCTCGCCGAGGCCCGGCACGAGGCCGCGCGTCTGCGCCAGGAGGCGCAGGAGCAGGGTGCCGCCCTCATCGCCGAGATGCGGGCCGAGGGCCAGCGGCAGCGCGAGGAGATCGTCGCCGCCGGTCACGCCCAGATCGAGGCCGACCGCAAGGCCGCTTCCTCCGCGCTGCGCCAGGACGTCGGCAAGCTCGCCACCGACCTGGCCGGCAAGCTCGTCGGCGAGTCCCTCGAGGACCACGCCCGCCAGAGCCGTGTCATCGACCGGTTCCTCGACGAGCTCGAGGAGAAGGCCGAGGCCGGACGATGAACGGAGCGAGCCGCGAGGCCCTGGCAGCCGCACGTGAGCGTCTCGACGCGCTGACGGACTCGACGTCCGTGAACGCGGGCTCGCTCGCCGACGAGCTGGCCGCCGTCACCGCGCTGCTCGACCGCGAGGTGTCGCTGCGTCGGGTCCTCACCGACCCGGCGCAGGCCGGAGAGGCCAAGGCCGAACTGGCCCGGCGTCTGCTCGGCACCCAGGTCAGCGGCCCGGCCGCCGACCTGGTGGCGGGCATGGTGCGCTCCCGCTGGTCGCAGTCGCGCGACCTGGTGGACGCGCTGGAGCAGCTGGCCGACACCGCCGACCTCACCGCCGCGCAGCAGGCCGGCAAGCTCGACGACGTCGAGGACGAGCTGTTCCGGTTCGGCCGGATCGTCTCCGGCAGCACCGAGCTGCGGGCCGCGCTGACCGACCGCAAGGCCACCACCTCGGCCAAGGGCGAGCTGCTGCGCAGCCTGCTCGGCGGCCGGGCGCAGTCGGTCACCGAGCGTCTGGTCACGCGCCTTGTGACCGCGCCGCGGGGACGTAGCCTGGAGTCGGGACTCGAGTCCCTGTCCAAGCTCGCCGCCGATCGCCGGGACCGCATGGTGGCCATCGTCACCTCGGCGGTACCGCTGAGCGACCCGCAGAAGCAGCGCCTGGGCGCCGCCCTCGCGAAGCTCTACGGCCGCACGATGCACCTCAACCTGGACGTGGACCCCGAGGTCCTCGGCGGGATGCGGGTGCAGGTCGGTGACGAGGTCATCAACGGCTCCCTCGCGGACCGCATCGAGGACGCCAGCCGCCGGCTTGCCGGCTGAGCAGCAACTCAATAGGCACAACGTACTTACGACGGCCCTGGTTGGGCCGTGCAGAAGAATCCTGGGGGTCGCCCCCAGACCCCCAAAGTGAAACTTCGGGCCCAACAAGGAGAGCAGGGAACCCAGATGGCGGAGCTCACGATCCGGCCGGAGGAGATCCGGGACGCGCTGGAGAACTTCGTCCAGGCGTACAAGCCGGACGCGGCCTCGCGCGAGGAGGTCGGTACGGTCACCTTCGCCGGCGACGGCATCGCGAAGGTCGAGGGTCTGCCCTCGGTCATGGCCAACGAGCTGCTGAAGTTCGAGGACGGCAGCCTCGGTCTCGCCCTCAACCTCGAGGAGCGCGAGATCGGCTGCGTCGTCCTCGGCGAGTTCAGCGGCATCGAGGAGGGTCAGCCGGTCTCCCGTACCGGTGAGGTTCTCTCCGTTGCGGTGGGCGAGGGCTACCTCGGCCGCGTGGTGGACCCCCTCGGCAACCCGATCGACGGCCTCGGCGAGATCGAGACCGAAGACCGTCGCGCCCTGGAGCTGCAGGCCCCGGGCGTCATGGTCCGTAAGTCGGTGCACGAGCCGATGGAGACGGGCTACAAGGCCGTCGACGCGATGACCCCGATCGGCCGTGGTCAGCGTCAGCTGATCATCGGTGACCGCCAGACCGGCAAGACCGCCCTGGCTGTCGACACGATCATCAACCAGCGCGACAACTGGCGCTCGGGCGACCCGAACAAGCAGGTCCGCTGCATCTACGTCGCCATCGGCCAGAAGGGCTCCACCATCGCCGGCGTGCGCGGCGCTCTGGAGGAGGCCGGCGCGCTGGAGTACACGACCATCGTCGCCGCCCCGGCGTCCGACCCGGCCGGCTTCAAGTACCTGGCGCCGTACACCGGTTCGGCCATCGGCCAGCACTGGATGTACCAGGGCAAGCACGTCCTGATCATCTTCGACGACCTGTCGAAGCAGGCCGACGCCTACCGCGCCGTGTCGCTGCTGCTGCGCCGCCCGCCGGGCCGTGAGGCCTACCCGGGTGACGTCTTCTACCTGCACTCCCGCCTGCTGGAGCGCTGCGCGAAGCTCTCCGACGAGATGGGCGCCGGCTCGATGACCGGTCTGCCGATCGTCGAGACCAAGGCCAACGACGTCTCGGCGTTCATCCCGACCAACGTCATCTCCATCACCGACGGCCAGTGCTTCCTGGAGTCGGACCTGTTCAACGCCGGTCAGCGCCCCGCGCTGAACGTCGGTATCTCCGTCTCCCGCGTCGGTGGTTCCGCCCAGCACAAGGCGATGAAGCAGGTCTCCGGCCGTCTGCGCGTGGACCTCGCCCAGTTCCGTGAGCTGGAGGCGTTCGCCGCCTTCGGTTCCGACCTGGACGCCGCGTCCAAGGCGCAGCTGGAGCGTGGTCAGCGCATGGTCGAGCTGCTGAAGCAGCCGCAGTACCAGCCGATGGCCACCGAGGACCAGGTCGTCTCCGTCTGGGCCGGCACCACCGGCAAGATGGACGACGTCCCCGTCGCCGACATCCGCCGCTTCGAGAAGGAGCTGCTGGACTACCTGCACCGCAAGGAGCAGGGTCTGATGACCTCCATCCGTGAGGGCGGCAAGATGTCCGACGACACCCTTCAGGCCGTCGCCGAGGCCATCGTCGAGTTCAAGAAGCAGTTCGAGACCTCCGACGGCAAGCTGCTCGGCGAGGACACCCCGGCTGCCGGCAAGTGACGACGGAAGGGACCTGACTCATGGGAGCCCAGCTCCGGGTCTACAAGCGTCGCATCCGATCCGTCACCGCGACCAAGAAGATCACCAAGGCGATGGAGATGATCGCCGCCTCGCGCGTCGTCAAGGCGCAGCGCAAGGTGGCGGCCTCCACCCCGTACGCGACCGAGCTCACCCGCGCGGTCACGGCGGTCGCCACCGGCTCTAACACCAAGCACCCGCTGACGACGGAGGCGGAGAACCCGACCCGTGCCGCGGTCCTGCTCCTCACGAGCGACCGCGGTCTGGCCGGCGCCTTCAACTCCAACGCCATCAAGGCCGCGGAGCGGCTCACGGCGAAGCTGGAGGCCGAGGGCAAGGAGGTCGTCAGCTACATCGTCGGCCGCCGCGGTGTCGCCCACTACAACTTCCGCGAGCGCAAGATCGCGGAGACGTTCACGGGCTTCACCGACGAGCCGTCGTACGCGGACGCCAAGAAGGTCGCGGCACCGCTGATCGAGGCCATCGAGACGGAGACGGCGGAAGGCGGCGTGGACGAGCTCCACATCGTCTACACCGAGTTCGTGTCGATGATGATGCAGACGGCGATCGAGGCGCGGCTGCTGCCGCTCAGCCTCGACGAGGTCGCGGCGGAGGCGGCGCCCAAGGGCGAGATCCTCCCGCTGTTCGACTTCGAGCCCTCGGCGGAGGACGTCCTCGACGCCCTGCTGCCGCGCTACGTCGAGAGCCGCATCTACAACGCGCTGCTCCAGTCGGCCGCCTCCAAGCACGCCGCCACGCGGCGCGCGATGAAGTCGGCCACCGACAACGCCGGAGAGCTCATCGAGACGCTCACCCGGCTTGCCAACCAGGCCCGCCAGGCCGAAATCACCCAGGAAATCAGCGAGATCGTCGGTGGCGCCAGCGCCTTGGCCGACGCGACCGCGGGGAGTGACCGATAAATGACCACCACTGTTGAGACGGCCACGGCGACGGGCCGCGTCGCGCGGGTCATCGGCCCGGTCGTCGACGTGGAGTTCCCCGTCGACGCGATGCCGGAGATCTACAACGCCCTGCACGTCGAGGTCGCAGACCCGGCGCTGGCGGGCGAGAAGAAGACGCTGACCCTGGAGGTCGCCCAGCACCTGGGTGACGGCCTGGTCCGCGCCATCTCCATGCAGCCCACCGACGGCCTGGTCCGCCAGGCCCCGGTGACCGACACGGGTGCGGGCATCACCGTCCCGGTCGGCGACTTCACCAAGGGCAAGGTGTTCAACACCCTCGGTGAGGTGCTGAACAGCGACGAGGTCCACGAGGGCGAGCGCTGGTCCATCCACCGCAAGGCCCCCGCGTTCGACCAGCTCGAGTCGAAGACCGAGATGTTCGAGACGGGCCTGAAGGTCGTCGACCTGCTCACCCCGTACGTCAAGGGCGGCAAGATCGGTCTGTTCGGTGGTGCCGGTGTCGGCAAGACCGTGCTGATCCAGGAAATGATCATGCGTGTCGCCAACCTCCACGAGGGCGTCTCCGTCTTCGCGGGCGTCGGCGAGCGCACCCGTGAGGGCAACGACCTCATCGCGGAGATGGAAGAGTCCGGCGTTCTGGACAAGACCGCCCTGGTCTTCGGCCAGATGGACGAGCCCCCGGGCACCCGTCTGCGCGTGGCCCTGGCCGGCCTGACGATGGCGGAGTACTTCCGTGACGTCCAGAAGCAGGACGTGCTGTTCTTCATCGACAACATCTTCCGCTTCACCCAGGCCGGTTCCGAGGTGTCGACCCTGCTCGGCCGTATGCCCTCCGCGGTGGGCTACCAGCCGAACCTGGCCGACGAGATGGGCACCCTCCAGGAGCGCATCACCTCGACCCGTGGTCACTCGATCACCTCGATGCAGGCGATCTACGTCCCCGCGGACGACCTGACCGACCCGGCCCCGGCCACCACCTTCGCCCACCTCGACGCGACGACGGTGCTCTCCCGTCCGATCTCCGAGAAGGGCATCTACCCGGCCGTGGACCCGCTGGACTCGACGTCCCGCATCCTCGACCCGCGGTACATCTCGGCGGACCACTACAACGCCGCGATGCGCGTGAAGAACATCCTGCAGAAGTACAAGGACCTGCAGGACATCATCGCGATCCTCGGTATCGACGAGCTCGGCGAGGAGGACAAGCTCGTCGTCCACCGTGCCCGTCGCGTGGAGCGCTTCCTGTCCCAGAACACCCACGCCGCCAAGCAGTTCACCGGCGTGGACGGTTCGGACGTGCCGCTGGACGAGTCGATCGCCGCGTTCAACGCGATCTGCGACGGCGACTACGACCACTTCCCGGAGCAGGCGTTCTTCATGTGCGGTGGTCTCGAGGACCTGAAGAAGAACGCGAAGGAGCTCGGCGTCTCCTGAGCCTCGCGCTCGTCATGAGGGGGCGGGGT
The DNA here is from genome assembly GCF_042955215.1 of Streptomyces sp. NPDC012466. Lineage (NCBI taxonomy): Bacteria > Bacillati > Actinomycetota > Actinomycetes > Kitasatosporales > Streptomycetaceae > Streptomyces > Streptomyces sp. NPDC012466. The sequence continues at coordinate 74,163 of NZ_JBIBEQ010000012.1, read as the reverse complement.
TCGTCCCGCCCCCTCATTCACGCCTACTAGACTTGTAACCAACACCCGGCACTCCCGCCGGGTGGTGACCCGAGGAGCCACCCTTGGCTGCTGAGCTGCACGTCGCGCTGGTCGCGGCCGACCGTGAGGTCTGGTCCGGCCAGGCCACCCTGGTCGTCGCGCGCACCACGTCCGGCGACATCGGCGTCATGCCCGGTCACCAGCCGCTGCTCGGTGTGCTGGAGTCGGGCCCGGTGACCATCCGTACGAGTGAGGGCGGGACGGTCGTCGCCGCCGTGCACGGCGGATTCATCTCGTTCGCGGACGACAAGCTCTCGCTGCTGGCGGAAGTCGCCGAGCTGTCGGACGAGATCGATGTCCAGCGCGCGGAGCAGGAGCTCGAGCGCGCGAAGGCGGAGGACGACGCGGAGGCCCAGCGCCGCGCGGACGTCCGTCTGCGGGCTGCGACGGCGGCGCGCTGACCCCGTCCGCCGTGTGATGACGTCACTCAGCCGCGGCTGGGTACCGGAGAGATCCGGACCCAGCCGCGGCTGAGGCGGATGTGGGTGATTTTTACGTTCCGTTACCTAGGAGACGAGGAGGTCGGTGTCGATGGTCCTCGCTCTGACTGTGTGCGGAATCGTGGTGGCCCTCGTGGTGGTGGGCCTGTTCGTCTTCGGTCTGCGCCGCCGGCTGATCCAGCGGTCGGGCGGCACCTTCGACGCCAGCCTGCGCTGGGACACCCCGGAGGAGGGCGACCGGAGCGGCAAGGGCTGGGCGTACGGGGTGGCCCGCTACAACGGTGACCGCGTCGAGTGGTACCGCGTCTTCTCGTACTCGCCGCGTCCGCGTCGCGTCCTGGAGCGTTCCGCGATCGAGGTGGCGGGCCGCCGGGTGCCGGAGGGCGAGGAGGAGCTGGCGCTGCTCTCCGACCATGTGATCCTGGCCTGTCTGCACCGGGGCACGCGTCTCGAACTCGCGATGAGCGAAGACGCGCTGACCGGTTTCCTCGCGTGGCTCGAGGCAGCCCCGCCCGGACAGCGGGTGAACGTGGCGTAGCCACACTCACCCGCTGGGTGGGGTTCCCCCCTGGACGTAGTCTGGGGGAGCGTCAACGTCGCTCAGGCCCTATGGCCCTTCGAACTCTTCTGTGATGCGGCCTATTTCAGGCCGCTGTCGATGGCGGTCGCCAGCTCTCCGTTGGCGGTGTCACCGCTGAACTCCCAGAAGAACGCACCGCCCAGGCCCTGGTTCTTGGCCCAGCTCATCTTGCCCGCGATGGTCGCCGGGGTGTCGTACGACCACCAGTTGCTGCCGCAGTGCGCGTACGCCGTGCCGGCGATGGTGCCGGTGGCCGGGCAGGAGTTCTTCAGGACCTTGTAGTCCTCGATGCCCGCCTCGTACGTGCCCGGAGCCGCGCCGGTGGCCGATCCGCCCGGGGCGGACTGGGTGACGCCGGTCCAGCCGCGGCCGTAGAAGCCGATGCCGAGCAGGAGCTTCTTGGACGGCACGCCCTTCGCCTTGAGCTTGGCGATCGCGTCGGCCGAGTTGAAGCCCGCCTGCGGGATCCCCGGGTAGGACGTGAGCGGGGAGTGCGGGGCGGTCGGGCCGTCCTTGTCGAAGGCGCCGAAGTAGTCGTACGTCATCACGTTGTACCAGTCGAGGTACTGCGCGGCGCCGCCGTAGTCGGCCGCGTCGATCTTGCCGCCGGAGGAGCCGTCGGCGGTGATGGCCGCGGTGACCAGGTAGTTCGGGCCGAACTCGGCACGCAGGGCCTGCGAGAGGGTCTTGAAGGCCGCCGGGCCCGAGGTGTCACAGGTCAGGCCGCAGGCGTTCGGGTACTCCCAGTCGATGTCGATGCCGTCGAAGACGTCGGCCCAGCGCGGGTCCTCCACGACGGCCTTGCAGGACTTGGCGAACGCGGCGGCGTTGGCCGCGGCCTGGCCGAAGCCGCCGGAGTAGGTCCAGCCGCCGAAGGAGTACAGCACCTTGATGTGCGGGTACTTGGCCTTCAGCTGGCGCAGCTGGTTGAAGTTGCCGCGCAGCGGCTGGTCCCAGGTGTCGGCGGTGCCGCTGACGGACTGGTCGGCGGTGTAGGCCTTGTCGTAGGCGGCGTAGGTGTCGTCGACGGTGCACTGGCCGTTCTTGACGTTGCCGAAGGCGTAGTTGATGTGGGTGATCTTCGACGCCGTGCCCGAGGTCACCAGGTTCTTGACGTGGTAGTTGCGGCCGTAGACGCCCCACTCGGTGAAGTAGCCGAGCTTGACCTTGTCGCCGGTGGGCGGCTCGGTGGTGCCGCCCGTGGTGCGGACCCGGACGGCGCCGCTGACCGGGCCGGTCTGGTCGGCGGTGTCACGGGCCTGGACGGAGTAGGAGTAGTCGGTGCCGGCGGTGAGGCCGGTGCTGGTGTACGACGTCCCCGTCACGGTGGCGACCTTGGTACCGTCGCGCAGGACGTCGTAGTTCTTGACGCCCTTGTCGTCGGTGGCGGCGGACCAGGACAGCTTCACCGAGGTGTCGGTGATGTCCGAGGCGGTCGGGGTGCCGGGGGCGCTCGGTGCGCTGTCACCGGGTTCCGTGCTGCCGCCGTCGCAACTGCCGCCGTTGAGTTTGCAGTTCGCGGGGGAACCGGTGCCGGAGCCGTTGAAGCCGAAGGAGACCGAGGCGCCGGGGGCGAGGGTGCCGTTCCAGGACTTGTTCTTCGCGGTCCAGTGGGTGCCGGAGGAGGTGACGTCGGCGTCCCAGGAGGAGGTGACGGAGGTGCCGGAGGGGAAGTCCCACTCGACGGTCCAGGAGCTGAGGGTCGTGGTGCCGGTGTTCTTCACCGTCCACTTGCCCTCGAAGCCGGAGCCCCAGTCCTGGGTTTTGGCGTAGGAAGCGGTGGCGGACGTCGCGGCCTGAGCCGGGCTCGCCAGGCCGACGAGGCCGGCGAAGGGGAGCAACAGCGTCGCGAACCCTGCCGCGGCTCTGTGTCTGAAGCGCATGCTGCGCCTCCTTGATGGAGTTGTGGGGGGCGTGACTGAGCCTCACGCCACACATGGTGCGGTGAGAATAGAAAGGTCTGGACCACCGGTCAATAGGTCTGGACCACCCCGCGTGGAACGCGGCTCAGACGCCCAACTCCTGAGCCAGCACCGCGGCTTGCACCCGGCTCCGCAGCCCCAGCTTCCCCAGCAGCCTGCTGACATGGGTTTTCACGGTCGCCTCGGCCATGTCGAGCCGCTCGGCGATGCCCGCGTTGGACAGTCCCTCGCCGAGGCAGGCCAGCACCTCGCGCTCCCGCCGGGTCAGCTGGTCGAGCACGGCCGGATCGGCCGCGGGCTCCCGGACGGGCTTCGCCGCGAACTCCGCGATCAGCCGCCGCGTCACCGCCGGGGCGATCAGACCCTCCCCGCGCGCGACCGTCCGCACCGCCTCCAGCAGGTCCGCCGCCTCGGTGTTCTTCAGCAGGAAGCCGGACGCGCCCGCGCGCAGCGCGCCGAACACGTACTCGTCGAGGTCGAAGGTGGTCAGCACCAGTACGTCGGCGAGCCGCTCCGCGACGACCTGCCGGGTCGCCGACACCCCGTCCAGGCGCGGCATCTGCACGTCCATCAGCACCAGGTCCGGCCGCAGCTCCCGGGCCAGCGCCACCGCCTGCTCGCCGTCCGCCGCCTCGCCGACCACCTCGATGTCGGGCGCGCTGCGCAGGATGAGGACCAGACCGGCGCGGACGGCGGACTGGTCCTCGGCGACCAGGACGCGGATCATGCGGTGTCTCCTTCGACGGTGTCGTGGACGGGGAGGGTGGCGCGTACGGCCCAGATCTTTCCGTCGGGAGAGTCCTCGGGTCCGGCCGCGAAGGTGCCGTCCAGCAGGGCGACGCGCTCCCGCATGCCCACCAGACCGGCTCCGGAGCCGGGGGCGCGCGGGCCGTCCCGGTCACCGTAGGGGCTGGTCACGGTGACGGCCAGCGAACCGTCCTGCCGGGCGAGCGTGATGCCGACCCGCCCCGGGGCGGCGTGCTTGAGGGTGTTGGTCAGCGACTCCTGCACGATCCGGTAGGCGGCGAGCTCGACGGGCGCGGGCACCTCGCCGTGGCCGGCGTCCAGGGTGACGTCGAGACCGTTGGCGCGGGCGCCCTCCACCAGCGCGGCGAGGCCGTCGAGCGTCGGAGCCGCGGCCGGTTCCAGATCACCGCTGGAGTCGCGCAGGATGCCGATCAGCCGCCGCATCTCCGAGAGCCCCGCCACGCTGTTCTCTCGGATGACCACCAGCGCCTCCTGGGAGGTCTTCGGATCGTCGAGGGAGAGGGCGGCGGTGGAGTGGATGGCGATCGCGGACAGGTGGTTGGCGACCATGTCGTGCAGTTCGCGGGCCATCCGGGCGCGTTCGGCGGTGACGGCCTGAGTGCGGTCCATCTCGGCGAGCAGCGCGGTCTGTTCGGCACGCAGCCGGGCCGCCTCGGCGGCGTCGCGGTGGTTGCGGACGATCAGGCCGGTCGCCGCGGGCGCGAAGGCCACGACACCGGTGACGACACCGATCAGCAGCGCCTCGGGCACTCGCCAGACCGCGAAGGGCACCACGCTCCCCGCCACCGACAGCAGCCCGGTGATCCGCGGGATGCGGTGGGCCGAGGCGGGCGGGCCGTACAGGACGGCCGCGTACATGAGGTCGGTGTACATCAGGACCGTGACCAGGTTCCCCTGGGTGACGACATCCAGGACGATCGCGGCCGTGCCGATCAGCAGGGCGGTGCGCGGGGCGGTTCGGCGCAGCAGCTCACAGCCCGCCATGACGATGAGCGGCAGCAGCACCGGCCAGCGGCCCGGCAGCAGGACGTACGGCTCGGTGTGCGGGCGGGTGGCCAGGCCGAGGCCCCACAGCAGCAGTCCGCCGAGCAGGCTGCCCGTCGCGATGTGGACGTCGAAGCGGTGCGGGCGGGGGAGCGGTACGGCCATGGCACCATCCAACACGGCCGCCGTGCCCCGCGCCTGATCCCCGCGTAGGGTCCCCGACTGCATCTTTCGATGTACCGCGGGTTCGTCAGTCGCGACGACGATCCGGGCCGCGCCGACCGGGAGCCTGGAAGGGTGACCGAGAGGAGCGAACCGTGATCGTCGCCTTGATCGCCGCCTGCGAGATCGGCTTCTGGGTGCTGCTGGCGGCCGGGCTGTCCGTCCGCTACCTGCTGCGCATGCCGCGCACGGGGCTCGCACTGCTGCTGTGCGAGCCGCTGCTGGAAGTCGTCCTGCTGGTGGCCACCGCGCTGGACCTGAAGAACGGCGCGGAGCCGAACTGGACGCACGGCCTGGCCGCGCTGTACATCGGCTACACCGTCGGGCACGGCCACCGCACCGTGAAGTGGCTCGACGGCCACGCGGCCCACCGGCTGGGCGGCGCCCCGAAGCCGGTCGGCCCACCCCGCTACGGCATGGCCCGGGCGCGCCACGAGGGCAAGGTGTGGCTGGGGACGCTGACGGCGGCCGTCGTCGCGACGGTGCTGCTCCAGCTCGCCATCTGGTACGTGGACGACCCGAGCCGCGTCACCTCCCTGGAGAGCTGGCGCTGGGTGGCCTGGCGCACGGCCGGGATCCACGGCCTGATCGCGCTGAGCTACGCGATCTGGCCGCGGAAGGCTCCCGCCGGGGAGCCGGAGAAGACCTTCGACAAACAGGGGATGCGTCGCTGAGGCCGGCACCTCGGCTCACCGGCCGCCCCGGCCGGTCGCGCAGTTCCCCACGTTCCTTCGGGGGTGCGTCAGCGTTCCCCGCCCGGTACCCACAGCACGTCTCCGACCTCCTTGTTCGCCGTCCTCGCGAGGATGAACAGGAGGTCGGACAGGCGGTTGAGGTAGGTCGCCGTCAGGGGGTTCATCGTCTCGGCGTGGACCTCCAGGGCGGACCACGTCGAGCGCTCGGCCCGGCGTACGACCGTGCAGGCCTGGTGGAGCAGGGCCGCGCCGGGGGTGCCGCCGGGGAGGATGAAGGAGCGGAGCTTGTCCAGCTGTTCGTTGAAGCGGTCGCAGTCCGCCTCCAGCTTGTCGATGTAGAACTGCTCGACCCGCAGGGGCGGGAACTCCGGGTTCTCCACCACCGGCGTCGACAGGTCCGCCCCCACGTCGAACAGGTCGTTCTGGACGCGGGTGAGGACCGTGACGACGTCCTCGTCCAGGCCGCCCAGCGCGATCGCCGTGCCGATCGCCGCGTTCGCCTCGTTGGCGTCGGCGTACGCGGAGATCCGCAGGTCGGTCTTGGCGACCCTGCTCATGTCGCCGAGGGCGGTGGTGCCCTGGTCGCCGGTCCTGGTGTAGATGCGCGTCAGATTGACCATGTGGCCAGCGTAGTTACGCTCAGGCGGTTCGGAACACGCGTGTGCCCACTGTCACGGACAGGGCCGTGAGACCGACGGCCACCAGCACGCCGTAGAGCATGTGTGCCGTGGCGTACGAGCCGACGTAGGCGTCCCGGACCGCGTCCACCAGATAGCGGAACGGCACGAAGTGGGACAGCACGTCCAGCCACTTCGGCCCCAGCGTCATCGGCAGCATCAGGCCGGACAGGAGCATCATCGGCATCGTCATGGCGTTGATCGCCGGACCGAACTCCTGCGGGGTGTGGACCTTCATCGCCAGCGCGTAGGACAGCGCGGCCAGCGACACCGTCAGCAGCGCGACGAACGCGAAGCCGATCAGAACGCCCGCGAGCGGGGCCCGCAGGCCCATCGCGAATGCAGCCAGCACCAGCAGCACCGCCTGGAAGACGAACACGGTCGCCTCCCGCAGGACCCGCCCCAGCAGCAGGGCGAGCCGGCTGACGGGCGTCACCCGCATCCGCTCCACCACTCCCTGACCTTTCTCGATGATGATCGAGAAGCCGGCGAAGGACGCCCCGAACAGTCCGAGTTGCAGCAGCAGCCCGGGCACCAGCACCTGCCACGAGGTGCCCCGCCCGCCCAGCGGCAGATCGGTCAGCAGCGGACCGAAGAACAGCAGGTACAGCAGCGGCATCAGCACGCCGAAGAGCAGGGCGAAGCGCGAGCGCATGGACTGGCGGAGGTAGCGCCCGTAGACGAGCGCGGTGTCGTGCAACAGCATCGTGAGTCCTCTGGCGGCTATACGGCGACGGGGGTCGGGTCGGCCGGCGTGGCGCTGCGGCCGGTGATGGCCAGGAACGTGTCCTGGAGCGAGGCGTCGAGCGAGCCGCCGTGGCGCAGCTTCAGGGCGGCCGGGGTGCCCTCGGCGACGACCACGCCGCGGTCGACGACGACCAGCCGGTCGGAGAGGGCGTCGGCCTCGTCGAGGTAGTGCGTGGTCAGGAACACCGTCGTGCCGTACTCGTCACGCAGCCGGCGCACCAGGTCCCACAGGTCGGCGCGGCTGCCCGGGTCGAGACCGGTCGTCGGTTCGTCCAGGAACAGCACCTTGGGGCGGTGGGTGAGCGCCATCGCGATGTCCAGCCGGCGCCGCTGCCCGCCGGAGAGGGCGCCGCATCTGCGGTCCAGGAGCCCGGTGAGGTCCAGGTCGCGGGCCAGTTCCCCGGCGCGCTCGACGGCCTGCGCCTTGGTCAGCCGGTACAGGCGGCCCTGGGTGACGAGTTCCTCGCGCACGCTGATCTGCGGATCGACCCCGCCCGACTGCGCCACGTAGCCGCAGGCCCGCCGCACCCCGGCCGCGTCGGTGGCCAGGTCGCAGCCCGCCACGGTGGCGGCACCGCCGGTCGGCCCCAGCAGGGTCGTCAGCATCCGCAGGGTCGTCGTCTTGCCGGCCCCGTTCGGGCCGAGGAAGCCGAGGATCTCGCCCTCGCGGACGGTCAGGTCGACGGAGCGCACGGCCTCCACGGGGCCGCTCCTGGTCTGGAAGGTACGGGCCAGTCCGGCCGTACTGATGATGGTCATGGCCCCAGAAAAACAGAGTCTCTTAAAGTTTGCAATGACCCCAAGTTTTGTGAGGCCCCAGAGAAGTAGGATGCGGACATGGCTGAGGGGCTCAGGGAACGGAAGAAGCGCGAGACGAGACAGCGCATCTCGGACATCGCCACCGGGCTGTTCCTGGAGCACGGGTTCGTGACGGTGACGATCGCGGACGTGGCGGAGGCGGCCGACGTCTCCGTGAACACCGTCTACAACTACTTCCCGGCCAAGGAGGACCTCTTCTTCGACCGCTCCCAGGGTGTCGTCGACCGGCTCTCCCGCTGGGTGCGCGGCCGGGACTCGGGGGAGTCGGCCACCCGGGCGGTGCTGCGCGAGCTGCGCGCCGAGGTCGAGGCGGTCTCCCCCCGCATCGGCCTCATCGAGGGCTACGACCGCTTCATGCGCTGCATCGACGAGGCGCCGCCGCTGCGCTCCCGGCTGTGGAGCATGCAGCAGGAGCTCCAGGACAACCTGGAGGCGACCCTGCGCGAGGAGACCCGTGCCCCCGCCGGCGATCCGCTGCCCACACTGATCGCCGGTCAGATCTGCTGGATCCACAGCACGGTTTTCGCCGCGATCGGCCGCGAGATGGTCAAGGGGCGCAACCCGGACGAAGTGTCACGGGAGATGCTCCTCGTTCTCGACGACATCGAGGAGCTGTTGAGCGAGAAGGTGCTCAACTACGCCGTACGAGGCGCCGCGTGACCCGCCTCGGTGTGATGTCCGTCATGTGAGACGTGACGCGCATTACTTCCTGGTCACACAGCCCCTCACGAGCGCTAGTGTCCGCCCGAGAGGCAGACATAAGCAGCGCGTCAGGGGAGTCGCACAGTGGCACGGAAGCTCGCCGTCATCGGAGCCGGCCTCATGGGATCCGGCATCGCCCAGGTGTCCGCGCAGGCGGGCTGGGAGGTGGTCCTGCGCGACGTCACCGACGAGGCGCTGACGCGGGGCACCGACGGCATCAAGGCGTCGTACGACAAGTTCGTCGCCAAGGGCAAGCTGGAGGCGCACGACGCCGACGCCGCCCTGGCCCGCATCACCGCGACCACCGACCTGGACGCCGCGGCCGACGCGGACGTCGTCGTCGAGGCCGTGTTCGAGAAGCTGGAAGTCAAGCACGAGATCTTCCGTGCGCTCGACAAGATCGTGAAGGACGAGGCGATCCTGGCCTCCAACACCTCCGCCATCCCGATCACCAAGATCGCGGCGGCCACGGAGCGCCCGGAGCGGGTCGTCGGTACGCACTTCTTCTCGCCGGTGCCGATGATGCAGCTGTGCGAACTGGTCCGCGGCTACAAGACCAGCGACGAAACCCTCGCCACGGCCCGGGAGTTCGCCGAGTCGGTCGGCAAGACCTGCATCGTCGTCAACCGCGACGTCGCCGGCTTCGTGACGACCCGTCTCATCTGCGCCCTGGTCGTCGAGGCCGCGAAGCTGCAGGAGTCGGGCGTGGCCAGCGCCGAGGACATCGACCTGGCCTGCAAGCTGGGCTTCGGTCACGCCATGGGCCCGCTGGCGACGGCGGACCTGACCGGCGTCGACATCCTGCTGCACGCCACGAACAACATCTACACCGAGTCCCAGGACGAGAAGTTCGCGGCTCCCGAGTCGATGCGCCGGATGGTTGACGCCGGTGACATCGGACGCAAGAGCGGGCAGGGCTTCTACAAGCACTGAAACCGCACATGCCCCGGGAGCATCACACCCCCGGGTGAATTCGGTATCGGTTCGCTTACAAGAAGCAACCTCTGACTCCTCCACACAGTCAGAGGTTGCATCACCCACATCAGAACGCGGAGCACGATTCGCACGCACGGGGAGCGCATATGCACATCAGGGGCGACCACGCCGAGCTGGTCGTCGGGGGCCGCCTCGACGTCCGGAGCGCGGCGGACGCCCGTACGGTCCTGCACTCGGCCGTCGACGACGGAGTCGGCGACCTGGTGCTGGACCTGTCCGAACTGGACTCCTGGGACGCCACCGGACTGGGCGTGATCATGGGGGCCCACCGGCGGGCCGGCCGCTGCGGCCGGCGTCTGGTGCTGCGCGGTGTACCGCCGCAGATGCAGCGCCTGCTGGTGGCCACCCGCCTGCACCGGATCCTGGCGATCGAGGGGGGCATCGGGGTGGAGTCGCTTCCCCGGGTGTGACGCCTCGTACGGGTGTGAGCCGGGCGACCGGGGACACCCGGACGCACGTCGTCGAATCGTGCGACGCGCACAATCCTCACGAGACCGTGACGTTACGGACGGCGCGGTACCCCGGACTGTCGTAGATACTGTGCGAAGGTTTAGGGTTCGGCTGCCCGCTGCCATGACACCCTTCGAGCGGGACCGGACCAGAAGCGACAGCGCGGTGTGCAGCAAGGCCGGGAGGGGCTTTTCCAAGCACACACACGCTTTTGGGGGGCTTGACCTATGGATCCTGACAACCAGGGACCCGAGGAGTACGGCCACGACGGCGACGGCCCGGTGCCGCGCCAGCGCCCTCCCAGGGAATCCCTCACACCCGACTTCGCGCAGCACGCGCCGGCGCTCGCCCGCACCGTGCAGCTCGTCTCCGGCGACTTCCTGCTGACCGTCAACCCCGTCGACGGCAGCGAGATAGAAGTCTGCCCGCCCGCCGAACGGCCCGCGCGGCCGGTCAAGCTGACCGCGGCCGAGCGCGCCGAGGCCGACCGCGCGGCCCGCCCGCCCGTTCCGCCCGGCCCCGCGCGTCCCGCCCTGCCGTTGCTGGCCCGTCAGGACGAACGCGAGCGCCTGGTGCGCCTGCTCGCCCGCGGCCGCTCCACCCGCCTCACCGGCCCGGCCGGCTCCGGCCGCACCCGCCTGCTCGACCTCGTCGCCGAGGACTGCTCCGACCTCGCCCCCGACGGCGTCGTCCGCCTGAACGGCTTCGGCCGCACCTCCGAGGACCTGCTGTACGACCTGTTCCACGCGGTGTACAACGCCCCGCTGCTCCGCCCGGACCGGGACGACGTGCTCACCCACGTCCGTGACATCGGCGCGGTCGTCGTCGTCGACGACCTGGAGTTCGGCGGTGCGGCGCTCGACGAACTGCTGGAGGCGACCCCCGAGTGCGCCTTCCTGCTCGGCGCCACCCCGGACGTGCCCGCTCCCTCCGCGGGCGCCGGCGTCGAGGAGGTCCTCCTCGGCGGGCTGGAGCGCGCGGCCGGGCTCGACCTGCTGGAGCACGCGGTGGGCCGGTCCCTCACCGAGGAGGAGTCCAACTGGGCGGGCGACCTCTGGTTCGAGTCCGAGGGCCTGCCGCTGCGCTTCGTCCAGGCCGGCGCCCTGCTGCGGCAGCGTGACCGGCTGCGCGCCGGCACCGGTGCCGTCGACGAGTTCGGTGTCTTCGAGGACGCGCCCCCGGCCGGCACCGCCGAGACCTACGACCTCGGCGACGACGTGCCGCTGCCCGCGCTCGGCGAGGCCGCCGCGCCTGCGCCGCTGCTCGCCTCCCGGCTGAGCGCCTCCGCCCGCGCCACGCTGCGGTTCGCCGTCGCCCTCGGCGGCGAGGTCCCGCACCAGGCGCATCTGCCCGCCCTGGTCGGTGACACCCACGCGGACGCCGCGCTCGGCGAACTGGCCTCCTGCGGCCTCGTCTCCCCGGTCGGCTCCCGCTACCGCCTCGCGGCGGGCGTACCGGCCCAGCTGGAGGCCGCCGGATACGCCGACGAGGCCGAGGCCGGCGCCCGCAGCGCCGCCCAGCACTACTCCTGGTGGGCCGGGCACCCCTCGGTCACCCCGGAGCGCGTGTGCGCCGAGGCCGACGCGATCCTCGCCGCCCTGGCCGTCCTCGGACCGGCCACCCGCCCGCCCGCCGAGGGCGAGGAGAGCGCGGCCGTGCACCTGGCCCGCACCGCCGCCCCCGCGTTCGCCGCCGGACTGCACTGGAGCGCCTGGGAGCGGGTCCTGCGGGCCGGTGCCGAGGCCGCCCGGCTCGCCGGGGACGTCGCCGAGGAGGCCTATTTCCACCACGAACTCGGCGTCCTCGCCCTGTGCGGGGGACAGCTCGACCGGGCCCGCGCCGAACTGGAGGCCTCCATCGGCCTGCGCGGCGCCCTCGCCGACAAGCGCGGCACCGTCGCCGGCCGCCGCGCCCTCGCCCTGGTCGCCGACCGCTCGGGCACACCGATCGGGCTCGGCCCGACCGCGGGGGAGGAGGTGCCCGACGCCCGCGGCGAGGAGTCGGCGTCCCCGCCCGGCGGTGTCCCGGCGGCCTTCCCCACCCTCCAGCCGCCGACCTCGCCGGCCCTGGTCACCCACCGCAGCTCGCCCGCGCCCTCGCGGGCGGCCCGGGGCGGCCTCAAGGGCCTGGCCCGGCGCAACCTCGTGGCCGCCGGTGCCGGAGCCCTGCTCGTCGCCGTCCTGGGCACGGTGGTGACGCTCGGCGCCACCTCCGGCAACGAGCAGAACCCGCCGTCCGACCAGGTGGGCGTCAACCCGTCCGCCAGCCAGGACGCCGGTGACGGCAGCCTGGGTGCCGATCCGGCGGCGAACGAGGACGACGACGACACCGGCGCGGCGACCAGCCGCCCGACGGACCCGGGCCCGGACGGCACACTCGGCACGTCGGACGACCCGACGCCGACGGCCACCCCGAGCGGTTCGCAGGACCCGAGCGGTTCCGCGTCACCGTCGAAGCCGCCGTCGTCCTCGAAGCCGCCGTCCACGTCCAAGCCGCCCGCGACGTCCAAGCCCCCCGCGACGTCGAAGCCGCCGACGTCCAAGCCCCCGACGTCCCAGCCGCCGACCTCGGAACCGCCCACCTCCGAGCCGCCCACCTCGGAGCCGCCGACGACCAGTCCGTCCACCTCCGACTCGGCCAGCGGCCCGGCGCCGAGCGCTCCCACGAGCACCACGGCGAGCGCGTCGCAGAGCGCCACCGGGACGCCGAGCGGCTCGGAGACGGTGATCTGACACCCGTACAGACAGCAGGGCCGGGTCCGTTCCGCGGACCCGGCCCTGCTCGTCGTCGTACGGGCTGTCAGAACAGCCGCAGCTTGTCGTCCTCGATGCCCCGCAGCGCGTTGTAGTCGAGGACCTGGCAGCCGATGCCGCGGTCCGTGGCGAGGACGCGCGCCTGGGGCTTGATCTCCTGGGCCGCGAAGACGCCGCGCACCGGGGCGAGATGGGGGTCGCGGTTCAGCAGCTCCAGATAGCGGGTGAGCTGCTCCACGCCGTCGATCTCACCGCGCCGCTTGATCTCCACCGCGACGGTCTTGCCGTCGGCGTCCCGGCACAGGATGTCGACCGGCCCGATGGCCGTCGGGTACTCGCGGCGGATCAGCGTGTAGCCCTCGCCGAGTGTCTCGATGCGGTCGGCGAGCAGCTCCTGGAGGTGTGCTTCCACGCCGTCCTTGATCAGGCCGGGGTCGACGCCCAGTTCGTGCGAGGAGTCGTGGAGGACTTCCTCCATCGTGATGATGAGCTTCTCGCCCGCCTTGTTGACGACGGTCCAGACGCCTTCTTCCTCGCCGGTGCCCTCCTTCAGGGTGCACGGCGGCGACATCCAGTTCAGGGGCTTGTAGGCCCGGTCGTCGGCATGGATCGAGACGCTGCCGTCCGCCTTCACCAGGATCAGGCGCGGGGCCGAGGGAAGGTGGGCGGTGAGCCGCCCGGCGTAGTCGACGGAGCAGCGGGCAATGACGAGACGCATGGTCGGCAACGCTACTCGACGGGCAGCTGTCCACGCGATTCGCCCTGGAAAACACGTGTTCGGTAATGGCCGATTGTGTGCATGGTGTGCTCACCGGGAGTGTCTCATCTGCGCATTTTCCTGGTGCCGTCACCGTCCGTTGCTTACCGTAGGAACGGGAGGTCGCGGTGCGTGTACGCAGCGTGTCCGGTGTCGCGAACTCCCTCATCTGTCAGGCAACCCCTGCTCGTTGGGGGTGCGAGAGGAGAACTCATGTCGCTCGACGTCTCACCGGCCCTACTCGAACAGGCCGAGCGAGGCGAGGTCGACGAAGCGGAATTCGTCGACTGCGTCCGGACCTCCCTGCCCTATGCGTGGGAGATGATCAGCTCCCTGGTGGCCCAGCTGAAGGTGGACGGCGGTGCGTTCGCCGACAACCAGACGCCTCCGCCGGACGAGCAGGCACGCGGCCAGCTGCTGCGTGCGCTTGCGAGTGACGCGATACGCGGCGCGCTGCAGCGGCACTTCGGTGTGCGTCTGGCCTTCCAGAACTGCCACCGGGTGGCCGTGTTCCCGCTTGACTCCTCGGTCGACGAGAAGCTGGGTCGTTTCACCTCGGTCCGCAGTCAGGTGCTGAACCAGTCACCTGAGTTCCGGGACTGCTGACGCACCGCTTGCTTGCCGCTCCGTACGCGGGAGGTGCAGTTCTGTACCGGAGCGGCAAGCCCCCAGGAATCCACGGCGCCGTCAGACGAGTTGGGGAAGCACCTCGGCGCCCAGCCGCCGCACGTTCTCCTCGGTCGCCGCCAGATCTCCGGAGCCCTCGACGAGCAGCGCGAAGCGGGAGATGCCCGTCCGCTCGCTGGTCGCCGCCAGCCGGTCCGCGCACAGCCGCGGAGTGCCCACCGGGTGCAGCCCGCAGAGCAGTTCGGTGTACGCCAGCGGGTCCCGCATCCGGCGCGTGCGCCCGTCGACCGTGACATGCGCCTCCAGGCCCTGCTTCAGCCAGCCCGGCATGGCCTTCATCAGCGTCTCCGCCGCGTCGACCCGCCGGTCCGCGATCTGGCAGACACCGGCCGACACATGGGACGCGCCGTGGATCTCCTCCGCCGAGCGTCCGCTCGCCCGCGCGTGCTGCCGCCACAGGGCGACCATCTCGGCCTTCTCCTCGTCCCCCACGTGCATCCCGAGCAGCATCGACAGACCTCGCTCGGCGGCCAGCCGCACACTCGCCGGCGAGGTGCAGGCGACGACGAGCTCGGGCCCCGGCCCTTCCGCCAGGGCCTCCGACGGCCGCGGCACCACCGGGACCGCACGGAAGCGGAAGCGCTCCCCGTCGGCGGCCACGGACGACTCGCGCAGCCACCGCACCAGAAGCTCCAGCGATTCCGGGAACCCCTTCTCGTACGCCTCCAGGCCCGCCCCGAACACCTCCAGGTCGATCCACGGGCCGCCGCGCCCGACACCCAGCGTGAAACGGCCGCCGCTCGTGTGGTGCAGCAGCGCGGCCTGTTCGCCCAGGGCCACGGGGTGGACGGTGGGCAGGACGCTGACCGCCGTCCCGACCCGGATGCGGCGGGTGCGGCCCAGCAGCAAGGCGGCCAGGGTGATGGCCGACGGACACGTGCCGTACGGCACGAAGTGGTGCTCGGCCAGCCAGACCGTGTCGAGCCCGGCCTCCTCGGCCACCTCGGCCGAACGGACCGCCCGGTGCAGCGCCTCCCCCTCGCCCTGACCGGGGAACTGGGCCGCCAACACGAAACTTCCAACGCGCATTGCTTTCCTGCTTCCTTGGCTCCGACACGGAGCTCCCCCACAGCGCATAACCGTCTGACACGTGCCGAGGACACGGCCGGGCGGCGTATTTTGCGGATTGTCTGCAGAATGGGGCGTTCCGCCGGGAGTCCGGGGGAGGGCACCCGGAGAGGGGCCCGCCTCGTCCGCGAGGACTTGTGGCGTATTGGTGCCCTACGCGTACCCCCGTGCGCGCCGCGTAGGCTGGACGCGGCCCCTGCTTCCTGTATAGCCCCGAGAGGTGTCCCGTGTCCCCGCGTCGCAACCGACCCAAGGACGCCGCTTCGTTCGGCCGGAGTGTCGAGGACGACCGCCCAGGCCGCTACGGCGGCTGGCAGTCCTCGGAGAACTGGCGGGGCGAGAACTGGAGCGTGCGGCACGTGGCCGGCGCGAGCGCGCAGGGCAAGTCGTACCGCTGTCCCGGCTGCGACCAGATGATCCCGGACGGGGTGCCGCACGTGGTGGCCTGGTCGGAGCACACGGGCGTCGACGACAGACGGCACTGGCACAAGGCCTGCTGGAACGCGCGGGACCGCCGCACCCCGGGGGTGCAGCGGTCCCGTAACGCGCCGAGGTTCTGAGGGAACTCAGACGTCCCGCTTCTCCAGCAGCGCGAAGGCGCCCGCGAACGCCACGGCCGTGACGCCGAGGATGATCCACAGCGGGTCCCAGCCCGACGGGCCGGATTCGCTCAGGGAGTTGGCGTAGAAGACGCTCAGCTGGTTCGGGATCGAGTACTCGAACAGGGCGTCGCGCACGGACTGCAGCGACTCCGAGAACATGAACAGCGCGATCACCAGCGGGGCCAGCACGGCACCGATCATGATGGTGATGGCGCCCGCCGAGTGCCGGATGATCGAGCCGACGATCAGCGAGAGCAGGCCCAGCAGCGCGATGTAGAGCGCGATGCCGACCGTGCCCTTCAGCCACTCACCGCCGGAGGGGGACTTGGCACCGTCGCCATCCAGCATGGCCACGTGCAGGGAGGCCACGAGCGACGCGGACACGAGCGTCACCACGAAAGCGACCAGGAAGAACACCACTGCCTTTGCCACCAGCACCCGGCCGCGGCTCGGGCACGCGACCATCGTGGTGCGGATCATGCCGGTGCCGTACTCCGAGGCCGTGGTCAGCACGCCCAGCGTGATGATGCACATACTGCCGAGCAGGAGGCCGAAGAAGCCCAGTCCGAGCGGGCTCTGGCCGTCCAGGGCCGGGTCGGAGTTCGCCACCACCACGCCGGTCAGCGTGCCGATGCCGACGACGAGCAGGACGAACACGCCGAGCGTCCACATCGTGGAGCGCACCGACCTGATCTTCGTCCACTCGGAGGCGATGGCGTTCCCGAGGTGGGTGCGCACGACCGGGATCGGCGAGGTGTAGCCCTGGCCGGGGTGGGGGGCGGAACCGGGCGCCGGCTGCCAGGCGGGCGCGGCCTGCGGCATCTGGGACTGGGGGCTGCTCATCGGCCGTCCTCGGGCTTGGTCAGGTCGGAGGTCGGGGCGGCGGCGGGCCGCGCGGGTGCCGAGGTGGCCGGCGGGGCGGCGGGCACCTGCGGCGCGGACGGGGCCGAGCCCTGCGGCGCGGGCGTGGACCCGGCGGTGGCCGCCTGGCCCGCGACGGCCTGCGACACGGGCTGCGGGGCGCCCTGCGGTGCCTGAGGCGCCTCGGGCGCGGGCTGTGCGTACGGGTTGGGTGTTCCCGCGCCGGGGGCGCTCGGGGCGCCCTGGGGCATCCCCGGGGCGCCGTACGGGCCCGCCGGGGCCTGGCCCGGTGCACCCTGCGGCGGAGCGAACGGCCGGTCGCCCTGCTGGGGCGGCGGCGGGGCGTACCAGCCCGCCTGACCCTGCCCGGGCACCGGCATCGGCGGCTGCGCGCCGGGCGGCAGCGGCTGCTGGAGCCCTTCCTTCTGGTCGATCGTCGAGCGGTAGTCGACGGCGCCCTGCGTCATCCGCATGTACGCCTCCTCCAGGGAGGCCTGGTGCGGCGACAGCTCCCACAGCCGAACGCCGTGGTCGTGCGCGATGTCGCTGATGCGCGGCAGGGCCAGCCCCGTCACGCGCAGCGCGCCGTCCTGCTCGGGCAGCACGTGCCCGCCCGACTCGGTCAGCGCGGCCGACAGCTTCTCGCGCTGCTGCGGATCGGTGTCGGGCGTCCGCACCCGCGCGAAGTCCGCGGAGTTCGCCGAGATGAACGCGGTCACGCTCATGTCCGCGAGCAGCTGACCGCGCCCGATGACGATGAGGTGGTCGGCGGTCAGCGCCATCTCGCTCATCAGGTGGGAGGAGACGAAGACCGTGCGGCCCTCCGCCGCCAGTGCCTTCATCAGATTGCGCACCCAGAGGATGCCCTCGGGGTCGAGGCCGTTGACCGGCTCGTCGAACAGCAGCACCTGCGGGTCGCCGAGCAGTGCCGCGGCGATGCCGAGCCGCTGCCCCATGCCGAGGGAGAAGCCCTTGGACCGCCTCTTGGCCACGTCCTGCAGACCGACGACCCCGAGCACCTCGTCCACCCGCCGGGCCGGGATGCCCGACAGCTGGGCCAGGGACAGCAGATGGCTGCGGGCGGACCGGCCGCCGTGCACCGCCTTGGCGTCCAGCAGCGCGCCGACCTGACGGGCGGCGTTGGGCAGCCTGCGGTACGGGTAGCCGCCGATCGTCACATGTCCGGCCGTCGGGTTGTCCAGACCGAGGATCATCCGCATCGTCGTCGACTTGCCCGAACCGTTCGGCCCGAGGAAGCCGGTGACGGCTCCGGGCCGCACCTGGAAGGAAAGGTTGTACACAGCGGTCTTGTCGCCGTAGCGCTTCGTCAGGCCGACTGCTTCGATCATGCTCCGCACCCATCGCAAGGTTCAGGACAGCGGGGCACACGCCCCCGTAAGGGTTAGGAGGATATCGAGGCGCTGACGGTTCCGCCCAAGAGGAGGTAAAAGGTCGGGCCGAGCCTCTCCCCCTAGGCGTCCCGCTTCTTCAGCAGCACATAGCCGCCGATCAGCGCCGCGAGCACCCACAGCCCCATGATCCCGAGGCCTCCCCAGGGCCCGTACGGGGTGTCGTCGTCGATCGGCGTGACCACCTGCATGATCTTGCTGCCGGCCTGGTCCGGAAGGAACCGGCCGACCTTCTTCGTCGCGTCGACGTTGCCGAGGATGTTGGAGATCAGGAAGAAGAACGGCATCAGGATGCCCAGTGACAGCATCGGCGAGCGCAGCATCGCGGCGACACCCATGGAGAACATCGCGATCAGCGCCATGTAGAGGCCGCCGCCGATCACCGCCCGCAGGACCCCCGGGTCGCCGATCTCCGCCCGGTGCGAGCCCAGCATCGCCTGCCCCAGGAAGAAGGCGGCGAAGCTGGTGACGAGGCCGACCAGCAGGGCGAGCGCCGACGCGACCGCGATCTTGCTGAACAGGAAGGAGCCGCGCTGCGGCACCGCGGCCAGCGAGGTGCGGATCATGCCGGTGCTGTACTCGTTCGACACGACCAGCACACCGAAGACGATCATCGCCAGCTGGCCGAGACTCATCCCCGCGAAACTGATGAACGTCGGGTCGAACTCCGCCCGGTCCTGCGGGTTCATCGAGTCGAACTCGTTCTTCGACAGTGCCGAGATCAGCATGCCGAGGGCGATCGTCACGACCACCACCAGCGAGAGCGTCCACACCGTGGACGCCACCGACCGGATCTTGGTCCACTCCGACCGTACGACCTGTGCCGTCGCCATGCTCAGCCCCTCTTCCAGCCGTCGCCCCACTGCTGCCGCGGTGCCTCGGGGCTCGCCGCGCCCGTCTCGCTGTGTGCGTGATACTCCACCGACCCCGCCGTCAGCTGCATGAACGCCTCCTCCAGCGAAGCCTGTTGCGGGCTCAGCTCGTGCAGCGTGATCCGGTGTTGCGCCGCCACCTCACCGATCTGCTCCGCCTTGCCGCCGTCCACCTCCAGCACTCCCTCGCCGCTCTCCACGGCCACGATCCCGGCCTGGTGCAGCACGTCGAGCAGCCGCTCCCGCTGCGGACTGCGGACCCGGACGTACGACCGCGAGTTGCGGTCGATGAAGTCCGCCATGGAGGTGTCCGCGAGCAGCCGGCCCTGCCCGATGACGACGAGGTGCTCGGCCGTCAGTGCCATCTCGCTCATCAGGTGGGAGGAGACGAACACGGTCCGGCCCTGTGCGGCGAGCGACTTCATCAGGGTGCGGATCCAGTGGATGCCCTCGGGGTCGAGGCCGTTGACCGGCTCGTCGAACATCAGGATCCGCGGATCGCCGAGCAGCGCGGCCGCGATGCCGAGCCGCTGCCCCATGCCCATCGAGAAGCCCTTGGTCTTCTTCCTGGCGACCGCCGTCAGCCCGACGGTCTCCAGCACGTCCCGCACACGGCTGCTCGGAATGCCGTTGCTCTGCGCGAGGCACAGCAGATGGTTGTAGGCGGTGCGCCCGCCGTGCCAGGCCTTGGCCTCCAGCAGGGCGCCGATGTAGGTCAGGGGGTCCTTGAGCTGGTGGTAGTGCTTGCCGTCGATACGGACGTCGCCGGCGGTCGGGTGGTCGAGACCGAGGACCATCCGCATGGTCGTGGACTTGCCCGCCCCGTTGGGCCCGAGGAAGCCGGTGACGATGCCCGGTCTCACGGTGAAGGACAGGTTGTTGACCGCCACCTTCTCGCCGTACCGCTTGGTCAGCCCCTCCAGCTCAATCATGCCGTCACGCTAGAACGTGACAAAGCCCTCTGCCACCCGAGCGACAGAGGGCTTTGCGGAGGTTCAGACTCCGTATGCCGGGCCGTTACCGGGACTGCTGCGCCGGGACCCCACGGGAGATCGGCTCGTCCTCGGCCGGCGTACCGGCGGCGGCCACCGCGGCGCCCGTGAGCGTCGCGAGCATCTCGCGGACGTTCGTCAGCTGGGCGTTGATGCTGTCGCGGCGGTTGGTGAGGGCGGCCAGCTCGCGCTCGGATTCCGAACGGATGCGGTCGGCCTTGGCGTTGGCGTCGGCCACGATGTCCTCGGCCTGGCGCTGGGCCGTCTCCACTGTCTGGCGGGCGCGGCGCTCGGCGTCCGTGCGCAGCTTCTCGGCCTCCAGGCGCAGCTGCTCGGCGCGGTGCTCGATCTCGGCGAGGCGCTTCTCGGCCTTGGCCTGACGGGAGGCCAGGTCGCGCTCGGACTGCTCGCGGCGCTTGGCGAGGTTCGTCTCGAAGTCGGCGGCGGCCTGAGCGGCCTTGGCGCGGGTCTCCTCGAAGAGGGCGTCCGCCTCCTCACGCTTGGACTGCGCGTCCTTCTGCGCCTCGGAACGCAGCTGGGCGGCGTCACTCTTGGCCTTCTCGACGATCCGCAGGCCCTCGTCCTCGGCCTTCGCCTTGCGCTCCGCGGAGTACGACTCGGCGTCGTTGCGCACCTGCTGGGCCGCCGACTCGGCGAGCTCGCGGTGCTGCTCGGCGGCGCGCCGGGCCTCCTCGCGCAGGTCCTTCGCCTCCTCCTCGGCGAGGCGGAGGATCTTCTCCACGCGCGCACCGAGACCCGCGTACGACGGCTCGGCGTCGGTGATCTGGGCCTGGGCGTTCTGCGTCTCGAGGTGGAGCTCTTCGATGCGCTTTTCCAGAGCGGTGATGCGGGCGAGAGCGCTGTCACGGTCGGAGACGAGCTTGGAGATACGTTCGTCCACCTGAGCGCGGTCGTACCCACGCCGCACAAGCTCGAAGCCGTAGGGGGAAGTGTCGCTCATGGGGTTCCTGTCGAATGAGACCGGTGAGGTGATAGGTGGAATCCTAGGGGCCGAAACGGTGTGTCATCGAGCGGATGCGCGTTTGATCTGGAAAATGACACCCCTTTTGAGTGGCTAACCCCCGGACCGCTTGCCAAAGACTTGGTCAAAGGCCCCAGCACACACCGGATTCGCCCCGTTTGGCTAGCTATCCGAGGACTTGCCACCCGAACGGGGTGCGCCGACCGTCGCGCCGGCCTTGACTCCGTTGTCCTTGCCCGAAGAGGGGGCCTCGAAGGATTCCAACGCCTCCAGGACGTCCTGGACACGGGAGATCTCGGCGTTGATGTCCTCGCGACGGCGGACCAGGACCTCCAGCTCGCGCTTGCCCTCCTCGACCGTGCGCTTGGCCTCGCGGATCGCCTCGGCCTTGAGCTCCTCGGCCTCCCGGACCAGCGTGGACTTCTTCTGCTCGGCCTCCTTGAGCAGCCCCTCCGCCTTCTTCACCGCGGCGATACGGACCTTGCCCGCCTCGGAGTTGGCCTCCGAGACGATCTCCTTGGCCTTGGCCTGCGCCTTCGCCAGCTGCTCCTCGGCCGCCTTGACGAGCGCGTCGCACCGGTCGCCCGCCGACTTCATCGTCTCGGCCGACTCGCGACGGGCCCGCTCGTGCAGCTGTTCGATCTCGGAGGTGATGCGGTCGCGCAGCTCCTCGGCGCGCTCCCTTATCTGCGTGGCGTCCCGGCGCGCGCCGACCAGCAGCTCGTCCGCGTCCGTACGGGCCTTCTCCACCAGCAAGTTGCCCTCGACCGTCGCCTCGGACACCAGCCGGTCGGCCTCGGTGCGGGCCGCACCCACCATCGTGTCGGCCTGCGACTCGGCCTCCGCCGTGGTCTTGTGCGCCTGCTGCTGCGCATCGGTCAGCAGCTTGTCCGCCTCGGCCGTGGTCTCCGTGATGAGCTTGTCGACCTGCTCGGCCGCCTCGGAACGCCGCTTGTTGGCGTCCTTGCGGGCCTCGTCCAGCGTGCGGTCGGCCTCCTCGCGCGCGGAGCTGACCAGCCGCTCCGCCTCCGCCTCCGCATCCGACTTGACGCGCTGGGCCTCGTTGCGGATCCGCTCCGCGTGCTGCTGCGCCGAACCGACCGTCTCGGCGGCCTCGGCCCGCAGCCGCTCCGCCTCGCCGCTGGCCTCCCCGACCAGCTGCTCGGCCTTGGCGACCGACTCCGCCCGCACCCGCTCGGCCTCGGTGGCCGCCTCGGAGCGGACGCGCTCGGCCTCGGAGATCGCCTCCGTACGGACCCGCTCCGCCTCGGCGACCGTGTCCATCCGGAGCCGGTCCGTCTCCTGGATCGTCTCCGTCGCGAGCCGCTCCGCCTCGTTGCGCGCCTCGGTGATGAGGGTGTCCGCCTGCGTCGCCGCGTCCGACCGGATGCGGTTGGCGTCCTCCCGGGCGTCCGCCCTGGTGCGCGAGGCGCTCTGCTCGGCCTCCGCGATCGCGTCCGACGCCTCCGTGCGCACCCGCTGGGCGTGCTCGGCGACGTCCGTGCGGATCCGCTCCGCCTCCGCGATCGCCTCGGACATCGTCCGCTCGGCGAGCGCCTTGGCGGCCTCGGACTCCTCGTGCGCCTCGCGCCGCAGCCGGCCCGCGTCCTCGCTCGCGCGCTCCCGCTCGGCGTAGGCGTCGGAGCGGACCCGGTCCGCCTCCTCCTGGGCCTCCCGGCGCGTACGGTCCGCCGCGTGCTCGGCGGCGGAGCGCAGCCCGGTGATCTCCTCCTGGGCCTGCTCGTGCAGCCCCGCGACGGAGTCCCGGACCTGCTGGGCGTGCTGCTCGGCCGCCGACACCATCTCCGTGGCGCGACGGTCGGCCTCCTCGACCAGCCGTACGGCCTCGGCCTGCGCGTCCTCCACGCGCTTGCGCGCCGAGGCCAGCAGCTCCTCGCTCTGCTCGCGGGCCCGCTCACGCTCCTGGTCGGCCTCCTGCCGGGCGCTGCCGAGGAGTTCCTCGGCCTCGCGGCGGCGCCGGTTTGCCTCCTCCTGGGCGGCGGCCAGCGTCTCGGACGCCTCCGCGGCGAGCCGCTCGGCGGCGGACTGCGCCTCCGCGCGCATGCGGTCGGCGCTCTCCTGCGCCTCCGACTTCAGCCGCTCGGCCTCGTTCGCCGCCTCCGAGCGAAGCCGTACGGCGACGGCCTCGCCCTCGGCACGCGCCGCGGACGCGTCCGACACGGCCTCGTCGCGCAGCCGCTCGGCCTCCGTCTCGGCCTGCTGCTGGAGCGTACGGATCCGCTCGGCGGCCTCGGCACGCAGCCGCTCGTTCTCCTCGGCGGCCTCGCGGCGGATCCGCGCGGCCTCCTCACGGGCGTCCGACAGCGCCTGCTCGGCGGCCGTCAGCCGCTCCTCGGCCTCCCTCTGGAGCCGCGTCAGCTCCTCGGCGGCCTCGGCACGACGGGCCTCCATGGCCCGCTCGGTCTCCTCGTGCAGCTCCCGCGCCGCGCGCTCGGCGTCCTGCTTGAGCGCCTCGGCCTGCTCGACGACCTCCTCGCGGTGCCGCTCGGCCTCCTGCCGGGTGCGCTGGAGCGTCTCCTCGGCCTGCCGGCGCAGCGTCGTCGCCCGCTCGATGGCCTCGGTGCGGACCTTCTCGCTGTCCGCCTGGGCCGTCGTGCGCAGCTCGTCCGCGTCCGCCTTGGCCTTGGCGAGCAGCTCCTCGGCGGACTTCGCCGCCTCCTCGATCTGCGCCACGGCCTCCTTGCGGGCCTCGGCGCGGATCTTCTCGCCCTCTTCGACCGCGTCCGCCCGCAGCTGCTCGGCCTCGCCGCGCAGCCGGCGGGCCTCCTCCTGCAGCTCGACCGTCTTGGCGCGGTACTCCTTGGTGTCGTCCTTCGCCGCGCCCTTGAGCTGCTCGGCGATGTCGTGCGCCTCGGCCCGCAGCCGGTCCGCCTCCGCCTCGGCCTCCGAGCGGATCCGCTCGGCCTCCTCGGCCGCGGCCTTCGTGGTCTTCTTGGCGTCCTCCGACGCCTTGTTGAGGACCTCCTCGGCGGTCCTGGCCGCCTTCGACAGCTGGGTCGCGGTCTCCTCGGCGGTGAGCGTGCGGGCCTTCTCGGAGGCCTCCGCCACGATCTTCTCGGCCTCGGCGCGGGCGTCGGCGACCAGCTGCTCGGCCTCGGACTTGGTGTTCTCGGCCTCCTTGGTGGCCTCCTCGACCAGCCGGGCGACCTGCTCCTTGGCGGTGCGCGTGCGGGTCTCGTTGGCGGACTCGGCGCTCGCCAGGGCCTTGGCTGCGGCCTCCTTGGCCTCCGAGAGCAGCTTCTCAGACTCGGTCTGCGCCTTGCGCAGCGCCTCCTCGGCCTCGGTCATCCGCTGCTCGGCGGCCCGGCTCAGCTCCTGGGCCTCGCGGCGCGCCGACTCCGACTCCGAGACGGTGGACGTACGCAGCTGCTCGGCGTGGTCGGTGGCCTCCTGGGCCTGCGTGGAGGCGGCGTTGAGCAGGCGCTCGGCGTCCGTGCGGGCGCGGCGCAGGATCTGCTCGGCCTCGGCGCGTGCCTCCTCGGCCGCGCTCGTCAGCCGCTGCCGTGCCTCGGTCGCCAGCCGCTCGGCCTCCGCGCGGGCGGTGGCCAGGGCCTGCTCGGCCTCGGCCCGGGACTCCTCCAGCAGCCGGCGGGCCTGCTGCTCGGTGCGGGCCCGCAGCTGCTCGGCCCACGCCACGTTCTCGTTGACGTGCGACTCGACCGTCTGGCGGCGCTCGGCCAGCTCCTGGTCCAGCTGCTGGCGGCGGGTCACCGCCTCCTGGTGCAGCTCGGCCTGGAGCCGGGCCGCCTGCTCGGCGTGCTCCTGGAGGATCCGCTGGGTCTGCGCCCGGGCCTCGCTCAGCTCGCGGTCGGCGTCCGCGCGGATCTGGTCGGCCTGCATCTGCGCGTTGCGCAGCAACTGCTCGGCCTGCCAGCCGATGTCGCCCCCCTCGAAGGAGGGCCGGGACATGATGGTGCGCCGCGCCTCGTGCAGCTTGGCGCGCAGCACCTCGACCTGGTAGCCGAGGTCCTCGGCGTGCTGGATCGCCTTTTCCCGCTCGGTCTTCAGCCGCTTCATCTCGGCTTCGAACCGAGAGAGGTGGTCGACGTCAGCCGCCGGCTCTCGCTCCTGGCTCTCGTAGCCCCGCACTGCGCGGTCCCATCCGTCCCCTGGTCGCAACTCTCTCCAAACGAGCTCCGTCCATCCGCCGGACGGGGCCCCCGGGGAATGGTGTCAGATCATCGGCGGAGCGCAGGCTGCTGCCCCGACGCTCGTCCCCCGAAACCCGGACCCCGGTGGTCCTGCCGTCGCACGGCGGGACCGCGGTCACCCTGATGAGCGGCGACCGCCCCCAACCCTACCGGCCCCTATGTACGAGGGTCAGTGCTCAGGTGACTCAACAGGCGCCGAAGTGACCAGTTCTGTCAGTACGCCATGACAGTCCTTGGGGTGCAGGAAGGTGATCCGTGACCCCATGGAACCGCGTCGCGGCTCTTCGTACAGCACGCGTACGCCCTTGCCCTTGATCTCATCGGCGTCCCCGTCGACATCCGCCGTACCGAAAGCGATGTGGTGGACGCCCTCCCCGTTCTTCGCCAGCCACTTCGCGACGGTGGAGTCCTCGCGGGTCGGCTCCAGGAGCTGCAGGTACGAGGCGCCGCCGTCGGACGTATCGTTGATCTTGAGCATGGCCTCGCGCACGCCCTGCTCCTCGTTGACCTCGGAGTGGAACACCTCGAAGCCGTAGGTGGCACGGTAGAACTCGACGGTCTTGTCGAGGTCGAAACAGGCGATTCCGATGTGGTCGATTCGCGTCAGCATGGATTCAGTGCAGCGCTCCGAAGGTGGTTACGCAACGTGCGCGCGATCACACCGACAGCCCGATGACGGCACGGAGTGCCACTCAGTACATTCGAAGTAAACCCTCGTTCACTCCTCGGCTGTGCAGCCGGTAAGGGGATCGCAGCTCATGTCTTCTGCTACGACCAGCTCGGTGATCGTCTCGGGGGCGCGTACGCCCATGGGGCGGTTGCTCGGATCGCTGAAGTCCTTCTCCGGAGCCGACCTCGGCGGCTTCGCGATCAAGGCCGCCCTCGACCGTGCGGGGATCGGCGGCGACCAGGTGCAGTACGTGATCATGGGCCAGGTGCTCCAGGCGGGAGCGGGCCAGATCCCGGCCCGCCAGGCCGCGGTCAAGGCCGGCATCCCGATGAACGTCCCGGCGCTGACCATCAACAAGGTGTGTCTGTCGGGCCTCGACGCCATCGCGCTCGCGGACCAGCTCATCCGTGCGGGTGAGTTCGACGTGGTCGTCGCCGGTGGTCAGGAGTCCATGACCAACGCCCCGCACCTGCTGCCCAAGTCCCGTGAGGGCTACAAGTACGGCGCCATCCAGATGCTCGACGCCATGGCCCACGACGGTCTGACCGACTCCTTCGACGGCGTCGCCATGGGCGAGTCGACCGAGAAGCACAACACCCGCCTCGGCATCGCGCGCCCCGAGCAGGACGAGATCGCCGCCCTGTCGCACCAGCGGGCCGCCGCCGCGCAGAAGAACGGCCTGTTCGAGGCCGAGATCACGCCCGTCGAGATCCCGCAGCGCAAGGGCGACCCGGTGCTCTTCAGCAAGGACGAGGGCATCCGCGGCGACACCACCGCCGAGTCCCTGGGCAAGCTGCGTCCGGCCTTCGCCAAGGACGGCACGATCACGGCCGGGTCGGCCTCGCAGATCTCCGACGGTGCCGCCGCCGTCGTGGTGATGAGCAAGGCCAAGGCCCAGGAGCTCGGCCTGGAGTGGATCGCCGAGATCGGGGCGCACGGCAACGTGGCCGGACCGGACAACTCGCTCCAGTCGCAGCCGTCCAACGCGATCCTGCACGCGCTGAAGAAGGAGGGCCTGGAGGTCTCGGACCTCGACCTCATCGAGATCAACGAGGCGTTCGCGGCCGTGGCCGTGCAGTCCATGAAGGACCTCGGTGTGTCCACCGAAAAGGTGAATGTCAACGGTGGTGCCATTGCCCTGGGTCACCCGATCGGGATGTCCGGCGCGCGTCTCGTGCTGCATCTCGCGCTGGAGCTGAAGCGGCGCGGCGGCGGTGTGGGTGCGGCCGCGCTGTGCGGTGGCGGCGGGCAGGGCGACGCGCTGATCGTGCGCGTGCCCAAGGCCTGAGTTTCGGTACGTCCCTTATCTGAACGGAGCTGTGATGCAGGACGTCTCCACGCTGGTGGCCCAGGCCAGGGAGGGGAGGCCGCGGGCGGTCGCCCGGCTGATCTCCCTGGTGGAGGGGGCGTCCCCGCAGCTGCGGGAGGTCATGGCGGCGCTCGCGCCGCTGACGGGCGGGGCGTACGTGGTCGGGCTGACCGGGTCGCCCGGGGTCGGCAAGTCCACGTCGACCTCGGCGCTGGTCTCCGCGTACCGCAAGCAGGACAAGCGGGTCGGCGTGCTCGCCGTCGACCCGTCGTCCCCGTTCTCGGGCGGCGCGCTGCTCGGGGACCGGGTGCGGATGTCGGAGCACGCGTCCGACCCGGGCGTGTACATCAGGTCGATGGCCACGCGCGGGCACCTGGGCGGTCTGGCCTGGTCGGCCCCGCAGGCGATCCGGGTCCTGGACGCCGCCGGCTGCGACGTCATCCTTGTCGAGACGGTGGGGGTCGGGCAGTCGGAGGTGGAGATCGCCTCGCAGGCGGACACCTCCGTCGTGCTGCTCGCGCCGGGGATGGGCGACGGGATCCAGGCGGCCAAGGCCGGGATCCTGGAGATCGGCGACGTGTACGTCGTGAACAAGGCCGACCGGGACGGGGCGGACGCGACGGCCCGCGAGCTGAACCACATGCTGGGGCTGGGGGAGTCCCGGGGGCCGGGCGACTGGCGTCCGCCGATCGTGAAGACGGTGGCCGCGCGGGGTGAGGGCATCGACGAGGTCGTCGAGGCGCTGGAGAAGCACCGGGCCTGGATGGAGGAGCGGGGTGTCCTCGCGGAGCGGCGTCTGTCCCGGGCGTCCCGGGAGGTCGAGACGATCGCGGTGACGGCGTTGCGGGAGCGGATCGGTGACCTGCACGGAGACCGCCGCCTCGGGGCGCTCGCCGAGCGGATCGTGTCCGGGGAGCTGGATCCGTACCGGGCGGCCGACGAACTGGTGGCGGGGTTGACGGAGGGCTGAGCACCGCGGACCGGTGCGCGCGCCTCCTCGCCGGGTGCGGGCGAGCGGGGGCGGGCGTCCGGTCCCTCTCAGCCGCGGGCAGTCGTGCCGCCGGGGCGGCACGGGTGGGCGGTGGGGGTCCCCCCTGCTCGAGCGAAGCCGAGAGCTTGGGTGAGGCACCTCGTCGCGCCGAGCCGCGCGACGCCCCGGCGTCAGCACGGACACCGGGGCGGTCGACACACGACAGTGACCGGTCAGTCCTGGTCGTCGCTCTGGTCGTCGTCCTTGTCGTTGTCGTCCGCGCGGTCCGCCGTGACCTTGCCCGACGTCAGGTCGACCTTCCAGTCCTGCTCGGTGCCGCCGGACTTGTGCGTCTCGGCCTCCCAGGACTTGCCCTTGCCGTCCTCGTCGAGGTCGACGGACGTCACCACGCCCTTGCCGGCGGCGGCCTTCGCGGCTTCCTCCGCCGTCACGGAGGAGCCCTTCAGGGCAGCACGCACCTGCGCCGTGTCGTCCTCGTCGTCGGCGTGCGCACCGAGGACCTTGCCGTCGGCCGGGTCGACGCTCACGCTGTGCCAGGTGCTGTCGCCCGACAGGACGTCGACCTTCCAGACCACCTTGTCGCTGTCGTCCTCGTCGTCCAGCTCGGCGGAGACGGCCGTGCCCGAGGTGTGCTTCAGCGCGGAGGCGATGGCCTCGGACGCGGTGACCTTCGAAGAAGCCGCCCGGGCGCCGTCGTCGCCGTCGTCCTGCGCGTCCGGGCCGTCCTGGTCGTCCCGGACGTCGTCGCCCGACAGCCGGGTGTCGGCCGCCTGCCGCGCCGAGCCGGCGTCGTCACCGGTGGTCGCGAGAGCCGTGGCCGTACCGCCTCCGATCAGAGCGGCGGCGGTCACAGCGGCGATCACGATGTTGCGCTTCATGCGGATTCCTCCCGAGTCGTTTCGTTTGCGACGTCTTCGACTCTGGCTGATCGAGGCTGAGAGGAACCTGAAGACCCCTGAAGGGATCTTCAGGTTGCTTTTGCGACTCTTTACGCATGCGCCTGTTGATCGTGGAGGACGAGAAGCGGCTGGCCCTGTCGCTCGCCAGGGGCCTGACGGCCGAGGGGTACGCCGTGGACGTCGTCCACGACGGACGGGAGGGCCTGCACCAGGCCTCGGAGGGGACGTACGACCTGGTCGTCCTCGACATCATGCTGCCCGGCCTCAACGGCTACCGGGTCTGCGCCGCCCTGCGTGCCGCCGGGCACGACGTGCCGATCCTGATGCTGACCGCCAAGGACGGCGAGTACGACGAGGCCGAAGGGCTGGACACCGGCGCCGACGACTATCTGACCAAGCCGTTCTCGTACGTCGTGCTCGTCGCCCGGATCAAGGCGCTGCTGCGGCGCCGCGGACAGGGCGCGGGGGCCTCGCCGGTGCATGTGCACGGGGACCTGAAGGTGGACACCGCGGCCCGGCGGGTGTTTCTGGGCGAGGACGAGATCGCCCTCACCGCCAAGGAGTTCTCCGTGCTGGAGCAGCTCGTGCTGCGGGCCGGCGAGGTCGTGTCCAAGTCCGAGATCCTGGAGCACGTCTGGGACTTCGCGTACGAGGGTGATCCGAACATCGTCGAGGTCTACGTCAGCACCCTGCGGCGGAAGCTGCGGGCGGGGCTGATCCGGACCGTGCGCGGGGCCGGGTACCGGCTGGAGACGTCCTCGTGAGGCGGCTGTTCGGGTCCGTGCGGGCGCGGGCCACGCTGGGGGCGACGCTCGTGGTCGCGGTGGCGCTCGTCGCGGCCGGGGCCGCCGTGCTGCTGTCCCTGCGCTCGAACCTGATCGGCGAGGCCGGAACACAGGCGGAGCGATCCGCCCGGGCGGTCGCCTCCGAGCTCGCCGCCGGGACGCCGTACGACAAGCTCTCGGGCCTGGACGGCGACGGGCCGGTGCAGGTCCTGGACGAGCACCGGCGGCTCGTCGCGGCGGGCGAGGATCTGGAGCGCATCAGCGGCACGGACACCGACCGGGTGAAGCCGCAGCCGGCGGCGAAGCCTGCCGGGGGCGACGACGATGACGACGCGGAGGACGCCGGCGAGGCCCTCGAACCCGGTGAGATCTCCGGGGAGACCGTCTTCAGCAACGGGTCCGCGACGATCGACGGGGACGCGCAGGACTACCGGTTCGCCGCCGTCGAGGTGGAGACCCACGACCGGGGGCACCTCAAGGTCTACGCCGGTTCCCCGCTGGCCGCCGAGCACGGGGCCGTGCGGACCGCGCTGACGGTGATGCTGATCGGCTTCCCGCTGCTGCTCGGTGTCGTCGCGGGCGTGACCTGGCTGGTCACCCGGCGGGCCCTGCGGCCCGTGGAGGGGATCCGGCGCGAGATGGCCGCGATCACCAGGTCCGAGGACCTCGCGCGGCGCGTTCCCGAGCCGGACACGCACGACGAGATCGCCCGGCTCGCCAGCACCACCAACGAGACGCTCGCGGCCCTGGAGACGTCCGTGGAGCGGCAGCGGCGCTTCGTCGCCGACGCCTCCCACGAGCTGCGCAGCCCGATCGCCTCGCTGCGGACACAACTGGAGGTGGCCGCCGCGCACCCCGAGCTGCTGGACCTCGACGGGGCCGTGGAGGACACCGTCCGGCTCCAGCGGCTGGCGGCCGACCTGCTGCTGCTCGCCCGGCTGGACGCGGGGGAACGGCGGGGCGACACGAAGGTGGACCTCGCCGGGCTCGCCCGGGAGGCGGCCGAGGGGCGGAAGGGTGTCACCGTGGACGCGGAGCCGGTGGAGGTGGCCGGATCACGCGGGCAGTTGGGGCGGGTGCTCGCCAATCTGCTGGACAACGCCCAGCGGCATGCCCGGTCGGCCGTCACCGTGAGCGTGCGGCGCGAGGGGGGCCGGGCCGTGGTCGGGGTGGCGGACGACGGCGACGGGGTGCCCGAGGGCGACCGGGAGAGGATCTTCGAGCGGTTCGTGCGCCTGGACGCCGCCCGCAGCCGCGACGACGGCGGGGCGGGGCTGGGGCTCGCCATCGCCCGGGACGTCGCCGTCCGGCACGGCGGCACGCTCACCGCCGGACGGGGGCCCGCAGGCGGAGCCCTGTTCGAACTCCGCCTGCCGCTCGCCTAGCCGGGGGCCGCGGTCACGGGCGTCCGCGCTGCCCGCGCAGGTGCTCCGCGATGGGCTTGAGGGACTTGTCGAGTTCGGTCAGGGCCTCGGGGGACAGCAGGTCGATGAAGTGCCTGCGCACGGACGCCACATGGTGGGGCGCGACCTTCTGCATCGTCGCCATGCCGTGGTCGGTCAGTACCGCGTAGAGTCCCCGGCGGTCCGACTCGCAGTTCTCCCGCCGGACCAGGTTCGCGTTCTCCATGCGCGTGATCTGGTGTGAGAGGCGGCTCTTGGACTGGAGGGTGGCGGAGGCGAGGTCGCTCATCCGCATCCTGTGATCCTCGGACTCGGAGAGATTCACCAGGATCTCGTAGTCGTTCATTGTCAGGCCGAACGGCTGCAGGTCCTTTTCGAGCTGGTACGTCAACAGCCTGTTGACCTCCAGGTGGGTGCGCCAGGCGCACTGCTCCGCATCGGTCAGCCAGCGGGTGGCCGTCTCGGTCTCCATGAATGAAGTCTACCTAAAAGGTTGAAAGGCGAACTAGTGAGGGGTGGCGTGTGACCGCGCACACCTGGGCGAACAGCAGTGCGCAGGCGTTCGATGTCACACTCCGCAGACTACCGCTCACAGCCCGAAGCGACGCTGGAGGTCCCCCAGCTGTCCGGGAAGACGCGGTACTCCGGACTGCCCGGCCTGAGGGCTGTGCGCCCCGCCGCCGGGCACGCCCGCCTGGTGCGGAACGGACCCTGTGGCGTGCTCGGCCATCAGGGTCTCCGACGACTGGAGCAGCACCGTCCCGGCGCCGACGAACTCGAACTGGTGCTCCTCGCCGGAGGCCCCGCCGAGGCCCGTCAGTGCACGTAGACCGCCCATGACGCCGGTCATGTACCCGTGGTCGTAGTGGTGGCACGGGGAGGGGCAGTCGGCCCACCCGACCAGGGCCTGGGGGTCGACCCGGATCGGGGGTTCCATGAACACCACCGGGCCGTTCGACGCGGCCACGAACTTTCCGGTTCCGATGAGGGTCAGAAAACCCGGCACGATTGATTGCTTCAGTGACAGAGTTGGCTGAAAAGCGAGGAGGTTGCCCGAGCGAATGGTCAGGTTGCCCTCTTCGAGGTCGTACGAATTGACGTCGAAGGCCCGGTCGGCGAGGAGCATCTTGCCCGAGCCCTCCGCCACGACCCAGTCGCTCGCGTGCAGTGGCGAATGGAAGGATGTGCGGACGAGACGGTCCAGCCGGCCGTGTCCGACACCGTTGAAGTCGATCGAGCCGTAGTAGGCGATCATCTTCCCCTTCTGCAGGAACCACTGGCTCCCCTTGAGCTCCACGCAGAAGGTGTACGCGTTGACGTTGTCGTCGGGCGGCAGCGTCGCCGGGTCGAAGACCACGGGGCCGGCGCCGGGGCTTCCGTACGTGCTCACAGCTTCTCCTCCGACGCCTGGACGTACACCGCACCGCTGCCGCTGAGCTCCAGCTGGAACGCCTCGCCCGAGCCGCGGCCCACCATGTCCCGCCAGCCCAGGGCCGTGGACAGCTTGTTGCGGACGTCGCCGTGGTGGGCGACGTAGGCCTGCGGGTCCACATGGACCGGCCGCTGCGGGCTGATCGGGATCTCGATGACGCCGCCGTGGGCCATCACCGCGACGGCCCCGTGCCCCTTCAGCGTCGTCGTGAAGAGCCCCTGGCCGCTGACCTGGCCGCGCACCATGCCCATGACGCCGCCCTGCGAGCCGAGGAACATCGTGCCCTGCTGGAGCGAGCCCTCGAAGGCCAGGAGGCGGTCCGCCTCCACGTAGAGCGTGTCGCCGGTGAGCCGGATCACCTGGATGTGGTGCCCGCCGTGCCCGAAGAGGACCGTGCCACTGCCCTCGACGGTCATCAGGGGGGTGTCCTCGTCGGCGACACGGCGGCCGATCATCGACATGATCCCGCCCTGGCCGCCCGCCATGTTGGGCGTGAAGGACACCTCGCCCTTGTAGGCGAGCATCGCGCCGCGCTGGCTGAACAGCCGCTGCCCCGGCGCGACCGTCGCCTCGACCATCTTCGCGTTGATCTCCCGGAAGGCCATCACACGTCTCCCGCGATCGTGTTCCGCTCGCTCGGCTGCACGTACACCAGACCGTCCCCCTCGAACCGCATCTGGAAGGCCTCGCCGCCGCCCTCCCCGAGCAGCGTGCGGAACGTCACACCGGACTGGAAGGACTGCCGCAGGTTCCCCTGGTGCGCCACGTACGCCCCCGGGTCGACGGTCAGCGGGTACTGCGCGCTCACCCGCAGCACCACGGCCGGGCCGTCCGACATGATCGCCGCCTGGCCGTGGCCCTCGACGGTCGTCGTGAACAGCCCGTTGCCCTGCGAGGCGCCGCGCAGGCCGGTGAACTCCGTGCCCGTGCGCAGCCCGCCGTCGGTCGCGAGCAGGTTGCTCGACTCGACGTAGAGCTTGTCGCCCTGGATGCTGACCAGGTTGATCTCGGAGGCGCGGTCCGCGAACCAGCAGGTCCCGCGCCCTTTCACCTCCATCAACGTCATCTGCTCACCGGTCAGCCGCCGGGTCACCATGCCCCGGATGCCCTCACCGCCGCCGCTGAGCTTCTTGAAGGCCATCTCCCCGTCGTACGCGACCATCGAGCCGTTCTTCGCCTTCACGGCATCCCCGGTCATGTCGACGGCGAGCACCTTGCTGCTCTGAAGTCGGAACATCGCCACGACTGGAAGGTAACCGCAGGCCGGGGCCCGCGGACAGGGCCCATGGGTGGAGAACGTCCCTGAGCGCACCCCTAGGGACCGGGGGTCCCCGGTGGTTTGCCACAATGGGCGGGACGCTTGTGCGTGCGTTCACAAACCGTTTCTCTCCCACCGAAGGTGACCCGTGGACCTCAAGACCGCCACCGCCATCCGCCGCCTCCGCCTGGTCTCGGCCCCGGAGGCGATCTCGTTCCTCCTCCTGCTGGTCTGCTCGGTACTGAAGCGGACCACGGACTTCAACGCCGTGCCGGTGATGGGCATGGTGCACGGGGTGCTGTTCGTCCTGTACGTGATCTTCTGGGCCGACGCGTGGAACCGCGCGAAGTGGTCGCTGAAGACCGCCGCGCTGTACTTCGTCCTCTCGGTGCTGCCCGCCGGCGGGTTCTTCGCCGAGCGCAGGCTGCGGCGTGAGGCCGACGACGCGGTCATCGCGTCCCGCGCCCGCAAGGAAGGCGTGGTGGGCGCGTGATCGTCGCCTTTTCCGTGACGCCGCTCGGGGTCGGCGAGGACGTGGGGGAGTACGTCGCCGACGCCGTGCGGGTGGTGCGCGAGTCGGGGCTGCCGAACCGGACCGACGCGATGTTCACCTCCGTGGAAGGAGAGTGGGACGAGGTCATGGACGTCGTCCGTCGCGCGGTCGCCGCGGTCGAGCGGCGTGCGCCCCGGGTCTCCCTGGTCCTCAAGGCGGACATCCGCCCCGGCGTGACGGACGGCCTCACGTCCAAGGTGGAGACGGTGGAGCGGCACCTCGCCGAGTAGGCCCCCGGAGCGGTGCCGGCGACGAGGACCCGCCGCGCGCCCGAAGGGCGAGACAGGGCTGACCACCATGTGACCGGCCGGTAAGGTCGGGTTCGTGCCGAAGCCGCTCAGTCTCTCCTTCGATCCGATCGCGCGCGCCGACGAACGCTGGAAGCAGCGCTGGGGAAACGTGCCGTCCATGGCCGCGATCACCTCGATCATGCGCGCCCAGCAGATCCTCCTCGCCGAGGTCGACGCCGTGGTCAGGCCGTACGGGCTGACGTTCGCGCGCTACGAGGCGCTGGTGCTGCTCACCTTCTCCAAGTCCGGCGAGCTGCCGATGTCCAAGATCGGTGAGCGGCTCATGGTGCACCCCACCTCCGTGACGAACACCGTGGACCGGCTGGTCAGATCGGGTCTGGTCGCCAAGCGGCCCAACCCGAACGACGGCCGCGGCACCCTCGCCAGCATCACCGACAAGGGCCGCGAGGTCGTCGAGGCGGCCACCCGGGACCTGATGGCGATGGACTTCGGACTCGGGGTGTACGACGCCGAGGAATGCGCGGAGATCTTCGCGATGCTGCGGCCGCTGCGCGTCTCGGCGGGCGACTTCGAGGAGGAGTGACCCGGGGCAAGATCTCCCGGAACGGGTCGTTACGCTCGACGGCATGAAGAAGAGCGTGCTGACCCGCTATCGGGTCATGGCCTACGTCACCGGTGTCCTGCTCGTCGCGCTGACCCTCGGCATGGTCGGCAAGTACGTCCTGGATCTGGGCGGCGCGGCTGATTTCACCCAGGTGGTCAGCATCGCGCACGGCTGGTTGTACGTCGTGTACCTGATCTTCGCCTTCGACCTCGGCTCCAAGGCGAAGTGGCCGGTCAAGAAGCAGCTGTGGGTGCTGCTGGCCGGCACGATCCCCACGGCCGCGTTCTTCGTCGAGCGCAGGATCAGCCACGAGCTGGAGGGCAGGCTCGCCGAGGACGCGCCCGCGCCCGTCAAGGCCTAGGCGCGTTCCGGGGCCGCCGCACGCGCGCGTGCGGCGGTCGTTCTCACCCGTTCGCCAGGTCACTCCCGTCAGCCATCGACATTTACTAGGACGTCCAAGTAAATTCGAGGGTATGGACGCTGACGCCATCGAGGAGGGCCGCCGCCGCTGGCAGGCCCGGTACGACGCCGCACGCAAGCGCGAGGCCGACTTCACCACGCTCTCCGGCGACCCCGTGGAGCCGGTGTACGGGCCGCGGCCCGGTGACACCTACGACGGGTTCGACCGGATCGGCTGGCCGGGCGAGTACCCCTACACCCGCGGCCTGTACGCGACCGGTTACCGAGGGCGGACGTGGACCATCCGGCAGTTCGCCGGGTTCGGCAACGCCGAGCAGACCAACGAGCGCTACAAAATGATCCTCCGCAACGGCGGAGGCGGGCTCTCGGTCGCCTTCGACATGCCGACGCTCATGGGCCGTGACTCCGACGACCCGCGCTCGCTGGGCGAGGTCGGGCACTGCGGTGTCGCCATCGACTCGGCGGCCGACATGGAGGTCCTGTTCAAGGACATCCCGCTGGGCGACGTCACGACGTCGATGACCATCAGCGGCCCCGCCGTCCCCGTCTTCTGCATGTACCTGGTCGCCGCCGAACGGCAGGGCGTCGACCCGTCCGTCCTCAACGGCACGCTCCAGACGGACATCTTCAAGGAGTACATCGCCCAGAAGGAGTGGCTCTTCCAGCCCGAGCCGCATCTGCGGCTCATCGGCGACCTGATGGAGCACTGCGCGGCCGGCATCCCCGCCTACAAGCCGCTGTCCGTCTCCGGCTACCACATCCGCGAGGCCGGGTCGACGGCCGCGCAGGAGCTGGCGTACACGCTGGCGGACGGCTTCGGGTACGTCGAGCTGGGCCTCTCGCGCGGGCTGGACGTGGACGTCTTCGCCCCCGGCCTGTCCTTCTTCTTCGACGCGCACGTCGACTTCTTCGAGGAGATCGCCAAGTTCCGCGCGGCCCGGCGGATCTGGGCCCGCTGGATGCGGGACGTCTACGGGGCCACGTCCGAGAAGGCGCAGTGGCTCCGCTTCCACACGCAGACCGCGGGCGTCTCCCTCACCGCGCAGCAGCCGTACAACAACGTCGTACGGACGGCGGTGGAGGCGCTGGCGGCCGTGCTCGGCGGGACGAACTCGCTGCACACCAACGCGCTCGACGAGACCCTCGCCCTGCCGAGCGAGCAGGCGGCGGAGATCGCGCTGCGCACCCAGCAGGTGCTGATGGAGGAGACCGGGGTGGCCAACGTGGCCGACCCGCTGGGCGGTTCCTGGTACGTCGAGCAGCTGACCGACCGCATCGAGGCGGACGCGGAGAAGATCTTCGAGCAGATCAAGGAGCGCGGACTGCGGGCGCACCCCGACGGGAAGCACCCCATCGGCCCGATCACCTCCGGCATCCTGCGCGGGATCGAGGACGGCTGGTTCACCGGAGAGATCGCCGAGTCGGCGTTCCGGTACCAGCAGGCGCTGGAGAAGGGCGACAAGAGGGTCGTCGGCGTCAACTGCCACACCGGGTCGGTGACCGGGGATCTGGAGATCCTGCGGGTCAGCCACGAGGTGGAGCGCGAGCAGGTCCGGGCGCTGGGCGGGCGGAAGGCGGCCCGTGACGAGGCCGCGGTGCGCACCGCCCTGGAGGCCATGCTGGCCGCCGCCCGCAGCGGCGCCAACATGATCGAGCCGATGCTGGACGCGGTGCGCGCGGAGGCCACGCTCGGGGAGATCTGCGGAGTGCTGCGGGACGAGTGGGGGGTCTACACCGAGCCCGCCGGGTTCTGACACCGGGTTCCGGCTCAGGGCCGTCCGAACGATAGGCCCTAGTTCCCCAGCCCCCGCAACAGCACCCTGGTGAAGCCGCGGACCCATTCCTCGTCCGCCGGTTCCGCGCTCACCAGGGTGCGGTGGACCACCGCTCCCGCCACCATGTCGAAGATCAGGTCCACCGTGCGGGCGGCCGACGCGGGGTCCGGCTCCGGCGGGAGCTCGCCCCGTTCCTGGGCCCGCGCGCGGCCCTCCAGGACCAGGCGCTTCTGGCGGTCGACGACCGAGGCCCGGATGCGTTCGCGCAGGGCCTCGTCGCGGGTGGCCTCCGCCACCACCGCCATCAGGCCGCTCTTCGCCTCCGGGAGAGCCAGGATCGCGGCGAACTGGAGGACCACGCCCTCGATGTCGGCGGCCAGGGAGCCGCAGTCGGGAAGCTCCAGCTCGTCGAAGAGTTCCGCCACCGCGTCGACGACCAGTTCGTTCTTGCCCGCCCAGCGACGGTAGAGCGTGGTTTTCGCAACCCCGGCGCGCGTCGCGACGTCTCCCAGGGTGAGTTTGGACCAGCCCAGTTCCACGAGAGCCTCGCGGGTCGCGGCCAGGATCGCGGCGTCCGCCGTGGCGCTGCGCGGACGCCCCGTGCGGCTGGCTGGGCTGCGGCTCTGCATCTGCTGACCATAAACCGGCGGTTCCTGCGTGGCCGTGAGAGGGAGATCACCGGGGGGTGGTGTCCCGGGCGTGCGGAGTGGCATTACGCTACGACTCGTAGCGAAAGCCCGTGAGGGACGTACACGGGCCTCGGCACACCGGCGTGGGGTGGGGACCCGGCGCCGAAAAGGCACCCGACCGGCCTGGCTTTCACACCGTTTTTCACACGCGCGCGCAGTACGGGGGAGGATAGACGCATGCAGCCACGGAACATGTCCATGAGCGGAGTCGTCGACCTCGCCGCGGTGAAGGCGGCCCAGGAGGCCAAGGCGAAGGCGGAGCAGGCGCGCGCACAAGCAGCCCGGGAGGGCGGGACGGGGGCGATCTCCCCGGCCGATCTCGTCATCGACGTCGATGAGGCGGGGTTCGAGCGGGACGTCCTGCAGCGTTCCGCCGAGGTGCCGGTCGTCATCGACTTCTGGGCCGAGTGGTGTGAGCCCTGCAAGCAGCTCAGCCCTTTGCTGGAGCGGCTGGCCGTCGAGTACAACGGCCGCATTCTGCTCGCCAAGATCGACGTCGACGCCAACCAGATGCTGATGCAGCAGTTCGGCATCCAGGGAATCCCCGCGGTGTTCGCGGTCGTCGCGGGGCAGGCGCTGCCGCTCTTCCAGGGGGCGGCGGGCGAGGCGCAGATCCGCCAGACCCTCGACCAGCTGGTGCAGGTCGGCGAACAGCGCTTCGGCCTGACCGGTCTCACCGTCGACCCCGAGGCCGAGCCGGGCGGCGCCCCGTCGGCCCCCGAGCGTCCGGCCGGTCCGCACGACGGGCTCCTCGAGGCCGCCGTGCAGGCGCTCGACTCGGGCGACCTGCCCGGTGCCGTCCAGGCGTACAAGAACGTGCTGACCGAGGACCCGGGCAACGAGGAGGCCAAACTGGGTCTGGCGCAGGCCGAGTTGCTCCAGCGGGTGCAGGGCGTCGACCCGCAGCAGGTGCGCCGGGACGCGGCCGACAAGCCGGCCGATGTGCAGGCGCAGATCGCCGCCGCCGACCTGGATCTGGTGGGCGGCCATGTCGAGGACGCGTTCGGCCGGCTCATCGAGACCGTGCAGCGCACGGTGGGTGACGACCGGGACACCGTACGGATGCGGCTGGTGGAGCTGTTCGAGGTCGTCGGGCCCGACGATCCCCGCGTGATCGCGGCGCGCAGGGCGCTGGCCCGCGCCCTGTTCTGACCAGTCGTTAAACGCGCGGGCATGTGATGCCCGCGTGAAAAGTTTGCCCACAGAGGGTCACTGCGGCCGCGCTTTACCAAATCTTGGTAATCGCGGCCGCTGTTACTACGAGTAAGTCACGGGCGTTGATCTGTCGGATTCTGTCCATCGATCAACAGCTTTGTACTGCCGTTCGGCACCACCCTGTGTCGCCGACCGAGACCGATGGGTCGTTGTTCGGTTATCCGGCCGTTACTAGCGAGTAACGAACCCCCTTGTGCGGGCGGCGAGAATGCACCACGATCGGCCACGCTCGGTCCAATCCCGTACCCCGGCAGCCGGTTGGGTCGCGGGACGTCCTGGGTCCCCACCGAGCAGAGCCGGCGGCAGTGGCGCCGGCTCTTGGACAGGGGGGTCTTCGCCCTTCCGGTGAAGCCTGTCCAGCAGGGTTGTGCGTGATGCGTGTCAGGCGCGACCAGTGGTTGTGTCGCTCGGGGGTGATCGCCGGTGATTCGGGCGCAGTTGCGCCGCCGAGTGCAGGCGCTCTCCTTCCCGAGGACGTAGCACTTCTCCCATCCCTGCCCGGCTGAGCCTCGAATCGAGGCTGGTCAGGACAGGAGATGTACGTCCGAGAAGGAGGAAATATGGAGTCCCAGGTGCGTGGCGGGACCAGATGGAAGCGGTTCGCTGTGGTCATGGTGCCCAGCGTCGCCGCCACGGCTGCGATAGGTGTCGCCCTCGCGCAGGGCGCTCTCGCCGCGTCGTTCAGTGTCTCCGGGCAGTCGTTCAAGGTCACGACCGACCAGCTCGTCGGTACGGGCTTCTCGCAGTACGGCGCCCTCGATGAGGGATACACGATGGACGGCAAGAAGGCCGTTCACCCGGTCGCCGTCTCGTCGTTCAAGCAGGCGACGATCAAGAACCTGTGCCAGTCGGTCGTCACCCCGAACATTCCGGTGCTCGGGAACGTCAGCCTGATCCTGCGTGCGGGACAGGGGGCGAAGCCGGTCGAGGCGCAGAACCTCTACATCGACGTCGCCGACCTGAGCGCCGATGCGACGTTCGAGAACATCGACATCGGTGTGGCCGCCAAGGACGCCACCAAGGGTCCGGCCATGCGGAAGGGCGAGACGTCCAACCCGTACGGCTTCGCCCAGCAGGCGGACAAGGCGACCCTGACCGACGTGAAGCAGACGGCGTGGGCCACCACCGCCGGAACCTTCAAGCTCAGCGGCCTGAAGATGTCGCTGTCGACGGGTGTCAAGGAGTGCTACTAAGCACTCGATGACGGGCGGGGGAGCCGGTGGCGCCCCCGCCCGTCCACCTTCCGGCCGCGCCTTCACGCGGGGCCCACATCACCACCACAGCAACGCTGTACCAGGGAGCTGTTTTTCCATGAGCGCCGAGACTCCTGCCGCCACCGGCCAGTTCACCGTCCGAAGGCAGCAGTTCCGCGCCTGGCGGGGTGAGCGGCCGTTCTGGGCCGGGCTGTTGGTCCTCCTCAGTGGACTGCCCATCGCCTACTTCCCGTACGCGAACCTCCAGATCGGTCACCTGACGCTGGCGATGGCGACCACCGCGGGTGCCGGGTCCCTGATCATCGGCGTGCTGCTCGTCGTACTGGGCGTGAGCCTCTGGTTCCAGAAGCACGTCCGCGTCTTCGCGGGAGTCGCGGCGATCCTGCTGGCGCTGGTGTCCATCCCCGTGTCGAATCTCGGCGGCTTCCTCGTCGGCTTCCTCCTCGCTCTCGTGGGCGGGGCGATGGCCGTGGCCTGGGCGCCGGGCGCGCCACCCGCGGGGCAGCCCGCCGTCATGGCCAGCACGGGCACGGGCGAGGCTCCCGGCGCCAAGGGCCACGACACCACGGTGCTGCACCCCCTGGACGGGGTGGGCGAGCCGAACGATCTGTCAGGAACGAACCCGGCCAACGGGGCGAACGGGAGGCACAGTGCCGGCTGACGAGGTGACCCACGGGGTTGATGTGGAGACGTCCCGTGTGAGAACCGGGCCGCGCCACGCGGCACCCAAGAAGCCGCTGTTCACCAGGTTCAACAGGCCGGCCGGCAAGGCGATAGCCATGGCGGCCATGCCGACGGCGGTGCTCATGGGGATGGGCTTCACGTCGACGCTCGCCATCGCCGACAGCAACAACCCTTCGGCGCCCACGGCGAAGAGCCTGACGGCCGACGAGTACAAGGACTGTGTGGCGGCCCTGGAGGACTCCGGCAAGGAATCCGACAAGGACTCCGACAAGGAATCCGCCTCGCCCACGCCGTCCCCCTCGGCGAGCGACGGCACGACGGACGAGAAGGACGACCAGGGCGGCACCGCCCCGGAGCCGTCCCCCTCGGGTGGCACGGACGCCGGCAACGGCGGTTCCTCTTCGTCGGATTCAGGTTCCGACGACAAGGCCGAGCCGAAGCCGAGCCCGTCCACGAGCGCGCCCGCCACGGGCGGCGACGACGCGGCCGCGACTCCGTCCCCCTCGCCGTCCGAGAGCGGCGGCAACCTGCTGGAGGACATCGGCGACGCGATCGGCGGCATCTTCGACGGCGGCGACAAGGGCGAGGCGAGCCCCGGCCCGACCCCGTCCGCCTCGGCGTCGCAGAGCACCGAGAAGCCGGCCGAGG
The DNA here is from genome assembly GCF_042955215.1 of Streptomyces sp. NPDC012466. Classification (NCBI taxonomy): domain Bacteria; kingdom Bacillati; phylum Actinomycetota; class Actinomycetes; order Kitasatosporales; family Streptomycetaceae; genus Streptomyces; species Streptomyces sp. NPDC012466. The sequence goes on along the minus strand of NZ_JBIBEQ010000012.1, from coordinate 32,146 downwards.
ACACCTCCGGCGCCGGCGAGGACACGGCCGAGAAGGCCACCGGCACGGTCGAGGACACCGTCAAGGACACCACCGGCAAGGCGTCCGAGACGGTGAAGGACACCGGCAAGACGGTGGAGGACACCACCAAGGCCGTCGAGAAGGCGGCCGAGGAGACGGCGGAGAAGGCCGCGGAGGCCACCGCCTCGCCCAGCCCCTCCCCGAGCGCCACCACGGACGCCGACGACTGCCCCGCCGCCACCGACGCCGAGGGTGGCGTCGACAACAAGGTGCCGCTGCCCGACGACCCGTGGTTCCTCAACGCCAGCTCTCTGACGCTGAAGGGCGCCGACTACAAGGGCATCGTCGAGGTGCGGACCGCCAACGGCACCGTCAAGAAGGTGCTGAAGTACGTCATCTCCGGCGGCACCGACATCGGCGACCTGCACCAGACCGTCCAGGACAAGCAGTCCGGCAAGACCTACCACGTGCAGGCCGCCAAGGGCTCGACGTCCACGATCACCGGTGGCGACACCGTGATGTACACGGAGAGCATCTCCGGCAACCTGCTCGGGCTGATCCCGATCACGTTCGACCCGGAGCACCCGCCGCCGCTGAACATCCCGCTGATCTACTTCACCAACGTGAAGGTCCAGCAGGCGGGCCAGTTCGGCGGGACCCTGCACGTGCCGGGGCTGCACAACTTCATCACCGGCTGAGCGCCCCTCAGAGCCTGTTCGGGAGCCGCACACACCGAGGGGCGCCCCCTGGAATACCAGGGGGCGCCCTCGGCGCCGTGCACGGGCCTTCACGGCCTCCTGCGGGATCAGCCCTTGGCCTCGCCCAAGTGGTGGACCCGCACCATGTTGGTGGTGCCGGGCACGCCGGGGGGCGAACCGGCGGTGATGACCACGATGTCGCCGTCGTTGAAGCGGTTCAGCTTCACCAGCTCCTGCTCCACCAGGTCGACCATCTCATCGGTGCTGTTCACGAACGGCACCACGTGCGGCTCCACGCCCCAGCTCAGCGCCATCTGGTTGCGGGTGCCCTCGTCGGTGGTGAAGGCGATGATCGGCTGGACCGCGCGGTAGCGCGAGAGCCGGCGGGCGGTGTCGCCGGACTGCGTGAAGGCCACCAGGCCCCGGCCGCCGAGGAAGTCGGCGATCTCGCACGCGGCCCGGGCCACCGAACCGCCCTGCGTGCGGGGCTTCTTGCCCGGCACCAGCGGCTGCAGGCCCTTGGACATCAGCTCCTGCTCGGCCGCGGCGACGATCTTCGACATCGTCTTGACGGTCTCGATCGGGTACGCGCCCACGCTCGACTCGGCGGACAGCATGACCGCGTCGGCGCCGTCCAGGATCGCGTTGGCCACGTCCGAGGCCTCGGCGCGGGTCGGACGGGAGTTGGTGATCATGGACTCCATCATCTGGGTCGCCACGATCACCGGCTTGGCGTTGCGCCGGCACAGCTCGATCAGGCGCTTCTGCACCATGGGGACCTTCTCGAGCGGGTACTCGACGGCCAGGTCACCGCGGGCGACCATCACACCGTCGAACGCCATCACGACGTCCTCCATGTTCTGCACCGCCTGCGGCTTCTCCACCTTGGCGATGACCGGGACGCGGCGGCCCTCCTCGTCCATGATGCGGTGCACGTCCTGGACGTCCTTGGCGTCGCGGACGAAGGACAGCGCGACCAGGTCGCAGCCCATGCGGAGGGCGAAGCGGAGGTCGTCCACGTCCTTCTCGGACAGGGCGGGCACGTTGACGGCCGCACCGGGCAGGTTGATCCCCTTGTGGTCGGAGATGACGCCGCCCTCGATGACGATCGTCTTCACCTTGGGGCCCTCGACCTCGGTGACCTTCAGCTCGACGTTGCCGTCGTTGATGAGGACCTGGTCGCCCTTGGTGACATCTCCGGGCAGGCCCTTGTAGGTCGTCCCGCAGATCGTCTTGTCGCCGGGGACGTCCTCGGTGGTGATGGTGAACTCGTCACCGCGCACCAGCTCCACGGGACCCTCGGCGAAGGTCTCCAGACGGATCTTCGGGCCCTGGAGGTCGGCGAGGACACCGATGGCCCGGCCGGTCTCCTTGGCGGCGGCACGGACCCGGTCGTACCGGCCCTGGTGCTCGGCGTGCGAGCCGTGGCTGAAGTTGAAGCGGGCCACGTTCATGCCGGCTTCGATCAACGCGACAAGCTGATCGTGGGAGTCGACCGCGGGGCCGAGAGTACAGACGATTTTCGAACGGCGCATGGGGGCGATCCTATCGGTTTGTTTCGCAACGGAATATTCCGTCTGGCGGAAAATACAAAAGGGCGGGTTGCCGCTCAGGTGTGATTCCCCGAACCAATTACCAGCGCGTAGGTCTGTGTCGCGATCTCCAATTCCTCGTCAGTGGGCACCACCGCCACGGCGACCCGGGCGCCCTCGGGCGAGATCAGCCGTGCCTCGTCGCCGCGCACGGCGTTGCGCTCGCCGTCCACCGCCAGGCCCAGCTCCTCGAGGCCCGCCAGGGCGGCCGACCGCACGGGAGCCGCGTTCTCACCGACACCGGCGGTGAAGGCGACCGCGTCCACGCGCCCGAGTACGGCGTAATAGGCGCCGATGTACTTCTTCAGCCGGTGAATGTAGATGTCGAACGCCAGCTCCGCCTGCTCGTCGCCCTCGTCGACGCGGCGGCGGATCTCCCTCATGTCGTTGTCACCGCACAGACCGATCAGACCGCTCTTCTTGTTGAGAAGAGTGTCGATCTCGTCGGCGGACATTCCACCAACGCGCATCAAATGGAAGATGACGGCCGGGTCCATGTCTCCGGAGCGCGTACCCATCACGAGCCCCTCCAAAGGCGTCAGGCCCATGGAGGTGTCCACGCACCGGCCGCCCCGCACGGCCGAGGCCGACGCCCCGTTGCCCAGGTGCAGCACGATCACGTTCGTCTCGGACGGGTCCTTGCCCAGCAGCTCGGCGGTGGCCCGGGAGACGTAGGCGTGCGAGGTGCCGTGGAAGCCGTAGCGCCGCACGCGGTGCTCGTCGGCGGTCTTCACGTCGATCGCGTAGCGGGCGGCCGACTCCGGCATGGTCGTGTGGAACGCGGTGTCGAAGACGGCGACCTGCGGCAGGTCGGGCCGCAGCACCTGGGCCGTGCGGATGCCGGTGAGATTGGCCGGGTTGTGCAGCGGGGCCACCGGGATCAGCCGCTCGATCTCGGCGAGCACCGCGTCGTCGACGACGGTCGGCTCGGTGAAGGCCTTGCCGCCGTGCACCACCCGGTGCCCGATCGCGGCCAGTTCGGGCGAGTCCAGGCCGAGGCCGTCCTTGGCGAGCTCCTCGGCGACGGCCTTCAGAGCGGCGTCGTGGTCGGCGATCGCACCGCCGCGCTCCCGGCTCTCACCGCCGGCCGGGGTGTGCTTCAGCCGGGAGGTCTGCTCGCCGATGCGCTCGACCAGGCCCACCGCCAGCCGGCTGCTGTCGCGCATGTCGAGCAACTGGTACTTCACCGACGAGGAACCGGAGTTCAGGACGAGGACACGGGTGGGGCTCACTGGGCGGTCGCCTTCTCGCTCGGGGACGGGGCGGGGGTCTGGGCCTGGATCGCCGTGATGGCGACGGTGTTGACGATGTCCTGGACGAGGGCGCCCCGGGACAGGTCGTTGACCGGCTTGCGCAGACCCTGGAGCACCGGGCCGACGGCGATCGCGCCGGCCGAGCGCTGCACGGCCTTGTAGGTGTTGTTGCCGGTGTTCAGGTCGGGGAAGATCAGCACGCTCGCCTGCCCGGCGACCTCGGAGCCGGGCAGCTTGGTCGCCGCGACCGACGGCTCCACGGCGGCGTCGTACTGGATCGGGCCCTCGATCTTCAGGTCGGGCCGGCGCGAGCGGACGAGTTCGGTGGCCTCGCGCACCTTGTCGACGTCGGCGCCGGAGCCGGAGGTGCCGGTGGAGTACGACAGCATCGCGATCCGTGGCTCCACGCCGAACTGCTCGGCCGTGGTCGCCGACTGGATGGCGATGTCGGCGAGCTGCTGGGCGTTCGGGTCCGGGTTGACCGCGCAGTCACCGTAGACGAGGACCTTGTCGGCCAGGCACATGAAGAACACGGACGAGACGATGTCGGCGTCCGGCTTGGTCTTGATGATCTCGAAGGCCGGCCGTATGGTCGCGGCCGTGGAGTGCACCGAGCCCGACACCATGCCGTCGGCGAGGCCCTCCTGGACCATCAGCGTGCCGAAGTAGTTCACGTCGGAGACCACGTCGTAGGCCAGCTCCACGGTGACGCCCCGGTGCGCGCGCAGGGCCGCGTACTTCTCGGCGAAGGCGTCGCGCAGATCGGAGGCGGCCGGGTCGATCAGCTGGGACTCGCCGAGATCGATGCCGAGATCGGCGGCCTTCTTGCGGATCTGGTCGACCGGGCCGAGCAGCGTCAGCTCGCACACGCCCCGGCGCAGCAGCACCTCTGCCGCGTGCAGCACACGCTCCTCGGTGCCCTCGGGCAGGACGACCCGGCGCAGGTCGGAGCGGGCCTGCTCCAGCAGCTTGTGCTCGAACATCATCGGCGTCACGCGGTCGCTGCTCGGCGCGGAGACGCGGCGCGCGAGGTCGCCGGTGTCGGCGTACCGCTCGAACAGGCCGAGGGCCCGCTCCGCCTTGCGCGGGGTGGCGGCGTTGAGCTTGCCCTCCAGGGAGAACAGCTGCTCGGCGGTGGGGAAGCTGGTGCCGGCCACCGACAGCACCGGGGTGCCGGGGGCGAGCCGGTCGGCGAGGGTGAGGATGTCGTCGCCGGGCACCTCGTCCAGCGTGAGCAGCACGCCCGCGATCGGCGGGGTGCCGGCGCTGTGCGCGGCGAGCGCGCCGACGACCAGGTCGGCGCGGTCGCCCGGGGTGACGACGAGGCAGCCCGGGGTCAGGGCGCCCAGGAAGTTCGGCAGCATCGCGCCGCCGAAGACGAAGCCGAGCACGTCCCGGGCGAGCCCCGAGTCGTCGCCGAGCACCACCTTGGCGCCCAGGGCGTGACCGATCTGCGAGACGGTCGGCGCGGACAGCGCGGGCTCGTCGGGCAGGACGTAACAGGGCACGGGCAGCCGGGAGTCGAGCTGGCCGGCGATCTCGTCGCGGTCCTCGCGGGCCACCCGGTTGGCGACCATGGCCAGGACGTCGCAGCCCAGGGTGGCGTAGGCGCGGTAGGCGTTGCGCGTCTCGGCGAGCACCGACTCCACGGGCTGCTTGCGGCCGCCGACGACCGGGATCACGGACGCGCCGAACTCGTTCGCCAGCCGGGCGTTGAGCGACAGCTCGTCCGGGAGCTGGGTGTCGGCGTAGTCGGTGCCGAGGACCAGGACGACGTCGTAGTCCCGGGCGACCAGGTGGAAGCGGTCGACGAGCGTGGACACCAGCTCGTCGGTGCCGGCCTCGGCCTGGAGGGCGGACGCCTCGTGGTAGTCCATGCCGTAGACGGTCGCCGGGTCCTGGGTGAGCCGGTAGCGGGCGCGCAACAGCTCGAAGAGGCGGTCGGGCCCGTCGTGGACCAGGGGACGGAACACACCGACCCGGTCCACCTGCCGGGTGAGGAGCTCCATGACCCCCAGTTCGACGACCTGGCGTCCGTCGCCGCGGTCGATGCCGGTCACGTACACGCTGCGGGTCACGCGCGCTCTCCGTTTCGTCTCGAGTGGGGGAGGCCTCACGCCCACTGCTATCCAGCCAGGGGCACAAAAATCGCCCACCGAGGTGAGCAGAACCCTCTTGACAATACCTCTGTGGCTATATAAGGCGCCCGGCAGGTCGGGGTGCCGCACCGGGCTGCGGAGCGTGAAACAATCGGCAGTGGCTCACCGGTATCAACAGCGAGCAGGAGACACAGCACGATGCGTATCGGAGTTCTCACCGCAGGCGGCGACTGCCCCGGCCTGAACGCCGTGATCCGGTCGGTCGTGCACCGGGCGGTGGACAACTACGGCGACGAGGTCATCGGCTTCGAGGACGGCTACGCGGGCCTGCTCGACGGCCGCTACCGTTCCCTCGACCTGAACGCGGTCAGCGGCATCCTGGCCCGCGGCGGCACCATCCTCGGGTCGTCCCGGCTGGAGCGCGACCGGCTCCGGGAGGCGTGCGAGAACGCCTCCGACATGATCCACGAGTTCGGGATCGACGCGCTGATCCCGATCGGCGGCGAGGGCACGCTGACGGCCGCGCGCATGCTGAGCGACGCGGGCCTGCCCGTCGTGGGCGTCCCGAAGACGATCGACAACGACATCTCCTCCACGGACCGCACCTTCGGTTTCGACACCGCGGTGGGGGTCGCCACCGAGGCGATGGACCGGCTGAAGACCACCGCCGAGTCCCACCAGCGGGTGATGGTGGTGGAGGTCATGGGCCGGCACGCGGGCTGGATCGCGCTGGAGTCCGGCATGGCCGCCGGCGCGCACGGGATCTGCCTGCCGGAGCGCCCGTTCGACCCGGCCGACCTCGTGAAGATGGTCGAGGAGCGCTTCTCCCGCGGCAAGAAGTTCGCCGTGATCTGCGTCGCCGAGGGCGCCCACCCCGCCGAAGGCACCATGGACTACCTCAAGGGCGCCATAGACAAGTTCGGCCACGAGCGCTTCCAGGGCATCGGGACCGCCCTCGCGCACGAGTTGGAGCGGCGCCTCGGCAAGGAGGCCAAGCCGGTCATCCTCGGCCACATCCAGCGCGGTGGTGTGCCGACCGCCTACGACCGGGTGCTCGCCACGCGGTTCGGCTGGCACGCGGTGGAGGCGGCACACCAGGGGAGGTTCGGCCGGATGACCGCCCTGCGCGGGACGGACATCGTGATGGTCCCGCTCGCGGAGGCCGTGACCGAGCTGAAGACGGTGCCGAAGGACCGGATGGACGAGGCCGAGTCGGTCTTCTAGACGTCGGTCCCCTGGCCGGCCTCCAGGCCGGTGCCGTCCTGGAGCTTCGTCCAGAAGTGCTCCACGATCCGGTCCAGGAAGTCCTGGCCGGCGCCGCCCGCGTCACCGCTGCCGCCGCCCCAGCTCAGGGTGGCGGCCATGTGCCCCTGGTAGTCCTCGTGCAGGGCCCGCAGGGCGTCCTCCAGGAACCGCCGGTCCAGGGGCACGAGTTTGGCCACCGGGCGGACATGGGCCTGCCAGCGGGTGGTGGCGGCGCTGCGCAGCAGGTCACCGAGCTTGGCGTTCCTGCCGGTCACGGTGACGAAGTCGGGCAGTCCGAGGCCGAGCAGATCGGCCAGGGCGGCGGACTGGCGGTCGGTGCCGCGCCAGGTGTCGGTCTCCTCCATGCGCAGATACGCGTGCACGTCGTGCCCCACGGCCCGGGCCACGTCCTCCGGGGCGAGGCAGCGGGCGATGCGGTGTTCGCGCAGGGTGCGCGGTCTGCCGATGAGTTCGGCGGGCGAGCACCACAGCATGCCCGCCAGCGCGGTGAGTTCGGAGTTGGTCGGGGCGGCGGCCCCGCGTTCCCAGGCCATCACGTCGTCGGGGGTGATGTGGGGATGCCCGTACGAGACGCGCATGCCGTAGGCGACGTGCTCGGGTGCCATGCCGAGGGCCGCGCGCAGCCGGCGGGCGGCGGGGGCGTTGAAGGGCGGGACCGCGGGGGCGGACCGCGGCGGGGGAGGGGGTAGAGGCTGGCTCGGTCGGGCTGAAGGTCGGCGCACGGCCCACAAGCTAGGGCGGCGGGAGGGGGCTGACTACGGTCTGTTCGGCCAGGATCACGGATTGTAGGAAGCTACGGCTACCGGCGGGTTCGACCGGGGCTGAAGATCGTCTGTCGGCCGGGGCGGGAGCGGGGCGAGGATGGCGCCGGGGCCGGTGATCGCGGGCCCGGAAAGGCGGCGACTCACGTGAACGGCAAGCTCAACGGGCATATGCGCGAGCGTCTTCTCGCGCCGAACTTCTGGCACCTCGCCACCGTGGGGGCGGACGGGGCGCCTCAGGTGTCGCCCATGTGGGCGGACATCGAAGGGGAGTACGTCATGGTCAACACCTCGATGGGGCGGGTGAAGGAGGAGAATCTGCGGCGCAATCCGTACGTTTCGCTGTCGCACCACGACCCCGGCAACCCGTACGACCGGGCGGAGATCCGGGGGAAGGTCGTGCGGTTCGTGGAGGGAGAGGCCGCGGAGCGGGCGATGGACCGGCTGGCGCGGAAGTACCTCGGCGAGGACCGGTACCCGTGGCTGCTGCCGGGTGAGCGCCGGGTGATGCTGCTGATCGAGCCGACACGGGTGCGGAGGCTGGAGGGAGTCGAGCCGTTCCGGCCGGGCGTACTGCCCCAGGGGACGGACACCCCCTAGCGCCAGTCGGGGGCGCCCGGGGCGGCCGGGGGGAGCCGGGACTCGATGCGTGCGCGGATGTCCCCCATCACGGCGATGATGCGGTCCTGGTGTTCACGGGTCAGCCGGGCCACCGGGACCGAGCAGCTGATCGCGTCGACGACCGGTGTGCCGTAGCGCAGGGCGAAGCCGAAGCCGGCGATGCCGGGCACCGTCTCCTCGCGGTCGACGGAGTACCCGCGCTCGCGCACCCGGGCGAGGTCGGCGAGCAGGGCGGCGCGACGGGTGTGCGTGTTATCCGTGAGGGCGGTCAACGGCTCGTCGGTGTAGGGCAGTTCGTCGTCGGGGCGCTCGGCGAGCAGGGCCTTGCCGAGCGCCCCGGCGTGCGCGGGGACGGGGCGGCCGACCCGGCTGATGGTGCGCAGGTACTCGTGGGACTCGCGGGTGGCGAGGTAGACGACGTCCCGGCCGTCGAGCCGTGCCATGTGGAGGGTCTCGCCGAGCGCGTCCGACGCCTCGTCGAGGTAGGGGCGGACCAGCCGGATCCGCCGGTCGCCGTCCAGGTATCCGGTGCCGGTGAGGAGTGCGCGGATGCCGATGCCGTAGAGGGAGCCGGTGGCGTCGGTGCGGACCCAGCCGGAGTCGACGAGCGTCTGGAGCAGCTGGTACATGCTGCTGCGCGGCACGTCCAGGTCCTGCGCGAGCTGGTCGAGGCGTGAGGGCTCCTCGCCCCGTTCGGCGAGGAGTTCGAGCAGGGCGACGGTGCGCGCCGCCGACTTCACGCCGCGGACGCCCCTGCTCTCCTGCATGGGCTCATCGTAGGTCCCCCCGATTCGTGATCGTCCGGCCCATTGACCCGGCCCGTTCATCCACTTAGCCTCCATCTGCATACGTGGACGCCATCTGCATACAGGGATGAGACACCGGTTCAAAGGGGAACTGCCTTGCCTCTGCTCGTCGTAGGGATCAGCGTTCTGATCCTGCTTCTCCTCATGACCAGGCTGCGACTGAACGGCTTCGCCGCCCTGCTGCTCGTGGCGGTGGGGGTGGCGCTGGTGCAGGGCATCCCGGTGGCCACCATCCCGGACGTCCTCTCCGAAGGCATCGGGGGCCAGATCGGCGACACCATGCTGACCATCGGGCTCGGCGCGATGGTGGGCCGCGTGATGGGGGACTCGGGCGCCGCCCAGCGCATAGCCGGCAAGCTCCTCGACGCGTTCGGGCCGCGCTGGGTCCAGGTGGCCATGGTGGTCACATCCATGCTGATCGGCGTGACCATGTTCTACGAGGTCGCCTTCATCATCATCGTGCCGATCGCGTTCACCCTCGTGCGGGTCACCGGGGCGAAGCTGCTGTGGGTGGGCCTGCCGATGTCCATCGCGCTGTCCACCATGCACAGCTTCCTGCCCCCGCACCCCGGGCCCACCGCCGTCGCCGCGACCTTCCACGCCTCCGTCGGACTGACCCTGTTCTACGGCCTGTTCATCGCCGTGCCCGTCGGTGCGCTCATCGCCCTGACCTGGCCCCGGCTGCCGTTCGTCGCGCGGCTGACGCCGACCGTCCCCAAGGGCCTGGTCAGCGAACGCGAGTTCACCGAGGAGGAGATGCCGGGCCTCGGCTGGGCGCTGTTCGTGGCGCTGTTCCCCGTGGTGCTGATCGTGGCCGCCGCGGTGACGGACATGGCCACGTCCGGCGAGGGCCCCCTGCTGCACGCCGTCGCGTTCGCCGGGTCGGCGCCGATCGCGCTGCTGCTGACGTTGTGCCTGGCCGTCTGGGCGTTCGGGCCGCGCATCGGGCGCAGCCTGGCGGACGTCGGGGCGTCCTGCACGTCGGCGGCCCAGGCGATGGCGATGATCCTGCTGGTGATCGGCGCGGGCGGGGCGTTCAAGAACGTCCTGGTCGAGGGCGGGATCTCCGACTACATCAAGGACGCCACGGACGGCTGGTCCATCTCCCCGATCGTCCTCGCCTGGCTCGTCGCCGTCATCCTGCGGATCGCCCTCGGCTCGGCCACGGTCGCCGTCGTCACGGCCTCCGGGGTGGCGCTGCCGCTGCTGGCCGGCAGCGGGGTGCACCCGGAGGTGATGGTGCTGGCCGTCGCCTGCGGCTCCATCGCGTTCTCCCACGTGAACGATCCCGGTTTCTGGCTGTTCAAGGAGTACTTCAACCTGTCGGTCATCGAGGCGATCAAGGTCCGTACCTCCTATACGACGGTGCTGGCCGTGCTCGGACTCGGCGGGGTGCTGGTGGTCGAGTGGGTGCTCGACGTTCTGAGTCTGTGAACCGGGATTTTCGAGAAAGGGCAATGATGAGCATCGGTCAGCAACCGGTCATCACGGCGTACGCCGTCCATCCCGTCGCCGGACGGGACAGCATGGAGCTGAATCTCTCCGGCGCGCACGGGCCGTACTTCACCCGCAACGTCCTCGTGCTCACCGACTCCGAGGGGCGGACGGGGCTGGGCGAGGTGCCCGGCGGGGAGCGGATCACGCGGACGCTGCGGGACGCGGAGTCCCTGGTCGTCGGGGCGAAGGTGGGCGACTACAAGCGGGTGCTCCGCGAGATCGGTGAGCGGTTCGCCGACCGGGACGCGGGCGGACGGGGCGCGCAGACCTTCGACCTGCGGACCACGGTGCACACCGTCACGGCGGTCGAGTCGGCGCTGCTGGACCTGCTGGGCCAGCACCTCGACGTACCGGTGGCGGCGCTGCTGGGGGACGGGCAGCAGCGGGACTCCGTGCGGGTGCTGGGCTACCTCTTCTACGTGGGCGACCCGGACCGGACGGACCTGGAGTACGTGCGGGAGCCCGGCTCCTCGGTGGAGTGGTACCGGGTGCGCCACGAGGAGGCGTTGTCGGCGGAGGCGATCGTGCGGCAGGCCGAGGCGGCGTACGAGCTGTACGGGTTCCGCGACTTCAAACTCAAGGGCGGTGTGCTGGAGGGGAGCGAGGAGGTCGCGGCCGTTCGGGCGCTGAAGCGGCGCTTCCCCCGGGCGCGGGTCACCCTCGACCCGAACGGGGCGTGGTCGCTGCGGGAGGCGGTCGAGCTGTGCCGGCCGCTCGTGGGGACACTCGCGTACGCCGAGGACCCCTGCGGGGCGGAGGGCGGTTACTCGGGACGGGAGGTGCTAGCGGAGTTCCGGCGGGCGACCGGGTTGCCGACCGCCACGAACATGATCGCCACGGACTGGCGTCAGATGGCCCATGCGCTGGCTCTCCAGTCGGTGTCCATCCCGCTGGCCGATCCGCACTTCTGGACCATGCAGGGGTCGGTGCGGGTGGCGCAGTTGTGCAACGCGATGGGGCTGACGTGGGGGTGCCACTCCAACAACCACTTCGACATCTCGCTGGCGATGGTGACGCACTGCGGGGCGGCGGCCCCGGGGGAGTACAACGCGCTGGACACGCACTGGATCTGGCAGGAGGGCCTGGAGCGGCTGACCGTCGAGCCGCCCCGGATCGTGGGCGGCGAGATCGCCGTTCCCGATGCGCCGGGGCTGGGCGTCGAGCTCGACATGGACCGGCTGCTGGCGGCGCACGAGCTGTACCGGGAGAAGGCGCTGGGCGCGCGGGACGACGCGGCGGCGATGCGCTCCCTCGTCCCGGGCTGGTCGTTCGACGCGAAGCGGCCGTGTCTGGTGCGGTGACGCCCGCGGCCGGCTCCGCTCCCGGCGCAACGCCTTCAGCCCTTGACCGCCCCGCCCGGGGCGTAGCCTCCTCCCAGGGAGAACACACCAGCCCGGTACGCGGGACCCGCATGCCGGTGCGCATCCTGCCCCTGTTGTGGCCGGGACGGCTGCGTCGTGAACCCAAGTCGAGTGGTCTGGTCAGGTCGATGCGTGTGCGGCGGTTCTCGGCGGCTGGTGGGCCGTCACTGGCCCGTGACCCAGCGGTACTGCAACTCCGGCCGGCCCACCGTGCCGTACTGCGGGCGGCGGGCCGCGCGGCCCGCGTCGACGAGATGCTCCAGGTAGCGGCGGGCGGTGATGCGGGAGATGCCCACGGTCTCCGCGACTCCCGCGGCCGTGAGGCCCTCCGCGCTGTCGCGCAGGGCCACCGTCACCCGCTCCAGCGTCGGCGCGCTCAGCCCCTTGGGCAGGGCGGCCGGGCCCGGCGCGCGCAGGGCCGCGAGCGCCCGGTCCACCTCGTCCTGACCGCTGGCCTCGCCGACCGCAGCGTGGAACTCGGCGTAGCGCACCAGACGGTCGCGCAGGGTCGCGAAGGTGAACGGCTTCAGGACGTACTGCACGACCCCCAGCGAGACGCCCTCGCGCACGACGGCCAGGTCGCGCGCCGACGTCACCGCTATGACGTCCGCGTGGTGGCCGGCCGTCCTGAGGGACCGGGCCAGTTGCAGCCCGTGCACGTCCGGCAGGTGCAGATCGAGCAGGAGGAGGTCCACCGGGGTGCGCTCCAGGACCCGGCGGGCCTCCGCACCCGAGTGCGCCTTGCCCACGGCGACGAACCCGGGCACCCGGCCGACGTACATCACGTGCGCGTCGGCGGCGACCGGGTCGTCCTCCACCACCAGTACCCGAATGGCCTGCTCGGTGTCCGTCATGCGTCGCCTCCAGCGCCTCTGGCCACCGTGGCCCCGGATGTCACGCCCGCGCCCGGCGTCCCGGACTCCCGCAGCGGCAGCCGCACCTCGAACTCCGCCCCGCCCCCGTCGGCCCCCGTCACCGTCAGGGAGCCCTCGTGCCGCTGCGCCGCCTGCCGTACGAGCGCCAGCCCGAGGCCCCGGCCGCCCGGGCCCGCCGGTTTCGTCGTGAAGCCGCGCTGGAAAACCGCCTCGGCGTGCTCGGGGTCGACGCCCGGGCCCGTGTCGGAGACCCGCAGCACCAGCTCCGGGGTGTCCCCGGCGTTCCGGGTGTACGCCGCCACCGTCACCCGGGCCCCCGCGCTGCCCTGCGCCGCGTCCACGGCGTTGTCGATCAGGTTGCCGAGGATGGTCACCAGGTCCCGCGCGGGCAGGGTCTCCGGCAGCAGGCCGTCGTCCAGGCTGCTGTCCTCCGACACCATCAGCTCCACGCCCCGCTCGTTCGCCTGGGCGGTCTTGCCCAGCAGCAGTGCCGCGAGCACCGGCTCGCTCACCGCCGCCACGACCTGGTCGGTCAGTGCCTGCGCCAGCTCCAGCTCGGCCGTCGCGAACTCCACCGCTTCCTCCGCCCGGCCCAGCTCGATCAGCGAGACGACCGTGTGCAGCCGGTTCGCCGCCTCGTGGGCCTGTGAGCGCAGCGCCTGTGTGAAGCCCCGCTCGGAATCCAACTCGCCCATCAGCGACTGGAGTTCGGTGACGTCACGCAGCGTGACGACGGTACCGCGCCGCTCGCCGCCCGACACCGGTGAGGTGTTGACGACCAGGACCCGGGACGCCGTCAGGTGCACCTCGTCCACCCGTGGCTCCGACGCCAGCAGGGCACCCGTCAGCGGGGCCGGCAGCCCCAGCTCCGCCACCGACCTGCCCACCACGTCCCCGGCCACGCCGAGCAACTCCCGACCTCCGTCGTTGATCAGCGCCACACGGTACTGCCCGTCCAGCATCAGCAGGCCCTCGCGTACGGCGTGCAGGGCGGCCTGATGGTAGTCGTGCATCCGGCTGAGCTCGGTCGCGTTCATGCCGTGGGTGTGGCGGCGCAGCCGGGCGTTGATGACGTAGGTGCCGACCGCGCCCAGCGCCAGCGCGCCCGCCGCGACGCCGAGCAGGGCCGTCAGCTGGTCCTGGACCCGCTGGGTTATCTGGTCGACCCGGATCCCCGCGCTGACCAGACCGACCACCTTCCGGCCGTCCCGGATGGGGGTGACCGCGCGGACCGACGGGCCGAGCGTGCCGGTGTAGGTCTCGGTGAAGGTGTGGCCCTTCAGGGCCCGCTCGGTGTGGCCCTGGAAGGTCTGGCCGATCTGCCGGGGGTCGGGGTGCGTCCAGCGGATGCCCCGCGGATCCATGATCGTGATGAAGTCGACCTCGGTGTCCCGCATCACCTTCAGCGCGTACGGCTGGAGCTCGGCCGTCGGATCGCCGGTGCGGGTCGCCGCCAGCACGGACGGGGAGTCCGCCACGGACCGCGCCACCGCCCTGGCCTGGCGCGCCGCGGCCTCCTCGGCCTGGCTGCGGTCGCTGACATAGGTGAACAGCGCGTATCCGGCCACGACGACCGCTATCAGCACGGCCTGCATGGCGAAGAGCTGGCCCGCCAGACTGCGGGGACCGGGGACGGTGAGGCGCATGCCGTCAGTCTGCACCGTGGCTGATTGTGAACTAAATGAACGGAAGGGTGACCGCGCTCACAGAGCAGGACATAGTCACGGGCATTCCCCATAACGCATCCCCCGGGAGCCCCGCTCCCTTTCCCCCGGACGTGAGCCGCACGCCGGTGATGCCGACGACGTCGTCAAGGAGGGCCGCCGTGACCAGCGCAGCCGATACGGCACCTGCCGCACCCAAAGCCAAGCGGGACCGCACGCACTATCTCTACATCGCGGTGATCATCGCGGTCGCCGCCGGTATCGCGGTGGGTCTGGCCGCACCGGACTTCGCCACCGAGCTGAAGCCGATCGGCACCGGGTTCGTGGCCCTGATCAAGATGATGATCTCGCCGATCATCTTCTGCACGATCGTGCTGGGCATCGGCTCGGTGCGGAAGGCCGCCAAGGTCGGCGCCGTCGGCGGTATCGCCCTGGGCTACTTCATGGTGATGTCGCTGGTCGCGCTGGGCATCGGCCTGGTCGTCGGCAACATCCTGGAGCCGGGCACCGGCCTCGCGGTGACCGACGCGGTCAAGGACGCCGGTCACGCGCAGATCGACGCCGAGGCGAAGAACACCACGGAGTTCCTGCTCGGGATCATCCCGACCACGATCGTGTCGGCCTTCACCAACGAGTCGGTCCTGCAGACCCTGCTGGTCGCCCTGCTCGCGGGCTTCGCGCTCCAGGGCATGGGCTCGGCCGGGCAGCCGATCCTGCGCGGCATCGAGCACATCCAGCGGCTCGTCTTCCGCATCCTCGCCATGGTGATGTGGGCCGCCCCGATCGGTGCCTTCGGCGCCATCGCCGCCGTCACCGGTTCCGCCGGCGTGGAGGCGCTCAAGAGCCTCGCCGTGCTGATGCTCGGCTTCTACGTCACCTGTTTCCTGTTCGTCTTCATCGTGCTCGGCGCCCTGCTGCGGGCCATCTCCGGCCTGAACATCTTCACCCTGTTCAAGTACCTGGGCCGCGAGTTCCTGCTGATCCTGTCCACGTCCTCCTCCGAGTCCGCGCTGCCGCGGCTCATCGCCAAGATGGAGCACCTGGGCGTCAGCAAGCCGGTGGTCGGCATCACCGTCCCGACCGGCTACTCCTTCAACCTCGACGGCACCATGATCTACATGACCATGGCCTCGCTGTTCATCGCCGACGCCATGGGCACGCCGATGTCGATCGGCGAGCAGATCCCGCTGCTGCTCTTCCTGCTGGTCGCCTCCAAGGGCGCCGCCGGTGTCACCGGCGCCGGCCTCGCGACGCTGGCCGGCGGTCTGCAGTCGCACAAGCCGGCCCTGGTGGACGGCATCGGCCTCATCGTCGGCATCGACCGCTTCATGAGCGAGGCCCGCGCCCTGACCAACTTCGCCGGCAACGCCGTGGCCACCGTGCTGATCGGCACCTGGACGAAGGAGATCGACAAGGACCGCGTGAACCAGGTCCTCGCCGGTCAGCTGCCCTTCGACGAGAAGACGCTGCTGGACGACGGGCACGGCGGTCCGGCCGAGGACCACGTCGAGGCCGAGGTGCCCGACCAGGGCGGCGAGAAGGAGCTGGCGAAGGCCTGAGGGCCGCACCGCCCCCGCGAGACTCCGGGCGGCTGGGTGTCCCCCCGTCGCTCAGCCGCCCGGTTCACGATTCAGCACGATCAAGCGTTCAGCTTCGCCACCAGCTCGGTGGCCTTCGAGGCGGGCACGCCCGCCGCGGTCAGCACGGTGACCGCGGCGCAGCGGCCCGCCTCTCGCGCTGCCAGCAGGCCGTCGTTCACCGCCTCCATCACCGCGAACAGCGTCTGCTCGTGCACGTACGCCAGGGCCGGAGCCGGCAGCGGTGAGCTGAAGACACCCTCGTCCAGCCCGTGCTGCAGCAGCCCGATGCTCTCCTGGCGGACCGGGGCGAGCCGCTCCCGGATGCCCTGCATGGTGACCGTGCGCTGGGCGAGCGCGACCAGCAGCCGGTAGCGGTCGGCGATCGCCCACACCGCCAGCACCGAGCGCGCCACCGCCTCCGCCGGATCCCGCACGTCCGCGCGGCCCGCCGCGTGCGCGGCCGACAGCGCCTCCACCGCCTCGTCGACGAGCGTGCTGATCAGCGCCTCGCGGTTCGGGAAGTGCCCGTACACCGTTCGCCGTACGACGCCCGCGGCGCGGGCGATCTGGTCCATGGACGCGTCGGGGTCACGCAGCAGCTCGGCGAGGGCGACGTCGAGAAGGCGGCGGCGGTTGGCGTCGGCGCGGCTGGTACCCGTGGTCATGGGTGTCATTGTGCCCCTTCCCCCATCGAGTTGCACAGTGCTGTGCAACGGCGTAGATTGCACATCGTTGTGTAAATGCACACCCATGTGCAATTCAGCGAGGAAGGCAACCCCTGCCATGCGACTCGTCATGAACGAACCGGCCGAGAGGATGGACCGCCCCTACGCACGCCGCTGGTGGGCGCTCCTCGTGCTCTGCCTGAGCCTGCTGATCATCGTGATGGCGAACACCGCCCTCACCGTCGCCGCGCCCGCCATGACCGAGGACCTCGGGCTGTCCAGCGCAGACCTGCAGTGGGTGATCGACGGCTACACCGTCCCCTACGCCGCTCTGATGCTGCTGCTCGGCGCGATAGGCGACAAGTACAGCCGCCGGGGCGCGCTCGTGCTCGGACTGGTCGTGTTCGCGGGCGGCTCCGTCTTCGGCTTCCTCGCGGACAGCTCCACGACGGTCATCGCCGCACGGGCCGTGATGGGCGCCGGCGCCGCGATGATCATGCCCGCCACGCTGTCCCTGCTCGCCGCGACCTTCCCGCGCGCCGAACGGGCCAAGGCCATCACCCTGTGGACCGCCACGGCCGGGCTCGCCATCGCGGCCGGACCGCTGGTCGCCGGGGCGCTGCTGGAGGACCACGGCTGGTCCTCGACGTTCCTCATCAACGTCCCCGTCGCGGTCCTGGCCCTCGTCGGCGCCCTCGTCCTCGTACCGCCGTCCCAGGCCGCCGACCGCGGGCGCATCGACTACGGCGGCGGACTGCTGTCGGTGGTGTGGATCGCCGCGCTGGTCTACATGATCATCGAGGGCCCGCACTTCGGCTGGGGCGTCAAGGCCGTCACGGCGGCGGTCGTCGCCGGCGCCGGGCTCGTCGCCTTCGTCCTGTGGGAGCTGCGCCACCCCCGCCCGCTCCTCGACGTCCGCCGCTTCAAGGACCGCGGCTTCGCCGGCTCCAACCTCGCCGTCGCCCTGTTCTTCCTGGCGGTCTTCGGGGCCTTCTACTACCTGACGCAGCACCTCCAGTTCGTCCTCGGCTACGACGCCCTGGACACGGGACTGCGCATGCTGCCGCTGGCGGGTGCCGTGTTCGTGGGGGCGGCTCTCACCGGCTTCCTCACGCCCCGGGTCGGCATGAAGTGGACCGTCACGGCCGGCATGGTCGGCGGCACGGCGGCCCTGGCCCTGCTCACCCAGGTCGACGCCGGTTCGTCGTACGGCGACTTCGTCGCGCCCCTCGTCGTCCTCGGCCTGTCCATCGGGCTCGCGCTCTCGCCCTGCACGGACGCGATCATGGGGGCGTTCCCGGAGTCCGAGCTGGGCGTCGGCGGCGCCGTGAACGACACGTCGCTGGAGCTCGGCGGTTCGCTGGGCATCGCGATCCTGGGCTCGCTGCTGGCGACGTCGTACTCCGGCCACCTCTCGGACGCGACGGCCGGCAGCAAGCTCCCCGCCTCCTCCCTGGCCACGGCCCAGGACTCCGTCGGGGCCGGGTACGCCGTCGCCCACGGCATCGGCGCCAAGGCCCGGCAGCTCGCCGAGCAGGCCGCGCACACCAGCGACCCCCAGCAGGCGGAGCGGCTTCGGTCGCAGGCCGAACAACTGGGCGGCGGCGCGCGGCAGATGGCCGACGCGGTCGGATCCGCGTTCTCCGACGCGGTCGCGCACACCAGCCTGATCGGGGCCGTGATCCTGGGCGCCGGCACGGTGGTGGTGGCGCTGCTGCTGCCCGGCAGGGCGAAGGCCGCCGACGAGCCCGCGGCGGAAGACAAGGAACCGGAGTCCGCCGGGGCCCGCTAGGGAGTGTCCGCAAGGTCGCGTCGTCCGCCCGGAGGGCGAACCCTGCGGCGTCATGGGGGTGCCCCCTGCTCGAGTGGAGTCGAGAGCCTGGGGGAGGTGCCGGGTGTCGCGGGGCGGGCGGGACTTTGCGGGACACCCTCTAAGGGCTGTCCCGCAAATACCCTTGCCGTCTGTGCCGACGCGGCCTTGGATGCGTCGCCAGGCAGTTTGAACGGCGGCAGGCGGCAGAGGCTCAGCCTTGCGGCTCCTGCGGCTTGACGTCGAGCTCGCGCAGATTCTGGTCCTTGAGCTCGGTGCGAGCCTCCGTGCGGTGGCCGCGGGCGATGTAGTCCCGCACAATCGCCTCGATCGCGTCCTGGGGCGAGCCGATCCCAGCCAGGACCATCACTTCCACTACGAGTTCGGCGTCGAGACTGATATTGACCTTGGCCATCGTGCCCCCTCATCGCGTCGCACGCGCACTCTAGCTGCTCACGGTTCCGTTGCGTGTGCTCAAGATCCGATCCTGAGCCCGCGTCAGTTCGGCAAGCTGATCACCGCGCTGCGGCGTGAAGGCGCCGATCCGGTCCGCAAGGGCCGGCCTTGGAGTCTGCCGTTGGAGGTCAGGGTTCACAGGCCAGGGCGACCTGTTGGGGACTGCCCCCGCGCTCCGCCGCCACCGCGTGGAACGCGCCGAAGCGCTCGGCCCCCTCCGTGCGCGACGGCCCGTCCAGGGAGCTGCGGGCCAGCCCGCCCAGCGGGCTCCACGGCAGGAACGCCAGCCCCAGCTCCGCGCACAGCCGCAGCTCCGGCTCGCTGTCCCGGACGGCGGGCGAGTACCGGTTCTGCACCGACACCAGCCGGTCGCCGAGGATCTCGCGGGCCCGGCGGATCTGGTCCGCGTCCGTGTTGGACACCCCGGCCAGCCGGATCGTGCCCGCGTCGAGCAGCTCGCGCAGCGCGCCCACCGACTCCTCGAAGGGCACCGCGGGGTCCGGCTTGTGCAGCTGGTAGAGGCCGATGGCCTCCACGCCCAGCCGCTTGCGCGACGCCTCGGCGGCGGCCTTGAGGTGGCGGGGCGAGCCGTTCACCGTCCAGTCGCCGCCCGCCGGGCGTCCGCGGCCGCCCTTCGTCGCCACCAGGACGCCGGAGGTGTCACCGCCCCAGGCGGCCAGCGCGCGGGCCACCAGGCGTTCGTTGTGGCCGGGCTCCGCGCCCGGCAGGTGGTACGAGTCGGCCGTGTCCAGCAGGGTCACGCCCGCGTCCAGCGCCGCGTGCACGGTGGCCAGGGCGCGTTCCTCGTCCGGCCGGCCCTCGATGGACAGCGGCATCGCTCCGAGCCCGATCGCGCTGACCCGCACCCCGCCGAGAGTTCTGTAGCGCATGTCAGTCGCCCTTCCCGAGCGTCTCGGCGACGGCACGTGGCAGCCACCGCCGCGCGTCGGTGAAGGTGAAGCCCAGCCCGGCCGCCCGGGCGTTGTCCATGCCGTACGAGCGGCGGAAGGAGAACGGCGAGACCTCGCCGACCTCCACGGGCCGGAACTCGGTCCGGCCGCCGGGCACATGGGCGGCCACCGCCTCGCACAGCTCCTCGGTGCTCAGTGCCCCGGGCGCGGCGGCGTTCACCGGCCCGGTGAAGTCCTCGCCCGCCGCCCAGGCCAGGAAGCGGGCGATCTCCTCGACGTACACATAGGTGGCCGGCCGGTTCACCGTCGGCACGGCGATCGGTTCGCCGGTGCGTATCCGCTCGGCGTAGTGGGCCAGCCTGCCCGTGAAGTCGTCGCCGCCGCCGAGCACATGCGCCACCCGCACCGTCGTGCAGGGGAACGCCGCGCCGCCGGCCGCGAGGACCGCCTCGGCCTGCCGCTTGCCCTCCCCGTAGTGGGCCTCCGCGAAGGCGGGGTCGTCCCAGGGCAGGTCCAGGTCGACGCCGACGGTGGACGGGGCGACGGCCTCCTCGCGCACGAGGGCGGGGGAGTCCTCGTACTCGTACACCTCGACCGTCGACGTCATCACATAGCGGCGGGTACGGCCGGTGAAGACGCGGCGGGCGATCGCGGCCTGGCGCGGGGTGTAGCAGACCTGGTCGACGACGACGTCGAAGACCCGGGAGCCGAGCGCGCCGGTCAGCGACGTCTCGTCGTTGCGGTCGGCGAGCAGGTGCTCCCCCCCGGCGGGGGGCGGGGAGGATCCCCGGTTCAGCACCGTGACGCGGTGGCCCGCGGCGAGCAGCCGTGCGATCAGACGCTTTCCGACGTAACGGTTTCCGCCGATGACCAGGACATCCAGGGGCTTTTCCATGGCCATAATTCTCCCGGCGTACATCCACGCCCTGAAGGGGGAACCATGGGAGTTCAGGCCGCCGCGCCAAAAGAACCACGGCATCTGCGCAGTGCCGCCGACGAAACATCGGTGGCCTTCGACGCGCTGGACCGGCAGATCCTCCAGCTGCTCCAGACCGACGGCCGCATCAAGCTCAGCGAGCTGGGCCGGCGGGTCAGGCTCAGCCCCGCGGCCGTCACCGAGCGGGTGCGGCGGCTGGAGGCGGCGGGTGTGATCAGCGGCTACGGCGCCCACATCGTGCCCGCCCGGCTCGGTTACGGCATCCAGGCGTTCATCCGAGTCGACCCGCACGGCGGCTACACGCTCAAGCACCCCAGGACCCTGGAGCTGATCGAGCGTCCCGAGATCACCGAGGTGCACCACGTGGTGGGGGAGGACTGCTGGATCCTCAAGGTAGCCGTCCGGGACACCGTCCACCTGGAGGAGATCCTGGAGGGCGTTTCCGCGCTGGGCCGCACCACGACGTCGATCGTGCTGACCTCCCCGGTGGAGCGCAAACCGCTGTTGCCTTGACGCCGGGGTCAAGGATTACGTTCATGGGCATGCGAATCGGCGAGCTGGCCGCACGGGCCGGGACCACGACGCGGACGCTGCGGTACTACGAGTCGCGGGGGCTGCTGCCCGCGCGGCGCACCGGCAACGGATACCGGACCTACGACGAGAGCGATCTGCGGCTGCTCCGGCAGATCAGGACGCTGCAGGACTTCGGGTTCGACCTGGAGGAGACGCGGCCCTTCGTGGAGTGTCTGCGCGCCGGGCATCCCGAGGGCGACTCGTGCCCGGCGTCGCTCGCGGTCTACCGGCGCAAGCTGGACGAACTCGACTCGCTCATCGGCCAGCTGAGCACCGTGCGGGAGACGGTCGCGCGGCAGCTGGCCCGGGCCGAGCTGGCCGCCGAGGCGGAGGTTCCGGGCGGTCCGGAACCCGTGTGCGAGCTGGGAGGGGACCACCCATGGTGATCGATGTGACGGACGGGGACTTCGAGGCGGAGGTGATCGGCGCGGAGCTGCCGGTGCTGGTGGAGTTCACCGCCGACTGGTGCCCGCCGTGCCGGCAGATGGGCCCGGTGCTCAAGGCCCTCGCCTCCGAGGAGGGCGACCGGCTGAAGGTCGTGCAGCTGGACGTGGACTCCAATCCGGAGACGACCAACGCCTACAAGGTGCTGTCCATGCCGACGTTCATGGTGTTCCGCGGCGGTGAGCCCGTGAAGTCGATGGTCGGCGCACGGGCCAAGCGGCGGCTGCTGGAGGAACTCGCCGACGTGCTGTAGAGACCGGCCCGGTATGCGCCCGGCATGAGGAAATCCCCCGAGCAATTGCGCTCGGGGGATTTCCTTGCGTATATTTGTTTGTTCGTGCCTTCAAGTCGATTGCAGGCACGGTGAAGTTCAGTGAGCACAGTATATCCGGGCGGGAGTGGAATTGTCAAACACCGAATTTCCGGACGATGAATTGCGCCAGGAACAGGAATTCATCGACGGGTTGTACGCGCGCGTGGACGCGCTGCGCGGCGACGCCGAGACCTCCGTCACGGACGCCCTCGCGCAGGGCAACACCCCCATGCAGGCCAGACTCGAGCGGGACATCCTCGTGGCCGAGCGCTCCGGGCTGCTCGCCGCGCTGAACGCGGTCGACGGCTCCCTGTGCTTCGGCCGGATCGACCTCACCTCGGGCGTCACCCACCACATCGGCCGGATCGGGCTGCGCACCGACGACGCCGAGCGCACCCCCGTCCTGATCGACTGGCGCGCCGACGTCGCACGCCCCTTCTACCTGGCCACCGGCCACACGCCGATGGGCCTCCGGCGCCGGCGGCACATCGCCACCGACGGCCGCAGGGTCACCCAGCTGCACGACGAGCTCCTCGACCTCGGCGACCGGACCCGCACCGGCCACGAGGACCCGACGGGCGACGCCGTCCTGCTCGCCGCCCTCGACTCCGCGCGCACCGGCCGCATGAGCGACATCGTGCAGACCATCCAGGCCGACCAGGACCGCATCATCCGCGCCCCGCACCGCGGCGTCCTGGTGGTGGAGGGCGGCCCGGGCACGGGCAAGACGGCCGTCGCCCTGCACCGCGCCGCCTTCCTGCTCTACGAGCACCGGGAACTGCTCGCCAAGCGGGCGGTGCTGATCGTCGGGCCCAACCCGGCGTTCCTCGGCTACATCGGGGAGGTGCTGCCCTCCCTCGGCGAGACCGGCGTGCTCCTCGCGACCGTCGGCGAGCTGTACCCCGGCGTGAAGGCGACCGCGACCGACACGCCGGAGGCGGCCGCCGTGAAGGGCCGCGCCGACATGGCCGACGTGCTCGCCGAGGTCGTCCGCAGCCGGCAGGCGCTGCCCGATCCGGTGATCACCATCGAGCACGACCGCGAGGTCCTCATGCTCGACGACGGCCTGGTCAACGTCGCGCGCGACCGCGCCCGCGCCGCCAAGCTGCCGCACAACGCCGCCCGCGAGCACTTCGAGGGGCACATCCTCAACGCCCTCACCGACCTGTACGCCGAGCGGATCGGCACCGACCCCTTCGACGGGTCCAGCCTGCTCGACCCCAGCGACATCACCCAGATCCGCGACGACCTCGCCGAGAACCCCGACGTATGGTCCGCCATCGACCAGTTGTGGCCGGTGCTCACCCCGCAACGACTCGTGGCCGACTTCCTCGCCGCCCCGGAGGAGTTCCTGCCCCCGGCGGACGCCGACGCCGTACGGCGCCCCGTGACCCGGCGCTGGACGGTGGCGGACGTGCCGCTGCTCGACGAGGCCGCCGAACTCCTCGGCGACGACGACCGGCTCGCCCGCGAGCGCGCCCAGCGCCAGCGGGAGCAGCAGATCGCCTATGCGCAGGGCGTGCTGGAGGTGTCGTACGCGTCCCGTACCTACGAGTTCGAGGACAAGGAGGAGGGCGACCCCGAGGGCTCCGAGGTGCTGTCCGCGCACGACATCATCGACGCCGAGCGGTTCGCCGAGCGACACGAGGAGGACGACCACCGCAGTGCCGCCGAGCGCGCCGCCGCCGACCGCACCTGGGCGTTCGGGCACATCATCGTCGACGAGGCGCAGGAACTGTCGCCGATGGCGTGGCGGCTGCTGATGCGGCGCAGCCCGACCCGCTCGATGACCCTGGTCGGCGACCCGGCGCAGACCGCGGAGGCGGCCGGGGTCGGCTCCTGGTCGGACATCCTCTCCCCGTACGTCGAGGACCGCTGGGAGCACACCCGCCTGGGCGTCAACTACCGCACCCCGGCCGAGATCATGGACGTCGCGGCGGCCGTGGTGCGCGCCGAGCACCCCGGGTTCGAACCGCCCAGCTCCGTGCGCTCCACGGGCGTACGCCCCTGGGCCCGCGCCACCGACGACCTTCCGGGCGCCGTCGCCAAGGCCGTGGACGAGCTGACCCCGGCCGAGGGCAGGCTCGCGGTGATCGCACCGCGCGACCTGCACCGCGGTATCGCGGCCCGGCTGGACGGCGTCACGGCGGGCGCGGAACCCGACCTCACCCGGAAGGTCGTCCTGCTCGACCCGCGCCAGGCCAAGGGCCTGGAGTTCGACTCCGTCCTGGTGGTCGAGCCCGGCCGGTACGGCACCAGCGATCTGTACGTGGCCCTGACCCGGGCCACCCAGCGGCTGGGCCTGCTGCACACGGGGGAGCTGCCGAAGGCCCTGGCGCAATCCCTCGCGTAGCACGACGGAGCCGTACCCGGCCGGGTACGGCTCCGCTCAGCGCAGGAGCGAGCGCGGATCCCGCAGGGCGTGCCACAGTCCGGCGGCGAGCGGTACGACCGTCAGGGCGAAGAAGACCCAGAACAGGAACTCGGCCCCGGGCGCGAGCTCGTAGACGGTGCCGTCCTCCCACAGGCAGTAGGCCCGCGGCGGAAACGGGGTGGAGACTCCCGACACCTTTCCGCTCCCGATGACGCCCTCCTGAAACGGTTCCCTGGGGCAGGGGGCGGTCTCCGGGAAGAGGACGGGGTCGTCCGCCGCCATGATGAACAGCCAGGTGGCCGCGGTGAGCGGCACCGCCCAGAAGACCGACGTCTTCACCCACAGCGGCAGCAGCGGATGCGCCAGCAGCCCCCGCAACGCGACCCAGCCGACGACCAGCCCGGCGAAGACGGGCAGCAGTGTCATGACGTCACGGCCGTCTTGCGGGCCCGGAGCTCGCTCGCGTAGCCCGCGCCGATGACGAGCAGCGCGGCGGACAGGGCGAGGGACGCGCTCGCCCAGTTCATCCACCCGTAGTCCGGATCGCTGGAGTAGACGGAGCCGTCCTCGCGGACGCAGTCGAAACGCAGCGGCAGGTACGAGGACCGGTGGTGGCTCAGGCCCTCGATCGTGGCCGGGGCGAAGCCGTCGCGGCAGGCCGGGGCGGGCATCGAGTTCGCGCCGTCACCGAAGGCGTGCTCCGACATCAGCACGGCGAAGGCCCCCGGCGAGTACACGGCCGCCGCCGCCCACGCGGCCACCCCCGCCGCACGGCGCATCAGATGAACCGGCCACGGCCGGGGCCGCCCGGGCAACGCCATCGCGACGACACCCGCCGCGGCGACGAGCGCGCCGACGGCGCAGGCCGCGGAGACACCGAAGCCCATCAGCACGGCTGGAGCTGCGAGGTGAACCGGACGGCACGCATAGGGACACCCCAGCAGCACCCGACCGGACGGGCTGTGACGGAGGCCATACCTCCGGTCACAGCCCTGTCACAGGGGCCCCCGGTCCCCTATGCCGGCCGGAGCCACACCGTCGCCAGCGGTGGCAGGGTCAGGCGGATGCTGGCCGGGCGGCCGTGCCAGGGCTGGGGTTCGGGTTTGACCGGGTCGGGGTTGGTGACGTCGCTGCCGCCGTAGCGGGCCGCGTCGGTGTTGACGGCCTCGTGCCAGGCGGGGACGTCCTCCGGGACGCCCAGGCGGTAGTCCTGGCGGGTGACCGGGGCGAAGTTGGACACCGCCAGCACCGGGGCGCCCTCCGGGTCCAGCCGCAGGAACGCGACGACATTGTCGTCGGCGGCGTCCCCGACGATCCACTCGAAACCGGCCGGGTCCGTGTCGAGGCGCCACAGCGCCGGGGTCGCCCGGTAGACGGTGTTCAGGTCGCGCACCAGGTCACGTACACCGCGGTGCTCGGGCTCCGCCCCGTAGCCCGGATCCAGCAGCCACCAGTCGGGGCCGTGCGCCTCGGACCACTCGGCGCCCTGCGCGAACTCCTGCCCCATGAACAGCAGCTGCTTGCCCGGGTGGGCCCACATGAAGCCCAGGTAGGACCGCACTCCGGCGCGCTGCTGCCACCAGTCGCCGGGCATCTTCGACACCAGCGAGCGCTTGCCGTGCACGACCTCGTCGTGCGAGATCGGCAGGACGTAGTTCTCGCTGTAGGCGTACACCATCGAGAACGTCATCTCACCGTGGTGGTACTTGCGGTGCACCGGCTCGTGGCTCATGTACTGGAGCGAGTCGTGCATCCAGCCCATGTTCCACTTCAGCCCGAACCCGAGGCCGCCGAAGCCGCTCGGGCCCTTGTGGTGGGTGGCCCGGGTGACGCCGTCCCAGGCGGTGGACTCCTCGGCGATCGTGACCACGCCGGGCACCCTGCGGTACACCGTCGCGTTCATCTCCTGCAGGAACGCCACCGCGTCCAGGTTCTCCCGGCCACCGTGCTCGTTGGGCGTCCACTGGCCCGGCTCGCGCGAGTAGTCCAGGTAGAGCATCGAGGCCACCGCGTCCACCCGCAGGCCGTCGATGTGGAACTCCTCGCACCAGTAGACGGCGTTCGCGACGAGGAAGTTGCGCACCTCGTTGCGTCCGAAGTCGAACTCCAGCGTGCCCCAGTCGGGGTGCGCCGCCCGCAGCGGATCCGCGTGCTCGTACAGCGGCCGGCCGTCGAACTCGGCCAGCGCCCAGTCGTCCCGCGGGAAGTGTGCCGGCACCCAGTCCATGAGGACGCCGATACCGGCCTGGTGGAGCTTGTCGACCAGGAACCGGAAGTCGTCCGGTGTGCCCAGCCGGGCCGTCGGCGCGTAGAAGCCGGTCACCTGATAGCCCCAGGAGCCGCCGAACGGATGCTCCGCGACCGGCATCAGCTCCACGTGCGTGAAGCCCAGGTTCTTCACGTACCCGGGGAGCTGCTCGGCCAGCTGGCGGTACGTCAGGCCGGGCCGCCAGGAGGGCAGATGGATCTCGTACACCGAGAACGGCGCCTCGTGCGCCGGGGCCTCGGCGCGCCGGGCCAGCCACTCGTCGTCGCCCCACTCGTACTGCGAGGACGTGATGACCGACGAGGTCGCGGGCGGCACCTCCGTGCGGCGGGCCATCGGGTCGGCACGCATCGTCCTCGAACCGTCGGGCCGGGTGATCTCGAACTTGTACAGCTCGCCCTCGCCGACGTCCGGCAGGAACAGCTCCCACACCCCGGACGAGCCCAGCGACCGCATGACGTGACCGGTGCCGTCCCAGAAGTTGAACGTGCCGGCCACGCGCACACCGCGCGCGTTCGGCGCCCACACCGCGAACCGGGTGCCGGTCACACCCTCGTGGGTCATCGGGTGCGCGCCCAGCGCCGTCCACAGCTCCTCGTGCCGGCCCTCACCGATCAGGTGCAGGTCGAGGTCGCCCAGCGTGGGCAGGAACCGGTAGGCGTCCTCGGTCTCCAGGACCGTTCCCTCGTACTCCACGACCAGCCGGTACGCGGGGACCTCGCGCAGCGGCAGCAGGCCGGAGAAGAACCCCTCGCCGTCGGCGTGCAGCTCGGCGCGCAGCTCCCCGGCGACGACGGTCACCGACAGGGCGTAGGGCCGGAACGCCCGGAAGGCGATACCGCCGGGCACCGGGTGCGCGCCGAGCACGGAGTGCGGGTCGTGGTGCGTACCGCCGAGCAGCCGCTCCCGGTCCACCGCGTCGACGGCGGGCGAGACGGCGACCTCCATCTCCGGAGGGACGACCTGGGCGGCGGCCGTCCCGGAGGTGGCCGTCCCGGTGAGAGCCCTGCCCGCGGGGGCCTTCCTCGCGGGGGCCTTGGCGGTGGTGGCCTTCTTGACGGCCGTCTTCTCGGTGGCCGCCTTCTTGGCCGTCGTCTTCGGCGGGGCCGCCTTGGTGGCCGGTGCCTTGGCAGCCGTGGCCTTCGTCGCGGCGGCCTTCTTCGTGACGGCCTTCTTGGCGGCGGCCTTGGCGGGCGCAGCCTTCTCGGCCGTCGCCTTCTTCGCGGCCTTCTTCGCCGCCGCCTTCACGGGCGGCGCGGCCTTCTCGGGAGCCGCCTTCCCGGCCGTCGCCTTCTTCGCCGTCGTCTTCGCAGGCGTCGCCTTCTTGGCCGCGGCCTTCACCGCCGGTGACTGCGCGGCGGGCGTCTTCTTGACGGCGGCCTTCTTCGCGGCGGCCGTCTTCTTCGCCGCTGCCTGTTTCGGCACCGCCGTCTTCTTCGCGGCGCTCTTCTTCTGCGCGGCCGTGGGCTGCTCGGGGATCTTCTCCCCGGCGGTCCCCTTGGGATGCGAACCGCTGGACTCAGGACGGGGGGTCACGGGCGGAGCCTCCAGGACGAGGGGTCGGTCAGGTCAGGTGGCCGGACGAGGCGAGCCGGTCTATGGCGGCCAGGGGCACCGGCAGCCAGTCGGGGCGGTGCCGGGCCTCGTACACCACCTCGTAGATCGCCTTGTCGGTCTCGTAGGCCCGCAGCAGCACCGGGTCGGTGCGCGGGTCCAGGCCGGAGGCCTCCGCGTAGCCGGAGCAGTACGCGGAACGGCAGGTCTCGGCCCAGTCCGGCTGGGGAGGGTCGGCCGAGCGCGCCGCGTAGTCGAAGGACCGCAGCATCCCGGCGACGTCCCGTACGGCCGGCTGCGGCATGCGCCGCTCGGCGAGCGGCCGGGCCGGCTCTCCCTCGAAGTCGATCAGCCACCACTCGCCGGACGGCGAGCGCAGGCACTGCCCGAGGTGCAGATCGCCGTGCACCCGCTGCGCGGTCCAGGTGCGGCCCTCGGCGGCAAGATCGCCCAGCGCCGTGAACGCCGACCGCAGCCCACCGGCGTACGGCCGCAGCGCGGGCACCGCCTGGACGGCCGCGTCCAGCCGCTCGATCATGCCGTCGACCATCATCTGGAGCTGCATGTGGCCGAGCGTGACGGTCGGCAGCGCCCGGGCCAGCGCGGTGTGCACCTCGGCGGTCGCCCGCCCCAGGGCCCGCGCCTCGGCGCTGAAGTCCTCGCCCTTGGCCAGCTCGCGCAGGGCCAGCTCCCAGCCGTCGGAGGCGCCCTGCAGGAACGGCTGGAGCACCCCGAGGACGTACGGCTGGCCGGCGACGTCGCCCGGGCCCGCCGTGACGACCGGGTCCGCCGCGGGGGAGATGTCCGCGACCATCCAGGCCGTCGGAGCGGGAACGCGGGGGCACCCCTCGCGGGCCAGCGCGAGCGGCAGCTCCAGATCGGGGTTGACCCCGGGCACGATCCGGCGGAGCAGCTTCAGGATGAACGTATCTCCGTAGACGATCGACGAGTTGGACTGCTCGGCGGTCACCACGCGCGGCACCAGCCCGGAGCGGATGTCCTGCCCGGCGTCCCGGTCGAAGCGGAGCCTGCCGATACGGGCCCGGGTGCGCAGCGCCTCCAGGAGCAGCTCGGCCGGCCTGGTGTCGTGCAGGGCGTCGTAGACGGTCCGGCCGGCCAGCGGTCCCGTCGGCACATGTCCGATCAGCGCGGGCGCCAGCCGAGGCGGCAGCGCCTCGCGCACGCCTATCAGCAGCTGGTAGCAGTCACCGGGGTGACCCGGCGCACCGTGGGACGGCACGACGGGCTGGTGGGCGCGGACGAGCAGGTGGAACAGGCCCAGCTTGGACGTGGCCGGGAGCAGCTCGGTGGCCTCGACCAGCGTGAACCCGGTGACCGGCCGCCCCTTGCCCGCGAACCAGCGCTGCCGCGGCAGCCATTCCCGCAGCAACGGGTCCAGGGAGGCAAGAAGGCCGGGCGGGGTGGTGACGGTGCGTGTGACGGCTTCCGACATGGCGTCGCGTCCTTTCACCCATTTTTGGTGCGCCTCCGGCGCCTGCGGCCGGCCCCGGACGGCGCCCCTCCGGCTCACGCGGGTGGGCGGGGTGTTACTGATGCGTGCCCCGGGCGGGGCGGAGGAAACGCCCCGCCGCCGGGGTTTGCCGCCCGCCCCGCACGTCAGGCCTCAACAGGCCTTTTCAGGCCTCACATGGTTTCCTTGCGAAGCCTGAACCAGTAGAACCCGTGGCCCCCGAGCGTCAGCAGGTACGGCAGCTCGCCGATCGCGGGGAAGCGGACCCCGCCGAACAGCTCCACCGGGTGCCGCCCCTCGAAGGCGCTCAGGTCCAGTTCCGTGGGCTGTGCGAAACGGGAGAAGTTGTTCACGCACAGCACCAGGTCGTCCTCGTACTCCCGCAGGAACGCCAGCACCGCCGGGTTCGTCGACGGCAGCTCGGTGTACGAGCCGAGTCCGAAGGCGGGGTTCTGCTTGCGGATCTCGATCATGCGGCGGGTCCAGTGCAGCAGCGAGGACGGCGAGGCCATGGACGCCTCGACGCTCGTGACCTGGTAGCCGTAGACCGGGTCCATGATCGTGGGCAGGAACAGCCGCCCGGGATCGCACGAGGAGAACCCGGCGTTGCGGTCCGGGGTCCACTGCATCGGCGTGCGCACCGCGTCGCGGTCGCCGAGCCAGATGTTGTCGCCCATGCCGATCTCGTCGCCGTAGTACAGGATCGGCGAGCCCGGCAACGACAGCAGCAGGGCCGTGAACAGCTCGATCTGGTTGCGGTCGTTGTCCAGCAGCGGGGCCAGCCGCCTGCGGATGCCGATGTTGGCGCGCATGCGGGGGTCCTTGGCGTACTCGGCCCACATGTAGTCGCGCTCTTCGTCGGTGACCATCTCGAGCGTGAGCTCGTCGTGGTTGCGCAGGAAGATGCCCCACTGGCAGTTCGACGGGATGGCCGGTGTCTTGGCCAGGATCTCGGAGACCGGGTAGCGGGACTCGCGGCGTACGGCCATGAAGATGCGCGGCATGACGGGGAAGTGGAACGCCATGTGGCACTCGTCGCCACCGCTCGGGTAGTCGCCGAAGTAGTCGACGACGTCCTCGGGCCACTGGTTGGCCTCCGCGAGCAGCACGGTGTCCGGGTACTGCGCGTCGATCTCCTTGCGCACCCGCTTCAGGAAGTCGTGCGTCTCCGGGAGGTTCTCGCAGTTCGTGCCCTCCTGCTGGTACAGGTACGGCACCGCGTCCAGCCGGAACCCGTCGATGCCCAGGTCCAGCCAGAACTTCAGCGCGGAGATCATCTCCTCCTGCACGGCCGGGTTCTCGTAGTTGAGGTCCGGCTGGTGGGAGAAGAAGCGGTGCCAGTAGTACTGCTTGCGGACCGGGTCGTAGGTCCAGTTGGAGGCCTCGGTGTCGACGAAGATGATCCGTGCGTCCTGGAACTGCTTGTCGTCGTCGGCCCACACGTAGTAGTCGCCGTAGGGCCCGTCGGGATCTTTTCTCGACTCCTGGAACCACGGGTGCTGGTCGCTGGTGTGGTTCATGACGAAGTCGATGATCACGCGCATGCCGCGCTGGTGTGCGGCGTCGACGAACTCCACGAAGTCGGCCAGGTCGCCGAACTCCGGCAGCACGGCCGTGTAGTCGGAGACGTCGTAGCCGCCGTCGCGCAGCGGGGACTTGAAGAACGGCGGCAGCCACAGGCAGTCGACACCCAGCCACTGGAGGTAGTCGAGCTTGGCGGTCAGGCCCTTGAGGTCACCGACGCCGTCGCCGTTGCTGTCCTGGAACGAGCGGACGAGCACCTCGTAGAAGACGGCGCGTTTGAACCACTCCGGGTCACGGTCCCTCGCGGGAGTGTCCTCGAAGGTGTCCGGAACGGGTTCGTTGACGATCATGTTGTGGGTGACCCTCCGATCTCCGGGGTGGACGGTCGCAGAACCGTGAAGACGTGCGCGGGCCTGCGGCCCGGTTCGAGGCGCACATAGTTGGCCCTGCCCCAGTGGTAGGTCTCGCCGGTGAGCTCGTCGCGCACCGGCACCGACTCGTGCCAGTCGAGGCCGAGTTGCGGCATGTCCAACGAGACCGTGGCCTCCTGGGTGTGGTGGGGGTCGAGGTTGGCGACCACCAGAACCGTGTTCGAACCCTTCCGCTTCGAGTAGGCGATCACCGCTTCCTGGTCGGCGTCGTGGAAGTGCAGGTCGCGCAGCTGCTGGAGGGCCGGGTTCTCCCGCCGGACGGTGTTGAGCCGGGTCAGCAGCGCGGTGATGGTGCGGCCCTCGCGTTCGGCCGCTTCCCAGTCACGGTGCCTGAGCTGGTACTT